>NZ_BJMM01000197.1 GCF_006539165.1 Streptomyces cacaoi | reverse complement strand
CTGGTGGTGGACGATCCGGCGGTGGTCGCGGCCGAGGGGTGTGCCGAGGAGTACGGGGAGAGCGGCCCCGAGGTGGTGCTCTCTCGGCAGCAGGCGGCGTATGTGCTCTACACCTCCGGCTCGACGGGCCGTCCCAAGGGTGTGACCGTCACCCACGGGGGCGTGGCCGGGCTCGCGGCCGCGCAGACGCGGGGCTTCGCCCTCACTCCGGAGAGCCGGGTCCTCCAGTTCGCCTCGCCCAGCTTCGACGCCTCCGTCTCCGAGCTGTGCACGACGCTGTCGGCCGGCGCGACGCTGGTGCTCGTCTCCTCCGGCTCGCCGGTCGACGCGCTGACGGACCCGGACAACGCCATCGACGTGGTCACCGTGCCGCCGTCGGTGTTGGTGTCGTTGCCGGTGGGTGTGTTGGGTTCGGTGGGGACGTTGGTGGTGGCTGGTGAGGCGTGTGGTCGTGAGGTGGTGGAGCGTTGGGCTGTGGGGCGCAGGTTGGTGAATGCGTAC
>NZ_BJMM01000196.1 GCF_006539165.1 Streptomyces cacaoi | reverse complement strand
GTCATCACCACGACCAAGAAACTCCAGCCGACCGTCATCCCGCCGACGCACCAAGTCCCCCGTGCGGTACAGCCGTTGACCCGCCACGAACGGATCGGCCACGAAACGTTCCGCCGTCAGATCCGCACGCCCCTCATAACCCCGAGCCAGACCATGGCCCCCCAGATACAGCTCGCCCGGCACCCCTACACCCACCGGTCGCAGCCCGGAATCCAGCACCAGAGCACGCGTGTTGTCCATGGGAAGGCCCAACGGGACCGAGCCCGCGGCCACATCCTCACGCGACAGCGGCCCGCAGACGGCGAACGTCGTCGACTCCGTCGGGCCATAGCCGTTGACCACCACCGTCGAGCCGCACGCCGCCAGCACCCGCTCCACCGCAACCGCCGACACGGCCTCGCCACCGGTCCACACCTCGCCCAGACCGGCGAAACACCCCGGGTCCTCATCGGCCAGCACACCGAACAGCGCGGCCGTCACCCACAGACCCGTCACACCATGCCGCT
>NZ_BJMM01000195.1 GCF_006539165.1 Streptomyces cacaoi | reverse complement strand
GGTGACGACCGCACCGAGCGGTGGCGGACGCGCCCCGCGCAACGGGACCGAGGAGGCCGTGGCCCGCATCTGGGCCGAGGTCCTCGGCGTGGAACGGGTCGGCATCGACGACAACTTCTTCGAGCTGGGCGGGGACTCGATCCTGAGCATCCAGGTGGTGTCCCGGCTGCGCCGCGCGGGGTTCGTCGTCTCCCCGCAGGATGTGCTGGTGCGGCAGACGGTCGCCGGGGTCGCGGCCGTCGTCCGGCGGACGGATGCGGAGGAGGCGGAAGCCGGCGCGGGGGCGGCTTCCGGCACGGACGGCGCGGCACCGGTGCCGTCCGGCCCCGTCGTGCTGTCACCCGTCCAGCAATGGTTCCTGGAGACCCGCACCGAGGCCCCCGACCACTTCGGGATGTCGATGCGGCTGGCGGTGGCCGAGGGCGTGGACACGGGTGTGTTGGCGGATGCGGTGCGTGCGGTGTTCCGGCACCACGAGGGGTTGTGGACGCGGTTCGAGCGGTCGGATGAGGGA
>NZ_BJMM01000194.1 GCF_006539165.1 Streptomyces cacaoi | reverse complement strand
TCCCGAATACCCGGTGGAGCGGCTGGAGTTCATGGTGGCGGACTCCGGGGTGGAGACCGTCCTGGTGGACGAGGGGACGGCCGCCGTGGTGCCGTGCGCGGGCGAGGTGCGCACCGTCCGGGTGGACGAGGGGCGGCCCGGCGCGGACGGTACGCGGGACGGCGCGGACGCCGGGGCCGGGGCACCGGAGCAGGGCGGCGCGGACGTCACCATGGTGCTCGGCGTGGGGGTACCGGCCGACCGCACGATGGTGCTGGGCACGGGCGTCCAGGACGGGCCGGCGGTGACGCCCGACGCCCCCGCGTATGTGTTCTACACCTCCGGTTCGACGGGCCGCCCCAAGGGCGTCGTCCTCTCCCACGGCGGCTTCCTGCGGGTGGCCCGCAACCCGGACTTCGCGGTCGGCGCGCAGGACGTGGTCTCGCAGCTGAGCACCTGGTCGTTCGACGCGGCGGCGCTGGAGATGTGGGCGGCCCTGGGCAACGGGGCGACGCTGGCGGTCTCCGAGCAGCGGCTGCTGTCCGTCGACGACCTCGGCGCGTTCCTGCGCCGGTAC
>NZ_BJMM01000193.1 GCF_006539165.1 Streptomyces cacaoi | reverse complement strand
ATCATCACCACGACCCAGGAACTCCAGACGACCGTCACCCCGCCGACGCACCAAGTCCCCCGTGCGGTAAAGCCGTTGACCCGCAACGAACGGATCGGCCACAAAGCGTTCCGCCGTCAGATCCGCACGGCCCTCATAACCCCGAGCCAGACCATGGCCACCCAGATACAGCTCACCCGGCACACCGACCCCGACGGGCCTGAGCCCCGCGTCCAGCACCACAGCCCGGGTGTTGTCCATCGGCAGCCCCAACGGCACCGACCCCCCGGCCACGTCCTCACGCGACAGCGCCCCACACACCGCGAACGTCGTCGACTCCGTCGGCCCGTACACATGCACCAACGCCGTACCCGCCTCACCACACTCCGCCAACATCGACCCCATCGCCGCACACGAAGCCGCCTCACCCCCCGTCCACACCTCACCCAGCCCCGCAAAACACCCCGGATCCTCCTCCGCCAACACCCCGAACAACGCGGTCGTCACAAACAAGCCCCGCACCCCATGACGACCCACCGCCTCCCGCACGGCCCCCGCCGTCACCTCACCCTCCGCGACGACG
>NZ_BJMM01000192.1 GCF_006539165.1 Streptomyces cacaoi | reverse complement strand
AGGCGGCGCGGTCCAGCTTGCCGTTGGCGGTCAGCGGCAGCTCGTCCAGCACCACGACGGCGGACGGCACCATGTGCTCCGGGAGCAGGGCACGCAGATGCCCGGTCACGTCCGCGGGACGGGGTGCCGCACCGGCCGCGGGCGCCACGTAGCCGACCAGCCGCACCCCGTGTCCCGGCTCGGCACCCGGCTCCGTGCGGGCCACCACGGCCGCGTCCGCCACCTGCGGATGACGGACGAGCGCGGCCTCGATCTCGCCCGGTTCGATACGGAAGCCGCGCACCTGGACCTGGTGGTCCGCCCGGCCGATGTACTCCAGCGTGCCGTCGGTGCGGCGGCGCACCACATCGCCCGTCCGGTACATCCGCTGCCCGGCCGGGCCGTACGGATCGGCGACGAACCGCTCGGCGCTCGTGGCGGGACGGTTCAGATAGCCGCGCGCCAACCCGGGCCCTGCCACGTACAGTTCGCCGGGCACGCCGGGCGGTACCGGCACCAGCCGCTCGTCCAGCACGTAGCCGCGCAGGTCGGGCAGCGGACGGCCGATCACGCTGGCGGCACCGTCCCGT
>NZ_BJMM01000191.1 GCF_006539165.1 Streptomyces cacaoi | reverse complement strand
GCGCACGCCGGTCCAGCTTCCCGCTCGCGTTCAACGGCAACGCATCCAGGGTCACGAACGCGGCCGGCACCATGTACTCCGGCAGCATTCCCGCCACGTGCTCCCGCGCCTCATCCACGGACAGGCCCGAGCCCGGGTCCTGGGGGACGAGGTAGGCCGCCAGACGCTTCACACCCGGACGGTCCTCCCGCGCCACCACCGCAGCCCGCGCCACCCGCCCATGCGAAGCCAGCGCGGCCTCGATCTCCCCCAACTCGATGCGATACCCACGCACCTTGACCTGGTCATCACCACGACCCGCGTACTCCAGGACGCCATCCGCCGACCACCGCACCACATCACCACTGCGGTAGAGCCGCTGACCCGGCGCGAAGGGATCGGCCACGAAGCGTTCGGCCGTCAAGCCCGGACGCTCGTGGTAGCCCCGGGCCACACCCTGGCCGCCGATGTACAACTCACCCCACACACCCACCGGCACCGGCCGCAACGACCCGTCCAACACCCGCAGACTCTTACCCGCGACCGGACGACCGATCGGCACCGAGCCGCCGGCGGGCGCGTCCTCCTCGTGCGAGAACCAACC
>NZ_BJMM01000190.1 GCF_006539165.1 Streptomyces cacaoi | reverse complement strand
ATGGCGATGCGGCATGGTGTGCTGCCGCCGACGCTGCACGTCGACCAGCCCTCCACGCACGTCGACTGGACGGCCGGCGCCGTCGAGCTGGTCACCGAGCCGACTCAGTGGCCGGACACGGGTCGTCCGCGTCGCGTCGGCGTCTCCTCGTTCGGTGTGAGTGGGACGAATGCGCATGTGATTCTGGAGCAGCCGGAGTCTGTGGCCGAGCCGGTTGCGGTGGACGGGCCGGTGGTGGTGCCGGGTGTGGTGCCGTTGGTGTTGTCGGCGCGGAGTGAGGGGGCGTTGCGGGGTCAGGCTGCGCGTTTGCTGGCTCATCTGGAGGAGCGGCCGGGGGCGCGGCTGGAAGATGTGGGGTTGTCGTTGGTGACGGCTCGGTCGCGGTTCGAGCACCGTGCGGTGGCGGTGGCGGCCGACCGGGACGAGGCACTGCGTCAACTGGCGGCTGTGGCTGCGGGGGAGAGCACGGCGGGGGCTGTGTCGGGTTCTGCCCGCGGCGGGAAGCGTGCGTTCCTCTTCTCGGGCCAGGGTGCCCAGCGCCTGGGTATGGGACGTGAGCTGTATGAGCGGTTCGGTGTGTTCGCC
>NZ_BJMM01000189.1 GCF_006539165.1 Streptomyces cacaoi | reverse complement strand
CTGACGGCTGGTCCGCGGCCGGAGCGGTTGCCGTTGTCGTATGCGCAGCGTCGTCTGTGGTTCGTGGATCGTCTGGAGGGTGCCAGTGCGTTGTACAACATTCCGTTGGTGTTGCGGTTGAGTGGTCGGGTTGATGTGGGTGCGTTGCGGGCGGCGTTGGGTGATGTTCTGGGGCGGCACGAGTCGTTGCGTACGCGGTTTCCTGAGGTGGCGGGGGAGCCGTTGCAGGAGGTTGTGGCTGTTGGTGAGGCGGTGGTGGAGCTGCCGGTGGTGGAGGTGGGTGCGGGGGAGTTGGAGGCGCGGGTTGCGGAGGTTTCGGGTCATGTCTTTGATCTGGCGGTTGAACTGCCGTTCCGTGCTGCGTTGTTCGTCTCGGGTGCGGAGAGTTCGGTGTTGGTGTTGGTGGTGCATCACATTGCGGGTGATGGGTGGTCGATGGGGCCGTTGTGGCGGGATCTGTCGGCGGCGTATGCGGCGCGGTGTGGGGGGCGGGCGCCGGAGTGGGAGGCGTTGCCGGTGCAGTATGCGGACTACACGTTGTGGCAGCGGCGGCTGCTGGGCGACCCCGACGACCCCGACAGCCTCCTGAGC
>NZ_BJMM01000188.1 GCF_006539165.1 Streptomyces cacaoi | reverse complement strand
CTCCTGTGCGGTGAGTCCGGGCAGTTCGAACGCGGCCTCCGGAGTGTTCTGCAACACCAGCATCGCCTGCACCAACGGCGTCCGACTCGTATCACGCTCCGGCGCCAACTCCTCGATCAACCGCGAGAACGGCACATCCTGATGCGCGAAAGCCTCCAGAACCTCACCCTTCACCCCCTCAAGAAACGCACCGAACGACAACCCCTCATCCACCCACGACCGCAACACCACCGTATTCACAAAAAACCCGACAAGCCCCTCCAACTCCGCACGCTCACGCCCCGACACCGCCGTACCCAACGCCACATCCCGCTGCCCCGAATACCGCGACAACAACACCTGCGTCACCGCCACCAACACCATGAACACACTCGCACCCGCACCACGCCCCACACCCGCCAAACCCCGCCCCACACCAGCAGGCACCTCGAACACCCACGTCGAACCCCCCGACGACCGCACCGCAGGACGCACCCGGTCCAACGGCAACTCCAACGGCTCCAACCCCGCCAACCGCTCCCGCCAGAACCCCAACTCCCCCTCCAACACCCCACCCGACAACCGCCCCCGCTGCCACACCGCAAAATCCGCATACTGCACCGGCAACACC
>NZ_BJMM01000187.1 GCF_006539165.1 Streptomyces cacaoi | reverse complement strand
CCTCGTGCTCGCGGGCCAGGCTCTGCACCCGCTGTTGCAGCTCCGCCGGCCACTCGACGGTGATCTGGCCGCCGTGGTGGCCGGCCACCACCGGGTGGGGCCGATCGGTGGGCAGCTCCAACAGGCCCTCGAAGCCCCGCAGTTGGTGTTCCCAGTAGCGCATCTGCCGGGCGAGCACGCTGTCCTCGTCCGCCTCGTCGCCGAGGGCCCGGTGCTGCCAGAGCGCATAGTCGGCGTACTGCACCGGAAGCGGCACCCAGGACGGCGCGGCGCCGGCGCAGCGGGCCCGGTAGGCGGTGAGGAGGTCGCGGACGAGCGGCGCCAGGGACGACCCGTCCCCGGCGATGTGGTGCACCGCCAGCGCGAGCCGGTGCTCGGTGGCGGACACCGTGAACAGCCGGGCCCGGAAGGGCACTTCGGCCGCCAGGTCGAACTCGTGCCGCACGACGGCGGCGGCCTCCTCGTCCAGCTCCCGCGGTGACCAGCCGGCGGCGTCGACGACGCCCCACACCGCACGGGCTTCGGCGGAGTCGAGGATCTGCTGCTCGGGCACGCCGTCCACCGCGGGGAACACCGTCCGCAGACTCTCGTGCCGCCCCACC
Organism: Streptomyces cacaoi; assembly: GCF_006539165.1. Classification (GTDB taxonomy): domain Bacteria; phylum Actinomycetota; class Actinomycetes; order Streptomycetales; family Streptomycetaceae; genus Streptomyces; species Streptomyces cacaoi. The sequence goes on along the minus strand of NZ_BJMM01000187.1, from coordinate 58 downwards.
ACATCCGCGACGGCCTCGCCCAGCGCTCCGGCATCCAGCGCACCCGAAATCCCGAGCA
>NZ_BJMM01000186.1 GCF_006539165.1 Streptomyces cacaoi | reverse complement strand
GACCTGGTGCGTGGTCAGGTGGCGGTGGTGTTGGGGCATGTGGATGCGGGGGTGGTGGATGCGTCGCGTGCGTTCAGTGAGTTGGGGTTTGATTCGTTGACGGCGGTGGAGTTGCGGAATCGGTTGGGGAGGGTGACGGGGCTGGGGTTGCCGGCGACGTTGGTTTTTGATTACCCGTCGGTGGAGGCGTTGTCGGGGTTTTTGCTGGGTGAGTTGTTGGGTGGTGTGGGTTCGGCGGCTGGTGTGGAGCCGGTTTCGGGTTCGGTGTCGGGTGTGGGTTCTGGTGGTGGGTTGGTGGTTGAGGGTGATCCGGTGGTTGTGGTGGGGGTGGGGTGTCGGTATCCGGGTGGTGTGGTGTCGGCGGAGGGGTTGTGGGGTTTGGTGTCGGGTGGGGTTGATGCGGTGGGTGGTTTTCCGGTGGATCGGGGTTGGGATGTGGAGGGGTTGTTTGATCCGGATCCGTCGGTGGTGGGTGCGTCGTATGCGCGGGAGGGGGGTTTTCTGTCGGATGCGGCGGAGTTTGATGCGGGTTTCTTTGGGATGAGTCCGCGTGAGGCGTTGGCGACGGATGCGCAGCAGCGGTTGTTGTTGGAGACGACGTGGGAGGCGTTGGAGCGGTCGGGTATCGATCCGGTGTCGCTGCGGGGGAGCAGCACGGG
>NZ_BJMM01000185.1 GCF_006539165.1 Streptomyces cacaoi | reverse complement strand
TCGAAGGTGATCCGGCACGACCTGTCTCCGGTCGCGAACGCCGTGGGGGCCGCCATCGCCGAGGCATCGGGAACAGTCGACCGCGTGTACTCCTACGACGAGCACGGCCGGGAGAAGTGTCTGAACGAGGCGCGGGAGGCCGCGACAGCCGAGGCTGTCCGTGCCGGCGCGGACCCGAACCAGGTTCGCATCACCCGGATCTCGGAGATCCCGATGACCTACGTCCCAGGCGGGAGCGTCCGAGTCGCGGTCAAGGCGGTCGGACAGCTGCTTCGATCGGCCGCGGTACGGTGACGACATAGCGCGAGCCGTGCCCGGTCTCCGCGCGGCTCTCGACGCGGGGGAGACCTCAGTACGCGAGCTCGGCGGCCTCGGCATCGCTCTGGCCCAGGCCGTCGAGGAGGGTGTGAGCCTCGGTCCTGCGATCTACCCGGCCGGAGCGTGGCTGAGCCCGACGGGAGGACATGCAGACCTCCACGAGGTGCCTCTCGTATGGATGCACGAGCTCGCGGCCAAGGCCGGTGAGCTTCGCCAGCGCGACGGAACGGCTTTCAGGAAAGTGCTCTCCTGCTCAAGCTCTCGGTTTCTGCGTCGCAGCTCCTTCAATTCGGCACGCTTGTGCCCGGCGATGCCTGAGCACAGGTGTTTGGTGAAATCGGTGCTGGTCCTGGGCGG
>NZ_BJMM01000184.1 GCF_006539165.1 Streptomyces cacaoi | reverse complement strand
TGCGCTGCCGGAGCCGGAGGTCGGTGCGGGGGCGGAGTATGTGGCGCCGCGGACCGAGGCCGAGCGGCTGCTGTGCGGGATCTGGGCCGAGGTGCTGGGTGTCGAGCGGGTCGGGGTGCACGACGACTTCTTCGCGTTGGGCGGGGATTCGATCTCCAGCCTGAAGGCGGTGTCGCGCATCCGTGTGCAGCTGGGCGCTGACATGTCGCCGCGTGCCCTGTTCGACGCTCCCACCGTGGCGGGCCTGGCGGAGCGTGTGCCGGCCGGTCCGGGCGACGGGGACGGCCTCGTCGGGCCCGGGAAGGAGCCCCGGGCCACGGGACACGAGGTGCTTCGGGCCACGGGACACGAGGTGCTTCGGGTGGCGAGGGCGGCGGACGCCGATCTGCCGCTCGCGCCCGCGCAGGAGCGGCTCTGGTTCCTGGACGAGTTCACCGTGGGCGCGGCCGCGTACAACGTGCTCTCCGTGGTGCGGCTGCGGGGCGCGCTCGACCGCGGCGCCGTGCAGACCGCCGTGGACGGGCTCGTCGCACGGCACGAGGCATTGCGGACCACCTTCGTCTCCGTGGACGGGCACGGTGTGCAGCGGGTCGCGGCGGTGCGGGCCGTCCCGGTGCGGGTGGTGGAGCCGGGGTCCGCCGGGACGGCGGAGGTCCTGCGGGAGGAGGCGGCGCGT
>NZ_BJMM01000183.1 GCF_006539165.1 Streptomyces cacaoi | reverse complement strand
CGTTGGATCAGGCTGCCGTGGATCGGGTGGTGGGCACCGGTGAGGGGGTCGCGGATGTGGTGCCGCTCTCGCCGATGCAGCAGGGGATGTTGTTCCACTCGCTGGAGGACGCGTCGGGCCAGGCGTATGTGGAGCAGATGGCGTTCGTGCTGGAGGGGGTCGAGGACGTCGACCGGCTGGCGGACGCGTGGCAGGAGGCGGTCAACTCCTCGGACGCACTGCGGATTTCGGTGGTGTGGGAGGAGGTGGACGAGCCCGTCGCTGTCGTCCATCAGCGGGTCGAGGTGCCCGTCCACCGTGCCGACTGGCGCGGTCTGAGCGACGAGGAGTGTGAGCGCGAGCTGGAGCGGCGCCGGGCCGCGGACCGGGCCGGGGTCCGGCTGGACGAGGCGCCGCTGTTGCGGGTGTCGCTCGCGGAGCTGGGCGGCGGCCGGGTGCGGGTCGTGTGGACCTTCCACCATCTGCTGCTGGACGGCTGGTCCACGCCGCAACTGCTCGACGATGTGTTCGCGCGGTACGCGGGCGCGGCTCCGGCCGTGCGGCGGCCCTACCGGGACCATCTGGAGTGGCTGGCCGGGCAGGACACCGGTGCCGCGCTGGAGCACTGGCGGGCCGCCCTCGCCGGATACGACACCCCCGTCGCTCTCCCCGCCGACCGGCAGGCCGACCCCGAGCACGCCTCCTGGGCCACCCGCCATCTGGAGGTGGAGCTGCCGGGGACGCTCTCCACGGACGTGGCCGACTTCGCCCGGCGGCACCGGCTCACCGTCAACACCGTC
>NZ_BJMM01000182.1 GCF_006539165.1 Streptomyces cacaoi | reverse complement strand
CCTTGGATCAGGCTGCCGTGGATCGGGTGGTGGGCACCGGTGCGGGGGCTGCGGATGTGGTGCCGCTCTCGCCGATGCAGCAGGGGATGTTGTTCCACTCGCTGGAGGACGCGTCGGGTGAGGCGTATGTGGAGCAGATGGCGTTCGTGCTGGAGGGTGTCGAGGATGTCGACCGGCTCGCGGACGCGTGGCAGGAGGCGGTCAACTCCTCGGACGCACTGCGGATTTCGGTGGTGTGGGAGGAGGTGGATGAGTCCGTCGCGGTGGTTCATCAGCGGGTCGAGGTGCCCGTGCGGCGCGCGGACTGGCGCGGTCTGGACGAGGCCGAGCGCGCCGGTCGGCTGAGTGCGTGGCGTGCGGAGGAGCTCGGTGGGCTGCGGCTGGACGAGGCCCCGCTGACCCGGCTCGCGCTGGCCGAGCTGGGCGGCGGCCGGGTGCAGATCGTGTGGACCTTCCACCATCTGCTGCTGGACGGCTGGTCCACCCCGCAGTTCCTCGACGACCTCTTCACCCGGTACGCGGGCGGCACCCCGGCCGTGCGGCGGCCCTACCGCGACTATCTGGAGTGGCTGGCCGCGCGCGACGCCGACGCCGCCCCGGCGTACTGGCGCCGCGTCCTGGACGGGTACGACACGCCTGTCGCGCTGCCCACCGACCGGGCAGCGGGCGAGCTTCCGGCGGACGAAGCCGGTATCCGGCATCTGGACGTGGAGCTGCCCGGCACCCTGTCCACGGACGTGGCCGACTTCGCCCGGCGGCACCGGCTCACTGTCAACTCCGTG
>NZ_BJMM01000181.1 GCF_006539165.1 Streptomyces cacaoi | reverse complement strand
CGTCGTGGAGCGGCCCTGGGGCATGCCGTATCCCTCGTGGCTCGCCTGGCCCATCGAGCCCATGGGCGGCACCGGCTGACGGCTCATCGGGTCCATCTGCGGGCTAGAGCTTGCGAAGTCCACTGAGCACCCTTTCCAGCAGTGTCACGTCGGGGGCGCCGCCGGGCTCGGAACCGCCGCCGGGCTGGTGGATGGCCACCATTCCGGCCTCGGCGAGGTCGGCGACCAGAATCCTCGCCACTCCCAGGGGAATGGCGAGCAGCGCGGAGACCTCCGCTACCGACTTCACCTCCTGGCACAGGTGGCATATCCGCTGGTGCTCAGGGAGCAGCCCCTGTAGCTGCATCGGGTCCGCGGTCGTGCTCACCAGCGCTTCGATGGCGAGCTGGTAGCGGGGCCGGGTACGACCACCGGTCATGGCGTAGGGCCGCACCAGCGGCTGGTCGCCCTCTCCTCCGTACGACGCGTCGTACGGATCGGGCGAGGCGGGCGGCGGGGTCATGGCTCCTCCGAGCGAGGCATGTGGTCGGCGGTCGGACTGTGGTGCTCAAGTGGGGGGAGCGTGCAGATCAGTTGAGAATGCTTCCCTGGAGTTCCGCGCGGACGTCGGGAGTGAGTACGCTTCCAGCGCGGTCCACCAAGAGGGCCATCTCGTAGCCGATCAGGCCGATATCGGCCTCCGGGTGGGCGAGGACGGCGAGTGACGAGCCGTCCGAGATGGACATGATGAACAGGAACCCCCGTTCCATCTCCACCACCGTCTGGTTGACCCCACCGCCCTCGAAAATCCTGG
>NZ_BJMM01000180.1 GCF_006539165.1 Streptomyces cacaoi | reverse complement strand
GGTGTGGGTCCTGAGCGGTTGGTGGCGTTGGTGTTGCCGCGTTCGGTGGATCTGGTGGTTGCGGTGTTGGGGGTGTTGAAGGCGGGGGGTGCGTATGTGCCGGTGGATCCGGAGTATCCGGTGGCGCGGGTGGCGTTCCTGCTGGGGGATGCGTGTCCGGCGCTGTTGGTGACGGATGCGGCGACGGTGTCGTCGCTCCCGTCGGATGCGCCTGGTGAACGTCTGCTGCTGGAGGAGGCCCTCGCGGAGCCCTGCCCCGAAAAGGCTTCTCATGTTGGGGAGTTGGTGGTGCGTCCGGACTGTCCGGCGTATGTGATCTATACGTCGGGGTCGACGGGGCGGCCGAAGGGTGTGGTGGTCTCGCACCGTAATGTGGTGCGGCTGTTGACGGGGACGCGGGGGCTGTTCGGCTTCGGTCCCGATGATGTGTGGACGTTGTTCCACTCCTATGCGTTCGACTTCTCGGTGTGGGAGTTGTGGGGCGCTCTGGTGCACGGTGGGCGGCTGGTGGTCGTGCCGTTCGAGACGAGTCGGGACCCGGCGCGCTTTCTGCGGCTGCTGGCCGACGAGGGCGTCACCGTCCTCAACCAGACGCCGTCCGCGTTCCACCAACTCGCCGGCGCCGACCGGGAGGACCCGGGGACCGGACGGCGGCTGCGGCTGCGCACCGTCGTCTTCGGTGGTGAGGCGCTGGAGCCCGCCCGGCTCGCCGACTGGTACGAGCGGCATCCGGAGGACGCGCCGCGTCTGGTCAACATGTACGGCATCACCGAGACCACGGTGCACGTCACCCACCACGCACTGGACGCGCGGACCGC
>NZ_BJMM01000179.1 GCF_006539165.1 Streptomyces cacaoi | reverse complement strand
CTCACCCTGCGGCGTACGCGGCTGGCTGAAGCCGTGCGGATCGTTCTGCGGACCGCCCACCGGCAGACCCGACCGACTCCACCAACCCTCACCACCCGCACCGGAACCGGCACCAGACCCCGACCCGGCCGGACCAGGCTCAGCCGTCCCATGCGGATTGTTCTGCGGACCACCCACCGGCAGACCCGACCGACTCCACCACCCCTCACCGCCTGTGCCGGCACCGGAGCCGGAGTCCGTCGTGGCCGGCCGGGGCTCACTCGTCCCGTACGGGTTGTTCTGCGGGCCGCCCAGCCGCTGACCGGACCCGGACGGAGCGCCCGAACCCCCCACCGGGCCGCCCGACTCCCCGGCGCCCTCGGCCGGTTCCTGCCGCACCGGCCCCGACGAGGTCTCCCCCGCCGGAGGAGCCTTCTCCGAACCGCTCGCGCCACCGCCCTGCGCACCGGACCCCGGAGCCGTCTCCTCGGCCGACGTCCCGCCCGGCTTCGAGGACGAACCCGTGCCCGTCCCCGTGGACGACTCCTCCCCCGGCTTCGAGCCCGAGCCCGAACTCGTCGGCGAGTCCTGCCCCGGCTTCGGAGACGAGCCCGAACCGGCAGGCGCCTCATCCGACTTCGACGACGAGCCCGTGGGCGACTCCTCACCCTGCCGCGCCGGGGGCGTCTCCTGCGAGGAGCCACCGGAACCGCCGCGCTGCGCACCGCCACCGGGCCCCTTGCCGCCACCGGCGGGGTTCTCCACATACGTCGAGCTACCGGCACCGTCGTTGGAGCGCACGTTGCCGCTGCCCGGGCCGGAGCCGCCTCCGCCCAGGCGACCGCCCTGGCCGGGCAGATCGTCCATGGTCGCCGGCCTGTCGTACCCCGCACCCGACCGCGGCGGCTGCTGCGGCTGCTGCGGAGCGGGGCCGCCGCCCCGGCCGCCCGGTGTGGGGCGCGGCTGCTGGGTGACACCGTGCGGATCGTTCATCGGGCCGCCGACGGCGTGCCCCGGCTTGTCCATCGGGTTGGGCCGGGGTGCGGCGGGGGTCTCCTCGCCCGTCGCGGTGCCGGGCGGACGGTTGTCGCTGGTCGCCGGGTAGTCGTAGCCGCGCCCTGTGCGGTCTCCGCCGCCGCCCGAGCCCGGTGCTTCCTCCGGGCTGCCCGGCTTGGGCGTGCCGTACGGGTTCTTCGGCTCACCGCCCAGCCGTTGCCCCGAGCCCTCGAAGGGGTTGCGCGGCGCCTGTCCGCCGGAGCCCGAGCCCGGAGCGTCCTCGGTGCCCGCCGGGCGGTTGTTGACCGTCGCCGGGTAGTCGTGGCCGCGGCCCGTGCGGCCACCGCCGCCACCGCCCGCGCCGGGGGAATCGTCCGGGCTGCCCGGCTTCGCCGTCCCGTACGGGTTCTGCTGCGAGCCGCCCAGCCGCTGCCCCGAACCCTCGAACGGGTCCGACCGTGTCGGCGCGCCGGAGCCCGGGGCCTCCTCGTTGCCCGCGGGACGGTTGTTGGACGTCGCGGGGTAGTCGTAGCCCCGGCCCGTGCGACCACCGCCGCCCGCGCCCGGGGAATCG
>NZ_BJMM01000178.1 GCF_006539165.1 Streptomyces cacaoi | reverse complement strand
CGCTGGGGATTTCGGGTGCGCTGGATGCGGGGGCGATGGCGGCCGCGGTGGGGGATGTGGTGGGGCGGCACGAGAGTCTGCGGACGGTGTTCCCGGCGGTGGACGGCGTGCCCGAGCAGCGGATCCTCGACCCGGCCGAAGCCCGTGCGCGTGTCTGTGCCGGGGCCGGTGCGGGTGCCACCTGTGCTGGGGCCGGTGCCGATCCCGGTTCCGACGCCGTTCCCGAGGCCGATGCCGCGCCCGGCGACGACGGTGACCCCGGCGTCGACGCCGTTCCCGATCCCGACGGCGTGCCCGGTGCCGACGCCGCGCCCGGCGACGACGGTTGTCCCGGCGTCGACGCCGACGCCGCGTGGCACGTGGTCGACGCCTCCGCATGGCCGGAACAGCGGCTGGACGAGGCGGTCCGTGCGGTGGCCCGCCGCGGGTTCGACCTCGCGGCCGATCTCCCGTTCCGTGCCCGGCTGTTCGCGGTGTCCGCCACCGAGCACCGGCTGGTGCTGGTGGTGCACCACATCGCCGGTGACGGATGGTCGCTGGCCCCGCTGCTCCGTGATCTGTGGAGCGCGTACGAGGCCCGCCGCGCCGGGGCCGCGCCGTCCTGGGCGCCGCTTCCGGTGCAGTACGCCGACTATGCGCTCTGGCAGCACCGGGCCCTCGGCGACGAGGGGGACGAGGACAGCGTGCTCGCCCGGCAGATGCGGTACTGGGAGCGCCGACTGGACGGTCTGCCGGGCAGGTTGGAGCTGCCGACGGACCGCCCGTATCCCCAGGTCGCCGGCCATCGGGGCGGCCGGGTCGCCGTCGCCTGGCCGGTGGAGTTCCAGGAGGCCGTGCAGCGGACCGCGCGGGAGCGGGACG
>NZ_BJMM01000177.1 GCF_006539165.1 Streptomyces cacaoi | reverse complement strand
AGCTCCAACAACTCCGCGTGCAGCCCGGCGTCCACCTCCACCGGCACATGCCCACCCCGGAACGACGCCACCGCAGGACGCGGACGATCCACCGGCAACGCCACACACTCCGGAAGCCCCGCCAACTCCCCACGCCAATACGCCAATTGACGCGCGAACAGACTCTCCGGGTCCGTCGCCTCACCCAGCAGCTCGCGCTGCCACAGCGTGTAATCGGCATACTGCACCGGCAGCGGCGCCCAGTCCGGCTCCGCACCCGCGCACCGGGCCGCGTACGCAGTCGCCAGGTCGTGGGAGAGCGGGCCGGTGGACCAGCCGTCACCGGCGATGTGGTGCACCACGAGCACCAGCACGTGCTCACCCGGCGCCGTCGCGAACAGCCGGGCCCGCAGCGGGATCTCGGCGCCCAGGTCGAAGGGGTGGCGTGCTTCCCTGGCCACCAGTCCGGGCAGCTCGCCGGGGTCGGCCGGTACGACGGGGAGTTCGGGACGCGCCTCCCGCGGGGGCAGGATCCGCTGGCAGGGCCCGTCGTCCGTGTCGGCGAAGACCGTGCGCAGGCTCTCGTGCCGGGCGACCACATCGGCCAGGGCCGCACGCAGCGCCCCGATGTCGAGGGCGCCGGGGGCGCCGGTCAGCCGCAGCGCCAGCGGGATGTTGTAGGTGGCGCTCGGGCCCTCCATCCGGTGCAGGAACCACAGGCGGCGCTGCGCGAACGACAGCGGCAGCACCTCCGGCCGCGCGGCGGCCGTCAGCGCCGGACGGGGACGGCCCGCCCCGGCCAGCCGGGCCGCGAGACCGGCCACCGTCGGCGCCTCGAACAGGGCACGCAGCGTCGGCTCGACGTCCAGCGCGGAGCGGACCCGGGCGATCAGCCGGGTGGCG
>NZ_BJMM01000176.1 GCF_006539165.1 Streptomyces cacaoi | reverse complement strand
AGGAGACCCCCGCTCCGTGGTGCCCCCATACGGTGATCGGGCCTGTTCGGTGTGGTTCGTAGGATGAATCCGGGGCTCAGCTGATGGAGGAGAAACAAGCACGATGAAGGTTCGGGACTGCGGCGTGCTGGATGATCCGGTGGGTGCTTCGTTGCGGGGGCACCATGCGGGTCTCGCCCGGCGGTGCGGGCGGGCCGCCACCTATCTGCCGGGAGTCGCGACCTTCGCCACGGTGTCCCCCGAGCCCGGCCCGCAGGAATGGGCCGATCTGGCCCGGCTGCTCGGGCCGGGGGAGCTGGCCGACATGTTCAGCAGTGCGGCGCGACCGCCCCGGGAGTGGGAACCCGTCTTCGAGTTGGCGGGCCGCCAGATGGTCCGGCACGGCGGAGGGGAGCGTCCCGGTAGCGAGGAGGACGGCGTGGTCGAGCTGGGGGCCGGGGACGTGCCCGAGATGCTCGACCTCGTCGCACGGACCCGGCCGGGCCCGTTCCATGCACGCACCCATCAGCTCGGTACCTACCTCGGCGTCCGGGAGAACGGCACGCTGGTGGCCATGGCGGGCGAACGGCTCAGGCCACCGGGCTGGACCGAGATCAGCGCCGTGTGCACAGCCCCGGAGGCACGCGGGCGAGGGCACGCCGCCCGGCTGGTCGGCGCCCTCGCCGCCCGCATCACGGCCCGGGGCGACAGCCCCTTCCTGCACGTGGCCGAGGTGAACACCGGCGCGATCGCCCTCTACGAACGGCTCGGCTTCCACAGCAGAAAGCCCGTGACGTTCCGCGGCTACCGCACACCGTGACAACCAGCTGCCTTGTGCCCGCCCCGAAAAGAGGGCCACGGCCGCAACAGGCCGGATATGCGTATGGGGGCACCACGGAGCGGGGGTCTCCT
>NZ_BJMM01000175.1 GCF_006539165.1 Streptomyces cacaoi | reverse complement strand
TGGCCATGCGGGCGCGGTCGATGTCGGAGAGGTACTGCCCCAACCCGGCACCGACCTCCCACAACCCGAACGCCATCGACGTCGCAGGCAACCCCTCCGCACAACGACGCTGCGCCAACGCGTCCAGGAACACGTTCGCCGCCGCGTAATTCCCCTGCCCCGCCGTCAACACCAGACCACCCGCCGACGAGAACAGCACGAACGCCGCCAGATCCATCCCCCGCGTCATCTCGTGCAGCCACCACGCCGCATCCGACTTCGGCGCCAGGACGGCATCGAGGCGTTCGGGGGTGAGCGCGTCGATCAGGCCGTTGTCACCGATGCCTGCCGCGTGGATGACGCCCGTGAGCGGCCGCTCGGCAACGATGCCCTCCACGAGCCGCGCCACCTGCGCACGCTCCGCCACATCACACGCCACCACCCGCACCCGCGCACCCGCAGCCTCCAACTCCCCCACCAACTCCACCGCACCCGGCGCCTCAAGACCCCGACGACTACTCAACACCACATGCCGCACACCCTCCTCCACCACCAGATACCGCGCCACCACACCACCCAGACCACCCGTACCACCCGTCACCAACACCACACCCTCCGGATCCCACACCGGACCCGAACCCAACACCCCACCAGCTACCAACCGAGGCACCCACACCCCACCCCCACGCAACGCCAACTCCACCTCACCCGAACCCGAACCCGCCACAGCCGACACCAACTCCCCCACACCGACCGAAACCTCACCATCCACCAACACGAACCGGCCCGGATTCTCCGCCTGCGCCGCACGCACCAAACCCCACACCGCACCCTGCACCACATCCACCACACCCGAACCCACACCACCACCAACAGCAACACCCTCCCGCGTCACCACCACCAACCGCGAACCCACCAACCGCTCATCCACCAACCACGACTGCAACACACCC
>NZ_BJMM01000174.1 GCF_006539165.1 Streptomyces cacaoi | reverse complement strand
CCCGGCACACACCGTCCACACCCGGCGCCGGACATGAGCAGCGCCCAGGCCCCCCGCACCCCCCGCGGGGGGCCGGCCCTTTTGTCCTTCGTTCTTCGTCTCCCGGCCTCTCGTCTTCGGCGGGGCCGGTACAGATGTGTGGCCCGGAGCACACAATTCCTGTGGTCCAGCGCACAATGCGCGCGGGTTTTCCTGACGCACCGCGCACGATTCCCGTCCCCGCGTCGGGGGGAAATCCCCGCGCTGTGACCCCGGGCATAGGGCCCACGTCACGTACGAAAGTTTTTCGTATGCCCCGGTTGGGCCCGGGCCCGTATGCGGCCCGTCGTCCGCCGCGCCCATCGGCAGCAGACGAAAACGGATAGTACGTCACACATTTGGAATTGCTCGCGCCGCCCTCAACACTGGGATTCGGCCGCGACGGCAGAAGGCAAAAACCCGCTCCACGCGGATACGCCCCCCGCGGGCCCGCACCACGCGGAAAGCCCGAAGCCGAATCCGTCCCCGCATCTCGCGGCCACGCCTCATGTCCCCTGCGAAAGGCATTTCCCGCATATGACCGCCCTGCGCACCACCAAGCTCACCCGCATCGCCGCCACCACGGTGACCGCCGCCGGTACCGCCGCGCTGGCCCTCACCGCCACCAGCGGTACCGCCCACGCCGCCGGCCACCAGGCCGAGGCCAAGCCCGCCGGTGTCCAGGCCACGCTCGCCAAGGACGTCCAGGGCAAGGCGCCCGCGCTGGCCAAGCCCGGCGAGAAGGCCGAGAAGGCCGACGCGGGCAAGGCCACCGCCGGTAAGGCCGCGAAGCCGGTCGAGAAGGCTGCGAAGGACGCCGAGGCCGGCACGGCCGAGGCCGCGAAGAAGGCCGACGCCGGGACCGACAAGAAGGACGCCGAGCCGGCCGCGGAGAAGAAGTACCCCGACAACCTGGACGGCTGGATCCGTGAGGCCCGGG
>NZ_BJMM01000173.1 GCF_006539165.1 Streptomyces cacaoi | reverse complement strand
CGCCGTAGGTCAGCGACTCTTCGGCACCGCGCAGGACGGCCGGAGCCGTCGGGTCAGCCGCAACGCGCTCGTTGAAGACCTCCACGACGGACCGCCCCGCCGGCACCCCCGGCTCGCCGGACCACTCGGTGCCCAGCACCTGGGCCCGCTCCTCGTCCGCGAGCAGTGCGGCGTCCCGGACCGGGCGGCCGGGGTCGGCGGTCAGGGAGTCCGCGAGCGTGAGCCAGTGCCGACCGAGCCGCAGCACGGTGGAGGCGTCGAAGAGGTCCACGCTGTACAGCACAGCAGCGCGGAGCCCACCCTCAGGCCGCGGTTCGAACTCGATGTTCAGGTCGAACGGCGCCGAGGCGACGGGCGGGAGAAGCTCTTCGGCCGCGAGGCCGGGCAGGTCCAGCGAACCGGCCGGCGCGTTCTGGAGGGTGACGGCCACCTGCACGAGCGGCGTCCGGCTCGGGTCACGCTCGGGCACCAGCTCCTCCACGAGCCGGCTGAACGGAACGTCCTGGTGGGCAAGTGCCTCCAGGACGGTTTCCCGGGTCCCGGCCAGGTGCTCCAGGAACGTCCGGGAGTCGTCGACACGGGACCGCAGCACGAGCGTGTTGACGAAGAAGCCGACCAGCCCCTCCAGCTCCGCACGGTCCCGCCCCGAAACGGCCGTACCGACCGCGACATCGGTCTGCCCCGAGTACGCGCGCAGCAGCAGCTGCGTGACGGCCGTGAGCACCATGGCGAGCGTGGCGCCGCCCCCGTGCCGCCCCGCCGCGCCGAGCCGCGTGACGAGTTCCTCGGGAACATCGAAGGTGTGCAGCGCGCCCGCGCCCGTCCGCACGGCGGGACGCGGCCGGTCCGTCGGCAACTCCAACGGCTCCAACCCGTCCAACTGACGACGCCAGTAGCTCAGTTGGCCGCCCAAGTCATCACCCGACAGCCGCTCACGCTGCCACAACGCATAGTCCCCGTACTGCACCGGCAACTCCGGCAGATCCGCCGCACGGCCCGCCACCGCA
>NZ_BJMM01000172.1 GCF_006539165.1 Streptomyces cacaoi | reverse complement strand
CCCCGTCGCGGGCCGCACGGACGAGGCCGCCGAGGACCTGGTCGGCTTCTTCGTCAACACCCTGGTGCTGCGCACCGACCTGTCCGGCGACCCGACCTACGCCGACGTACTGGCCCGGGTGCGGCAGGCCGCGCTCGGCGCCCTGGAACACCAGGACGTCCCCTTCGAGCGGCTGGTCGAGGAGCTGGCACCGGCCCGCTCCATGGGCCGACACCCCCTCGTCCAAGTCGTCCTGGAGGTGCAGTCCACCCCACTCACCGTCCCCGAACTGACCGGCGCCGACGTCGAAACGGTGCCGTACGGCACGCGCGACGCCAAGTTCGACCTGGACATCCAGCTCGCTGAGCGCTTCGACGCCGAGGGCGGACCCGCCGGTATGGACGGCGCGCTCATCTACGCCGCCGACCTGTTCGACGACGCCACCGCCGAGACCCTCGTCGCGCGCCTGCTGCGCGTGCTCGACGACATGGTCCGCGACCCCGGCCGCACCGCCCGCACGGCCGGGATCCTCGACCCGGCCGAACGCCGGGCCGTCGTCGAGGAGTGGCCCCGCCGCCAGCCGCACTACGCCGGCCCCGAAGCGCGCGTCTACATCCTGGACGCCCACCGCACCCCCGTGCCCCCGGGCGTGCCCGGCGACGTGTACGTCCTCGACGGCACGGCCCAGGACGACGACGCCTCCGTGCCCTGCCCGTTCACGGACGATGGGAGCCGCATACGACCCACCGGCGACCGCGCCCGCTGGGACCGCGAGGGGCGGCTCCAGCCGCTCGGCCCGGAGCCCGGCCACGCGGCCGACGACAACGCCCCCAAGGGCTCGGCACGGCACCCGGCGAACCTGCGCGAGGAGCTGCTCTGCGCGCTGTTCGCGCAGGTCCTCGGCGTGCCCCGGGTGGGGGTGGACGACGACTTCTTCGCGCTCGGCGGGCACTCCCTCCAGGCGGTGCGGCTCGCCAGCCGGATCCGCACCGTCCTCGGCACCGAACTCACCGTCCGCACCCTGTTCGAGGCGCCGACCGTGGCGGCCCTGGCGGTCCGGCTGGCCGAATCGGGCAGCGCCGGGCTGCGCCCCGGA
>NZ_BJMM01000171.1 GCF_006539165.1 Streptomyces cacaoi | reverse complement strand
CCGAGGTGGCGGGTGTGTTGCCGGAGTACATGGTGCCGTCGGCGTTCGTGGTGCTGGACGCGTTGCCGTTGACCGCGAATGGAAAGGTGGATCGGCGGGCGTTGCCGGAGCCGGAGGCCGGGCCGGGGGTGGAGTATGTGGCGCCGCGTACCGAGGCCGAGCGGCTGCTGTGTGACATCTGGGCCGAGGTGCTGAAGGCCGGCCGGATCGGCGTGCACGACAACTTCTTCGCGCTGGGCGGGGATTCGATCTCCAGCCTGCAAGTGGTCTCGCGCGCCCGCAGGGCCGGGCTGACGCTCTCGTCCCGTGATGTGTTCCTGCGGCAGACCGTCGCCGAGCTGGCCCCCGGAACGGGCGGCGGAGACGCGGTGGCCGCCGGGGCGGACGACGGGCGGCAGGTGGCCGAGCAGGGCACGGTGTCGGGGCCCGTGGGGCCGACGCCGATCCGGGAGTGGTTCTTCGCCACGCACCCGCACGCGCCGGGGCACTTCGCCATGTCGATGGCGTACGAGCTGGCCGTGGACACGGGGATACCGGCGCTCCGGTCCGCCGTGGCCGCGCTGCTGGAGCAGCACGATGTGCTGCGGTCCGTCTTCGTCCCGGTGCCCGGCGAGGACCGGTGGGCCTCGGAGATACGGGCCGAGGTGGACCTCGACGAGGTCTTCACCGTGCACGGGCTCGCCGACACGGACCAACCCGAGTCCGTGTGGCAGGAGTTGGTGTGCGCGGCACAGTCCGGGATGGAGCTGGAGCGGGGCCCGCTGGTGCGGGTCGTGGTCGGTGACCGGGGCCCGGGCCGTCCGGCGTGGCTGCTGCTCGTGGTGCATCACCTGCTGGTGGACGGGGTGTCGTGGCGGGTGCTGTTGGAGGATCTGGAGGCGGCGTACCGGTGTGTGGTCGCCGGTGAGCCGGTGTCGTTGGGGGAGAAGTCGTCGTCGGTGCGGCAGTGGTCGCAGCGGTTGGTGCGGCATGTGGCCGAGGGCGGTTTCGACGACCAGGTGGGGTACTGGCGGTCGGTGCTGGAGGGTGCCGCGGTCGAGCTGCCCGTCGACCACCCCGGTGGCGGCAACACGATGCGCAGCCAGGCGAGCGTGCAGGCGACCCTCGGCGCGGCCGACACCGCCGCCCTGCTGCTCGACGTGCCGGACGTCTACCGCACACAGGTG
>NZ_BJMM01000170.1 GCF_006539165.1 Streptomyces cacaoi | reverse complement strand
GAGCAGGCTGCGTCGGTGCCGGTGGCGTTTGTGACGGCGTATTACGCGTTGGTGGATGTGGCGGGTGTGCGGGCGGGGGAGTCGGTGTTGGTGCATGCGGCTGCGGGTGGGGTGGGGATGGCGGCGGTGCAGTTGGCGCGGTGTTGGGGTGTGGAGGTGTTTGCGACGGCGAGTGAGGCGAAGTGGGGGGTGGTGCGTGGGTTGGGTGTGCCGGCTGAGCGTATTGCGTCGTCGCGTGATGTGGGGTTCGAGGGGTGTTTTCGGGCGGTTTCGGGTGGTCGTGGTGTGGATGTGGTGTTGGGTTCGTTGGCGGGGGAGTTGGTGGATGCGTCGTTGCGGTTGGTGCGGCGGGGTGGGCGGTTTGTGGAGATGGGGAAGGCGGATGTGCGGGATGCGGGGGAGGTGGCTGAGGTGTGTGGGGTGCGGTATCGGGCGTTTGATCTGGGGGAGGCGGGTCCGGAGCGGTTGGGTGCGGTGTTGCGTGAGGTGGTGTCGTTGTTCGAGGCGGGTGTTTTGGAGTTGTTGCCGGTGGGGGTGGGGGATGTGCGGCGGGTGGGTGAGGTGTTCGGGGTGATGCGGCGGGCGCGGCATGTGGGGAAGTTGGTGTTGAGTGTGCCGTCTGTGGGGGGTGTTGATGGGGGGTGGACGGTGGTGTCGGGGGGTTCGGGTGTGCTGGGTGGGATGGTGGCTCGTCATTTGGTGGTGGGGCGGGGCGTGCGGCGTGTGGTGTTGCTCGGTCGGCGGGGTGAGGAGGCGCCGGGGGTGGGGGAGTTGGTGGAGGAGTTGAGGGGTGTGGGGGCGGAGGTGCGGGTTGTGGCGTGTGATGTGGCGGATCGGGAGGCGTTGGCGGGGGTGTTGTCGTCGTTGGGGGGTGGTGTGTCGGGGGTGGTGCATGCGGCGGGTGTGTTGGATGACGGGGTGGTGGAGTCGCTGTCGGGGGATCGGTTGGCGGGTGTTCTGGCGGCGAAGGTGGTGGGTGCGTGGAATTTGCATGAGTTGACTCTTGGGTATGGTGTGCGGTCGTTTGTGATGTTCTCGTCGGCTGCTGGTGTGTTGGGTGCTGCGGGTCAGGCGAACTATGCGGCGGGGAACACGTTCCTGGATGCCCTGGCGGCCTTTCGGCGCTCGCGTGGGTTGCCGGGTGTCTCGATCGCCTGGGGGCTGTGGGCCGAACGATCGACCATGACCGAGGGGCT
>NZ_BJMM01000169.1 GCF_006539165.1 Streptomyces cacaoi | reverse complement strand
CCCGCATCTTCGAGGGCGGTGGGGTCAACCAGACGGTGGTGGAGATGGAACGGGGCTTCCTGTTCATCATGTCCATCTCCGACGGCTCCTCCCTCGCCGTCCTCGCCCACCCCGAGGCCGACATCGGTCTCGTGGGCTACGAGATGGCCCTGCTGGTGGACCGGGCGGGCACCGTCCTCACTCCGGATCTGCGTGCGGAACTGCAGGGCAGCCTGCTCAACTGAGAGCAACCGGCAGACAGGCAGTGCGCATCGCGTCGTCGCGCCATAAAGTGCGGGGACGCGATGCCGGGCGCGAGCGTTGAACGGACAGGAAGAGCCGAACGGACGCAGAACGGCACGCAGAACCGTGAGTCGGAGGAGGAAACGTGGCAACGCCCCCAGGAGGTCCGTCGTCGTACGGCAGTGGTCATGAGCCGAGCCAGGACGCCCCCTCGCCCGCTGCACACGGTGACACGCCGTTCCTGAACCGCTTCAACTTCCCCTCCGCGCCCAGCGATCGCGTCCAGCAGGACGGCTCGGGCCCGTACGACCCGCAGGCCGGATACGACCAGCCGGCCGGGTACGACTCGCAGGCCCCCGTGCCGGGACAGCAGGCCCCGTACGCGCCCTCGGCGCAGCCCGGCCCGCTGAGCCCGCAGCCCGCCCCGCAACAACAGTTCCCGCCGCGGCAGCCCGGCCGCCCGGGACAGCCAGCGGCCCCCGCACACGGGGGAGGGCCGGCCCCGCAGGGCCGGCCGGGGTACGAGGGGAGGCCCGGCCCGCACGACGGGCAGGTGCAGCCCCCGCACACCCGCATCCAGCCGGTGCAGCCCGGAACCCGGGACGACGGCGCCGCCCGGCGAGGCGACCAGGCGCCCGGACAGCCGCAGCAGCCGCTGGTGCGTCCGTACGCCATGACGGGTGGCCGGACCCGTCCCCGCTACCAGCTCGCCATCGAGGCGCTGGTGCACACCACGGCCGAACCCGCCCGGCTTCAGGGCCAGCTCCCTGAGCACCAGCGGATCTGCCGCCTGTGCTACGAGATCAAGTCGGTCGCCGAGATCTCCGCACTCCTGACCATTCCGCTCGGCGTCGCCCGGATCCTCGTCGCCGACCTGGCCGAGGCAGGGCTCGTCGCCATTCACCAGCCCGGTGGCGGCGAGTCCAGCGCCGACGGCCAGCCAGACGTGACACTGCTCGAAAGGGTGCTCAGTGGACTTCGCAAGCTCTAGCGGCGGGCCCGTCGGGGGGACTTCCACGACC
>NZ_BJMM01000168.1 GCF_006539165.1 Streptomyces cacaoi | reverse complement strand
CGGGGATCCGGATGTGTTCGCGGGGATGTCGCCCGTGGACGACGACCGCAGTACGGCGGAGGAGCGTCCGCATGTGCTCGACTTCCTGAGCCGTGTGGTCGACGGCCGCCTGGAGGTCCAGCTCCAGTTCTCGACCGCCCTGCACGACACCGCTGCCATGCGTCGGCTCGTCACGGCGTACCGGGATGCGCTGTCGGAGGCGGTGGCGTACTGCCTGAGCGAGGGCGTGGGGGGTCGGTCGCCGTCGGACTTCCCGTTGGTGGCCTTGGATCAGGCTGCCGTGGATCGGGTGGTGGGCACCGGTGAGGGGATCGCGGACGTGGTGCCGCTCTCGCCGATGCAGCAAGGGATGTTGTTCCACTCGCTGGAGGACACCTCGGGCCAGGCGTACGTCGAACAGATGGCGTTCGTGCTGGAGGGGGTCGAGGACGTCGACCGGCTGGCGGAGGCGTGGCAGGAGGCGGTCAACTCTTCTGACGCACTGCGGGTTTCGGTGGTGTGGGAGGAGGTGGACGAGCCCGTCGCGGTGGTTCATCAGCGGGTCGAGGTGCCCGTGCGGCGCGCGGACTGGCGCGGACTGAGCGACGAGGAGCGTGAGCGGGAGCTGGGGGAGTGGTGTGCCGCGGACCGGGCCGGGATCGGGCTGGGGCAGGCGCCGCTGACCTGTGTTTCCCTCGCGGAGCTGGGCGGCGGCCGGGTGCGGGTCGTGTGGACCTTCCACCATCTGCTGCTGGACGGCTGGTCCACCCCGCGGCTGCTGGAGGACGTGTTCACCCGGTACGCGGGAGCGGCTCCGGCCGTGCGGCGGCCCTACCGCGACTACCTGGAGTGGCTGGCCGCGCAGGACACCGGTGCCGCGCTGGAGCACTGGCGGGCCGCCCTCGCCGGGTACGACACCCCGGCGGCGCTGCCGGCCGACCGCCCGGCGGCCCAGGCCGTGGAGTGGGCGGCGCGGGACCACGACGTGCTGGTGGACGCCGAAGTCGCCGCGCGAGTGGGCGAGTTCGCGCGGCGGCACCGGCTGACGGTGAACTCCGTCATCCAGGGCGCGTGGGCGCTGCTGCTGGCCGGCTGGTCCGGCCAGACGGATGTGGTGTTCGGCGCGACGACGTCGGGGCGTCCGGCGGAGCTGGAGGGTGCCGACGGGATCCTGGGGCTGTTCATCAACACCGTGCCGGTGCGGGCCCGGCTGGCGCCGGGGGTGCCGGTGGCGCGGTGGCTCCAGCAGCTCCAGGCCGAGCAGTGGGACGGGCGGGC
>NZ_BJMM01000167.1 GCF_006539165.1 Streptomyces cacaoi | reverse complement strand
GCATGCGCGGCGTGAGGGGGAGTCGTGGGTGCGGCATGCTGCGGGGTTCCTTGCTCCGGGTGAGGGTGTGCCTGAGGGGTTTGATGTGGGGGTGTGGCCGCCGCGTGGTGCCGAACCGGTCGATGTGTCGGATTGCTATGAGCGGCTGGCGGAGGCCGGGTTCGGGTACGGGCCGGTCTTCCAGGGGCTGCGGTCGGCCTGGCGACGTGGCGAGGACGTCTTTGCTGAGGTTGCTTTGCCGGAGGGTGTGGAGGGTGAGCGGTTCGGGCTGCACCCCGCGCTGTTCGACGCCGCCCTGCACGCTTCCCTCCTCACCGCCGTTGACGACGGTGAAGGCACGGGCGGTGTGCCGTTCGCTTGGAGTGGTGTGCGGTTGCATGCTGCGGGTGCTTCGGGTCTGCGGGTGCGGATCCGGCCGGGCGCGGACGGGGGCCTGTCGCTGGCTCTGGCGGATGTGACCGGTGGGCCGGTGGCGTCTGTCGATTCGCTGGTGGTGCGTCCGGTCGAGGCGGACCAACTCCGTGCTGCCGAGCGGGACTCACTGTTCGCCATGGACTGGGCACCCGTCCATGTGGCGGCGGACGCCGGAGCCATGACGTCGGTCGAGGTCGGGCTGGAAGCCGGTGCGCTCGCGGCGTTGGTGGGTGATGAGGAGGCGCCGGATGCGGTGCTGGTGCGCGTGCCGTCGTACGTCGACCAACCGGCCGACGGAGCACATGAGTTGACGGCTGCGGTGCTGGGTCTGGTGCAGTCGTGGGTGGCGGATGAGCGGTGGGCCGGGTCGCGGTTGGTGTTCGTGACGCGGGGTGCGACGTCGGGTGAGGATCTGGCGGGTGCGGCCGTGTGGGGTCTGGTGCGTTCCGCGCAGTCGGAGCATCCGGGACGGTTCGTCCTGGTGGACCTGGACCTGGACCCGGACCTGGACCCGGACGCAGACGCCGACGCGGACGACGAGGGAACCCGGACGCCGGTGACCTCCCAGGAACTGGTGGCCGCCACGGTGGATGAGCCGCAGGTGCGGGTGCGTGCCGGTCAGGTGTATGCGCCGCGGCTGGGCCGGGTGTCGGCTGGTGAGTCCGGCGGGCCGGTGTGGCCGTCGCGGGGGCGGGTGCTGGTGACGGGTGGTACCGGTGGGCTGGGCCGGATCGTGGCCCGGCATCTGGTGGCGGAGCACGGCGTTCGGGGTCTGCTGCTGGTCAGCCGGAGTGGTCCGGCGGCCGAGGGTGCGGCGGAGTTGGTGTCGGAGCTGTCGGAGGGGTTCGGGGCTTCCGTCGTGC
>NZ_BJMM01000166.1 GCF_006539165.1 Streptomyces cacaoi | reverse complement strand
TCGGCGGGCCCGCCGTCCCCGCCGATGCCGCTCACGGCAGCAGACCGTGCGCGGGGAAGACGGCCTTCCGCGTCGCGCGCACCGCCTGGTCGAGCCGGTCCGCCGGGTCGTAGCCCGCCGACCAGTCCCGCCAGCGCGCGTCCCGGCCGTCCGTCATCCGCCGCGGTGCCAGCACCGAGCCCGTCCGCGCATACACCTCCTGCCGCCATTCCTCGGGCAGTTCGGTCTCCGGGGGGACCGGGGCGCCGGCGGCGATGGCCGTCAGATGCGTCCAGGTGCGCGGCACCACATCCACCACCGCGTACCCGCCGCCGCCCAGCGCCAGCCACTTCCCGTCCGCGTACGAGTGCGCCCACGCGTGCGCGGACTCGGCGGCGGCCCGCTGCGCGTCGACGCTCAACGCCAGGTGCGCCAGGGGATCTTCGACGTGCGTATCGGCGCCGTGCTGTGTCACCAGCATCTGCGGTCCGAAGGCCGCCAACAGCTCGGGCACGACGGCGTGCACCACACGCAGCCAGCCCTCGTCCGCTGTGCCCGGCGGGACGGCCAGGTTCACCGCGCTGCCCTCCGCGCCCTCGCCGCCCTGCTCCTCGGGCCAACCGGTGCCGGGGAACAGGGTCGTCGGGTGCTCGTGCACGGAGATGGTCAACACCCGCGGATCGTTCCAGAAGGCCGCCTCGACCCCGTCCCCGTGGTGCACATCGAAATCGACGTAGGCGATGCGCTCCGCCCCCAGCTCCAGCAGCCGGGCGATGGCGAGCGCGGGATCGTTGTAGATGCAGAACCCGGAGGCGGCACCCGGCATCGCATGGTGCAGCCCGCCCGCGAAGTTGACCGCGTGCAGCGTCCGGCCGGCCCAGACCGCCTCGGCCCCCGCCACCGACTGCCCCGCGATCAGCGCGGACACCTCGTGCATGCCGGCGAACGCCGGATCGTCCTCGGTCCCCAGGCCGTGGTCGGCGTCGGCCCGCGCCGGATCGGCGGACGCCTGCCGCACGGCGGCGAGGTAGTCCTCGCGGTGCACCAGCCGTAGCGTCGACTCCCCCGACGGTCTGGCCGCCACGACCTTCAGCTCCGGCGCCCCGCTCACCCCCAGGGCCTCGACGAGCCGCATGGTCAGAGCCAACCGGACCGGGTCCATGGGGTGTCCGGGACCGAAGTCGTAGCCCGTGACTCCCTCGTCCCACATCAACTGCGCGCCACCGCTCATGCCCGCCACCGTATCGGGGCCGAGAAGCGGCCAGAAAGCGGTGAACGCAAAAAGGGGTGAACGCAAAAAAGCCGTGGCCCCGGGACTAATCCCCCAGGGCCACGGCCTG
>NZ_BJMM01000165.1 GCF_006539165.1 Streptomyces cacaoi | reverse complement strand
GGGGCGCACCACCGAAGTGGTCCGCCCCGCCCGCCGGTTCGCGTCCGGTGGAGCCTCAGTGCGCCTCGACGACGGAGGTGGCCACCCCGTTCTTCAGCACGACGGTCGCCCCCACGCCCCCGCTCTTCGTGGCGGACTCCAACTGCGCGGGGGTGCAGTTCTGCCCTTCGCCGCAGATCTCGCCGTGGCCGGCGATGCGGGTGTCGGCCGTCACCGCGAAGCCCTCCTCGCGCCCCTTGGAGGTCTTGAGCGTGAACTTCTGCGGGGCCAGGTACTCCACGCTCCCCACCCAGGTGCCCTCGCCGGAGTGCGTCGTCTCCTTCGGCGCCGGCTTCGCGTCCCCGCCGGCCGTGCCCGGCTTCCGCTCCGTGATCTTCGACGCGGTGCCGCCGTCCAGGTCGACGCTCACCGGAACCGACTGCTCCTTCGTCGCCGACTCCAGCTGGCTCACCGAACACGACACCCCCTCGCCCGGGTTGCCGCAGAGGGTGCCGTACCCCGTCACCTGCACGCCTTCGCGCACGAAGAACCCGATCGTCTTCCCCTGCGAGTCCAGCGTGAACTTCCCCGGCGCCAGGTACTTCAGATCGCCCTGCACCGTCCCCCGGTAGCCCTTGCTCCCCGGCTTCCCGGCCTGCGTCTCCGTCCCGGCGGCCGATCCGCCGCCCGCGCCGGACGTGCCCTGCGAACCGCCCTTGTCACCCGACGTGGAGCCGCCGGAGCCCCCGGAACCCGCGGAGCCCCCGGAGGAGGACTGCGCGCTCACCGCGTCGCTCTTCCCGCTCCCGGAGTCCGCCGAGTCCTTGTCCCCACAGGCCGTGACCATCATCCCCGCCGCCAGGAGCGAAACCCCGGCCAGAACGGTCCTGTGCGTGCGCTTCGTGAACATGTGGGGGGCCTTTCCGCTACGCATACAACTCCGTGACAACCGCGCCGAACATTCCGTCGCGGGCACTGATTTCACCCTGCACGCATATCCCCGGAAAAACAAAGTGCTGTTACTGGAAGACGATCCTCTGACGAACTCCCGTAACATTCCCCGGCCGAGCCGCAAAAGCCCCGCGACCCCACGGCCAGCAGCGCGGAAGCGCCAATTCGCGCCCCGCACAACCCCCTCGGAACACGACCGACCGCCGCCCTCCCCACGAAGGCGACGGTCGATCGGCACCGCTCCCGAATCCCGACTCCCGACTCCCGAAGAAATACGGGAGCCCGGCCCCGGGAAACGGAATTCCTCTCCGCCACGAAACCGAAAAACACTTCTCTTCCACTGGGCCGTTCGGCGGGATGCGGCGCCGTAAGAAACGGATCACCACCCGCCGGGAAAGAGAAAACGCGGCGACGCGGAATCAGGCGGCGTCCGCGCCCCCCGGCGCGGACGCCGCCCGGGCCACCCCCGCGGGCCGCC
>NZ_BJMM01000164.1 GCF_006539165.1 Streptomyces cacaoi | reverse complement strand
AACACACGCTCCAGCACCGACCGGAGACCGCTCGGCACATCGGCGTCGCCCTCCGCCGCGTCCACGACCGCACCGCAGTCCAGCACCACCACCGAAGGCACCGGCTCACCCGAATCCGCCGCCGGCAACTCCTCCCACGACACCCACGACGGCACCGACGACCCCGACGGCACCGAGGGCGCCGGGGACCACTCGATCCCGTACAGCGCCCCGGTACGGTCCGGGCCGGTCGAAACCTCCAACTGCCCCGCCTCGACGGGCCGTCCGACCATGGAGCCGACGGACAGGACCGGCCGTCCGGCCGGGTCGGCCACCCGGAGCACCAGCCCGCCACCGTCGGTGCGGGAGATGCGGACCCGGATCGCTGAGGCGCCGACGGCGTGCAGGGCCACGTCGTTCCAGGCGAACGGGATCATGGTCTCGTCGGCGTCCCCGACCAGGATCGCGGCGTGCATCGCGGCGTCCAGCAGGGCCGGGTGCAGACCGAAGCCGGCACACTCCTCCCGCATCCGCTCGGGCAACGCCACCTCGGCGTACAGCTCACCACCACACCGCCAGGCAGCCCGCAGCCCCTGGAACGCGGGGCCGTAGTCGTAACCGTGCGAGCGCAGCGTCTCGTACGCACCGTCCATCTGCACCGGCTCGGCTCCGGCCGGAGGCCATGCGCTCAGGTCGAAGTCCGGTGCGGGACGCGGAGCTGAGGTCAGGAATCCGGAGGCGTGCCGCAGCCAGGCCGCGGCCTCGGGTGCGTCCTCGCGCCGCGAGTGCACCGTCACCGTGCGGCGTCCGTCGTCCGCGGGATCCGCCGGGCCGACCACGACCTGGATCTGCACACCGCCCTGCTCGGGCAGCACCAGGGGCGCGGCGAGCGTCAGTTCCTCCAGTACGGCGCAGCCGACCTCGTCACCGGCCCGGACGGCGAGCTCCACCAGTCCGGTGCCGGGCACCAGGACGACACCCTGCACGGCGTGGTCGGCGAGCCAGGGGTGGGTGGTTGTCGACAGCCGTCCCGTGAGTACCGCGCCGTCCGATTCGGGCAGCCGGACGGCCGCGCCGAGCAGGGGATGGCCGACCGGCTCCACACCGGAAGCGTGGAGGCCGCCGGTGCCGCTCGTGGCGTTCACCCAGTAGCGCTGCCGCTGGAAGGCGTAGGTGGGCAGGTCGACGCGGCGTCCGTGCCGGCCGTCGGGCGCGGGGAAGGCGGAGAAGTAGGCACGCCAGTCCACGGTGGCTCCGTGTGTGTGGAGCGCCGCGATCGCCGCGACGAGGGTGGCCGTGTCGTCCCTGCCCTTGCGCAGCGCGGGGACGGCGAGGACGTCCGCTGCCTCGTCCAGGTTCTCCCCGGTCATCCCGGAGAGTACGGCGTCGGGCCCCAACTCCAGGTATCGTCCGACTCCTTGGCCGCGCAGGGT
>NZ_BJMM01000163.1 GCF_006539165.1 Streptomyces cacaoi | reverse complement strand
GAGGCCCTCGCCCGCGAGGTACAGCTCGCCGGCGACGCCCGCCGGGACGGGGCGCAGCCAGGCGTCCAGGACGTAGCCGCGGGTGCGGCCGATGGGGCGGCCGATGGGCACGGAGGTGCCGAGGGTGCTCTCGTCGACGGCGTGGACGGCCGCGAAGATCGTCGTCTCGGTGGGTCCGTAGCCGTTGACGAGGCGGACCTCGGGCAGTTCCGCCCGCACGGTGGCGCAGTGCTGCGCCGACAGGGCGTCGCCGCCGGCCATGAGGAGGCGCAGCCCGGCGAGCATGGTGACGTCGGTGTCGACGACCTCGTGGAAGAGCCCGGCGGTCAGCCAGGCGACGGTGACCCCGTGGCGGCGCAGGAACGCGCCCAGTTCGGCCACGGCCAGGACGCGGGCCGTGGAGACGGCGAGGGTGCCGCCGTTGGCGAAGGCGCTCCAGATCTCCAGGGCGCTGGCGTCGAACGAGAGCGTGGCGAACTGGCCGACGACATCGTCCGCTGTGCAGCCCAGGCGCGGGTCACGGGCGACGCGCAGGACGCCGGCGTGCGGCAGGACGATGCCCTTGGGGCGGCCGGTGGAGCCGGAGGTGTAGAAGACGTAGGCGGCGTGCTGCGGGGTCAGGGCCGTGGCGGGCGGCGCGGCGGCTGCGGCGTCCGTGCCTTCGGTGCCTTCAGCGCCCGCGCTGCCCGCCGCCCCTTCCAGGTCTTCCATCAACAGCACGGGAATGCCGGCGTCGGGCACGGTGCCGCGGGTGGCGGCGGTCGCGACGAGCAGTTCGCTGCCGGAGTCCGACACCATGTAGGCGAGGCGCTCGGGCGGGTAGCCGGCGTCCAGCGGGACGAAGACGCCGCCGGCCTTGTGCACGGCCAGCAGCGCCACGACCGGTTCCAGGCCGCGCGGCAGGCACACGCCGACGCGGGTCTCGGGGCCGACGCCGTGGGCGCGCAGGGTGTGGGCGAGACGGTTGCTGCGGGCGTCCAGCGCGGCGTAGGTGAGCTGCTCGTCGTCCCCGGCGAGAGCGACGGCGTCCGGGGTGCGGGCGGCCTGTGCGGCGAAGACCTCCGGCAGGACGGCGCCGGCCGGTTCGGGGCCGCCGTCGCCCCAGTCGTCGAGGAGTTCGGCGCGTTCCTCGGCGGTGGTGCGGGGCATCCGGGCCAGCGGCAGGTCGGGGTCCTCGGCGAGGGCCTCCATGGTGGCGACCATGTGCCGGGCCAGCCGGTGGATGGTGGCGGCGTCGAACAGGTCGGTGTTGTAGTTGACCGAGAGCCGCATGCTCTCGGCCTCCTGCCAGAACTCGATGGTGAGGTCGAACTGTGCGTCCTGCCGTGGCAGGTCTCTCGCCTCGAAGTGGACGGCCGAGCCGCGGCCGGACTCCCAGGTCTTCGTCTGGAGCACCATCATCGCCTGGACGAGCGGGGTGCGGGAGGGGTCGCGTTCGGTGACGACGGCGTCGACGACCCGGTCGAAGGGGACG
>NZ_BJMM01000162.1 GCF_006539165.1 Streptomyces cacaoi | reverse complement strand
GGTGCCCTTCGACCGGGTCGTCGACGCCGTCGTCACCGAACGCGACCCCTCCCGCACCCCGCTCGTCCAGGCCATGGTGCTCCTCCAGTCCGTCCCCGGCGGCCTCGCGGACGCGGCCGGGCTCGGCTGGCGGAACGAGCCGGTCGACACCGGCTCCGCACAGTTCGACGTCCTCGTCGCCTTCGAGGAGGGCGACGGCGGCGGCCTCGGCGGCATGGTCAACTACAACGCCGACCTGTTCGACCCGGAGACGATGGACCGCCTCGCCGGGCACCTCGTCACCGTCCTCGCCGGGCTGGCCGAGGACACCGCCCGGCCCCTGGCCGCCCTGCCCACCCTCACCCCGGACGAGCACACCCGCGTCCTGCACACCTGGAACGACACCGCCGAGGACCTGCCCGCGCTGACCCTCGCCGAACTGTTCGAGACCCAGGTCCGCCGCGCCCCGCACGCCCCGGCCGTGGAGAGCGGCGAGGTCACCCTCGACTACGCCGAACTCGACGCCCGCGCCGCCCGGTTGGCCCGCCTCCTGCGCACGCGGGGCGTCGGCACCGACTCCGTGGTCGGCGTGTGTCTGCCGCGCGGCATCGACTGGCTCACCGCCCTCGTGGCCGTCGCCAAGGCCGGCGGCGTCTATGTGCCGCTCGACCCGCAGTACCCGGCCGAACGGCTCAGCTTCATGGCCGCCGACGCCGGTACGGCCCTGCTCGTCACCGACGCCGCACACGCCGCCCGCATACCCGACGCCGACATACCGGCCGTGCACCTGGACACCGACCTCGGCGAGGACGAATCCGACGCCGACGCCGACGCCGACTTCGAGGCCGACGCCGACGCCGGTGCGGCCCGCGGTGGCGCCCGCGCCACCCGCTCCCTGGACGCTGGCGCCTACATCATCTACACCTCCGGCTCCACCGGCCGCCCCAAGGGCGTCCTCGTCCCGCACCGCGGCCTGGTCGGCATGGCCACGGCCCACCAGCGGGCCCTCGGTCTGACCGCCGGATCGCGGCTCCTCCAGGGCGTCTCGCCCAACTTCGACGTCGCCATGGCCGACGTGCTCGTCGCCTGGCACGCGGGCGCCACCCTCGTCCTGCCGGAACCCGGGCCCCTGGCGGGCGAGGCCCTCGGCCAGGTCCTCCAGGAGCGGCGCATCACCCACCTGGAGATCCCGCCGGCGGCGCTGATGACGATGCCGGAGACCGAACTACCGGACCTGGTGGGCCTGGTGAGCGGCGGCGAGGCCATGACCGCCGAGTTCGTCGCCCGCTGGGCGCCGGGCCGCCGGCTGCGCAACGTCTACGGCCCGACCGAGGCCACCGTCACCGTCACCGTCAGCGACCCCGTCACCGACACCGGCGCGGAGAGCGTCCCCATCGGCCGCCCGGTCGTCAACACCCGGCTCTACGTCCTGGACTCCTGCCTGCGTCCCGTCCCCGAGGGCGTGCCCGGCGAGCTGTACATCGCCGGGGCCGGGGT
>NZ_BJMM01000161.1 GCF_006539165.1 Streptomyces cacaoi | reverse complement strand
TGGCGTGTCCTCGCCGGAGGACCTGTGGCGCCTCGTCACCGACGGCGTCGACGCGATCTCTCCGTTCCCTGACGACCGCGGCTGGGAAGCGTTCCCGGACCACGACGACCACTCCCGCCTCGGCGGATTCCTCGACGGCGCCGCGGACTTCGACCCCGGCTTCTTCGGCATCTCCCCGCGCGAAGCCCTCGCCATGGACCCCCAGCAGCGGCTCACCCTCGAACTCTCCTGGGAAGCGCTCGAACGCGCCGGAATCGACCCCACGACCCTGAAGGGCAGCCGCACCGGGGTCTTCGCCGGCGTCATGTACCACGACTACCCGGGCAGCGACGGCAACGGCAGCGTCGTCTCCGGCCGGGTCTCCTACAAGCTCGGACTCGAAGGACCCGCGCTCTCCGTCGACACCGCCTGCTCCTCCTCGCTGGTGGCGCTCGACCTCGCGGTCCGCTCCCTGCGGCAGGGCACCTCGTCGCTGGCCGTCACGGGCGGCGTGACGGTGATGGCGACACCGGGCGTGTACGCCGAGTTCGGCCGGCAGGGAGCCCTCGCCGCCGACGGCCGGTGCAAGTCCTTCGCCTCCGCCGCGGACGGCACCGGGTTCTCCGAAGGCGCCGGGTTCCTGATCGTGGAACGGCTCTCGGACGCCGTCCGCAACGGACACCCCGTGCTGGCCGTCGTCCGCGGTTCAGCCGTCAACCAGGACGGCGCGAGCAACGGCCTCACCGCACCCAACGGACCCGCCCAGCGCCGTGTGATTCAGCAGGCACTCGCCGACGCGGGCCTGTCGGCCGGGGACGTGGACGCGGTGGAGGCGCACGGCACGGGGACGACGCTGGGCGACCCGATCGAGGCCCAGGCGCTCCTGGCGACCTACGGGCAGGGCAGGGACGAGGAGCGTCCGCTGTTGCTGGGGTCGGTGAAGTCGAACATCGGTCATACGCAGGCCGCCGCCGGTGTGGCGGGCGTCATCAAGATGGTGATGGCGATGCGGCACGGTGTGCTGCCGTCCACGCTCCACGTCGACGAACCCTCCGCCAAGGTGGACTGGACAACCGGTGCGGTGCGGCTGGTCACCGAGAGCGCCGAGTGGCCCCGCACGGACCGGCCCCGACGGGCAGCGGTCTCGTCCTTCGGTATCAGCGGCACCAACGCGCACGTCATCGTCGAACAGGCGCCGCACACGGCAACCGGAGACGAGAACCGTCCGGAGGAAGCACCGGTGCCGGCCGCCCTGCCCTGGCTGCTGTCCGCGCGGGACGAAGCCGCGCTGGCGGCACAGGCACGACGCCTGCTGACCCGACTGACCGACTCCGACGACCGCCCGGAGGACGTGGCCTTCTCCCTCGCGACGACCCGCGCCGCCTTCGCACACCGCACCGCCGTCGTCGGCTCGGCACGGGACGAACTGCTCAGGGGCCTGGAGGCCCTCGCCCAGGAGCAGGGAGAGACCGTCACGGACACCGTGAGCGAAGGACTCACCGCGTTCCTGTTCTCGGGCCAGGGTGCCCAGCGTCTGGGTATGGGCCGTGAGTTGTATGAGCGGTTCGGTGTGTTCGCT
>NZ_BJMM01000160.1 GCF_006539165.1 Streptomyces cacaoi | reverse complement strand
GCGCGTTCCAGCGCACCAGATCCCCGGTCCGGTACATCCGCGCCCCGGGCGCCCCGAACGGACACGCCACGAACCGCGACGCCGTCAGCCCCCCGCGGCCCCGGTAGCCCAGGCCCACGCTGCGTCCGGCGACGTACAGCTCGCCGACCACGCCCACCGGCAGCCGGCGCAGCCCGCCGTCGAGGACGAACAGCGCGTCGCCCGGCACCGGTGTCCCGATGGGTGCGCCCTCACCGGGCCGCATGGGCGCGCTCATGGACGCGTAGAACGTCTCGGCCTCGCCATATCCGTTGATCATGAAGCGGCCGGGCGCCCAGCGGTCCACCAGCTCCGCCGAGCACGCCTCCCCGCCGAGGACGACGGCGCGCACGCCCTCCAGCCCCTCGGGCGAGAGCATCTCCAGCGCGGAAGGCGTCTGGTTGACGACGGTGACCTGTTCGTCGACGAGCAGGCGGTGGAAGTCGGTGGCCGAGTGGACGACGTCCTCGGGGACGACGACGAGCCGCCCGCCGTGCAGCAGCGCGCCCCACGTCTCCCACACCGACACATCGAACGCGTACGAGTGGAACAGCGACCACACCTGCCCCGGCCCGGGCACGAACTCCCGGCCCGAGGGCGCGAACAGCTGGGTCACATTGGCGTGCGTGAGCGCGACCCCCTTGGGTGTGCCGGTCGTCCCGGAGGTGTAGATGAGGTAGGCGATGTGACGGGCGTCCGGGTGCGGCAGCGGTTCGGTGGGCAGTCCGGCCGCGGCCGGATCGGCCACGTCCACCACCGGCACGCCCGCCGCGGCGA
Organism: Streptomyces cacaoi; assembly: GCF_006539165.1. Lineage (GTDB taxonomy): Bacteria > Actinomycetota > Actinomycetes > Streptomycetales > Streptomycetaceae > Streptomyces > Streptomyces cacaoi. Next base: position 837 of record NZ_BJMM01000160.1, on the reverse strand, counting down.
CCCGGTGCGCGAGCCCCGCGGTCGTCACGACCGCCACCGGTGCCGCGTCGCCCAGGACGAAGCGCACCCGTTCGTCCGGGTGGGCCGCGTCCACCGGCAGATACGCGGCGCCCAGCTTCAGCACCGCCAGCACGGCCAGGACCGTCCACTCCGAGCGGGGCAGCAGCAGCGCCACCACGTCACCGGCGGCCACGCCCCGGTCGGCCAGCAGCCGAGCCAGCCGCGTCGACTCCTCGTCCACCTCCCGGTACGTCCACGACCGCCCCTCGTACACCAGCGCCGTCTCACCCGGCCGCGACCGCACCTGCGCGGCGAACAGCTCCGGGATGGACGGGTCGGCGGGCGGTTCCTCCAGCACGGCCCGGTTGCCGAGCGCGTCCAGCCGGGCGTGCTCCTCCTCGTCCAGGAGGTCGACCGCCCGCACGGGCAGCTCCGCGTCGGCGCACATCGTCGACAGCAGCCGCTGCCAGCGCGCCACCATGCGCTCCACGGTCGCGGCGTCGAAGACATCCGTGCGGTACTCGACGACGCCGCCGATCCCCCGGGGCCGCCCGGAGTCGTCGAACCGCTCCCGCAGCGCGAAGGTGAGGTCCATGCGCGCGGTGCGGGTGTCGGCGCGGAGCGGGGTGATCTCCAGGCCGTCCGGGGACAGATCGGGGAGGGAGACGTTCTGCCAGGCGAACAGGGTCTGGACGAGCGGGTGGTGCGCCCGGGTCCGCACCGGGTTGAGCCGGTCCACCAGCGCGTCGAACGGCACGTCCTGGTGGGTGAACGCGTCCAGGCTGCGCTCCCTGACCTGCGCCAGCAGCTCGCGCAGGCTCAGCTCGCCGGAGACGT
>NZ_BJMM01000159.1 GCF_006539165.1 Streptomyces cacaoi | reverse complement strand
GACACGGGAGCGGCCGGAGTCGGCGGTGCCGACGACGATGTCGCGCTGACCGCTGTAGCGGGCGAGGACGAGCTGGGTGGCGGCCAGCAGGCCCATGAACAGGGTGACGCCGTGGGCCTCGCAGCGGGCGGTGAAGTCGGCGAGCACCTGCCGCGGCACCTCGAACCTGCGGGTGCCGCCGGTGGTGGTGCGCACGGCCGGGCGGGGCCGGTCGGTGGGCAGCTCCAGGGCGGGGGCGCCGGCGAGCCGGTCGCGCCAGTGGTCCAGCTCCGCTTCGAGGACGTCCGGGGTGAGGGCGGCGCGCTGCCACACGGCGAAGTCGCCGTACTGGAGGGCGGGTTCGGGCAGGGTGCGGCCCGCGTAGAGGGCGTCCAGCTCGCGGCGGAGGACGCCCATGGACCAGCCGTCGGTGACGATGTGGTGCACGGCGAGGACGAGCAGGTGTGCGTCCGCCGCGGTGCGCAGCAGCAGCGGACGCAGGAGGGGGCCGGTGCGCAGGTCGAAGGGTTCGGCGTGGTGGCGGCGGGCCAGCTCGGGCGCCTCGTCGGGGGCGCAGTCCACGACGGGCAGCGGCACGGGGCCGGGCTCGTGGACGAGCTGCACGCCCTGACCGTCGCGCTCCTCGAACGTGGTGCGCAGCGTCTCGTGCCGGGCCACCAGGGCTTCCAGGGCCGCCTGGAGCCGGGCCACCTCAAGGGGGCCGTGCAGCCACAGGGCGCCGCCGGTGTTGTACTCGGTGCTCGCCGGGTCGACCTGCGCGGCGAACCACACCCGCTGCTGCGCGAACGACAACGGCAGCGGGCCGGTGCGCTCCACCGGCACCGGCCCGGCCGTGCCGTCGGTGTCCCGTGCGGCGCCCGCCAGCGCCCCGGCCAGCTCCGCGACGGTCGGATGGTCGAAGACGGCGCGCACGGTGGTGCGGCGGCCGGCGCGGTGCAGCCGGGCGGCGAGCTGGACGGCCAGGATCGAGTCGCCGCCCAGCCGGAAGAAGTGGTCGCGGGCGCCCGCCCGGGGCACGCCGAGCACCTCGGCGAACAGCCCGGCGACCAGCTCCTCGTCGGCGCCGGAGGGCGCCACGTAGGCGGCGCCCGCGTCGGCCCACTCCACGTCGGGCAGCGCCCGCCGGTCCACCTTCCCGTTGGCGGTCAGCGGCAGGGCGCCGAGGACGGCGTACCCGGACGGCACCATGTGGCCGGGCAGCCGGCCGCTGAGGAACGCGTGCAGCTCGTCCCGGCCGGGCGCCCTCTCGCCGGACGGTACGACGTAGCCGGCCAGCCGCTTGCCGCCGCGTGCGTCGGCGCGCACCACCACGACGGCCTGGGCGACCCGCGGGTGCGCGGTCAACGCCGCCTCCACCTCGCCCAGTTCGACGCGGAAGCCGCGCACCTTCACCTGGTCGTCGGCGCGGCCCACGAAGTCCAGTACGCCGCCCTCGCACCAGCGCACCACGTCCCCGGTGCGGTACATCCGGCTGCCCGCCGGGCCGTGCGGCGAGGCCACGAACCGGGCGGCGCTCAGGCCGGGCCGCCCGCCGTAGCCGTGCGCCAGACCCGGCCCCACGACGTACAGTTCGCCCTCCTCGCCCACCGCGACGGGGCGCAGCCGCGCGTCGAGCACGGCGAGCCGGGTGTCGGGCAGCGGCCCGCCGAGGCGCACCAGCGCGGCGTCGTCGGCGGCCCGGTCGAGGACGTGGGAGGTGGCGGCGATGGACACCTCGGTCGGCCCGTAGCA
>NZ_BJMM01000158.1 GCF_006539165.1 Streptomyces cacaoi | reverse complement strand
GTCTACGGGCCGACGGAGGCGACGGTCGCCGTCACCAGCGCCGTCCTGGACGCGGCGGCGCCCGACGAACAGCTCGTGCACCTGGGCGCACCGCTGCCCGACACCCGCGTCGCCGTGCTGGACGCCCGGCTCCGGCCGGTGGCGCCGGGCGGCGAAGGCGAGCTGTACGTGGCGGGGCCGGGGCTGGCGCACGGCTACGGCGCCCGGCCCGGGCAGACCGCGGCCCGGTTCGTGGCCGTGCCGTCGGGCGGAGCGGACGGCGCCGGGGCGCGGATGTACCGCACCGGCGACGTGGTGCGCCGACTGCCCGGCGGGCGACTGGAGTTCGTCGGGCGGTCCGACGACCAGGTGAAGGTGCGCGGCTACCGTGTCGAGCTGGGCGAGGTCGAGTCGGTGCTGGCCGCGCACCCGCAGGTGGAGCGTGCCGCCGTGGTGGTCCGCGCGGACGAGCGCGGGATCAAGCACCTCGTGGGATACGCGGTCCCGGCCGCCGGCGGCGGCGCGGGCGTGGATTCCGGAAAACTGCGGGAATTCATGGCCGGCCGCCTTCCGGAATATCTGGTGCCTTCCGTGTGCGCGGTCGTGGGTTCCCTTCCGTTGAACCCGAACGGAAAGGTCGACCGCACGGCACTGCCGGAAGTGGAATTCTTCGGCCAGGGTGAGGAATTCGTGCAGCCGGCGGGGGAGACGGAGGAATTGGTCGCCGAGGTGTTCGCCGAGGTGCTGGGCGCGCCCCGGGTGGGCGCCCGCGACCACTTCTTCCGGCGCGGCGGCGACTCGATCCTCGCCGTCCAGGTGATGGCCCGGCTGCGGCGCGCCGGCTGGCGGGTGCCCGTGCGCGCCGTCTTCGACCATCCGACCGTCGCGGAGCTGGCCGAGGTACTGGCGGGCGCCGTGCAGGGCAGCGGCTCGGCCGGACTGGTGCCGGTGGAGCGCACCGGCCCGCTGCCGCTGTCGTTCGCGCAGCAGCGGGTGTGGTTCGCCGCGCAGGTCGACCCGGACGGCACCGAGTACAACACCGGCGGCGCCGTCCTGCTGCGCGGCGAGCTGGACGTGCCGGCGCTGCGCGCGGCGCTGGAGGCCCTGGTGGCCCGGCACGAGACGCTGCGCACCACGTTCGAGGAGCGCGACGGTCAGGGCGTGCAGCTCGTCCACGAGCCAGGACCGCTGGATGTGCCCGTCACCGTCTGCTCGGACGCCGAGGTCGCCGACGTCATGCGTACCGAGCTGGAGACCCCGTTCGATCTGACGACGGGCCCGCTGATGCGGCACACGCTGCTGCGCACCGCGCCCGACGAGCACGTCCTGGTGCTGTCGATGCACCACATCGTCACCGACGGCTGGTCCATGAACGTGATCGCCCGGGAGCTGCACACCCTCTACGAGGGCCGGGCCCTTCCCGAACTCGCCGTGCAGTACGCGGACTTCGCGGTGTGGCAGCGTGCCGCGCTCACCGGCCCGGCGCTGGACGAGAAGCTGGAGTACTGGCGGGTCCAGCTGGCCGGTGCGCCGGTGCTGGAGCTGCCCACCGACCGGCCCCGCCCGGCCGTGCGCACCCGCGCCGGCAGCACCTACGACCACGACATCGATCCGCTCGTCCTCGGCCGCCTCGCCGAGGTCTGCGGCGCCCAGGACGTCACCCTGTTCATGGGGCTGACGGCCGCCACCCAGCTGACCCTCGCCCGGTTCAGCGGCCAGAACGACATCGTGCTCGGCACCGCCACCACCGGCCGCGACCGGCCC
>NZ_BJMM01000157.1 GCF_006539165.1 Streptomyces cacaoi | reverse complement strand
CCACACCGTCCGGCCGAGCAGATCGGCGTCCCCGCCCCAGACGACCTCCTTGAGCGGACGATCCAGCTGCACATCCAGACCGGCACACACCGCGTCGAACGCCTCGGCGAACACGCCGAACCGCTCATACAGCTCACGGCCCATGCCCAGGCGCTGCGCGCCCTGGCCCGAGAAGAGGAACGCGGTCGCGTCGTCGGTGCGTGCGGTGGCCAGGTAGGTGCCTGGTGCGGTCACCGGGCCGGGCTGTGCCAGCGCGGTGAGGCCGGCCAGGAGGTCCTCCCGGCTCGTCCCGACGATGGACGCGCGGCATTCGAGCGCCGTCCTGGTGGTGGCGAGCGAGACGGCGATGTCCAGCGGCGCCGGCTCGGGACGGGTTTCGAGGTGGGTCCGCAGCCGCTGTGCCTGGTCCCGGAGCGCATCGGGGGTGGCGCCGCGGATCAGCCAGGGCAGCGGACTCTCGTGCCCGGCGCCGGGCTCCGTCGTCGGGGCGGGCTCCGTCGTCGGGACCGGCTCCACCATCGGTACGGGCTCGTCGTCGGGCTCGGGAGCCTGTTCGAGGACGACGTGCGCATTGGTACCGCTGATGCCGAACGCCGAGACGGCCGCGCGGCGCGGGCGCGCCGGGTCGGCCGGCCAGTCGCGCTGCTCGGTCAGCAGCTCCACGGAGCCCTCGGACCAGTCGACGTGCGGTGAGGGCTCGTCCACGTGGAGGGTCGGCGGCAGCACGCCGTGCCGCATGGCCTCCACCATCTTGATCACACCCGCCACACCGGCGGCCGCCTGGGCGTGGCCGATGTTGGACTTCACCGACCCCAGCAGCAGCGGACGCTCCTCGTCCCTGCCCTGCCCGTAGGTCGCCAGGAGCGCCTGCGCCTCGATCGGGTCACCCAGCGTCGTCCCCGTGCCGTGCGCCTCCACCGCGTCCACGTCGGCGGGGGACAGCCGGGCGTTGGCGAGCGCCTGGCCGATCACCCGCTGCTGCGCAGGTCCGTTGGGGGCGGAGAATCCGTTGCTGGCGCCGTCCTGGTTGACCGCCGTACCGCGGACGACGGCCAGCACGGGGTGTCCGTTGCGGACGGCGTCCGAGAGCCGCTCGACGAGCAGCACGCCCGCGCCCTCGGACCAGCCGACGCCGTCCGCCGAGGCCGCGAACGCCTTGCAGCGTCCGTCCGGCGACAGTCCGCGCTGCCGGCTGAACTCCAGGAACATGCCGGGCGTCGACATCACGGTGGCGCCCCCGGCGAGCGCCAGGTCGCACTCGCCGGAGCGCAGCGCCTGTACGGCGAGGTGCAGGGCGACGAGGGACGAGGAGCACGCCGTGTCCACGGTGACGGCCGGTCCCTCGAAGCCGAGCGTGTAGGAGACCCGGCCGGAGACGACGCTGCCGCCGCTGGTGCCCGAGGGCGAGGCGTTGAGGGCGTAGTCGTGGTACATGACGCCGGTGAAGACGCCGGTGGGGCTGGAGCGCAGGGTCGCCGGGTCGATCCCGGCGCGCTCCAGGGCCTCCCAGGAGGACTCCAGGAGCAGCCGCTGCTGGGGGTCCATCCATGCCGCCTCGCGCGGTGAGATGCCGAAGAACGCGGGGTCGAAGTCGGCGGCGTCGTACAGGAAGCTGCCGCGCCGCGTGTAGGTCCGGCCTTCCTTGCCGGGCTCCGGGTCGTAGATGTCCTCGATGTTCCAGCCGCGGTCGGCGGGGAGGTCGGAGACGGTGTCGACGCCGTCGGTGACGAGGCGCCACAGATCCTCCGGCGAGGACACCCCG
>NZ_BJMM01000156.1 GCF_006539165.1 Streptomyces cacaoi | reverse complement strand
AGGAGGCCCCCGCTGCGTGGTGCCCCCCAACTCCCTTCTCGCCTCCTGGTGTTGACGGTGGTCGGTAGGGGGTGCGGGTGCGGCGAAGGCCGTGGCCCCCGGGTGTTGGGGGGCCACGGCCTCTGGTGGAAAGGGAGGAGGGGAAGGGATCAGTTGGGGAAGGTGGCGCCCAGGTTGGCGTTGGCTGCGGGGGCCTTCAGGGTCGAGGGGCCCCAGGAGGCGACGTTGTCGGTCGTCAGGCCCTTCGCCGAGCCGGGCAGGGACCACACGGCGCCGGCGTCCGGCTCGGCCGAGGTGCCGTCCTCGCCGGGGGCGCCGACGGCCAGGTCGTCCTTGCCGTCGCCGTTGGCGTCACCGAGGTGGACGGCCTGGCCGAAGTGGTCGTCGGCCTCGACCGCGCCGGGAACGCCCGCCGTGCCCTGGTCGTAGTTCTTGGCGCCGGTGCCGGACAGACCGCCCTTGCCGCCGTAGAGCTGGACGACGGCGCCGGTGTCCTTGCCGGAGGCGCCGCTGCCGATGTCCTCACCGGGCACACCGACGGCGATGTCGGCATAGCCGTCGCCGTTGACGTCACCCGCGCTGAGGGAGGCGCCGAACTCGTCGCCCTCCTCGTTGGCGCCGGGCACGCCGGGGCTGTTCTGGGTGAGCGTGGTGGTACGGCTGGCGCTGGGGCCGTCGTCGGTGCCGTAGAGCACCTTCACGGTGCCGTGGTCGTACGGCAGGTCCTCCAGGACGCCGCCGGGCACGGTACGGATGACGACATCGCCGTGGCCGTCGCCGTCCACGTCACCGATGGTGGCCGTCGCGGCGTCCTCCACCTCGGTGCCCTTGCCGACGCCCGACTTACCGCCCTTGAAGAACTGCGACTTGCGGGACATCTCCTCGAAGTCGTAGGTGGCGAAGATGTCGTCGATGCCGTCGCCGGTGACGTCCCCGACGACGATGCTGCGCAGGTCGCTGTCGCCGACGTCCGGGTCGATCTTCTCGGTGTCGGCCACCTGCCCGCCCTTGAACGGGCCGTGCAGCACCTGGAGGCCGCCCCAGTTGTCGGACCGGGAGGTGACGAGGTCGTCCTTGCCGTCCCCGTCGACGTCGCCGGCGGCCAGCTGCTTACCGCCGGTCTTCGCCTCCAACTGGTCGGCGCCTTCCAGGCCCTTGCCCTTGACGCCGTGCACGACGACGGGGCCCTCGTTGCTCCGGGAGTTGCCGACGACCAGGTCGGTGACGCCGTCGCCGTCGAAGTCGCCGGTGGTGAGGTACCGGCCCCAGCCCTCGCCCTCTTCCGCTTCGCCGGGGATACCGGCGTCCGCGCGGCTGATGATCTGGGGGTGGGCGGTGTCGGGCCCGTTCGCCGAGCCGTAGACGACGGCGACGTAGCCGGCGCCCTTGACGCCGCCGGCGGAGCCACCGGTGGCGGAGGTCACGGTGTCGGCGTAGCCGTCACCGTTGAAGTCCACCTTCTTGGCCGCGGCGGCGGAGCCCTTCGCCACGGCGGCCTGGGAACCACCGGACGCGTCCGGTGCCGCACCCGCCGTCTGGACGGTCGCCAGCGAGAGACCCGCGGCCACCGCGCCGGCCACGGCGATGCCCGCGGTCAGAGATCGTTTACGCACAGTTCCTCCAGGTGAAATGTGCTCGTGTGCTGTGGGGGGGTGACGCTGTGCGCCAGTGCTCCCTGTGCACCGACTACGACCCGGAAGACCGATCACCGGTTGTACGTTCCCGAGCACTTACGTTGCTTTGTGAAAAGAACCGAACATTCCGCTTGTGCACCCCGACCCACCTCGACCCCTTGTCGACCACCGTCAACAGCAAGAGGCGAGAAGGGAGTTGGAGGGCACCACGCAGCGGGGGTCTCCT
>NZ_BJMM01000155.1 GCF_006539165.1 Streptomyces cacaoi | reverse complement strand
TTGTTGTCTCAGAACCTACACAGTGAACGCGAGCATCAATGGACAAGCCCTCGGCCTATTAGTACCGGTCACCTCCACCCCTCACAGGGCTTCCAGATCCGGCCTATCAACCCCGTCATCTCCAGGGAGCCTTAACCCCTCAAGGGGGCAGGAGTCCTCATCTCGAAGCAGGCTTCCCGCTTAGATGCTTTCAGCGGTTATCCTTCCCGAACGTAGCCAACCAGCCATGCCCCTGGCGGGACAACTGGCACACCAGAGGTCCGTCCGTCCCGGTCCTCTCGTACTAGGGACAGCCCTTCTCAAGACTCCAACGCGCGCAGCGGATAGGGACCGAACTGTCTCACGACGTTCTAAACCCAGCTCGCGTACCGCTTTAATGGGCGAACAGCCCAACCCTTGGGACCGACTCCAGCCCCAGGATGCGACGAGCCGACATCGAGGTGCCAAACCATCCCGTCGATATGGACTCTTGGGGAAGATCAGCCTGTTATCCCCGGGGTACCTTTTATCCGTTGAGCGACGGCGCTTCCACAAGCCACCGCCGGATCACTAGTCCCGACTTTCGTCCCTGCTCGACCCGTCAGTCTCACAGTCAAGCTCCCTTGTGCACTTACACTCACCACCTGATGACCAACCAGGCTGAGGGAACCTTTGGGCGCCTCCGTTACCCTTTAGGAGGCAACCGCCCCAGTTAAACTACCCACCAGACACTGTCCCCGATCCGGATCACGGACCCAGGTTAGACATCCAGCACGACCAGAGTGGTATTTCAACAACGACTCCACGAACACTGGCGTGCCCGCTTCACAGTCTCCCACCTATCCTACACAAGCCGAACCGAACACCAATATCAAGCTGTAGTAAAGGTCCCGGGGTCTTTCCGTCCTGCTGCGCGAAACGAGCATCTTTACTCGTAGTGCAATTTCACCGGGCCTATGGTTGAGACAGTCAAGAAGTCGTTACGCCATTCGTGCAGGTCGGAACTTACCCGACAAGGAATTTCGCTACCTTAGGATGGTTATAGTTACCACCGCCGTTTACTGGCGCTTAAGTTCCCAGCCTCGCCCACCCGAAGATGAGCTAACCGGTCCCCTTAACGTTCCAGCACCGGGCAGGCGTCAGTCCGTATACATCGCCTTACAGCTTCGCACGGACCTGTGTTTTTAGTAAACAGTCGCTTCTCGCTGGTCTCTGCGGCCACCCCCAGCTCACACCGCGCAGGTGATCACCAGAAGTGGCCCCCCTTCTCCCGAAGTTACGGGGGCATTTTGCCGAGTTCCTTAACCATAGTTCACCCGAACGCCTCGGTATTCTCTACCAGACCACCTGAGTCGGTTTCGGGTACGGGCCGCCACAAAACTCGCTAGAGGCTTTTCTCGACAGCACAGGATCATCCACTTCACCACAAACGGCTCGGCATCAGGTCTCACCCCTATAACGGTGCACGGATTTCCCTGCACACCGGGCTACACCCTTACCCCGGGACAACCACCGCCCGGGATGGACTACCTCCCTGCGTCACCCCATCACTCACCTACTACCAGCTCGGGTCAGCGGCTCCACCACTCCCACCACCGGCAAAGCCGGCATGGGCGGTTTCACGGCCTTAGCATCACTGGATTCGATGTTGATCGCTTCACAGCGGGTACCGGAATATCAACCGGTTCTCCATCGACTACGCCTGTCGGCCTCGCCTTAGGTCCCGACTTACCCTGGGCAGATCAGCTTGACCCAGGAACCCTTAGTCAATCGGCGCACACGTTTCTCACGCATGTATCGCTACTCATGCCTGCATTCTCACTCGTGAACCGTCCACAACTCGCTTCCACGGCTGCTTCACCCGGCACACGACGCTCCCCTACCCA
>NZ_BJMM01000154.1 GCF_006539165.1 Streptomyces cacaoi | reverse complement strand
AAGACAGCGGGCTGCTCCCACAGCAGTTCGGGCAGCGAGCGGCCGGCGGGCACGGCCGCGGGCACGGGAGTGCCGAGGCGGGACACCTCGTCGGCGTCGACCAGGGAGACGGCGCCCACCGTGGCGGACTCCGCCATCCCGGCCAGCAGCCCCTCGGCCAGCGTCAGCCAGTGCCCGCACAGCCGCTCCACCGTCCCGGCATCGAAGAGGTCCGTGCTGTACTCCACCTCGGCGGCGAGTCCGTCCGCGTCCTGCCAGAAGTCGAAGGCCAGGTCGAACCGTGAGGTCTCACGCGGAACGGGGACGCGTTCGGCGTGCAGGGCGGTGAAGCCGCCGTCGTCGCCGAGGGCGTTCTGGAGGACGACGAGCGCCTGGAAGAGCGGGGTCCGGCTGGTGTCGCGGGCGGGGGCGATCTCCTCGACGACGCGGTCGAAGGGGATGTCCTGGTGGGCGTAGGCGGCCAGGGTGGTGTCGCGGACGGCGTCGAGGAGTTCGGCGAAGGTGCGGGTCTCGTCGATCCGCGAGCGCAGCACGAGGGTGTTGACGAAGAACCCGACGAGGTCTTCCAGTTCGGCCCGTTCGCGCCCGGAGGCGACGGTGCCCACGGCCACGTCCGACTGTCCGCTGTAGCGGGAGAAGAGCAGCTGGGTCACGGCGATCAGGCTCATGAACAGGCTGGCGCCGCGGCGGCGTGCCGCCTCGTCGAGTCCGGCGGTGAGCGCGGCGGGCACCCGGAAGGTGTGCATGCGCCCGGCCCCGGTCCGCACGGTGGGACGGGGCCGGTCCGTCGGCAGTTCCAGGGGCTCCACACCGTTCAACTGATGCCGCCAGTAGGCCAGTTGGTCGTCCAGCGCGCCGTCCTCGACGCGGGTGCGCTGCCATGCGGCGTAGTCCCGGTAGCGGAGCGGCAGCTCGGGCAGCCGCGCCTCGGTCTGCTCACCGTGCAGGGCCGCCGCGTAGACCGTGCCCAGCTCCCGGCCGATGACGCCCATGGACCAGCCGTCGGTGACGAGGTGGTGCACCGAGAGCACCAGGATGTGCTCGGCGGCCGACACGGTGACGAGCAGCACGCGGATCAGCGGGCCGTTGCGCAGGTCGAAGGGCGTGGACTGCTCGTCCCGCAGCGTCCGGTCCAGCTCGGCGGTGCGGAGCCCGTCGTCGAGCGCGGACAGGTCGACCCTGCGGACGGGTACCTCCAGGTGAGGCCGTACCGACTGCCGGGCCACTCCGGCGGTGGTCTCCACGGTGGTCCGGAGCGCCTCGTGCCGGGCGACCACGGTGTCGACGGCCGTGCGGAGCGCGGTCACATCGAGGGCGCCGGTCAGCCGCAGAGCGAGTCCCGTGTTGTACTCGGTGCCGCCGGGTGCGAAGTCGTCCAGGAACCACAGGCGTTCCTGCGCGTAGGACAGCCGCGGCGCGTCCTCGGTGGTCCGCTCGGGACCTCGCGCGCCCGCGTGCGGTCGTCCGTCGCCCATGCGTCGGGCGAGCGCCTCGACGGTGGGGGCGTCGAAGACGGCGCGGGCGGACAGTTCGACGCCCGCGCGTGCACGCAGCCGCGAGACGGCCCGGAGCCCGGAGATGGAGTCACCGCCCAGCGCGAAGAAGTCGTCGTGCACCCCGACCCGCTCGACGCCCAGCACCTCGGCCCAGATCCCGCACAGCAGACGCTCGGCCTCGGTACGCGGCGCCACATACTCCTCCCCCGGCCCGACCTCCGGCTCCGGCAACGCCCGCCGATCCACCTTCCCATTCGCGGTCAACGGCAGCGCACCCAGCACCACGAACGCCGACGGCACCATGTACTCCGGCAACACACCCGCCACCTCGGCCCGCACCGCCTCCACATCGAGCCTGTCACCCACGAGGTACGCCACCAGCCGCTTCACACCCGGCGC
>NZ_BJMM01000153.1 GCF_006539165.1 Streptomyces cacaoi | reverse complement strand
AGGAGACCCCCGCTCCGTGGCGCCCTGGTTGCTGTGGTCGGGCCTCTGATGTCGAAAAGGAGAAGACACATGAACGACAGGAAAGTTGCGGTGGTCACCGGTGGGACGAGCGGGATCGGGCTTGCCGTCGTGCGGTTGTTGGGGCGGCGGGGGTTCCGGGTGTTCCTGTGTGCGCGGTCCGAGGCGAGGGTGAAGGAGACCGTCGCGGAGCTGCGGGCGGAGGGGCTCGAAGTCGACGGGCAGGCGGCGGACGTGCGGGACCCGGCCGAGGTCGGCAGGTTCGTACGGGCGGCCGTCGAGCGGTTCGGGCCGCTGAACGTGCTGGTCAACAATGCCGGGCGCAGCGGGGGAGGGCCGACGGCCGACATCGCCGACGAGCTGTGGCACGACGTCCTCGCCACCAACCTCACCAGCGTCTTCCTCGTCACCCGGGAAGCCCTGCGGAACGGCGGGCTCGCGGACGCGGCGGACGGCCGGATCGTCAACATCGCCTCCACCGCCGGGAAACAGGGCGTGCTGCTCGGCGCCCCCTACAGCGCCTCCAAGCACGGCGTCGTCGGCTTCACCAAGGCGCTCGGCAGGGAGCTGGCGCCGACCGGGGTGACCGTCAACGCCGTCTGCCCCGGCTATGTCGAGACGCCGATGGCCGAGCGGGTCCGCCAGGGGTACGCCGCGGCCTGGGACACCACCGAGGAACGGGTGCGCGAGCAGTTCGAGGCGAAGATCCCGCTCGGCCGGTACTCCACCCCGGAGGAGGTCGCGGGGCTGGTCGGGCACCTGGTCACCCCGGAGGCCGCCTCCATCACCGCGCAGGCGCTCAATGTCTGCGGCGGGCTGGGCAATTACTGAAGCGAAGGAGAGCGACATCATGACGAGCGAGCGTGTGCACACCACCTCCCACGCGGTGGAGGTGGCCGCTCCGGCGGGGGTCGTCCACGGGCTGATCTCCGATCCGGTGCGGTGGCCGCTGTTCTTCCCGCCCAATGTGCACGTGGAACGGCTGGAGTTCGACGGGGTGGACGAGCGGCTGCGGATGTGGGCCGTGGCCGGGGAGCAGATCCGCTCCTGGCTCTCCCACCGGGTCCTGGACGCCCAGGCCCGCCGTATCACCTTCCGGCAGGAGCGGCCGCAGGCGCCGGTGCGGACGATGAACGGCACCTGGATCGTCGAGGAGCAGGGCGCCGAGCGCTGCCGCCTCACCCTGCTGCACGACTTCACCACCCACGGCGACCGCGCCGAGGACCTCGCCTGGGTCGAGCGGGCCGTCGACGTCAACTCCCGGGCGGAACTGGGCAACATCCGGCGGTTCGCGGAGCGTTGGGCACGCCTGGACGAGCTGGTCCTCTCCTTCGAGGACGAGATCCATGTGGACGGCCCCGCCGAGCTGGTGCACGACTTCCTGTACCGGGCCCAGGACTGGCCGGAGACCGTGCCGCACGTGGCCCGTGTCGCGCTGAGCGAGGACACCCCCGGTGTGCAGCGGCTGGCCATGGACACCCGCACGGCGGACGGCGCCGTCCACACCACCGAATCGGTCCGGGTGTGCTTCCCGCACGCGGGCCGCATCGTCTACAAGCAGACGACGACGCCCGCGCTGATGGACGCGCACACCGGCGAATGGTCCGTCGTCTCCGACGCCACCGGGACGACGGCCGTCTCCCAGCACAGCGTCGTCCTGCGTGAGGAGGCCGTGGAGAAGATCCTGGGCCCCGGCGCCACCCTCGCCGACGCCCGCACCTACGTTCACAAGGCCCTCAGCCGCAACTCCCGCACCACCCTCACCCACGCCAAACACCACGCGGAATCCGCCGTCCACACCCTGTAGACCGACCCCCACACATCTCGTCTGGACCGCAACAGGCCGGATATGCGCATGGGGGCTCCACGGAGCGGGGGTCTCCT
>NZ_BJMM01000152.1 GCF_006539165.1 Streptomyces cacaoi | reverse complement strand
TTGGACCGGATGACCGTCTTCATGGCTTCTCTCCTTCAGGGAGCAGGGACTCCCTCGCTTTCCCACCGCCGTGGCGTAGGTGCGCTCGTGTGCGGCGAAGTACCGGCGCGCCCAGGTGTTTTTCTCGCCGTCGGGCCGGCCTTCCCGCCGGTGTACGTGTCGGCAGTCGAAGAGGGGGAGCGGCCCCACCGGGTAAGCGGTCGTCCCGTGGCTCCTGTGATCCGGCCGGAGGCCGGCGGGGCTCGGCCGGCGTGGCAGTCCGTACGGGCCACACCGACAGCGTGTACCGGCAGTCCACGTCCTGAACGGCGACCAGAAGCGGTTCCCCGCCTTTGATGCGCTCGCGTGCGGCGCGCCGGTCCCCGTTGTCTGCACACCACATGCGAAGTCCGGTGGGGCCGTCCGGGGCGAGGTCGGTCGGTACTTCCCTGTACGGCTGCACCCACGGTGAGCGCCGCGGGTCGGGGTCGAGACGGTCTGCGATGCGTAGCGCTTCGCCGCGGAGCCACCGGAGCGCGAGCATCGGCGAGATGGTGCGGAACGTCCCCAGGACGTACTGCGCCATCTGTCCGGTGCCGTGGACAAGGCCCTCGGCACGTACCTCGCACCAGTAGCCCGTCGGCTGCGTGCTGCCGTTCATGCCGGGCCCCCGGGCCACAACGCATATGTGATCGGTCCGGTGTCGGCGTCCGTGTTCGGTCTCAAGTGCCGGTGGGAGAACGCGAACCGTCGCCGCGTGCGGGTGGTCACAGCAGCTCACCCCGGCTCCGTGCGTTCGCCCGGGCGGTTTCGGCGCGCAGGCGCTCCGCCGGGGTGGCCCGTCGCACGTCCTTGGGATCGACCTTCCACGCAGACCCGCCCGCCGGGGGACGCAGTGACCAGAGCCCCGCGCGTTCCCCGCGGAACTCGCCGATCCGGTCCCGATCGTCCGCCAAGAGCGTTCCGAGTGCCGGCGTCTGCGGCGTTTTCCGACGGCTTGCGGGGGGTTCCCTACCGGTCACGGCCGTTCCTCTCCGTAGTGACTCCACTACCAGGGCGGCCCAGAGTGACCTAGGGTGAGGACCCATTCAACTTGTCAGACGCGCACGGAGAGTTGGTGGCGGCCCTGTGAACCTGAAGGAGTTGGATCCGGACAGTTCTCCGCAGGCAGCGTTCGGGGCGCGGCTACGCACGTCACGAGAGGCACGAGGCTGGAAACAGGAGCAGTTGGCGCAGCGCATGGGGTACTCCAGTACACATGTGTCCGCTGTCGAAACCGGTCGCAAGATGCCAACTCTGCGGTTCGCGCGCAGTGCTGACCGTGCCCTGGACATCGAGGGCACGGAAGACACGTTCGAGCGCCAGTGGCGCGAGATCCGCCACGGCAGTTTGCTGGAGGGCTTTCCCCAGTTCGTCCATCACGAGGGACGCGCGGCGGAGATCAGGCTGTACGAAGTCGGCGTCATTCCGGGACTGCTCCAGACGCCGGAGTACGCCACGGTTCTCGCCGACAGCGCCGTCAAGCGGGGAGCGATCACACAGGAGCATGCAACCGAGCGGGTCGCCCTCGTCGCGGAGCGGCAAGCCTCACTCCACCGGAAGCCCCCACCCTTGGTCCTCGCGGTGCTGGACGAGAGCTGCATCCGCCGACCGATCGGTGATCCCACCATCATGGGTGCGCAGTTGGCACGTTTGATCGAGTTCGCCGAGCTGCCGAACACCATGCTCCAGATCGCGCCGTTCAGCATGGGGGCTCACCGCCCGCTCAGCCTGCCGGTCACCATCCTGACGATGTCGAACCGCTCGCTGATGTCCTACGCCGAGTCCGCCCAGCGGGGTCATCTCGAAAGGGACGGCAAGTTCGTGTTGCCCATCCTGACGGCCTACCATCAGCTACAGGCCGATGCCTGCTCGAAGACGGAATCTGTGGCCATAATCAACCAGTTGCGAAAGGGCGCCTCGTGACGACCGAATCCCCCCGTTGGTACAAGTCCTCCTACAGCGAG
>NZ_BJMM01000151.1 GCF_006539165.1 Streptomyces cacaoi | reverse complement strand
AGGCCGAGGACCTCGGCCCACACCCGGGCGACGGTCTCCTCGGTCGCGTTGCGCGGGGCGACATGGTCCGTCTGGAGGGTGCCGAGGTCGGGCTCCGGCAGGGCGCGGCGGTCCACCTTGCCGTTCGCCGTGACGGGCAGCCCGTCCAGGACGACGCAGGCGGCGGGGACCATGTACTCGGGCAGCGACCCGGCGACGAAGTCGCGCAGTTCGGCGGAGGTCACGGAGGTCTGCGGGGCGACGACGTAGCCGACGAGGCGCTTGACGCCCGGCTGGTCCTCGCGGACCACGACCACGGCCTGGTCGACGGCGGAGTGCCGGGACAGCGCCGCTTCGATCTCGCCCGGTTCGATCCGGAAGCCGCGCACCTTCACCTGGTCGTCGGCGCGGCCCGCGAACTCCAGCGCGCCGTCGGGCAGTTGGCGCACCACGTCGCCCGTGCGGTACATGCGTTCGCCGGGCCCGCCGAACGGGGAGGCGACGAAGCGCCCGGCCGTCTGCCCGGCCCGTCCGGCGTAGCCCCGGGCGAGCTGGACACCGGTGACGTACAGCTCGCCCGCGACGCCGGGCGGTACCGGGCGCAGCCAGGTGTCGAGCACATACAGCCGGGTGTTCCACACCGGGCGGCCGATCGGGACGGTGGCCCCGTCCGGCCGTGCCGGGTGGGAGGTGATGTCGACGGCGGCCTCGGCCGGTCCGTACAGGTTGTAGAGGGCGGCCCGGGGCAGCGCCTCGGCTATCTGGTCGCGGAGCGCGCCCTGGAGCATCTCGCCACCGCTGAAGACGGTGCGCAGCGTCGTGCAGCCGCGGATGGCCGGCTCGGCGACGAGGGCACGCAGCATGGACGGCACGAAGTGGACGGTGGTGACGCCGTGTTCCTGGATCGTCTCGGCCAGATAGCGCGGATCGCGGTGGCCGTCGGGACGGGCGAGCACCAGACCGGCGCCGGCGATGAGCGGGCCGAAGAACTCCCAGACGGCGACGTCGAAGCTGGACGAGGTCTTCTGGAGCACACGGTCGCCGGTGGTGAGCGGGTACGCGGACTGCATCCACAGCAGCCGGTTGGAGATCGCGGCGTGCGGGACGAGGACGCCCTTGGGCCGCCCCGTCGAGCCCGAGGTGTAGATCATGTACGCGGCGTGCCCGGTGTGCAGCCCGTCCAGCGGCGGGGCGGCGGCGGGCTCGCCCGAGGTGTCGGCGCCGGGGCTCAGCACCGGAACTCCCGGCAGCTCGACGGGGGCGGTGCCGTCCTCGGTGATCAGCGCCGCGGCCCGTGAGTCGGTGAGCATGGAGGCGATGCGGTCGCCCGGGTACTCCGGGTCGACGGCGACGTAGGCGCCGCCGGCCTTGACGACCGCGAGCACGCCGACGACGAGGTCGATGCCGCGCGGCAGGCTCACGGCGACGACGGTGTCGGGGCCGACCCCGTGCCGGCGCAGCAGATGCGCGTACCGGTTGGCACGCTCGTCCAGCTCCCGGTAGGTCAGCGTCCGTGCCCCGGACACCAGGGCGATGCCGTCCGGGGTGCGCTGGACCTGCTCGGCGAACAGCTCGGGCAGCAGCCGGGGCGGGCAGTGCCGGTCGGTGGCGTTCCAGTCCCCGGTGATACGGCCGAGTTCGCCGGGCGTGACCAGCGGCACGGCCGCCAGCCGCCCGGCGTCGGCCCGTCCGGCACCGGTCCGCCGGGCACCGTCCCGCCCGGCGTCGCCCTGTCCGGCACCCGACCGCCCGGCGTTCGCCTGCCCGGCATCCGACTGCCCGACGTTCGACTGCCCGATGTCGATCAGCGAGCGCAGCAGTCCGGTGAGCCGCTCGGCGAGACTCCGCGCGGTGGTGTCCTCGAACCGGGCCGGGTCGTAGGACATCCGCAGGGAGACACCGGGCGCGCTGTCGCCGACGAGCCGGCCGCCGGTGTAGGCGGTCAGCGACAGCGGATAGCTGCTGCCGCCCTCGGCACGGGCGTCGGCCACCCGCAGCCCGTGCCGGGCGCCCATC
>NZ_BJMM01000150.1 GCF_006539165.1 Streptomyces cacaoi | reverse complement strand
TTCCGCCGTGGGCACCCTGCGCCGCGACGACGGCGGTGAGGCACGCCTGCTGAAGTCCCTCGCCGAGGCATACGTCGCCGGAGCACCCGTGGAGTGGGCACGGGTCTTCGACGGCACCGATCCACACCGGGCCGACCTGCCCACCTACGCCTTCCAGCGCCGAAACTACTGGCTCGGCCCGGACACCCCGGCCGACGCCGCCGCGCACGGCATGGAAGCCGTCGGGCACCCGCTGCTCGACGCCGGCATGCCGCTGCCCGCCTCCGACGGGCACCTCCTCACGGGCCGCTGGTCGCTGCGTACGCACCCCTGGCTCGCCGACCACACCGTGCGCGGCCGGAGCGTGGCACCGGGAACCGCCATCCTGGAGACCGTCCTGCGCGCGGCGGACAGCGTCGGCTGCGACCGGATCGACGAACTCAGCCTGGAGACACCGGTGTTCCTCCCCGAGGACGGTGGTGCGCTGCGCGTCCAGGTGGTCGTCACCGGACCGGAGGGGAGCGACGGCTGCCGGTCCGTCAGCCTGCACACCTGCGGTGCGGACGGCGTCTGGACGCGGCACGCGCGAGCGACGCTGACCACCGGCGCGCCCGAGGAACCGGCCGGACTCGGCAGCTGGCCTCCGGCCGGGGCGCGGCCGGTCGAGACGGACGGGCTGTACGAGCGGCTGAGCGACGAGGGCCTCGACTACGGGCCCGCCTTCCGCGGCCTGGAGAGCGTCTGGCGCCACGGGGAGGAGATCTGCGCCGAGGTCGCGCTGCCCGAGGCGGCGCGCGGGACCGGCGACGCCTTCGGCGTGCATCCGGCGCTGCTGGACGCCGCGTTGCACGCGTGGCAGGCCCGTGCGGACGACCGGGACCCCGACAGCGTACGGCTGCCGTTCCTGTGGACCGGTGTGTCCCTGTACGCCACCGGCGCGACCAGGCTGCGGGTACGCCTCACGCCGGTCACCGGCGGCGGCATGTCGGTCCTCGCGGCGGACGACACGGGCCGGCCCGTGCTCTCGGCCGAGACCTTGGCCACGCGGCCCTTCGGCGAGGGCCTCGGCGGCCCCGCCGACACGCGCACCACCGGCTTCCTGCACCGCGTCGAGTGGACACCCGTACCGGCCTCGGGCACCGGGAGCGGGGCTCGGCCCCTCGCCGCCGTCAGCGGCGACGCACTCGGCCTCGACCGGCTCGCCGACGGGTACGAGGATCTGGCGGACCTCGCTCGGCGGGTGGCCGCGGGAGAGTGCCCGCCGCCGAAGTACGTGCTGGCCGGCATCCCCACGCCCACCGCCACGCCCACCGGAACCGACCTCGCGTCGGAGGCCATCTCCACCGCGGGCCGCGTGCTGACACTCGTTCAGGACTGGCTCGCGGACGAGACGTTCGCCGCGACCGGGGCCCGGCTCGTGCTGGTCACCCGGGGAGCCGTGCCCGCCGGGGCGGGCGAGGGCGTGGCCGACCTGACCGCCTCCCCGGTCTGGGGGCTGGTGCGGTCGGCGCAGTCCGAACACCCCGGACGCTTCGTCCTCGCCGATCTCGACGCGGACGAAGCCTCGCTCACCGCCCTGCCGGCGGCGCTGGATGCCGGAGAACCGCAGTTGGCGCTGCGGCGCGGCGAACTCAGCATCCCCCGCGTGGCCACCGTCCCCCCGACCCCGGAACTCCCCGACGCTCCCTGGCAGCTCCGGATCACCCCCGAATCGGGTCTCGATGGGGTGTCACTCGCCTCCTCCGACGCGGCGACCCGCCCGCTGGGCGCGCATGAGGTGCGTGTCGATGTGCGCGCGGCCGGGGTCAACTTCCGGGACGTCCTGATCTCACTCGGCATGTATCCCGATGCGGAGAGCGCGATGCCCGGCAGCGAGGGCGCCGGGGTCGTGGCCGAGATCGGCTCCGGTGTGACGAGCGTCGGCGTCGGGGACCGTGTGATGGGCCTGGGGTCCGGATGGTTCGGCTCCTGCGCGGTGGTGGATGAGTGTGTGTTGGTGGGGGTGCCGGTGGGGTGGGGTTTT
>NZ_BJMM01000149.1 GCF_006539165.1 Streptomyces cacaoi | reverse complement strand
CGGTAGGGGAAGGGGCGGTACGGGAGGGGAGAGTGGACGGTGTCGGAATCGAGGGGAGCAGGTGGTCGTGAAGGTGCGGGGGTGGCGGGTGGTCGGGTATGCCGTGGCGGGGCTGGTGCCGGGTGTGTTGGGGGTGCCGGTGCTGGCTCTGATCGCGGTGGGCGGAGTGCTCAGTGTGACGCGGATCGGGCTGCCGTTCCTCTCGCTCGTGCTGACGGCCGTCCGCGGCCTGGTCGGCGTCGAACGGACCCTGGTGCGGCGGTTGTTGGGGGAGCGGGTGGCGGTTCCGCCGGCGCCGCCCGTGCTGCGGGCCGTGCAGGACGCGGCGAGCTGGCGGGCCGCGGCGTTCGCGGTGATCGACGCGCCGCTGGCGGTGGTGCTGTTCGCGGTGGCGGTGCCGGTGCGGCTGTACGCGCTGGCGGCGCTGTCGTACCCGTTGTGGTTCCGGGCCGTCGAGCAGGACGGTCATGCCGGGATCGGCCTGACGGGCGAGGTGCCGCTGGACACGCTGCCGCGCGCGCTCGCCGTCGCCGCGGGCGGCCTGGCCCTGTTGGCGGCGGCCGGGTGGGCGGGGCGCCGGCTGTGCGCGCTGGTACGGCTGCTCGCGCGGACACTGCTGGCGCCCGTTCCGGCGGAGGGGCAGCTGACCGCGCGCATCCACGATCTGGAGGAGACCCGGGCACTGGCCGTGCGGGACTCGGTGGCGACGCTCCGCCGTATCGAACGGGACCTGCACGACGGTGCGCAGGCCCGGCTCGTCGCCGTCGCCATGTCGCTGACCCGGGCGAAGGACGCCCTGGAACCGCAGCGGCTCGACGCGGAGAAGGCCCGCGGTCTGGTCGAACAGTCCCTCGGCAACGCCCGGACCGCGCTGGGCGAACTGCGCGACCTGGTGCGCGGCATCCATCCGCCGGTGCTCGACAACGGACTGGCCCCCGCGCTGTCCTCGCTGCGCTCCGACGTCCAGTCGCCCCGGCTGCGGATCGGGCTGCGGATGCGGCTGGCCGACGCGCCCCGCCCGCACGAGTCCGTGGAGACCATCGCCTACTTCTGCGCCGCCGAACTGCTGGCCAACGCCGCGCGGCACTCCGGCGCCGACCGGGTCGAGGTGTCCGCCGGGTTCGACCCCGGGACGGAGCCCGGCGCTGTGCGCCGCCTCGTCCTCACCGTCGAGGACAACGGCCGGGGCGGCGCCGTCCCCTCGTCCGGGCTGCGGGGCCTCGCGGAACGGGTGCGGACGATCGACGGCACACTGGAGCTGTCCAGCCCGCCGGGCGGTCCCACCCGTGCCACGGTCCGCCTGCCCGCGCCCCTGCCGCCCTCCACCGCGCCGGAAGACTCCCGCTCATGAGCCACACGCCGCCGCCCGCCGCGCTCAGCGTCGTCATCGCCGAGGACGCCGCCGTCGTCCGAGAGGGCCTGGTCGGTCTGCTCGGGGACCGCGGCATGCGGGTACCGGCCGCTGTCGGGACGCCCGACGCGCTGCTGGCCGCCGTCGACGAGCACCGCCCGGACGCCGTCGTCGCCGACATCCGTATGCCGCCCACCCATCGCGACGAGGGCCTGCGTGCCGCCGCCGAACTGCGCCGCACCCACCCGGGGTTGGGCATTCTGCTGTTCTCCCAGTACATCGAGACGAGCTACGCGCACACGCTGCTGGCCGACGGCTCCGCCGGCATCGGCTATCTGCTCAAGGACCGGGTGCTGGACGTGGACGAGTTCGTCGACGCCCTGCACCGGGTCGTCGCCGGTGGTACGGCCCTCGACCCGGACGTCATCGCCCGGCTGCTCACCGCACGCCCCGGGCTCGACCAGCTCTCCGAGCGGGAACGCGAGACGCTCGGGCACATGGCCGCGGGCCTCACCAACGCGGCTGTCGCCGCGCGCATGGGGATCTCCCAGCGCGCCGTCGAGAAACACGCCGCCGCCATCTTCGACAAGCTCGACATCCCCCGCACCTCGACAACCCACCGCCGGGTCCAGGCCGTCCTCCACTACTTGGGCTCCCCGCCCCTTTGATCCCTTCGACGACATC
>NZ_BJMM01000148.1 GCF_006539165.1 Streptomyces cacaoi | reverse complement strand
AAACCCCCACCCCACCGGCACCCCCACCAACACACGCTCATCCACCACCACCGACGACCGGAATCCATCGCCCCACACGCCCATCACACGGTCGCCCACCTCCACGCTCGACACACCCGGCCCCACCTCCGCCACGACCCCCGCACCCTCACTCCCCAACACCGCGCTCTCCGCGTCCGGATACATGCCGAGCAAGATCAGGACATCGCGGAAGTTCAGCCCCACCGCGCGCACATCGACACGCACCTCATGCGCGCCCAGCGGGCGGTCGGTGGGCGCCGGGTCCGGTTCCCATGCCAGCCCCTCCAACGTGCCGTTCCTGGCGGCGGCGAGGTGCCAGGGGCCGATGGTGTGCTGCTCCTGCGTCGGCTGGTCGGACTCGTCGCGTACGAGCTGCGGCGCGAGGATCTCCTCGCCCCGGATGGCAAGTTGGGGTTCACCGGCGGCCAGGGCGCGCCGTACCGCATCGGGCGTCGTGCCCTGCGGGTCCAGGTCGAGCAGTGCGAGGCGGCCGGGGTGTTCGGACTGCGCCGACCGCACCAGCCCCCAGACCGGGGAGGCCGCGAGACCTGCCACGGGCCCGCAGTCTTCGACGGCGACCGCGCCACGGGTCACGAGGACCAGCCGGGACGCGGTGAGCCGTTCCGAGGCGAGCCAGCGCTGTAGGAGGTCCAGGGCGTGCCGGGCGGCCTGTTCGGCGGCGGCCGGGAGGGTGTCGTCGAACACACCGCCGCCCGGCGTGGAGACCTCGACCAGGACGTGCTCGGGCGCCGACTGATCACCTGCGCTCAGGCGGTCCTCCAGCGCCGCGAGATCGCGGCAGTCGGCCAGCGCGGGGACGGGCTCGGACAGGTCCCCCTCGGTGGGCTCGCCGAGCACCGCGACACGGGGCGCCGCGCAGACCTCCGCATCGGCCTGCGGCCCGGCTCCGGTGGCCGGGTTCCAGGCCACCCGGTACAGGGAGGCGCCCGTTCCCGGCAGGGCGGGGAACGTCGCCTCGGTGACCGGACGGGTGACCAGCGACCGGGCGGAGAGGACCGGCAGCCCGTCGGTGTCCGTGACCAGCACCGACAGCGCGCCCTCGCCCCCTCCCGGGGCCTCCGGGGCGAGCCGGACCCGTATCCGCGTGGCTCCTGTGGCGTGCAGCGTGACTCCGGTCCACAGGAACGGCAGCCGTACGGCGTCAGGTTCCGGACCGTCCGCGCAGGCCGGCCACGCGTGCAACGCGGCGTCCAGCAGCGCCGGATGCACGCCGAAGCCCGCCGTGTCCCGCTCCCCCGCGTCCGGCTCGGCGCCGCCGGGCAGTGCCACCTCGGCGAACACCGTGCCGTCGCCGTCCCGCCATACGGTCTCCAGGCCGCGGAAGGCGGGCCCGTAGTCGAGGCCCTCGTCGCTCAGCCGCTCGTACAGCCCGTCCGTCGCCATCCGCTGCGCCCCGGCCGGAGGCCAGCTGCCCGAACCGGCCGGCTCGTCGGGCGCGCCGGTGGTCAACGTCGCCCGCGCGTGCCGCGTCCAGGCGTCGGGCGGCGCGTCCTGGGCGCGGGCGTGGACGCTGATCTCGCGGTTGCCGTCGTGGTCGGGCGCGGCCACGAGGACCTGCACGTGGGTCGTCCGGGCCGGGGTCAGGACCAGCGGGGTTTCGAGGGTCAGCTCAGCCACGTGGGCGCAGCCGACCTCGTCGGCGGCGCGCAGTGCCATGTCGAGGAACGCCGTGCCGGGTAGGACGATGCGGCCGAGTACGGAGTGGTCGGCCAGCCAGGGCTGGTCATGGAGCGACAGGCGTCCGGTGAACAGGAACCCGTCCGAGCCGGGCAGCGGCACGCCGCTGCCGAGCAGGGCGTGCCCGGTGTCCGCCATGCCGTGCGCGGCGGCGGACGTACCGCCGCGCTGCTGGGCCCAGAAGCGGCGGCGTTGGAAGGCGTACGTCGGCAGGTCCACCCACTGGGCGGGGGCCTGGCCGAGGGTGCGCGTCCACTCCACGGGTGCTCCGGCGACGTACGCCTCGGCGAGGGACTTCAGCAGGCGTGCCTCACCGCCGTCGTCGCGGCGCAGGGTGCCCACGGCGGAG
>NZ_BJMM01000147.1 GCF_006539165.1 Streptomyces cacaoi | reverse complement strand
ATGGACCGGATGACCGTCTTCATGGCTTCTCTCCTCCAGGGAGTACGGGCTCCCTCACTCGCACGACGCCTCTGTGTCGCAGGTGCGCTCGTGTACGACGTAGTACGGGCGCACCAAGACGTTCTCCTCGCCATCGACCGGGCCTTCCCGCTCGCGTACGTGTGCGGGCACAGGGCCGCGGCGGTAGTTCGGGACCGGAGGCGGAACCGCGTTGGCCCGCGGTGGCTCCGGCCGAGTCAAAAGGTCCATGCTTCGCTGCCGTGCCGCACGCAGCGTGCGACGGGCCGGTTCTCCCAACCAGATGCTCAGCAGGGCGATACAGTCCCGCACGGATATCTCCTCATGGGTGGTGTCTGGTCCTCGGCAAGCCGCTGCAACGGCCGTCGAGGTGGTGACCCGCTCCCCTGCCTCGGGATGCCGGCGGCCTTCCGGCGATCAACCGAGGCAGGGGGCGGGGGCTAATGCCGCCACGCGCGGCCCCTCGGGTCGCGGGGGTTCGCGGCTCTCCCGCAGGTGGCCAGGTGGCGTCTGGCGCTCCGCTCGTACATGGCGTCCGCCAGGCGTGGGTCCGCGTCCAGGGCGCACAAGGCCCACTGGTATGTCCAGTACCAGCGCTCGTCCAACCGCCCGAGAAGGTCCCTGGCCATGCTCTTCGCGCGCAAGAAGCTCATGGCATCCCCCTGAGCTTCACCTGCTGGAGCGCCGCCAGCGCCCGGAACTGCCGCACTTCGTACGGGGTGGCTGGCCGAAGGACTCTGCATGAGACGTCCCACGTCAGCCCGCTGGGACGCGCCAGCGTCGCCCAGCCGCGGTCGGTCTCCACGACGACCGCTACCATTTCCGGCTTCGCGTCGTAGACGACGACTCCTGGCCGCAGCCAGACAGGGCGGCGGTACGCAGAGCCGTGTGCACCCACACCCACTTGCCTTCCGGGATGAGCGTGTAGCCCAGGTCGTCGGCCATCGCCCGGAGCAGCCACAGCCCCCGGCCGTTCTCGGACAGGGGGTCCGCCGACAGGACCTGCGGCACCTCGTGTGATGTATCGCTGAGGCGTACGCACAGAGCATCGCCTTCCCGCTCGACGACAAGCCGGCAATCCGTGGCCTCTCCCACGTGTTTGTGCACGTTGCTGAGCAGCTCGGTGATCCCGTACTCGGCCACCTCGCGGGCATCACGATCGGCGCCCAAGGCGCGCGCGGCCTCATCCACTCGACGACGCCAGACCTCCACGTCGTGGAGCGCCGCGGTTAAAGACCAAGAGCGTTCGTTGTCGGCGACCAGGGGCTGAACTGCGACTTTCATGCCTGGAACCTCCCGAGTCGGCCAGCGCGCCAGGACCAACGCACGCCGAGCGGACCACCAGTCACGCCATGAGCGCGCTGCGTCACCCAACGCATCATTCGCCTACTGTTGGTCCATCGTCAAGACATGGAATGGCAGATTGCCAAAACATCCCTCGGTAGGAGTACCTGTAGTCTCGCAGGCAGGCTTGCAGGAGCGAACCGGTAGCCTCGGCCCCGCGTACAGAGAGGAGTTGAGGACTGTGTCCGTCGTCCAAAGCGGTGGCCCGCTCTCAGCGAGGCGCAAGCTCGGACAGGAGCTTCGACTACTGCGCGACCGAAATGGACTGACCACCGAGGAAGTTGGCGATCACCTCAACTGCTCCAACTCGAAGATCAGTCGGGTGGAACTCGGCAAGCGAGCGTGCACGAAGCGGGACTTCGAGCAGCTCATGGAGCTGTTCGAAGTCCCCGAGGACAGGGCTGAAGAGCTGCGGGACCTGATGATCCGAGGTCGACAGCGCGTACCACCGTGGTGGCACAGGTACAACGACGTGATCTCGGCGAACTACGCGGAGTTCCTGGCCTACGAGTCCGAAGCAGCTTCCTGCTTCGAGTACCAACCGATCTTGATCCCGGGACTCCTGCAAACGAAGCGCTATGCCCACGCGGTGACTGGCGTGAGCTTCACCGCGCTCGGACCGGACCAGGTTGAAAGTCTCGTTGAGGTGCGGCTTCAGCGCCAGGAGAGGCTCCGCGAGGATCTACCGCTGGATATCCAGGTCGTTGTCACCGAGGCTGCGCTGCGGTTCACCGTTGGCGGAGACGAGGTGATGCGCGAGCAGCTGCGGTACGTGAAGGAGGTCACCACGCTGGACAACGTGACGTTCAGGGTGATCCCGTTCGAAGCCGGGGAGAAGGGCACAACTACCGGCGCGTTCACTCTGTTCAGCAGTGGGAAGGATGCCGACGTAGACGCAGGTTTCACGGAGTCCGCGGACAACACGACGAACTTCCGTGACGATGCCGTCGCCCTGCGGCAGA
>NZ_BJMM01000146.1 GCF_006539165.1 Streptomyces cacaoi | reverse complement strand
CGTGGGAAAACCTGGAGTTCCAGGTTTTCCCACGCCCCTCAGTCGTTCCGCCCCCTGCCCGGCGGCGCCCCCGGCCGTGCCCGGCGCTCCCGGCGCGACGGCGGCACACGCCGGTGCCCCCTGGCGTGAAGCCGCGGTTCCGGCAGGGAACGCGGAAGGGGCCGCCGGTCTCAACCGGCGGCCCCTGTACGGGAGTCGGCCCTCGGCGGCCGTCAGCCCTGCCAGCTGTGCGGGGCGCGGAAACCGTGCTGGCGCTCCAGCCTGCGCCAGCCCGCCTTCGCGGGGCGCGTACGGCGCACGGAGGTCTGCGTACGCCGGGTGGTGGCGGCGGCGCGGGCGAGCAGCAGCGCGGTGACCGCGGCCAGCTCCTCCTCGTTCGCCCGGCCCTTCTCGACCCGGACCAGGTTCACCTCCGCGGGCTGCGGGGCGGAGCCGGTGCTCGACGCGCCCGTACTGGCGGGCTCCTGGTCGTGAACGTTGCTCATGGCTTCTCCACGTTCGCTGAGTTTCTTCCTTGTGTGCCGGGCGTGCCCGGGCTGTCCGAGGTGCGCCGCGCACCGGGTGCGCCCGGGGTGACCCGCGCTCCTCGCCGGGGGCGGCGGCTCCCCGGGCCCGGGGAGCCGAGTCGATCACCGAACCGGCCGCCGGGCCGCCCGGCGCACGGGGACGGGCCCCGGTGCGCCGGACGGTTCACTGCGGTGGGTTGCCGTGCTTGCGCGAGGGCAGGTCGGCGTGCTTGCTGCGCAGCATCGCCAGGGAGCGGATGAGGACCTCGCGGGTCTCGGCCGGGTCGATCACGTCGTCCACGAGGCCGCGTTCGGCCGCGTAATAGGGGTGCATCAGCTCGGCCTTGTACTCCTTGACCATGCGGGCGCGCATGGCGTCGGGGTCGTCGGCCGCCGCGATCTGCCGCCGGAAGATCACATTCGCCGCGCCCTCGGCGCCCATGACCGCGATCTCGTTGGTGGGCCAGGCGTACGTCAGATCGGCCCCGATCGACTGGCTGTCCATGACGATGTAGGCCCCGCCGTACGCCTTGCGCAGCACCACGGAGATCCGCGGCACCGTGGCGTTGCAGTAGGCGTACAGCAGCTTGGCGCCGTGCCGGATGATGCCGCCGTGCTCCTGGTCGACGCCCGGCAGGAAGCCCGGCACGTCCAGCAGCGTGAGGATCGGGATGTTGAAGGCGTCGCACATCTGCACGAAGCGGGCGGCCTTCTCGCTCGCCTCGATGTCCAGCACACCGGCCAGGGACTGCGGCTGGTTGGCCACGATGCCGACGACCTCGCCGTCCATCCGGGCCAGCGTGCAGATGATGTTGGTCGCCCAGCGCTCGTGGACCTCCAGGAAGTCGCCCTCGTCGACGAGTTCCTCGATGACCTTGCGCATGTCGTAGGGGCGGTTGCCGTCCGCGGGCACCAGGTCGAGCAGGTCGTCGCCGCGCCGGTCGACCGGGTCCTCGGTCGGCTCGGCCGGCGGGTTCTCCCGGTTGTTCTGCGGCAGCAGCGACAGCAGGTAACGCACCTCTTCCAGGCACGTCTCCTCGTCGTCGTAGGCGAAGTGGCACACGCCCGAGGTCTCGGCGTGCACATCGGCACCGCCCAGGCCGTTCTGGGTCACCTCGGCGCCGGTCACCGCCTGCACGACGTCCGGCCCGGTGATGAACATCTGCGAGGTGTCGCGCACCATGAACACGAAGTCGGTCAGCGCGGGCGAGTACGCGGCGCCGCCGGCGCACGGGCCGAGCATCACCGAGATCTGCGGGATGACGCCGGACGCCTTGGTGTTGCGCTGGAAGATGCCGCCGTAGCCGGCCAGCGCGGCGACGCCCTCCTGGATCCGGGCGCCGGCGCCGTCGTTGAGCGACACCAGCGGCGCGCCCGCGGCGATCGCCTTGTCCATCAGCTTGTGGATCTTCGTGGCGTGTGCCTCGCCCAGCGCACCGCCGAAGATGCGGAAGTCGTGCGCGTAGACGAACACCGTCCGCCCGTGCACGGTGCCCCATCCGGTGATCACGCCGTCGGTGTAGGGCTTCTTGGCCTCCAGCCCGAACCCGGTGGCCCGGTGCCGCCGCAGCGGCTCCATCTCGCAGAAGCTGCCCTCGTCCAGCAGCAGCTCGATGCGCTCACGCGCCGTGAGCTTCCCCTTCGCGTGCTGTGCCTCGGTGGCCCGCTCACTCGGACCCGCCAGTACCTGCTCACGGATCGCGTGCAATTCGGCGACACGGCCGCGCGCGTCCTGCGGCGGCTCGACGGTGGCAGAGTCCTCGGCGCTCGACGAGGACGGCTGGGGATCGGTCATGTATAGACCCTACGAAACGGACCGGCTGATCGCCGTCGTGGGATTCGTACAGTCTCCGCAGCCGAATCATGGCCGTGCTGGACAGAACCCGACGATGCGGAGGCCATCACGCAGGGAAATCTCCCATCGAGGGGGTCCCGGGCTGTGGGAATCCCACAGCCGACGGCGGAAGAGCGGACGGACCGGCTCCGCACGGCACCGGCGGGCGGCCCGCCGG
>NZ_BJMM01000145.1 GCF_006539165.1 Streptomyces cacaoi | reverse complement strand
GCGCCACCAACACACCCGCCAACCGGTCCGACAGCACATCCAGCTCGCGATAGCTCAGCGTCCGACCACCACACGACACCGCCGGTGCATCCGGACCCGAACGCACCCGCGCACGGAACAGCTCCGGCAGCGTGGCGGTCGGTGCGGGCTCGGCTGCGGCGGGGGCGTCGACCGCCCGGCGGTGCTCCTCCTCGCTCAGCAGCGGCAGCCGGCCGACCGGGCACTCCGGGTCGGCGGTCGCGGCACGCAGCAGCCGGACGAGCCGGGCGACGAGGTCGTGGATCGTCTGCGCGTCGAAGAGGTCGGTGCGGTACTCGACGTCGCCCTCGATCCCGGCGGGCGCGCCGTCGGCCGTGCGGCGCTCGGTGAGGTTCCAGAACAGGTCGAACTTGGTGGTGCCGGTCGGCATCAGCTCCATGCGGGTGTGCAGGCCGGGGAACGCGAGCTGCTCCTCGGGCGCGTTCTGAAGGGCCAGCATGACCTGGAAGAGCGGGTGGCAGCCCGGGGACCTGACCGGGTTGAGGGCCTCCACCAGATGCTCGAACGGCAGGTCCTGGTGCGCGTGGGCGGTCAGCGCGGTCTCGCGGGCGCGGCCGATCAGCTCGGCG
This sequence comes from Streptomyces cacaoi, assembly GCF_006539165.1. GTDB lineage: Bacteria > Actinomycetota > Actinomycetes > Streptomycetales > Streptomycetaceae > Streptomyces > Streptomyces cacaoi. Next base: position 1,926 of record NZ_BJMM01000145.1, on the reverse strand, counting down.
AACGAGGGGTCGCCGGAGACGTCGGTGCGCAGTACCAGGGTGTTGACGAAGAGCCCGACGAGGTCGTCCACCGCGACATCGGTGCGGCCGGCGACCGGCGTGCCGACGGGGACGTCCGGCCCGGCGCCCATCCGGCTGAGCAGCGCGGCGAGTCCGGCCTGCACGACCATGAACACGCTGGCCCCGCAGCGCCCGGCCAGTGTGCGCAGCGCACGGTGGAGCCCCGCGTCCAGGGTGACGGGCAGGTGGGCACCGCGTGGTGCGGCCTCGGTGGTGCGGGGCCGGTCGGCGGGCAGCCTGGTCCGCTCCGGCACACCGGCCAGCCGGGCCCGCCAGGCGTCGAGCTGGACGGCGTGCCGGCTGGCGGGGTCGTCCGGGTCGCCGAGCAGTTCGCTCTGCCACCGGGCGTAGTCGCCGTACTCGACGGGCAGCGGGGCCCACCGCGGCTCGGCTCCCCGGCAGCGGGCCGCGTACGCGGTGCCCAGATCGCGGGCCAGCGGCGCCATCGACCAGCCGTCCGCCGCGATGTGGTGCACGGTCAGCAGCAGCACGTGCTCGCTGTCGTCCAACCGGAACAGCTCGGCGCGCAGCGGGAGTTCACGTGCCAGGTCGAACCGTCGACGTGCTGCCGCGGTCAGCCGGTCCGGCAGTGCGTCCGGTGCCACGTCCTCCAGCGGCAGCCCGAGCGCGTCGCGGACGTGGGCCACCGGTGCGACGTACCGCCGGGGCTCGCCGTCGACGGCGGCGAAGGTGCTGCGCAGCGTCTCGTGCCGGGCCAGCACATCGGCGAGCGCGGCCCGCATCGCGGACCGGTCCAGCGCGCCGGACAGCCGCAGCACCAGCGGGATGTGGTACGTCGGGCCGCCGCCGTCCAGTTGGTGCAGGAACCACATGCGGCGCTGCGCGAAGGACAGCGGCGCCTCGCGCGGCGCGGCCCCTGCCGCGTCCCTCTCGGCCGTACCCGAGCCCGGCCCTCCGGCCGGTGCCTCGTCCGACGTCGCGGCCCCGTCGGACGTTGCGGCTCCCTCCGGCGTTGCGGCCCCGTCCGACGTTGGCGCTCCGTCCGGCCGTCGGACGAGGGCCGGGCGGGCCGGGCCGGATGCGGGCAGGCGGGCGGCCAGCGCCGCCACCGTGGGCGCCCGGAACACCTCGCGCAGGGCGACCTCGGCGCCGAGCACGGCACGGATGCGCGCCACCAGCCGGGTGGCCAGCAGGGAGTGCCCGCCGAGCGCGAAGAAGTCGTCGTGCACGCCCACTTCGGGCACGCCGAGCACCTCGGCGAACAGCCCGCACAGCACCTGCTCGGCCGGGGAGCCGGGGGCCCGGCCGCCCTCCGCCGTGCGCTCCGGGGCGGGCAGCGCGGCACGGTCCACCTTGCCGTTGCGGGTCAGCGGCAGCGCATCCAGCAGGACCAGGTCGGAGGGCACCATGTGGTAGGGCAGCCGGTCGCGCAGATGGGCGCGGAACACCTCCGGATCGCCGCCCTCTCCGGCGGCGGGCACGACGTAGGCGACCAGCCGGGCGTCCCCGTCCGCGCCCGCCCCCTCGTCGCTCCGGGCCTGCACCACCGCTTCCGCGACCCCCGGGTGCGCGGTCAACTCCGCCTCGATCTCGCCCGGTTCGATACGGAAGCCGCGCACCTGGACCTGGTGGTCCGCGCGGCCGATGTACTCCAGCGTGCCGTCCGTGCGGCGGCGCACCACATCGCCCGTCCGGTACATCCGCTGCCCTGCCGGGCCGTACGGATCGGCGACGAACCGCTCGGCGCTCGTTCCGGCGCGCCCCGCATAGCCACGGGCCAGCCCCGGCCCCGCGACATACAGCTCTCCCGCGATCCCGACGGGCACCGGCTGGAGCCACCTGTCGAGCACGTAGCCGCGCAGGTCGGGCAGCGGACGGCCGATCACGCCGGCGGCACCGTCCCGA
>NZ_BJMM01000144.1 GCF_006539165.1 Streptomyces cacaoi | reverse complement strand
GGGGGGTGAGAGAGACCGTGTTCGTGGGGCCGGGGGCGAATCGGCCGCTACGAAAAAGACGCGTGGGTGAGGTGGGCCCTATGGGGGCTGTCACAAAGGGGCGGGTTTTTCGGGACTCACGGGCGAGGAATTGTGTGCGGGCCGTGAGGGGAAAAGGGCGGGAAATGTGGGCTGGGGCACAGGTGGCCCCCGGCTCCGGATTCGGGAGGCCGGGGCCGGGGGCCGGGTGAGGTCCGGGTCGGGAGGAACGGGCGGTCAGTTGTCCTGGTGGGTGCGGACGGTGCTCAGGAAGTCCTCGATGTAGGGGTCGCCGAGCTTCACCGGACCGACCTGGTGGTGCTCGTCGGGGTCGACGGTGATCGCCGCGGCCTTCTCGGCCGCCTCGTCCATGGCGGTGCGTGCTGCCGCGGCCGCCTCGTCGTCACCGGTGCGCAGCGCCGTCAGCACGCGCAGGCCCTGCCGCATGGCCGTGCCCCACAGCTCGGTGGCGTCCAGCCAGCGCTCGGCGTCGTGCAGGAAGACACGGTCCTGCACGCCGGAGCGGATGCGGGCGGGTGCGGCGTGGATGTCGTCGGCGACGGGCTCCAGTTCGCGGATCGCGCGGGCCGGATCGTCCGCGTAGCGGTCCCAGAACCCGTCCAGGTGGCGGGCCAGTCGCGGTGACTGCGGCTGCCACGGTTCCTCACCGAACGTGGGCGCCATGTGGTTGAGGTCGACGAAGGTGGCGACGGCCCGTGCGGTCCGGGTGTCGCCGCCCGCCAGATAGGCGGCTGCCTGTGCGCCGGAGCGGTCGCGGTCGTAACCGGTGTCGTTCCACGCGTAGTCGGACATCGTGAAGACGGCGAGCTTGCTGGCGCCCGGTTGGTTCATGGGGTTGGAGACGAGCCCGCTGACGTGCTCGGAGAGCCCCGCGTCACGCTTGTCGTAGGGGGCCAGCAGCAGGCGCCCCTTGGTCCGGTCGAAGTCGTTGACGGGGTAGTTGTCCCAGACGAACACCTTGCGGCCGAACAGCTCGGACGCCCGCTCCGCCTGCTCGTTGGTGATCTCGGGCGGCACCACGGCCGTGCCCGTCCACATCACCTCGACGTCCTTGTCGAGCTGTTCGCGCAGCGTCTTCTTGTAGTCCGTCTCGGTCAGATCGCCGTACTCGGTGGGCACCATCTGGAGCGGCTTGGTGCCCTCGTTGGCGGCGACGAAGTCGCGCTGCACCGTGTTGAGCAGGTCCGCCTGGGCCCGGGCCGCGGCGGCACGGCCGGGGGCGCCGTACTTCTCCTGGTCGCCGTCGCAGTTCCACTCCGTGTAGTTGATGTCGTCCAGCGGGACGGAGAAGTCGCGGACGCCCAGGTCGTAGAGCGACTGGAGCTTGGCGTGCAGGGCCTTGACGTCGCCCGGGTCGGAGTAGCAGATCGAGGTGCCCGGTGAGACGGCGAAGGTGAACCGGACGTGCTGGGCCCGGGCCGCCTTCACCAGGGTGCCCAGCTCCGTCAGCTTGTCCTGCGGGTAGGGCTCGCGCCACTTCTCCCGGTGGTACGGGTCGTCCTTCGGCGCGTAGACATAGGTGTTCGACTTGGTGTCACCGAGGAACTCCATGTGGTCGAGCCGCTCGTCCTGCGTCCAGGTCGGCCCGTAGAAGCCCTCGATGGTGCCGCGCAGCGGCATGGACGGATGGTCGCTCACGGACGCCCCGGCGATACGGCGCGGACCATGCTGCCCGGTGATGAGCTGGCGGAGCGTCTGCACCGCGTAGAACTGTCCGGCGGCGTCCGTGCCGCCCAGCGCGACCGTGCCGCCCGCGCCGTGCCCGCGCGCGGGGGAGACCCGCAGCGCGTAGCCCTCGGCGTGGTCGGGCACGCGCGTACCGCGCAGCGCCGGGGCGATGTCGCGTCTGTCTGCGTTGCCCAGCAGGACGGTCAGCCCGGGGCGTCCGGACGGCTTCGTCCGCACCTCGGGTGCGCGGACGCCCTCGGCTTCGAGTACCCGGGTGAGGAGCGTGCGGGCGGCCTCGTCGGTGTCGTCCCCGACGACGATCTCGGCCTGCCGGGGGAGGCGTATGTCCCCGCCGACGCGTTCGGCGCGCTGCGGGGTGGGGGAGACGACCGGCAGTGCGGCGTGCGCCCCGCCCCGGTCGCCGGCCTTCCCGCTTCCGCCGCCGCTGCCACCCCCTCCTCCGGCCCCTCCGGCCCCTCCGGCAGCGGAGGCCGTGGCGGGCGCCCCAGCGGCGAGCAGGGCGAGACCGAGGGCGAGCACTGAGGTGCGGACTCCGACAGGACGGGACATGCGACCTCCGTTGGACGCGGTGCTGGGACCGGACGAGCACAGTGATCGGACGTCAGCTTCAAGTGGTCTGGTCCACTCGTCAAGGCCGCGTGCATGTTTTCCTTGGCCTGCTTCGGGTGCGACTCGCCTGCCGCCGAAGGGAGTTGAGGAACTCCTCCGATGTTCCGCCCGGGGTGGGCACCCGCGCAGAGAAAGGGGCGGGGCGGGCCACGCGTGGTGGTCCGCCCCGCCCCTTGTCGCACTCCGGTCCCCGGAGCCGGTCGGCGGTGCCGGTTTCGGATGTGGTCTCGGGCGCGA
>NZ_BJMM01000143.1 GCF_006539165.1 Streptomyces cacaoi | reverse complement strand
TGAGCTGCGGCGGGGAGGCGTTGCAACGACTCGAACGCCGCCCGCCGATAGAACGCCCCTCGGGGGTCCACGTCAGGGCAACGGCCACACCCAACCGCCCATGGCGAGTTGATGGCGTCCGTCGGGGTGGACGGTGAGGGTGTAGGCGTCCGCTCCCGGCCGTCCCGCCGCGGCCCACTCGCCGAGCAGTGGTGCTCGCTCTGCCCAGAGGTCTCGCGGGCCGCCGTGGTCGAGCTGCGCTGTGCCGCCGCCGCGGGGGGTGACGCGGGCCCACGAGTCGGAGTCCGGGTGGACGAGGCCGAGAACACGCTGTCCATCGAGGACGAGCGAGAACTCGATGACGTCAGGGTGGGCCAGGGCGCCGAGGAAGCGGGGCATGTCCTCGTCGAGGGCGGCCGGCAGCTCGATCTCCTGCCCGGAGCCGGACGCGGTGGCGATCTTGCCTGCGTAGGAGCGGGCGGGCGCGGCAGCGGTGTCCGCGGTGGGGCGTGCGGGCATGAAGGCTGCATGGGTCGGCAGGAAGCGTCCGACGGCAGTGCCCTGGTCGCCGATGGTCAGGGGGATGAGGCCGTGGCCGACGTTGGCGACGATGTTGCCTCCGCGTACAACCTGCTCCCGCCAGGCATTCGGAATGCGGCCGACTCCGAACGTCGCAATCACCGCGCTGTAGGGGGCGAAGCCCGGGCAGCCGGCGGTGCCGTCGCCCACGGCGAGGCTGGGCGTGTATCCGGCGCCGTTGAGGTGCCCGGCAGCGGCGACGATGAGGCGGTGGTCGACGTCCAGAGAGACGACGCGCGTGGGGCCATACGCGTGGCACAAGAGTGCCGCGTTGTAGCCGGGCCCGGTGCCGAGGTCGAGCACGGGAAGCTCGTCATCAGCGGGTGCGAGGGCTTCGAGCATGAGCGCCATCATGGTCGGGTTGCTGGAGGAGCTGGTGGCTGTGCCGTGCTGGTCGTACTGGACGTTGAGCGACGCGGTGGAGTACACGGCTTCGAGGTAGCCGGGGTGGTCGGGGAGGTAGCTGACGAGTTCGTTCCCCTCGCGCTTGGTGAAGCGGGGCACGAACAGCTCGCGGGGCACGGCCTCGAAGGCTTCGCGCCACTTCGGGGTGCGCAGGGCACCTTCGTCGGTGAGGCGCTGGACCATACGCCGTCGTAGCCCCTCGGCTGACACGGTGGAGGGAGTGATCATGAGCATTTTCCTTCGAGCAGGTCGGCGAGGGCTTCGGTGATGGGCTCGCGGAGCTCCGGGACGAACCCCCACTGCCCGTTCGGGTTGACGTCACAGAGGAACCAACGGCCGTCGTCCTGGCTAACGAGGAAGTCACAGGCCGCGTAGCGCAGTTGGAGAGCATCGAGCAGCCAGTGCATGCCGGCCGTGACCTCGCCGGGGAGCGTGCACGGGCGGTAGGTGAGGCTGTCGTAGTCGGTGCGGAAGTCGATACGGGCAGCGTCCGAACCGGCGTGGATCTCGGCGGCGAACAGCCGACGGCCGACCGCGGTGACGCGGACTTCGTACGCCTTGGGCACCCACTGTTGGAAGAGGTGCGCGGTGAGGCTGACCGCGTCCGTGATCTCCTCGGCACGCACCTGGGTCGTCCACAGGGCGTGGGCGTTGCCGTCGTCGGTGGTGGGCCCGCCGGGGCCGAGCGCCTTGTACGCGGCTGTGCCTCCGGGCAGGGCTTCGACGAACTCACGGGCCTCGGCCGGGTCGTTGGTGATGAGCGTTTCCGGCACGTCCAGTCCACATCGGGCGGCAGTGGCCAGGGAGACGGGCTTGATCTCGGCGTGCGCGTTTCTGCTGGGGTGATTCACCCACCGGCAGTCGAGCGAGGAGAGCAGGCCCTTGAAGCCGGCCCGGGCCTCGGCCCGTGCCCACCGGGTGTCGCCGCCGGCCATGCCGGGGTGCATCCGGAAGGCGGAGGGGCGCCGGTAGTAGACGGCGCTGACCTCGCCGAGGGTGAGGTCCCGGTGCTGACCGCGCAGTGTGCCTGCCCAGTGTCCTGCTCCGGGACCGATACGGGCGCCGAAACTGAGGCAGCTGGGAAAGTCGCCGGGATCGAGTCGGCAGACGGGCACGCCTCGCTCGTGCAGTTCCGAGATGACCAGATCGGATGTGGCGTCGAGCGGACGGGTCAGCACCAGGACGGTCACGGGTCAATCACTCCCTTCTCAGGCTGCGGCTGGTCAGTCGGTGTCGTTCTCGGTGGACTCGTCGAGCTGGCTGTCCTCCTGCGTCTGCTGCTGGGTGGTGAGCGAGGTCGCCATGGAGGGCTCGTGGATGAAGGGGGTGCCGTCCTCGGTGACGCTGATCTGCCGCTCGGGGCACAGCGTCAGGGCGGGCTCGTCCTTCGGGATCTCGATCACCTTGACGGGCACGGCCTTCGTGAGGCCGAAGGGCCGGACGGGCTCGGTGTCGAGCCGTTGAGCGGTCGCTGTCATCACAGGTGCTCCTTCGTTGTCGCTGACACTTCCGGCCCGCGGGCTCGGCACGTGCTCGGCGCCGGCCGATGCGGGGTCTTGCTGACCGCCCCGCCGCGCACCCGGCCGGTGTTGCCCAGGCCCGGCCGGGGTGGCGGCGGAAGCGGAGTTCATGCCGGCCCGTTCATACGGGCTCGCCAGGGGCGCGTGGTGACCTCGGTATAGAAGCAGTGAGTGGGGTCCGCCGCCGCGTGCTGGAGCTGCCAGGTCTGC
>NZ_BJMM01000142.1 GCF_006539165.1 Streptomyces cacaoi | reverse complement strand
GGACGGGACCGACCTCAGCCGCTTCGCCCGCATGGGCGTCGTACCGCTGCGGAACGACGACGCGCTCCGCCTCTTCGACGCAGCCGCCGAGTCCACGCAGAGTCTGGTACTGGCGGCCGAACTGGACGGCCCCGCCCTCGGCGCGGCCGATGCGGGCGCCCCGGTCCAGCCCGTGCTCAGCGGCCTGACCGGGCGGCCGGTGCCGCCCCGGCGCCGTACGACGGCATCCGCCGGACACGAACCGCAGTCGGACGGTGCGCAGTTGCCCCATCGGCTCGTCGGGCTGGAGGAGGGCGAACGCCGGCGGGTGCTGCTGCGCACCGTGCGCGAGCACGCTGCGACCGTGCTCGGACACGGGTCGGCCGCATCGATCCCCGCCGAGCAGGGCTTCCTCGACATGGGATTCGACTCGCTGACCGCCGTGGAACTGCGCAACCGCCTCAACACCGCGACCGGCCTGCGGCTGTCCGCCACCCTCGTCTTCGACCACCCCGACCCCACCCGCCTCGCCGAACACCTCGGCGCGGAGCTGACACCGCCGGACACGGCCGTCGGCGAAGAAGCGCCATCGGCCACGGACACGACGCTGCGCGCCGAACTCGACCGCCTGGAGAAGGCGATGGCCGACCCGGCCGCAGCGCCCGACGACGCCACCCGGGCCATGGTGGTCACCCGGCTCCAGGACCTCCTGTCCCACTGGCGCCGCTCCGCCCCGAACGGGAGCAGCGCCCAGAACGGCGACGCCGGGGCGAACGGATCGTCAGACGTGGCCGACGACCTGGAGTCGGCCGGCGCGGATGACCTCTTCAGCTTCATCGACCGGGAATTCGGCCCGCACTGAAGGCGAACGCCCGCCTCGCCCTGCCTACGCCCCCTCACCCGCAGTCCCTGTACGCACGCACGCCCGATCCCGTGAGGTAATGATGTCGGAACAGGAAAAGCTGCTCGGTTACCTCCGACGAGTGACGGCCGACCTCCATCAGACCCGCGGCCGACTGCGGGAGCTGGAAGCCGCGTCCGGCGAGCCGATCGCCGTCGTCGGCATGGCCTGCCGCTACCCCGGCGGCGTCGCCACCCCCGCCGACCTGTGGCAGCTGGTGCAGGAGGGCACCGACGCCATCACCCCGTTCCCCGACGACCGGGGCTGGGACGCCGATGCCGTCTACGATCCCGACCCCGACACCCCCGGGCGCACCTACACCCGTGAGGGCGGCTTCCTGCACGGTGCGGGCGACTTCGACGCCGGCTTCTTCGGGATCTCG
>NZ_BJMM01000141.1 GCF_006539165.1 Streptomyces cacaoi | reverse complement strand
GCGGCTGCTGCTGGAGACCTCCTGGGAGGCCGTCGAACGCTCCGGCCTCGCCCCCTCCTCCCTGAAAGGGCGCGACGTAGGGGTGTTCGTCGGGGTCGGCCTGCCCGACTACGGGCCGCGGCTGCACGCCGTCGCCGACAGCACGGAAGGGCACCTCGTCACCGGCAGCTCCCCCAGCGTCGTCTCCGGCCGCATCGCCTACACCCTCGGTGTCGAGGGGCCCGCGGTCACGATCGACACCGCTTGCTCCTCCTCCCTCGTCGCCCTGCATCTCGCGGTCCAGTCCCTGCGCCGGGGCGAGTGCTCCCTCGCGCTCACCGGCGGCGTCACCGTCATGTCCACCCCCGGCACCTTCATCGGCTTCAGCCGGCAGCGCGCCCTCGCCCCCGACGGCCGTTGCAAGTCCTTCTCGGCCGCGGCCGACGGCTTCGGCCCCGCGGAAGGGGCCGGCGTGCTCTGCCTCGAACGGCTCTCCGACGCCCGCCGCGCCGGGCACCCCGTGCTCGCGGTCGTCCGCGGCACCGCGGTCAACCAGGACGGCGCCAGCAGCGGCCTCTCCGCGCCCAGCGGACCTGCTCAACAGCGGGTAATCCGGGCGGCGTTGGCGGACGCGGGGCTGTCGGCGGGCGACGTGGATGTGGTGGAGGCGCACGGCACGGGCACGAAGCTGGGCGACCCGATCGAGGCCGGGGCGCTGTTGGCCACGTACGGGCGGGGGCGCGAGGCGGGCCGACCGCTGTGGTTGGGCTCGGTGAAGTCGAACATCGGGCATACGCAGGCGGCGGCCGGCGTCGCCGGCGTGATCAAGATGGTGCAGGCGCTGCGGCACGGGACGGTGCCGAGGACGCTGCACGCGGACGAGCCGTCACCGCACGTGGACTGGTCCACCGGAACCGTGCGGCTGCTGACCGAGCCGCTCGACTGGCCGCGCGCCGGCCGGCCGCGGCGTGCGGGCGTCTCCTCGTTCGGCATCAGCGGCACCAACGCGCACGCCATCGTCGAGGAGGCGCCGCCCCTCGACGGCGAACCGCACGAGGAGCCGGCCCCCACGCCCGGGCGTGAACTGCCGCTCGCACCATGGGTCCTGTCGGCCAAGTCCACCGCCGCACTGCGCGACCAGGCCGGCCGGCTCGCCGCCCACCTCGAACGGCACCCCGAGCACACCCGCGCCGACATCGGGCACACCCTTGCCACCACCCGCACCGCCTACGACCACCGAGCGGTGCTCCTCACCCCCGATCTCCCGCACGCCCTCCACCAGCTGACGCAGCACGCCAACGGCCAGGAACCCACCGAACTCGTCACCGGCACCGCCCACAACGCCTCCGGACCCGTCTTCGTGTTCCCGGGTCAGGGGTCGCAGTGGGTGGGGATGGCGGTGGAGTTGCTGGATGCGTCGCCGGTGTTCGGGGAGCGGTTCGCGGCGTGTGGGGCGGCGTTGGAGCCGTATGTGGAGTGGTCGTTGACGGATGTGGTGCGGGGCGTCGCGGATGCGCCGGGGTTGGGGCGGG
>NZ_BJMM01000140.1 GCF_006539165.1 Streptomyces cacaoi | reverse complement strand
CCGCCGAGGTCGTTCTCCCCGCGGACACGGACCTGGCGGCGCTCCGCACGGCCGTCGCGGCTCTGCTCGACCAGCACGACGCGCTGCGCAGCACCTTCCGTCGTGGGGACGACGGACGCTGGTCGGGGCGGGTGGAGCCGGCGCTGGACGTGGCCGAGGTGCTGTCCGTCCACGGCCTGGCCGGTCGGGGACATGCCGGGGCGTCCGCGTCCGGCGGGGAGGACGAGTGGGCCCGGCTGCGTGCACGGTGCCAGGCCGGGCTGGATCTGGAGAGTGGGCCGCTGATCCGGGTGCTCGCCGGTGTGGGCGTCGGCCCGGACGAGGGGCTGCGGCTGCTGCTCGTCGCGCACCACCTGGTGATGGACGGGGTGTCGTGGCGGGTGCTGCTGGAGGACCTGGAGACGGCGTACCGGTGTGCGGTGGCCGGTGAGCCGGTGTCGTTGGGGGAGAAGTCGTCGTCGGTGCGGCAGTGGTCGCAGCGGTTGGTGCGGCATGTGGCCGAGGGCGGGTTCGACGACCAGGTCGCGTACTGGAGGTCCGTCGCCGAGCATGCGGCGGCACCGGTGCCGAGGGACCGGTCCGTCGCCTCCTCCGGCCGGAGCGGCGCCGCCGGGGACGTCGAGGACAACACGGTCGCCGACGAGGCGCATGTGTCGGTGTCCCTGAGCGCGGAGCAGACGGAGGCGCTGCTCCACCAGGTCCCGGGTGTGTACCGGACGCGGGTGAACGAGGTCCTGCTGGCCGCCCTGGCACGGGTGTTGGGCCGGTGGACCGGGCGCGGGCAGGTGGCCGTCAACCTGGAGGGACACGGCCGCGAGGAACTGTTCGACGACATCGACGCGACACGGACCGTGGGCTGGTTCACCGCGATCCACCCGGTGGTGCTGGAGGTGCCGGAAGGAGGAGCGGAAGGCGGCGGCGGTCTGGGCGAGGTGCTCGGGTCCGTCAAGGAACAGCTGCGTGCGGTGCCGGACAAGGGCGTCGGATACGGCGCACTGCGGTATCTGAGCGCGCCCGGCAGCCCGGGCAGCGTCCTCGCCGGTGTGCCCGGCCCCGAGGTGGGCTTCAACTACCTGGGGCACTTCGACGGCGGGGGCGCGGGCGGCGGGTCCGGCTGGTACCGGTCGCTCACGCTCAACCCCGGCGGGGAGCACGCCCCGGACGAACGCCGCGCCCACGTCGTGGAGGTCGTCGGCGCTGTCCAGGAGGGAGTCCTGACCTTCACCTGGGCGTACTCGAAGCGGTTGCACGACCAGGCCACCGTCGCGGCCCTCGCCGCGTCCTTCACTGAGCAGCTCACGGAGTTCGTCGCGCACTGCGCCGAGCCGGGCGCCGGCGGCTGCACACCGTCCGACTTCCCGCTCGTCCGGCTGAGCGCCCGGGAAGTCGACGAGCTGGTCGGCGACGGTCGCGGCATCGACGACATCTACCCGCTGACCCCGCTCCAGACCGGCATGCTCTTCCACACCGCCGGCGCCGCGGACGACCCCGCCTACCTCGAACAGTTCACGTTCGAGATGGGCGGTGTCAGCGACCCGGAGATGCTCGCCCGGGCCTGGCAGCGGGTCGTCGAGAGGGCCGACGCGCTACGGGCGTCCGTCGTCTGGGAACGGGTCGGCGAGCCCGTTCAGCTGGTGCACCGGAGCATCGAACTGCCCGTACGCCACGAGGACTGGCGGGACCTCGATGCGGACGGCCGGCACACGCGGCTGCGCGGGCTCCTCGCCGAGGACCGGGCGCGGGGCATCGACCTGGCCACCCCGCCGCTCATGCGCCTGACGCTGGCATGCCTGCCGAACCGCCGCGTCCGCGTCGTGTGGACGTTCCACCACCTGCTGCTGGACGGCTGGAGCGCGGCCGCCCTGCTCGGTGACGTCCGCGCCGAGTACCACGCCCTCGGCAGCGGGCAGCCGGCACCCCCGGCCGACGCCACCCGGCCTTCCGTGCGGCCTCCCTTCCGTGACTACCTGCGCTGGCTGTCCGAGCGCGACCTCTCCGCCGGGCGGGACTTCTGGCGGGAACGCCTGGCGGGCTTCGCGGAACCCGTGGCCCTGCCGTACGACCGGCTGCCGGACAGTGCGCACCGGGCCCGCTCCAGCGAACGCGCCACCGTCGAACTCGGCGCGGGAGTGGGGCAGGCCGTCACCGCGTTCGCGCGGCGTGAGCGGGTCACCCCGAACACCGTCGTGCAGGGCGCGTGGGCGCTGATGCTGGCGCAGTACGCCGCGACGCAGGACATCGTGTTCGGCACCACCGTCTCCGGACGGCCCGCCGAACTCCCCGGCTCCGAGGATGCGTTGGGGCTCTTCGTCAACACGCTTCCGGTGCGGGTGCGGGTCGAACCGGGTCGCGCGGCCGGGGAGTGGCTGCGCCGCATCGGATCCGAGCAGCTCGACGCACGCGAGTACGAGTACGTCGGGCTGACGGACATCCCCACCGAACTTCCCCCCGGAACACCGCTCTTCGACAGCCTGGTGGTCTTCGAGAACTATCCGGTGGACACGTCTGGCTCGTCCCGCGCGCACCACGCCGACGGTGACGACTACGACGCGGACGGCAGCGGCGACGGCTCCCGGCGCGACGGCCCCTCCCCGGACCTCACCTTCGAGTCCCTCGAAGCTGCCGAGACCACCAACTACCCCCTGACTCTCACCGCATACGCCGAGGACGGCCTGCGCTTCGTACTCGGCTACGACCCCGAACTCTTCACCGCTTCCACCGTGCGCAGGCTGGCAGACCGATTCGCCCGGACCCTCGAAGCCGTCATCGACGACGCCGAACGCCCCCTGAGCGCCCTGCCATTGATCACCGGCGCGGAGTTGGAGCGGGTGTTGGGCACCGAGTGGACGGGTGCGGTGGGCGCGCCTGCGGGGCGTTCCCTGGTGGAGGTGTTCACCGAGCAGGCCGCTGCCCGTCCGTCGGCTCCGGCGGTGGTGCGCGGTGAACGAACGCTCAGCTACGCGGAGTTGGAGGCCGAGGCCAGGCGGTTGGCCCGGGTGTTGGTGGCC
>NZ_BJMM01000139.1 GCF_006539165.1 Streptomyces cacaoi | reverse complement strand
GACAGCGAGGACGCTGTGAACCGTCGGGATTATTCCTCCCGGCGTGTTCCGCTCTTCCGCGAATGATGCATTCACGGAGAGTTTGATCCTGGCTCAGGACGAACGCTGGCGGCGTGCTTAACACATGCAAGTCGAACGATGAACCGGTTTCGGCCGGGGATTAGTGGCGAACGGGTGAGTAACACGTGGGCAATCTGCCCTGCACTCTGGGACAAGCCCTGGAAACGGGGTCTAATACCGGATATGACCACCGGCCGCATGGTCTGGTGGTGGAAAGCTCCGGCGGTGCAGGATGAGCCCGCGGCCTATCAGCTTGTTGGTGGGGTGATGGCCTACCAAGGCGACGACGGGTAGCCGGCCTGAGAGGGCGACCGGCCACACTGGGACTGAGACACGGCCCAGACTCCTACGGGAGGCAGCAGTGGGGAATATTGCACAATGGGCGCAAGCCTGATGCAGCGACGCCGCGTGAGGGATGACGGCCTTCGGGTTGTAAACCTCTTTCAGCAGGGAAGAAGCGCGAGTGACGGTACCTGCAGAAGAAGCACCGGCTAACTACGTGCCAGCAGCCGCGGTAATACGTAGGGTGCGAGCGTTGTCCGGAATTATTGGGCGTAAAGAGCTCGTAGGCGGCCTGTCGCGTCGGATGTGAAAGCCCGGGGCTTAACCCCGGGTCTGCATTCGATACGGGCAGGCTAGAGTTCGGCAGGGGAGATTGGAATTCCTGGTGTAGCGGTGAAATGCGCAGATATCAGGAGGAACACCGGTGGCGAAGGCGGATCTCTGGGCCGATACTGACGCTGAGGAGCGAAAGCGTGGGGAGCGAACAGGATTAGATACCCTGGTAGTCCACGCCGTAAACGTTGGGCACTAGGTGTGGGCGGCATTCCACGTCGTCCGTGCCGCAGCTAACGCATTAAGTGCCCCGCCTGGGGAGTACGGCCGCAAGGCTAAAACTCAAAGGAATTGACGGGGGCCCGCACAAGCGGCGGAGCATGTGGCTTAATTCGACGCAACGCGAAGAACCTTACCAAGGCTTGACATACACCGGAAAACTCTGGAGACAGGGTCCCCCTTTGGGTCGGTGTACAGGTGGTGCATGGCTGTCGTCAGCTCGTGTCGTGAGATGTTGGGTTAAGTCCCGCAACGAGCGCAACCCTTATCCTGTGTTGCCAGCATGCCTTTCGGGGTGATGGGGACTCACGGGAGACTGCCGGGGTCAACTCGGAGGAAGGTGGGGACGACGTCAAGTCATCATGCCCCTTATGTCTTGGGCTGCACACGTGCTACAATGGCCGGTACAATGAGCTGCGATGCCGTGAGGTGGAGCGAATCTCAAAAAGCCGGTCTCAGTTCGGATTGGGGTCTGCAACTCGACCCCATGAAGTCGGAGTCGCTAGTAATCGCAGATCAGCATTGCTGCGGTGAATACGTTCCCGGGCCTTGTACACACCGCCCGTCACGTCACGAAAGTCGGTAACACCCGAAGCCGGTGGCCCAACCCCTTGTGGGAGGGAATCGTCGAAGGTGGGACTGGCGATTGGGACGAAGTCGTAACAAGGTAGCCGTACCGGAAGGTGCGGCTGGATCACCTCCTTTCTAAGGAGCATCTTGTCGCCCCCGGTTGTGGGGTGGCCAGAGGCCAGTACATCAGCGCGTGTCTGATGCTGGTTGCTCATGGGTGGAACGTTGACTATTCGGCACTTGTGGTTGGTTTTGCTAGTACTGCTTCGGCGTGGAACGTGAAGAGCGACTGTGGGTGTTGGGCGCGCTGTTGGGTGTCTGAGGGTGCGGCCGTGTGGTCGTGTCTTCGGTGCCGGTCCCAGTGAACTCGTCTCTGTGTGGGGTGGGGTGGTGGGTGGCTGGTTGTTGTTTGAGAACTGCACAGTGGACGCGAGCATCTGTGGCCAAGTTTTTAAGGGCGCACGGTGGATGCCTTGGCACCAGGAACCGATGAAGGACGTGGGAGGCCGCGATAGGCCCCGGGGAGCTGTCAACCGAGCTGTGATCCGGGGGTGTCCGAATGGGGGAACCCGGCAGTCGTCATGGGCTGTCACCTGCCGCTGAATGTATAGGCGGTGTGGAGGGAACGCGGGGAAGTGAAACATCTCAGTACCCGTAGGAAGAGAAAACAACCGTGATTCCGGGAGTAGTGGTGAGCGAAACCGGAGGAGGCTAAACCGTATGTGTGTGAGACCCGGCAGGGGTTGCGCATGCGGGGTTGTGGGAGCTTTCTTGATCGGTCTGCCGGCCGGTCGGTGAGTAAGAAACCGTGGTAATAGGCGAAGGGCATGCGAAAGGCCCGGCGTAGAGGGTAAGACCCCCGTAGCTGAAATTGTTGCGGCTCATTTGAAGGTTTCCCAAGTAGCATGGGGCCCGAGAAATCCTGTGTGAATCTGGCGGGACCACCCGTCAAGCCTAAATATTCCCTGGTGACCGATAGCGGATAGTACCGTGAGGGAATGGTGAAAAGTACCGCGGGAGCGGAGTGAAAGAGTACCTGAAACCGTGTGCCTACAAGCCGTGGGAGCGTCGCATCGAGTGCTTGCGCTCGGTGTCGTGACTGCGTGCCTTTTGAAGAATGAGCCTGCGAGTTTGCGGCATGTTGCGAGGTTAACCCGTGTGGGGGAGCCGTAGCGAAAGCGAGTCCGAAGAGGGCGTTGAGTAGCGTGTTCAAGACCCGAAGCGGGGTGATCTAGCCATGGGCAGGGTGAAGCGGAGGTAAGACTTCGTGGAGGCCCGAACCCACCAGGGTTGAAAACCTGGGGGATGACCTGTGGTTAGGGGTGAAAGGCCAATCAAACTCCGTGATAGCTGGTTCTCCCCGAAATGCATTTAGGTGCAGCGTCGTGTGTTTCTTGCCGGAGGTAGAGCACTGGGTAGGCGATGGGCCTTACCGGGTTACTGACCTTAGCCAAACTCCGAATGCCGGTAAGTGAGAGCGCGGCAGTGAGACTGTGGGGGATAAGCTCCATGGTCGAGAGGGAAACAGCCCAGAGCATCGACTAAGGCCCCTAAGCGTGTGCTAAGTGGGAAAGGATGTGGAGTCGCAGAGACAACCAGGAGGTTGGCTTAGAAGCAGCCATCCTTGAAAGAGTGCGTAATAGCTCACTGGTCAAGTGATTCCGCGCCGATAATGTAGCGGGGCTCAAGCACACCGCCGACGTCGTGTCA
>NZ_BJMM01000138.1 GCF_006539165.1 Streptomyces cacaoi | reverse complement strand
CGGCCCTGGAGGAGTAGGCCCTGTCCCCGGCCACGGCGTCCAGCCGAGACGGGCGGCACCCGCCCTGACCCTGCGGCATCGGCCAGGGGGGTACTGCACATACCACCATGATCTCGGGCTGGCTCCGGTCCCTGCCCCGGTCGAGGCTGGACGCAGACGCAACGGGCCGCGATACAGGAGATGAATCCCATGAGGACCAACGGCAGCACCCCTTCCTCCCCCGACGAGGAAGTTCGTACGCGCATGGAGGAATGGAAGAAGGCTTTCGAATCGAAGGACGTCGACTCCATCATGGCGTTCTACGCGCCCGAGGGCTTCACCGCATTCGACTTGATGCCCCCCTTCCAGTTCGAGGGAGGCGAGATGTGGCGGAAGAACTGGGTGGACTTCTACGAGGCGTTCGACGGCCCGATCGAGCTGGAACTGGCCGACCTTCGGGTCGATGCGCAGGCCGACCTCGCGATCGCGCGATGCGCCGTCCGGATGGCCGGAACCATGTCCGGCCGCCCCATGGATTCGTGGGTGCGCACGACCAACTGCTTCCGGCGCATCGAGGGAGAGTGGCTGATGTTCCACGACCACGTTTCCTGGCCCATCGACTTCGCCACCGGAAAGGCGCTGATGGACCTGACCCCCGCGGGGGCCGGCCGATGAGCAGGCCGAGCGCTGAAGAGATCCTCGACGACGTGGCCCGCTCCTTCGTCGATCCGCTGCGTTCCCCGGTGATGAGGGATCCTTCGCACGTCGGTCTCGACTACGAGAATGTCACCTTCCCGTCCTCGGACGGCGTCCCCCTCGAAGGATGGTTCATCCCGGCTGACAGCGACGACGTCGTCGTCCTGAACCATCCCATGGGTTTCAGCCGTGCCGGTCAGCCGACCCACCTGGAGCCGTGGCAGTCGATCTGGGGCCCGAGCGGCAACGGAACGGAAGTCGACTTCCTGCCCGACTACGCCATCCTGCACGAGGCCGGGTACAACGTGCTCACGTACGACTTGCGCAACTTCGGCCTGAGCGGTGCCGCCAACGGGGGCGCGGTGACCAGCGGACTGTTCGAGGCGCGTGATGTGGTGGGCTCCCTGCGACACCTTCGCGCCCGTCCGGACACGGTGTCGATGCGCGTGGCCCTCTTCAGCCGCTGCCTCGGTGCGAACGCCACGTTCGCGGCCATGCGGCAAGTACCGGGGGAGTTCGACGAAGTGCGCTGCCTCGTCGCCTGCCAGCCGGTCTCCGACCTGGTCATCATGGGACGCCTGCTGGAGATCCTCGGCCTCGGGAAGCAGCGCCTTCCCGAGCTGGATCACCGCGTCATGCTGGGAACCTCCCTCCCCTTCGCGGCTCGCCCCGATACGAGCTGGGCACGATACGTCCGCATCCCCACGTATCTGTACGCCGTCCGCCAGGACTCCCTGACCGAGCCGCACGACATCGAGACCGCGTTTGCCATGCTCGACACCGACGACAAGGAGTTGCAGTGGGTCGAGGACACACACCGTCGGTGGGACGGTTATCTTGAGTTCCAGCGCCGCCCGCAGCCGGTCCTCGACTGGTTGCACGCACACATGAGGAACCAACCGTGACCAACTGCTGTGGAGACCAGCTCTGACGGGCGAGAACGCAGACGCACTGGGCACGTTCCTGCGCGCACATCGTGAGCGATCGACGATTGCCCAGGATTCCGGACGGGCGTCGTCCAGGCGACGCACGCCCGGCATGCGCAGATCCGAGGTCGCGGTCACCGCCGGTATCAGCGTGGAGTGGTATTCGCGCTTGGAGCAGGGGCGGGGCGGGCGCCCGTCGATCCAAGTCCTGGAAGCGATCTGCGAGGCCCTGCGGCTGAAGCCGAAGGAGCGGGAACACGCCTTCCTGCTCGCCTACGGCAAGGTCGGCGCCTCCCATCAGGAGCTGAGCCCCGACGAGAGGCGCAAGCTGCGCGTGGTGCTCGACGCGCTGGAACCGTGCCCTGCGTATCTGAAGTCCCCGTCGTGGGACATCCTCGAATGGAACGCCGCCGCAGCACGTGTCCTGACCGATTGCGCGTCCCTGCCCGCCGCGGAACGCAACGTGCTCCGCATCCTGTTCACGCATCCCGACTCTCGCAGGCGGATCCGGGACTGGCCCACCGAGGCGAAACTGGCCGTCGCGACGTTCCGTTCAGAGCTGGTCCGCTGGGAAGACCGCTCCCCGCGGGTACAGGCACTGATCCACGACCTGCGCACCACCTCGCCGGAGTTCGACGAGATCTGGCGGCGCAACGAGGTCGGGCACCTGGGGGAGGGAAAGAAGACCTTCCTCCTGCCTGACGGGTCGGAGACGACCATGCAGTACGCGTCCTTCAGCATCGACGCCCACCCGGGGACGGGCCTCGTGGTGTACACGCCGACGACCGGTGCGGCATCTCCGGCGCCCTAGGTGCTGTTCGGAGTCCGGTTCCAGGTGTGGCTCGGTGGCGTGTTCGGGGTGGCTGGTAGAACTCGGGTGTGGCGCGTTGTGACGTGCCGGATGCCGAGTGGGCCTTGATCGAGCCGCTGCTGCCGGTGGCGGCCACCGGGCCGTTGCCGCGGCGGGTGCGGGACCAGTTCAACGGGGTGCTGTGGCGGTTTCGGACCGGCAGTGGCTGGCGTGACGTTCCCGAGCGGTACGGGCCCTGGTCCACGGTCTACTCCCGGTTCAGCGGCTGGGCCAGGGCCGGATGGACGCCTTGATCGCCGAGGCGGCCGCGCGGGCAGGTCGGCCTGCATCTGGTCAGCGTGGACTCCACGATCGCGCGGGCGCATCACGAATCGGCGGGTCTGGCAGTGGCGGGGAGACCCTTGACGCCTTGGAGCAGGCCCTGACCGAGGAAAAGGGGGGCTCCTCTTGCGCAGCAGCCGCCCGTGCTGCGGGTGATCCGGCGGCGGCCCGCGCGGGCGCGAGTGGGGCGGGTGCACCGGATGCGGACCGGGTCCTCGCGCGGCGACGCCGCAGGGCCAGGGCGGGTGCCGCCCGTCTCGGCCGGTCCCGGGGCGGACTGAGCAGCAAGATCCACTGCGCGGTCGATGCCGCGGGCCGGCCTGTGTCGTTCGTGCTCACGCCCGGCCAGGCCGCGGACAGCCCGCAGTTCCAGAACGTGCTGGACAAGATCCGCATCCCCGGGCCCGTCGGCCGCCCCCGCACTCGGCTGGACGCCGTGGCCGCGGACAGGGCCTGCTCCTCCAGGGCC
>NZ_BJMM01000137.1 GCF_006539165.1 Streptomyces cacaoi | reverse complement strand
AGCGACGGCATCCTTGCTCGTTGTCCCCGGCGCCGGAGCACCGCACCATCGGACATCAGAACGGGATTCCCGACATCTGCGCCAACTTCACGAGTTTCTCGTTACTCCTTCGATGCATGGAGGAGAGGACACGCACCACTTCGCGGCCCATCGGGTGGATACGTGCCATCTCCGGGGCGGCATCCCAGGCACGGCTCACGCTCTCAAGCGCCCCGTCGCGGTCTCCGACATCCAGTTGCGCCCTGGCGATGTTGATGTAGGTGGGAGCCCGACGCGTGACCGGCAGCCCCTGTAGGCAGGCGTCCGCGTCTGCACCGATCTCGATCGCCCGGCGCGGCTCCCCGAGGTCGACCTGAGTGGCGAGCACGTGGGTTTCGGTGTTCGCGGGCCCGAAGGTCAGGCCGTGCGGTGTCCTGTCCGGCCCGAAATCCTCCGCTGCGGCGCGCGCCGCAGCAATGTGCCGCTCGGCCTCCGTCTTGGCGAGGCCCTTGTCCGTCAACCGTCCCGCGAGCGTCATGCCTCGCAGGCTCAAGATGCCTACGGAGTAGGCACGTTCCTCCCCGGACAGCCGTGTTTCCGCACGAACGATCGCCCGGTCCACCACATCAAGCCCGCGTTCGATGTCCCCGAAATTCAGGTACGTCCCTGCCCGGTCCCGGTCCGCCAAGGCCGCGGAAACCGGGTTGTCCTGCTGGGCAACCGCCCACTGCTGGCGAGCGATGGCCAGCTCCGCCAGAAGCCGCCACCGATGGCGCGCCGCCAACCAATAGGCGCAGCTGTAGAGATCGGAAAGGGCCGTCCAGGCCGACTGGGAGTTCTCCGTCAATGCGACAGAAGTGCTCTTCCTCAACAGCTCCGGAAGCATGGCCAGAACACCGCTGACCACGACCCCGTCCCGGAGTTGCTGAAGATGGACCATCAGCGCGGCGACCTCGGTCATGCCGGCATCCGGGCGCGTGGGGATGTCGTAATCCCGCATCGCTTCTTCCAGCTCCGCGAGAGGCGTCGTTCCCTCCCGCGAGACGGGCGCTGCGCCCATCACGTCCTCGACGTGCAGACCGAACGCCTTGGCGAACTGGTGCGCCGCGGTGGGCGTAAGGGGCCGGTCACCGGTCTCGATCTTCTCGATGTACGACGCGCTGAGCTGAGTCATACGCGAGAGCCTGGCCCTGCTGAGCTTCCGTTCCTCTCGCAGGCGGCGGAGGTGATCCCCAGGAGCCAAAGCGCTTGGTGCAGACATAGGTGCCTCCTTTCCTCCCCATGGTGACCCACCGGGAGCCCACCGACCGCAACTGTGTGGCACTTTGTGTGACTCGCTCTTCCCAGATCTGTCGTTCACTGGTCGTGCATCCGACATCACCCAGTGACCACATCCGAGGAGTGAGCGCCATGCCCGCGCCGAAAACCTGGCGGACGAAGCCGGCCGACCCGGCCGAGCACCTCGATCAGTTCCGGGACCCGCTCACGTGATGCGCCACCGGAAAGAGCCCGCATACGAGTGCCTGTGCCGAGAGTGTGACGGGGAGTCCAGGCTGGTCCCCTCACCAGCAGCAGTGCGCCGCTGGGCGGTCGGACATCGCGCCGAGACGGGACACTCGACCTTCGTCGAAGTCGCGGAAACCCTGTTCACGGTGGGCGCATCACCACCACCCACCGACATGCGTTGACGTCTTTGTGGCTGGTGCGGGGGTGCCGGGCCGTAGGTGTTCCGAGATCCGCGTGCCCGAATACACCACGACGCGTCGATATGAGCCCGGGCCGCCATGAAATGTGCGCCCTCTTCGCGGGACACCATGGCGAGCATTCCGCTGGGACGGAAGATCCGGTGGGGAAGCGGCCACTCCCCCACCGGGCCAGTGAGCAAGAAACCCCTCAACCCAAGGGAGAATCACTCATGGCTGCATCCACGTTACTCAAGTTCGTGTGGCTCGAAGTCACCGGACTCTGCAACGAATTCTGTGATCATTGCTACGCGGACTCGTCCCCGCAGGGAACGCACGGCGCGATGGGGCCGGCCGACTGGACGGCCGTCATCGATCAGCTCGCCGGCATGGGGACGGTCGACGTGCAGTTCATCGGCGGCGAACCGACGCTGCATCCTCATCTTTCCGACCTGATCGAGCACGCACACGGTGCCGGCCTCGGCGTCGAAGTGTTCTCGAACATGACGTTCATCCGTGAGCCTCTGTGGGACACCCTCAAGCGCTGTGGCGCCAAGCTGGCCACGTCGTACTACTCGGACGACGCCAGGGAGCACGACGAAGTGACACATCTCCGGGGCGCGCACCGGAAAACCCGCGCCAACGTCGAAAAGGCTCTGTCCCTCGGCATCCCGCTGCGGGGCGGGGTCGTCGCCGTGCGCGAAGGGCAGCGCGTCAACGAAGCTGCACAGGACCTCTCGTCCCTGGGCGTGCGAGAAATCGGCGGGGACCGTATGCGCGCCTTCGGCAGGGCGAGCCGCGGCGCTGCACCGACCATCGGCGATCTGTGTGGGCACTGCGCCCACGAGAAGTGCGCCATCGGCCCGGACGGCGATGTGTGGCCCTGCGTCCTGGGCCGGTTTCTGCACATCGGGAACGTTCGGGAACGGCCCCTCTCCGAGATCTGGGGCGGGCCGCGGATGAGTGAGATCCTGGCCGATATCCGGGCCGCCCACGGAGACGGCGTCCAGTCGTGCACCCCGCCGCAGTTCCTGCCCATGTGTGGACCGTGCGGCCCGTGCGTTCCCTCGGTGCAGCACTGCGACCCGAGAGAAGCCGGCGTCGCAGCGGAGAGGACTACGATCCCCACACCCGCATGACGAGCCGGTACAGGAGTCAGTGACATGCACGACCACGGAGACGATTTCGGCGCCTGGTGCGGCGACCACGGCAGCACCGGGGCGCACCGGACCGAGGAGGAATGGCTGGGAGTCGCCCGATACGTGCGCCATGCCGCGAACAAGATTCTTCCGGAACCGCTCCCTCTGTGCCTTCCCGGGGAGCCGCAGGAGTGCGGACGCACGGCGCAGCAGCACGTCATGGCGTGGGGCGCCGCGCTCAAGGCCGGCGCCCAGTCCGTGATCGAGGACGCGGCCCCGGCACCGGCGCACGCGGCCTTCGCCGGGTCCGTGCTCTATCAGCGGTCCCTTGACGAGATGAGAACGCAGGGAGCACCGCGAACGCCCGCGTAGGGTCCCGTGACCGTCCCGCCCCTGACTGTGTCCCGTGCACGAGGGCCCCTTGCGCAGGGACGGGGCCACGGGCGGGACGGTCTCCTCTCTGGCGTT
>NZ_BJMM01000136.1 GCF_006539165.1 Streptomyces cacaoi | reverse complement strand
GGGGTGCCTTTCGCTGGGGACATGAGGCGGGCCGCTGTGCGGGGACGGATTCGGCTTCGGGCTTTCCGCGTGGTGCGGGCCCGCGGTGTGCGGGTTTTGCCTTCTGCCGTCGCGGCCGAGACCCAGTGTTGAGACCGGCGTGGGGGCATCCCAAATGTGTGACGTACTACCGGAGTTAGTGCGCAGGGAAATAGCTGGAGTGAGAGAGACCGTGTCCGTGGGCCAGGAGCGCATCGGTCGCTACGAAAGAATCGCGTGGGTGACGTGGACTCTATGGGGGCTGTCACAAAGGGGCGGGCTTTTCGGAACTCACGGCCGAGAAATTGTGCGCGCTGTGTGACGGAAATCCGGGCCGGGAACGGAAGAGGCCGCGGTCCGATCGGAATCGGGCCGCGGCCTCGGGGCGGGAGCCGACCGGACTCAGGCGTCCGGCACGGTCATCTCGCCGAGCAGGGACCAGTCGTCCTGGTCGAGGGTCGTGTTGACCACCTTCGGGGTGCGCACCAGGTGCGGCGGCAGCGTGCGCTGTGCCTTCTGGAAGTGCTCGGACTGGACGTGTGCCGCGCCGGCCTCGCCGTCGCGGAACGCCTCGACGAGGACGTACTCGTTCGGGTCCTCCACGCTGCGCGACCAGTCGAACCACAGGCAGCCGGGCTCGGCCCGGGTCGCCGCGGTGAACTCCCCGGCGATCTGCGGCCACTGGTCCGCGTACTCGGGGCGGACCTGGAACTTGGCGGTGATGAAGATCATCGAGGGCTCCCTCGGTCGTGCTCGTGATGTATCGCCCCTGGTCAGAGACGAAACGCCCAGTTTAACGACGTCCTGTCCCGCTGCCCTTCCGCCCCGCCCTCCCCGTCCCTCGGCGCGTGGGTCCGCGCGGGCTCACATGGGCCCCCGCCCGCCTTCCCCGGCGCCGAGCGGAGCCGGCCGGGCGTGCACGGTACGGCGGCCGATACGCCAGCCGCCCGGACCCTCGGCGTCCCGGACGACCACGTCCTCGTACGTGACGGTCCCGCACCTGCCGTCCGCGTGCACGCCCAGCCCCTTGGAGAGGGCGTGCACACTGCCGTCCGGGCGCTCGGTCAGCACGATGTTGGTGACGTGGTGGGCCACCGGGTTCCGGTCGCCGAGCGCCTGCCCGGCCTCCCGGATCCGGGCGGGCCCGTGCAGAACCCCCGCCCCGAAGGCGGAGACGTCGTAGACGCAGTCCGGGACGAACAGCTCCTCCAGCCGGTCGAGCCGGCCGTGATCGACGAGGTGCCCGTGCAGGGCGAGCAGCTCGGCGACGGCTGCCCGGTCCTCGGCGGTGAGTGCCATGAGCGGGTGCTCCTTGCTCAGCGGACGAAGAGGACGGCCGAGCCTACTGCGCACGCCTTTCGGAACCCACGATCCCACCGCCGTCCGCACCGGCCCCGTCCGCACCGATCCCGACCGCACGGGTGCCCGCACGGATCCCGTCCACCGTGCGGTCCGGGCCGGGCCGGGCCGCCCCGGTGCCCCTTCCGCCGCCCCGGGCGAGTACGTGGGCGAGCGCGGTGTGCAGCAGCGTGGCGTCCGTCAGCCGTCGGCCACCGCCGTACGGGACGGCCCAGTACGGGCCGGGGGGACGCGTCCGGTGCGCGCCGGGGACCGTCACCCAGCACCCCGTGCCCAGCAGCCGAACCCCCGCACGCGCGGGCAGCGCGCCCCATTCCGCCTCGTCCCCGGCCCGGACCAGCCAGTACAGCACTCCGCCCCGCGCGTCCCCGATGACGGCCCCGCACGCGGCCCCCAGCCTCCGCACGGCCTCCAGCCCGTACGGCTCCCGCACGCGCACCGCGTCCCAGTGCAGGCCCGCGGGGACGGCGACGGGGGATGCGCCGTGGGGTGGGGGCCACCCTGCCTCTCTGTGTTTCATGACAGCTCATTCCGTGACGTCGACGATCCTCTGTCGCGCCACATGGTTGTCGCGTCGCCCGCCACGAACTGTCAGCGAACAATGACAGCTCGGGCCAGGTCATGACGCGCTGTCACGGATCAACGGCCGAGCCAGGAACCGTAGTTGAGCACGTTGTCCGGGACGCGGCGCTTGACCGCGACCAGCCCCGCATAGGTCTCGCGGACCAGCGGGTGGAGCCGGGTCTGTTGGGGAGCGATCCGCCGCGCCTCACGGAGCGAGGCGAAAGCGTCGTCAGCCCTCCCGATGACCAGCTGCGCGCGCGCCACCTCCGCGTGGTGGTGCGCCACGCGGGAGGCGGGCAGGACCGAAGCGCTCATCCCGTCCGCCACCTCGACCGCCTCCCGGTACCGGTCGCGTTCCGCCAGCGCCGAGACCCGGTGCACGGCGACATTCGTCGGACCGAAGCACAGCCAACGGACCCGCTGGACCTCTCCCGTACGCGCCGCGTACCGCTCCGCCTCCGCCAGGTGTTCGTCCGCCTCGTCCTCGCCCGCCCTCGCGTGCAGGACGGCGGCACCCAGGTGCAACCTGCCGGTCACCGCGTCCCGCTCCACGCCCGGCTCGGCCTGTTCGGCGCAGCGCATGCCGGAGTCGATCAGCCGCAGCCCCGTCCGGTAGTCCCCGGCGCGCAGGTACACCAGCCCGCGTAGACACTGCCGCACCGCGGACCCCGCCGGGTCCGAACCGTGACGGCAGGCCCACCCCATGCGTTCGAGAGCCACCGTGCAGAGGTCCGTCATACCGAACTTGGCCGCGAGGTCGTGCCCGGTCCGGTACGCGGAGGCGAGCGTGCGCCACGCCTGATCCGTCCCGTACGTGTGCGCCGCCGTCGTCGACTCCGTGATCAGCGCGGGCAGCATGGCCGCCACCTGGCGCAGTTCGGCTCTGCGCGTTGCCGCACACAGGGCCTCCGCCTCCCGGCTCAAGACGTCGACGCCGCGCGGACGCACCTCCGGATCGGCCCCGACGTCGTAGAGATCCAGGGCTTCACGGAGCGGCTGTATCAGCCCGTCCAACTGGTCGGCCCGCAGCTCCTCCATGTACGGCTGCCCGGTCAACTCCGTGACGGGCACGGACAACGCCCGTGCCAACGCCCCCAGCACCGAGGGCGAAGCGGCCATCTTCCCCTGCTCGACCTTGGCCACGGTGGAGTACGAGACCGCGGCCCGCTCCGCCAACGCCCGCTGCGTCAGACGCCGAGCCTTCCGGATGTGCGCGACCCGCGCCCCGGCGTGCTCGACAGAGTGCACCTGCATAGGAACCCCGTTCTGGTCCGCGACACTCCGAACGGTACGCCTCTCCGGGCCCGACGCCAGGTTCACGCTCCGTCTCTTCTCGCTGACGGGCGGCGGGAGTTGAGGACAGCACGACGCCCCGGCCTGCGTGGGGCAGACCGGGGCGTGCGGGTGTCGCCGGCCGGTTGTGGACGGTGTGTGTCGGG
>NZ_BJMM01000135.1 GCF_006539165.1 Streptomyces cacaoi | reverse complement strand
CCGGGTTCCGGCTCAGCTCGCGGGACGTGTTCCTGCGGCCGACCGTCGCCGCGCTGGCGGCGGGCATGGACGAGGCCGGGTACGGCGAGGGGAACGCCGAGGACGGGTACGGAGCCGAGGTGCTGCCGGGCGAGGCGGTCACCGGGCCGGTCGCCACCACACCCGTGCGCGAGTGGTTCTTCCGCTCGCACCCGGTGGACCCCGAGCACTTCACCATGTCGATGACGTTCCTCCTGCCGGAGGCCACGGACCTCGAAACCCTGCGGGCCGCGCTCGCGGCCGTACTGGCACAGCACGACGCCCTGCGGAGCACGTTCGTGCGTGACGCGGCGGGGGACTGGCACGGCACGATCCTTGCGGAGGCCGACGTCGACCGCGTGCTGACCGTGCACGATCTGACCTCCGCGACGGACGTCGAGGCCGCCTGGCGGGAGCTGGTGGTCGGCGCGCAGTCGGGGCTCGACCTCGGGCACGGGCCGCTGCTGCGGGCCGTGGTCGGCAGGCGGGGCGGCGACGGCCGTGACCGGCTGCTGCTCACCGCACACCACCTGGTGATCGACGGCGTCTCCTGGCGGATCCTGCTGGAGGACCTGGCGACGGCCTACGAGCAGCTGCGCACGGGCACGCCCGCCGACCTGGGGCCGCGGACGACCTCCGTGCAGCGGTGGGCGGACCGGCTCACGGCGCACGTCACCGAGGGCGGGTTCGATGACCAGGTCGACTACTGGCGGTCCGTGATCGACCGGGCCCGTGTCCAGCTGCCCATGGACCTGCCGGGGGCGAACACCGTGTCCGTGCAGTCCGCGGTGTCCGCTTCGCTGTCCGAGGAGGACACCCGGGCCCTGCTCCAGCGGGCGCCGGGCATGTACCGGACGCAGATCAACGATGTGCTGCTGGCGGCGTTCGCCCGCGTCCTGGAGCGGTGGACCGGGCACGGCCGGGTGGCCGTCAACCTGGAGGGCCACGGCCGCGAGGAACTGTTCGACGACGTCGATCTGACCCGCACCGTCGGCTGGTTCACCGCGATCCACCCGGTGGCCCTGGAGCTGCCCGAGGACGAGAGCTGGCCCGCGACGATGCGGGCGGTGAAGCGGCAGCTGCGCGCGGTGCCGCAGCGGGGCGTCGGCTACGGCGCGTTGCGGTACCTCGCCCCGGCCGACGGCCCCGCACACGCACTGGCCGAGGCCCCGGAGCCGCAGATCAGCTTCAACTACCTCGGCCAGGCCGGTGCGGGAGCGGGGGACGGCACGGACGGTGCGGACGGGCTGCTCGACACCCGGACCGGAACCGACGGGCAGGACCACGGTCCGCGCCAGGAGCGCAACCACCTGATCGACGTGGTGGCCGCCGTCGACGAGGGCCGCCTCCGGATCACCTGGTACTACTCGGCCGGCATCCATCGCGCGTCGACCGTCGAGGCCCTCGCGGAGGACTACACCGCCACCCTGCGCAGCGTGCTGAAGCGCTGACCGGGGGCCTTCCCGCCCCGCCCACGCCCGGTCCCGCCACCGTGACCGCGCACCACCCCGCGGCGACCGCGCCGTCGGCCCTTCTGCCTTGAGGAGAGGAATTGAGTACGCAGCCGTCCCGGGAGAGCCGGATCAGCTCACTGCCGGAGCACATGCGCGAGCTGCTCCGCCGGCGCCTCGCGGGCCAGGCCCCGGAGGAGACCGGCATCCCCCGGGCGGACCGCGGCGGGGAGCTGCCGGCGTCGTTCGCGCAGCAGCGGCTCTGGTTCCTCGACGAGTTCCAGCCCGGCGGAGTGGAGTACAACTCCGGGCTGGGGCTGCGGATTCGGGGCCGCCTGGACGAGCGGGCGCTGCGGGGAGCGGTCGACGAGGTGGTGCGGCGGCACGAGTCGCTGCGGACGACGTTCGACGCGGTGGACGGTCGCGTCGTCCAGCACGTGCACCCGTCGATGACCGTGCCCGTCGAGCGCGTGGACGTATCAGGGCCCGAGGACGCCCCGGGTGCTCCCGAGGACGACTCGGGTTCTCCCGAGGACCACCCGGGTTCTCCCGAGGACGCCCCGGGGGCGCCCGCGGACGACGCCGGGGCCCGGGACACCGACACGTGCGACACCGACACGTGCGACACCGGCACGTGCGGGACCGATGCGTGCGGGACCGACCCGCACGGGACGGACGCGCACGGTCTCGATGCGTGCGGCACCGAGGAACACGTCGCGGCGGAGCGTGCCGCGCGGGCGGACGCCCTCCTCCGGGCCCGTCTCCGCGAGCCCTTCGATCTGCGTACGGGGCCGCTGCTGCGCGTCCTGCTCGTCCGGCTCGGCCCCGAGGAGCACGCGCTGCTCCTGTCGGCCCACCACATCGTCACCGACGGCTGGTCGCTCGGCATCCTCACCCGGGAGCTCAGCGCTCTCTACTCCGCCGCCGTACGCGGTGAAGGCCCGGCGCGGCTTCCCGAACTCCCCGTGCAGTACGCCGACTTCGCCGTCTGGCAGCGCGACCGCACATCCGACGCCACGCAGGAGGACGACCACCTGCGGTACTGGCGGCGCGCCCTGGACGGGGTCGAGCCGCTCGAACTGCCCACCGACCGTCCCCGCCGTGCGGTACGCGGCACCTCCGGCGCCGTCCACAGGTTCGAGGTGCCGCCGGAGACCGTCGCCGGCCTGCGCGCGCTGGAACGCAGAACGGAAGCGAGTCTCTTCGTCCAGCTCACGGCCCTCACCCAGCTGCTGCTCGCCCACTACAGCGGGCAGGACGACATCGCCGTCGGCACGGTCACGGCGGGACGGGAACGCCCCGAGCTGGAGAACCTGATCGGCTTCTTCGTCAACACGCTGGTGCTGCGTACCCGCGTCGACCGGACCGCCGGGTTCGAAGAGTTCCTCAGCGGGGTGCGCGCCCACGTCCTGGAAGCCTTCGACCACCGGGAAACCCCCTTCGACCGCGTCGTCGAAGCCGTCGCGCCCGAACGCGACCCCGGCCGGATGCCCCTGGTGCAGGCCATGGTGGTGCTCCAGAACGCCCGCGCCCCCGAGGTCTCGCTGGCCGGGGCCCGGGTGGAGCCCCTGGACGTGGCACGGGACGCGCTCCCCTTCGACTTCATGCTGGAGTTCGCCGAGGAGGACGAGCGCCTCGTAGCGGCGATCGAGTACAACACCGAACTCTTCGACGCCTCGACGATCGACCGCATGGCCGCGCACTGGCTCCACACCGCCGCCCAGGCCGTCACCGCCCCCGCCACCCGCCCGCTGTCCGACCTCATGGCCCCCGCCGAGGCGGAACGGGAGCGGGTGCTGGGCGCCGAGTGGTCCGGCGCGGTGGGACCCGGAGTCGAGTCGTCGGTGGTGGACGAGTTCGCCGCGCGTGTGGCAGCGGACCCGGACGCGGTGGCGGTCGTCTCCGGCGAACGCGCCCTGAGCTACGGGG
>NZ_BJMM01000134.1 GCF_006539165.1 Streptomyces cacaoi | reverse complement strand
CTGGAACCGCGCCCTGGGATCCTGTGGATCCTGGGCCGGAACCGTACCCCCGACCGGATTCGAACCGGCGCTACCGCCTTGAGAGGGCGGCGTGCTAGGCCGCTACACAACGGGGGCCTCGATCTCGCAGAGTGCGGATCGTGCTGGGCTACCAGGACTCGAACCTAGACTAACTGAACCAGAATCAGTCGTGCTGCCAATTACACCATAGCCCACCGAAACTCAACCCCCTGTGGGGATTTCGCTTGGCTTTGCCGCCTTGAGGTTCTGGGCTTTTCGGCCCCGCCCCTCGCGGCGACAGGAAGAACATTACCTGATCGGGGGCGGTGCTCCAAAACGGGTTCCGCGCCGGCGCCCGGCCGCGGGACCGGCCCCCTGCGCACGGCGTTCCTCCGGCCGTACGGCCCGGACACGGTCACCCGGCGTGCCCGGATCCTCACGGTGCCCGTCCGCCGAGGCACGCGCCCCCGTACGCGCCCGGACGGCGCGGTCCGGCGCGGTCCGGCCAGGGGCGGCCCCGGACGCGGACGAGGCCGGAGCGG
This sequence comes from Streptomyces cacaoi, assembly GCF_006539165.1. Lineage (GTDB taxonomy): Bacteria > Actinomycetota > Actinomycetes > Streptomycetales > Streptomycetaceae > Streptomyces > Streptomyces cacaoi. The sequence goes on along the minus strand of NZ_BJMM01000134.1, from coordinate 2,869 downwards.
GCCCTGTGGGGCGCGCTCCGGCCTCGTGGTGCCGGTCGGGGGCGGGTGCGTCAGCTCAGTGCCGTCAGCGCCGCGTCGATACGGCGGAGCGTCGGCTCCTTGCCGAGCACTTGGAGGGACTCGAACAGGGGCAGGCCCACGGTGCGGCCGGTGACGGCCACCCGGACCGGGGCCTGGGCCTTGCCGAGCTTGAGGCCGTGCTCCTCACCGGCGGCCAGGACGGCCTCCTTGAGGGCCTCGGCCGAGGACCAGTCCGCCGACTCCAGCTTGGCGCGTGCGGTGCGCAGCAGGGCGTCGGAGCCCTCCTTCATCGCCTTCTGCCAGGACTTCTCGTCCCGGACGGGCTCGTCCAGGAACAGGAAGTCGACGTTGGCCGTGATGTCGGACAGGACCGTCAGCCGGGTCTGGGCCAGGGGGGCCAGCTCCTCGAAGGCCGCCTGGGAGAAGTTCTCCGGGGCCCAGGGGGCGTGCGGGGCGTGCAGCCAGGGCTCGCAGGCGGCGATGAAGTCCTTCAGCGGCAGTTCGCGCAGATGCGTGGCGTTGATCGCCTCGCACTTCTTCAGGTCGAAGCGCGCGGGGTTGCCGTTCACGTCGTGGATGTCGAAGGCGGCGACCATCTCGTCCATGGAGAAGATGTCGCGGTCCTCGGAGAGCGACCAGCCCAGCAGGGACAGGTAGTTGAGCAGGCCCTCCGGCAGGAAGCCCTGTTCCCGGTACATGTTCAGCGAGGACTGCGGGTCCCGCTTGGAGAGCTTCTTGTTGCCCTCCCCCATCACGTACGGCAGATGCCCGAACTCCGGGACGCGGCCCGTGCCGATGCCCAGTTCGGCCAGTGCGCGGTACAGCGCGATCTGGCGCGGTGTGGAGGAGAGCAGGTCCTCGCCGCGCAGGACGTGGGTGATCTCCATCAGGGCGTCGTCGACCGGGTTGACCAGCGTGTACAGCGGGGCGCCGTTGGCGCGGAGGATGCCGTAGTCGCTGACGTTCTCCGGCTGGAAGGTGATCTCGCCCCGCACCAGGTCGGTGAAGGTGATCGGCTCGTCCGGCATCCGGAAGCGGACGACGTGGCTGCGGCCCTCGGCCTCGTAGGCGGCGATCTGCTCACCGGTCAGGGTGCGGCAGGTGCCGTCGTAGCCGGAGGGGCGGCCGGCCTTGCGGGCGGCCTCGCGGCGCTCCTCCAGCTCCTCGGCGGTGCAGTAGCAGGGGTAGGCGTAGCCGCCGTCCAGCAGTTTGCGGGCGACGTCGGCGTAGATCTCCATGCGCTGCGACTGGCGGTACGGCGCGTGCGGGCCGCCGAGTTCGGGGCCCTCGTCCCAGTCCAGGCCCAGCCAGCGCATCGCGTCGAGCAGCTGCTCGTAGGACTCCTCGGAGTCGCGGGCCGCGTCGGTGTCCTCGATGCGGAAGACCAGGGTGCCGCCGGTGTGCCGGGCGTAGGCCCAGTTGAACAGGGCGGTACGGACCATCCCGACGTGCGGATTGCCGGTCGGGGAGGGACAGAAACGTACGCGGACCGGGGCGTCCCCGGTCGCTGTCGCGTTAGTCACGCTTGATCACCTTGTTGGTGAGAGTGCCGATGCCTTCGATGGTGACGGCGACCTCGTCGCCGACGTTCAGGGGGCCGACGCCCGCGGGGGTGCCGGTGAGGATGACGTCGCCCGGGAGCAGCGTCATCGCCTCGCTGACGAGGACCACCAGGTCCTCGATGGAGCGGACCATCTCGCTGGTCCGGCCGAGCTGGCGCTGTTCTCCGTTGACGGTGCACATCAGCGCCAGATCGGAGGGGTCCAGCTCGGTCTCCGTCCAGGGGCCGAGGGGGCAGGAGCTGTCGAAGCCCTTGGACCGGGCCCACTGGTTCTCGGCGCGCTGCACATCACGCGCGGTGACGTCGTTCGCGCAGGTGTAGCCGAGGACGACGTCCTTCACCCGCTCCCGCGGTACGTCCTTGCACAGCCGGCCGATGACGACGGCCAGCTCCGCCTCGTGGTGCAGCTCGGAGGAGAAGGCCGGGTACACCACGGGATCGCCCGGGCCGACCACCGAGGTGGAGGGCTTGAAGAAGAGGACGGGGGTCTCGGGGACCTCGTGGCCCAGCTCCCTGGCGTGCTCGGCGTAGTTCCGGCCGACGGCGACGACCTTGTTGGGCAGGACCGGGGGCAGGAGGCGGACCTTGCTCAGGGGCAGCTTCTGCCCCGAGCGTTCGAAGTCGGCGAAAGGGTGGCCCTTGATGATGTCGAGGACGGGTCCGCCTTCGGTGGTGGCGTCCCCCTCGACGACGCCGAAACCGACGGTCCCGTCGAGTGAGAATCTTGCGATGCGCACGGGGGTCCTTCGCTGGGGTTGGGTGACACCCCAGCGTATTCCACCGCCCGCACGGAAAAGGGCCGGGATGTTTCCCTCCCGGCCCCTCACCGCACTCGGCTGTGCGCGGCCCGTGCCGCGCCCGCCGGCCGCCCGGCTTCAGCGCAGGCGTGCCATCAGGGCGTGTTCGACGAGCGTGATCAGTGCGCTCTTGGCGTCCGCGCGGTGCCGGGCGTCGGTGGTGATGATCGGGGCGTCCGGCCCGATCTGGAGGGCCTCGCGGACCTCCTCCGGCGAGTAGGGCTGATGCCCGTCGAAACCGTTCAGCGCGATCACGAAGGGCAGGCCGCTGTTCTCGAAGTAGTCCACCGCGGGGAAGCAGTCCGCCAGCCGGCGCGTGTCCACCAGGACCACCGCGCCGATCGCGCCGCGCACCAGGTCGTCCCACATGAACCAGAAGCGGTCCTGGCCGGGGGTACCGAACAGGTAGAGGATCAGGTCCTGGTCGAGGGTGATCCGGCCGAAGTCCATCGCCACCGTGGTGGTGGTCTTGTCCGCGGTGTGGGTCAGG
>NZ_BJMM01000133.1 GCF_006539165.1 Streptomyces cacaoi | reverse complement strand
GGGAGCCGTTCCAGGGAGCGGGTGCGGCGGGCGGCGTTCAGCGAGGCGGACCGCTCGGTGTGCACGGTGTGCCCGGTCATGCGGCGTCTCCTTCCGGTGCCGGGGTCTCTTCCTGTGCGGTGACGTCCGGGGAGGCGGTGGCGTCGGGGGAAGCGGTGGCGTCCGGGGAAGGGGCGGTGTCCGGGGAAGGGGCGGTGTCGGGCCGTAGATAGCCGTCGAGGAGGCGGGCGAGGGAGTCGAGCAGCGCCTCCTCGGAGAGGGTGTCGTCGACCAGGCGGCGGGAGACGCCGATGGACTGCGCGGTGAGCAGCACGATCCGGGCCAGCTCCGCCGGTTCGCCGGGGCGTACGGAGCCGTCCCGCTGCCCCTCGGCGAGCTGGGCGTGGAGCAGGTCGAGCGCGGCGTGCTGGCTGGAGCCGAGCCGCTGGAAGACGTAGGTGGCCAGCAGTTCGGCCTCGCTGTCGAGGAAGCGGCGGAACATCGAGTGGTGCCAGACGGCGCGCACGGTGCCGGTGCAGCCGTGCACGATCCGGGGCCGCGCCTCGGTCTCGGTCGCCTCGGCGACGGAGGCGGCGAAGACGGCCTTCAGCTCCCGGGTCATCAGGTCGCCGACGAGCGAGGAGATGTCGGGCCAGTAGCGGTACACGGTCGGCCGGCTCACCCCGGCCCTGCGGGCCACGTCGGTGAGCGTCGTGCGCCGCACCCCGAAGGACTCCACGCAGGCGCGGGCGGCGTCCAGGATGTCGTCCTCACTTTTACGAATTGCCATCACGTGTAAGACTGTACGGCATGAGGCGACCCTCCCACCGCGTCGGCGACATGGCCTGGAACGCCTGGGGCGATCCGGCGCAGGCCCGTGAACTGGACGCGACCCAGCGGCAGTTGCTCATCGACACGCTCGGTGTCACCGTCCCGGCGCCGCCGCGCGCCGACCGCTCGGCCGCCGTCCTGCCCCCCGCGGCCCTGCCGGAGAAGGCCCACACCGCCCTCGCCGGCGTCGTCGGCCCGGAGCACGTCCGCACCGACGACGCCACGCGCCTGCTCCACCTCGGCGGGAAGAGCACCCCCGATCTGCTGCGCCGCCGCGCCGGGGACGCCGCACAGGCACCGGACGCCGTCCTCACCCCCGGCGGGCACGACGAGGTGCAGGCCGTGCTGGAGGTGTGCGCCGAACACCGGGTCGCCGTCGTCCCGTTCGGCGGCGGCACCAGCGTCGTCGGCGGCGTCGAACCGCTGCGGGCCGGCTTCCCCGCCGTCGTCAGCCTCGATCTGCGCCGCCTGGACGCCCTGCTCGACCTCGACGAGGAATCCGGCACCGCCACCCTCCAGGCCGGGTTGCGCACGCCCGAGGCCGAGGAGCTGCTCGGCGCCGAGGGCTGGACGCTCGGACACTTCCCGCAGAGCTACGAGTACGCCACCATCGGCGGCTACGCGGCGACACGGTCGGCCGGGCAGTCCTCGGCGGGCCACGGCCGGTTCGACGCCATGGTGACCGCACTGAAGGCCGCCACCCCGCGCGGCACCCTGGAGCTGGGCCGGGCCCCCGCCTCGGCCGCCGGGCCCGATCTGCGCCAGCTGCTGCTCGGCTCGGAGGGCGCGTTCGGCGTTCTCACCGAGGTCACGGTGCGCATCCGCCGCGCCCCGGCCGAACAGCGCGACGAGGCCTGGACGTTCCCCTCCTTCACCGCCGGGACGGCAGCCGTACGGGAGCTGGCCCAGCGCGGCGCACTGCCCACGGCGATCCGGATATCGGACGAGACCGAGACCTTCGTCAACGCCGTCATCGCCGGTGCCGCCGCGCCCGAGGGCTGTCTGTCCGTCGTCAGCCACGAGGGCACCGGCGCGGAGATCGCCCGGAGCGTGGAGGCCGTGCACGGAGTGCTCACCGCGCACGGCGGCACCCGCCTCGGCACCCCTTCCACCCCTTCCGCTCCTTCCGCTCCTCCCTCCTCTGGCGCCCCTTCCTCCTCCGCCACCCCTTCCGGCACCGCCGACGCCGCTGCCGCCTGGCGGCGGTCCCGGTTCTCCGGGCCGTATCTGCGGGACACGCTTCTGGACACCGGCGTCCTCGCCGAAACCCTGGAGACGGCCGCGAGTTGGTCCGCGCTCCCCGCACTGCGCGCATCCGTCACCGAGGCGCTGACCGACAGCCTGGGCGGCGACGGCCCGGCGCCGGTGATCCTCTGCCACCTCTCGCACGCCTATCCCACCGGCGCCTCCCTCTACTTCACCGTCGCCGCCGACGCCGGCGAGGACCCGCTGCCGCGCTGGTTGGCGGCCAAGCGGGCGGCGGGGGACGTCGTCGCCGCCGCCGGGGCCTCGATCACCCACCACCACGCGGTCGGTACCGACCACCGGGACTGGATGGAGGCCGAAGTCGGCCCGCTCGGCGTGGAGATGCTCGCCGCCGTCAAACGGACGCTCGACCCCGCCGGGATCATGAACCCCGGCAAGCTGATTCCCGCGGCCGCACAGCCCCTCGCATGACCGGCCGGACACCGCCCGGCGGGCCGGACGGGCTGAACGGGCCCGGCGCACCGAACCGGCCAGGCGGGCCCGGCGCCCCGAACGAGCCCAGCGAGCCCGGCGCCCCGAACGAGCCCAGCGGGCCCGGCGCTTCGAACCGGCCGGGTGGAACCAACGCCCCGAACGGGCTCGGCGAGCCCCGCACATCGGTCCGGCCGGGCGGAGCCGGTGGGCGTGGGGACGGGCGGCGTGTCGTCGTGCTGGTCAATCCCGCCGGCGGACAGCGTGGCGCGCACCGGGCGGCCGAGACCGTGCTGGCGCACCTCGCCGCCGCCGGCTGGGACGCCGAACCCGTCGCCGGCGCCGACACCGCCGGCACCCTCGCGCTCGCCAGGGACCGCGTCGCCGCCGGCGTGGACGTGCTCGCCGTCGTCGGCGGCGACGGCATGGTGCACCTCGGCCTCCAGGCCGTCGCCGGCACCCGGGTACCGCTCGCGGTCGTCCCCGCCGGAACCGGCAACGACTTCGCCCGCGCCCTGGGCATCCCCCGCGGCGACCCGGCCGCCGCCGCCCGGCTCGTCACCCACGGCACACCGCGCGCCGTGGACCTCGCGCGGGTCGGCGAGCGGTGGATCGGCACAGTCGTCGCCTGCGGCTTCGACGCCCTCGTCACCGACCGGGCCAACCGGCTGCGCTGGCCGCGCGGCGGTTCCCGCTACACCCTCGCCGTCCTCGTCGAACTCACCAGGCTGCGGCCCCTGCCGTTCCGGATCCGCCTCGACGGAGGGGAGGTGCCGGAGGTCGAACTCGACGCCACGCTGGTCGCCGTGGGCAACACCGCGTACTACGGCGGGGGCATGCGGGTCTGCCCCGACGCCGATCCGTACGACGGTGAACTCGCCGTCACCGTCGTCGAAGGCGCCGGTGCGCTGCGGCTGCCCACCATCCTGCCCCGGCTGTACAACGGGTCCCACCTCTCCCACCCGCGGGTGCGGACCTATCGGGCCCGGCGGATCGAGCTGGCCTCGGCCGGGGTGTTCGCCTACGCCGACGGGGAGTTCGTGGGGGATCTGCCGATTGTTGTGGAGGCCGTGCCCCAAGCGGTTGAGGTTCTGCTGCCCGGCTGACTATGGGGCTTCGCCCCTCTCCCCCTTGCCTCGCCGACCGGGTGTCAGGGCTCCGCCCGTCGGTTCGTCGGCGCTTCGCCCCCGTG
>NZ_BJMM01000132.1 GCF_006539165.1 Streptomyces cacaoi | reverse complement strand
ACGCTTCGACACGGGCTCGCCCGAGTCCGGACCGACGGGCGACGGCGGGCTGTTGGGCGCCTCGCTGGCCGTCGGCGGGCGCGATCACCATCCGGACGAGCAGCGCCCGCATGTGATCGACGTCGTCGGTATGGTCCGCGACGGTGTGCTCACGTTCGACTGGCTGTACTCGACGGAGCTGCACACCGAGGAGACCGTCGCACGCCTCGCCCGGGAGTACGCGGAGGAGCTGGCCGGGGTCGTGGCGCACTGCGCCCGCCCGGACGCCGGTGGCCGCACGCCCTCGGACTTCCCGCTCGTCCCGCTCCAGCAGGCCGAGGTGGATCTGCTGGCGGGTGACGGCCGGGCCGTGGACGACATCTACCCGCTGACCCCGCTCCAGGCGGGCATGGTCTTCCACTCGCTGTCCGACCCCGAGGAGGCCGCGTATCTGGAGCAGATCACGTTCGTGCTCGACGGGGTCGACGACACCGCGGCGCTCGCCCGGGCCTGGCAGCGGGTGCTGGACGGCTCCGACGCGCTGCGCGCCGCGGTCGTCTGGGAGGGCGTGGCCCGGCCCGTTCAGGTCGTGCACCGGGCGGTGGAACTGCCCGTCACCGTGCTCGACTGGCAGCACGTGGCAGCGGACGAGGCCCGGCACCGGGAGCAGCTGGCCGAGTTCCTCGACCGGGACCGTGCCCTGGGACTGGATCTGCGCACCCCGCCCCTGATGCGGCTGACGCTCGCCCGGCTCGGCGGGGACAGCGTCCGCGTCGTGTGGACCTTCCACCATCTGCTGTTGGACGGCTGGAGCACGGCAGCGCTGCTGTCCGACGTCGTGGCCGAGTACACCGGCACGGGCACCGGCGAGCCCCGCGGCTCCTTCCGCACCTATCTGCGCTGGCTGGCCGCGCAGGACCAGGAGGCCGGGCGCGCCTGGTGGCGGCGTACCCTCGCGGGCTGCGACGAGCCGCTCACCCTGCCGTACGACCGGGCGCCGGGCCGCAACCACCGGGGCCAGTCGTCCGGGCGTACGCCGGTGCCGTTGCCCGGCGAGGTGGCCTCCCGCGTCGCCGCGTACGCCCGCCGGGAACGGATCACCGCCAACGCCGTCGTGCAGGGCGCCTGGGCGCTGCTGCTGTCGCGCTGGACGGGCGCGACCGACGTGGTGTTCGGCACGACCGTCTCCGGACGCCCTGCCGATGTGCCCGGTGCGGAGCGGATCCTCGGCCTGTTCATCAACACCCTGCCGGCCCGTGTCCAGGTCGACCCGGCGGCGCGGGTGCCCGCGTGGCTGCGCGGTATCCAGCAGCGGCAGGCGGAGGCGCGCCAGTACGAGTACATGGCGCTCAGCGACCTCGGGGCCGAACTCCCCGGTGGCGGCGCCCTGTTCGACAGCCTCATCGTCTTCGAGAACTACCCCGTGGACAGCGCGCTGCTGGACGCGGCGGAGGGGCCCGCCGTCCGCGACATCGCGGCGGTGGAGGCGACGAACTACGCCCTGACGCTCGTCGCCGCGCTCAGCGACGACCGGCTGGGACTGACCCTCACCTACGACCCCGAGCTGTTCGACCCGGGCACGGCCGAGCGGCTCGCCGCGGGGCTGGGCCGGGCGCTCGACGAGCTGACGGCGGACGACCCCGCGACGGGGACAGGAGCCGGGGCCGGGGCCGGAGCCGAGGTCGGTGGGGGGCTCGGTGCGGTCCCGGGCTCGGCCGGGTCGGAGTCCGCCGGTGCCGGGCCGCGGCTCGGGCAGCTCGATCCCGTCTCCCCGGACGAGCGGAGCGCGCTCCTCGCCCAGGGCACCGGTCCCGCGCTGCCGCTGCCCGACCGGACCGTCCCGGAGCTGATCGCCGCCCAGGCGGCCCGCACCCCGGAGGCCGTGGCCGTGCTGCACGGCGAGACGGCGCTCACCTATGCCCAACTCGACGCGCGTGCCGAGGAACTCGCCCGGGCCCTGGCGGCGCAGGGAGCGGGCCCGGAGACCCGGGTCGCCGTCTGCCTGCCCCGCACCGCCGACCTGCCCGTCGCGCTGCTGGCCGTGCTGAAGACCGGCGCCGCCTATGTGCCGCTCGATGCGGCGCACCCCGCCGAGCGCCTCGGCCACGTCCTGCACGACAGCGGTGCGCGGCTGGTCCTCGTCGACCCCGGGTCGGCCGACGGCCTGCCGCCGAGCCCGGCCACCCCCGTCGTGCTCCACACCGGCGCGCGCCCCGCCGTCCCCGCTGCGGACGGGACCGGCCTCCCGGAGCGGCTGCTGCCCGGCAGCGGCGCCTACGTCATCCACACCTCCGGCTCCACCGGACGGCCCAAGGGCGTCCTCGTCCCGCACGAGGCCCTGGCCGCGCACCTCACCTGGCTGTGCGGGGAGTACGGGTTCGGGCCGGACGACCGGGTGCTGGCCCGCGCCTCCGCCGGCTTCGACGCCGCGCAGTGGGAGCTGTGGGCGCCGCTGCTGTGCGGTGCGGCGGTCTGCGTCGCCGACACCGAGGTCGCCCTCGACCCGGACCGGCTCGCCCCGCTCGTCGAGCGGCACGGCGTCACGGTGATGCAGCTCGTGCCGTCCCTGCTGGAGGCCCTGGCCGCCGCGGCCGGGGACCGCCCGGTGCTCACCGGTGTGCGGCAGCTCTTCCTCGGCGGCGAGGCGCTCACTCCCCATCTGGCCGACCGCGCACGGGAGTTGGGCGCCGGAGCCGTCGTCAACCTGTACGGGCCGACCGAGGTGACCATGCAGACCGTCACCCACCGGCACCTGCCGGGGACGGACCACGGGCCGCGGGTCCCGCTCGGCACCCCCGTCGGCAACACCCGTGTCCATGTGCTGGACCCGCTGGGCCGACCGGCGCCCGCGGGGGCCGTCGGCGAGATCCACCTCGCCGGTGTGCAGCTCGCCCGCGGCTACATCGGCCGGCCGGGACTGACCGCCACCCGCTTCGTCCCGGACACCGTCCGCGCCGACGGCAGCCGGATGTACCGCACCGGCGACCTCGGCCGGTGGACGGCGGACGGCACCCTGGAGTACCTCGGCCGCACGGACGACCAGGTCAAGCTCCGCGGGCACCGCATCGAGCCCGGCGAGATCGACGCCGTCCTCGCCCGCCACCCCGACGTGGCCCGCTGCGCGACGGTCGTCCTGGACGCCGAACGCCCGGACGCCGCCCGGCTGGTGGCCTACGTCGTGCCCCGCGGCGGGACGGACGTGGACCGGGCGGAGCTGCGCCGGCACGCCGCGTCGGCGCTGCCCGCCGCCATGGTGCCGTCCGCCGTCGTCCCGCTGCCGGAGCTGCCGACCACCCCGAACGGCAAGCTCGACCGCCGTGCGCTGCCCGCGCCGGACGCCACCGGGGGCGCGGAGCACGTGGCGCCGCGCACCGTCACCGAGGAGCTGCTCGCCGCGATGTGGCAGGAGGTCCTCGACGCCGAACACGTCGGCGTGGAGGACGACTTCTTCCTGCTCGGCGGCAACTCCATCCTGACGCTCCAGGTCATCTCCCGCATCCGGACGACCTTCGGGGTGCCCTTCTCCGTGCGGGCGTTCTACGACGCCCCGACCGTGGCCGGCCTGGCGGACGCGGTGGAGGAGAAGGTCCTCCAGGAGATAGAGCGCTCACTGGGCGACGGGGACGACGGCACCCACGCCTGAACGACCGACCACCAGCACCGCGTTGAACGAGGGGAATCATGGAATCCACTGCGTCACCCACCACCGCCGCCGGAACCCCGGAGCCCGCCGGCACCGCTCCGGCCTTCCGCTCGGTGCCGGAGCTGGTGGCCGCCCGGACGACCGTCTCGCCCGATGCCGTTGCGGTGGTGTGTGGC
>NZ_BJMM01000131.1 GCF_006539165.1 Streptomyces cacaoi | reverse complement strand
TCCGGTGCTGACCGCGGATGTCGAACAGACCCTGGAGGCGGCCGGTCAGGACGCCGTCGTCGTCGGCTCGCTCCTCCGCGACGACGGCGGTCGGCGGCGGCTGCTGCACTCACTCGGCGAGGCATTCGTGCGGGGTGTTCCCGTGGACTGGGCGCAGGCGTTCGCCGGTTCCGGGGCCCGCCGCGTCGACCTGCCCACCTACGCCTTCCAGCGCGCACACTACTGGCTCGACGCCGACACCGGCACCCTCGACGTCTCGGCCGCCGGCCTCATCCCCGCCCGCCATCCGCTGCTCGGCGCTGCCGTCCGCACCGCCGACGGCAGCGCCCTCGTCCTCACCGGACGGATCGCCGAAGCGACGCACGGGTGGCTCTACGACCACACCGTCGGCGGCCTCGCCGTGCTGCCCGGCACGGCCCTGCTCGAACTGGCCGTGCAGGCAGGGGACCGGTACGGCACCCCGCACATCGACGAACTCGTCCTCCACACCCTCATGGCGCTGCCCGGCCCGGGCGGTGCCGCCGACCTCCAGCTGACGGTCACCGCCTCCGGCGAGCCGGGCCGCGCCACGGCCACCATCCACGCACGCCCCGCCGACGGACCGGCCGCCGACGACGGACCGGCCGACGACGTCGACTCCGGTGCGCCGTGGACCCATCACGCGACCGCGACGCTCACCGCCACCCCCGCCACCCCCCGGACCCGGCAGACGCCGGACTGGGCCGTCACCTGGCCTCCCCCCGGAGCCACGCCGACCGGCCCCGGCGACGTCTACGCCGATCTGGCCGACACGGGCTATGTCTACGGACCCGCCTTCCAGCGGCTCAGCCGGATGTGGACGACTCCCGACGGAACCGTCTACGCAGAAGCAGACCTCCCTGGACGGCACGAGGAAGTCACCAGCGCAAGTACCGGCACGGGCACGGACACCGGAACCGGAACGGGCACCGGGGGCGGATACGCCCTCCACCCCGCCCTCCTCGACGCCGTCCTGCACGCCGTGGCGGCCGGCCGCATGCTGGGCGGCGGCGAGCTGCGGCTGCCGTACGCCTGGGCCGGCGTCACCCTGCACGCCGCCGGTGCCCGGGCGCTGCGCGCCCGTATCGCGTCCACCGGCGAGGCCGACGGGGCGCTCGCCGTCGACCTCGCCGACGCGGCTGGACGTTCGGTGGGGAGCATCGGCTCGCTCACCCTGCGGCCGGCCGACACCGCACGGTTCGGCGCGCCGCCGACCGGGGCAGCCGCCCGGTCGCTGTACGCCGTCGAGTGGGAGGCGGCGCAGCCGGGCGACCCGCGGCCCGCCGGCCACTGGGCCCTGCTGGCCGGTGACGACGACACGGTCACCCAAGCCGCCCTCCAGCGCGGCGGCGCCCTCCCGGCCACCGCGACCGCCTACCGGGACGTCGCCCACCTGCGCACCGCTCTCGGCTCCGGCGCCGCCGTGCCCGACGTTCTCGTATGGCTCGTGCCGCACAGCGGCGACGACGCCGTGACCGCCGACCCTGTGACGGCCGCCCACGAGCACGCAGCGGCAGCGCTGGAAACCGCCCGCGCGCTGCTCCTCGACGGCCGGATGGCCACCACCCGCCTCCTCGCCGTCACCGAGGGCGCCGTCGGCCCGGATGCCGTGACCGATATCGCCGGGGCCACCGTATGGGGGCTGCTGCGCACCGCACAGACCGAGACCCCGGGACGGTTCCTCCTCGTCGACACCGACCGGCACCGGGAGTCGCTCCGGTTGCTGCCCGCCGTCGCCGCCGGCACCGAACCACAGGTCGCACTGCGCGCCGGTGCGGCACACGTCCCCCGGCTCGCCCGCACCAAGGCCGCGGCCACCGCCGCCGCCACCCCCTTCGGCCCGGACGCCACGGTCCTGCTCACCGGCGCCTCCGGGCGGATCGGCCGCCTGCTCGCCCGGCACCTGGTCCACGAACACGGCGTACGCAGGCTGCTGCTCGTCAGCCGGGGAGGAGCCGGCGCGACTGCGGACCTCACCGCGGAACTCGCCGAGGCGGACTGTGCCGTGACGACGGTCGCCTGCGACCCGGCAGACCGCGGCGCGCTCGCCACCGCGCTCGCGGGCGTCCGCGACGAACAACACCCCCTCACCGCGGTGGTGCACGCCGCGGGCGCCACCGACGACGGCGTGGTCACCTCCCTGACGGCCGAACAGCTCGACAAGGTCCTGCGGCCCAAGGTGGACGCCGCCTGGCACCTGCACGAACTCACCCGCGAGGAACCGCTGACCGCATTCGTCGTGCTGTCCTCGGTCGCCGGTGTGCTCGGCACCGCGGGACAGGCCAACTACGCCGCCGCCAACGCCTTTCTCGACGCCCTGGCCGCTCACCGCTCCCACCTGGGGCTGCCCGGCCAATCCCTCGCCTGGGGCCTGTGGGACCAGAGCGGCGGCGATGGCATGGCGGCACACCTCGACGCCACCGACCGGAGGCGGCTGGCACGGCTCGGAGTGGTGCCGCTGCCCGAGGACGAGGCCCTCGCCCTGTTCGACCGCGCAGTCGCCGATCCGATGTCGCTCATGGTCCCCGCGAAGTTGGACGTGCGTCAGATGCGTGAGCGGGCCGAGCAGGACGAGTGGGACGGCGTGCCGGTGCTGCTGCGCCGCATCGTCCGCCCGCCGCGTGCCACTGGCGGGAACCCCCCGTCGCCCCGCGGGAACTCCCCGTTCGCCGATCGCCTGGCGGCCCTCGCGCCGGACGAGCGGGCGGGCGCGGCCCTCGATCTCGTACGGACCCAGGCCGCCGCCGTCCTCGGCCACGCGGTGGCCGAGCGGGTTCCCGCCGCACGGGCGTTCCAGGCCATCGGCTTCGACTCGCTCGGCTCGCTCGAACTGCGCAACCGGCTGAACACCGAGACCGGCCTACGGCTGCCCGTCGGGCTGCTGTTCGACCACCCCACACCCACCGCGCTCGCCACGTTCCTGGTGGACGAACTCGCCGATGGCATCGCCGTCCCGCCTGACGACGCCACAACGCCCGCCGATGTCGCGCCCGCTGACGTCGTTCCCGACGCCACAGCGCCCGCCGATGTCGCGCCCGCTGACCTTGTTCCCGACGAGGCGACGCCAGCCGACGTCGTCACCGACGACGCGACGCCTGCCGACGCCGCCTCCGACGAGGAACGGCCTGCCCGCACCACCACCCCCCACCCCGACGAGCCGTTGGCGATCGTCGGCATGGCCTGCCGCTATCCCGGGGGCGTGACCAGCCCCGAGGACCTGTGGGAGCTGGTTTCCACGGGCGCCGACGGCGTCGGCCCCTTCCCGGGCGACCGTGGCTGGGATCTCGACGCGCTCTACCACCCCGACCCCGACCACCCCGGCACGACGTACACCCGTGAGGGCGGCTTCCTGCACGACGCGGGCGACTTCGACGCCGGCTTCTTCGGGATCTCGCCGCGTGAGGCGCTGGCGATGGACCCGCAGCAACGGCTCATGCTGGAGACCTCGTGGGAGGCCCTGGAGCAGGCCGGGCTCGACGCGAGCGGGGCGCGCGCCGACCGTACCGGCGTCTTCTCGGGGCTGGTGTACCACGACTACGCCCCGCACCTGGACCGGACTCCCGAGCACGTCGAGAACCTCGTCCTGCCCGGCAACGCCGGAAGCGTGCTGTCCGGCCGGGTGGCGTACACGTTCGGGTTCGAGGGGCCGGCGGTGACGGTGGACACGGCGTGTTCGTCGTCGTTGGTGGCGCTGCATCTGGCCGGCCAGGCGCTGCGCTCGGGCGAGTGCGACCTGGCGCTGGCCGGCGGAGTGACGGTCATGGCCACTCCCAGCCCCTTTGTCCAGTTCGGCCGGCAGAAGGGGCTTGCGGCGGACGGCCGTTGCAAGCCGTTCTCGGCGGACGCGGACGGTACGGGCTTCTCCGAGGGTGTGGGCGTCCTGGTGCTGGAGCGGCTGTCGGAC
>NZ_BJMM01000130.1 GCF_006539165.1 Streptomyces cacaoi | reverse complement strand
AATCCAGCAACTCCACCGCCATCCCCACCCACTGCGACCCCTGACCCGGAAAGACGAAGACGACGCGGTCGTCGGAGGTGAGGGCGGTGCCGCGGACGACGGCGGGCGTGTCCCGGCCCGTGGCCAGGCGTTCGAGCCCGTCGTGCCGGTCGGCGGTGCCCGCGCCGAGGACGACCGCCCGGTGGTCGAAGCGGGCGCGGGTGGTCGCCAGCGCGTGGCCGACGTCGGTGGCGGAGGCGGCCGAGGTGCCGGTGGCGGAGGTGCCCTCGGCGAGCAGCGGCAGCAGTCGGCGGGCCTGTTCCCGCAGAGCGGCCTCGGACTTGGCCGACAGCGTCCAGGGCACGACCGTGCCCTCGGGGACTGCTCGGCTCTCGGGCGCGCCGTCGGGGCCCTGTTCCAAGATGACGTGGGCGTTCGTGCCGCTGACGCCGAAGGAGGAGACGCCCGCGCGCCGCGGGCGCCCGGTGTCCGGCCAGTCGCGCGGCTCCGACAGGAGGCGCACGGCGTCGGAGGACCAGTCGACGTGCGGCGAAGGCTCCTCGGCGTGCAGGGTCCTGGGGAGTTGTGCGTGGTGCAGGGCCAGTACGGTCTTGATGACACCGGCCACTCCGGCGGCGGCCTGGGTGTGCCCGATGTTCGACTTCACGGAGCCCAGCCACAACGGCCGTTCCGGATCATGCTCCTGCCCGTAGGTGGCGAGCAGTGCGCGTGCCTCGATCGGGTCGCCCAGCTTCGTGCCCGTGCCGTGCGCCTCCACCGCGTCCACGTCGCCCGCCGACAGCCCCGCGTCCGCCAACGCCGCCCGGATCACCCGCTGCTGCGCCGGACCACTGGGGGCCGTCAGACCATTGGAGGCGCCGTCCTGGTTGACCGCGCTGCCCCGCAGCAGCGCCAGCACCCGGTGCCCGTTCCGCCGGGCGTCCGACAGCCGCTCGACGACCAGGACGCCCACGCCCTCGGCGAAGCCCGCCCCGTCCGCGCCCGCGGCGAACGCCTTGCTGCGGCCGTCGGGAGCGAGCCCGCCCTGGTGGGTGAACTCGGTGAAGACGCCCGGTGTGGACATGACGGTGACGCCGCCGGTGAGAGCGAGGTCGCACTCGCCCTGCTGGAGCGACCGGGCGGCCAGATGCAGGGCGACGAGGGAGGACGAGCAGGCGGTGTCGACGGTGATGGCCGGTCCCTCGGTGCCGAGCGCGTAGGAGACGCGGCCGGACAGCACGCTGCCGATATTGCCCGTGGCGACGTATCCGGCGGTCTCCGCGGGCGCTTCCGGGCCCATGGCGAGGTAGTCGCCGCCGTTGGTGCCGGTGAAGACGGCCGCGCGGGTGCCGCGCAGCGTCGTCGGGTCGATGCCTGCGGTCTCCAGGGCCTCCCAGGAGGTCTCCAGCAGCAGCCGCTGCTGCGGGTCCATCGCCAGCGCCTCACGCGGCGAGATGCCGAAGAAGCCGGCGTCGAAGTCGCCCGCGTCGTGCAGGAAGCCGCCCTCACGGGTGTCCGAGGTGCCCGGGGTGCCCGCCGCGTCGGAGCCGGGGCCGTGGAGCGCCCGCAGGTCCCAGCCGCGGTCGTCGGGGAACGGGGTGATGGCGTCGCCGCCCGCCTGGAGCAGCTGCCACAGGTCCCCGGGCGACCGGACGTCACCGGGGAACCGGCAGCTCATGCCGACGATGACGACCGGGTCGTCGGCTCCTTCACTGTCCGGGCCCTGGTCCGGGGCCGTGTCCGTGTCCCTGTCGGGGGCCGTTTCCCGGGCGCCGCCGAGGAGTTCGCCGTGCAGGTGCGCGGCCAGGGCGCGGGCGTCGGGGTGGTCGAAGACGACGGTGGACGGCAGCCGCAGGCCGGTGACGCTGTTGAGCCGGTTGCGCAGTTCCACGGCCGTGACGGAGTCGAAGCCCAGGTCCCGGTAGGCCGTGCCGGGGTCGACCGCGTCCGGGCCCGCATGGCCGAGCACCACGGCTGCCTGCTCGCGGACGACGGTCAGGAGCGCTGCCTGCTGCTCGGCGCGGTTGCCCAGCGCGGTGAGCCGGGCGACGAGGTCCTCGGATGCGGTGGCGGCGCGCGGCACCGGTGCGTCGGCGCCCGCGGCCGAGGCGGACTGCCGGGTGAGCTGCCGTACGTCGGGCAGGTCCGCGAGGAACGGGCTGGGCCGGTTGGCGGTGTAGGCGACGTGGAACCTGTCCCACTCCACATCCGCCACCACGACGGTCGGCTCGGGGTCGCCGGCCGCCACGGTCAGTGCTTCGGCCGCGAGGTCCGGTGCCATGGTGGGCAGGCCGTGGCGGCCGGCCGTCGCCTCGATGCCGTCCCCGGCGGCCATGCCCCGCTCGTCCCAGATGCTCCAGGCGATGGAGGTGGCGGGCAGCCCGAGAGCGTGCCGCTGTTCGGCGAGGGCGTCCAGATAGGCGTTGCCGGGGGCGTAGTTGCCCTGCCCGGAGGCGCCGAGGGTGCCGGCCAGGGAGGAGAACAGGACGAACGCGTCCAGGCCGCGCTCCCGGGTCAGCTCGTGCAGGTGCCGGGCGCCGTCGGCCTTGACCCGCAGGACCCGGTCGATCCGGTCCGGGGTGAGGCGCTCGATGACGGCGTCGTCCAGGACTGCGGCGGTGTGCACGACGGCCGTCAGCGGGCAGTCGTCGGGCACGGCGTCGAGCAGCCGGGCGAGGTCCGCGCGGTCGCCGACGTCGCAGGCGGCCACGGTGACGCGTACGCCGTCGGCCTCCAGTCGGGCGCTCAGCTCGGCGGCGCCGGGCGCGTCGGACCCGCGGCGCCCGGCCAGGACGAGGTGTTCGGCACCGGACCGCGCCAGGTGGCGGGCCACTCGGGCGCCGAGCCCTCCGGTGCCGCCGGTGATCAGGACGGTGCCGCGAGGCCGCCATGCCGGACGCGGGCCGGTGACGGCCGCGCGGGCCAGGCGGCGCACGAGGGCGCCGGACGGGCGGAGGGCGAGCTGGTCCTCGCCGGTGGTGCCGGAGAGGACCGCGGCGAGGAGGCGCCGGGTGCGGGCGTCGGGCCGGGCGGGCAGGTCGACCAGGCCGCCGAACCGCTCGGGGTGTTCCAGGGCGAAGATCCTGCCCAGGCCCCACACCATGTGCTGTGCCGCCGCGCTGTCGCGGTACGTCCGTGCGTCCTGGTCGGTCGCGGTGACCGCGTCGTGGGTCAGGCACCACAGGGGGGCGCCGGTCCCCGCGTCGCCGAGGGCCTGGCACAGGGCGACGGTCGCGGTGAGCCCGGCCCGCGAGACGCCGTCCGCGGCGGCGGAGCCGTCGTCAGCGGCAGCCGGGCCCTCGGCGACGGACAGCAGGGACAGTACGCCCGCGTACGTTCCCCGGGGCAGCCGACGGGCGATGTCCTCCCGAGTCGCGGTGACCGGCAGTTCGAGGGTGGTGATGGCGCCGCCGTGGTCGCGTACGGCGGTGGCGACGGCGGCGGCGCAGTCGGCCGCGGCGGCGCAGCCGGCCGGTACGGCCAGCAGCCAGGTGCCGGTCAGCGCTGCGGCTTCCGGCAGGGACGCGGGAACCCAACGGGTGCGGTAGCGCCAGGAGTCGACGGTGGCCGCCGCCGTACGGTGCCGGCGCCAGGCGCGCAGGGCGGGCAGGACCGGGGCGAGGGACGCGCCGTCGATGTCGAAGGCGCCCGCCAGGGTCTCGGTGTCCTCGCTCTCCACCGCCTCCCAGAAGCCGCTGTCGTCGGCGGAGCCGGTGGCTTCCTGGGGGACGGCGGTCCCGCGCAGGGTGTCGGCGTCCCACCAGTAGCGTGCGCGCTGGAAGGCGTAGGTGGGCAGGTCGACGCGGCGGGCCCCGGAACCGGCGAACGCCTGCGCCCAGTCCACGGGAACACCCCGCACGAAGACCTCGCCGAGCGAGGTGTACAGGCGCCGGGTCCCGCCATCGCCACGGCGCAGGGTCCCGGCCACCGCCGCCTCGTGGCCGGCCGCCTCCAGGGTCTCCTGCACCGCCGCGGTCAGCACCGGG
>NZ_BJMM01000129.1 GCF_006539165.1 Streptomyces cacaoi | reverse complement strand
AGCGCCTCCCAGGAGGTCTCCAGCAGCAGCCGCTGCTGCGGGTCCATGGCGAGCGCCTCACGCGGGGAGATCCCGAAGAAGCCGGCGTCGAACCCCGCGACGTCGTCGAGGAATCCACCGCCGAGGGTGGCGCTGCGGCCCTGTCCGCCGGGTCCGCCGGTCCGCAGTGTCTTCAGGTCCCAGCCCCGGTCCTCGGGGAACGGGGAGATGCCGTCGCGTCCTTCCGAGACGAGTCGCCACAGGTCGTCGGGGGAACGCACACCGCCCGGCAGACGGCAGGCCATGCCGACCACCACGACGGGGTCGTCGGCGGCGTCCTGCGTACCGTCCCTCCGCGCCCGAGCGGCGGTCGCGGTGGCGTCCGCCGTAGCGCTCGTGGCGTCCTCGTCCCGGAAGAGTTCGTCGAGCAGATGGCCCGCGAGGGCCGACTCGGTCGGGTAGTCGAACACCGTCGTGGCGGAGAGGCGCAGTCCGGTCGCGAGGTTCAGCCGGTTGGGCAGTTCGACCGCGGTCAGGGAGTCGAAGCCCAGCTCCATGAACTTGCGGTCGGGTCCGATGTCGGAGGGGTCGTCGTAGCCGAGGACGGCGGCGACATGGGTCCGGACGAGCCCGGACAGCTGCGTCCTGCGTTCGGCCGGGGACAGCCGTGCGAGCCGCTCACGCAGTGCGGGCGCGCCGGAACCGGCTTCCCGGCGGGCGGCGTCGGCCTGCGCGACGAGGTTCCGCACGCTCGGCACCTCCCTCAGCAGCGCGCTGCCGCGGGTCCCGAGCAGGCTCTCGACGATGCCCGGCTGCTGGAGGTCGAGGACGACCAGCGCGGTGTCACGCCGGGTGACGGCCTGCCGTACCGCGGCCAGCGCCAGCTCGGGGGCGACCACGGGGTACGCCGTACGCGGCGCACCGTCAGTGCCCGCCCCGGCTCCGGCGGCCTCGTCACCGGGCGCCTTGTCGCTTGCGTCCTCGCCATTCACGGCTTTGCCGTTCACGGCTTCGCCGTTCGCGGCCTCGTCAGCGGTGGCTTCCGCACGGTCGGGGTCCGTATGTCCGCTGGTGCCGGGCTGCGCCCCGGCGGAGCCGTCGTCGTCGGTCCAGGCGCCCCACGCCAGCGAGGTGGCGGGCAGCCCTTCCGCGCGGCGCCGGACGGCGAGCGCGTCGACGACCGCGTTGGCGGCGGCCACACCGGCCCGGCCCGCGCTGCCGACCGCGCCCGCCACGGAGGAGAACATCACAAAGGCGTCGAGGTCGTGTCCCCGGGTGAGTTCGTGGAGGTTCAGCGCCGCCGCCGCCTTCGCCCGGTACACCGCGCCGAGCCGCTCCGGGGTCAACTCGTCCAGCACACCGTCGTCGACGACACCCGCGGCGTGCACGACAGCGGTCAGGGGCGCCTCCTCGGGGAGGTCGGCCAGCGCTGCCGCGAGCTGCTCCCGGTCGTTCGCGTCGCAGGCGACCAGGGTGACCTCCACGCCCGACGCGCGCAGTTCGTCGGCCAGCGCCGCCGCGCCCGGGGCGTCCGGTCCACGGCGGCCGGCCAGCACGAGACGGCGCGCACCCGCGCCCGCGAGCCAGCGGGCCAGCCGACTGCCCCGCCCCCCGGTGCCGCCGGTGATCAGGACGGTGCCGCGGGGGGCCCAGCCGCCGTCCCGGTCCCCGGGTGCCGCCGGAACGAGCCGCCGTCCGTAGGCCGTTGAGGCCCGTACGGCGATCTGGTCCTCGCCGCCGGTGCCCGTCAGCGCGGCGGCGAACCGCTGGGCGGTGCGCGCGTCCACGGTGTCCGGCAGGTCGATCAGCCCGCCCCAGCGCCCGGGGTGCTCCAGCGCGGCCACCCGGCCGATCCCCCACACGCCTGCCTGTCCGGGGTCGGCCAAGCGGTCCGTGCGCCCGACGGACACCGCGCCCCGGGTGACGCACCACAGCGGTGCCGTGATCTCCGCCTCGTGCAGGGCCTGGAACAGGGCGACGGTCGCGGTGACGGCACCCAGCCCGTCCACGCCGATCTCCACGGCACCGGCCGCTGACCGCGGCACGGCCAGCAGCGAGACGACACCGGCGAACTCCGCGCCTGCTGCCGGGAGTTCACGCAGGCGCTCGGCCAACTCCTCCCTGTCGCAGGCACCGTCGACGTTCAGACACATCGCGTCGGCACCGAGGGCTTCGATGACGGCCGCCGTCCACTCCTCGTCCTCGGACGCGGCCGGCGCGACGACCAGCCAGGTACCGGCCGGACGTGCGGAGGTCCCCGACAGCGGCTTCCACGACTCCTGGAAGCGCACCGCGTCCAGGAGCGACTGGTCCCGCCTGCTGTTCCGCCACGACGACAGGGCCGGAAGGACCGCGCCGAGCGCCTCCGTGCTCACATCGAGATCGGCCGCCAGCGAGGCGAGCGAGTCCAGGTTCTCGCCGTCCACCAGCTCCCAGAACCGGGCATCGTCCGGGTCGGGCCCACCGACCGCCTCGGCCCGCACGGGCCCTCCGGCCTGCGGCCAGAACCGCCGCCCCTGGAAGGGGTAGGTGGGCAACTCGACACGACGACCACCCAGCCGGGAGAAGAACCCTGCCCAGTCCACCTCGACACCCACGGTGTGCAGCCGCGCGAGGGCTGTGACGAGTGCTGTCTCTTCGCCCTGCCCCTTGCGCAGAGCCGCCACCGCCACCGCGTCCGGATGCGCCTCCGGATCCACGCAGTGCTGCACCATCGCCGCCAGCGCTCCACCGGGGCCCAACTCGACAAAGGTGTCCGCGCCTTCGCTCACCAGCGCGTCGATACCGTCGGCGAACCGCACCGTCTCCCGGACATGCCGCACCCAATAGTCGGGAGTCGTCAACTCCTCCGCCGACGCCATCTCCCCCGTCACATTCGACACCACGGGGACAGCCGGAGCCCGGAAGTCCAGCCCCTCGACGGCCCGCTGGAAGTCCTCCAGCATCGGCTCCATCAACGGCGAATGGAACGCGTGGCTGACCCGCAACCGACTCGTACGACACCCTTCCGCCTCGAACCGGGCCCGCACCCTCTCGACCTCGGCCTCGACACCCGAAACCACCACCGAGGACGGACCGTTCACCGCTGCCAGCGAAACTCCCTCCGGCAGGTGAGGCCGCACCTCTTCTTCGGCGGCCTCGACGGCGACCATCGCGCCACCGGGTGGGAGCGCGTCCATCAACCGGGCACGGGCCGCCACCAACGCACACGCGTCCTCCAGGGAGAACACCCCGGCCACGTGAGCGGCAGCCACCTCACCGACCGAATGGCCTCCCACGAAGTCGGGCCGCACACCCCACGACTCCACCAACCGGAACAGCGCCACTTCGAGCGCGAACAACGCAGGCTGAGTAAAGCCCGTCTCCTCCAGCCCCTCGGCCTCACCGAACATCACCGGCCGGAGGGGACGTTCGAGCCCAGCGGTCTCGAAATGCGACACCACCTCATCCAGTGTGCGCGCGAACACCGGGAACCGCGCATACAACTCCCGGCCCATACCGGCCCACTGCGAACCCTGACCCGAGAACAGGAACGCCATCGAACGCCCCTCCCGCGCCACACCCCGCGCGACCTCCGTCCGGTCACCCTCCGGCCCCGCCAACAGCACCGCACGGTGCTCGAAGGCCGAGCGGCCCGCGGCCAGCGAGAAGCCCACATCCGCCGGGGACAGTTCGGGACGTGCGCGTACCCACCGGGTCAGTTGCTCGGTCTGGGCGGTCAGCGCTTCGGGGGTCTTGGCGGAGACGGGCCATGGGACGACGGCAGGGGGGTCGGTGTTCTCGTCGGTGTGCTCGTCGGTGTGGGGGGCGGCGGTGTGCGGCTCCGGTTCTGCGGGGGGCTGTTCGAGGATCGTGTGGGCGTTGGTGCCGCTGATGCCGAAGGAGGAGACGGCCGCGCGGCGCGGATGTTCCGTCGCGGGCCAGTCGGTGTGGGCGGTGAGGAGTTCGACGTCGCCCGCCGTCCAGTCGACGTGGGTGGTCGGGCGGTCGACGTGCAGCGTCTGCGGGAGCAGACCGTGCTGCATCGCCAGCACCATCTTGATGACCCCGGCGACACCGGCGGCGGCCTGGGTGTGCCCGAGGTTCGACTTGAGCGAGCCGAGGCGCAGCGGCCGGCCCTCGGGGCGGTGCTGCCCGTAGGTCGCGAGGAGCGCCTGGGCCTCGATGGGGTCGCCGAGTGTGGTGCCGGTGCCGTGGGCCTCGACCGCGTCGACATCGGCCGGCCG
This sequence comes from Streptomyces cacaoi, assembly GCF_006539165.1. Lineage (GTDB taxonomy): Bacteria > Actinomycetota > Actinomycetes > Streptomycetales > Streptomycetaceae > Streptomyces > Streptomyces cacaoi. Next base: position 26 of record NZ_BJMM01000129.1, on the reverse strand, counting down.
CAGTCCGGCGGACGCGAGGGCCTGCC
>NZ_BJMM01000128.1 GCF_006539165.1 Streptomyces cacaoi | reverse complement strand
GGCCGTCGGTGCCCTTGCCGGGGCGGAAGTGGTAGCGGGCGCGGGCCGCGGGGTCGCCGGCGAGTGCGGCGCGGAACCAGGGGTGCTGGTCGGAGGTGTGGTTGGGCACGACGTCGACGATGACGCGGAGGCCGAGCGCGTGTGCCTCGCCGATCAGGGCCTCGGCGTCGCCGAGTTCGCCGAAGCGGGGGTCGACGGCGCGGTAGTCGGAGACGTCGTAGCCGGCGTCGGCCTGGGGCGAGGCGTAGAAGGGCGTGAGCCAGAGCGCGTCGACGCCGAGGCCCGCGAGATAGGGCAGACGCTGCCGCACGCCGGGGAGGTCGCCGATGCCGTCGCCGTCGCTGTCCGCGAACGAGCGTACGTACACCTGGTAGATGACGGCGTCGCGCCACCAGCCGCGCGGCGGGTCGGGGCAACGCGTGGGCGAGGGGAGGGGGTTGACGGTGCGCTGGGTCATGAGGACCGGTCCTCTTGTCGGGCGGACCCCGGTGGGGGTCGCGCGGCACGGCGAGCCACTGTCACGGTGCAAACGCCGCCCGGCTGCGGGGAGTTACTGACCTTCCTGGAACCGGACGGCGCTCTTGCGGGTTTCTTTCAGAAAGTTTGCGCAAGGTCTTTCCGTCTGTCGACCCCGCTGTTACGTTCCTGCGCAGCCGAGCGCCGTGCGGTCGGCGTTCATCGTGCGAAGGGATCGGACATGCGGCGTGGCATAGGGGCGACCGCGGTGGCAGCGGCTCTGGCGCTTGCGGCAACGGCTTGCTCGGCCTCGGGCGCCGAGGACGGCGCGGGCAGCGGCAAGGTCGAGGGCACCGTCACCTTCTGGGACACCTCGAACGACGCCGAGAAGGGCGTCTACAAGAAGATCGCCGAGGACTTCGAGAAGCGGCATCCGAAGGTCGACGTCGAGTACGTGCACGTCAACTTCGGTGACGCCAACCAGAAGTTCAAGAACGCGGCGGGCGGAAACTCCGGCGCGCCGGACGTGATGCGCACCGAGGTCGCCTGGGTCGCGGACTTCGCCCGGCTCGGCTACCTCGCGCCGCTGGACGGCACCCCGGCCCTGGAGGACACCGGCGACCAGCTGAAGACGGCGGCGGGCTCCACGCGGTACAAGGGCAAGACGTACGCGGTACCGCAGGTCACCGACACGCTCGCGCTCTTCTACAACAAGCGGCTGCTGAAGAAGGCCGGTGTGGGGGTGCCCGGCTCCTTCGCCGAGCTGAAGAAGAACGCGCCGAAGATCAAGAAGCGCACCGGCGCCACGGCGCTCTATCTGCGCGGGGACGACCCGTACTGGTTCCTGCCCTACCTCTACGGCGCGGGCGGCGACCTCCTCGACCCCGGCAGGAAGCGGATCACCGTCGACGACGCGGCGGGCGTCGAGGCGTTCCGCACCATGAAGGACCTCGTCGACTCCGGGGCGGCCGTCACCGACTCCAGCGACGGCCAGGCCGGCGGGCTCCGGGCCTTCCAGGAGGGCAAGGTCGCCACGATCGTCGACGGGCCCTGGGACATCGCCGGCGCCCGCCAGGGCAAGGAGTTCAAGGGCGAGCTGAAGGACAACCTGGGTGTCGCGCCCGTGCCCGCCGGGACGAAGGGGCAGGGCTCCCCGCAGGGCGGCTGGAACCTGTCGGTCTACGCCGGCTCGAAGAATCTGCGCGCCGCGCAGGAGTTCGCCAAGTACATGGGCAGCGCCGAGGTGCAGAAGCGCACCACCCGCGAGCTGTCGCTGCTGCCGACGCGTCCCTCCGTCTACGCGGACCCCGAGGTGCGGGACAACGAGATGGTGAAGTTCTTCGAGCCCGCCGTGGACAAGGCCGTCCAGCGGCCCTGGATCCCCGAGGGCAACTCGCTGTTCGAGCCCATCCGCGTCGGCATGGACGGCGTGCTGTCCGGCGGCAGGTCGCCGTCCGCGGCGGCGAAGAAGACGGGCGAGGAGTTCCGCAAGCTCCTGAAGGACTACCGCTAGTGCGCCGCCTGGCCGCCCGCTGCGCGCCGCACTGGTACGCCTGGGCCATGGTCGCCCCGGTGGTGCTGGTGATCGCGCTGATCATCGGGTACCCCCTCGGGCGCGGGATCTTCCTCTCGCTGACGGACGCCGACGAGGCCAACGTCGAGCGCACCATCGGCGTCAACCACATCCCCGCCACCTACCGGTTCACCGGGCTGGAGAACTACACCCGCATCCTGTCCGACGGCGTCTTCTGGGACCGGCTGGGCTGGACGGTGGTGTGGACCGTCGGCTGCGTCGGCCTCACCTTCGTGCTCGGGCTGACGCTGGCGAACATGCTCAACCGGACGGTACGGGGCCGCACCTTCTACCGGGTGGCCATGATCGTGCCCTGGGGCATCCCCGCCTTCGTCTCCGTCTTCGCCTTCCGGATGCTCTACAACGAGCGGAACGGGCTGCTCAACAAGGTGCTGGAGGGCGGCGGCATCGACGGGGTGCCGTGGCTGGGCGACCCGTTCTGGGCGAAGATCGCCGTGATCGTGGTGAACGTGTGGCTCGGGGTGCCGTTCATGATCGTCGCCATGCTGGGGGCGCTCCAGTCCGTCCCCGCCCAGCTGCACGAGGCGGCACAGCTGGACGGCGCCGGGCCCTGGCAGCGGTTCACGCACATCACCCTGCCCGGCATCCGGCCCGTGGCCACGACCGTCGTCCTGCTGAGCACCATCTGGACGTTCAACATGTTCCCGGTGATCTTCCTGCTCACCCGGGGCGGGCCGGAGGACTCCACGGAGATCCTGGTGACCTACGCCTACCGGCTCTCCTTCCTCAACAGCCCGCGCGACTTCGCCGCCTCGGCGGCCTGGGGCGTGCTCATCCTGGTGCTGCTCGCGGGCTTCACCGTCGTCTACCGGCGGGCACTGCGCCGGCAGGGAGAGGTGTGGTGACCGTGCCGACGACGAACCCACGACGGGACGAACAGGCCCCGGGCGCGGCGGCGCGGGCGGGCCGGCCGCCCCGGGTCCGCTCCCCGCTGGCCTCCCTCGGGCTGCACGCGGGCCTGCTGTTCGGCACGCTGTGTGCGCTGCTGCCGCCGCTGTGGCTGCTGGTGACCTCGTTCAAACCGAAGAGCCAGTCGTGGTCCATGGCGCTGGTGAAGGACTTCACCCTGGCCAACTACGCCCATGTGCTGGGCGGGACCCGGTTCCTCACCTGGTTCGGCAACTCGCTGACCGTGGTGCTGGGCACCACCGTCGTCGGTGTGTTCATCGCCGCGACCACCGGCTACGCGCTCAGCCGCTTCCGGTTCCCCGGGATGCGTCCGCTGGTATGGGTGCTGCTGCTCACCCAGATGTTCCCGATGGCCGTGCTGATCGTGCCGCTCTACACGACGATGGCCAACCTCGGGCTCCTCAACCAGCCGCTCGGCCTGATCATCACGTATCTGACGATCGCGGTGCCGTTCTGCGCCTGGATGCTCAAGGGCTTCTTCGACACGATCCCCGTCGACATCGACGAGTCGGGCCGGGTGGACGGGCTCAACCCGTTCGGCACCTTCTGGCGGCTGGTGCTGCCGCTGGCCCGGCCGGGGATCGCGGTGACCGCCTTCTACAGCTTCGTCACCGCCTGGGCCGAGGTCGCCTACGCCACCGCGTTCATGACCGGCGAGGACAACCTCACGCTCGCCGGCGGGCTCCAGACCTTCGTCAACCGCTACGACACCGACTGGGGCGCCATGACGGCCGCCGCCGTGATCATCGCGGTGCCCGCCGGGCTCGTCTTCGGCTTCGCACAGAAGCACCTCGTGGCGGGCCTCACCGCCGGAGCGACCAAGTCCTGACCCGCGCCGCGGAGTGCACCCCGCCCGGCCCGCACCCTTCATCCATCCGCCCGCTCAGCCCCCAGGGGAGACATGAACCAGCACAGCAGCACCGCCGACCCCGTCGACGGGCCGGGCCCGGCACCGTCCCGCGCCGCGGCCCCGAGCGCGCACGGTGCCACACGCTGGTGGCGGGACGCGGTCATCTACCAGGTCTACCCGCGCTCCTTCGCCGACGGGAACGGCGACGGCATGGGCGACCTGGCCGGTGCCCGCGCCCGGCTGCCGCATCTCGCCGCGCTCGGCGTCGACGCCGTGTGGCTCAGCCCCTTCTACGCCTCCCCGCAGGCCGACGCCGGCTACGACGTCGCCGACTACCGCACCGTCGACCCGGTGTTCGGCACCCTGGACGACGCCGGGGCCCTCATCGCCGAGGCACACCGGCTGGGCCTGCGCGTCCTCGTCGACGTCGTGCCCAACCACTCCTCCGACCGGCACGCCTGGTTCCGCGCCGCGCTCGCCGGCGACCCCGCGGCCCGCGCCCGCTACCACTTCCGCCCCGGCAAGGGCACCGACGGTC
>NZ_BJMM01000127.1 GCF_006539165.1 Streptomyces cacaoi | reverse complement strand
TCTGACGCACACCGCGGACAAGACCACCACCACGGTGGCGATGGACTTCGGCCGGATCACCCTCGACGACGATCTGATCCTGTATCTGTTCGGTACGCCCGGCCAGGACCGCTTCTGGTTCATGTGGGACGACCTGGTGCGCGGGGCGATCGGTGCGGTGGTCCTGGTGGACACGCGTCGGCTGGCGGACTGCTTCCCCGCGGTGGACTACTTCGAGAACAGCGGCCTGCCGTTCATCATCGCGCTGAACGGTTTCGACGGGCATCAGCCCTACTCGCCGGAGGAGGTCCGCGAGGCCCTTCAGATCGGGCCGGACGCCCCGATCATCACCACCGACGCCCGGCACCGTGCCGAGGCCAAGAGCGGCCTGATCACGCTGGTCGAGCACGCCCTGCTCGCTCGTCTGAAGTGAGCCGCGCGGCGGCGTCGTGACCGGGAGCACGGCGGCCGCCGCACCGGATCCGGCCCGCCGGCCGGGCCCGAGGAAGCGCTTCCGGAAGGCGGAAGGGCCCCTCTGGGCGCCGCGCACCGACACAGCCGGAACGCCTCGACCCGGCTGTGTTCTTCGTCATGCCGGTCAGCGGCCCGGCCTCGCCTTCATAACGTTTCGACAGACAATCGCGGCAGCCCGAACACGGCTGGCGAGCGGAACGTCTCACTCTGCGCACGAAATCCACGCCATTTGGCGCTCAGCGGCCCCAATGCCCCGTTTTTCCTGCGCACGCTCCGGTGTTTTCGCAGGTCCGCGATCTCTCCGCCAACTGTTTGGAGGGATCGGCCCTGACGTGCTGCAATTCCCTGAACTCAGCAGTAGACGGCGCAAGCTGACGCAGGGGGCGCCGAGCGCCGAGAGGTGAGAAGTCGAGTGAGGCGATCGAAGAAGGGTAGTGCGGGCCCCACACCGCACAACCCGGCGGAGTCGCGGGGGAACTTCACCCCGCCGTCACGGAGCGCCGCGCCGGGCGGCCCGCGGACGGGGGCACCTCAGTCGGAAGCGCGCACCACGGGCGCGGGCCGCAAATGGTCGGCACGCAACTGGCGGGTGCCGACACGGCTGAACGCGATTCTGCTGCTGCCGGTGATCGTCGCACTGGTCTTCGGCGGCATCAAGGTCGAGTCCGACTTCGCCACCTGGCAGGACGCCAGGGAGGCCCAGCGCACCGCCGAACTCGTCGAGGCCGCGGCCGACTACGGCAACGCACTCATCGACGAGCGCGACCGCACCGCCGAGCCGCTGCTGAAGGGCAAGCGGAACGATCCCGAGGTGAAGGAAGCGCGCAAGGCCACCGACGAGGCGGGCCGCCGGTTCAAGAAGGCCGTCGCCGACCTTCCGGACAACCCCGGTCTCAAGCGCCGGCTGGCCGCGTTCGAGAAGCAGGAACCCGGGCTGCCGGTGCTCCGTGAGACGGCCTACGGCAAGGGCATGGGCGGGGTGAAGACGGAAGAGAAGTACGTCGACATCCAGCATCCGCTGATGGAGTTCGCCAACGAACTCGGCCTGGGCACCGGCAATGTGACCTCCTACGGCCGGACCGTCTACGCGATCTCCCTGGCCAAGGCCGCAGAATCGCTTCAGCGCGGGCTCGGCACCCATCTCATGGTGGACGCCGGCCCCTCGGCCAAGGAGAAGGAGCAGCAGCTCACCGCGCTGGCCTCCTACCACTACCTGGAGCGCATCGCGCTCGGCGAGTACACCTCCGGCGGCCGCGCCGAGGACGTCCGGCTCCTCAAGAACGAGGTCGGCAAGGCCAAGCAGGCCGGCCGGGAGAAGACGCAGGAGGCCAAGGAGAAGGCCGCCGCGGCCGGCAAGCCCGTCGTGACCCCGCCGTCCATGGACAAGATGGTCCAGCTGATCGGCAGCGGCGCGAGCCCGGGCAAGCTGCGCTCCGAGGGCGTGACCACCGAGAGCTGGAACGCCACCTCCACCGCGACGTTCGACGCCTACCGCGCCGTCGAGAAGCAGCTGACCGCGCACGCCGTCGACGAGACCGAGCAGATCGCCTCCGACGCGCTGCGCGACGCGGTCCTCAACGCGGCGCTGCTGCTGGTGGCCCTGCTGATCGCGTTCGTCATCGCCGGCCGGATGGCCCGGTCGATGAGCCGGAACATGCGCACCCTGCGCGGCGCCGCCTTCGACGTCGCCGAACAGCGCCTGCCGATGCTCGTCGACCAGCTCTCGCGCGCCGAGCCGGGGCGGGTCGACACCCGGGTGCAGCCCATTCCGATCCGGACGAGCGACGAGATCGGCGAGGTGGCCCGCGCCTTCGACCAGGTGCACCGCGAGGCCGTCCGGCTCGCTTCCGAGCAGGCCATGCTCCGCGGCAACGTCAACGCGATCTTCACCAACCTCTCCCGCCGGAACCAGGGCCTCATCGAGCGGCAGCTCACCCTGATCACGGACATGGAGAACAGCGAGGCCGATCCGGACGCGCTGGAGCATCTGTTCCGGATGGACCACCTGGCCACGCGGATGCGCCGCAACGGCGAGAACCTGCTGGTGCTCGCCGGTGAGGAGCCCGGGCGCCGGTGGACCGAGCCGGTGCCCCTCGTCGACATCCTGCGCGCCGCCTCCTCCGAGGTGGAGCACTACGAGCGCATCGAGGTCGCGGGCATCCCGGAGACCGAGATCCACGGCAGGGTCGTCAACGACCTCGTGCACCTGCTCGCCGAACTGCTGGAGAACGCCACGTCGTTCTCCTCACCGCAGACGAAGGTGCGGGTCAACGCCACCCGGCTGCCCGACGGCCGGCTGATGATCGAGATCCATGACAAGGGCATCGGCCTGACCGCCGAGGACTTCGCCGACCTCAACCACAAGCTGGCCAACCCGCCCTCGGTGGATGTCGCCGTCTCGCAGCGCATGGGCCTGTACGTGGTCGGCAGGCTGGCCGACCGGCACGGCATCCGGGTCCAGCTGCGGCCCTCCGGCGAGCAGGCGGGCACGACCTCGCTGGTCATGCTGCCGGACGCGATCACCCACGGCGGAGGCGGCGACGAGCCGGCCGAGGAGGACTTCACCGTCTCCCGCATCGTCCCCGAGCAGTCCGGCACGGGGTCCGTGCCCGGGCCCGAGGCCCGGTCGGCCGCCGAACTGGGCTTCGACGACTCGCGGTACGGCCCGTCCGAGGAGCTGTCCTCGCTGGGCCCGGTGGGCCGGGCCCGGCTGCGCGACGAGCGCCGCGCGGTCCAGGGCGGTCAGGGCAACCAGGCCGGTCAGGCCGGTCAGACCGGTCAGGCTCCCGAACCGCCGCGGCAGCCCGGGGCCGAGCAGCCCGCGGGGCCGCTCACCGCACCGCACGGCCAGGAGCAGCAGTCCCACGCCGCCGGCCCGTACGGCCAGGCCCCCGAGCAGGGCCCCTACGAGCAGGCCGGTTACGCACAGCCGGGCTACGAGCAGACCGGCTATGCACAGCAGCCCGGTTTCGACCAGCCCGGTTTCGAGGGCGGTCCTGGCCAGGGCATCCCGGGTCACCCGGAGTCCGGCAGCGGCGTACATCCGCAGCGGGGCGATGAGTTCACGCCACGGACCGACGAATTCCAGTCGTACCCGCAGCAGTTCACCGAGCAGCACTCTGGTCCGTACCAGACTCCGTACGCCGGTCCGGGCTTCGCCCCCGAAGACCCCGCCGGCGACGGCGGCTTCGGGGGACGGGGCACCCACCGGGCCCCGGACGCGGCGGGTGAGACGACCGGCCGGCACGCCTTCCCGGCGCCGTCCGAGCCGTCCCAACTGCCCGCGTACGACGGTCAGTACGCCCCTCAGCAGCCGGAAGCGGAACCCGCCGCCGGCATTCACGAGGAGGAGCGCGACCGCGTAGGCTTCGACCGTCCGGGCCCCCACCCGAGCAGCTTCCGCACCACGACTGACGCCGGTCTTCCCCGCCGTGAGCCGGGGCGTTCGCCGCTCGACGGGGGTCAGGAGGCGCAGCACGAGGCCGGCCGGCCCGGTGTGGAAGCTCCCTCGGAGCAGCCCGGTCAGCAGCCGTCAGCGGAGGAAACCGGAACCCACCGGCGGTCCGTGAACGACGAACGCTGGGACAGGGCGGGCCAGTTGCGCACCCCGCAGGCCGGTGGCGTGACCTCGTCCGGCCTGCCGCGGCGCGTGCCCAGGGCGAACCTGGTCGACGGTGCCGCGGAAGAGAGCCCGCAGGGCGGCCCCTCGGTCTCCCGCGCGCCGGAGGACGTGCGCGGCAGGCTGAGCAACCTGCACCGCGGTGTCCGACGGGGGCGCACGGCGGGCGACGCCAACCAGAATGACCGACAGGGCTTCGGCCCCGGCAGCACCTACGATCAGGAGCGTTAGTGTGAGCCCGATGAGCCAGGCGGCGCAGAACCTGAACTGGTTGATCACGAATTTCGTGGAGAACACCCCC
>NZ_BJMM01000126.1 GCF_006539165.1 Streptomyces cacaoi | reverse complement strand
GGGAGACCCCCGCTCCGGGGCGCCCTGGTTGCCGTGATCGTGCCTCTTGCTGGTCAAGAAAGCCGACCAGGAAACCCGGTCGGGAAAGCTGATCAAGAAAGGGGTCAGGTGGTGTACAACTCGGCTGTTCTGCGGGCTGATTCGGCGAAGCGGGTGCGCAGAGGTTCGGGGGCCAGGACCTCGCACTCGGGGCCCAGGCCCAGCAGCTGGCTGTAGGCGACCTCCTCGTTCTCCACGCGGAGGGTGACCGTCGTGCGCCCCCGGTCGTCGACGACGCCGTCCGCCAGCGCTTCCTCGGCCGCCCTGCGGTCGGTGACGTGCCGCAGCCGGCGGGTGCCGCGGTCGGTGAGGCGGAGGGTCACCTCCTCGCGGAGGAGGGCCCGGGCGAAGCCGGCCGCGCGGTCCGCCCAGAAGTCGGCGAGGGCGAACCGCTCGTCCCGCCGGAAGCGCTCGTCGAGGACGGCCACTTCGCCGAAGCGCTCCACCCGGTAGACCCGCCACTGCCGGTCCTCGGGCACCTCCGCCGGTCCGGCGAGGCGCGCGGCGAGGTACCACAGCCCGGCCTTCAGGACGAGCCCGTACGGCTCCAGCCGGCGCTCGACCTCCGCCTCGGCGTCCCGGCGGCGGTAGCGGACGTCGACGCGCCGGTCGGACCAGACGGCGTCCGCGAGGGCCGGCAGCAGCGGCGGGGTGCCGGGCGTCTGCCACCAGCCCGGCGCGTCCAGATGGAAGCGCTGTGCCGTGCTGTCGTGCACATCGCGCAGCGCGGGATCCAGCGCCGCCGACACCTTCAGCCGGGCGGCCGAGGCCGCGTCGGCCAGACCCAGGTCGCGCAGCGCCGCCGGCACCCCGGACAGGAACAGGGCCTCGGCCTCGCTGCGGCCCATGCCGGTCAGCCGGGTCCGGTAGCCGCCGACGAGCCGGTACCCGCCGGTGCGGCCACGGTCGGAGTAGACAGGAACACCCGCCTCGGACAGTGCCGCGACATCGCGGGCGACGGTACGTTCGGACACCTCCAGTTCCGCCGCCAGTTCAGCAGCAGTCATCTCGCGTCGTGACTGGAGCAACAGCACCATCTTGATCAGGCGGGACGCTCGCATACTGAACATTCTGCTGCCCGTTCCCCAGGCCGCTGTTAGCGTTCCGCGAGTTGTACAGCGATAAAGGAACTGCTATGTCTCTGCAAAACCAAGAGCGGGAACAGTGGGGGTCCCGCGCCGGGTTCCTGATGGCGGCCATCGGCTCCGCCATCGGCCTCGGCAACATCTGGCGTTTCCCCGCCGAGGCGTACAAGAACGGCGGCGGGGCCTTCCTGCTGCCGTACCTCATCGCGCTGCTCACGGCGGGCCTACCGCTCCTGATCCTGGAGTACACGATCGGGAGACGCTTCAGAAAGTCACCACCGGCCGCCTTCCGCCAGCTGACGCGGCCCGCCGAGGCCATCGGCTGGTGGCAGGTGGCGATCTGTTTCGTCATCGCCTCGTACTACGCGGTGATCGTCGCCTGGGCGGTCCGGTACGCCGGCTTCTCCTTCGGCAAGGACTGGGGCAAGGAGCCCGAGAAGTTCTTCTCCAGCGACTTCCTGCACTCGGCGCCGGACGTCGGGCTGCCCAGCTCCTGGGTCGGCGGAGTGTTCTGGCCGCTGCTCGCGGTGTGGGTGATCGTGCTCGTCATCCTCGGGCTGGGCGTGCGCAAGGGCATCGAGCGGGCGAACAAGATCTTCATCCCGCTCCTGGTGGTCTTCTTCGTGGTGCTCGTCGTCCGCGCGGTCACCCTGGACGGCGCGGCGAAGGGCCTGGACGCGCTCTTCTCGCCGGACTGGGGCCAGTTGACCAACGGCAGTGTCTGGGTGGCCGCCTACGGACAGATCTTCTTCTCGCTGTCCATCGGCTTCGGCATCATGGTCACCTACGCCTCGTATCTGCCGCGCCGCGCCGATCTGACGAACTCCGCGCTGGTGGCCGGGTTCGCCAACAGCTCCTTCGAGATCCTGGCCGGTATCGGGGTCTTCTCCACCCTCGGCTTCATGGCGCAGGCCCAGGGCGTGGGCATCGACAAGGTGGTCACCGACGGCGTCGGCCTGGCCTTCATCGCCTTCCCGGCGATCATCTCGGAGATGCCCGCGGGTGCCCTGTTCGGTGTGCTGTTCTTCGTCTCGCTGGCGATCGCCGGACTGACCTCGCTGATCAGCATCGTCCAGGTGATCATCTCGGCCGTGCAGGACCGCACCGGTGCGCGCCGGGTGCCCGTCGTCGCCGTGGTGGGCGGCTTCAGCGCCGTCGTCTCGCTCCTGGTCTTCCCGACGGACGTGGGCCTGGCGATCCTCGACAGCTGCGACCACTTCATCAACCAGTACGGCATCGCACTGGCCGCGCTGGTGTTCCTCGTCGTGGTCGGCTGGGTGCTGCGCCGGCTCCACCAGTTCCAGGCGCACGCGGACGAGACCTCCGCGGTCAAGCTGGGCCTGTGGTGGCGCGTCTGCCTCGGGGTGATCACACCGATCGTCCTCGGCTGGATGATGGTCGACAGCCTGCGTGCCGAGTTCGAGGAGAACTACGGCGGGTACTCGACGACCTTCCTCGGCTGGGCCGGTTGGGGCGTGGCCGGCGGCGCGCTGCTGGTGGGCGTGGTGCTCGCGTTCATCCCCTGGCGCGACGCGCCCGACTCGGACGTGGAGAAGACCGACGCCGCGGGGAACCCGCGGGCCACGGAAGCCGACAACGCGGGGGAGGTGCACTGATGTCCACCGGAGCCATCGTCATGATGATCCTCGCCATGGCCATCGTCTGGGGCGGGCTGCTCCTGGCGATCCTCCGCCTCCGCCGCCACCCCGACCAGGGCTGAGCCGGCCGGGGGCGGGGCACCGGAGCCCCGCCCCCGGCGCAGCGGCGGAACGCCGAGGACAGCGCGACAACAGAACAACGGAACGGCGGTGCGCCGGGCGGATCCTCATCCCGCCCGGCGCACCGCCGTCTCCGCTGTACGCGGGGCCCTCCGCGGAGGGCCCCGGCTGCTCAGGCCAGCCCGTACTCCTCGGCGGCCTGACGCACGGTCTCCTGCTTGACCTCACCGCGCCGCGCGAGCTGTGCGAGGGCCGAGACGACCACGCACTGGGCGTCCACACCGAAGTGCCGGCGGGCCGCCTCGCGGGTGTCCGACAGGCCGAAGCCGTCGGTGCCGAGCGAGCTCCAGTCCTGCTCGACCCACTGGCTGATCTGGTCCGGCACCGCGCGCATCCAGTCGCTGACCGCCAGCACCGGGCCCGGCGCGCCCTCCAGGGCACGGGTCACATACGGCACCCGCTGCTCACCGCGCAGCGCGGCGGCGTCGCACTCCATCGCCTCGCGGCGCAGCTCCGTCCACGACGGCGCCGACCACACATCGGCCGCCACGCCCCAGCGCTCGGCGAGGATCTGCTGGGCCTCCAGGATCCAGTGGATCGCCGTGCCCGAGGCCAGCAGCTGGATACGGGGGGCGTCCGCCGCCGCGCCCTCGGCCGCCCGGAAGCGGTAGAGGCCCTTGACGATGGACTCCTCGTCGACGCCCTCGGGCAGTGCGGGCTGCACCTTCGGCTCGTTGTAGACCGTCAGGTAGTAGAAGATGTCTTCCTGCTGGTCCGCGTCGGGCCCGTACATGCGCCGCAGACCGTCCTTGACGATCGCGCCGACCTCGTAGGCGAACGCCGGGTCGTAGGCGACGACGGCCGGGTTGGTCGAGGCCAGCAGCGGCGAGTGGCCGTCGGCGTGCTGGAGGCCCTCGCCGGTCATCGTGGTCCGGCCCGCGGTGGCGCCGATGACGAAGCCGCGGCCCAACTGGTCGGCGAGCGCCCAGAACTGGTCACCGGTGCGCTGGAACCCGAACATCGAGTAGAAGATGTAGAACGGGATCATCGGCTCGCCGTGCGTCGCGTACGACGTGGCCGCCGCCGTGAAGTCCGCCAGCGAACCGGCCTCGGTGATCCCCTCGTTGAGGATCTGGCCGTCCTGGGACTCCTTGTAGTACAGCAGCTGATCGCGGTCGACCGGGTCGTAGGTCTGGCCCAGCGGCGAGTACATACCGGCCGAGGGGAACAGCGACTCCATGCCGAAGGTGCGCGCCTCGTCCGGGACGACCGGCACCCAGCGCCGGCCCGTCTCCTTCTCCCGCATCAGGTCCTTGACGAGCCGGACGAACGCCATGGTCGTGGCGATCTCCTGCGAGCCGGAACCCTTCTTCAGCGCGTCGAACGGCTTCTCGGCCGGCGCGGGCAGCCCCACCGGGTGCACCTTGCGGGCCGGGGCCGGACCGCCCAGCTCGGCACGGCGCTCCTGGAGGTAGCGGACCTCGGGGGAGTCGGCGCCCGGGTGCGCGTACGGGACGAGCTCGTCGTCCAGCTCGCTGTCCGGGATCGGCAGCTCCAGCAGGTCCCGCATGGCGCGGAACTCCTTGCCGGTGAGCTTCTTCATCTGGTGGTTGGCGTTGCGCGACTCGAAGCCCGGGCCCAGCGTCCAGCCCTTGACGGTCTGCGCCAGGATCACCGTCGGCGCGCCCTTGTGCTCCACGGCCGCCTTGTACGCCGCGTAGACCTTGCGCGGTTCGTGCCCGGCCCGCGAGGTCTTGAACAGCTCGGTGATCTTGTCGTCGGTGAGCAGCTTGCCGATCTCGGTCAGCGCCGGCGAGGCGCCGAAGAAGTGCTCACGGATGTAGGCCGCGTCCCGCGTCGCGTACGTCTGGAACTGCGCGTCCGGCACCTCGCGCAGCCGGCGCGTCAGCGCGCCCGTGGTGTCCAGCGCGAACACCTCGTCCCATGCGCTGCCCCACAGGGACTTGACGACGTTCCAGCCGGCGGCGCGGAACTGGGCCTCCAGCTCCTGGACGATCTTGAAGTTGGC
>NZ_BJMM01000125.1 GCF_006539165.1 Streptomyces cacaoi | reverse complement strand
GGGGGGGGGGGGGGGGGGAGAGAGATCACTTCCCCAGCTTCGCGGCCGTCGCGGCGCGCCGGGCGAACATCTCCTCCTTGGACTCCTCCATCTCCCGGAGCGCGGACTTGCGTTCCCGCTTGGAGAGCCGGTCCAGATACAGGTGCCCGTACAGATGGTCCGTCTCGTGCTGGAGGCAGCGGGCGAAGTAGCCGCGGCCCTCGATCACCAGCGGCTCGCCGTCCTTGTCGAATCCCCGAACGACGGCGTGGTCGACGCGCGGCACCACCCGGTAGGGGCCGGGGACGGACAGACAGCCCTCGGGCTCGTCGATCAGCTTGCGCCCTTCGGCCGGCACCTCGTCCAGCACGGGGTTGGCGATGTGCCCGACGTGGCGCACGCCCCACTCGTCGGTGACGTCCCAGACGAACAACTGGAGGTCCACATCGATCTGGTTGGCGGCCAGGCCGGCGCCGTCCGCGACCTGGTTCGTGGCGAACATGTCGTCCACCAGCCGGGACAGCTCCGGGGTGCCGAACTCGGTGACCGGCCGGCACCTCCGCCGCAGGATCTCCTCCCCGACGACGGTGATGCGGTGCACCTCGCCCCGTTCGACCTCCGGCCCGATGCGCGGATAGGAGTCGACGGGCTCGCCCTGTACGCGCACCCGGCGGTCCATCGAGGTGTCGCCGAACCGAACAGCCATGGAAATCAACGCCTTCCGGGCATACCTGAGCCAGCCGTGCAAGAACCCCGGCCGAGCGGGGGTCCCGGCCGGGGAACGCTTTTCAAAGTAGCACTCTTTGCAAAGTCCGCGCACCGGAACCGTCCATCGGGATCCGCGGACCGCTGCCGCTCTCCGCCTCACAGGTCGTCTTCCGCAACTTCTCGTACATGAGTACCCTCCGCCACATGGCAGTGCGACCACTCCAGAGCGCCGGCACACACGGCCGGCCGCCCCGGATGTCCTCCACGCTCCGCCCGGCGGCCGACGTGCCGCGGTCAAGGGCGACTTGTGCCGCACCGGCACACACCCGCGCGGCGGCCACGACCCGTGCCGTCGGCCCGTGCGCCCGGTGACGCCCGGCTTCCGTATCCGGCGGGGAGGGGGACTGCCGTCATGACGTACGACGCGGTGATCGTGGGCGCGCGCTGTGCGGGCGCCGCCACCGCCCTGCTGCTGGCCCGGCAGGGCAGACGCGTCCTGCTGGTCGACAAGGCGACGTTCCCGTCGGACACGATGTCGACGCTCTACATCCATCCGCCCGGGGTGCTGCGGCTGGAACAGTGGGGCGTGCTCGACGACGTCGTCGCCTCCGGCTGCCCGCCGCTGGACACCATCAGCCACGAGATCGACGGCCTCCGGCTGACCTCCGCCGCCCCCACGATGGGCGCCGCGACCGCGGCGTACGCGCCCCGGCGCTACATCCTGGACGAACTGCTCGTGCGGGCCGCCGTGGCGGCCGGCGCCGAATTCGCCGACGGCGCACGCGTCCAGGAGCTGGTCACCGGGGACGACGGCCGGGCCGCCGGCGTCCGGATGCGGACCGGCACGGCGACGACGACGGCCCGGGCCCGGCTCGTCGTCGGGGCCGACGGCATGCGGTCGAAGGTGGCGGAGCTGGTCGACGCGCCCGTCGTCCGCTCCGCACCCGTGGCCAGCTGTGTGTACTACACGTACTGGCACGGGGTGCGCACCGGCTTCGGCGCCCACGAACGGGTGGGCCGCTGGATCGCGCGCATCCCGACCCACGACGACCTCACCATCGTCGCCGCCTATCTGCCGCAGGCGGAGTTCGCCCAGGCCCGCCGCGACCCCGAGGCCGCCTACCGCGCGGCCGTCGAGTCGACCGCGCCCGGGCTCTACGAGCAACTGCTGTCCGCCGAGCGCGTCGACCGGTGGAGAGGCACGGGCGACCAGCGCAACTTCTTCCGCAGAGCGCACGGCCCCGGCTGGGCACTGGTGGGCGACGCGGCACACCACCTCGACTCGATCACCGCCCGGGGCATCACCAACGCGCTGATCCAGGCCGAGCAGTTCGCCGACTGCCTCTCCGGCGTGGACACCGGCGACGCGCCCGCCGTCGACAAGGCGCTGGCGCACTTCGACACGACGATGACCGCCACGCTGGACGAGCCCTACCTGAGCACGCTGGAGCTGGCGAACCTTCACCCGACGAAGGCGAGGATGCGCATGCTGCATGCCGTTTCCGAGTCCCCCGAGCTGACTTCGCGCTACTTCGCCCTGGTCTCCGGCGTCATCAGAATGCGCGAATTCGTGACGGCCGACGTCGTCGACCTCCTGTAAGCCCCGCCCGGCTCCCTACAGCGGCCGGTGTGCCACCGGCCGCGCACGCTGCTCGTCTCGCCTCATCCCGGTAACTCACCGGCAGTGGACGGCTGTCGGTCGGACGTAAGGTTGAGCATTGATTCCGTTGTCCCATGCGCAGCGCCGGCTGTGGTTCATCCACCAGCTGGAGGGGCTGTCACCGACGTACAACATTCCGCTGGTGCTGCGGCTGACCGGCGCACTGGACACCACGGCACTCGGCGCGGCGCTCGCCGATGTCGTGGAGCGGCACGAGAGCCTGCGGACGGTCTTCCCCGCCCGCGACGGCGTGCCCGAGCAGCGCGTCCGCGCCCTCGCCGAGGCGGACTTCGGCTGGGAGGTCGTCGACGTCGCGGACGCGCCGGCCGCCGCGCGGGACGACGCCGTCGCCGCGGTCGTCTGGCACGCCTTCGACCTGGCGGACGACATCCCGTTCCGGGCACGGCTGCTCCGGACCTCGGCCGGGGAACACGTCCTGGCGCTGGTGGTGCACCACATCGCGGCGGACGGCCTGTCGCTGCGCCCGCTGCTGCACGACCTCCAGCTGGCCTACCGTGCCCGCGCCGCCGGTACGGCCCCCGACTTCGAGCCGCTGCCGCTGAGCTACACCGCCCACACCCTCCGGCAGCGCGACACGCTCGGGGACGAGGCCGACCCGGACAGCCTGCTCAGCCGCCAACTGCGCTACTGGGAGCGGGCGCTCGCGGGCTACGAGGGCCGGGTGGAGCTGCCCGCCGACCGGCCCTACCCGGCGGTCGCCGACCACCGCGGCGCCCGGATCGCCGTCGAATGGCCCGCCGCGCTCCAGGAACAGGTGCGGCGGGTGGCGCGGGAGCACCGGGCCAGCGGCTTCATGGTCGTCTCGACCGCGCTGGCGCTGCTGCTGTCCCGGCTGAGCGGCAGCCCCGACGTGGCCTTCGGCGTGCCGACGACGGGCCGGCGCGGCGCCGAGGCCGCCGAACTCGTGGGGCTGTTCACCAACACCCTGGTGCTCCGCGCCCAGGTGTCCCCGGAGATGACCCACGCGGACCTGCTGAAGCAGATCAGGGAGCGGATCCTGGACGCCTCGGCCCACCAGGACGCCCCCTTCGACGCCGTGGTCGACCGGCTCAACCCCGCACGCTCCCGGACCCACCACCCGCTGGTCCAGGTGCTGCTCGGCTGGCAGAACAATCTGCTCCCCGAGCTCGAACTGCCCGGAGTCCGGGCCGAGACCGTGCCCACCGACACCCGCGCCGCGCGCATGGATCTGACGTTCAGCCTCCGCGAGCGGTCCGACGAATCCGGCCGGCCCCTGGGGATCGGCGGCGTGGTCGAGTACCGCACCGACGTGTTCGACGCGGCCACGATCGAGACGCTGGTGGCCCGGCTGCGTCGGCTGCTGGCCGCGATGGTCGCCGGCATGGACCGTCCGGTGCTCTCCGCCGAGCTGCTGGACGAGGAGGAGCACACGCTGCTCGACCGGCTCGGCAACCGCTCCGCGCTCCCCGGCGCGGCCCCGGCCCCGGAGCCCCCCTCCGTGCCCGAGCTGTTCACCGCCCGGGCGGCACGCACACCGGACGCCGTGGCACTGGTCTTCGGCGACACGTCGTGGACGTACCGCGAGCTGGACGAGGCGTCGAACCGGCTGGCGCATCTGCTCGACGCACGCGGCGTACGCGCGGGGGACGCCGTCGCCCTGCTGATTCCGCGCTCCGCCGAGACCGTGCTCGCGGTCCTCGCCGTGCTGAAGCTGGGGGCGACCTATGTGCCCCTCGACGTCGACCACCCGGACGAGCGGGTGGCGTTCATCCTGGCGGACGCGGCCCCGACGGCCCTCGTCACCACCGCGGCGACGGCCGGCCGAACCGCCGCAGCGGCCTTCGCACGCGACGGGCTCGACGGGCTCGAAGGACGCGACGGACGTGAGGGAAGCGGCGGGGACGACGGGACCGGCGGGTCCGGCGGGTGCGGCGGAATCGGTGGGCCGGAGGCGTCCGGTGGCGTCGTGGTGTGTGCCGACGATGCCGCCGCCCTCGCCCGGCAGCCGGTGACCGCCCTGCCCGCGCCGGACGCCGGCCGGCCCGCCTACGTCATCTACACCTCCGGCACGACCGGCACCCCCAAGGGCGTCGCGGTGAGCCATGCGAGCGTCACCCGGCTGTTCACCTCCACCGCGCCGGGGTTCGTGCCCGGGCCGGGGCAGGTGTGGTCGCTGTTCCACTCGTACGCGTTCGATGTGTCGGTGTGGGAGATGTGGGGCGCGCTGCTGCACGGCGGGCGGCTCGTCGTCGTCCCGGAGGACGTGGTCCACTCGGCGGCCGACTTCCGCGAACTCCTCGCCCGCGAGCGCGTGACGGTGCTGAGCCAGACCCCCTCGGCCTTCCACGCGCTCCAGGCCGCCGACACGGGCGGACAGGGGCGCTCCCGGCTGGACGGCCTGGAGGCCGTGGTGTTCGCGGGCGAGGCCCTGGAACCGGCCAAGCTCCGGCCGTGGCTCGAACAGCGCGACACCTGGCCGCACTTGATCAATATGTACGGGACGACGGAGACCACCGTCCACGCGTCCTTCCGCAGCCTCGGCCCCGCCGACCTGGACGCCCCCGCGGGACCGGTCGGCCTCCCCCTCGCCGATCTGGCCTTC
>NZ_BJMM01000124.1 GCF_006539165.1 Streptomyces cacaoi | reverse complement strand
GGCTCAGCAGTGGACCGGTGGCAGCGGCTCAAGGGTGGGCCGGTGGCAGCGGCTCAGCAGTGGACCGGTGGCAGCGGCTCAAGGGTGGGCCGGTGGCAGCGGCTTGGTCATGAAGACGCAGGCGTCCGCCACCCGGTGCAGCACCCCGGCGCCGTCCTCGTACGACCAGCAGTCCAGGTACGGCAGTTCGCCCCGGAAGCCGAGCCGCCGGTAGAGCGCGGCGGCCCGGGGGTTGTTCTTCTCCACGCCGAGGCCGAGGGACGCGCGGTCGCGGACGACGGCGCGGCGCTCGGCCTCCCGGAGCAGGCCCGTGCCGACCGGGCGGGACGGCAGCGCGCCCGGCCAGCCGAGCCCGTAGACCTCCGGGCAGCCCGGGTGCCGGGCCTGCACCTCCGGCGCCGCGCACCCCTCCCAGCGGATCTCGCAACTGCCCACGGGCCGGGCCCCGTCCCAGGCGAGGAGGAACGTGGTGAGCCCCTCGGCCTGCCGGGCGAACCGGTCCCGGTGCGGGGAGACGACACCCCGGAAGGGCAGCCGTTCGTCCAGCAGGTCGAGGTCTTCTTTCCGGCACTCGGTGATCCGCATGGGCTCAGCCTAGATTTTCCCCGGCCGCGCACGGCCCCGGACGGCCGCTCCGGGTGCACGCCCGTCCGCTCCGGTGCACGACGCCGTCCGCTCCGGTGCATGACGCCCGTCCGCTCCGTCCCGCGCACGGCCTTCCGTTCCGCGCACGGCCGTTTCCGGCTATGCGGCGAACCGCACCGGCAGCCCCCGCAGTCCGCGCAGCAGCAGCCCGTCGCGCCACCGCAACCCCGCCGGTGTGGTGTCCAGCTCCAGCGTGGGCACCCGGGCCAGGAGCCGTTCGAAGGCGATCCGGGCCTCCATCCGGGCCAGCGGTGCGCCCAGGCAGAAGTGGATGCCGTGCCCGAAGGCCAGATGGCCGCGGGGTGCCCGGCGGACGTCGAAGGTGTCCGGCTCGGCGAACCGCCGGGGGTCGCGGTCGGCGTCGGCCAGCACGGGCAGCACGAGTTGGCCGTCACCGGGTATGACGGTGCCGCCGATCTCGACGGGTTCGGTCGTGAACCGGTAGGTGCTCGTCTCGACGGGGCCGTCGTAGCGGAGCATCTCCTCCACCGCTCCGGGGAGCAGGCCGGGGTCGGCGCGGAGGGCGGCGAGCTGGTCGGGGTGGCGCAGCAGGGCGAGGGCGCCGTTGGAGATGAGGCCGACCGTGGTCTCGTAGCCGGCGATCAGCAACAGCCAGGCCATACCGAGGAGTTCCTCGGCGGAGAGCCGGTCGCCGTCCTCGTCGCTGGTGCGCACCAGCGCGCTGAGCAGATCGTCGTCGTCGCGGTGGCGGGCGCTGTCGATGAGGTCGAGGAGGTAGGCGGTGAGCTTCTCGGCCGAGACGGCCTTCTCCTCGTCGGGCGCCGTGCCCAGCACCTCGTCGGACCAGCGCCGGAAGACCTCGCGGTCGAGCTGCGGGACGCCCATCAGTTCGGAGATGACGGTGATGGGCAGCGGGAAGGCGAGCGCTTCGACGAGATCGGCGCGGCCGTCGCCGCCGGCCAGCATGGCATCCAGCAGTTCGTCCGTCGTCGCGCGGACGAGGGGCTCCAGATCGGCGATGCGGCGCATCGTGAACTCCCTGGCCACGAGCTTGCGCAGCCGGGTGTGGTCCGGCGGGTCGGCGATGAGCATATGGGTGCCGGAGGAGACGGCGTTGACCCTGGCGTCGGCCGAGGCGTGCTTCCATTCCTTCGCCAGCCGCGGGTCCGCCAGGGCCGTGCGGGCCGCCTCGTGTCCGACGACGAGCCAGGCGAGCGCACCCTCGGGGGTGCGGACCCGGTGCACGGGGCCGCGCTCGCGCAGCGCCGCGTACACCGGGTAGGGGTCACGTTCGAAGGGCTCGCCCATCGCTGCCAGATCGACGAGTCCCTCGGCGTTCGGGGTCACGTTGATGCTCGCGTCCACGACGCTGTGCTCTGCCATGACCCGATCGTACGGATAGCTTCCCATCCGCGGCAGGGTGCACCAACTGTCCCGGGACGTCCCGTCAGTTGACGGCGGTACGGGAGGAGAGCGGAACCGCGTCCTCCAGCCGTTGCAGCAGCTCGGTGACGCGCTTGGCGACCGTCTCCCGGTCGCCCTCGGTCAGGGCCGAGCCCATGCCGACGGCGGCCGCGCCCGCCGCGATCCACTCCGGCGCGTCGTCGACCGTGATGCCGCCGGTCGGCAGGACGGGCGCCTGCGGCAGCGCGGCCCGTACATCGCGCAGCCACCCGGGGCTGTGCCCGGACGCGGGGAAGAGCTTCAGCGCGTCCGCCCCCAGCTCCAGGGCGCGCACCATCTCGGTGGGCGTCGCGATGCCGGGGAAGACGGGGACGCCGTAGCGGTGGCCGGTCCGTATCACCTCCTCGTCGAGGCTCGGGGAGACGAGAAAGCGCGCCCCCGCGTCGACGGCCAGCCGGGCGGAGGGTGCGTCGAGCACCGTTCCGGCGCCGATCACCGAGTCGTCGCCCGTCTCCCGGCGCAGGGTGCTGATCGCCTCCAGCGCGTACGGCGTGGTCAGCGAGATCTCCAGGCCGGTGATCCCGGCCCCGAGGAGGGTGTCGGCCAGCGCTGTGGCCTTCTCGTAGGTGTCGGCGCGCACGATCGCGAAGACGCGTTGCTCCAGCGCGGCCCGGGTGATCTCCCAGCGGTACACGGCAAGATCGCCGCCTCTCGTGTTTCCCGGATGCCCGGGTTGCTCGGGTTCTGCGTGGGTCTGCGGGGGGTCTTCGTGGGGTCTGCGGGGGGGTCTGCGGGGGGGTGGGGGGCTTCTGGTCGTACCGGGGGGTTCGGGGTGGTGCGGGGGGAGTTCGGGTGGTGCGGGGGTTGCGGAGTGCCGAGCCGTGCTCCCGGTGCCGGCGGCCGGGGGAGGACCGCGGGCGCCGGGAGACGCGGCGGGTTCAGCGGTGCACGGAGTCGGTGCCGCGCAGGAAGGCGTCCAGGGCCCGGTCCCGGGCGGCCGCGGTGGGCAGTCCGTCGGTGTCGCCCGGCGCCTGGACGACGAGAGCCGCCACACAGGCGGCCTCGGCCAGCGCCCGCGGATGATCCAGACCGCGCAGCCGGGCCGAGAGCCAGCCGGCGGCGAACGCGTCCCCGGCGCCCACCGGGTCGGCCACCCGCACCGCGAACGGCTGCTGCGTCCACTGCCCTTCGGCGGTGTGCGCCACGGCGCTGTGGTCCCGGCGCTTGACGACGACGCAGTCGGCCCGGCCCATCGTGAGCAGGGCCTTGGCCCCTTCGTCCTCCCCGGTGCCGAGCAGCAGTTCCAGCTCGTCCTCGCCGGCGAGGACGATGTCCGCCTCGCGCAGCAGCGGGCCGACGCGGCGGATCCACTCGTGCGAGGTGCCCAGTTTGCGGCGCACGTTGGGGTCGAAGCAGACGGCGGCGCCGGCCTGCCGGGCCCGCTCGACGAGCGCGTGCGTGGCCTGTTCGGCCTGCGGGGACAGCATCGGCGTGATGCCGCTGACATGGACGACGCGCACCCCGGCGAGCGCCTCGGGCGTGATCTGCGCGGGGCTCAGCAGCGAGGCGGCCGAGCCGGTGCGGTAGTACTGCACGTCGATGGCGCGCTGGGGATGGCTGTCGCGCAGCAGCAGCCCCGTGGGCGCCTCGGGGTCCATCTCCGCACAGGAGACGTCGACGCCGTCGGCCCGCAGCTCCCGCAGGACGGCCTCGCCCGCGGGGTCGTCGCCGACCCGGCCGATCCAGCGGGCCCAGTGGCCGAGGCGGGCGAGACCGGAGGCCACATTGGACTCGGCGCCCGCGACGGAACGCCGGAAGTGGCCGGCGCGTTCCAATGGCAGGCCCGGTTCGGCGAGCATGAGCAGCATCGCCTCACCGCAGGTAACCGCCTCTGGGCCGTTTCTCACCGGTAACTCCCCATATCTCCGGCCTTTGCATCACTCTCTGTGGGGAACGTTACCCGCTCCGGCCCACAAAGCCACCCTCGGGTGGCCACCACCTCACGCCGAAGCCGAACAGTGACGCACTCCCCGCCCCGGCGACCGCTCCCCGGCCCCCCGCGCCCCACGCTCCCCCGCCCCCGGGACGCCCGGGGACGGCCGTGGGTCACCGGGAGGGCCGAAGGTTACACGCACAGCAGCGGCTGTCACCCCGATTCGGGGCGACAGCCGCTGCGGAACGGAGAAAAGCCCTGCCGGACCGGTCTGCGTGGGGGCGCAGGAGTGGACCGGTCCGGCAGGGACGACCGGGGCCCGCCGGCGCGGGCGGCCGGCTCAGCAGGAGTGGTCGACCAGGTCGAAGCTCGCGTAGTGGTCGGCCGTGTAGTAGTCCTCCTGCTCCTTCTCCCCGGTCACGATGCGGCGGGCACCGCGGTCGTCGGAGCCGGGGGTCTCGACGGTGTACTCGTGGTAGTAGCCCTCGCTCTGGTCCGGGAGGATGCCCTCACGGTTCTGGAAGACCGTGCCGTCCTGCGGGTACGGGTAGGGGCCGCCCTTCTCGATGAGGTCGAGCGTCTCGTGCGCCTCGGTGGGCAGTTCGGAGTAGCAGATGTCGCCGACATCCGCGACGGCCACCGAGGAGACGGACGCCGCTGCGGTGACGGGGGCTGCGGTTGCCTGGGTGGTCAGCGCGGGACCGGCGACGAACAGCGAGGCCGCGAGGGCTCCGAGGGCGCCGGCGCGCGCGATACGTGGGGGGAATCTCATGACCCCATGGTGACGCGCGTAGATGACATGTCAACGCCAACTACCGGATTTTTGCCGTGTGTTCACGGCAGTGTCCCCCGGAACGGGCCCCACACGACCACCCGTTCGACCACTCGACCGCCCGAACCCTCACTCCCCACCCCTCGCCCGTCCGGCGCACAGGCCCGCCCGCCACACAGGAGAGGCCCCCGCCCTCCCCCGTCGCGGCCCTCCGCCAGGAACGGGGACAGGGCGACGAACAGGAGAGCGAGGGCCTCGACTCACGCCTCAAC
>NZ_BJMM01000123.1 GCF_006539165.1 Streptomyces cacaoi | reverse complement strand
TCGATGGGCTTCGAGAGCGTGGCCGGGCTCGACATCGCCGCTCTGCGTACCGCTGTCGCCGCCGTGCTGTCGCACCACGACGCGCTGCGCACCGTGGTGCACCGGCAGGACGGCGGCTGGGTCTCGGAGCTGCGGCCCGATGTCGACCCGGACCGTGTGCTGGGCGTACACGATCTGTCCGGCTCGGCGGACGCGGAGGCGCACTGGCGTGAGCTGGTGAGGGAGGTGCAGTCCGGGCTCGACCTCGAACGGGGCCCGCTGGTGCGGGTGTTGGTGGGCGAGCGCGGTGCGGGCCGGTCCGCCTGGCTCTTCGTCACGGCGCACCACCTGGTGATGGACGGGGTGTCGTGGCGGGTGCTGTTGGAGGATCTGGAGGCGGCGTACCGGTGTGCGGTGGCCGGTGGGCCGGTGTCGTTGGGGGAGAAGTCGTCGTCGGTGCGGCAGTGGTCGCAGCGGTTGGTGCGGCATGTGGCCGAGGGCGGTTTCGACGGGCAGGTGGGGTACTGGCGGTCGGTGCTGGAGGGTGCCGCGGTCGAGCTGCCCGTCGACCACCCGGGCGGCAGGAACACCGTCGCCACGCAGCAGGCCGTGTCCGTCGCGTTGAGCGCGGAGCAGACGGAGGCACTGCTGTTCCGGGTGCCCGGGGTGTACCGGACGCGCTCCAACGAGGTGTTGTTGGCGGCGTTGGGGCGGGTGTTGGAGCGGTGGACGGGGTGTGCGCGGGTGGCGGTGAATCTTGAGGGTCATGGTCGTGAGGAGTTGTTCGACGGGGTGGATCTGACGCGGACGGTGGGGTGGTTCACGGCGATTCATCCGGTGGCGTTGGATGTGTCGGGGGCGGGGGAGCGGGGTTGGGGTGCGGTGTTGAAGTCCGTGAAGGAGCAGTTGCGGGCGGTGCCGGACAGGGGTGTCGGGTACGGTGCGCTGCGGTATCTGAGTGCGCCGGGCAGCCCGGGGCGTGTGCTGGCGGCGGACGCGCAGCCGCAGATCAGCTTCAACTACCACGGCCAGTTCGACCTGGCCGGCGGCGGTGACGCGGCCCACGACAGCGCGGCCCCGGTACTGCTGCGCGGTCCGATGGACGTCGAGGGCCAGGAGCACGCGCCCGACGAACAGCGCACGCATCTGATCGATGTCGTCGGCGCGGTGCAGGACGGCCGTCTCGCCTTCGCGTGGTCGTACTCGTCCGCGCTGCACGACGAGGAGACGGTCCGGCGGCTGGCCGAGGAGTTCACAGCGGAGCTGGCGTCCGTCGTCGCGCACTGCGCCGAGCCGGAGGCCGGCGGCTGCACGCCCTCGGACTTCCCGCTCGTCGCCCTCACACAGGAGCAGGTCGACCGGGTCGCCGGTACCGGGCGCGACGTCGAGGATGTGTACCCGCTCACCCCGCTCCAGGCCGGGATGCTCTTCCACGCGGTCGCCGACCCCGAATCGGCCGCGTACGTCGAGCAGTTGGCGTTCGCGCTCGACGGTGTCGAGGACGTCGACGCGCTGGCCCGGGCGTGGCAGCGCGCGGTGGAGCGCGCCGACGCGCTGCGGGTGTCCATCGTCTGGCAGGACGTGCCGGAGCCGGTGCAGGTCGTCCACCGGAGCGTGGAGCTGCCCGTCACCGTCCTCGACTGGACCGACACGGACGCGGGCGCGGACGCGACTGCCCGTACGGCCGTGGGCGTGGACGCGGACGCGGACGCGGACAGGGACGGTTCGGGGCGGGAGAGCGCGGGCCGGGAGGCGCGCCTGCGTGAGCTGCTCGACGCGGACCGTGCACGCGGCATCGACCTGTCCGCCGCCCCGCTGATGCGTCTGGCGCTCGTCCGGCTGCCGGGCCGCTCCGTGCAGGTCGTATGGACCTTCCACCACCTGCTGCTGGACGGCTGGAGCAGCGCCGCGCTGCTCTCCGACGTGATGGCCGAGTACCTGGCCGCCACGACGGGCGCGGCCGACACCGCCGAGGCGACCGGCTCGACGGGCACGACCGGCGCGGGCGGATCAGCCGGCACGGGCAGCACGGGCGACGCGGGTGCCGGGGCCGGCGCGGCCCGTGGCTCCTTCCGTGACTACATCGAGTGGCTGGGCCGGCAGGACAGGCAGGCCGGACAGGACTTCTGGCGCCGCGTACTGGCCGGCTACGAGCAGCCCGTCGAGCTGCCCTACGACCGCGCGCCGGAGCAGGCGCACCGCGGCCGGTCGAGCGAGCGCGTCCCCGTGCCGCTGCCCCGCGAGGTCTCCGCGCGCATGCACGAGGTCGCGCGCCGGCACCGGGTGACGACGAACGCCGTGGTGCAGGGCGCCTGGGCGCTGCTGCTCGGGCAGTACGGCGCCACGCGGGACGTCGTGTTCGGCACGACGGTCTCCGGGCGGCCCGCAGAGCTGCCCGGCGCGGAGGACATCATCGGCCTGTTCATCAACACCCTGCCGGTGCGTGTCGACGCCGGGCCCGGCCAGGAGATCGGCCCGTGGCTGCGGGCCATCCAGGAGGACCAGGTCGAGGCCCGCCAGTACGAGTACCTGGCGCTGTCCGACATCGAGACCGAACTCTCCGCGGGGGCGGCCCTGTTCGACAGCCTCGTCGTCTTCGAGAACTACCCGGTGGACACCGAGGGCGCCGAACAGGCCGGGCTCGCCCTGCACCGGGTCGAGGCCGTCGAGGCGACCAACTACGCGCTCACGCTCGTGGCGGCCGAGAGCGGCCCCGGGCTGGACATGGCCCTGGCCTACGACCCGGAACTGTTCGACGCGGCCACGGCGGACCGTCTCGCCGCCGGGCTGGCCCGGATCCTCACCTCACTGACCGACCCGGCGGCCGGTCCCACCAGCGGCCTGGCGACGGTGGACACCGTGACCGCCGACGAGCGCACCCGTGTACTGGGCGCCGACTGGTCCGGGCAGGTGGGCCCCGCGGCGGGCCTGTCCCTCGTGGACGCCTTCGCGGACCGGGCGGCACGGACACCCGGGGCACCCGCGGTCGTGTGCGGCGAACACGCCCTCACCTACGCCGAGTTGGAAGCCGAGGCCGGACGTCTGGCCCGGGTGCTCGTGCAGTGGGGTGTGCGGCCGGAGTCCCGGGTGGCGCTGCTGCTGGAGCGGTCGGTGGACGTGGTCGTCGCGATGCTGGCGGTGCTCAAGTCCGGTGCCGCGTATGTGCCGTTGAACGCGGCGTTCCCCGCCGAGCGGCTCAGCGGGATCGTCGAGGACAGCGGTGCCTGCCTGGTGGTCACGGACGCCGGCCTGGCGGACCGCGCCCGGGGCGCCGGTGTGGCGGCCCTGCGCGTCGATGCGGCGGCCGACCTCCGCGTCGACGCGCGGACCGACGCCGAGCCGGTGCTCCCTGCCCGCGTGGCGGCGGACTCGCTGGCGTATGTGATGTTCACGTCCGGCTCGACGGGTCGGCCGAAGGGCGTGGCGGTCACGCATGCCGATGTGGTGGCCCTCGCCGGGGACGAACGGTTCGCCGCGCCCGCCCACAACCGGGTGCTGTTCCACTCCCCGCACGCCTTCGACGCCGCGACGTACGAGGTGTGGGTGCCGCTGCTGCGGGGCGGCTGTGTCGTCGTCGCGGAGGGCGAGCTGACCTCCCGCGCCGTACGCGAAGCAGTCGCTTTCCGCGGTGTGACGGGTCTGTGGGTGACGGCCGCGCTCTTCGGTGTGCTGGCGGACGAGGACCCGGGCTGTTTCGCGGGTCTGAGTGAGGTGTGGACGGGCGGTGACGCGGTGCCGGCGGTGGCGGCGGAGCGGATGCTCGCGCAGTGCGGCTCGACGGTGCTGGTCAACGGTTATGGCCCGACGGAGTCGACGACGTTCGCCGTCTGCGGGCCGCTCACCCGGGAGGAAGTGACCGCGGGCTCGGTCCCGTTGGGCCTTCCCATGGACAACACGCGTGCGGTGGTGCTGGATGCGGGGCTCAGGCCGGTGGGTGTCGGTGTGCCGGGTGAGTTGTATCTGGGGGGCCATGGTCTGGCTCGGGGCTACGAGGGCCGGGCGGACCTGACCGCGGAACGTTTCGTGGCCGACCCCTTCGTGGCGGGTCAACGGCTGTACCGCACGGGGGACTTGGTGCGCCGCCGGGACGATGGTCGCCTGGAGTTCCTGGGCCGGGGTGATGAT
>NZ_BJMM01000122.1 GCF_006539165.1 Streptomyces cacaoi | reverse complement strand
CGCGCTGCCGGAGCCGGAGGCCGGTGCGGGGGTGGAGTATGTCGCGCCACGGACCGAGGTCGAGCGGCTGCTGTGCGACATCTGGGCCGAGGTACTGGGTGCCGACCGGGTCGGGGTGCACGACGACTTCTTCGCGCTCGGCGGTGACTCCATCTCCAGCCTGAAGGTGGCCTCGCGCATGCGCTCGGCCTTCTCCGTCGAACTGTCGCCGCGTGCCCTGTTCGACGCCCCGACGGTGGCCGGGCTGGCGGCCGTCCTGGGCCGGGGAGACATGGCCGCGACGGACAGCGAGGACGGCATCACCCCGGTCGCTCGGGAGGACGGCACACCCCTGCCCCTGTCCTTCGCGCAGGAGCGCCTGTGGTTCCTGGAGGACTTCGCGCCCGGCAGCATCGAGTACAACATCGCCGCCGCCCTGCGCCTGACCGGTGAGCTGGACACCGAGGCGCTGCGCACCGCGCTGAACGCCCTCGTCGGCAGGCACGAGGCCCTGCGGACGGTGTTCGGTTCGCGGGACGGCCACGGGGTGCAGTACATCCGGGCCGGCGGTGAGGTGCCGGTGCGGGTGGTGGAGCCGGGGGCCGCCGGGACGGCGGAGGTTCTGCGGGAGGAGGCGGTGCGTCCGTTCGATCTGCGGACGGGTCCGTTGGTGCGTGTGGTGCTGGTGCGTGAGTCGGTGGAC
>NZ_BJMM01000121.1 GCF_006539165.1 Streptomyces cacaoi | reverse complement strand
AGGGGTGTTCTCCACGAAATTCGTGATCAACCAGTTCAGGTTCTGCGCCGCCTGGCTCATCGGACTCAACTAACGCTCCTGCTGGTAAGTGGGGCCGATACCGCGGCCGTCCGTACCGGCCTGCCGGCCCTGCTGGATACCGCGGCGGAGATTGGTCAGCCGCCCACGCACGTCGTCGGGCGCGCGCGAGACCTGGGGGCCGGACGGCTGGGACGACTGCTGCTGCGCGGTACCCGCGACCAGATTGGCCCGGGGAACACGCCGCGGCAGGCCCGATGTCGTGACCCCTCCCGCGGAGGGCTGGCGGACCTGTTCGGCCTGGCGCCAGCGTTCGTCGTTGGGCGAGGCAGACCAGCTGTCCGGAGAGGCTGCCGCGCCGGTGGGTGCACCGGCACCCTGACCGTTCTCCGAGACCTCACGCGCCGGGCGGCGCTGCGGCATCGGAGGCACACTGCCCGCTCCCGGCCCCAGGGGCTGGGACGCGGTGCCCACGTCGGGTATCTGCTGCGTGGACTCCGCCGGGGACTGGGGCGCCTGGGGCTGCTGCTCCGGGGCGCCGCTGAACCAGTTGGACTCCATCGACGCGAAGATCGGCGTGGGCGCGTCGGCCGGGGCGGGCGGCACGGCGGGAATGCCGTCCGCCGGTTCCTGACCGCCCGCCGACGGGGCCGGCCGGGGGCTCTGCTGAGCCGGCTGGGCCGACTGCCCGGACGGTGCCGACTGTCCGGGCTGCGCCGCGGACGGGTCCGGAGAGCCGCCGGCTCCGTTCCAGTCCGGGCGGACGTGTTCGCCCGTGCCCTCGGGCTCGTCGTGCCCGCGCGGCTCGTCCTCGCCCGGGCCCTGGCCGCCGCGCGCCCAGCTCGGGCGGGCGTCGTCGGCCGCGTCCGGGCCGGTGGGGCGGCCGGCGGAGGCGCCGGGAAGACCGAGATCGGAGTACACGGGGCGGTCCTGGCCGCCGGAGGCGCCCGCGGGGCCGGACGGTGCGCCGCCGGACACCTGCGGAGCCGCGAACGCGCCGGTCGTGGACGCCTCGTCCGCGCCCGGGCGGGCGAACTCGCCCGTCTCCCCCGGGCCGCCGGACCCCGGCCCCTGCGGCTGCGCGAACTGACCCGTCTGCTCCGGACCCGCACCCGGCTGCGCGAACTGCCCCGTCTGACCAGGGCCGTCCGGCTGCGCGAACTGCCCCGTCCCACCTGGACCGTCCGGCCGCGCGAACTGGCCCGTCTGCCCCGGACCGTCCGGCTGCGCGAGCTGGGCGAACTGCCCCGTCTGCTCCGGACCCGGCCCGGGCTGCGCGAACTGGCCCGTCTGACCGGGGCCGTCCGGCTGTGCGAACTGGCCGGTCCCACCGGGGCCGTCGGGCTGCGGTGGCTGGGCGAACTGCCCGGTGGTGCTCGGGCCGCCCTGGGCCGGGACGCGCGGGAACTGGCCCGTGCTGCCGGGGCCGTCCTCGCCTTCCGCCGGGACGCGGGGCAGCTCCGCCGTGCTGCCGGGCCCCTCGGCCGACGACAGCTGGGGGAACTGCCCGGTGCTGCCCGGGCCTTCGGGCGCGCCGGGGCGGGCGAACCCGCCCGTCCCGCCCGGGCCGCCGGACTGCGGGCCCTGCTGCTGCGGGAACGGACCCGCGCTGCCGGGGCCGTCCGGCTGCGGCGGCCGGGCGAACGGGCCGGGGCCGCCCTGGCTGCCGGAGCCTGCCGCGTTCGGGCCGCCCGGCAGCTCGGAGTTGGAGGCGCCACGGGTGGGCAGCGGCGGCAGGGACGAGCCGTCGGCGGGGCGGTTCGCCGGGGCGGAGCCGCCGAAGAAGTCGGTACCGCCCGAGGCGCCCGGGCCGCCGCTGCCGGGCAGCGCGGGCCGCTGGGAACCGCCCGAGACCTGGCCGCGCGGCGGAGCGGCGCCGAGCCGGTTGCCGCCCTCGGCGCCCGCGCCCGCACCTGTGCGCGGCCCGCCCGGGCTGCCCTGCGGGCCGCGCTGGAGTGCCGCGGCGAGGTTGCCGCCCTTGCCGCCCCGGCCGGCCGCGGGCGCGCCGCCCTGGCCGTTGGGCGCACCGGGCCTGCCCTTGGGGGCCGCGCCGCCCTGGGCGATGTCGACGGGCAGCATCACCAGGGCGGTTGTGCCGCCGGAGTCGGAGGGGCGCAGCTGGATGCGGATGCCGTGCCGCAGGGAGAGGCGGCCGACCACGAACAGGCCCATGCGGCGGGAGACGGAGACGTCCACCGTGGGCGGGTTGGCCAGCCGCTCGTTGATCGCGGAGAGGTCCTCCGGGGAGAGCCCGATGCCGGTGTCGTGGATCTCGATGAGCACCCGGCCGTCCGGGAGGGCGTGACCGGTGACCTTGACCTTGGTCTGCGGGGAGGAGAACGAGGTGGCGTTCTCCAGCAGCTCGGCGAGGAGGTGCACGAGGTCGTTGACGACCCGGCCGGTGACCTCCGTCGCCGGGACGGAGCTGAGCTCGATCCGCTCGTACTGCTCCACCTCGGACGCGGCGGCACGCAGGACGTCGACGAGCGGGACGGGGCGGGTCCAGCGCCGGCCCGGCTCCTCACCGGCGAGGACCAGGAGGTTCTCGCCGTTGCGGCGCATGCGGGTGGCGAGGTGGTCGAGCTTGAAGAGCGAGGAGAGCTGGTCCGGGTCGGCCTCGCGGGACTCCAGCTCGGAGATGAGCGACAGCTGACGCTGGATGAGGCCCTGGCTCCGGCGGGAGAGGTTGGTGAACATCGCGTTGACGTTCCCCCGCAGCAGCGCCTGTTCACCGGCGAGGCGGACGGCCTCGCGGTGGACGTCGTCGAACGCGGCGGCCACCTTGCCGATCTCGTCCCGGCTGTGCACGCCGACGGACTCGACCGAGGTGTCCACGTCCTGCGGATCGGCCTCGGACATCTGCTTGACGAGCTCGGGAAGCCGCTCGCGGGCCACGTCCTGCGCGGTGTCCTGGAGCCGGCGCAGCGAGCGGACCATGGAGCGCGCGACGACGAACGCGCCGACCAGCGAGATGCCCAGGACCAGCAGGATGATGGCGCCGTTGAGCAGCGCCTCCTGCTGGGCCTCGGACTTCAGCTCGCGGGCCTGCTGCTCCATCTTCGCGAGCAGGGTCTTCTCGATCTTGTTCATGTTGTCGATCTTGGATGCGTCCTGATCCATCCAGTCGACGTAGGTGCGCTTCTCCTTCTTGATCGCGTCGGTGCTGTGCAGCATCCGGTCGCGGTACTTGTCGGCCAGCGTGACGTTGACGTCGCCGCCGTCGATCGGCTTGGTGAGCGAGGCGGTCTTCTCGTCGCCGTAGATCTGCTGGAAGCTCTTCAGCTCGGCGCGTTCACTCTCGGTGGCCGTCTTGGCGAAGAGCCGGTCCGTCTCGGACAGCTGGGCCGTGGGCTCGTGCGCCAGACCGGCGGAGATGATCGCGCGCTGGATGGAGGCGTACTCCTTCGCGCTGGAGAAGGCGGCCAGAGCGCGGGTGCTCTGGATCATCTCCGAGTTGCTCGTCGCCTGCGCCATGTCCTGGGAGAGGGACAGCAGGGACTCGATGAGCTGGTTGTAGGCGTTGACCGTCTGCGAGACGTACGCCGGGTTCTCGTAGGCGCGTTCGCGGATCGTGTTGATCGACGTCAGCTGACGGGCGATGTCCAGGACGGTGGACTGGACGCCCGCCATCACCTTGTCGCTGCCGTCGATGTCGCCGGTGGCTTCCCTGAAGGACTGGATCGCCTCGTCGGTGTCCTCGCGCGGGGCGACGACGACGTCGTCCTTCTCGTTGCCCGTGCTGATCAGGGGGCCCGCCGAGCGGTCGCGCTCCTCCTGGAGTGCGGCGGCCAGCGTGGTGGCCTTCTCCGTCATCTCCGTGAGCAGCTCCATGTTGGAGAGCTGATCGACGTTCTGGAGCGAGTTGGAGATGCGCATGCCACCGAGCGTGGTGGCGGCGATGACCGGGAGCGCCAGCAGGGAGACGAGGCGGGTGCTGATGCGCCAGTTGCGCAGGGCGAGCCGGGAGCCGGGGTCGACGGGTGACGGGCCGGAGGCACCGGCAGGCGCGCCCTGGCCGTCCTCCCCCTTGCCGGACTTGGCGGACTTCCCGGACTTGGCGGACTTCGCGGACTTGGCGGGGTTCCCGCCCTTGGAGGAACCGGCCGGCTTGGCAGGCTTCGAGGACTTGCCGCCCTTACCGCCCTTGCCGTCCTTCCCGGGGGTGGCACCGGGGTCCGCCGGACCGCCGGCCTTGCCCGCGGGGCCACCGGCGGAGGGTCCGTTCACCCCCTGGGCGAGAGCGGCCTGGCCGCCGTCCTGGGCGCGCTGGGGCTGGGAACCGCGGTCGGCCGTGCCGCGCGCCTCCGGGCTCCCCTCAGCGCTGCCATCCCTCTTGAAACGTCCCTGCACTAGCGTCGCAACCTCTGGACCAGGCGTCCCCCCGCGCGCGACGGCGGGACGGTATCGAGTCGTGGGGGTCCGAACCCCCGTGGCGGTCGTGATTGACCGACGCGTCCCCTCATCACCGGCGTACATCGGGGGCGGTAATGATTCGCGCCCGGTGCGCGTCGATCTGTGTTCGTCCTGCGGCGGTCCGTGGAATTCCAGCACAGTGCCGGATCTCCAACAAGGGCTGTGGATAACCCGTGGAAACCGGTGACGCTTTGCTCCCGACGACTCACACCACGTAGAAACCGGATTGCGGAATTTGGACTTATCCCCACGAGGGGGACAGCCGCCCGCGGTGCCCAACTAGCCGGTAGAGGGCGCATATTGCCCATGTAAGACCGCTGTGTCCGATTGTTGATCCGGATTCAACGATTCCTTATGTCGCTTTTGCTCGGCCTGTCGTGAGCAAACTCACAGGGCGGACGTTGCCTAGGTCACGTTCCGGCGGGGAATAGCGGGCCTACTCTCGGCGTTTACAGAGCACGCAGAAGTGACAAGCCGATCGAGACAAGGGCAGCCGTGAAGTCCACCCTGACGATGCGCACCATAGCCAACCCGCGCCGCACCACGCTGGCGCATCTCAAGGACGCCGACGAGCTGACGGTTCAGCCGGCCGAAGCGCAGGAGGCCGCCGAGGCGACCGAGGCGCTCCCCACCAGGACCGCCAACCCGCGCCGTACCGTTCTGGCGAACACACCCGCCGAGTGATCCGCGCCTGAGCCACACGCACTGAGGGGCGTGGGAAAACCTGGAGTTCCAGGTTTTCCCACGCCCC
>NZ_BJMM01000120.1 GCF_006539165.1 Streptomyces cacaoi | reverse complement strand
GGGGCGGACCACTTCGGTGGTGCGCCCCGCCCGCCGGTTCGTCGTTTCGCCGGTTCGTCGTTGCGCCGGTCCGCCCGTTCGCCGGTCCGCGTGGGGTTCAGGGCCGGTGGCCGAGGGCCGTGGCGAGGGCGGTGAGGTGGTCGGTGACCGGGCCGACGGTGAGCAGTCCGCTGCCCGCGCCGGCGAGTTCGCCCGCCGCGGGGGCGAGCGCGCGGTACACGCGGCGCATCGTCTCCCGGTCGCCGAGCGCCACGGCCGCGTGGCCGGTCAGCGCCCACAGGGCCTCGGCCAGCAGATCGTGCGGCGGATCCGGGGCGCGGCGCAGCGCGGCGGCCGCCTCGTCCCGACGGTCCTCGGCCAGCAGCACCAGCGGCCGGGCCCACGGCGCGTACGGCCCCCAGTCGGTGTCCTCCGCCGCCCGGCCGGCCGGGGCGGGCGGCGAGCGCCGGACGCGGACACACAGCAGGGCGAGCGGCAGGAGCCCGTGCCGCAGCCCCGGCATACCGGCGTCCTCCAGGAGAGCGGCGGCGTCCCGGTAGGCCGCCTCCGCCTCCGGCGCAGACGGTGCGTCCACGGCGTCCCGGCGCAGCGCGGCGTACCAGCGGGTGAACACCGTGACCAGCGGCCGCTCGTGACGCTCCGCCAGGCGGTCGGCCGCTGCGGCGTGCGTGTCGGCCCCGGGGAAGTCGCCCAGGCCGGCGCGGGCCTGGAGCCGGATCAGATGCCCGAGCACCTCGTAGGAGACGAGGCCGTTGCGCGCGGAGACGGCGACCAGTTCGGCGCCCGTCGCATCGCGCTGCGCGGCCAGCCCCGTCCTCCCGAAGGACTGCATGAAGACGCCGTTGAGGGCGAACGCCAGCAGCGCCGGATCGTCCAGGCCGCGTGCCGTCTCCTCCGCCTCCCGCGCGGCCCGGTCCGCCCGCCGGGCGCCGCTGCCCCGGGACTCCAGCGCGACCGTGGCCAGCAGCCGGGCCCGGACGGCCGGGTGGGTGCCCGGCGGCAGCCCGGCCAGGGTCCGTTCGGCGGCGTCGACGAGCCGTGCCGCGAGCCGCGGGTCGTCCGAGCGGGTCCAGATCGCCGGGACGTCGTAGGCGCCGATGACCCGGGCCGTCAGCTCCGCGTCGCCCAGCTCCTCGGCCGCTTCGACGGCTGCCTCGCGGTGTTCGCGTGCCGCCGTCAGACCGCCGCCCCCGGTGACGGCCAGATCCCGCAGCAGCCCCACCGTCGACTCCAGCCGCGCCCGGGCGCCGGGCGCCACCGTCCGGTCGTACGCGGTGGCCGCCCGCGCCCACACCTGCTCGGCCTGCACGGGCTGCGCCGACTGTGCCGACTGCGCCGTCTGTGCCGACTGCGCCGCCTGCGCGTCCCGGTCGGGGCCCGCTTCGAGGTGCTCGGCCTGGGCGAGGACGTCGGCCTCCAGGCGCAGGAGCCGCGGCCCCGGATCGACGCCCAGCTGTTCGACGAGCAGGGCGCGGGCGCGGCGCAGCACGGCCAGCGCGTCGCCCTGCCTGCCGTCCCGGTAGAGCGCGAGGGCGAGCAGCCGCCAGGCGTCCTCCCGCCACGGGTGCTCGGTGACGTGCGCGTCCAGCTCGGACACGGCCTCCGTGCCGCGGCCCAGCGCCAGCAGCGCCTCGGCCCGGCGTTCGACGGTGCCCAGCCGCAGTTCCGCCAGGCGGGCGCGCTCCGCCCGGGCCCAGGGTTCCTCGGCGAACTCGGCGTAGGCGGGCCCTCGCCACAGGGCGAGCGCCGCGTCCAGCTCCTCGGCCGCGCGCCGGGGCGGCAGCGTGCCGACGGAGGCGAGCGCCTGCTCGAACCGCCAGGCGTCCACGTCGTCCCGGCCGGCGCGCAGCGCGTACCCGGGGCCCTCGGTGACCAGGAGCCGTGCCGGGGTGCGCGGCGCCCGCCCGGGTTCCAGGGCGCGGCGCAGCGCGGCGACGAAGCTGCGGACGGTCGCCACCGCGCCGGCCGGCGGGTCCGGCCACAGGTCCTCCACCAGCACGGAGACGGGGACCACCCGGCGGCGGGCGATGATCAGCCGGGCCAGGACGGCGCGGTGCCGCGGGCCGCGCAGCGCGACTGGCTCCCCGGCCTCGTCCCAGGCCGTGACCGGCCCCAACACCCCGAACTCGACCCGCAACCGTGACCACCTTCCCGACGCCCGACTTCTCCCGGCCTCCCCAACCCGGAGACCGGAGCCCCCGGACCTCCAGCTTCCGGCTCCGGTCCTCCCGGGCCTCCGGAGGTCCCGCTTCCCGGTTCCCGGACCCGGCGGTGTGAGCCTCTGCTTTCCGGCGGACAGCGCACAGCCCACGGCCCGCAGATGCGCGGGGCTGGTCCCGCAGGGGAGGAGCACACGGCCGCATGAGGCCCGGCGCACGGCCGGAGGGGACGCGGCGCACGTGAGGGGGGTCGCACCGTGTCGCACAGTGTCGTGCCATGTCGCCCTACGAGGCCCGGCATCCGCCGGAGGAACGCCGGCCCGCCCCGGGGCTCCGCCGCCCGCGAAGGGCCGCCCATGGAGCGCGGTCATCGAATGCTCATTCGCGGCCCGCAGGCTGGAAGCAACTGTTCAGCGCCCAGTGGGCACGAGCGAAGGACATGCCATGACCACCCCCAGCATCGACGGATTCGACCAGCGGCGGGTACCCGTCGCCGACGGTGTGGAGCTGCACGCGGCCGTCGGCGGTTCGGGGCCGCCGGTCGTGCTGCTGCACGGCTTTCCGCAGACGCATCTGATGTGGCGGCACGTCGCCACCGACCTCGCGGTGGACCACACCGTGATCTGCCCCGATCTGCGGGGCTACGGCGCCAGCGACAAACCGGCGGAGAGCGCGGCGGCCGACGCACCCGGCGGCGGCACCTACGCCAAGCGCACCATGGCCGCCGACGTCGTCGAGCTGGCCCGCGCCCTCGGCCACGACCGCTTCGCGCTCGCCGGGCACGACCGCGGCGCCCTCGTCGCCTTCCGCGCCGGGCTCGACCACCCGGCCGCCATCAGCCATCTGGCCTGCCTCGACGTCGTGCCGACCGCCGACATGTGGGACGTCCTGCACGGCGCCGACGCGGCCGTCGCCTTCCACCTGTATCTGATGGCCCAGCCGCCCGGCCTGCCCGAGCAGATGATCTCGGCGGCACCGGACGCCTTCTTCGGCCACTTCCTCGACCTGTGGGGGCAGAGCACGGAGGCGATCCCGGACGACGTCCGCCGCGCCTACCTGGACGCCTGCCGGGCCGCCGTCCCCTCGATCGTGGCGGACTACCGGGCCTCGGCCGGCGTCGACCTCGCCCACGACCGGGCCGACCGGGACGCCGGTAACCAGCTGCGGATGCCCGTCACCGTGCTCCAGCAGGACTGGGGCGCGGCGCTCGGCTACGACGCGGCAGCCGTGTGGCGGGCGTGGGCGCCCGACCTGCGGCACACCTCCGTCACCTGCGGCCACTTCATGGCGGAGGAGGCCCCGCTCCAGGTGGCGACCGCACTGCGGGAGCTGCTCACCCGCTGACGGGCCGCGCCGGTCGGCGCCGGTCAGCACCCGTGAGCACCCGTCAGCACCCGTCAGCGCTGCCGCGCGGTGGCGGGCTCCCCCGTCGCCCGCCGCTGCTCCGGGGGTGCCTGACCGGTGAGCAGCTCGGCTGCGGCGACGCCGCTGACCCGGGTCGCGCCATGGGTGGCGAGATGGACGGCGCCGGGGCGGTCGTCGGTGGGCACCCCCATCTCGACGACGACCGCGTCGGGACGGTGGCGCAGCAGCGCGGCGAGCGCCCGCGCCATCCAGCCGTGCCGCCCGGCGTCGCGGACGACCACGACCAGTTCGCGCCCCTCGGCGGGCCGGAGCCACTCCCGGACCGGCGGGTCGTCGCCGTCGGCCTCCGCCCGTGTGAGCCGGGCCGCGGTCGTGTCGGCCCGCAGGGCGCGCAGCGGTGCGGCCAGGCCCCAGGGGGTGGCGTCGTCGATGGCCAGGTGTGTCGCCGCGTGCAGTTCGACGACGTGCGGGGCGCCGGTCAGCGGCAGCCGTGCGCCGCCCTCCCGGCCGTCCACCCGCAGTGCCCGCCGCGCCGCCACCAGCCCGGCCCCCTCCTCCGCCGGTGACGGCCCGTCCCCGGGGGAGGCCGCTGCCTCGCGGGCCCGCCGGGCCGACCACGCCGCGAACTCCCGTACCCGGGCGGCCGCTTCGGCCAGCCGCTCCTCGGGCAGGGTGCCGTCGAGCACGGCCTGCACCACGGCCTCGGTGAGCTGGTCCACGACCGCCTCGCCCACGCTCTCCCCGCCGACACAGACGGCGTCGCAGCCCGCCGCCACGGCCCGCACCGTGGCGCCCCGGATCCCGTACCGGTCGGTGAGGGCGCGCATCTCGACGGCGTCGGTGACGACCATGCCGGTGAAGCCGAGCCGCTCGCGCAGCAGGGTGCCGACGAGGTGCGGGCTGAGCGTGGCGGGGGCGTGCGGATCGTAGGTGGGAACGAGGAGATGTGCGGTCATCACGGCGCGCGCCCCGGCGTCGAGCGCGGCGGCGAACGGCGGCAGCGCGACCCGCGCCAGCTCCTCCGGCCCGGCGTCCACCCGGGGGGTGCCGTGGTGCGAGTCGACGGTGGTGTCGCCGTGCCCCGGGAAGTGCTTGGGGCAGGCGGCCACCCCGGCCGACTGGAGGCCGCGGACCCAGGCGGCGGTGTGCCGGGCGACGAGTGCGGTGTCCGGCCCGAACGAGCGGACGCCGATGACCGGGTTGAGCGGGTTGGAGTTGACGTCCGCGCTGGGCGCGTAGTCCAGGGTGATGCCCAGCGCGTTCAGTTCCCGGCCGAGACCGCGGGCTACCTGCTCGGTCAGCCCGGTGTCGTCGACGGCGCCGAGCGCGAGATTGCCGGGCCGGGAGGACCCGGTGTGCGCCTCGACGCGGGTGACGTCCCCGGCCTCCTCGTCGATGGCGACGATCAACTCCGGCTGCTGGGCCCGCAGTTCCGCGGTGAGCGCGGCGATCTGCTCCGGCCCGGCGATGTTGCGGCCGAAGAGGACCACGGAGGCCAGGCCCTCGTCGATCCTGCGGCGCAGCCAGTCCGGTGGCGAGGTGCCCTCGAATCCCGGTTGGATGACGGTGTGGGCGAGCCGGGTCAGCTCCGGGTCTCCGCGTCGCGCCATGGCTGCCTCTCGACGGAACGCCGTGACGCGTACACCGCGCCCCGATGACCCTTGGACTGTACCAATGCCCTCCGCCCAAGGCACGACCGCGAACGCCCCTGCGCTGTCGGCAGGTTGGGCACGGCGAACAAAAGGCGCGATATGCGCACGAGGGCGCCACGGAGCGGGGGTCTCCT
>NZ_BJMM01000119.1 GCF_006539165.1 Streptomyces cacaoi | reverse complement strand
ACTTCCTTCGAGACCGTTTCACCGGCCCCTCCGGGCGCTTCCCTTTCGGTGTTTTCCACCTTACCAGAATCTTATTTCGGCTCTTTTCCGAGTCCGAGTGACTCCGGCGCACGCGGTGTCCCCCGGAGCTTCGCCCGGGTTCCCGTTGCGGTGGAGATGTAAACGTACTGGAGCGGGGCGCCAGGAGGCAAATCGAGGCGCCCTCGCTCTCTGTCCGTCAGACCTCGACGACGACCGGGAGGATCATCGGGCGCCTCCGGTAGCTGTCCGAGACCCACTTGCCGACCGTGCGGCGCACCAGCTGCTGGAGCTGGTGGGTCTCCGCGACGCCGTCCTGCGCCGAGCGCGCCAGGGCCTCGTCGATCTTGGGGATCACCTGGGCGAAGTCCGCGTCGTCGATGCCCGAACCGCGGGACTGGACGTGCGGGCCGCCGACGATCTTCCCGGTGGTGCTGTCGACCACCACGAAGACCGAGATGATGCCCTCGTCCCCGAGGATGCGGCGGTCCTTCAGCGAGGACTCGGTGACGCCGCCCACGGAGAGTCCGTCGACATAGATGTAGCCGGCCTGGACCTTGCCGGAGATCTTGGCCCTGCCGTCGATCAGGTCGACGACGACTCCGTCCTCCGCGATGACGATGCGGTCCTGGGGTACGCCGGTCTGGGCTCCCAGTTCCGCGTTGGCGCGCAGGTGGCGCCATTCGCCGTGGACGGGCATCAGGTTCTTCGGCTGGCAGATGTTGTAGAAGTACAGCAGTTCGCCCGCCGAGGCGTGGCCCGAGACGTGCACCTTGGCGTTGCCCTTGTGCACCACGTTGGCGCCCCAGCGGGTCAGGCCGTTGATCACGCGGTAGACCGCGTTCTCGTTGCCCGGGATGAGGGACGAGGCCAGGATCACCGTGTCGCCCTGCACGATGCGGATCTGGTGATCGCGGTTGGCCATGCGGGAGAGCGCGGCCATGGGTTCGCCCTGGGAGCCGGTGCACACCAGGACGATCTCGTCGTCGGGCAGGTCGTCGAGCGTCTTGACGTCAACCACCAGTCCGGCCGGGACGCGCAGGTACCCGAGGTCGCGGGCGATGCCCATGTTGCGGACCATGGAACGGCCCACGAAGGCCACCCGGCGCCCGTGCTCGTGTGCCGCGTCCAGGATCTGCTGGATGCGGTGCACATGGCTGGCGAAGCTCGCCACGATGATGCGCTTCTGGGCGCTGGAGAAGACCTGCCGCAGGACTCCGGAGATGTCGCGCTCCGGCGGGACGAACCCGGGGACCTCGGCGTTGGTCGAGTCGCTCAGCAGCAGATCGATGCCCTCTTCGCCGAGCCGGGCGAAGGCCCGCAGGTCGGTGAGGCGGCCGTCGAGCGGCAGCTGGTCCATCTTGAAGTCGCCGGTGTGGACGACCATGCCGGCCGGGGTGCGGATGGCCACGGCGAGCGCGTCCGGGATGGAGTGGTTCACCGCGACGAACTCGCAGGAGAACGGGCCGATGCGCTCCTGGTGGCCCTCTTCGACCTCCAGGGTGTAGGGCCGGATGCGGTGCTCCTGGAGCTTGGCCTCGATGAGGGCCAGGGTCAGCTTGGAGCCGATCAGCGGGATGTCCGGCTTCTCGCGCAGCAGGTAGGGGACGCCGCCGATGTGGTCCTCGTGGCCGTGCGTGAGCACGATGCCGACGATGTCGTCGAGGCGGTCCCGGAGCGTGTGGAAGTCCGGGAGGATCAGATCGATCCCGGGCTGCTCCTCCTCGGGGAAGAGGACGCCGCAGTCGACGATCAGCAACCGGCCGCCGTACTCGAAGACGGTCATGTTGCGGCCGATCTCGCCGAGGCCGCCCAGCGGGGTGACCCGCAGGCCGCCCTCGGGAAGCTTCGGCGGGGGGCCGAGCTCGGGATGCGGATGACTCAAAAGACTCTCCTTACCACGCGCGCCACGCACCCGCCTGGGCACGTGGCGCGCGGTATTCAGATGCGTACGCGGTCGTACGTGTCGTGCTCGATGCGTCGAGGTTGTGCACTTGCTGCCGTCTTCCGGCGGTATGCAGTTGTGAAGTCTGTGACCTACAGATGTACCCCGCCGTGTGCGAGATCGTGCTTGAGCTGCTCGGTTTCCTCCGGCGACAGCTCGACCAGCGGGAGGCGCAGCGGCCCCGCGGGGAGCCCGAGGTGTCCGAGGGCTGCCTTGGTGGTGATGACTCCCTGGGTGCGGAACATGCCGGTGAACACCGGGAGCAGCTTCTGGTGGATCTCGGTGGCCTTGGCGACGTCGCCGCTCAGATGCGCCTCCAGCATGGCCCGCAGCTCCGGCGTGGCCAGATGTCCGACCACGGAGACATAGCCGATGGCGCCCACGGACAGCAGCGGCAGGTTCAGCATGTCGTCGCCGCTGTACCAGGCGAGTCCGCTGGTGGCGATGGCCCAGCTGGCGCGGCCGAGGTCGCCCTTGGCGTCCTTGTTCGCCACGATGCGCGGGTGCTCCGCGAGGCGGACGATCGTCTCGGTGTTGATCGGGACGCCGCTGCGGCCGGGGATGTCGTACAGCATCACCGGCAGCTCGGTGGCGTCGGCGATGGCGGTGAAGTGCCGGAACAGGCCCTCCTGCGGGGGCTTGCTGTAGTACGGCGTCACCGCGAGGAGGCCGTGCGCCCCGGCGTCCGCCGCGGCACGGGCGAGCTCCTTGCTGTGCTCGGTGTCGTTGGTGCCGGCGCCGGCCACGACGTGGGCGCGGTCCCCGACCGCCTCCACGACCGCCCTGACGAGCTGGGCTTTCTCCGCATCGCTGGTGGTCGGGGACTCACCGGTGGTGCCGTTGACGACGAGTCCGTCGTTGCCGGCGTCCACCAGATGGGCGGCGAGCTGCTGCGCGCCGTCGAGGTCGAGGGCGCCGTCCGCGGTGAACGGCGTGACCATCGCGGTCAGAACCCGCCCGAAGGGCGTCTGCGGTGTGGAGGTCGGAGCCATGAGGTCCACGCTACTCGCAGCGTGGCCCGAGCTGCGCGCTCGGGGCGGACTCGAGCCGGGGATCGACGGGTTTCCGGGGCCCGGGGCGCAAATGAAGGGGGCCCCGGCACTGTCTGCTCGGGGGTTCAGACAGTGCCGAGACCGCTTATTCACCCTAGATGAA
Source organism: Streptomyces cacaoi (assembly GCF_006539165.1). Classification (GTDB taxonomy): domain Bacteria; phylum Actinomycetota; class Actinomycetes; order Streptomycetales; family Streptomycetaceae; genus Streptomyces; species Streptomyces cacaoi. Next base: position 2,238 of record NZ_BJMM01000119.1, on the reverse strand, counting down.
CTTCTGGAAACAGCGCAATACGGACACTTCGCACGCCCCCTTCGCCGGAAGGAGCCTCAGGGCGCCACACGGCCGTTGGCGTTGAACGCGGCGTAGGTGAGCGGCATCAGCTCGGCCCAGCGCTGCTCCATCAGCTCCCCGACCATCTCGATCTCGCGCTGCGGGAAGCTCGGGACCTTCGCCTGCTCGTGCTGGGTGCGCAGGCCGAGGAAGTGCATCAGGGAGCGGGCGTTGCACGTGGCGTACATCGAGGAGTACAGGCCGACGGGGAGGACGGCGCGCGCGACCTCGCGGGCGACGCCCGCCTCCAGCAGTTCCCCGTACCGGGCGTACGCCGTGCGGTAGGTGTCCTCCATCGCCTCGACCGTGAGCTTGTGCTGCTCCGGGGTGCCCTCGACGAACTCGTACTTGCCCGGGCGGCCCTGCTGGACGAGCTTGCGCGACTCGTCCGGGACGTAGAAGACGGGCTGGAGCTGGCGGTAGCGGCCCGACTCCTCGTTGTAGGACCAGCCGACGCGGTGGCGGTGGAACTCACGGAAGACGAACAGCGGGGCGCTGATGAAGAACGTCATCGAGTTGTGCTCGAAGGGGCTGCCGTGCCGGTCCCGCATCAGGTAGTTGATCAGGCCCTTGGAGCGCTCGGGGTCCTTCTTCAGCTCGTCCAGCGACTGTTCGCCGGCGGTGGAGACCCGGGCGGCCCAGAGCACATCGGTGTCGGCCGCGCTGTGCTTGACCAGCTCGACGGTCATGTCGCTGCGGAAACTCGGGGCGGGGCTGTCGGTCACCGGCGGGGTCCTTCCACGTACGTCTGCCAGGGCGCGCCCAGCCTACGGGCAGCCGCCGACAGCCCGGCCCGGCGACCGTGACCGCCAACTTGTCCTGTTTTGACGGGACAAAGGTGACTCGATCCCTTGATACGGGACCCCGGTGCGATTCGTCGTCGGGGCGGTTGATATTTTTCACATGCGACCGTCGAGATCGGGCACTCCTGCGTGAGCCCGGACGTTTCCCCATCAGCAGCCCAGAACAAGCACAGGAGCGTCAGCCATGAGCCGCGGAGAGGCCGTACCGTTCGCCTTCATAGCCGAGGCCGACCGGTTCCGCAGTAACGTCACCCCGCCGCCTCGCGCTCGCCGGACGTTTCGGCAGGTCGCCGGCAGCGCGCTGGTGGGGCTCACGATCGTCGCCGGGCTGGTGGGGTCCGTACTGGTCGGGCTCCCCGCGCTCAGCGCGGACCAGGACAGCCCCCGCAACGAGAATCCGGCGGCGGCGGAGCACCGCTGACGGAACACACGACGAGGCCCGGCCCCTCCGGTACCGACCCGGGGTGGCCGGGCCTCGTACGTCTCGCTACTCTCACGGCTCACACCTGTGACATGAGCTGCCGTGAGCGAGGTTCCTGCTGTGCCCCTGCCCTTCTTGACGGCCGACCGTGAGGCGGAAGTACTCGCTGCCCAGGCGGTGCCGCCCCCGCACGCCGACCGTGAGGAGTGGCGGCGTCCCTACCGGCCGGGGCCGTGGCGGGTCGGCGGTGGAGCGCTGCTGCTCCTGCTCGCCTCCTACGTCCTCTTCTCCTCGCTGATCATCGCGCTGGCCGGCGCCCCGGTCAGCGCTGTCGTGTGCGCCGTGCTCGGTGCGCTCCTCGTCGCCGCGGCGGTACGGCTGCTCCAGGCGGGCACGTGGGTGAGCGCGCACGGGGTGCGGCAGGTGCGGCTGTGGCGCACGAGCACGCTGCGGTGGCGGGAGGTGGAGTCCATACGGACGCTCCAGCAGCCGGTGAAGTGGCTGGGGCTGCCGCGGACGGTGCAGGGGCAGGCCGTGGTGCTCGACCGTACGGGCCGGACGTCGTCGAGCACGCGTGCGGTGCTGCTCACCGACCACAGCGCCGACTTCCTCGGCCGGCCGGGGTCGTTCGAGCGGGCCGCGGACGTCCTGGAGGCCTGGGCGGCCGAGTCCGGTCGCGCACACGGCTGAGCCCGCTCGTCGCGAGCGCGGGCGCGGGCGCGCGGGCTTCCGGGCCCGTTCAGGCCGGGGTGCCGGAAGCCGGTTCGTCGGAGGGCTCGGGCCCGGTGCGCCCGGGCCGCGCGCCCTGCTGCGCCTCCTTCGCCTGGAGGGCGATGGCGTGCTCCATGGTCTTGCGGGCGCGCGGGGTGTCCCGGGCGTCGTGGTAGGCGACGGCGAGGCGGAACCACACCCGCCAGTCGTCCGGCTGCTGCTCGGCCTCGGCCTTGCGGCGGG
>NZ_BJMM01000118.1 GCF_006539165.1 Streptomyces cacaoi | reverse complement strand
AGAACTCGGCCGGTCACCGCGCGAACCGCGGCCGGTACGTCGACAGTTGACGTGTCCGCCGTGACGGGCGGCACCCCGAAGTCCCCGCAGTCCAGCACCACCAGCGAAGGCACCGGCTCACCCGAATCCGCCGCCGGCAACTCCTCCCACAACACCCACGACGGCACCGACGACCCCGACGAGGCCGACGGCATCGCGGACCACTCGATCGTGTACAGCGGACGGCTGGCTCGCTGTCCGCCGTCCAACTGCCCTGTCTCGACCGGGCGTCCGGCGACGGATCCCACGGTGAGCACCGGTCGGCCGGCGGTGTCGGCGATCTCCAGCGAGAGTGCGCCGTCCTCGTGCCGACGCAGCCGGACCCGTACGGCGTCGGCGCCCACCGCGTGCAGGGCGACATCGCGCCAGGCGAACGGGATCACCGTGCCGTCGCCGGGGCCGGTGAGGAGCGCGGCGTGCAGTGCGGCATCGAGCAGGGCGGGGTGGAGACCGAAGCGGGCACACTCCTCCCGCGACCGCTCGGGCAACGCCACCTCGGCGTACAGCTCACCACCACACCGCCAGGCAGCCCGCAGCCCCTGGAAGACGGGGCCGTACGCGAAGCCGTACTGCGCGAACGTCTCGTAGGCGTCGTCGGTGGGCAGCGGTTCCGCGCCGGCCGGGGGCCAGGCGGCGGTGTCGGCGGTGTCGGCGGTCTCGGCGGTGGGGACAGCGACGTCGGTGCCCGGGGTGAGGAGCCCGTCGGCGTGCTGGGTCCACGGCAGGTCGGGCCGGTTCTCCGGGCGGGAGTGGATCGTGACGGCGCGCCCGCCGGAGGCGTCGGGTGCGGCGACGCGGACCTGGATCTGGACGCCGTCCTGCGCCGGGAGGAGGAGCGGTGCCGTGAGCGTCAGCTCCTCGACGTGGCGGCAGCCGACCTCGTCACCGGCGCGGAAGGCGAGTTCCAGCAGGCCGGTGCCGGGCACCAGGACGACACCCTGCACGACGTGGTCGGCGAGCCACGGGTGCGAGGCGGTGGACAGCCGCCCGGTGAGCAGATGCCCTTCTCCGTCGGCGAGTTCGACGGCGGCTCCCAGCAGGGGGTGTTCGGCCGGGCCCAGCCCCGCGACGCGCACATCGCCGGGGCGGGTGAGGGCCCCGGCGGGCCAGAACCGTTCGCGCTGGAAGGCGTACGTCGGCAGCTCCGCGCGCCGGGCTCCGGTGCCCGTGAACAGGGCGCTCCAGTCGACTGTCGTGCCGTGCACATGGAGGCGGGAGACGGCGCCCAGCAGGGTCGCCTCCTCGGGCCGGTCCGCGCGCAGGACGGGAGCGAACACGGGCTCGGGCAGGCCGTCGTCCCACGGCGACTCCGCTGCGAGGGCCGACAGGGTGCCGTCGGGCCCGAGTTCGAGGAAGGTGTGCACTCCGTCATCGGCCAGGGTGCGCACTCCGTCGGCGAACCGGACGGCTTCGCGGACGTGGCGCACCCAGTAGTCGGGGGAGCACAGCTCGTCGGCCGTGGCGGTCCTGCCGGTCACGTTCGACACGATCGTCAGGTCGGGCGTGCGGTAGGACAGGCCGGCGGCGACGGCGCGGAAGTCCTCCAGCATGGGTTCCATCAGCGGCGAGTGGAAGGCGTGGGAGACCCGCAGCGGCGTGGTCTTGCGGCCCTGCGCCGCGAACCGGGCGCACAGCGAGTCCACGGCTTCCGCGGTGCCGGAGACCACGACGGCGCCGGGTGCGTTCACGGCGGCGATCGCGACCTCGGCGGTGAGCAGCGGCCGGACCTCGTCCTCGGTGGCGCGCACCGCGGCCATGGCGCCGCCGTCGGGCAGTGCCTGCATCAGGCGGCCGCGGGCGGCGACGAGCCGGCAGGCGTCGGCGAGGGAGAACACCCCGGCGACGTGGGCCGCCGCCAGCTCGCCGATGGAGTGGCCGAGCAGCCGGTCGGGGCGCACACCCCAGGACTCCAGCAGCCGGAACAGGGCGACCTCCACCGCGAACAGTCCGGCCTGCGCGTAGCCGGTCCTGTTCAGCAGTTCGGCGTCCTCGCCCCAGACGACGTCGCGCAGCGGCCGGTCGAGGTGCTCGTCCAGGAGCGCGCACAGGGCGTCGAAGGGCTCGGCGAAGGCGGGGAACCGTGCGTACAGCTCGCGTCCCATGCCGGGCCGCTGTGCGCCCTGGCCGGAGAAGAGGAACGCGGTCCTGCCGGGGCGTGCGACGCCGGTCTCGGCGCCGTCGCTCCCTCCGTCGGCGAGCGAGGAGAGCGCGCGCAGCGCCTCGGCCCGGCCGGCCGCCGGCAGCACGGCGCGGTGCGTGAACACCGACCGGCTCGTGACCAGCGCATACGCCAGGTCCAGCGGGCGCAGTTCGGGTCGCTCCTCGATGTGCGAGAGCAGCCGGGCGGCCTGTGCACGCAGTGCCGCTTCGGACCGGCCGGACAGCACCCACGGCAGCAGCCGGACGCCGTCGTCCTCCGGTGCACCGTCCGGCGCCTCGGCCTGGTCCGGCGTCTCGTTCCCGTGCTCGTCGGGTGCGGGCCCCGCTTCGAGGAGAACGTGGGCGTTGGTGCCGCTGATGCCGAACGAGGAGACTCCGGCGCGCCGCGGGCGGTCCGTGTCGGGCCAGTTCGTGGGCTCGGTGACGACCTCGACGGCGCCGGCCGTCCAGTCGACGTGCGTGGAGGGCCGGTCGACGTGCAGCGTCGGCGGCAGCACACCGTGCCGCATCGCCATCACCATCTTGATGACGCCCGCCACACCGGCAGCGGCCTGGGTGTGA
>NZ_BJMM01000117.1 GCF_006539165.1 Streptomyces cacaoi | reverse complement strand
AGCCCCGCAGCACCGCCAGCACCTCGTGCCCATGACGCCGCGCGTCCGACAGCCGCTCCAGCACCAGCAGCCCGGCGCCCTCGGCCCAGCCGACACCGTCGGCCGCGTCCGCGAACGCCTTGCACCGCCCGTCGGCGGCGAGCCCGCCCTGGCGGGAGAACTCGACGAACGTCACCGGCGTCGACATGACGGTGACGCCGCCGGCGAGCGCCAGGGAGCACTCGCCCGAGCGCAGCGCCTGAGCGGCCAGATGCAGCGCGACCAGCGAAGAGGAGCAGGCGGTGTCGACGGTGACGGCCGGACCCTCGAAACCGAACGTGTAGGACACCCGGCCCGAGGCCACGCTGCCCGCGCTGCCGCTCGCCTGCTGCCCCTCGAACTCGGGCCCGTCGAGCAGGTTGGCGTAGTCGTTGTACATGACCCCGGCGAAGACGCCCGTGCTGCTGCCGCGCAGCGACACCGGGTCGATACCGGACCGCTCCAACGCCTCCCATGTCGTCTCCAGCAACAGCCGCTGCTGGGTGTCGGTGGTCAGCGCCTCGCGGGGGCTCATGCCGAAGAAGTCGGGGTCGAACTCGGCGGCGTCGTGCAGGAATCCGCCGGCCCGCGTGGCGATGCCTGCCGAGCCGGCGTCGCCGGCGAGCGCCGCCAGGTCCCAACCGCGGTCGGTGGGCAGCCCGGTGACGGCGTCGCCCCCTGCGGACACCAGCCGCCACAGCTCCTCCGGCGAGGCGGCCCCGCCCGGGTAGCGGCAGCTCATGCCGACGATCACCACGGGGTCGTCGGCGACATCCGGTGCCCCCACGGGCGTGCCGACGACGCCGTCCGCCACCGTCCCGCCGTCGAACAGCTCGGCGTACAGATGGTCCACCATGGCCTCGGCCGTCGGATGGTCGAAGACGGCGGTCGCCGGAAGCCGCAGACCTGTCGCCTTCCCCAGCCCGTTGCGGAACTCGATGGCGGTCAGCGAGTCGAACCCGAGGTCCTGGAAGGTGCGCCCGGGATCCACCGTCTCGGCACCGGCGTGCGCGAGGACGATGGCGATCCGGGTACGCACCAGGTCGAGCAGCGCCTCCCGGCGTTCGGCGACGCCCATCTCGGCCAGCCGCCGGAGCAGCCCGGTGGCCTTCGCCGCGGCACCGGCCACGCCGGAGGACCGCCGGAGCCGAGGCCGCACCAGACCACGCAGCAGCACAGGGACCTCCCCCAGCGCACGCAGCGCGGCGAAGTCCAGCCGGAGGGGCAGCAGTGCCGGCACGCCGGTCCCGAGAGCGGCGTCGAACAGCGCCACGCCCTCCTCCGGGGAGAGCGCGGGCATGCCGGAGCGGGCGATCCGCTCGGTTTCTGCCTCCGAGAGGCCGCCGGTCATGCCGGACTCCTGCGTCCAGGGTCCCCAGGCGAGCGAGGTGCCCGGCAGCCCGGCGGCACGCCGCCGCAACGCCAAAGCGTCCAGGAAGGCGTTGCCCGCCGCGTAGTTGGCCTGCCCCGCACTGCCGAAGACACCCGCCACCGAGGAGAAGGTGACGAACGCCTCCAGCTCCAGATGCCGCGTCGCCTCATGCAGATTCCAGGCAGCATCCACCTTCGGCCGCAACACAGCCGCCAACCGCTCGGCATCCAGCGACTCGATCACCCCGTCATCCAGCACACCCGCGGTGTGCACGACAGCCGTGATGTCCCCATACCGCCCGACCAGTTCGGCGACCGCCGCCGCATCCGCGACATCGCACGCCTCCACCGCGACGGACGCCCCGAACCCCTCCGACAGCTCCGACACCAACTCCGCCGCACCCTCAGCCGCCGGACCACTCCGGCTGACCAGCAACAGATCCCGGACGCCGTGCTCCGCCACCAGATGACGGGCCACCACACGGCCCAGCCCACCGGTACCACCCGTGACCAGCACCCGCCCCCGCGACGACCACACCGGCCCCGCAGACTCACCGGCCGACACCCGCACCAGCCGCGGCACATGGACCCGACCGGCACGCACCCGCACCTGCGGCTCATCCGCGACCAGAGCCCGGCCCAGCAGCTCTTCGATCCCTGTGCTCTCCGCGCTCGCGCGCGACTCCGGGTCCGCGTCGGGGTTCGTCTCCTGCTGCGGCTCCAGGTGCGGCTCCAGGTCCACGAGGGCGAACCGTCCCGGGTGTTCCAGCTGCGCGGAACGCACCAGGCCCCATACGGCCGCGCCCGCCAGGTCCTCGCCCGACGTCGCGCCCCGCGTCACGAAGACCAGTCGCGACCCGGCCCACCGCTCATCCGACACCCACGACTGCACCAGCTCCAACGCGCGGGAAGCCGCCACGTGGACGTCCTCGTCGGCGGCCCCGAAGGAACCGACGGGAACGGCCACGTTCTCCGGCGCCTCCGCTGTCAGCGCCTCGACACCCTGCCTGCCCTCCGCCATGACGACCGCGACGGAGCCGGCGGCCCCGGTTTCGACCG
>NZ_BJMM01000116.1 GCF_006539165.1 Streptomyces cacaoi | reverse complement strand
AACCCTGCACGTTCCACGGCACACCACCCCCTCTTCCAGATCGCGCTCACCCTCGACACCGAGGGCCCGGACGCCTGCACGCTGCCCGGCCTCCGGGTGCGCACCCTGCCGGTGCCGACCGGCACCGCCAAGTACGACCTGGCCGTCGGACTCGTCGAAGAGCACGGGCCCGACGGCGCCCCCGCGGGCCTCACCGGTGTCGTCGAATACGCCACCGACCTCTTCGACCCCGGTACCGTCCGCTCCCTGGCCGACCGGCTCGTGCGGGTGCTGCGCGCGGCGGCCGAGGACCCGGGGCTGCGCCTCGGGCGGCTGCCGGTGCTCTCCGCCGACGAGCAGCACACGCTGCTGGTGACCCACAACACGGCCGTACCCGCCCCGGCCCCGGCCACCCTGCCCGCGCTGTTCGCCGCCCAGGTGCGCGCGACCCCGCAGGCGCCCGCCGTCGTGCGCGGCGATGTCGCGCTCGACTACCGGGAGTTGGACGTGCGCGCCAACCGGCTCGCGCACCTGCTCATCGACCGGGGAGCCGGGCCCGAGCAGCTCGTGGCCGTGGCCGCGCCCCGCACCGTGGAGCGCGTGGTGGCCGTGCTGGCCGTCGCCAAGGCCGGTGCCGCCTGCCTGCCCGTCGACCCGGACCAGCCGGCCGCCAGGACGGCCCGGCTGTTCGCCGACGCCCGGCCGGTGCTGCTGCTCGCCGACCGGGACACCGCGGACCGGCTGCCCACCGGCCATGGCCTGCCCCTGCTCCACCTCGACGGACCGGAGACGGCGCGGCAGTCGGCCTGCCTGCCGGACACCGGACCGACCGACGCCGACCGCACCGCGCCGCTGTCCACGGCCCACCCGGCGTACGCCGTCTTCACCTCCGGCTCCACCGGGCGGCCCAAGGGCGTCCTGGTCACCCACGCCGGTATCGCCGCGCTGCGGGACGCCGGTGCCGCACGCGCCGGGATCGGGCCCGGCAGCCGGCTGCTCCAGTTCGCCGCGCCCGGCTTCGACGCCTCCCTGTGGGAGCTGTTCCTCGCGCTGCTGACCGGCGCCACGCTCCAGCTCCCCGAGGACGGCGACCCCGTCGCCGAACTGACCCGGCGCGGGACGCCGTTGACCCACTCCTTCGTCACCCCGTCCGTGCTGGCGACCCTGCCCGCCGACGCCGTGCCCGCCTCGCTGACCCTGCTGACCGGCGCCGAACCGTGCACGGCCGCGCTGGCCGAGCGGTGGGCACCGGGCCGGGTGCTCGTCAACGCCTACGGCCCGACGGAGGCCACCGTCGCCGCCACGATGACGGGCCCGCTGCCGGGCGACGGCACCACACCGCCGCTCGGCCACCGGCTGCCGGGTGTCCGCGCCTACGTCCTCGACGAGCGGCTGCGTCCCGTGTGCGACGGCGTCGTCGCCGAGCTGTACCTGGCGGGGGACGGCCTGGCCCGCGGCTATCTGCACCGGCCGGGCGCCACCGCCGAGCGGTTCGTGGCCGACCCCTGGGGGCCGCCCGGTGCCCGGATGTACCGCACCGGCGACCTCGTACGCCAACGCGCCGACGGGCAGCTGGAGTTCGCCGGGCGGGCCGACGACCAGATCAAGGTGCGCGGCCACCGGGTCGAACCGGGCGAGATCGAGGCGGCGCTCGCCGCGCACCCGGCCGTCCGGCAGGCCGCGGTCCTCGCCCGCCCGGACGGCCCGGGACCGGAGCACGGCGTCCGGCTCGTCGGCTATGCGGCGCCCGCCGGGGGCTGCACCGTCGAGGAGCTCGGCGCCCATCTGCGCGACCGGCTGCCCGACCACATGGTGCCCGCGACCCTCGTCCAGCTGGACACCCTGCCGGTCACCGGCAGCGGCAAGCTGGACCGCGCCGCGCTGCCCGAGCCGCCGCTGCCCGGCGGGGGAGCGGGCCGGCCGCCGCGCACCCCGCGCGAGCAGGTGCTGGCCGGGCTGTTCGCCGAGGTGCTCGGCCTCGAACGGGTCGGTGTGGACGAGGACTTCTTCGCGCTGGGCGGGCACTCGCTGCTCGCCACCCGGCTGGCCTCCCGGGTCCGCTCCGCGCTGGACGTCGAGCTGGAGCTGCGCGCCGTGTTCCGCACCCCGACCGTGGCCGGGCTCGCCGCCCGGCTGCCGGACGGCGGGCGGCCCCGGCCGGCGCTGCGACCCGCAGCACGGCGCCCGGAGCGGGTGCCGCTGTCCTTCGCGCAGCGCCGGCTGTGGTTCCTGCACCGCCTGGAGGGCCCGGGCGCCGCCTACGCGATGCCGCTCGCGCTGCGGCTGACCGGCGCGCTGGACGAATCCGCGCTGCGCGCCGCGCTGTGCGACCTCGTCGGCCGGCACGAGAGCCTGCGCACCGTGTTCGCCGAGGCCGACGGTGTGCCCTGCCAGCGGGTGCTGGACGCGGCCGAGGCGAGCCCCGCGCCGACCGTGGCCGAGACCACCGAGGACGAGCTGGCCGAGCGGCTGTCCGCCGCTGCGGCGGCCGGCTTCGACCTGGCCACCGAACCGCCGCTGCGCGCCGCCCTGTTCCGGCTGTCCGGCAGCGAATCCGGCAGCGAATCCCACAGCGAACACGTGCTGCTGCTGACCGCGCACCACATCGCGGCGGACGGCTGGTCGATGGGCCCGCTCGCCCGCGACCTCACCACCGCCTACGCGGCCCGCTGCCGGGGTGCGGAGCCGGACTGGGAGCCGCTGCCGGTGCAGTACGCCGACTACACGCTGTGGCAGCGCGAACTGCTGGGCGACGAGACCGACCCGCACAGCCCGGCCGCACGTCAACTCGCCTACTGGAAGGACCGGTTGGCGGGCCTGCCGGAACAGCTACGGCTGCCCACCGACCGTCCCCGCCCGTCCGTCGCCTCCTACCGGGGCGCCACCCTCGGCATCGAGCTGGACGCCGAGCTGCACCGCGCGCTCACCGCCCTGGCGCGGGCACGCGGCGTGAGCCTGTTCATGGTGCTCCAGGCGGGCCTCGCGGCGCTGTTGACCCGGCTCGGCGCGGGAGAGGACGTACCGGTCGGCACACCGGTCGCGGGCCGCACCGACCAGGCGCTGGACGACCTCGTCGGCTTCTTCGTGAACACGCTCGTGCTGCGGACCGACACCTCCGGCGACCCGTCCTTCGGCGCGCTCCTCGACCGGGTGCGCGAGGACACACCGGCCGCCTACGCCCACCAGGACGTGCCCTTCGAACGGCTCGTGGAGGTCCTCAACCCGGCCAGGTCCACGGCGTGCCACCCGCTGTTCCAGACCATGCTCGCCCTCCAGAACACCGAGGCCGGCACGTTCGCGCTGCCCGGACTGCGGGTGCGCACCCTGCCGGTGACCACCGGCACCGCCAAGTTCGACCTGTTCTTCGCGCTGGCCGAACAGCACGACGCCGACGGCGCCCCCGCGGGCTGCGCCGGAGCCGTGGAGTACAGCACCGACCTGTTCGACGAGGAGACCGTCCGCACGCTCGCCGACCGCTGGCTGCGGCTGCTGCGTGCCGTCGTGGCCGACCCGGACCGGCCGATCGGCTCCGTCGACCTGCTCACCGCACCCGAACACCACCGGCTGGCGCAGGCCGCCGCGCTGCCGCCCCGCACCCCGCACACGACGCTGCCCGGACTGGTCGAGCGACAGGCCCGCGCGACGCCCGACGCGATCGCCGTCGAGGCCGCCGAGGAGACCGTCGGGCTGTGTGAACTCAACGCGCGCGCCAACCGGTTGGCCCATCTGCTGCTCGCCCGCGGCGCCGGACCGGAACAGCTCGTCGCGCTGGCGCTGCCCCGCGGAGTACGGCTGGTGACGGCGGTCCTCGCCGTGCTGAAGACCGGCGCCGCCTACTTCCCCGTCGATCCGGAGCACCCCGCCGCCCGCACCGGCCGGCTGCTGGACGCGGCGCGCCCCGCACTCCTGCTGACCGACACCGCGACCGCGCACCGGCTGCCGCCGCTGCCCGACCTGCCCCGGCTGGTGCTCGACGCCGACGCCACCGCCACGGACGCGGCCCGCCGCCCCGACACCGACCCGACCGACGCCGAACGGCCCACCCCGCTGCTGCCGCAGCACCCCGCCTACGCCATCGCCACCTCCGGCTCCACCGGCGAGCCGAAGATCGTGCTGATGCCGGCCGCCGCGCTGCTCAACCTGCTGGAGTGGCACCACACCGCGCTGGACGGCGGCCCCGGCACCCGGACCGCGCAGTTCACCGGCGTCGGCTTCGACGTGTCCGTGCAGGAGATCTGCTCGGCCCTGACCTCAGGCCGCACGCTGGTCGTGCCCACGGAGGAGCAGCGGCACAGCGCGGAACTCCTCGCCCGGTGGCTGGAGGAAGCACGCGTCGAGGAGCTGTTCGCGCCGAACACCGTCCTGGAGGCGCTGGCCGAGGCGGCGCGGGAAGCCGGCCGGGACCTGCCCGCGCTGCGCCGCATCGTCCAGGCCGGGGAGCCGCTGCGGCTCGGCGCCGCGCTGCGCGCGCTCCAGCGCCGCCACCCGGGACGCGAGCTGCACAACCACTACGGGCCCGCCGAGACCCATGTCGTCACCGGGCAGCGGCTGCCCGCCGACCTGACCGGCTGCCCGTCACCGGCCCCGATCGGCGAACCCGTCGCACACGTCGGCGTCCGGCTGCTCGACGAGCGGCTGCGCCCCGTGCCGGACGGCGTCGCCGGCGAGCTGTATCTCGCCGGCGCCGCCCTGGCCCGCGGCTACCACCGGCAGTCGGCCGCGACCGCCGCCCGGTTCGTCGCCGACCCGTACGGCCCGGCCGGTACCCGGATGTACCGCACCGGCGATCTGGCACGCCGCCGCCGCGACGGCCGGCTGGAGTTCCTCGGGCGCGGCGACGACCAGGTCAAGATCCGCGGGGTGCGCGTCGAGCCCGCCGAGGTCGAGGCCGCGCTCGCGGACTGCCCGGGTGTCGCCCGGTGCGCCGTGCCGGCCCGCACCGGCCACGACGGCCGGCCCCGGCTCGTGGCCTACCTCGTGCCCACCGCGGCCGACCCCTGCGAGCCGCAGGCCGTACGCGAGTGGCTGCGCGCACGCCTGCCCGACGCCATGCTCCCCGGCGCGTTCGTCGTGCTCGACGCGCTGCCCGTCACCCGCAACGGCAAGCTCGACCGCGCCGCCCTGCCCGACCCGGAACCCGACACGGGACAGAACGCGGGACGGGCCGCGCACACCCCCGCCGAGCAGGTGCTGGCCGAGCTCTTCGCCGAGGTGCTCGGCCTCGGACGGGTCGGTGTGGACGAGGACTTCTTCGCGCTGGGCGGGCACTCGCTGCTCGCGACCCGGCTGCTGTCGCGGGTACGCGCCGCGCTCGGCGCCGAACTGCCCGTCCGCGCCCTGTTCGAGGCGCCGACGGTGGCCGGTCTCGCGGCCCGGCTGGCAGCGGCGGACCGTCCCCGCCCGGCGTTGACGGCCGCCGCGCGGCCGGAGGTGCTGCCGCTGTCGTTCGCGCAGCGCCGGCTGTGGTTCCTGCATCAGCTCGACCGCGGCAGCCCCTCCTACCACCTGCCGCTGGCGCTCCGGCTGACGGATTCCCCCGGTGCTCCCGGTGTTCTC
>NZ_BJMM01000115.1 GCF_006539165.1 Streptomyces cacaoi | reverse complement strand
CTCCTCGTTCGGTATCAGCGGGACCAACGCCCACGTCATCCTCGAAGAAGCACCCCAACTCCCAGCAGAAACAGCCGACTTCGGTTCACCTGCACACTCCGGCACCGATACGGGCTCCGACGCCGGGACCGAAGCCGAAGCCCACGCCGGAACCGAGGGGGAGGCCACGGCCGTCGTGGCGCCGTGGCTGGTCTCGGCCGGCAGCGCCGATGCCCTGCGCGAGCAGGCCCGCGCCCTCGCCGCACACGTCCGGGCCGACCCCGGCGCCCGCAGCGCGGACATCGCCTGGTCCCTGGCCACCACACGGGCCGCCCTCGACCACCGTGCCGCCGTCGTCGCCGACGGCCCCGACGGGCTGCTCGACGGACTCGACAGCCTGGCCGACGGGCTGCCGGGCCCGCACGTCCTCGACGGTGTCCGCACGGCCGAGACCGACGGGGGAGCGGTACTCGTCTTCCCCGGGCAGGGCTCGCAGTGGACCGGTATGGCGGCCGAACTCCTCGACACCTCCGAGGTGTTCGCGGCGCGGCTGGACGCCTGCGCGGACGCTCTCGCCCCCTACACCACATGGTCGCTGCGGGACGCCCTGCGCGGTGTGCCCGGTGCTGCTTCGCTCGACCGTGTCGACGTCGTCCAGCCCGCGTTGTGGGCGGTGATGGTGGCGCTGGCGGAGGTGTGGCGGGCGTACGGGGTGCGGCCCGCCGCGGTGCTGGGGCACTCGCAGGGGGAGATCGCGGCCGCGTGTGTGGCCGGTGCGCTCTCCCTGGAGGACGGCGCGAAGGTCGTCGCCCTGCGCAGCCAGGCCATCGCCCGCGAACTGTCCGGGCCGGGCGGCATGGTCTCCGTCGCCGAACCCGTCGACGCGGTACGCGCCCGCATCGCCGCCCGCGGTGACCGGCTCTCGGTCGCCGCCGTCAACGGCCCCGCCGCCGTCGTGGTCTCCGGTGACGGCACCGCGCTGGAGGAGTTCCTCGCCGACTGCGCCGAGGACGGCGTACGGGCCCGGCGCATCCCCGTCGACTACGCCTCGCACTCCGCCCACGTCGAGCGCATCCACGACGAACTGCTGACCCTGCTCGACGCCGTCCGGCCCGGCCCCGCCGACATCCCCTTCTTCTCCACGGTGACCGGTGAGGCCGCCGACACCACCGGCCTCGACGCCGCCTACTGGTACCGCAACCTGCGGCAGACCGTGCGGTTCGAGCAGACCGTCCGTGCGCTGCTCGACGCGGGACACCGCACGTTCATCGAGGTGAGCCCGCACCCCGTGGTGACCGCCACCATCCAGGAGACCGCCGCGGACGCGGGCGTCACCGCCTCGGCCACCGGCACGCTGCGGCGCGACGAGGGCGGCCCGGCGCGCTTCCTGGCCTCGCTCGCCGAGGCATGGGTGCACGGCGCCCGGATCGACCGCGCCGCGCTCGCCGCCGGAGCGGACGCACGGCGCGTGGAGCTTCCGGCATACGCCTTCCAGCGGCAGCGGTTCTGGCCGCGGCCCACCGGCACGGCCGGCGACGTGGCCTCCGCCGGGCTGGCCTCACCCGGGCACCCGCTGCTGGCCGCCGCCGTCGAACTCGCCGCGGGCGACGGGAGCGTGCTCACCGCCCGCTGGTCGGTACGCACCCACTCCTGGCTGGCCGAGCACGCGATCGCCGGCACCGTCGTCGTACCCGGCACGGCGCTGGTGGAGGCCGTGGCCCGCGCCGGGGACGAACTCGGCTGCGGCCTGCTGGCCGAACTCACCCTGCACACACCCCTCGTCCTGCTGGACGACGCCGGGATCCAGGTGCAGATCGCGGTGGGCGCCGCCGACGACTCCGGAGCCCGGCCCGTCACCCTGCACGCCCGCACCGACGGCTCGCCCTGGACGGAACACGCCACCGGAACGCTCGCGCCCGCCACCGACACCGCCGCGCACCCGGACGGCGACCTCGCCGCCTGGCCACCGCGCGGCGCCGAAATCCTTCCCCTCGACGGCTTCTACACCGAGCTGGCCGACCGCGGCTACGACTACGGGCCCGTCTTCCGGGGCGTCCGGGCCGCGTGGCGGCGTGGCGAGGACGTGTTCGCCGAAGTGGCACTGCCCGACGAGGCCACCTCGGAAGCGGCTCGGTTCGGGCTGCACCCCGCGCTGCTGGACGCCGCCCTGCACGCCGCCGGTCTCGGCCCGCTGCGCCGCGACGACGACCGCCCCGGCATGCCGTTCTCCTGGACCGGGTTCCGTCTGCACGCCACCGGGGCGACGGCGCTACGGGTACGGGTGAGCCCCGCCGGTCCCGACGCGGTCGCCGTGGCCGTGGCGGACACCGCCGGCGGACCCGTCGCGGCCGTCGGCCGGCTGGCCGTCCGCCCCGTGCCCGACGCGCTGCTGGACCCGGCCGCGCACACGGCCCGCGACGCGCTGTTCCACCCGGAGTGGAGCGTGCTCCCCACCGGCTCCTCCGGCTCCGCGGGCAGCGCGCCGCACCCCGCCACCTGGGCCCTGGTGGGGGCCGGTCCGGACGAGGCAGCGCTCGACGCCCTCGCCGGAGGGGGCGTCCGGCCGACCACCTGGGACGACCTGGAAGCCCTGGCCGCCGGGGCGGACCCGGCCCCCGACGTACTCCTCGTCTGCACCGGCACGGCCCCGTCCCCCGACCCGGCGTCCCCCGAACCGGCCGGCGCCGAGCCCGCCCGCGCGGCCGAGGACGCGCTGACGCTCGTACAGCGCTGGCTGGCCGACGAGCGGTTCGCCGGCACCCGGCTCCTCCTCGTCACCCGCGGCGCCCTGGCCGTCCACACCGGCGAGGACGTCACCGACCTGCCGGCCGCGGCCGTACACGGTCTGCTGCGCTCGGCGCAGTCCGAACACCCCGGCCGTGTCGTCCTCGCGGACATCGACGGGCACGCCGACTCCTGGGCCCCGCTCGCCGCCGCGGCCACCGGGGACGAACCCCAGGTGGCGGTCCGGCAGGGCACCGCGTACGCGCCCCGCCTGGTGCGCAGCCACACCCGCGCCCCGCTGCCCCTGCCGTCCGGCGACGACGCACCCTGGCGGCTGGACATCCCCCGCAAGGGCACCGTCGACAATCTGGCCCTCGTGCCCTGCCCGGACGCCGCGGCGCCGCTGGAACACGGCCAGGTCCGCCTCGCCGTGCGCGCGGCCGGGCTCAACTTCCGCGATGTCCTCAACACCCTGGGCATGTATCCCGGCGGGGCCGAACACCTCGGCTCCGAGGCCGCCGGCGTCGTCGTCGGGACCGGCCCCGGCGTCACCGGGATCGACGTCGGCGACGCGGTGATGGGCATGGTGCCCGGCGGCATCGGTCCGCTGGCCGTGGCCGACCACCGGCTGCTGGTCCGCATCCCGCGCGGAATGTCCTTCGCCCAGGCCGCGTCCGTGCCCGTCGTCTTCCTGACCGCCTCCTACGCGCTGCGGGACCTCGCGGACCTGCGTGCGGGCGAGTCGGTGCTGGTGCACGCGGCAGCCGGTGGCGTGGGCATGGCCGCGACCCAGCTGGCCCGGCACTGGGGCGCGACCGTCTACGGCACGGCGAGCGACCGGAAACGTGCTCTGCTGCGCGCGGACGGCTGGCCGGACGCACACCTGGCCTCCTCCCGCACCCTCGACTTCGAGGACGCGTTCCGGCGTGCGAGCGGCGGCCGGGGCGTGGACATCGTCCTCAACGCGCTGGCCGGGGACTTCGTGGACGCCTCCCTGCGGCTGCTCGCCCCCGGCGGACGGCTGGTGGAGATGGGCAAGACCGACATCCGCGACGCCGATGAGATCGCCCGCGCCCACCCGGGCATCCGCTACCGCGCCTTCGACCTGATCGAGGCCGGCCCCGACCGCATCCACGCGATGCTGACCGAACTCGCCGCCCTCTTCGAGACGGACGTCCTGCGGCCGCTGCCGGTCACCGCACGCGACGTCCGGCACGCCCCCGAAGCCTTCCGCTTCATGGCGGAGGCACAGCACGTCGGCAAGGTCGTCCTCACCGTGCCGCGCCCCTGGGACCCGGACGGCACGGTGCTCATCACCGGCGGCACCGGCGAACTCGGCGGACTGCTGGCCCGGCACCTCGTCACCCGGCACGGCATGCGGCACCTGCTGCTGGCCGGCAGGCGCGGCCCCGACGCACCCGGCGTCGCCGAACTCCGGGAGGAGCTGGCAGACCTGGGCGCCCGGGTCACCGTCGCGGCGTGCGACGTCACCGACCGGGAAGCGCTCGCCGCCCTGCTCGCCGACGTGCCCGCGCAGCACCCGCTGACCGCGGTCGTGCACGCCGCAGGCGTCCTCGACGACGGCGTGCTCACCTCCCTCGACCCGGCCCGCCTGCGCGGCGTCCTCGCCCCGAAGGCCGACGCGGCCCGGCACCTGCACGAGCTGACCGCCGAGCACGACCCGGCCGGCTTCGTGCTCTTCTCCTCCGCCGCAGGCGTCTTCGGCAACGCGGGACAGGGCAACTACGCCGCCGCCAACGCCTATCTGGACGCCCTCGCACAGCACCGGCGCGTACGGGGCCTGCCCGGCGTCTCCCTGGCCTGGGGACTGTGGGAACAGACCAGCGGCATGACAGCGGACCTGGCAGAGGCCGACCGCGCCCGCGCCCGCCGGTCCGGCGCCCTGACCCTGCCCACAGCCGAGGCCCTCGCCCTCTTCGACGCGGCACTCGAAGCCCACCGCTCCCTGCTCGTCCCCGTCCGGCTGGACGGAGCCGTCCTGCGCTCCCGCCCCGCCGCCGAACTCCCCGCACTCCTGCGGGACCTCTACCGGGGCACCCCCGCCCGGCGCACCGCGACGACGCGCTCCACGGTGGACGGAGCCGACGGGCTGCGGCAACGGCTCGCCGGGCTCCCCGCCGACGAACGGCGCACCGTCCTGCTGGACCTGGTCACCGGCTGCGTCGCGGCCGTACTGGGCCACACCGGAGCCCGGCACATCGACGCCGACCGGGCGTTCCGCGACCTGGGCTTCACCTCCCTCACCTCCGTCGAGCTGCGCAACCGGCTGGGCACGGCGACCGGCCTGCGCCTGCCCGCGACCCTGGCCTTCGACCACCCGGCACCCACCGCGCTCGCCGCCTTCCTCGACACCGAACTCGCCGCCGAATCCGCCGACTTCGACCGCTCCGACGTGTCCGGTGCGTCCGGTGCTTCCGAGGGGGACGACGGCGGACCCGAGGGCACGCACGGCCGGGGCACCGCCGGGGCCCGCACGCAACCGGCAGCGGCCCGCCCGGCGCACGGCACCCTCGACGACCCGGCCTCGAAACCCGTCGCCGTCGTCGGCATGGCCTGCCGGCTGCCCGGCGGCGTCACCTCCCCACGCGAACTGTGGGACCTGCTCGTCTCCGGCACCGACGCCATGAGCGGATTCCCCACCGACCGCGGCTGGGACCCGGACGCCGTCTACGCCTCCGTACCGGACGCACCGGGCTCCTCCCGCACCCGCGAGGGCGGATTCCTCGACGGAGCGGGGGAGTTCGACGCGGCCTTCTTCGGGATCTCGCCGCGTGAGGCGCTGGCGATGGACCCGCAGCAGCGGCTGCTCCTGGAAACGGCGTGGGAGACGTTCGAGAACGCGGGCATCGACCCCCGCTCGGTGCGCGGCAGCCGCACCGGAGTCTTCGCCGGCCTCGCGTCCAGCGACTACCTCACCCGCATCCCGCACGTCCCCGACGAGCTGACCCCGTACGTCAACAACGGCAACTCGACGAGCGTGCTGTCCGGCCGTGTCGCCTATGC
>NZ_BJMM01000114.1 GCF_006539165.1 Streptomyces cacaoi | reverse complement strand
GCAGGTGATGGAGCTGCTCGCCGATCTCCAGCGCGAGTACAACATGGGCCTGATCCTGATCACCCACGACCTCGGTGTGGTCGCCGACGTCGCGGACAAGATCGCGGTGATGTACGCGGGCCGGATCGTGGAGACGGCCCCGGTCAAGCAGCTCTACGCGGCGCCCGCCCACCCGTACACCCGGGGTCTGCTGGACTCCATCCCGCGCCTGGACCGCAAGGGCCAGGAGCTGTACGCGATCAAGGGCCTGCCGCCCAACATGGCCCAGGTCCCGCAGGGCTGTGCCTTCCACCCGCGCTGCCCCATGGCGCAGGACGTCTGCCGGACCGAGCTGCCCCCGCTCGCCGAGGTCGGCGCGGGTCGCGGCAGCGCATGCCACTTCTGGAAGGAGACGCTCGATGAGCACGCGGCCTGAGAAGCCCGCCGAGGAGTCCGGCGAGAAGCCCACCGCGGTCACCACCACGAAGGGCGCCGGCGCGTCCGCGGAGCGGGAGCCGATCCTCGAAGTGCGCGACCTGGTCAAGCACTTCCCGCTGACCCAGGGCATCCTCGTCAAGCGGCAGATCGGCGCGGTCAAGGCCGTCGACGGGATCTCCTTCGACCTGTACCCGGGCGAGACGCTCGGCATCGTCGGGGAGTCCGGCTGCGGCAAGTCGACCGTCGCCAAGCTGCTGATGCACCTGGAGCGGCCGACCTCCGGGACGATCAAGTACAAGGGCGAGGACATCACCCATCTGTCGGGCCGCGCCCTGCGCGAGGTCCGCCGCAACATCCAGATGGTGTTCCAGGACCCGTACACCTCGCTGAACCCGCGGATGACGGTCGGCGACATCATCGGCGAACCCTTCGACATCCACCCGGACGTGGCGCCGAAGGGCGACCGGCGGCGCAAGGTGCAGGAGCTGCTGGACGTCGTCGGGCTGAACCCGGAGTACATCAACCGGTATCCGCACCAGTTCTCCGGCGGTCAGCGCCAGCGCATCGGGATCGCCCGGGGCCTGGCTCTTCGACCGGAGATCATCGTGGCCGACGAGCCGGTCTCCGCGCTGGACGTCTCCGTCCAGGCCCAGGTCGTCAACCTGATGGAGAAGCTCCAGGACGAGTTCGGCCTGTCGTACATGTTCATCGCGCACGACCTGTCCATCGTCCGGCACATCTCCGACCGGGTCGGTGTGATGTACCTGGGCAAGATGGCCGAGATCGGCACCGACGAGCAGATCTACGAGCACCCCACGCACCCGTACACCCAGGCGCTGCTGTCCGCCGTCCCCGTGCCCGACCCCGAGGCGCGGGACGGCCGGGAGCGGATCGTGCTGGAGGGCGACGTGCCCTCGCCGGCCAACCCGCCCTCCGGCTGCCGGTTCCGCACCCGCTGCTGGAAGGCCACGGACAAGTGTGCCGAGGAGGTGCCGCTGCTGGCGGTGCCGGAGACCTTCGCCGGCCAGGACACCCCGGCCGCGCACCCGTCGGCCTGCCACTTCGCGGAGGAGAAGGCCGCGGTCGTCGCGGCCTGAAGCCCGCTGCGACGCGGCGTCCGCGCCGCGTCCCGGCGGGCCCTCCGGGACGCGCCCGAGCTGTCGCACAGCCGCTCCCGGGCCGCCCGAGGCCGCCGGGTGAGCGCCTGCGCACCGCCTCTGAGCTGCGCCGATGCCGCGCCGCCCGCCCCGGTACCGGCTCCCCCGAACGGGCCAGTCGCCCGTTCGGGGTGTCCGCGTCCGGGGGCCGGGCAAGTCATCCAGTCATACAGGTGAAAACGGTGTTATGTGGGTGCGAGTCGTCTCTCGCGCCCACATTGCACTAGGAGGCACCCATGCGTGGAGCCACCCGCCTCACCTGGACCGACCGCCTCACCTGGACCGGCAAGGCGACCGCGACCGCCGCCCTCCTCGCTCTCACGGCCACGGCCTGCGGTGGCGGCGGGAGCGGCGGCGGTGGAGGCGGCGGCGGGGGCGGCGAGGTGGTCCGCGCGTTCTGGACGGACCCCCAGCACCCGGTCGAGCCCGCCAACACCAACGAGGTGCAGGGCGGCAAGGTCCTCGACATGATCTTCCGGGGCCTCAAGAAGTACAACCCGGACACCGGACGGCCCGAGAACGCCGTGGCGCGCTCCATCAGCACCGACGACCAGCAGAACTTCACGGTGAAGCTCAAGAAGGGCTGGAAGTTCTCCGACGGCAGCCCGGTGACGGCCAAGTCCTTCGTGGACGCCTGGAATTACGGCGCGCTGACCACCAACAAGCAGGTCAATTCCTACTTCTTCGAGTACATCGAGGGCTACGACGACGTCCACCCGCAAAAGGGCGACCCGAAGGCGAAGACGATGTCAGGGCTGAAGGTCAAGGACGATCTGACCTTCACCGTACGGCTCAACCAGAAGTTCTCGCTGTGGCCCGAGACCCTCGGCTACAGCGCCTACGCCCCGCTGCCGAAGAAGTTCTTCTCCGATCACGACGGCTGGCTGTCCAAGCCCGTCGGCAACGGCCCCTACAAGGTGGACTCGTACACCAAGGGCCAGTCCATGAAGCTGTCGAAGAACAAGCACTACGCGGGCGAGGACAAGCCGAAGAACGACGGTGTGGAGCTGAAGGTCTACACCGACCAGAACACCGGCTACACCGATCTCCAGGCCGGGAACCTGGACGTCGTCGACGAACTCCCGGCCAACCAGCTGGAGAACGCGAAGAAGGATCTCAACGGCCGCTACATCAACCAGCCGGCGGGCATCACCCAGACCATCTCCTTCCCGATGTACGACAAGAGATGGCGCACCGAGAAGGCGAAGCTGGTGCGGCGCGGGCTGTCGATGGCGATCGACCGGGAAAAGGTGACCGAGAAGATCTACCACGGCACCCGGGAGCCGGCCACGGATCTCACCTCGCCGGTGCTGGGCAAGCAGGGCGGCTACCGGCCCGGGCTCTGCGGCGACGCCTGCACCTACGACCCGAAGCAGGCGAAGCAGCTGATCAAGAAGGGCGGCGGGCTGCCCGGCGGCCGGATCAAGCTCACCTCGAACGTGGACACCGGCTCCCACCGGCAGTGGATGGAGGCGGTCTGCAACAGCATCAACCACGTACTGGGCAAGGACGACGCCTGTCTCGTCGATCCGCTGCCGACCTTCGCCAAGTTCCGCAACAACATCAGCGACAAGAAGATGAAGGGAATGTTCAGGACGGGCTGGCAGATGGACTACCCGCTCATCCAGGACTTCCTCCAGCCGCTGTACTACACCGACGCCTCGTCCAACGACTCGGGATTCTCCTCCTCCCAGGTCGACAAGCTCATGGACCGGGCGAACTCGGCGCCCGACGAGAAGCAGGCCGTCAGCCTCTTCCAGCAGGCGGAGAAGAAGGTGCTCGACGAGTTCCCGGTGATTCCGCTGTGGTACCAGAACGGCAACGCCGGCTATTCCGACCGGGTCTCAGGGGTGAAACTCAACCCGTTCTCGGTGCCGGTCTTCACCGACATCAAGGTCAAGTGACCCGCCGTGGGGCGCTACGTCGTCAGACGCCTGCTCCAGATGATCCCGGTGTTCATCGGGACGACCCTGCTCATCTTCGTGATGGTGTACGCCATCGGCGACCCGGTCAACGCGCTGTTCGGTGACCGGGCGCCGGACCCGGCGACCGCCGCCCAACTGCGGCACCAGTTCCATCTCGACAAGCCCATCTGGCAGCAGTACGTGCTCTACATGGGCAACATCTTCACCGGGGATTTCGGCAACGCGTTCAACGGCCGCCCGGTGACGGATCTGATGAGCACCGCTTTCCCGATCACGGTCCGGCTGGCGGTCATCGCCCTCGTCTTCGAGATCATCATCGGTATCGCGCTGGGTGTGGCCACCGGGCTGCGGCGGGGACGGCCCGTCGACACCTCGGTGCTCATGCTGACGCTGCTCGTCATCTCCGTGCCGACGTTCGTGACCGGGACGCTCTTCCAGTACCTCTTCGGCGTCAAATGGGGCTGGATCCGGCCCGCCGTGACGCCGGCCGCTCCCGTGGGCGAACTGCTGCTGCCCGGGCTGGTGTTGGCGCTCGTCTCGCTCGCCTATGTGACGCGGCTGACGCGCACCTCCATCGCCGAGAACGCTCGGGCCGACTATGTGCGCACCGCCGTCGCCAAGGGGCTCTCGCGGGGACGGGTGACCGGGCGGCACCTGCTGCGCAACTCGCTCATCCCCGTCGTCACCTTCCTCGGTACCGATGTCGGGACGCTGATGGCCGGCGCGCTGGTGACCGAACGCATCTTCAACATCCAGGGCGTCGGCTTCCAGCTGTGGCAGGGGATCGTGCGGCAGAACTCGCCCACGGTCGTCGGCTTCGTGACGATCCTCGTCATCGTCTTCCTCCTCGCGAATCTGCTCGTCGACCTCCTGTACGCCGTGCTCGACCCGAGGATCCGCTATGCGTGACCCGCAGCCCGCCCGCCGCGTACCCGGCACCGCGCGGAGGGGAGGTACGCCGTGAGCCAACAGCCCCAGTCGCCCCAGCCGTTCCAGCCGCCGGCGATCGGCGGACCGGGCGGCGCCATGGAGCTGGCCGAGACCGAGGGCCAGGGCCTGGAGCACCCCGAAGGGGGACCGGACGGCGGCGGTCCCCGGGAGCGGGGGCGCAGCCTGTGGTCGGACGCCTGGCACGATCTGCGGCGCAACCCGGTGTTCGTCATCGCCGGGCTGCTCATCGTCTTCCTCGTACTGATCTCGCTGTGGCCCGGGTTGATCACCTCGGCGGACCCGCTCTCCTGCGACCTGGGGCGCTCCTTGCAGGAGTCGTCCTCGGGGCACTGGTTCGGCTTCAACGCGCAGGGCTGCGACGTCTACACCCGGGTGGTACACGGCGCCCGTACCTCGGTGACCGTCGGGGTCTGCGCGACGCTCGGGGTGGCGGTCCTGGGCGGGCTGCTGGGCGGGCTCGCCGGCTTCCTCGGCGGTGTCTGGGACGCGGTGCTCTCCCGGGTGACGGACATCTTCTTCGGCATCCCGATCGTGCTGGGCGGGCTCGTCTTCCTGTCCATGACGGGCAGCCGGTCGGTGTGGACGGTGGTCGCGTTCATCGTCCTGCTGGGCTGGCCGCAGATCGCCCGGATCGCCCGGGGTGCGGTGATGACGGCCAAGCAGAACGACTACGTGCTCGCGGCGCGGGCCCTGGGCGCGAGCAACACCCGGATGCTGGTGCGCCACATCCTGCCGAACGCCGTCGCGCCGGTCATCGTGACGGCGACGATCGCGCTGGGCACCTATATCGCGCTGGAGGCCACGCTCAGCTTCCTCGGGGTCGGGCTCCAGCCGCCCACCGTCTCCTGGGGTGCCGACATCTCGGCCGCCTCCGAGGGCATGCAGTTCCGCAACGCCCCGCACATCCTCGTCTATCCGGCGATCGCCCTGAGCCTGACCGTGCTGGCGTTCATCATGCTCGGTGACGCGGTGCGCGACGCCCTCGACCCGAAGCTGAGGTGAGAGCCCCGTGTCCCTGCTCGAAGTGCGCGACCTGCACGTGGAGTTCCACACCCGGGACGGCGTCGCACAGGCGGTCAACGGCGTCAGCTTCGGCGTCGAGGCAGGGGAGACGCTGGCGGTCCTGGGGGAGTCGGGGTCCGGCAAGTCGGTGACGGCGCAGGCGGTCATGGGCATCCTGGACATGCCGCCGGGCCGGATCACCGGTGGGGAGATCCTCTTCCAGGGGCAGGATCTGCTGCGGCTGCCGGAGGACAAGCGGCGCAGGATCCGGGGCGCCCGGATGGCGATGATCTTCCAGGACGCGCTGTCGTCGCTGAATCCGG
>NZ_BJMM01000113.1 GCF_006539165.1 Streptomyces cacaoi | reverse complement strand
GGGAGGCCGGCCGGGCGCTGCTGCACCGCCGCCGTGTACAGCTCGCTCAGTTCGCGGGTGATGACGCCCATCGACCAGCCGTCGGTGACGATGTGGTGCAGCGTGAGCACCAGTACGTGCGCGGTGGCGGACTCGCGCACCAGCAGCACCCGCATCAGCGGGCCGGTGCGCAGGTCGAAGGGGCGGGCGTGTTCGCGGCGGAGCAGTTCCGGCACCGGCTCGTCGCCCGGCTCGACGGCGTGCACGGGCACGTCCATCGTGGGGTGCACGATCTGCACGCCCCGCCCGTCCACCGAGTCGAACGTCGTCCGCAGCGCCTCGTGCCGCGCCACCAGCCCCGCGACGGCCTCGCCCAGCGCGGAGACGTCGAGGTCGCCGGTGAGCCGCAGGGTGGCGAAGACGTTGTACTCGGCGGCGCCGGGTGCGAAGTCGTCGAGGAACCACAGCCGTTCCTGCGCGTACGACAGCGGCAGCGCGCCGTCCCGGGCGACCGGCACCAGCGGCGCGGCCTCGGAACCGGGCAGGGCTGCGCCGTCGGCCGGGGCGTCGGCGGTGTCGGCGACGGCCGCGTCCACGGCGGCGGCCAGGTCGGAGAGCTTCGGCGCGTCGAACAGCCGGCGCAGCGACAGCGGGACGCCGAAGGCCGCGCGGGCGCGGCTGAGGACGCGGGTGGCCAGCAGCGAGTGGCCGCCGAGGTCGAAGAAGTCGTCGTCGGCGCCGACCTGTTCGGCGCCGAGCACCTCGGCCCAGATCGCGGCCAGCGCCTCCTCGGTGGGGGTGCGGGGTGCGACGTGGCCGGCCGTCTCGTGCCACTCGGGGTCGGGCAGGGCGCGGCGGTCGAGCTTTCCGCTGGTGGTGAGCGGCAGCCGGTCGAGGACGACGAAGGCGCTGGGCACCATGTAGGCGGGCAGGCTCTCGCGGACGAGGGCGCGCGCGGCGGCGGCGTCGGGCGCGGTCCGCCCGGCGGCCGGTACGAGGTAGGCGACGAGCCGGTCGGAGCCGGACGGGTCGCGGCGGGCGACGACGGCGGCCTCGGCGACGGCGGGGTGGGCGCCGAGCGCGGCCTCGACCTCGCCGGGTTCGATACGGAAGCCGCGGATCTTGATCTGGTCGTCGGCGCGGCCGAGGTGTTCCAGGGTGCCGTCGGCGGCCCAGCGGACGAGGTCGCCGGTGCGGAACAGCCGGGCGGCGGCGCCGAACGGGCTGGGGACGAACCGTTCGGCGGTCAGCGCGGGGCGTCCGGCGTAGCCGCGGGCCAGCCCCGCGCCGCCGACGTACAGTTCGCCGGGCACGCCGGGCGGGACCGGGCGCAGCCGCGCGTCCAGCACATACGCCTGGGTGTTGCGGATCGGCGTACCGATGCGCACGTCCGAGCCGTCGGCCTCCCAGGCCAGGCTGTCGGCGCTGACCTCGGAGGAGCCGTAGAGGTTGAGCAGGGTGGCGTGCGGCAGGCGCCGGTGGAAGCGTTCGGCCAGGCCGCGGGTGAGGGGTTCACCGCTGCTGATCCAGCAGGTGCAGGCGGCCAGCGCCTCCGGGTCGGCCTCGTCGAGGAGGACGGAGAGCAGGCTGGGCACGAGCGTCATGCGCTGGATGCCGTGCGCGGCGACGAGTTCGGTGAGGGCCGCGGGGTCCTTGGCGGTCTCGTCGTCGGCGAGGACGATCCGGCCGCCGTGCAGCAGCGTGCCGAAGATCTCGGTGGCGCTGTCCAGGAAGCTGACGGCGCTCTTGGCGCAGACGACGCTGTCGCGCCACTGCGGGTAGGTGTCGGCGAACCAGGCCCAGCGGCCGACGAGTCCGCCGTGCAGGCCGACGACGCCCTTGGGCCGCCCGGTGGAGCCGGAGGTGTAGATGACGTAGGCGGCGCTGTCGGGGGACGGCTCGGTGTGCGGGGCACGGGCGGGGCGGCGGGCGATGTCGGCGCGTTCGGCGTCGAGGTCGACCACGGTCTCCAGCGCGCCCTCGGCGAGGAGCGGCGCGTGGGCGGTTTCGGTGACGGCGGTGCCGACGCCGCTGTCGGCGAGCATGTAGCGGATGCGTCCGGCGGGCAGCGTCGGGTCGACGGGCAGGTAGGCGGCGCCGGCCTTGAGGACGGCGAGCAGCGCGACGACGAGGTCGGCGGTGCGCGAGAGGCAGACGGCGACCCGGTCCTCGGGGCGCACGCCCCGCTCGGCCAGATGGGCGGCGAGGCGGTCGGCGCGCTCGTCCAGCTCCCGGTAGGTGAGCTGGACGGCCCCGGCGACCAGGGCTGTGGCGTCGGGCGTGCGGGCGGCCTGCGCGGCGAAGGCGGCGGTGATGGTGGAGGCGGGGCGTCCGTCCGGGCCCGTCCCGGGGTGTGCCTCGGGGCGGGAGGTGGCGTTCCGTTCGACGAGCAGTTCGGCCAGTTCGGCCGAGTCGAGCAGCGGCACCTCGTGCAGCGGCATGCCGGGGTCGGCGGTGACGGCGCGGGCGACGGTGACGAAGCAGCGGGCGAGCTGCTCGATGGTCGCGGCGTCGAACAGGTCGGTGCTGTACTCGATGGCGCAGTGGAGGGTGCCGGGACCCTCGCTGAACTCCCAGCTGAGGTCGTATTGCGCGGCGGCGCGTTCCAGGGGGAGGCGTTCGGCGCGCAGGGTGTGGAAGTCGAGGGATTCGGCGGGGATGTTCTGGAGGACGACGAGGGATTGCACCAGCGGGGTGCGGCTGGTGTCGCGTTCCGGAGCGAGAAGTTCGACGAGCCGCTCGAAGGGGACGTCCTGGTGGTCGAATGCTTCGAGAACGGTTTCCCGGACGTCGTCGAGGAACCGGGAGAACGGAACCTCCTCGTCAATGCGCGAACGCAAAGCGAGGATGTTGATGAAGAATCCGACGAGGTTTTCGAGTTCGGGGCGTTCCCGGCCCGGGACGGCCGTGCCGACGGCGATGTCGGGACGGCCGCTGTAGCGGGCGAGCAGCAGCTGTGTCACGGCGGTCAGGGTGACGAAGAGGCTGGCGCCGTGTGCGCGGCCGACCTCCCGGAGCGCCTCGGTCAGCTCCGGCGGCAGTGCGAAGCCGTGGTCGGCGCCGGCCCCGGAGCGTGCCGCGGGCCGCGGCCGGTCGGTGGGCAGCTCCAGCGGCTCCAGCCCGTCGAGCTTGTCCCGCCAGTAGCCGACGTGCCGCTCCAGCGTGCGGTCCGAGAGCCGGTCGCGCTGCCACACGGCGAAGTCCGGGTACTGCACGGGCAGTTCGGGCAGCCCGGCGCCGTCGGCTCCGGTGCCCGCGGCGGCCGCCTCGTAGAGGGCGCGCAGCTCGCGCAGGACGACCTCCATGGAGGCGCCGTCGGTGACGATGTGGTGCATGGCCAGCAGGAACAGGTGCTCCTCGGGGGCCGTGCGCACCACGACGGCCCGCACCAGCGGGCCGGTACGCAGATCGAAGGGCTCGGCCATCCGCCGGGCCAGCAGCCGCTCCCCCTCGGCGGCGCGCCGCTCCGGCGGCACGTCGGCCAACTCCTCCACGGCGAACGGCACTTCGATGTCGTCGTGGACGATCTGCCGGGCGACGCCCTCGGTGGCGGCGAAGGTGGTGCGCAGGGACTCGTGCCGGGCCACCAGCGCCTGCACGGCGGCGCGGAGCGCCGGGACGTCCAGCGGGCCGCTCAGCCGCAGCGCGGTGCCGGAGTTGTTCTCCGTGCTGTCGGGCCGCAGTTCCTCCATGAACCACAGGCGCTGCTGCGCGAAGGACAGCGGCAGGTCGCCGCCGCGCTCGGCCGGCTCGATGGCGTTGTGCCGGCCGGCCCGGCCCGCCAGTCGGCTGCGGAGCTTTCGCTGCACGTGCTCCGGCAGGGAACTGATCCGGCTCTCGCGCGACGGCTCCGCGTCCATGAAAGCTCCTCGGGGAGTGAAATCGAAGTGCGGGAAATGCAGGAACTGCTGGTATTGCAGGAACTGCTGGTATTGCAGGGCGTGCTGGTGTTTCAGGGCATGCCGGTGGTGCAGAGGGGCTGCCGCCGGAAGGCGGGGAAATACGCGGGCGCGGGCCGCCGCCGGGTGAGCACACGGCTCACCCGGCGGCTCGCAGGCGCCCGTTGCCGGGGAAAAGCCCGCTACAGGTTTTCGTCGTCCCCCATCGACGACTCGATTTCCGTGAGGATGATGTCCTCGATGCGGAGGGCGAGTCGGGCGGCCGTCGGGTGGTCGAACAGCACGCGCGCCGACGGGTTTATGTCGAACATGCTCCGGACCCTACCAACGACCCGGAGGCTGAGAACCGAGTTTCCGCCCAGGCTAAAGAAGTCGTCCTCGACGCCGACGCGTTCGAGGCCGAGCACCTCTTCGAAGATCTCCGCCACGGCCTCCTCGGTGACGTTCCGCGGGGCGACATAGGAGTCCCGGTCGCCGTAGACGGGCGCCGGGAGGGCCCGCCGGTCCAGCTTTCCGTTCGTCGTCAGCGGCAGCTCCTCCAGCACGACGAACGCGGAGGGCACCATGTAGTCCGGCAGCTCGGCGCGTACCGCCTCGCGCAGCGTGGACTCCCGGAAGGCGGCCGGGTCGGCGGGCACCACATAGGCGACCAGCCGCTTGTCGCCCGGCCGGTCCTCCCGGACGACGACCGCGCCCCGGGCCACCGACGGGTGCCGGGTCACCTGCGCCTCGATCTCGCCCGGCTCGATACGGAAGCCGCGGACCTTGACCTGGTCGTCGGCGCGGCCGAGGTACTCCAGCAGGCCGTCGCTGTTCCAGCGTGCGGTGTCGCCGGTGCGGTACATCCGCTCCCCCAGCCCGCCGAACGGGCTGGCGACGAACCGTACGGAGCTGAGGCCGGCGCGGTCCAGGTAGCCGCGGGCGAGGCCGCCGCCGCTGATGTACAGCTCACCGGTGCCGCCGGGCGGCACGGGCCGCAGCGCCGGGTCCAGGACGTAGGCGCGCAGATGCGGCAGGGCCGGGCCGATGACGCTGCCCGAGCCCTCCCGCGCGAAGGCGGGTTCGGCCCGGCGGCTGGTGACGTGCACGGTGGTCTCGGTGATCCCGTACATGTTCACCATGACGGGCCCGTCGGTGCCGGAGCGCTCGACCCAGCCGGCGATCCGGCGCCAGTCGAGGGCCTCGCCGCCGAAGACGACGGTGCGCAGCGCCAGCCGCTCCCGCAGCCCCGGTTCCCGCTCGATCTCCTCGGACAGCCGGTAGAAGGCGGACGGCGTCTGGTTGAGCACGGTGACCCGCTCCTCGTCCAGCAGCTGCGCGAAGTCACCGGGCGAGCGGGCGACGTCCTGCGGTACGACGACCAGCCGGCCGCCGTGGGCCAGCGCGCCCCACAGTTCCCACACGGAGAAGTCGAACGCGTAGGAGTGGAAGAGCGTCCACACGTCCTGTGGGCCGAACGCGAACTCGCCCTGGGTGGCGGCCAGGAGACGGGTCACGTTGCGGTGGGTGAGCAGCGTGCCCTTGGGGCGGCCGGTCGAGCCGGAGGTGTAGATGACGTAGGCGGCGGAGTCGGACGGCACCGGGCGCGGGCCGGGCAGCGGCGGGGCCTCGCGCACGGCCTGCCGGGTCTCCGGCGCGTCCAGCGCGATGCTGCGGTCGCGTACCTGGAGCGGTAGGTGCCGGGCCAGGTCGACGAGGGTGAGCACGGCCTGGGTGTCGCTGTCGGTGAGCACGTACCGGATGCGTTCCTCGGGTGCGCTCGGGTCGACGGGCACATAGGCGCCGCCGGCCTTGAGCACGGCGAGGACGGCGACGACCAGGTCGAGGCCGCGGGGCAGGACGAGCCCGACGCGGGATTCGGTGCCGACGCCGCGCCGCACGAGGAACGACGCCAACCGCTCGGCGCGGGCGTTCAGTTCGCCGTAGGTGAGGGTCTCGCCCTGGTGGGTGAGCGCGGGTGCTGCGGGCCGGGCGGCGGCCTGTGCGTCGAAGAGCGCGACGAGGGACGGCGCGGGGGTGCCGGGGTCGCCGGTGGCGTTCCAGTCGGCCAGCACCCGGGCGCGTTCGTCCGCGTCGAGCAGCTCTCCGGAGCGCAGCGGGGCGTGCGGCCGCTCGACGACCTGCCGGGCGAGGGCGAGCCAGTGGCGGCTGAAGCGCTCGATGGTGGCGGTGTCGAACAGATCGGTGTGCACGACGTAGGCGTGCAGGCTGCCGTCGGGCCGCTGCTGGAACTCCATGTGCAGGTCGAACTGCGCGGTGTCGCGCGGCGGGATGAA
>NZ_BJMM01000112.1 GCF_006539165.1 Streptomyces cacaoi | reverse complement strand
GCGTCCGGGACTCCGAGCCCTTCGGTACGCTCCTGGACCGGGTCAGGGAGCACAGCCTGGACGCGTTCACCCATCAGGACGTGCCGTTCGACGCGCTGGTGGACCGGCTCGACCCGGTCCGTACGCAGGCACACCACCCGCTGGTGCAGGTGCTGTTCGGCTGGCAGAACGACACCGTGCCGGACGTCTCCGCACCCGGCCTGGCGGTGGACCTCGCGTCCGTCGACGTCGAAGCCGCCCGGATGGATGTGTCGTTCAGCCTCCGGGAACGGTTCACGGCCGACGGGCGGCCCGCCGGGATCGGCGGCGTCGTCGAGTACCGGACGGATGTGTTCGACGCCGCGACCGTGGAGCGCATGGTGGCGCGCTGGCAGCGGCTGGTCGAGGAGCTGTGCGCCGCCCCGGACCGGCCGTTGGCCGCGGCGCAGGCGCCGGACGAGGAGGAGCAGGCCCGGCTGGACGCGCTCGGCAACCGCCCGGTGCTGTGGGAACCGTCCGCCGGCCGCTCGATCCCCGCGCTGTTCGCGGAGCGGGTGCGGGAGCGGCCGGACGCGGTCGCGGTGGTGTGCGAGGGGCGGTCGTGGACGTACCGGGAGGTGGACGAGGCGTCGACGCGGCTGGCCCGGCTGCTGGCCGACCGGGGCGTGCGGGCCGGTGACGTCGTCGGGCTGCTGCTGCCGCGGTCGGCGGACACGGTGCTCGCCGTCCTGGCGGTGCTGAAGCTGGGCGCCGCGTATCTGCCGGTGGACGTGGCCCACCCGGATGAGCGGCTGCGGTTCGTGCTGGGCGACGCGCGGCCGGCGGCCGTGGTGACCACCGGGGAACTGGCGCACCGGATCGCGCCGGCCGGGGTCGCGGCGGTGGACGTGGCGGACCCGGCGGTGGCCGGGCAGTCGGCCGGGCCGCTGCCGCCCGTGGACCCCGACCGGGTCGCCTACCTCATCTACACCTCCGGAACGACCGGTACGCCCAAGGGAGTCGAGGTCACCCACCGCGGCGTCGCCGACCTGGTCGTCACACATCTGCAACGGCTGGCCGAGGCCGGTGACCCGGCCGCCGAGCGCCCCCACGAGCACGTGTGGACGCTCTTCCACTCCTGCGCCTTCGACTTCGCGGTGTGGGAGATGTGGGGCGCGCTGCTGCACGGCGGGCGGCTCGTCGTCGTCCCCGAGGACGTCGTGCACACCCCGTCCGACTTCCACGCGCTCCTCGCCGCCGAGCAGGTGACGGTGCTGACCCAGACACCGTCCGCGCTGGCCCGGCTCTCGCCGGAGGGGCTGCCCTCGGTCTCCGTGCTGCTGGTCGGGGGCGAGCCGTGCCCGCCGGAACTGGCCGGACGCTGGGCGCCGGGCCGGGCGATGATCAACGCCTACGGGCCGACGGAATGCACCGTCTACGCCTCGATGAGCAGGCCGCTGCGCCCGGACACGACGGTGCCGATCGGCGCACCGGGCTCGGGCACCGCGCTGTTCGTGCTGGACGGCGGGCTGCGCCGGGTGCCGGTGGGCGTCCCCGGCGAGCTGTACGTGGCCGGACGCGGCGTGGCACGCGGCTATGTGCGCGCCCCCGGCCCGACCGCGTCGCGGTTCGTCGCGAACCCCTTCGGGCCGGCGGGGACGCGGCTGTACCGCACCGGCGATCTGGTGCGCTGGAACCGCGAGGGCGAGCTGGAGTACGTCGGGCGGGCCGACGACCAGGTGAAGCTCCGCGGATACCGGGTCGAGCCCGGGGAGATCGAGGCCGTGCTGCGGGCGTGCCCCGGGGTGGGCCGGGCCGCGGTCGTCGTCCGCGAGGACCGGCCGGGGGACCGGCGCCTGGTCGGCTACGTCGTCCCCGAGGGGACCTCGGCGGCGGACGGCCCGGCGGGCGAGGACGGCCCGGCGGGCGCCGGCGATGTGGCGGGTGAGGCCGGTGCCGCGGTGCGGGCCGGAGGCGGGGACGGCGGGCTCGACGGGGCGCGGGTGCGGCGGACGGTGGGGGAGCGGCTGCCGGAGTACATGGTTCCGGCGGCGGTCGTGGTGCTGGACGCCCTGCCGATGACGGTCAACGGCAAGCTGGACAAGCGTGCCCTGCCGGCGCCCGTCTACGGTGCGGCGGAAGGCCACCGGGCGCCGGACGGCCCCGTCGAGGAGGCACTGGCCGCGGTCTACGCACGGGTGCTCGGCGTCGAACGCGTCGGCGCCGACGACTCGTTCTTCGACCTCGGCGGCGACAGCATCTCCTCCATGCAGGTCGTCGCCCGCGCCCGGGACGCCGGCCTGCACTGCAAGCCCCGCGACATCCTGGTCGAGCAGACCGTGGCCAGGGTGGCCCGCGTCGTCCGGCGCACCCGGGCGTCCGACCCGGCCGGCGGCGACGACGAGGCGTCAGGACCGCTCACCCCGACGCCGATCATGCGCTGGCTGCGCTCCCTGGCCGCGCCCGTCGACGCGTTCAACCAGACCATGGTGTTCCAGGCACCGCGCGGCGCCGGGCACGGCGACGTGGTCGCGCTGCTCCAGGCGCTGCTCGACCGGCACCCGATGCTCCGGCTGCGGACGGGCGAGGCCCCGCCCGACAACGGCTGGAGCCCCACCGTTCCCCCGCCGGGCACGGTCGAGGCCGCCCACTGCCTCACCGTCGTCGACGCGCTCACCGACGAGGTCTTCGCGGCGGCGCTGAGCCGGTTGGACCCGGCCGCCGGGGCCGTGGTCCAGGGCGTGTGGGCCGCCCCGGAGCGGCGACTGATGCTCGTCGTCCACCATCTCGCGGTGGACGCCGTCTCCTGGGGGATCATCCAGCGGGACCTCGCGGAGGGCTGGCGGCAGCTCGGCGAGGGCCGCCGGATCACGCCGGGCGCCGGCGGCACCTCCTTCCGCCGCTGGGCCGCGACCCTGGCGGAGCGTGCCGCGTCCCCCGCCGTCCTCGCCGAACTCCCGCGCTGGCAGCGCATCGAGTCCGCCGCCGCGCTGCTGCCCGCACTGCGGCCGGACACCGACACCTGGCCGACCGCCGACCGGTTCTCGGACACGCTCGGACCGGAGCTGACCCGGGCGCTGGCGACCGAGGTGACCGCGGCGTTCCGGATCACCCTCCAGGAACTGCTCCTCCTCGCGCTCGGTGCGGCACTGGCGCAGCAGCACCGGCACTTCGACGCGCCCCTGCGCATCGATGTGGAGGGCCACGGCCGCCGGCCCGAGCCGGGCACCGGCCTCGACCCGACGGACACCGTCGGCTGGTTCACCGCCAAGTACCCCGTCGCACTGACCGTGGCACCGAGCGGTGCCGACGCCTCCCGGGACGGCGGTGCGGCCCTCGGCGCATGGGTCAAGGACGCCAAGGAACAGCTGCGCGGCGCCCCGGACGGCCTCACCTACGGGCTGCTCAAGTACCTCTCCGGAGCGGGCGAGTTGACCGGCGAGGACCCCGCGGTCGGCTTCAACCATCTCGGGCGCAGGGCCGTCCGGCGCCCGGACGAGCACCCCGGCGCCCGGCCCGGGCAGCGGGACGGCGACTGGCGGATCCTCGGCCCGCACGAGGCCCCCGGCGTCCGGCGGTTCACCGCGCAGCCGATGCTGCTGGCGCACACCGTGGAGCTGACCACCGTCCTGCTCGACGACGGCGCACAGCCCGAGCTGCACACGGCCTGGACCTGGGCCGGGCAGCTCGTCGACCGCGCGTACCTCACCGGACTGCACACGCGCTGGCGGGACGTGCTGGCCCGGATCGCCGCGCACGTCGCGGACGGCGGCGGCGGGCTCACCCCGTCCGACGTCCTGCCGGCCGTCGTCACCCAGCAGCAGATCTCCCGGCTCCGGCGCGAGGGCGAACCCGCCGACATCCTCCCGCTGACGCCGCTCCAGACCGGGCTGCTGTTCCACCGCCGGTCCGAGGGCACCGACCCCGCCGAGCTGTACACCGTGCAGCTGGGTGTGGAGATCACCGGGCCGCTGGACGTGCCGCGGCTGCGGGAGGCCGTGCACACGGTCGTCGGACGCCACCCGCACCTGGCGGCCCGCTTCGTCCTCGACGGGCTCGCCGACCCGGTGCAGATCGTGCCGAGGGATCCGTCCGTGCCGTGGCGCGTCGTCGACGCCGGTGACGGCGGGCACCCCGGGTACGGAGGGGACGGCAGGAGGGGCGGGGAAGGCGCCTGGCCCGAGCTGTACGACGCCGAACTGCTCGCCTGCGGGCGGCTGGAGGACGCGACGCCGTTCCGCGCCCTGCTCGTCGCCGCGGGGCCGGAGCGCCACGAACTCGTCCTGTCCCTGCACCACATCGTGGTGGACGGCTGGTCGATCCAGGTCCTGCTCCGGGAGATCTTCGCCGTCTACCGCCGTGAACCCCTGCCCCCGGCGCCCGCGTTCCGCGCGTACGCCGAGTGGCTGGCCGCACAGGACCGGGACGCCGCGCTCGGGCACTGGCGCCGGCTGCTGGCGGGGCTGGAGGGCCCGACCCTGGTGGACCCGGCCGACCGGCCCGGCGCCGGCACCCGGGCCCTGCTCAGGGCGGACCTCCCGGCCGGCACCACCCGGGCGCTGGAACGGCTGGCACGCGCGCAGGACACCACGCTCAACATCGTTCTCCAGGCGGCCTGGGCACGGCTGCTCGGTGCGCTGACCGGCGGCCGGGACATCGTCTTCGGCACCACCGTCTCCGGCCGCCCGGCGGAGCTGGACGGCAGCGAGTCGGCGGTGGGCATGTTCATCAACACGCTGCCGGTCCGCGCCACGACGACGGCCGCCACCACGGCGGCCGCACTCGTCGCCCGGCTGCGCGACGCCCACCACGACGGCCTGGACCACCAGTTCCCCGCGCTGGCCGACATCCAGCGGGCGGCCGGGCACCAGCGGCTGTTCGACGCGATCCTCGTCTACGAGAACTATCCGCTGGAGGCGTCCGGCGGGCGGCTCGGCACCGACGAGCTGGGCGTCCGGATCGCCTCCAGCCGCGAGTTCACGCACTATCCGCTCGCCCTACAGGTCTGGCCGGGCCGGCAGCTCCGCGTCCGGCTGGAGTACCGCACCGATGTGTTCGACACGGCGACGGCCGAACGCATCGTGTCCTGGCTGGAGAAGATCCTGACCGCCCTGGCCGACGCGCCCGACCGGCCCCTGGCCTCGATCGACCTGCTCGACGAGGGCGAACGGGCCCGCCTGGACGCGCTGGGCAACCGGCAGGTGCTGGAGCGGTCGGCCCTGGAGCGGTCGGCCCCGGAGCGGTCGGCCCTGGAGCGGCCGGTGCGCCCGGTGACGGTTCCGGAGCTGTTCGCCGCGCAGGTGCGGTCGCGGCCGGGCGAGAGGGCGTTGGTGTGCGAGGGGCGGTCGTGGACGTACCGGGAGGTGGACGAGGAGTCGACGCGGCTGGCCCGGCTGCTGGCAGGCCGGGGCGTCGGCGTCGGTGACGTGGTGGCGCTGCTGCTGCCCCGCTCGGAGTGGACGGTCCTGGCCGTGCTGGCGGTGTGGAAGCTGGGCGCCGCCTATGTGCCGGTCGATGTGCACACGCCCGACGAGCGGGTGGCGTTCGTCCTG
The DNA here is from genome assembly GCF_006539165.1 of Streptomyces cacaoi. Classification (GTDB taxonomy): domain Bacteria; phylum Actinomycetota; class Actinomycetes; order Streptomycetales; family Streptomycetaceae; genus Streptomyces; species Streptomyces cacaoi. The sequence continues at coordinate 750 of NZ_BJMM01000112.1, read as the reverse complement.
GCGGACGCGGAGCCCGCGGCGGTGGTGACGACGGCGGAGTCGGCGGCGCGTGTCCGGGGACGCGGCGTCGAGACGGTCGAAGTGGCCTGCGCGGGAGGCCCAGGAGGCCCAGGGGGCCCAGGAGGCCCGGCGGACGCGTCGGCCGTGGTGGACGCGTCGGTCGCGCGGCGCGCTGCGGGCCCGGCTTCCGGTGAGGGGGCTGCCGAGGGCCTGCCGGCGCCGGACCCGCGCCGGATCGCGTACCTCATCTACACCTCGGGAACGACCGGCACACCCAAGGGAGTCGCCCTGTCGCACGCCAATGTGTCGGCGCTGTTCACCACGTCGGACCGTGGTGCCGAGCTGTCGCCGGGGCAGGTGTGGTCGCTGTTCCACTCGTACGCGTTCGATGTGTCGGTGTGGGAGATGTGGGGCGCGCTGGCGCACGGCGGGCGGCTCGTCGTCGTCCCGGAGGACGTGGTCCACTCGGCGGCGGACTTCCACGCACTCCTCGTCCGCGAGCACGTGACGGTGCTGACCCAGACACCGTCGGCGCTGGGCCGGTTGTCCCCCGAGGGGCTGGAGGGCGTGCGCACCGTCTTCGTCGGCGGGGAGGCGTGCTCGGCGGAGCTGGTGGACCGCTGGGCGCCGGGCCGCCGGCTGGTCAACTCCTACGGCCCGACCGAGGGCACCGTCTACGCCGCGATGAGCGGGCCCCTGCGCCCCGGCGAGGGCGCCCCGATCGGCGGGCCCGTGCCGGGCGACGCGCTG
>NZ_BJMM01000111.1 GCF_006539165.1 Streptomyces cacaoi | reverse complement strand
GGCTCGCGCCGGGCGCCCGCCGCTACGAGGAGAGCGTCTCGTTCCTGCCGTACCTCGGTGCCGCGGCATCCCTCGGGCTCGTCGAGGAGCTGGGCGCGGACGCCGTGCGCGCCCACGATCTGGGCCTCGCGGATCGCTTCCGGGCCGGCGTCGAGCGGCTCGGCCACCGGCCGGTGCCGGGGGAGTCGGCGATCGTCGCCGTCCCGGGACTGGGCCGGGCGACCGAGGCCCTGGCCGGGGCGGGCATCCGGGTCTCCCAGCGGGAGGGCAATCTGCGGGTGTCCTTCCACCTGTACAACACCGAGGCACAGGTGGACCGGGCGCTCGACGTGCTGGAGGGCGTGCGGGGCTGAGCGCGGGGCCGCGCCGTGCCCCGGCACGACCCGGGGCGGGAACGCCGTGCGCTCCCGCCCCGTCAGCGGTCCGGCCGGGTCACCTCACGGGGGTGAAGTCCCGGGCCCCGATGAAGTCCGGGCGGCGGACCGGCGCGGCGAAGGGCTCCACGGCCTCGTTCTCCACGCTGTTGAAGACGATGAAGACATTGCTCCGCGGGAACGGAGTGATGTTGTCACCGCTTCCGTGCATGCAGTTGCAGTCGAACCAGGTCGCCGAACCCGGCTTGCCCGTGAACAGCTTGATGCCGTGCGCGTCGGCGAACTTGCTCAGGGCCTCGTCCGAGGGCGTGCCCGCGTCCTGCATCTGCAGCGACTTCTTGTAGTTGTCCTTCGGCGTCTCGCCGGCACAGCCGAGGAAGGTCTGGTGCGACCCCGGCATGATCATCAAGCCGCCGTTGGTGTCGTGGTTCTCCGTCAGTGCGATCGAGACCGACACGGCACGCATCCGGGGCAGACCGTCCTCGGCGTGCCAGGTCTCGAAGTCGGAGTGCCAGTAGAAGCCCGTGGCGCCGAAGCCGGGCTTCACATTGATCCGGGACTGGTGGACGTACACGTCGGAGCCGAGGATCTGCCGGGCCCTGCCGACGATCCGGGGGTCGCTCACCAGCCGGGCGAAGACCTCGCTGATCTTGTGCACCTCGAACACGGACCGGATCTCCTTCGACTTCGGCTCCACGATGGAGCGTTCGTCGGCCCGGATCTCCGGATCCGAGGTGAGCCGTTCCAGTTCCGCGCGGAAGACGTCCACCTCGTCGGGGGTGACGAGCTGGTCGATCGCGAGGAACCCGTCCCGCTCGTAGTCCGCCAGGTCTCCGGGCTCGATCGGCCCGGAGGCTCCCGGTTCGGACCACACCACCGGATCCATCCGCGGGGTCGCCACCTCAGTGGTGCCACGCGTGGGGTACAGGTCGGCGGTGCGCTCGGGTGCGGTGGTCATGAATGTGCCTTCCTCTCCTCTCGTACGGCCCTTCCTGTGGGCGAAACAGCCGGAGACGGACCGGGCACCTGTCGGTGTCCGCCGGTCCGCAGCCGTGACCGGGGACCGGGTCTCAGTCCCCGTCGGGCTCGGTGAGCAGCGGGTACACGCCGTTCTCGTCGTGGTCCTCCCGGCCCGTGACGGGCGGGTTGAAGACGCACACGCAGCGGAAGTCGGTCTTCGGGCGCATGGTGTGCTTCTCGTGCCCGTCGAGGAGGTACATCGTGCCGGGAGCGATCCAGTGCTTCTCGCCGGTCTCTTCGTCGGTCAGTTCCGCTTCGCCCTCTACGCAGAGTACGGCCTCGATGTGGTTTGCGTACCACATCGTCGTCTCTGTACCCGCGTAGAGAATCGTCTCGTGCAGCGAGAAGCCGACCCGCTCCTTCGCCAGCACGATGCGCTTGCTCTCCCAGGTGCCGGAGGCCGCCTTGACGTGGCGGTCGGTGTTCTCGATGTCCTTGAAGGAACGAACGATCACGGGGTGGGGCTGCCTTTCTGTGCTCGGTGAGCTCGGCGGATCCGGCGAGCTCTGTTGCTCTGTACGGGTGCCCGGCGGTCGCCGGGCGCACGGGGTGGCCCGCCCCGGCGGTGCCGGAGCGGGCCGGAGTCGCGGGAGCGTCAGTCCGTCTCGCGGACCGCGCGGGCCAGGATCCGCAGGCCCTCGTCCAGCTCCTCGGGGGTGATGGTGAGCGAGGGCAGCAGCTTGACGACCTCGCTCTGCGGGCCCGACGTCTCGATGAGCAGGCCCAGCTCGAAGGCGCGGCGTGCGACGGCGCCCGCGCGGTTCTTGTCGTGGAACTCCAGGCCCCACACCAGGCCGCGGCCCCGGAACTCGGCCACGTCGCCGGGGTGTTCGTCGGCGATGGCCTTCAGCACGGACTCGACCTGCTCGCCGCGCGAGAGCGTCTGCTTCTCCATCTGGCCGTCGGCCCAGTAGGTCTGGAGGGCCGCGGTGGCCGTGACGAAGGCCGGGTTGTTGCCGCGGAAGGTGCCGTTGTGCTCGCCCGGCTCCCACACGTCCAGCTCCGGCCGGAACAGCGTGAGCGCCAGCGGCATCCCGTAGCCGCCGATGGACTTCGACAGGGTGATGATGTCCGGCTGGATGCCCGCCTCCTCGAAGGAGAAGAAGGCGCCCGTGCGGCCGCACCCCATCTGGATGTCGTCGACGATCAGCAGCATGTCGTGCCGCTTGCACAGCTCGGACAGCGCCCGCAGCCACGAGGCCCGCGCGACGTTGATGCCGCCCTCGCCCTGCACCGTCTCGACGATGACGGCGGCCGGCTTGTTCAGCCCGGAGCCCTGGTCCTCCAGCAGCCGCTCGAACCAGACGAAGTCCGGGGTGGCGCCGTCGAGGTAGTCGTCGAACGGCATCGGGGTGCCGTGCACCAGCGGGATGCCGGCGCCGGCGCGCTTGAACGCGTTGCCGGTGACCGCGAGGGAGCCGAGCGACATGCCGTGGAAGGCGTTGGTGAACGAGACGATCGACTCGCGGCCCTTGACCTTGCGGGCCAGCTTCAGCGCGGCCTCCACGGCGTTGGTCCCGGTCGGGCCCGGGAACATCACCTTGTGGTCCATGCCGCGCGGCTGGAGGATCACGTCCCGGAACGTCTCCAGGAACGCGCGCTTGGCGCCGGTGCTCATGTCCAGGCCGTGCACGACGCCGTCCCGCTCCAGGTAGTCGATCAGAGCGCGTTTCAGGACGGGGTTGTTGTGGCCGTAGTTGAGCGTGCCCGCTCCGGCGAAGAAGTCGAGGTAGGTGTGCCCGTCCTCGTCGTACATGTGGGCACCCTGGGCGCGGTCGAAGATCGTGGGCCAGCCACGGCAGTAGCTGCGCACCTCCGACTCCACGGTCTCGAAGACGCTGAGGTCCGGCTGGGTGATGGTCACAGCTTGCTCCTGGGGGAGTGAGTCACGTACGTGAGTGGAAGTCCGATGGGGGTGTGGCGGGCGGCGGTGCCGTGTCCGCCGGCCTGCCGCGGGTACGTCAGCGCGCGCCGGCGCCGGGAAACCCGAGCGGGCCTATCCGGTACAGCACCTCCGGCTCGTGGCCGTCCTCGGGGAACAGCCCGGCGTCGAACAGCACGTCCTTGGCGACCGCTGCCGAGTGACGCTGCGCGTAGGAGGTGAACAGCCGGTTGGAGGGCACGTTGTCGGGGGTGATCGTGGTCTCGATGCCCTCGATGCCGAACTCCTCCGCGGCACGGAGTGTCAGCCCGTCCAGCATCGCCGCCGCCAGGCCGCGTCCGCGCGCCGTCTCGTCGACGGCCACCTGCCAGACGACCAGGGTGCGTGGCCGTTCGGGGCGCAGATATCCGGTGACGAATCCGACCGGCTCTCCGTCGCCGGCGCGGGCGACGACCGAGGTGGCCGCGAAGTCGCGGCACCACAGCAGGTAGCTGTAGGAGGAGTTGAGATCCAGCGTCCGGGAGTCGCGGGCGATGCGCCAGATCGCGGCTCCGTCCTCCACCCGGGGTGTGTCGAGCTTCAGTCCCTCCGGCATTTCCAGGAAGTCGCTACGGGCACGTGCATGGTCTGCTTGTGCGGCGGTCATGCGAATTCAATTTACCTAGCAGATTCTGAAATCGCACGGGCGTGAGGGGTTACGCGATGGTGCGGTTCTGTGTTATCGCGCGGGGGCGCACGGGCGCGCAGCGACCCGGAGAAAGCTCCTCAATTGCCCGTATTTATCCGGGCATTCTGCCGCTCACGTGTGGTACATCACACTCCTGTAACGTCTCCGAGGGGGCGCTCGATTGCCTCCGGGGAACCCTGGACGCGGCAACGAAATCTTTGCGTTTGAGCCTCGGAAGAGCGGGCAGAAGAATACGGGAACCTGCACTCGAAAACCTGCCCTCATTGTATCTCCAGGCGGGTGTCGAGCAACGGCCGACAGCGTTGAATAACTCGGAGTATCTGCAATTCGATGCGGCGGAAGTGTTCCTCGATTTTCCCCGGTGTTCCTTCGGCCGGCTCTTCCTGGTCACTTCGCCGGGCAGTCGGCCGAACCCGCGCCGATGCCGCTGTGATATGCCGCCGGCGGCCGGCCACGCAATGTGCACGCGACCCGTCGGCCGGGCTGTCGAATGCCCGGCGATTCGGGCCGCATTCCGTCCGGTGTGCGCGGCCGTGCCCTGCGCCGGTGTGCGCCGGCCACCGCTCAGGGCCACCGGCGGGACACGGGCGACGCGCCGGTCTGGCACCAGGTGCCAGGCGCACGTCCGGGCGGCCGGGCGCCGCCTGTCGGCCGCCCCGAGAGCGCCCGTACAGTGCCCGGCATGAGCGAGCGCGCGATGCTGCACATCAAGGGGCGGGTGCTGGCGGGGCCCGAGGACGTACGCGACGAACTGTGGGTCGTCGACGGGCGGATCACCTACGAACGGCCTCCCGCCGCCCTGACGGCACACACCCTCCAGGGCTGGGTGCTGCCCGGCCTGGTGGACGCGCACTGCCATGTGGGGCTGGACGAGCACGGGCCGGTCGACGACGCCACCAGCGAGAAACAGGCCCTCACCGACCGCGAGAACGGGGCCCTGCTGCTGCGCGACGCCGGCTCGCCCTCCGACACCCGGTGGATCGACGACCGCGCCGATCTGCCCCGCATCATCCGCGCCGGCCGGCACATCGCGCGCACCCGGCGCTACATCCGCAACTACGCGCACGAGATCGAACCGGGCGATCTGGCCGCCTACATGCGGCGCGAGGCACGGCGCGGCGACGGCTGGGTCAAGATCGTCGGGGACTGGATCGACCGGGGCGAGGGCGACCTCACCCCCTGCTGGCCGCGCTGGGCGATCGAGGAGGCCATCGACGCCGCGCACCAGGAGGGGGCCCGGGTCACCGCGCACTGCTTCGCGGAGAGTTCGCTGCGCGACCTCGTCGAGGCCGGGATCGACTGCATCGAGCACGCCACCGGACTGACCGAGGACACCATCCCGCTGTTCGCCGAGCGCGACGTCGCCATCGTGCCGACCCTCGTCAACATCGCCACCTTCCCGAAGCTGGCCGCGGGCGGCGAGAAGAAGTTCCCGCACTGGGCGGCGCACATGCGCGCGCTGCACGCGCGTCGCTACGACACCGTGCGCGCCGCCTGGGACGCCGGGATCCGGGTGTTCACCGGCACGGACGCCGGGGGCTCGCTGCCGCACGGGCTCGTCGGGCAGGAGGTCGCCGAGCTGGTCAAGGCGGGCATACCGGCCGTGGACGCGCTCGCGGCCACCACCTGGGCGGCGCGCGACTGGCTCGGCCGCCCCGGGCTGGCCGAGGGCGCCTCCGCCGACCTCGTCGTCTACGAGAGCGATCCGCGCGCCGACGTCCGCGTCCTCGTCGCTCCCCGGCACGTGGTACTGCGGGGCCGCGTCGTGCAGTGAGCCCCGGTGAGGCCCGGTGAGCCGGTCCCGTCGGCCGTGCCGGGGAGGGGCCGGGCGGCGGCCGGGAAGCGGGCGGCGCGGACCTGTGCGACGTTGGGAGTCCTGACCCGGGGCCCGTTGCGGCCGGTCTGCGCTTCCGGTCCGTGCGGTCGGCCCGTGCGGTCGGCCCGTTGTGCCGGTCGCTCGGCCCTGCGGGGACGCGCCGGAAGGCTCCGGCCCCCGGGAGCGCGGCCGCAAGGGCGCGGGCGGGAACGGCCGGCGGGCGCCTGCCCGTCCGGCTCGCGGACCTGTCCGCGCCGGTCGGCCGGTGGCGGAGCCGGGAGAGTGGACCATGAAGTTCCTTGTGATGCTCACGGCCGACCAGGCCGACTACGACGCCATGAGCGGCCGGGACACCGCACGCGCGTGGTCCCGCCAGGACCTGGACACCATGTACGCCCACATGGGCGCGCTCAACGAGGACCTCGTGGCCTCCGGCGAACTGATCGAGGCCCAGGGGCTCGCCGAACCCGCGCAGGCCCGTCTGGTGAGCGCCGACCCGCACGGCACCCCCGTCGTCTCCGACGGCCCGTACGGCGTCGAGGAGCGCGTCCCGTGTGGCTTCTGGCTCGTGGAGTGCGCCGGGCGGGAACGCGCCGTCGAGATCGCGGCCCGCGCCTGGTCGTGCCCGGTGCCCGTGGGCACCCCGAAGCCGCCCGTCGTCGTCCACCCCGTCGACGAGGGCGAACCGTGAACCGGCCGCGGTCCGACCGTGCACCGGCGGCGCACGGCGGGCCGTGAGCCGGTGCCCCGCCCGGCCCAGGGACCGGTGACACGGCGGCCGCACTGCCGCAGCCTGGAGGCATGGACCCCAGCGGAGACACCGCACCGCCCCGCCGCACGGCACGCGCCGCACTCGCTCAAGTGGCCGAGGAATTCCGGGAGTTCGAGCCGTACGGC
>NZ_BJMM01000110.1 GCF_006539165.1 Streptomyces cacaoi | reverse complement strand
CCTGCATCACATCGTGACCGACGGGTGGTCGATGGGTGTGATCACGCGGGAGCTGAGTGAGCTGTACGCGGCTGCGGTGCAGGGGCGTCCGGCGGAGCTGCCGGAACTTCCCGTGCAGTACGGGGACTACGCGGTCTGGCAGCGTGAGCGGCTCTCGGGTGATGCCCTGGACGGCCAACTGGACTACTGGCGTGGGCGGTTGGACGGCCTGGAGCCGTTGGAGTTGCCGACGGACCGGCCGCGTCCCGCCGTGCGGACGAGTGCGGGCGCGCTGCACACCTTCGAGGTGTCCGCGCACCTCTCGGCCCGATTGCACGAGGTGGGCGAGCGGACCGGCGTGAGCCTGTTCATGGTGCTCACGGCCGTCACCCAGCTGCTGCTCGCGCGCTACGCGAACACCCGCGATGTCGCCGTGGGCACGGCCGTCTCCGGGCGGGACCGGGCGGAGCTGGAGGGGCTGGTCGGCTTCTTCGTCAACACGCTCGTGCTGCGGTCCCGTGTCGACGACTCCCGGACGTTCGAGGAGCACCTGGCCGAGGTGCGCGCCACGGTTCTGGACGCCTTCGCGCACCAGGACGTGCCGTTCAGCAGGCTCATCGACGAGCTGGACCCCGTCAGGGACACCAGCCGGACGCCGCTGGTGCAGGCGATGGTGAGCTTGCAGAACACCCCGGACGCCTCTTTCGCGCTGCCCGGGCTCGCCTGCGCACCGGTGGAGGTGCCGCGCGAGACCGCACAGTTCGACCTCACCGTGGGCTTCCGCGAGGACGAGGACGGCCTGCACGTGGGTGTCGAGTACAGCACCGAGCTGTTCGACGCCGCGACGATCGCGCGGTTCGCCGACCACTGGCTCGTGCTGGCCGAGGAGTTGACCGCGGCGCCGGACCGGCCGCTGCACACGGCCGGTCTGCTCACCCCGGCCGAGCGGAAGCAGCTGGCGGACCAGGCCGCCGCCACGGCCGTCGAGGTGCCCGCGCTGGCCGTGCCGGAGCTGTTCGCACGGGTCGTCGCCGCCGACCCCGCCGCGACGGCCGTCGTCCAGGGCACGCGGACGCTGACCTACGCGCAGATCGACGCGCGGGCGAACCGGCTGGCCCGGTATCTGCGTGCGGAGGCCGGGGTCGGTGCCGGGGCGCGGGTGGCGCTGCTGCTGCCCCGGTCCGTCGATCTGGTCTGCGCGGTCCTCGCCGTGCTGAAGGCGGGCGCCACCTATGTGCCCGTCGACCCCTCGTATCCCGCGGAACGCATCGCCTATCAGCTGTCCGACAGCGCCGCCACCGTGGTCGTGACCCTGGCCGGGCAGCCGTCGGTGGCTCCCGCGGACGAGGCCGGGGGCAGGGCCCGGGCCGGGGCCGGGGTGCGGACCGTACGGCTCGACGACCCGGAGACCGTGCGTGCCGTCGACGCGCAGGAGCCGGACGACCCCGCCGTGCCGGTGCCGCTCGACGCGGGGGCCTATGTCATCCACACCTCGGGTTCGACGGGCCGGCCCAAGGGCGTGCTCGTCACCCACGCCGGAGTGGCGAGCCTGGCCGCTTCCCAGGCCGGACGGCTCGGCGTGGGGCCCGGCTCCCGCGTCCTGATGTTCGCCTCGCCGGGGTTCGACGCGTCCTGGTGGGAGCTGTGCATGGCCCTGCTGTCGGGAGCGGCCCTCGTCATCGACAGCGAGGACGCCGAGGGCAGCGAGGACGCCGAGGGCGGCGGGGACGGCGGGGGCGGTCGGCGGCCCGGCAGGGGCGGCAGCGACCGGGGTGAGCGGATCGGCCGGATCGTCGCGGAACACGGGGTCACACACGCCACGTTGCCGCCCGCACTGGTGGCCGCGCTCGACGAACGGGAGCTGCCCGGCGTGCTGACGGTGGCGGGCGAGGCGTGCCCGCCCGAGCTGGTGGACCGCTGCGCACCGGGCCGCCGGCTGATCAACGCGTACGGGCCCACCGAGACCACGGTGTGCGCGACCACCAGCGGCCCGCTCGCGCCCGGCACCGGCGTACCGCCCATCGGCACGCCCGTCGCGAACACCCGGACGTACGTCCTCGACGACCGGCTGCGTCCCGTCCCCACCGGCGTGGCGGGCGAGCTGTACGTCGCGGGAAGCGGGCTGGCGCGCGGCTACCTCAACCGCCCCGGCCTCACCGCCGGTTCCTTCGTCGCCGACCCGTTCGGCGCCGGCGGCCGTCTGTACCGCACGGGCGACCTGGTGCGCCGGCGCGCCGACGGGCAGCTGGAGTTCGTCGGCCGCGGTGACGACCAGGTGAAGGTGCGCGGGTTCCGCGTCGAGCCGCGGGAGATCGAGGCCGTGCTGGCCGCGCACGGCACGGTCGGCCAGGCGGTCGTGGTGGCCCGCGCGGACAGCCGGGGAACGACCCGGCTGGTCGCGTACGTCGTCCCGGCGGAGGGCTCGGCGGCGGAGGGCTCGGCGGAGACTGCTGGAGGCACGGGCACGGGCACGGGCACGGGCACGGGTGCGGACGCGGGCGCGGACGCGGTTGCGGGCGCAGCCGCAGCCGCAGCCGCAGGCGTGGACCCGGGCGCAGGCGGAGGCGCAGGCCCAGGTGTGGGCGCGGGCGCGGGTGCGGACGCAGGCGTGGGCGCGAGGGGCGCGGAGGCGTCGGCCAACGGTGCCGGGGTGCCGGACGCGGGCGCGCTGCGGGAGCACGCGGCGGCGCTGCTGCCGGACCACTTGGTCCCGTCCGCCTTCGTGACGCTGGACGCGATCCCGCTGAACGCCAACGGCAAGGTCGACAAGGCCGCGCTGCCCGACCCCGGCGGCCGGGACGGCGCCGCCGCACACCATGTGCCGCCCCGCACCGGGACGGAACGCGTCCTCGCGGCGATCTGGGCCGAGGTGCTGGGCGCCGAACGGGTCGGTGTGCGGGACAACTTCTTCGACCTCGGCGGGGACTCCATCCTCAGCATCCAGGTCGTCTCCCGTGCCCGCAGGGCCGGACTCGCCCTGTCGTCCCGCGATGTCTTCCTGCGCCAGACCGTCGCCGAGCTGGCGTCCGTCGCCGGGCAGCCGGACCCGGAGGGCGCCGCGGGCCGGTCACGGACCCTCGCCGAACAGGGCGCCGTGCACGGGCCCGTCGCCCCCACACCGATCCGCGCATGGTTCTTCGACAACCATCCGGTGGCTGCGCACCACTTCACCATGTCGATGTCCTTCCGCCTCGCCGAAGGGCTCGACCCGACGGCGCTGCGCGCGGCCCTGGAAGCGGTGCTCGCCCAACACGACGCGCTGCGCACCGTGTTCACCGACGACGGCGCCGCGCACATCAGGCCCCACGCGGACGTGGACGAGGTCCTCACCGTCCATGAACTCGCCCCCTCCCCGCAGACGGCGACGCCGGACGCAGCCCCGGCACCCGATGCCACCGCCGTCGACGACCCGCTGGATGCGGCGTGGCGTGCCGTCACCGCCGGAGTGCAGTCCGCCTTCCGGCTCGACAGGGGACCGCTGCTGCGCGTCGTGCTCGGCCTGGCCGCGGACGGCAGCGGCCCGCGCATTCTGCTGACCGCGCACCACCTGGTCGTCGACGGGGTCTCGTGGCGGATCCTGCTGGACGACCTCGCCACCGCCTACGCACAGGCGGCGGAGGGCCGCGCCGTCGACCTCGGGCCGAAGACCACCTCGGTGCGGCAGTGGGCCGACCGGCTCACCGCACACGCCTCGGCCGGCGGCTTCGACGACGAGGCGGACCACTGGCTCGCCGCCCTGGACGGCGTCGACACGGCCCTTCCCGTGGACCTCCCCGCGAACCGTCCCGCGAGCCTTCCCGCGAATCTCTCCAAGGGCCTGCCCGACGCCGGAACCGTCGCCCAACAGGACACCGTCACCGTGGAGTTGGGAGCGGACTACACCGAGGCGCTGCTGCACCGTGTCTCCACCGTCTACCGCACCCGCACGGACGACGTCCTGCTGACGGCGCTCGCCCGCGCCCTGCGCACCTGGACGGGCCGCGACAGCGTCGCGCTCCACCTGGAGGGCCACGGCCGCGAGGACCTCTTCGACGACGTCGACCTCACCCGCACCGTCGGCTGGTTCACCTCCCTCTACCCGGTTGCGCTGCGCCTGCCGCCGGAGGACGCGGGGTGGCGAGGCGACGTCACCGCCGTCAAGGAGCAGCTGCGTGCCGTCCCGCACCGCGGCGTCGGCTACGGGGCGCTCCGCCATCTGGCGACCGGACCGGCCGCCGAGGCCCTGCGCGAGGGGCCCGAGCCGTGCGTCAGCTTCAACTACCACGGCAGGTTCGAGGTCGCACAGCCCGACGGGGCCGGCAGCGGCGGCTTCTACCGCGCGGAACTCCCCGTCGCCGGGGCGGACCACAGCGGAGCAGAACGCCGCACCCATCTGCTCGACATCACCGGCGCCGTCCAGGACGGCCGGCTCACCTTCGCGTGGACGTACGGGACGGGCGTCCACCACCGGGAGACCGTGGAGACACTGGCCCGGCGCTTCGCGGACGAGCTGCGGTCGTTCGTCGCGCACTGCGCCGAGCCCGACTCCGGCGCCTGCACACCGTCCGACTTCCCGCTGGTGGATCTGAGCCCGGAGGAGGTGGACCGGCTGGCGGGCGACGGGCGGGACGTCGAGGACATCTACCCCCTCACGCCCCTCCAGGAAGGCATGCTCTTCCACGCCCTCACCGACGGGGGCAGCACCACCGCCCCGACCGACGGCGCCCCGACCGACGGTTCCACGGCCGACGGCACTCCGGCCGACGGTTCCGCGGCCGACGGCACTCCGGCCGACGGCACCCCGACCCGCGAGCGTGTCCCTGAGCCCGGCCAGGACCGGGGCCCGGACGTGGATCGGGGCCCGGACGGCGATCGGGGCCCGGACGGCGATCGGAGCCACGGCGCGGAACCGGGTTCCGGCACTGTCCCGGGTTCTGGCACTGACCCGCGTTCCGGCGCTGTCCCGGGTTCCGGCGAGGGAGCCGGCGCGCCCGCCTACCTCGAACAGCTCGCCTGCGTCCTCGACGGCGTGCCCGGCCCCGAGGCGCTCGCCGCCGCCTGGCAGCGCGCCTCCGACCGGACGGACGCGCTGCGCGTCGCGGTGTCCTGGGAACACACCGCACGCCCCGTGCAGATCGTGCACCGCGACGTGCGGGTACCGGTCGTCACCCACGACTGGAGCGACTGCACCGAAGAGGAACGCGAAGCCCGCGTGACCCGACTCCTGCGCAGCGAACGGCAACTCGGCCTCGACCTGACCACGGCCCCGCTCCAGCGGGTCCATCTGGCGCGGCTGCCCGCCGGGCGCGTCCAACTCGTATGGACCTTCCACCACGTGCTGCTGGACGGCTGGAGCAGCGCCGCCCTGCTCACCGACATCCTCACCGACTGCGCCGCGCACGCGCCCGGGCCGCGCCCCGGAACCGACCGGTCCGGCACCGACCGATCCTGCACTGCCCGGCCGGGAACGCCGCACCCGGCGCCCGTCCCCGAACCGGCACCGCGTGGCGACTTCGGCGACTATCTGCGCTGGCTCGCAGGACGCGACCACGCCGAGGGCCGCGCCTACTGGCGTGACCGGCTCGCCGGCTGGACCGAGCCGACCGCCCTGCCCTACGACCACCGGTCCGATTGGGCGCACCGCGGTCGCTCCACCGAGCGCCTGCCCGTGACCCTGCCCGAGGGGACCGCGACCGCCGCCGTCGCCTTCGCCCGCCGCCACCGCATCACCGTCAACACCCTGGTGCAGGGCGCCTGGTCGCTGCTGCTGGCCACCTGGTCCGGCACCCGCGACGTCGTGTTCGGCGCCACGGTCTCCGGACGCCCCGACGAACTCGCCGGTGCGGAGGACATCCTCGGCCTGTTCATCAACACGCTGCCCGTGCGGGTCGGCATCGACCGGGACACGACCGTGGCGGACTGGCTGAGCGCCCTGCACACGGCACAGGCCGCATCGCGCCCCCACGAGTACGTGGCGCTGTCCGACATCGAGACCGAACTCCCCGCCGGAGCCCCGCTGTTCGACAGCCTCGTCGTCTTCGAGAACTATCCCGTCGACGGTGCGGCCGCCGACCGGCACGGCATCTCCCTGACGGACGTCCGTGCCGTCGAGTCCACCAACTACGCGCTCACCCTCATCGCCGGCGGCACCGAGGCCCTGAGCATGACCCTCGCCTACGACCCCGACCTGTTCACCACCACCACGGCCCACCGCCTCGCCGACCACCTCTCCCACACCCTCCACAGCCTGACCGCGCACCCGCAACGCCCCCTGGGCGCCCTGCCGTTGACCTCCGGTGCGGAGCTGGAGCGGGTGCTGGGCGCCGAGTGGTCGGGCGTGGTGGGTGCGCCCGCGGGGCGTTCCCTGGTGGACGTGTTCGCCGAACAGGCCGCTGCCCGTCCGTCGGCTCCGGCGGTGGTGTGCGGCGAACGAACGCTCAGCTACGGAGAGTTGGACGCCGCGTCCAGCCGTCTGGCCGGAGTGCTTGTTGCCCGGGGCGTGCGGTCGGAGTCCCGCGTGGGGCTGCTGCTCGGCAGGTCGTCCGACGTGGTGGTGGCGATGCTCGCCGTGCTCAAGGCGGGTGCGGCGTATGTCCCGTTGAACGCCGCGTTCCCCGACGAACGGTTGCGCCATGTGCTGGAGGACAGCGGCGCCTGTCTGGTGGTGGCGGACTCCGGGTTGGAGGACCGTGCGCAGGGCGCGGGCGTGGCGGTCGTACGCGTCGATGCCCGGCCGAGTGAGGCGGCGGGAGCACTGCCTGCTCGTGTGGCGGCGGAGTCGTTGGCGTATGTGATGTTCACGTCGGGGTCGACGGGTCGGCCGAAGGGTGTGGCGGTCACGCACGCGGATGTGGTGGCGCTGGCTCGCGACGAGCGGTTTGCCTCGCCTGCGCATGAGCGGGTGCTGTTCCACTCTCCGCATGCGTTCGATGCGGCGACGTACGAGGTGTGGGCGCCGCTGCTACGGGGCGGCTGTGTCGTCGTC
>NZ_BJMM01000109.1 GCF_006539165.1 Streptomyces cacaoi | reverse complement strand
ACGCACCGCCTCCTCCCGGAGGAGACGGTCCCGCTCGGTGGCCCGCTGGGGCTTCGGCAGGTTCGTCAGGTCCGCCACGCGGACCGGTATGTCGCCGCGGGCGCGGACATACTGCACCCCGTGGCCGTCCTGCGAACCGAACACGGTCCGCAGGGCCTCGTGCCGGTCTGCGAGGGCGTTCAGCGCGGTCCGCAGCGCCTCGGTGTCCAGCTCACCGGTCAGGCGCAGGGCGGCGCCGAGGTTGTATTCGATGTTGCCGGGCGCGAAGTCCTCCAGGAACCAGAGGCGTTCCTGCGCGAAGGACAGGGGCAGGGGGGTGCCGTCCTCCCGGGGTGTGCGGGGGACGGCCCGCGCCGGGGTGTGGGGGCCGGCGGTGGTGGTCGTGCCGTGTGCGGTGTCGAGGTGGGCGGCGAGGGAGGCCACCGTCGGGTGGTCGAAGAGGGCGCGGACGGAGGCGTCGATGCCGGTGGCGGAGCGCAGGCGTGAGGTGACCTTGACACTGCGGATGGAGTCGCCGCCGAGGGCGAAGAAGTCGTCCTCGACGCCGACCTGTCCGGCCTGGAGCACCTCTTCCCAGATGGTGCACAGGGCGCGTTCCAGCGGGGTGCGCGGTGCCACATGGGCGGCGCGGTCGAACTCCGGCGCGGGCAGCGCGTTGCGGTCGACCTTGGCGTTGGCGGTCAGGGGAATGGCGTCGAGCTGCACGAAGGCCGCGGGGACCATGTGTTCGGGCAGCAGGTCCTTGAGGTGGGCGCGCAGGGACGCGGAGGCGGGGGCCGTGTCGTGGTCAGCGGGGACGGTGTAGGCGACGAGCTGCTTGAGTCCCTGCTGGTCGGTGTGGACGGCCGCTGCGGCCTGGGCGACGCGGGGGTGCCGGGTGAGGGCGTCCTCGACCTCGCCGAGTTCGATGCGGTGGCCGCGTACCTTGACCTGTCCGTCGGCGCGGCCGGCGAACTCCAGTTGGCCGTCGGCGCGTCGGCGTGCCAGGTCGCCGGTGCGGTAGAGGCGCCCGCCGGTGGTGCTGAAGGGGTCGGCGACGAAGCGTTCGGCCGTGCGGCCGGACTGGCCGTGGTAGCCGCGGGCGAGGCCGCTGCCGGCGATGTACAGCTCGCCGGTGACGCCGATGGGGACGGGCCGCAGCCGTGTGTCGAGCACATGGACGCGCTCGTTGGCGAGGGGGGCGCCGATGGGGGCGACGGTGCCGCCGGCGTGCGGGTCGTCGGGGGTGAGGGCGGTGCTGAGGGTGGAGCACACGGTGGCCTCGGTGGGGCCGTAGGCGTTCAGCAGCCGCCGGCCCTCGGCCCAGCGGGCGATGACCTCGGAGGGGCAGGTGTCGCCGCCGACGGCGAGAGCACGCAGCTCGGGCAGCTCGGTCTCGGGCAGGGTGCCGAGGACGACGGCCGGGAGCATGGCGTGGGTGATCCGGGCGGTGGCCAGGAGCTGCGCGAGGTCGTCGCCGAGCGGCTGGGAGGCCGGCGGCAGGACGAGGGTCGCGCCGGAGAGGAGCGTCATGAGGATGTCGCCGAGGGAGACGTCGAAGCTCGGCGAGACGAACTGGAGGACGCGGCTGTGCCCGTCGAGGCCGAGGGCGGCGATGTGTTCGGCGGCGACGCCGGGTATGCCGGAGTGCGGCACGGTGACGCCCTTGGGCCGTCCGGTGGAGCCGGAGGTGTACACCATGTAGGCCGCGTCGGCCATGGTGAGGGCGATGCGGGGCGCGGTGTCCGGGTGGGTGGCCGACGCGGTGTCGAGGTCGCCGGCGTCGAGCACCGTGGGGCCGGCGGCCGGTGCGTCGTCCGGCGCGGTCCAGGGGGCGCGGATCTGGAGGGTGGTGTCCGGCGGGGCGTCCCGGCCGGTGTCGGAGGCGTCGGGTGCCGGGTGGGTGCCGTCGTGGGTGAGCAGGACGCGGGGTGCGCTGTCGCGGAGCATGTGGGCGACGCGGTCGGCCGGGTAGCCCGGGTCGACGGGCACGTAGGTGCCGCCCGCCTTGAGCACGGCGAGGAGCGCGACGATCAGTTCGGTGGACCGCTCCAGGCATACGGCGACGCGGGCCTCGGTGTGTACGCCGTGCGAGCGCAGCAGGTGGGCGAGCCGGTTGGCGCGGGCGTCGAGCGCGGCGTAGGTGAGGCTGCCGGTGGCGCTCTCGACGGCGACCGCGTCCGGGGTCTCGCGGGCCTGCCGGGCGAACAGCTCGGTGACGGGTGTGGTGAGCAGTTCGGGGCGTGCGGTGTCGTTCCAGCGGTGCAGCGCGGCCCGGGTCTTCTCGTCGACGGTGGGCAGCTCGTCCAGGGTGCGTTCGGGGTCCCGGGTGAGCAGGTCGAGCAGGGTGACGAAGTGGTCGGCGAGGCGGCGGGCGGTGGCGGCGTGGAAGGAGCGGGTGTCGTAGCTGAGGTCGAAGCCGGTGTGTGCGCCGGTGTAGGCGGCGAGGGTGAGGGCGTAGTTGGTGGCTTCGCGTGCTTCGACGCTGTGCAGGTGCAGCCCGTGGCGGGCGACGGCGTCGTCGTCGACGGGGTAGTTCTCGAAGATGACGATGCTGTCGAACAGCGGGGTGCCCGGGGGCAGTTCGTGCGGGATGTCGCTGAGCGCGATGTGCTCGTAGCTCTGGGCCTCGGCCTGGGCGGCCTGGATCTGCCGCAGCCAGGGGGCGATCCGTTCGCCGGGGTCGAGCCGGACGCGGACGGGCACGGTGTTGATGAACAGCCCGAGGATGTTCTCGGCTCCGGGCAGGTCGGCGGGGCGTCCGGAGACGGTGGCGCCGAAGACGACGTCGCGGTCGCCGGTGTGGTGCGAGAGCAGCAGCGCCCAGGCGCCCTGGACGAGGGCGTTGACGGTGAGCCGGTGGCCGCGTGCGAACGCGGTGAGCCGGGTGGAGAGGGCGTCGGACAGTTCGATGGGCAGGCGGGTGTGCCGCTGCCCCGTGGTGCCGGGTTCGGGGGTGCGGTCGTAGGGCAGGGCGAGCGGTTCGGTGCGGCCGCGCAGCCGTTCCCGCCAGAAGTCCCGTCCGGCGTCGGCGTCCTGGGCGGCGAGCCAGCGCACGTAGTCGCGGAAGGCGCCGCGGGCCGCGGGCGGGGTGCCGCCGTCGGAGGTGAGGGCCGCGTAGGCGGCGACGACGTCGGACAGCAGGCCGGCGCTGCTCCAGCCGTCGAGCAGCAGGTGGTGGAAGGTCCACACGAGGCGCACGCTGCCGCCGCCGAGGCGGGCGAGGGTGACGCGCAGCAGCGGGGCGGTGTCCAGGTCGATGCCCTGTGCACGGTCCTGTGCGAGGAGGTCGGCCAGGAGCTGTGCCTGTTCGGCCTCGGTGCGGGCGCTCCAGTCGAGTTCGGTGACGGGGACGGTCACCTTCCGCTGCACGATCTGCACGGGGTCGGTGACGTCCTGCCAGGCGATGCGGACGCGCAGCGCGTCGGAGCGGTCGGTGACCTGCTGCCAGGCGAGGGCGAGCGCCGCGGGGTCGTGGACGCCGTCGATGACGCAGGAGAACTGTTCCAGGTAGGCGCCGTCGGGCTCGGCCAGGGTGTGGAAGAGCATCCCGGCCTGGAGCGGGGTGAGGGGGTAGATGTCCTCGACGGTGCTGCCGTCCCCGGCGAGCCGGTCGACCTCGTCCTGGGTGAGGGTGGCGAGGGGGAAGTCGGAGGGTGAGCAGCCGCCGGCGCCGGGCTCGGCGCAGTGGTCGAGGAAGGTGTGCAGTTCGTCGAGGACGTCCTGCGCGACCTGCCGTACGGTCTCCTCGCGGTGCAGCGCGGCCGAGTAGGCCCAGGCGAAGACGAGGCGGCCGTCGTGCACGCCGGCGGTGATGTCGAGCAGGTGGGTGCGGTTCTCGCGGGTGCTGTGCTCGCCGCCGGGGTTGAGCGCGGTGGACAGGTACCAGGGGTCCTCGCCGCCGGGCGTCATGTCGAGCCGGCCGAGGTAGTTGAAGGTGAGGGCCGGGTCGGGCGCGTCGGCGAGGGCGCGCGCGGGGCTGTCCGCGGGCGCGAGGTGGCGGAGTGCGCCGTAGCCGAGCCCGCGGTCGGGTATCGCGCGCAGCTGTTCCTTGACGGATGTGACCGCGGCGGGCCAGCCGCCGTCCTCGGGCAGGTGCAGGGCGACGGGGTGGAGCGCGGTGAACCAGCCGGCGGTCCTGGTGAGGTCGATGTCGTCGAACAGTTCCTCGCGGCCGTGGCCTTCGAGGTGGACGGCGGTGCGGTCGTGTCCGGTCCAGCGGCGCAGGGCGCGGGCGAGCGCGGTGAGGAGGACGTCGTTGATGCGGGTGCGGTAGCGGGCCGGGGCCTGCTGGAGCAGGGCCTCGGTGCGGTCCTGGCCGAGGGCGAGGGTGACGACGTCGAGGGAGGCGACGGTGTTGTCGCCGCCGGGGGTGTCGAGGGGGAGGTCGGTGCGGGCGGCTTCGGTGACGGAGCGCCAGTAGGGCAGTTGGTCGTCGAAGCCGCCGGCGGCGACGTGGGCGGCGAGGCGCTCGGCCCACTCCCGCACGGAGCTGGTCTTGGGGCCGAGGTCGACGGGTTCGCCCGCAGCGGTCTGCCGGTAGGCGTGCTGGAGGTCCTCCAGGAGGATGCGCCAGGTGACGCCGTCGACGAGCAGATGGTGGGCGGTGATCTGGACCCGCACGGGCCGCGCGGGGCCGTCCTCGCCGACGAGGACGTGCAGGAGCGGTCCGCCGTCGAACCGGAATCCGGCCTGGGCGTCGGCGCACAGCTGCTGCCAGTCGGTGCCGTCGGCCGTGAGGTCGTGGACGGTGACGACCCGGTCGGTGTCGAACGTGTCGGCGAGGTGCAGGGTGTGTTCCGCGCCGTTGCCGGTGCCGTCGGCGTCGGCGGTGCGGGTGACGGTGAGGCGGAGGCCGTCGTGCTGGCGCAGCAGCGCGGCGACGGCGCGGCGCAGCGCCTCGGGGTCGCTGCCGGCAGGCAGTTCGAGGGCCATCGCCATGTTGAAGTGCTCGGGCGCGGTGGTGTGGGTGGCGAAGAACCAGTCCTGGATGGGCCCGGCGGGCACCTGTCCGGTGACGGTGTCCTGCTGGGCGGTGCGGGCGGCCGGCGCGGCGGCGCGGGTGTCGAGCGATTCGGCGAGCGCGGCGACGGTCTGCCGGGTGAAGACGTCGCGGGAGGAGATGTCGAGGCCGGCACGGCGGGCCCGGGAGACCAGCTGGAGGCTGAGGATGGAGTCGCCGCCGAGGTCGAAGAAGTTGTCGTCCACGCCGACGCGTTCGAGCCCGAGGACGGCGGCCCAGATCTCGGCGAGCGTCGCCTCGGTGGCGTTGCGCGGGGCGACGTGGGCGCTGCCGGTGCCGAACTCGGGTGCGGGCAGCGCCGTGCGGTCGATCTTGCCGTTGGTGTTCAGCGGCAGTTCGGGGAGCGGGACGAGTGCCGAGGGCACCATGTAGTCCGGCAGGGCGGCGCGGGCGTGTGCGAGGACGGCGGCGGTGTCGAGGTCGCCGTCGGCCGGCACGGTGTAGGCGACGAGGCGGCGGGTGCCGGCGGGGTCGCGGTGCACGGTGACGCAGGCCTGGGCGACGCCGTCGTGTGCGGCGAGGACGGTCTCGATCTCGCCGGGTTCGATGCGGAAGCCGCGGATCTTGACCTGGTCGTCGGCGCGGCCGACGAACTCCAGCTGGCCGTCGCGGCGCCGGCGCACGACGTCGCCGGTGCGGTAGAGGCGGGTGCCGGGCGTGTGCGGGTCGGCGACGAACCGGCTGGCGGTCAGCGCGGGCCTGCCGAGGTAGCCGCGGGCCAGGCTGAGTCCGGCCACGTACAGCTCGCCGGGGACGCCGGGCGGTACGGGGCGCAGCGCGGCGTCGAGGACGTGGACGCGGGTGCGGTCGACGGCGGTGCCGATGGGCGGGGTGCCGGAGCCCGGTTCGAGCGGGGCGCTGGTGGTGGCGCAGACGGTGGTCTCGGTGGGGCCGTAGGCGTTGACGAAGCGGCGGCCGCGTGCCCAGCGGTCGACGACTTCGGGGGCGCAGGCCTCACCCGCGACGACCATCGTCACCTCGGGGGGCACGGCGTCGTCGTCGAGGGTGGCCACCAGGGCCGGGGGGAGCGTCACATGGGTCACCCCCTTGAGGGCGATGACGTCGCCCAGCCGGGCGCCGCGGTCGCCGCCCTGTCCGCCGCCGTCGTCGGCGGGTCCGGCGTGCGGGGGCCGGTCGTCCTCGTCGACGACGAGGGCGGCGCCGGACAGCAGCGCCATGCACAGTTCCCACCAGGCGGCGTCGAAGCCGGGTGAGGCGAACTGGAGCACGCGGCTGGTGCGGTCGACGCCGAGGCGTTCCCGCTGGGTGCTGGAGAGCCCGGCGACGCCGGCGTGGGTGACGACGACGCCCTTGGGGCGGCCGGTGGAGCCGGAGGTGTAGATGACGTAGGCGCCGTTGTCGGCGGTGACGGGCACGTCGAGCCGGCCGGTGGGGTGTTCCGCGAGCGCGTCCCGGGTGTCCTCGTCGTCGAGTGCGAGCACGGGCACGCCCGCGTCGAGGGGGAGTTCGCGGGCGAGGCCGCTCCAGGTGAGGACGGCGTCGGCGTGGCAGTCGCCGAGGACGTACTCGATCCGGTCGAGCGGGTAGGACGGGTCGACGGGCACGTAGACGCCGCCGGCCTTGAGCACGGCGAGGACGGCGACGACGAGGTCGACGCTGCGGGGCAGTACGAGCCCGACGCGGGATTCGGGGGTGATGCCGAGCCCGACGAGGTGCCGGGCGAGCTGGTTGGTGCGCTCGTCGAGTTCCCGGTAGGTGAGCGACTGCTGGTCGGAGACGACGGCGAGGGCGTGCGGGCTGTCGGCCACCCGCTCGTCGAAGAGTTCGGGGACGGGGCGGGCGCTGCCGCCGTCGTCCTCGCCGGCCATGTCGTTCCATTCGCCGAGCAGTTCGCGCGGTGCGTCGGCCGGGAGCAGCCGGGCGTCGACGAGGCGCCGGCCGGGCCGGGTGGAGACCTCTTCGGCGAGGGCGAGCCAGTGGCCGGCGAACTGCTCGATGGTCTCGGCGTCGAACAGGTCGGTGTCGTACTCGATGCCGGCCAGGAGGCTGCCGTCGCCGCGCTCGTGGAAGGTGAGCGCGATGTCGAACTGGGAGGCGTCCCGGGTGGAGAGCAT
>NZ_BJMM01000108.1 GCF_006539165.1 Streptomyces cacaoi | reverse complement strand
CGGGGAGCGCGGACAGACCTCTCCGCGCTCCCCGCCCGCCACTTTCCGGCACGGACTGCCGCTGGCTGCTCGCTACGTGCAGCCCTTGCCGCCCTTACCGCCCTTCCCCTTGCACGGCTCACCGCGCGGGTTGCTGATCTTCTTCGTGAGGTGTTCGTCCTCGGTGAGCGTGAAGGGGCCGGTGACGGGGTTCCCGGGGCGCTGGTAGCCCTCGGGGGTGTCCGTCTCCAGCAGGTAGTAGGTGCCGCGTGCGAGCCCGGCGAAGCTGCACGTGCCCTTGTCGTCGGTGGAGCATCCGCTGTCCACCTCGGTGTCGGGGTCACTGCCGCGGGTCTGGAGTCCGGGGACGCCGTTGCTCTCGCGCCACAGCTGGAACACCGCGCCGGGCAGCGGCT
Source organism: Streptomyces cacaoi (assembly GCF_006539165.1). Lineage (GTDB taxonomy): Bacteria > Actinomycetota > Actinomycetes > Streptomycetales > Streptomycetaceae > Streptomyces > Streptomyces cacaoi. Next base: position 6,741 of record NZ_BJMM01000108.1, on the reverse strand, counting down.
TCCCGTTGTGACCGTCGACCTTGTGGACGGTGACGCTGCCGCCCTCTCCGCTCACCGGCAGCGAGAGCCGGTCCTCCTCGGGGCCGACCTCCCGGCCGTCGTGCACGGCCGTGGCGGTGGCGGTGTTGTCCAGCCGTCCCCGCTCGGCGTCCTCGGCGGTGACGGTCGCGCTCGCCGTGCAGATGACCCTGCTCCCCCGGCGCCAGTGTCGCCTCCGGGCAGGAGACGGAGCCGAGCCGGTCGTCGGTGACGGTCACGTCGGTGAGGGGCGTGTTGCCCGTGTTGGTCACCGTGTAGCTGTACGGCACGGTGTCGCCCACCTTCAGCGGCCGGGGCAGATCGTCGGGCACCGACTTGGTGAGGCTCAGCGCCGGGGCGGGCTTGCCCACGACGACGTTGCGGATGAGGTGGACGTCGGTCCAGACGCCGGTGGAGCCGGCGAAGCCGAACCTGTAGGTGCTGGGGACGGGCCCCGGCGCCGGCCGGCTGAGGACCTTCTGGGGACCCTTGCCGTCGTGGAAGTCGATCCAGACGGTCACCACCGGGTCGGGCGCGGGGCTGATCTCCACGGTCACCGTCCGCTTGGACGGCTCCAGGTCCCGCTCGGCCTGTACCGGGTCGTCGGAGACCTCCGTGGTCGGCCCCTGGAGCCGGCCGGGAAGGCTGGATTCCCAGCCCTGGTCGTCGGAGTGCGCCCCGTTGTAGGTGGCGCCCAGGAAGCAGTAGCCGTCGAGGCCGTCGCCGGGGCCGCGGAGGGTGACCATGTTGGGGCCCGTGCTGGAGATGGTGGGGAACGCGGTGCCTGCCGGGGACTTCTGGTCGTCGGGGCAGCCGGTGCCGCGCCCCTCGCCGTCGTTGAAGAAGTTGCCGAGCACGTCGAGTCCGACGCCGAGGTATCCCTTCTCGACGCCGGGCACCCTGCCCGCGTCGGCGGAGTTCTTCTGGGCGTAGCCGAGGCTGCCGCCGAAGGCGCCCGGCGCGTCCAGCGTGGCGTCGCCGTCGACGAGGAAGAACGAGATCCCGTCGGCGGGCCGCTTCTCCCCGTCCCAGACGCCGACGGACCCGTACTGCCACTGCTCGAAGCTGACCACGAGCCCGTCCTGGGACGACACGGGGCTGTTGTACAGGGCCGCGCCGCTCTGGTTCGTCTTCGAGTCGGTGAGCTGGAGGTAGCCGTGCCCGTCCGCTCCGGGCGGCGGGACCGGGCCGCCGGCCTCGGACGGCGGCGGGCAGCCGCCCAGCGGGTGCGCCCCGGTGGTCGGCCCCCCGCTGTCGGCCGGTGCCCCCGTCAGACAGGCGGAGCCGTACCCGGTGAAGTCGGGTGCGGTCGCCCCGGTGAAGTCCTCCTGCACCAGGGGCGTCGGGGTGGGCTGGGCCGCGCTGGCCGCGGGGGCGAGCAGCCCCGTCAGCAGGGTGAGCCCGCCCAGGAGCCCGAGGCCGAGCCGGGCCGGACGCGACCGGCGGATCGCTCTCCCCGGCGGAGACGAGGTGGGGGCAGAGGTGGGTCGGGCCTGCATGGCGGGCGCTCCTTCCGGTGGGGAGTGGGTGACGGCCGTGAGGCACCGCTGCGCCGCACCACCACGCAGGGCCGCACCGCCGCGTGACCGCTGTGCGAGAGGCGAGGGAGGAGCAGGGGTCCCGTGGTCGCGGCTGCCGATCGCGGTGCCTTCGGGCCTTCGCGTCGTTCACGCCGGCCGGGGCGCGGGCTCGGCGCCACACCGAGCGCTCATACGAGGGAGCCGTCCCCCGCGGTGCGGACCGGCCGGACGGACTTGACCCTGACGCGACAGGAGCCCCGACGCTCGGGGCATGGACACCACGTACACCAGCCCTGTCCCCGTGCCCGCGCTCGACGCTGCCCCGCCCGAGATCCACCGCGGCTTCTACGGGATGCCGACGTATCTCTCCCTGCCCACCCCGGATCTCGCCGCCTCGACCGCCTTCTGGACCCGCGGCCTCGGCTTCATCGACCTGTTCACCCTCCCCGGGCAGGTGACCCATCTGCGGCGCTGGGCCTTCCAGGACGTGCTCCTCGTGCCCGGTGCGCGGGACGCCGGGCCGATCGCGGCGACCACCGCGTTCTCCTGTGTGCCCGCCCAGATCGAGGAGATCGCGGCCCGCTGCGAGGAGCTGGCGCCGGGATGCACCGGCGGGCCGCGGAAGATGCCGTGGAACTCGGTCGAGTTGACGGTGATCACGCCGGAGAACGCGCGGATCGTGATGACGGCCGCCCACCCGATCGATCCGCACAGCGCACAGGCCGAAGAGCTGCGCGCGGTGGGCATCGCCGTACCCGAGCCGGACGCGGAGAACGGCCCGGAGCCGGACGCGGAGACCGCCCCGGGGTCGGCAGCGGGGAGCGCCCCCGGCCCGTCCCCGCGGCGGTGAACCGGCAGCCCGCGGAGAGCGACACTGTGACGATGACGCACGGGAGCCCACGACGGCAGCAGCCGCACCCCCCGCCCGGCACCGGCCCGCACAGCGCGTCCGGCGCCGGGCCCGGCCCCGCGCCGGAGAGCGGGCCCGAGGTGCACGGCGGGCTGACCGTCGGCCGGGCTGCCGCCCTCGTCGGCGTCAGCGTCAAGACGCTGCACCACTGGGACGCGATCGGCCTCGTCCGGCCCGGCACCCGCACCGCGGCCGGCTACCGGGTGTACTCCGGCGAGGACATCGCCCGTATCCACCGCGTCCTCGTCTACCGCGAACTGGGGCTGCCGCTGGCCCGGATCGCCCGTGTCCTGGACGCGCCGGACACCGACGCCCGCCACCATCTGCGGCGGCAGCGGGACGAGTTGGTGCAGCGCATCGACCGGCTCCAGCAGATGGTCGGCGCGGTCGACCGGATGCTGGAGGCCACCCGCACCGGTATCCGGCTGTCCCCGCAGGAGCAGGTCGAGATCTTCGGCGACGACTGGGAGCCGGCCCTGGTCGACGAGGCCGAGGCCCGCTGGGGCGACAGTCCGCAGTGGGCGCAGTACGCCGAGCGCGCCGCCGGGCTGTCCGCGCAGGACTGGAAGGAGGTGGCGGCGAGAACGGCGGCGCTGGAGGCCGACCTCGCCGACGCCGCCCGCGCCGGTCTCGCGCCGGGCTCCCCGCAGGCGAACCTCCTCGCCGAACGCCACCGCGCCCTGCTGTGCACCTACTTCGACTGCACCCACTCCATGCACGCCTGCCTCGGCAGGATGTTCGCCGACGACCCCGGCTACACCGACTACTTCGACGCGCTCGCCCCGGGCCTGACCGTCTGGCTGCGCGACGCCGTGCACGCGAACGCCCGCGCCCACGGCGTCGACCCGGAGACCGCCACCTGGGAGTGAGACCCCGGCACCCGGGCCGGGGCGCGTCAGTCCGGACGCCGGGCGCGCAGCACGGTGTCGTGGGTGTGGCGGGTGCCCGCGGGAGCGGGAGCGGGCCGCGGCCGGGTCTCGTCGACGACGATCTCCCAGGCGGGGTCGAGGAGCGCGGCGATGTCGTGCGCCTGGTAGTAGGCGCCGGGGTCGAACCCCCGCTCGGGATCGGGGGAGAGCCCGGTGAGGTCGTGAGTGGCGAAGAGCAGGGTGCCGCCGGGTGCGACGGCGTCCAGCAGGCCGCGCAGCGGACCGTGGCCGGGCCGCACCGGGAGGGGGAAGTAGTGCACGGACACCAGGTCGAACGCTCCGGCCGGCGGGGGCGCGGCGAGCAGATCGGCCTGTGCCCAGCACACCCGGCCGGCGAGCGCACCGCCCGCCGCCGCGGCCCGGCGCAGCGCCGTCCGGGAGACGTCGACGGCCGTGACGAGCCAGCCGCGCCGGGCCAGCCAGAGCGCGTCGGCGCCCTCGCCGCATCCCACGTCGAGCGCCTGCCCGGGTGGCAGGCCGGACGCCTCACCGACGAGCACCGGGTTGGGGGCGCCGCTGAAGACCTGCTCGCGGCTGTCGTACATCGCGTCCCAGGACTGTGCGCTGCTCGTGTCCATCGGCTTCGCCTCGCTCGTCGGTCGGGCCCGGCCGGTACGGAGCCCGGGTCCGTCCCAATCTGGGGCGCGCGAGCGGAAGCGACAACTTTCCTTGCGGAATGCGCAAAGCGGCGGGTCACGGGTGGGCGCGGGGAGCACCGCGCCGGGGGCGGCAGCGGTGCGACGGTCCGTCAGCCCCGGCCCGCGCCGCCGGTTCCTTCCTCGTCAGTGGCGTGGGGAAGCAGCGGGAAGAGCCGGGCGATGAGGGCCACCGGGCGGGCGTCCTCGGGCCGGGCCAGCGGCCGCTGTTCACGGTCCTGGTACGGGGCGAGCGCCCGGCGGATCGCCTCGGCGACCCGGCTCATCTCCTCGGGCGTCAGATAGGAGACGGCGCTGAACGCCTCGTCGTGGCGCCAGGCGGCCGGCGCCTCGTCCCGCTGGGCGAGCCAGCGCTGCCAGCTCTCGTCCTCCAGCCCGCGGGCCAGGTCGCCGAACGGCTCCGGCTCGCCCGCGCCGGCGGTGGAGGTGTGCTGCTTCATCCGCCAGGGCCGGGCGCGGCCCCCGTGGTGCGGGGCCTCCTCGATGTGACCGTGGCGGGCGAGCTGGCGCAGATGGAAGGAGCAGAGGCCGGAGCTGTAGCCCAGCCGGGCCGCGGCCTCCGTCGCCGTGACGGTGCCGACCTCGGCGAGCAGTTCCAGCAGTGCGGTGCGGACCTCGTGTTCGCGCAGGGTCCGGTCGGGCCCGCGGGTCCTGCCGGGCGGCGGGGAGTTGAGGTCGTCTTCAGTCACTTTGCAAAGTCTGCTAGTTTGCCAAGAACTTGGCAAGCATTCCTGCCGTGGGGGCACCGGGCCACGGCGAGGCCCGCGGCACGGCCGCGGAAGAGGGGGAGACGCAGGTGTCCGTTCGCCAGAGGTGGTCCCGTTCCCGTTCCGTCGACCGGCGCGTCCGCGTCCAGGGCAGCCCGGTCGACTCCTACCCGCCGCTGCCGCCGGAGGCGGAGCGCGGGTCGGTGCGCCGGGTCACGGTCGTGGGCGAGGAGATCCTCGACCGCCCGAGCCAGGAGGTGACCGAGTTCGGCACCCCCGAACTCTCGGCCCTCATCGACGACATGTTCCTCACCATGCACGTGGCGGACGGCGCCGGTCTCGCCGCGAACCAGGTGGACGTCGATCTGCGGCTGTTCGTCTACGACTGCCCGGACGACGACGGCATCCGGCACGTCGGACACCTCATCAACCCCACGCTGGAACTGCCCGACGCCGGCAGCCGGCGCCTCATCGACGACTCCGAGGGCTGTCTGTCCGTGCCCGGCGCCCGCATGTCGGTCCCCCGCACCGACCGCGCCGTCGTCCGTGGCTTCGACAAGGACGGCAATCCCCTCGTCATCGAGGGGACGGGCTACTTCGCGCGGTGCCTCCAGCACGAGTCCGACCACCTCATCGGCCACACCTACCTCGACCGCCTCTCCCGCCGGGACCGCAAGGACGCGCTCCAGCAGATGGAGGAGCGGCGGGAACGCGTCTTCGCCCGGCGCGCCACCAAGGCCGCGAGCCTGGGCCGCTGAGCCGGGGAGCGCCAGGAGACGTCCGCTCAGCCGCGCGGGGGCGGGGGAACGGCCTCCCAGGCGGCCTCGATCATTTCGAAGATCTCGTCCACCGCGGCCTGCGGGTCCTTGGCCTCGCGGGCCAGCGCGTGCACATCGATCACGAACCGCGCGATCGCCCGGCACGCCGTCGTGGCCGCCGCCTGGCCGAGGTCGGCGGCGATGGCCGAGGCCAGGGCCTCGGCGTGCCGCAGCCGCATCGTCTCCTCGTACTGCCGCAGCGCGGGCGAGCCGTCGATCATGCGATAGACCGGCGCGGCGCCCTCCGTCGAGCAGTGCCGTACCAGCGCGTGCATCTCCCGCTTGAGCAGCGGGATGAGCGGCTCGTCCGGCGCCCGCTCGGCCACCGCGCGGGTGAGGCGCTGCTCGAAATCCGCGTCCTGCTCGAAGACCAGTGCCTCCTTGGAAGCGAAGTGGGAGAAGAGCGTGGTCACGGCCACATCGGCCTCGGCTGCCACGTCACGGATGCCCACCGCGTCGTACCCGCGCTCCAGGAACAGGCGCAGCGCGGCGTCGGCGATCTTCTGGCGGGTCGCGGCCTTCTTGCGCTCCCGGCGCCCGGGCGGCTCGGTCATCCCCCGATGCTAACAGCAACGAAGTAACAACAACTCCAAAACCCTAACGGTTAGTGTTACGTTGGCGGCTCCCGGAGGACGGACCTCGCGGCGCCCCTGCCACGACGTCCGCGCCTCTCGCCGAGCACGCCGCCGGGGCCCCGCCCCGGCGGACGTGCGATCCCAAGGAGCCCCCATGACCACTCCCGTCACGATCGTCGGCGCCGGCCTCGGCGGCCTCGTGCTGGCCCGCGTCCTGCACCTCCACGGCATCCCGGCCACCGTCCACGAGGCCGAACCCTCGCCGGACGCACGCTCCCAGGGCGGCATGCTCGACATCCACGCACACAGCGGCCGGGCCGCACTCCGGGCCGCGGGGCTGGCGGACGCCTTCCACGACCTCGTGCTGCCCGGCCGGCAGGCGATACGGCTCCTCGACCGGGACGGAACCGTCCTGTTCGAGGCGGCCGACGACGGCACCGGCACCAGTCCCGAGGTGCAGCGCGGCGAGCTGCGCCGGCTCCTGCTCGACTCGCTGCCCGCCGGCACCGTCCGCTGGGGCCACCGGGCCACCGGCGTGCGCGCACTGGGCGGGGGCCGCCACGAGGTGGCCTTCGCCGACGGGACCACCACCGTCACCGGTCTGCTCG
>NZ_BJMM01000107.1 GCF_006539165.1 Streptomyces cacaoi | reverse complement strand
TGTACCGGTTCGAAGTTGCCCCTCGTGCGCGTCATAGTGGGGCTTTCTCCTGTGCGGGGCCTCGTGGAGGAAAGCGCCGCCGCCCGGGCGGCAGGCGGTGGATAGCCTGCGGCCCGGGCGGGACGGTCCGTCGGGAGGCGTCAGCCCCCGTAGCCGGCGAGGATCTTGGAGAACTCCCACTCCTGCTGGTCGATGCCGCTGCACGAGTCGCCGGGGCTGCCGCCGCCCTCGCAGGAGCGGTCCCGGTTGACGGCCCAGAAGCTCACCCGGGACAGGCCCTTGGCCTTCGCGTCGTCGACGATCTCCTGGAAGCCCGCGGCGGACACCTCTTCGCCCTGCTGATCGGTCTTGCCGTTCATGGAGGAGAGGCCGGACTTGTGGTACGCCTCCTCGTCGCTCAGCCCGTAGGCGGCCTTGACCTGGTCCTTGAGGCCGTCCACGGCGGACTTGGTGGCCGCCACCATGTCGGTCGTGCCGTCGCCGAAGTCGAACGGCATGATCGTCCAGGCGTCCACGTCCAGCCCCGCCTCGGCACCCTTGGTGATGAGGTCCTTGCCGTTCTCGTTGGGACCCTGCGGGGTGGTACCGAAGGTCACATAGACCTTGATGCCCTCGTTGGAGTCCTTGATGATCTTCAGCGCGTCGATGACCCGCTGACGGACCTCGGCGTTCTCGACCTCGCTCGCCTCGATGTCGATGTCGATGGACTTCAGCCCGTAGGCGTCGATCACCTTCTGGTAGGCCCCGGCCAGGTCCTCCGCGCTGGAGCACGCCTCGCCGAGCTTGTTGCCGCTCCAGCCGCCGATGGACGGGGTGACGTCCCCGCCCGCCTGCTGGATCGCCTTGATCGCCTGCTCGTCCTGGCCGCCGGCGAGCGGGCGCTGCCCGTCCCAGGCGGGGGAACAGCCGCCGTCGGAGAGGATGAACGCCATGGTGAGCTGCTTGGTGCCGGTCTCCTCCATGAAGGAGACCGGGTCCGGCGGGTTGCCCCAACCCAGGTAGAGGTAGGGGCCGTTGAGCCCGCTGGGCGCCGCGGCCTTGGCCTCGTGCGACTGTTCGGGCGCGGCCTGGGCGCTGACGGCGAGCGCCGAGGCGGTGAGCGCGCCGGCGGCCAGGGTGCCGAGAGCGACGGTCAGTCTGCGGCGGGAGCGGCTCCTGCTCCGGCGCCGACCGCGCGGGGTGGGGGACGTGCTGGGCGTGCTGTCGCTGGATGTGCTGTGGGGGGACATCCAACTCTCCCTTCCGGAAAGCCCGTTGGTGAGCTGCTGCCGCACGCTAGCGATCCCCATTGGTCTGGACAATAGGGCGGGCGTGGTGGGTTGGGTCGGTCCCAGCGGCACGGCGACAGCCGCCCCCGCCCGAAAACGTCAGTCGACCGCCCCGTCCCGCCGCCACACGTAGTGGTGTTCGGGCCGGCCGACCTGCCCGTACCGGTGCCGGCGGTCGGCGTGTCCGCTCGTCACGAGGTGTTCGAGGTACCGGCGTGCGGTGATCCGGTTGATGCCGATGTCCGCCGCGGCTTCGCTCGCCGTCAGCCCGTCGTCGGCGGCGGCGCGCAGCCGTGCCGTGACGGTGCTGAGGGTGCCGGCGCTCAGGCCCTTGGGCAGTGCGGACGAGGGCGGCGCGGCCCGGAGCACGGACAGCGCTTTGTCCACTTCGTCCTGGCTGGCCGCCTGGCCGCGTGCGCGGGTGGTGGCGCGGAAGTCGGCGTACTGCCGGAGCCGGTCGCTGAGCGAGCGGAAGGTGAACGGCTTGAGCACGTGCTGGACCACGCCCAGCGAGACCCCTTCGCGGATCACTTCGAGATCGCGTGCGGAGGTCACCGCGAACACGTCGGCCGAGTGTCCCGCGGCCCGCAGGGAGCGCAGGAGCGCCAGCCCGTGCCCGTCCGGCAGATACAGATCGAGCAGGATCAGATCGACGGGGCCGTGCTCGTCCAGCGTGCGCAGCGCTTCGGCCCGGGAGTGGGCGACGGCCGCCACCGTGAAGCCGGGGACGCGGGTGACGTACAGGGCGTGTGCGTCGGCGGCCACGGGATCGTCCTCGACGATCAGTACACGCAGGGTCATCGTGCCGGCGCCTCCCCGCCCTCCGGCACCGCCGGTGACTGCGGCGGCAGCCGGACGGTGAACCGGGCGCCTCCGCCCGGCCGTTCGTCGGCCCGTATGGTGCCGCCGCCGCGCCGCACGGCCTGCCGGACCAGTGCGAGCCCGATTCCGCCGGTTCCCTTCGTCGTCCAGCCCCGGGTGAAGACGGCTTCGTGGGCGTCCGCCGGCAGTCCCGGCCCGTTGTCCGCCACGCGCAGCAGCAGGCCGCCTGCCGGTTCGGCCCGCACGGTGACGGTGATCCGCGGCGGTCCGGGGGGTGCGTGGCGGGTGCCTTCCCGGCCGGTGCCGTCGTCGTCCGGGCGGGGCGGTGCGGGGCGCCCGGTGAGGGCTTCGACGGCGTTGTCGACGAGGTTGCCGAGGATCGTCACCAGGTCACGGGCGGGCAGCGCCGGGTCGTCGGCGAGCTGCGAGTCGGGCGAGAGGGTCAGCTCTATGCCCCGCTCGCTGGCCTGGGCGGCCTTGCCCAGCAGCAGCGCGGCGAGCACGGGTTCGCCGACGGCGGTCACCACCTGGTCGGTGAGCGCCTGCGCCAGTTCCAGTTCCTCCGTGGCGAAGTCGACCGCCTCCCGGGTGCGGCCGAGTTCGATGAGGGAGACGACGGTGTGCAGCCGGTTGGCCGCCTCGTGCGCCTGTGACCTCAGCGCCTCGGTGAAACCGCGTACCGAGTCCAACTCGCCCGCGAGCGCCTGGAGTTCGGTGTGGTCGCGGAGGGTGACGACGGTGCCGCGCTGCTCGCCGCCGTCCACCGGCGAGGTGTTGACGACGACGACCCGCTCGGCGGTCAGATGCACCTCGTCCACCCGGGGCCCGGGCGACAGTAGCGCGGCGGTCAGTTCGGCGGGCAGCCCCAGCTCCTCGACGGGCCGGCCGACAACCCCGGCACCGCCCGCACCCGTCTCCCCGGCCCGCCCGGCGACGCCGGAACCCCCGGCCCCACCCGGGCCGTCCGGGCTTCCGGTTCCGTCCCCGCACGGGCCGTTCGGGCTCCGGCGGCCGTCCCCCTGCCCGTCCCCGGCCAGCCCGAGGAGTTCCCGTGCGCCGTCGTTGATCAGGGCCACCCGGCGCTGCCCGTCCAGCATCAGCAGCCCCTCGCGCACCGCGTGCAGGGTCGCCTGGTGGTAGTCGTACATCCGGCTCAGCTCGGCGGCGTTCATGCCGTGGGTGTGCCGGCGCAGCCGGGCGTTGAGCAGATAGGTGCCGGCCCCGCCGAGCAGCAGCGCCCCGCCGGCCACGGCCAGCAGCGCGGTCAGCTGTTCGTGCACCTGTTCGCTGATGGTCTCCACGGCGATGCCGGCGCTGACCAGTCCGACGATGCGGCCCGCGCGCCCGCCCTCGCGTACCGGTGCGACCACCCGCACCGAGGGCCCGAGCGTCCCGGTGTAGGTCTCGTCGAAGGTGTGTCCCCGCAGCGCCGGTCCGATGTTCCCGACGAACCGGCGGCCGATCTGGTCCGGGTCGGGGTGGGTGAAGCGGATGCCGTGGGTGTCCATGACGGTGACGAAGGTGACGCCGGTGTCCCGGCGTACCCGTTCCGCGTACGGCTGGAGCCGGCGGGTGGGGTCGGCCGAGCGGATCGCCCTTTCGACGGAGGGGGAATCGGCCACCGCCTGTGCCGCGGCGCGGGCCCGGTGCGCTGCCGCGTCCCGTGCCTGGGAGCGCCCGGACAGGTAGGCGAACAGGGCGCATCCCGCCACCACCGCCGCGACCACCACCACCTGCATGGCGAACAGCCGGCCCGCGAGGGAGCGCGGACGCGTGGGGCTGTGGGGGCGGATGAGACGCATGGGGTCAGTTTGCCGTGGCCGATTTCATGCACGTAATGCACGTAAGGGTGACGCCCGTCGCACCGTGGTGCATAGTCGCCGGGACTCAGCACGATCGGGATCCGCGATAGCCGCTCTTTACCGGGCGTTTGCCGCGAATCCCCCATGTGTGACCCGTGCATGTGTACGGCACATGCCCGAAGAACGAGGAGCCGCCGACGTGTCGAAGGAGACACCGCAGCCGTCTTCCCGGCCGGCCGCCGCAGCCGAACCGGCCGCGGCCCCGGTGAAGAAGAAGGACCGCACGCACTACCTGTACATCGCGGTGATCGCCGCCGTCGTCGTCGGTGTCGTCCTCGGCCTGACGGCGCCGGGTGTGGCCACCGAGCTGAAGCCGCTCGGTGAGGGCTTCGTCAATCTGATCAAGATGATGATCTCGCCGATCATCTTCTGCACGATCGTGCTGGGTATCGGCTCCGTGCGGAAGGCCGCCAAGGTCGGCGCCGTCGGCGGGCTCGCGCTCGGCTACTTCCTGACGATGTCGCTGGTCGCGCTGGCCATCGGGCTCGTCGTCGGCAACGTGCTCGACCCGGGCCACGGGCTGCACCTGTCCCAGGAGGCGGCCAAGGAGGGCGCCTCGCAGGCCGAGGGCGGCAAGGGCACGACGGAGTTCCTGCTCGGGATCATCCCGAAGACGCTGGTGTCCGCCTTCACCGAGGGCGAGGTCCTCCAGACGCTGCTCGTCGCGCTCCTCGTCGGCTTCGCGCTCCAGGCCATGGGCAAGGCGGGCGAGCCGGTGCTGCGCGGTATCGGGCACATCCAGAAGCTGGTCTTCCGGGTGCTGGCGATGGTCATGTGGGCCGCGCCCGTCGGCGCCTTCGGTGCCATGGCGGCCGTGGTCGGCGAGACCGGGGTGGACGCGCTGAAGTCCCTGGCCGTCATCATGGTCGGCTTCTATCTGACGTGCTTCCTGTTCGTCTTCGTCGTGCTCGGCCTGATCCTGCGGCTGTTCACCGGCGTCAACATCTTCCTGCTGCTGAAGTACCTGGGCCGCGAGTTCCTGCTGATCCTCTCGACGTCCTCCTCGGAGTCGGCCCTGCCGCGGCTCATCGCGAAGATGGAGCACCTGGGCGTCAGCCGCCCCGTCGTCGGCATCACCGTGCCGACCGGCTACTCCTTCAACCTCGACGGCACGATGATCTATCTGACGATGGCCTCGATCTTCGTCGCGGAGGCCATGGGCGACCCGCTCAGCCTCGGCCAGCAGATCTCGCTGCTCATCTTCATGTTCATCGCCTCCAAGGGCGCGGCCGGTGTCACCGGCGCCGGGCTGGCCACCCTCGCCGGCGGCCTCCAGTCCCACCGTCCCGAACTGGTCGACGGCGTCGGCCTCATCGTCGGTATCGACCGCTTCATGAGCGAGGCCCGCGCGCTGACGAACTTCGCCGGCAACGCGGTGGCCACCGTCCTGGTCGGCACCTGGACCAAGGAGATCGACCGGGACCGGGTGAACGAGGTGCTTGCCGGCCGCGTCCCCTTCGACGAGCGCACCCTCTCCGCCGACGGCGCACACGGCCCGTCCGACGAGACAGCCGCGGGCCCGGACGACTCCGAAGCCTCCGTCCCCGGCCAGCACACGACCCCCGCGGACCTCGCCAAGTCGTAACCGCCCGGCAACACACAACACAGACCTGCGCCCCGTCCCTGCCGCAGCACAGGGGTTTCCCCCGGCCCCTGGTGCGCGGCGGGACGGGGCGCAGCCACAGCCGGGCGGCGGTTCAGCGGGGCCGGAGCCAGAGTGTTGCCAGGGGTGGGAGGACCGGCGTCAGCGAGTGTTCTCTGCCGTGGTGCGGCACCGGCTCGGCCGTCAGCGGCTGCGGGTTGCCGACCCCGCCGCCGCCGAACCGCCGGGCGTCGGTGTTGAGGGCCTCGCACCAGGCCGGGTGGCCGGGCGGTACCCCGATCCGGTAGGCGTGCCGGACGACGGGGGAGAAGTTGCTGACGGACAGCAGCGGGGAGCCGTCGGCCGCGTACCGCCAGAACGCGAGCACGTTGTCGTCGGCGGTGTCGGCCGGGTCCTCGAAGGCCCAGGAGAACCCGGCCGGTTCGGTGTCCCGCTCCCACAGCGCCGGGGTCGCCCGGGAGACGGTGTTCAGCTCCCGGACCAGGTCACGGACCCCGCGGTGGTCCGGCTCGGCCGCGTACCCCGGGTCCAGCAGCCACCAGTGCGGCCCGTGCTCCTGCGACCACTCGGCGCCCTGCGCGAACTCCTGCCCCATGAACAGCAGTTGCTTGCCCGGGTGGGCCCACATGAAGCCCAGGTAGGCGCGGTGCCCGGCCCGCTGCTGCCACCAGTCGCCCGGCATCTTGGAGACGAGGGCACGCTTGCCGTGCACCACCTCGTCGTGCGAGATCGGCAGGATGTAGTTCTCCGAGTAGGCGTACACCATCGAGAACGTCATCTCCCCGTGGTGGTACCTGCGGTGCACCGGCTCCTTGCCCATGTACGCCAGCGAGTCGTGCATCCAGCCCATGTTCCACTTGAAGCCGAAGCCCAGCCCGCCGAACCCGCCCTCGCCGGTGTGGTGCGTGGCACGGGTGACGCCCGGCCAGGCCGTGGACTCCTCGGCGGCGGTGAACACCCCCGGGCAGCGCCGGTAGACGGTCGCGTTCATCTCCTGGAGGAAGGCGACGGCGTCGAGGTCCTCCCGGCCGCCGTGGGCGTTGGGCGTCCAGCCGCCGTCCCCGCGCGAATAGTCCAGGTAGAGCATCGAGGCGACGGCGTCGACCCGCAGCCCGTCGATGTGGAACTCCTCGCACCAGTAGACGGCGTTCGCCACCAGGAAGTTGCGCACCTCGCGCCTGCCGTGGTCGAACTCCAGCGTGCCCCAGTCCGGATGCTCGGCCCGCTGCGGGTCGGCGTGCTCGTACAGCGCCGTCCCGTCGAACCGGGCCAGCGCCCACTCGTCCTTGGGGAAGTGCGCCGGCACCCAGTCCATGAGCACGCCGATGCCCGCCCGGTGCAGCGCGTCCACCAGATACCGGAAGTCGTCGGGGCCGCCCAGCCGCGCGGTCGGCGCGTAGAAACCGGTCACCTGGTAGCCCCACGAGCCGCCGAACGGATGCTCGGCCACCGGCATCAGCTCGACGTGGGTGAACCCCAGGTCCGCCACATACGCCGGCAGCTGTTCCGCCAGCTCGCGGTAGCCCAGCCCCGGCCGCCACGAGGGCAGATGCACCTCGTAGACGGACAGCGGCTCGCGGTGCGGCTCGCGCGCCGCCCGCCGCGCCATC
>NZ_BJMM01000106.1 GCF_006539165.1 Streptomyces cacaoi | reverse complement strand
GCGGCCCGTGCGACCACCGCCGCCACCGCCCGCGCCGGTGGAGTCGCCCGGGCTGTGCGGCTTGGCCGTGCCGTACGGGTTCTGCGGCGAACCGCCCAGCTTCTGGCCGGGGTTGTCGAACGGGTGGGAACTGTTCGGCTTGCCGGACCCGGTGCCCTCGCCGGGGCCGCCGGAGCTGTTCGGGACACCCGGCTTCCCCGTCCCGTTCGGGCTCTCCTGCGAACCACCCAGCCGCTGCCCCGAACCCTCGACCGGGCCCCGCTGTCCGGGCGCGCCGGAGCCGGGGGTCTGCCCGGTGCCTCCCGGACGGTTGTCGATCGTCGCGGGGTAGTCGTAGCCGCGGCCCGTGCGGTCACCGCCGCTGCCGCCCGGCCCGGTGGGGCTGCCGGAGGGCCGGCCGTTGACGGGGGTCGGGCTGCCGCCGGGGGTGTTGTTGGTGTGTTCGCCGCCGCGCTGGCCGCCCGGTGTGGAGTGGGGCGTGGCGTGCTGGTCCTGTCCGGTGACCCGCGGCGGGTTGCCGGTGCCCTGGCCGTGCGGGGACGTCTGCGGTGTGCCCTCGGTGCCGCCGCCTCCGCGGGGTGCGGGCGGGGTCTGCGCAGGAGCGCCGGGCCCGGAGCCGGTCTTCGGGGTGGGGGCGCCGCCGGGGCCGCCGGGCCGGGGCACGGCGGCGGGTGTGCCGGGAGGTGTGGCGGGGGTGGAGGTGGACTCGCCCTTGCCGCCGGGGTTGGGGGCGCCGGGGTTGCCGAGACTGCCGTTGCCGGGGCCGCTGTTGGTGGGGTGTGCCTCGTTGGCGGAGATGCCGCCGCCGCGGGAGGTCGGGGGCTGGAGTCCGCCGCTGCCGCCGAGTCCGCCGGGGTGGGTGGTGGTGCTGTCGCCGCTGGTGGGGCGGGGCGGCGGGCTGACGGAGGGTCCGCCGCCGCCGACGCCGGGGGTGTTGCCGCCGCCGGAGCCGGGGCGCGGTGCGGGGGCGGGCGGGTTGCCGGTGGCACCGGGGCCGCGCCCGTACGGCGGAGGGGAGCCGACGTCGACCTTGTTCATATAGGCGGAGCCGCCGCCGAGCGCGCCGCCGAGCAGCCCGCCGAGGCCCACGCTCCAGGCTTCGGCGCCCCAGTCGATGTCGTAGTCGGTGCCGGCGATGGCGGCGCCCGCCTCGCCCACTGCGACGTCGATGCCGAGCGTGGTGGCGGCGCCCGCGACGGCGCCGCCGGCGAACCCGGCGACGGTGGTGGCGACCGTGCCCATCCGGGACGCGATCTGGGCGATCACGGGGATGAGCCGGGATATCACCTGGCCGAGCATGCTCAGCAGCGGGCCGAGCAGCGGGCCCAGCCCCAGGGTGACGATGCCGACGAGGAAGCCGATGATGTTCGACCAGAAGGCCGCGTTGAGCTTCTTCGCGTACTCCTCGGCCGCCGCGTACAGCTCCTCGCCGTACCGGTTGATCGTCTGCCCGATGGTCCAGGCGGTCTCGGCGGCCTTGTCGATGGTGGTCCCCATCGCCTCGTCCCAGGCGCGGTGAACGGCCGTGCCGGCGTCACCGGTCATACCGAGCCCGTCGAGGTGCCCGTTGATCGCGGTGCGCCGCTCGTGGAGTTCGTCCCCGAGCCGGATCCAGGCGTTGCCCAGCTCGTAGATCTCTTCGACACTGATGCTGCCGAGTACGGACTCCGCGGTCTCCATGGGCCGTTCTCCCCTGAATCAGGCGTGGTTCTGTGCTTCGGTGCCCGGTGCCGGGACCGCTCGGAGGGGCGCAGGGCCGGTGCCGTGCGGCGTGTCCTCCTCGTCGAGGGCGAGCTGCACGGTGGTCGGCTCGTGCTGCCGGCGCACCAGGACGGCGCGCCCCGGCTTGCGGACGCGGGCCCGCTGGTCGCCGATGAGCGGGCCTTCCCGGTGGTCGCCGGACAGCAGCAGCCCGCCGGTGCCGATCTCCTTGAGCTTGCTGAGCAGCGGGTCGGACATCAGGGACCTGGCGGCACCGCCGACCCGCCGGGCGAGGACGAGGTGGAAGCCCAACTCGGCCGCCTGCGGGATGAATTCGGCGAGCGGGGCGAGGGGGCCGCGGCCCATGCTGCCGGCGGCCAGGTCGTAGTCGTCGGCGACGACGTACAGCTCGGGGCCCTGCCACCAGTCGCGGCGGCGGAGCTGTTCCGCGGTGACGTCGGCCGGCGGGATGCGCTCGCGCAGGGTGGCGGCGAGCGCGGTGGCCTGGCCCGCCACCAGCTCGGAGTCGGCGCCGCGTGCGCCGATGTACTCCGGGGGCACGGCGTCGAGCAGGCTGTGCCGGTAGTCGACGACCATGAACCGCACCTCGCGTGCGGAGTGCCGGGCGGCGAGCCCGCGCATCCAGGCGCGCAGGAAGCCGGTCTTGCCGGAGCCGGAGTCGCCGAAGACGACGAAGTGCGGTGTCCCGTCGGTCAGATCGATGCCGACGGGGCGCAGGTCCGACTCGCGCAGCCCGATGGGGACGTCGCGCTCGCCGATGCCGGGGCCGTGGCCGTCCCAGCGTTCCGCCGGCGAGGGCGCGGCCGTGGTGGCCAGTTCGCGGACGGTGACCCGCTCGGGCAGCACCCGCAGCGCCGGTGCGGCCGGGCGGTGCCACGACTTGCCGATGCGGTCGACGAGCTGCCGCTCGGCCTCGGCGAGCCCGTCCAGGGTGTCCACGCCGTCCAGCCGGGGCAGCGCGATGTGGTGGACGAGGCCGGGCGAGCACAGCCCGCGTCCGGGCGGTGCCGCGCCCAGGGCGCGGGCGGCGGGCCGGCTGATCTCGGACTCGGAGGGGTCGTTGAGGTGGAGTTCGAGCCGTCCGGGGATGTTGTCGCGCAGGTTGACGCGGATCTCGGCCCAGCGGTTGGCGGTGAGCCACAGGTGCACGCCCACGCCGAGGCCGCGGGTGGCGATGTCGGTGAGCGTCTCGACGGCGCTGTCGTCGGCGCTGTTGAGCGCCGCCCAGTTGTCGACGACGAGCACGATGTCGGCGGCGCGCACGCCCTCGGGCAGTTCGCCTTCCGCCCTGCGCCTGCGCAGCTCGGCCGCCGAGGGGATGCGCAGGTCGTGGAACATCTGCTCGCGGGCGGTGACCAGCTTGCCGACCTCGGCCAGCACGCGGCGCACCCGCTCGTCGTCGCGCCGCCCGGCGACACCGGCGACGTGCGGGGCGTCGGCCAGGCCGTGCAGCGCGCCGCCGCCCATGTCGATGCAGTAGAACTGCATCTCGTCGGGGGTGTGGGTGAGCATCGCGCTGAGCATGGCGGTGCGCAGGAAGGTGCTCTTGCCGCTCTGCGGTGCGCCGATGAGGGCGAGGTGTCCCTGGCGTTCCGTCAGGTCGAGGGCGAGGGGCCGCTGTTCCTGCCGGGAGGGCACATCGATGACGCCGACGGGGAACTTCAGCTGGCCGGTGAACGGCCACTGGGCGCAGCGCAGCCCCAGCTCGGGGTCCACCTCGGCGTCGGCGAGCAGCGCCTCCAGGCCGAAGTGGCCCGGCAGCGGCGGCAGCCACACCTGGTGTCCCGGCGCGTCCTTGTTGAGGAGCCGTTCGACGAGGGTCTCCAGTTCGGTGGCGTCCGAGTCCGGGTCCAGTTCGAGGGCGACGGGTTCCGCCTCCTCGACGGCCAGCGGCGGCAGATCGCCGTGGGCGGCGTAGGGCACCGGTTCGGGCCGCACGCCGGTGGTGTCGGCGCCGTCGTTGCGGTAGGGCGCGGAGACGTGGGCGACGCGGAAGCGTTCGTACACCGACTCGTCGACCTTGAAGTAGGCGGAGCCGGGGATGGCGGGCAGCGTGTAGGCGTCGGAGGTGCCGATCACGGCCCGGCTCTCGCCGGCGCTGAAGGTGCGCAGGCAGATCCGGTAGGACAGATGGGACTCCAGGCCGCGCAGCCGGCCTTCCTCCAGCCGCTGGGTGGCCAGCAGCAGATGCATGCCCAGCGACCGGCCGACGCGGCCGATCTGCACGAACAGGTCGATGAAGTCGGGCCGCTGGGAGAGGAGTTCACCGAACTCGTCGACGATCAGCAGCAGATAGGGCAGCGGCTCCAGCGGCCTGCCGTGCACATCGGTGCCGCCGGCGGCCTGCTTGAGCTGGTACTCGCGGACGGTGTCGACGTTGCCGGCCTCGCGCAGCATGCGCTGCCTGCGCTGCTGCTCGCCCTGGAGGGCCGCGCGCATCCGGTCGACGAGCGCGAGGTCGTCGGCGAGGTTGGTGATCAGCCCGGAGACGTGCGGGAGTTCGGTGACCCCCGCGAAGGTCGCGCCGCCCTTGAAGTCGACCAGGACGAAGGAGAGATGCTCCGGTGCGTGCACGGTGGCCATGCCGGTGACCAGGGTGCGCAGCAGTTCGCTCTTGCCGGAGCCGGTGGCGCCGACGACGAGCCCGTGCGGGCCGACACCGCCCTGCGCCGACTCCTTGATGTCCAGGTCGAGGGGTTCGCCGGTGCCGGTGACTCCGATCGGCACGCGGAGCAGTTCCTTGGCGTCGGGGCTGCGCCGCACCCTGCCGGGCTCCAGCCGGCCGGGGTCGGGTATGCCGAGCATGCCGGAGAGCGAGACATGGCCGGAGAGGACCTGATCGCGTTCGCCGGACAGCCGCAGCGGGGCCAGGGCGCGGGCGGTCTGTTCGCACACGGCCGGCTGTGCCACGTCCGCGGTGGCCTTCTCGACGGTGGCGTGCAGCCCCTCGGCGCGTGCCTGGAGTTCGAGGCCGCCGCGGGAGTCGACGCGGGCCCTGGCGTCCACCCGGCCCGGTTCGGAGCCCTCCTCCTCGACGAGGCACACCACGTGCACGCCGAGGTCGGGTCCGGCCTCGGTGAGCAGCTGGGCGAGCAGCGGGCTGCGGGCCCAGGGCGCGGCCGGGTCGTAGTCGTCGAGGAAGACCACCAGGCGCTCGGTCGGTGCGCTGTCGCGGCGGGAGACGATGCGGTTGTTGCGCTCGGCGCGGGCGGCGACGGCGTCGTCGAGCACGCTTTGCAGATGGTCCTGGAGCCCGCCGAGGTCGGCGGAGAGGAGCGGCACGACCTCCTGTTCGCGCCGTCGGCCGGCCTCCTCGGGCAGCTGCGCGTGCGGCAGCCACTTCGCCCATTCCCAGGCGGAGTTGCCGCCGGTGACGACGGCGACCCGGACGTCGTCGGGCGCGTGCAGCACGGAGAGCTGGAGCAGCATGGTGCGGGCGAGTTCGCGGGTGCGCTCGGGCGGGCCGAGGAGGCTCACCACGCCCGAGGCGCGCAGGTCCAGCCAGGCGGCCTGGTTGTCCACCGTGCCCAGGGTGCGTACCAGTTCGGCGGCGGCGTGCCGGGACTCGGTGTCGACGTCGATGGTCGGGTCGCTCTGCGTCGGCAGGGACAGCTCGTGGGCGAGCGGCACGGTTCCGGTGCCGACCCGCAGGCGCAGGAAGTCGCTGTCACCCGGCCGCCGTTCCCACACGCGGCGGCGCCGGGTGGCGATGGCCCACAGCCGGTCGGGGTGCGGGTGGCGCCAGGCGTCGGCGAGCCGCTGTGCGATCGCGGCCCGCTCGGCGGACTTCCGGGTGTCGGCGAGGTACTCCAGATAGCGCTCGCGCTGCCGTTCCTGGTTGCGCCGCCTGCTGCCGCGCAGCTGCATGCGCACGCCGATGGTGATACCCACCGAGACCACGACGAAGGCGACGCCCAGCAGGATCATCCAGGCCCTGCCGTAGGCGACCATGTACGCGGCCATGCTGATGCTGCTGAGCAGCGGCAGCAGCAGCATCAGCCAGCCTGCCGCGCCCTGGGGCTGGGGCCGCTGCGGCGGGCTGGCCAGCGCCGTCTTGCCGTCCGGCATGGGCGGCGGCGTCATCCTCACGGGGCGGTGGAACGCGATTCGACTCAACTTGCTCTGCCTAGCTGGCTCGGAGGGGTCTCGGGTCGGACGGGTGCGGTGCGGCGGTCAGTTGTCGGGGAAGGTCATGGTGACCGCCGTCTTGTTGGTGTCGGTGACCTCTTCGGGCGGGGTGTCCTTCGGGTCCTCGTCCCCGCCGTCGCCGCCTGCCGACAGCTGGTTGCGGAACTCGTTGAACGCCTTGGTGACGCCGCTCTCGGCGTTGGCGAAGTTGCTGGCGGCCGAGGAGACGCCGTTGGCGAGCGCGTTGAGCACGCCCTTGTCCGGCTCGTCCTCGGTGCCGAACAGGCCGGAGATGACCCGGATCCACTCGTTGGAGACCTCTTCGGCCGCCTTCGCCGAGTCGCCCTGCCAGGCGATCTGGAGCGAGTCGAGCTGGGTCTTGATGTTCTTCAGCCCGGTGGCGACGGACTCCGAGTAGGTGTGGAGGGTCTCGGCGGACGCCTTCATCCCGGAGGGCGAGACGTTGATGACGGATGTGTCGTAGTCCACGGACTCAGGCATGGTGCGCCGTCCTTCCTGCGGGGTGCGGCCGTCCCGGTGCCCGACGGCCGCGGGCTGTCCGCCCGTTGCTGCCGTCCGGTCGGGAACACCGGCCGCGCTGGAGGTTTTTGACCGGAATGTACTGACAGGTCCGCTTCGAGCTGGTAGACCTGAACGCGATCCAACCTGAACAGACGTGCGATCCCCGGGCTCCGGAACACCCGGCGGGCACAAGGGAGAAGCGGTGAGCGAGTCCAAGGAAGACAAGATCGAGCCGATCGACTCGAAGTACGACGAGGACCCCCTGCCTCCGCCCGAGGAGGGCGACGGGGAGGAGCCCGAGCCGAGTGCGGACAACGGCAAGGACCTCAGCGGCCTCGTCCCCAAGGACGAGGTCGCCTGGGACGAGCCGCCCTCCTTCAACAAGGACCCGCAGGACATCGAGCAGTCGCAGTCCGACGGGCCGCCCGACGCACCCGACCCGGGCAGCGCCTCGGACCTGAAGATCGACCTGGCGTCCGTGCGCACCACGGAGGAGTCCATGCTCACCGAGGCCAGGACCGCGGTCGCGGCCTACGAGGAGCTGCGCTCCAAGGTGCTCTCCCAGCAGGACACCGTCTTCGGGCAGGGCGCCACCGTCAAGGACCTGGTCTACGACGGCCCCAACCCCGGCAAGATCGTGGAGACCCCCCACCCGTTCGCGACGAGCGGGGAGAAGTTCGCCGACGAGATGAACCCGGCGATGGAGCGCGCCCTGCTCCAGGTCGGCTCCGCGCTGGAGAAGCTCGGCGAGTACATCGCGCTCATCAACCACTCCGGCCAGGTGTACGCGCACACCGACCGCGAGTCCCGCTTCCCCGACCCGCCGGCCGCCGGCTGAGCGGGCTCCTCGGCGCCCCGTCCCCCGCCGCCGGGCGGAGGACGGGGCGCCCGGCGGTGCCTGCGGCGGG
>NZ_BJMM01000105.1 GCF_006539165.1 Streptomyces cacaoi | reverse complement strand
GGCAGCGTGGCGCCTCCGCCGCGCAGCGCCGAGTACAGCTCGCTCAGCTCGCGCAGGATGACGCCCATCGACCAGCCGTCGGTGACGATGTGGTGCAGGGACAGCGCGAGCACGTGCTCGTCCGGTGCCGTGCGCAGCAGCACGACCCGCAGCAGCGGTCCCGTGCGCAGATCGAAGGGCGTCCGGGCCTCGGCGCGCAGCACGTCGTCCACCTGGCCGGGCTCCGTCTCGACGGCCTGCACGGGCACGTCCATCGTGGGGTGCACGATCTGCACGCCCTGACCGTCCACCGAGTCGAACGTGGTCCGCAGCGCCTCGTGCCGCGCCACCAGCGCCGCGACGGCCAGCCGCAGCGCGGAGACGTCCAGCTCACCGGTGAGCCGCAGCGAGGTGATGAGGTTGTACTCGACGGAGCCGGGCGTGAAGTCGTCGAGGAACCACAGCCGTTCCTGCGCGTACGACAGCGGCAGCGCGCCCTCGCGTGCGACGGGCACCAGCGGCGCGGCCTCGGGACCGGCGTCCGGCTGCGGCGCCGCCCGGTCCAGGACGGCGGCGAGCCGGGCCACGGTGGGCTCGTCGAACAGCGCACGCGGGGAGAGCGCGGCACCGAGTGCGCCGCGGATCCGCGAGACGACCTTCAGACTGGAGATCGAGTCGCCGCCGAGCGCGAAGAAGTCGTCGTCGGCGCCGACCTGTTCGACGCCGAGCACCTCGGCCCAGATCGCGGCCAGCGCCTCCTCGGTGGGGGTGCGCGGCGCGGTCCGTGCCTCCTCGGTGCGGGCGACGGCGGGCTCGGGCAGTGCCTTGCGGTTCAGTTTTCCGTTCGCGGTCAGCGGCAGCGCGTCGAGCACCATGAAGGTGGCGGGCACCATGTACTCCGGCAGCCGGGCGGCCAGTTGGTCGCGGAGCGCGTCCACGCTGATCACCGCGCCCTGTGCTGCGAGCACCAGGTAGGCGACCAGCTGTTTGCTGCCGGAGCCGGTCTCCCGGGCGACGACGGCGGCCTGTGCGACGCCGGCGCACCGGGTGAGCGCGGCCTCGATCTCGCCCAGCTCGATGCGGTGGCCGCGCACCTTCACCTGGTCGTCGCCGCGGCCCGCGTACTCCAGCACGCCGTCCGCCGTCCAGCGCACCACGTCACCGGTGCGGTAGAGCCGCTGTCCCGGCGTGAACGGGTCGGCGACGAAGCGCGCGCCGGTCAGGCCGGGCCGCCCGTGGTAGCCGCGGGCCACGCCTTCCCCGCCGAGGTACAGCTCGCCCCACACGCCGACGGGCGCGGGCCGCAGCATGCCGTCCAGCACCCGCGGCGCACGGCCGGCCAGGGCCCGTCCGATGGGGACGGTGCCGCCGGAGGGGGCCCGGTCGCGGTCGGAGAACCAGCCGGTGGCGTAGACGGTCGCCTCGGTCGGCCCGTAGATGTTGGCCACCACGGCGTCGGGGAAGACCTCCCGGACCCGGGCGGCCAGCGCGGCGGGGAACGCCTCGCCGCACAGGGCGACGCACCGGGCCGACAGCGGCGGGTCGTCCTCGGTCAGGACGGCGGAGAACGCGGACGGCACCGCCGAGATCAGGCTGCCCGACCAGCCGCCGGGACGCTCGGCCAACTCCAGTACGTCGCGGGCGACTTCGAGCGTCCCGCCGGCCGCGAGCGTGCCGAACAGCTCGAAGACCGACACGTCGAAGTTGAGCGACGTCGAGAACCAGGTGCGTTCGAAGGTGTCCCGGCCGAGGGAGACGGCCCACTCCACCAGCGAGGCCATCGCCCGGCGTGAGATCACCACGCCCTTCGGCCGCCCGGTCGAGCCCGAGGTGTAGATCACGTAAGCGGCGGCCTCGGGCGACGGGCGTACCGGTGCCGGGGCGTGCTCCGGCGGGGCGGACAGCTCCTGGAGCACCAGCGGCCGTACGCCCTCCGCGCGCGGCACCCGCGCCGCCAGCGCCTGCTCGGTCAGCACCAGCCGTACGCCGGAGTCGGCGAGCATGAACTCCAGCCGCTCCGCGGGGTATTCGGGGTCGAGCGGCACATACGCACCGCCCGCCCGCAGCACCGCCAGCACCGCGACGACCAGGTCCACCGAGCGCGACAGGCACACGCCCACCCGCGACTCGGCGCCCACGCCACGGGCGGCCAGCGCCCCGGCCAGCCGTGAGACGCGCGCGTCCAGCTCTGCGTGGGTCACCGACTCGGCGCCGCACACCACCGCGACGGTGTCGGGCGAGCGGCGGGCCGGGGCCGCGAGCAGGTCCTCCAGCGGCTGCCCGGTGGGCGCGGCCGCGGTGCCGGGGTCCTGCGCGGCGGCGAGGCGGCGCTGTTCGGCCTCGGACAGCAGCGGCAGGGCGCCCAGGACGGTGTCCGGGTGGCCGGTCAGCGCGGCCAGCAGGTGTTCCAGGTCGTCGGCGAGCAGTTCGGCGGTGCGGGTGTCGAAGAGCGCCGGGTCGTAGCCGAGGTCGAAGCTGATCCGCTCGCCGGCGTAGGCGGTCAGGGCCAGCGGGTAGTTGGTGGCCTCGGTGACCTCGACGTCACGCAGCCGGATGCCGTGCTCCTCGGCGGCGCCGGTGTCCACCGGGTAGTTCTCGAAGATCAGCAGGCTGTCGAAGAGGGCGGTGCCGCTGGGCAGGTCCGTCGGGATGTCGCTGAGCGCGAGGTGTTCGTGCCGGCGGGCCTCGGCCTGCTGGTGCTGGAGGTCCCGCAGCCACTGGGCGACGGGCTTGTGCGGGTCGATGCCGACGCGCACCGGCAGGGTGTTGATGAACAGCCCGAGGATGTCCTCGGCGCCGGGCAGATCGCCGGGCCGGCCGGAGACGGTGGAGCCGAACACCACGTCGCGGGTGCCGCAGTAGCGGGACAGCAGCAGCGCCCAGGCGCCCTGCACGACGGCGTTGACGGTCAGGTGGTGGGTGCGTGCGAACGTGTCGACGCGGCGGGAGAGTCCGTCCCCGGCGGTGCGGCTGATCCGGCGTGTGGACTGGCCGAGGTGTGCCTGGTCCCGGGTCCGGTCGTAGGGCAGGGCGGCGGGCTCGGTGAAGCCGGCGAGCTGGTCGCGCCAGAACGCGGTCGCGGCCTCGTGGTCGCGCTCGGCGAGCCATTCGAGGTAGCTGCGGAAGGTGCCCCGGTTCCTGGGGGTGTGCCGGGCCGTGCCGTGGGCGGCGGACGCGTACTCGGCGAGGACGTCGTCGAGGAGCGCCGCCGTGCTCCAGCCGTCCAGCAGCAGATGGTGGAAGGTCCACACCACGTGCACGCTGTCGCGGGTGAGCCGGATGAGCGTCAGCCGGGACAGCGGCGCGCGGTCCAGCGGGACGGGCCGGGCGCGGTCCTCCTCCAGGAGGGTGCGCAGCGCCTCCTGCTGGGCCGGGGTGGAGCGGTCGCTCCAGTCGAGCAGGGTGACGGGCTGGGCCGCCCCGGTGGTGACGATCTGGACCGGTTCGGACACCCCTTCCCACGCCACCCGCACCCGCAGGCTGTCGGAGCGGTCGAGGACACGCTGCCAGGCGTCCGCCAGCGCGCCGGGGTCCTGCACCCCGTCGACGACGAAGGAGAACTGTTCCCGGTAGGCGGCCGAGTCCGGTTCGGCCAGGGCATGGAAGACCATCCCGGCCTGGAGGGCGGTGAGGGGGTAGATGTCGGCCACTCCCTGCCCGTCGCCGGCGAGCCGGTCGACCTCGTCCTGGCCGAGGGCGACCAGCGGGAAGTCGGAGGGGGTGCGGCCGCCGGCGCCGTCCTCGGCGCAGTGCCGCAGGAAGCCGGCGAGTTCGGCGGCCAGGTCGGCGGCCAGCCGCTCGACGGTCTCCCGCCGGTGCAGGCCGCTGGAGTACGACCAGGCGAACGTCAGCCGGCCGTTGCGTACGCTGCCCACCACGTCCAGGACATGGGGGCGCTCCTCGGCGGTGCTGTACTCGCCCCCCGGGTTCAGCCGTGTCGAGCGGTACAGCGCGTGGTCGCCGCCCAGCCCGTCGAACTGCCCCAGGTAGTTGAAGCTGACCTGCGGGGCCGGGAGCCCGTCCGGGTCGTCGGCCAGGGCGTCGGCCCCGCCGAGGTGGCGCAGGGCGCCGTGGCCCACGCCCCGGTCCGGCACGGCCCGCAGCTGTTCCTTGACGGTCTTGATCGTCGCGGCCCAGTCGTCGCCCTCGGGCAGCCGCAGCGCCACGGGGTACATGGAGGTGAACCAGCCGATGGTGCGGGAGAGATCGACGTCGTCGAAGAGTTCCTCGCGGCCGTGCCCCTCCAGGTGCACCACGGTGCGCTCCCGCCCGGTCCAGGTACGCAGCGTGCGGGCGAGTGCGGCCAGCAGCACGTCGTTGACCTGTGTGCGGTACACGCCGGGCACCCGGTGCAGCAGCGCCTCGGTCTGCTCGGCGCCGAGCGTCACCGAGACGGTGTCCTGACAGGCCACGGTGTTGTCGCCGCCGGGCGTGTCCAGCGGCACGTCCGTGGGCGCGCCGGCCGCCGCGGCGCGCCAGTACGCGCCCTGGTCCCGGAAGCCTCCGGCGGCGACGTGCGCGTTCAGCCGGTCCGCCCACTGACGCACCGAGGTCGTCTTGCGGCCCAGGTCCGGCACGCCGCCCGCGCTCAACGCCGCGTAGGCCGCGGCGAGATCGTCCAGCAGGATCCGCCAGGACACCCCGTCCATCACCAGGTGGTGGGCGACGATCAGCAGCCGCAGCGGGCCGCCGGGCCCGCGCTGCCCGGCCAGGACCCGCAGCAGCGGCCCGGCGTCCAGGTCGAGCCCGGCCTGGGTGCGGCCGGTCAGCTCCCGCCAGCGCTCCTCGGCGTCCGGCGCGTCGTTGAGGTCGTGCACGGTGAACACCGCGTCGAGGTCGGCCGCCGCCGGTATGTGCCCGGACCGGCCGCCGTCCCCGGTGCGGGGGAAGACGCTGCGCAGCGCGTCGTGGTGGGCCAGCACCGCGCCGACGGCCTCCCGCAGCAGCTCCGGCCGTGTGCCGGGGGCCAGTTCGCAGTCCATGGCCATGTTGAAGTGGGCGGGCGCCTGCGGGTGCGTGGCGAAGAACCACTCGCGGATGGGTGTGGCCGCGACCGGCCCCGTCACGGTGGACTGCTCGGCCAGCAGCGCGGTCCGACCGGAGCCGCCGGAGGTCCCGGCAGCGGCGGCCAGCGCCGCGACGGTCTGCCGCAGGAACACGTCCCGGGAGGTGATCTCCACTCCGGCCTGCCGGGCCCGGGAGACGACCTGGATGCTCAGGATCGAATCACCGCCCAGCGCGAAGAAGTTGTCGTCGACGCCGACGCGGGGCAGGCCGAGCACCTCGGCCCAGATGTCGCACAGCACCTGCTCGGTGCCGGTGACCGGCTCGGTGTGGCCGCCCTCGCCCGCGGCGGGCGGCGCGGGCAGCGCCCTGCGGTCGGTCTTGCCGCTGGCGTTGACGGGCAGTTCCGGCAGGGACACGAACGCCGAGGGCACCATGTAGTCGGGCAGCGCCGCCCCGGCGAACCGGCGCAGCTCGTCCTGCGCGGGAAGCTCCCGGCCGGGCCCGGGCACCAGGTAGGCGACGACCTGCTTGATGCCGGGCCGGTCCTCGCGCACGACGACGGCGGCCTGCTCCACCGCCTCGTGCCCGCCGACGACGGCCTCGATCTCGCCCAGCTCGATCCGCAGTCCCCGGATCTTCACCTGGTCGTCGCTGCGGCCGACGAACTCCAGCTGCCCGTCGGCGGCGCGGCGCACCACGTCTCCCGTGCGGTACAGCCGCCCGCCGGTGCCGAACGGGTCGGCCACGAACCGCTCGGAGGTCAGCGCGCCGCGCCCCTGGTAGCCGCGCGCCAGCCCGTCACCGGCGACGTACAGCTCGCCCGGCACGCCCGGCGGCACGGGCCGCAGCCGGCCGTCGAGCACATGGACGCGGGAGGGCCCGGCCGGGCCGCCGATGGGCGGGGCCGCGACCGCGCCGGCTGCCAGGGCGCCGCTCATCGTCGCGACGACGGTCACCTCGGTGGGCCCGTAGGCGTTCAGCAGGGTGCGCCCCTCCGCCCAGCGCCGCACCAGGGCCGCCGTGCACGCCTCGCCCCCGGACAGCAGCACCCGCAGCCCGGGCACCTCACCGGCCGGGATGCTGCCGAGCACGGTCGGCGGTATCAGCGCGTGCGTGACCCGCTCCTCCCGCAGGACGCGCAGGAGTTCGTCCCCGACCAGCGGCCCCTCGACGGGCGGCACCACCAGCGTTCCGCCGCCGCCCAGCGCCATCAGCAGCTCCAGTACGGACGCGTCGAAGCTGGCCGACGCCAGCTGGAGCACCCGCGCGGTGCCGTCCACCGCGCACCGGCCCACGAGGGCGGCCGTGAAGGCGGCCAGCCCGCGGTGCGGCACGACCACGCCCTTGGGGCGGCCCGTCGAGCCGGAGGTGTAGATGACGTAGGCGGCGGACGAGGCCGACACCCGCGGGTCCGCCAACTCGTCGGGCAGCGCGCGCAGTTCGTCCCGGACGGCCGCCTCGTCCAGCACCACGACCCGGGCGGCACCCGGCGGGACGCGCCCGGCCACATCGGACCGGGTGAGCACCACCTCGGCACCGCTGTCCTCCAGCACGTACGCCAGCCGCTCCGCAGGCAGTCCGGGGTCGACGGGCACGTACACACCGCCGGCCCGGGCGATGCCGAGGACGGCGACGACCCATGCGGCCGAGCGCGGCAGCGCCACGGCCACCCTGGTCTCGGGGCGTACGCCGCGCGCCCGCAGCAGCCCCGCCAACCGCCCTGCCTCCGCGTACAGTTCGGCGTAGCTCGTGGTCCGCTCCCCCGCCGCGACGGCGGTCCGGTCCCTGTGCCGTGCGGCCCACGCGCGCAGCATCCCGGGGAGTGTCGCGGGCACCGTGTCGGCCTCGGCGCACGCGCTGCTCCCCGCGACGGCGTGCTGCTGTTCCTCGGGCGTGAGCAGCTCCATCCGCGCCATGGGCTGCCCGGGGGCGGCGACGGCGGCGCCGGCCAGCCGCAGCCAGTGGCGGCACATCCGCTCGACGGTGGAGGCGTCGAACAGGTCGGTGTTGTACTCCCACTCGGCCAGGAGCCCGTCCTCGTGCTGCCAGAACTCCAGCGTCACATCGAACCGGGAGGTGTCCCGCGGTACGGGCACCCGCTCGGTGTGCATCCCCGCGAACCCGCCGAGCCCGCCGAGCGCGTTCTGCAACACCACGACCGCCTGCACCAGCGGTGTCCGGCTCGGGTCGCGCTCCGGCGCCAGCGCCTCCACCAGCCGGTCGAACGGCACGTCCTGGTGCGCGAAGGCGCCGAGCGCGCTGTCCCGCACCGAGCCGAGCAGCGCACGGAAGGCGTCGTCCTCGTCGACGCGGGAGCGCAGCGCCAGCGTGTTGACGAAGAACCCGATCATGTTCTCCGTCTCCTCGGCGTCCCGCCCGGAGGTGACGGTGCCGACGACCACGTCCCGCTGCCCCGAGTACCGCGACAGCAGCAGTTGCGTCACCGCGGTCAGCGCCATGAACAGGCTGGCTCCCTCGCCGCGGCCCAGCGCCGAGAGCCCCGCCACCAGATCGCCCGGCACCTCGAAGGCGTGCACGGCACCGCGCGAGGTCCGCACGGCGGGCCGCGGCCGGTCGGTGGGCAGCTCCAGCACCGGCACGCCCTCCAACTCGGCACGCCAGTAGTCCAGTTGGGCGTCCGCGGCGTCACCGGTGAGCCGCTCACGCTGCCACAGCGCGTAGTCCGCGTACTGCACCGGAAGCGCGGGCAGTGCGGCGGCGGTCCCGCGCACCGCCGCCGAGTACAGCGCCCCCAGCTCCCGGACGAGCACCCCCAGCGACCAGCCGTCGGTGACGATGTGGTGCATGGCGACCATCAGGACGTGCTCGCCCGCTCCCGTGCGCACGGCCAGCACCCGCATCAGCGGCCCCGTGCGCAGATCGAACGGCCGGGCCTGCTCCGCCCGCAGCACCCGGTCCAGTGCCGCGTCCCGCTCGGCCGTCCGCCCGCCGGGCCCGCCGGTCTCCCCGGACACGTCGGCGTACCGGACGGGCACCCGCATGCTCTCGTGCACGATCTGCACGCCCCGCCCGTCGACGGTGGCGAAGGTCGTCCGCAGCGGCTCGTGCCGCTCCACCAGGCCGTCCACGGCGGCCCGCAGCGCGTCCGCGTCCAGCCGGCCGGTGAGCCGCAGCGCGAGCCCCGTGTTGTACTCGACGCTGCCCGGCGCGAAGTCGTCCAGGAACCACAGCCGTTGCTGCCCCGGCGCCAGCGGCAGCGGCCCTTCCCGGTCGGCGACGGGAATCGCGGGGATCGCCCCCGCGCGCTCCTCCTGCCCGCCCTCCAGGGCCGCCGCCAGCCGCGCCACCGTCGGGTGCGCGAACAGCGTCCGCCACGACAGCGGTACGGACAGCGCCGCGCGGACGCGGGAAGCGACCTGGAGGCTGAGGATGGAGTCCCCG
>NZ_BJMM01000104.1 GCF_006539165.1 Streptomyces cacaoi | reverse complement strand
CCGCCTTGCGTAAGGGGCAGGGCGAGGAGACGGCGCTGCTCACGGCGCTCGCGCGGTTGCACACGACGGGTGTCGAGGTGGACTGGGCGGGGTTCTTCTCCGGGCTGGGCGGTCACCGTGTCGAGCTGCCCACCTACCCCTTCCAGCATGAGCGGTTCTGGCCCCGGCCCGCCGCCGTCACCGGCGATGTCACCACGGTCGGGCTCGTCCCCGCACAGCATCCGCTGCTCGGCGCGGCGGTCGAACTCGCCGGATCCGACGGAGTGTTGCTCACCGGTCGGCTGTCCCCGCAGTCCCACCCGTGGCTCCTGGAGTACCGGCCGGGAGGCGCCGCCGTCTTCCCGCCCGCCGGGTACGTCGAGCTGGCGCTGCGCGCGGGGGACCAGGTGGGGTGTGCCCAGCTGGCCGAGCTGGAGGTGCACACGCCGCTGGTGCTCGGTGGCGATTCCGGGACGGTGGTGCAGATGCGTGTCGGGCCGGCCGACGAGGGCGGCTCCCGCGCGGCGCACCTCTACTCGCGTCCCGACGACGCGCCCGAAGCGCCCTGGACCGAGCACGCCACGGCCACACTGACCGCCACGGAGGAAGCCGCCGGGTTCGACGGCCGCACATGGCCGGCAGCGGACACGACGGCACTCCAACACGAGGAGTTCTACGTCGACTTGGGGCTGGGAGCCGCCTTCCAGGGGCTGCGCTCCGTCAGCTCGGGGGAGGGCCGCCTCGACGAGGTCTTCGTCGAGGCGGCCCTCCCCGGGGAGACCGTGTCCGAAGCCCCGTACTTCGGTATGCACCCCGCCCTGCTCGAATCCGTGCTCCAGGCCGCGGAGTTCCTCGGCGTCGGCGGCAACGGCGGCAACGGCGGTGAGGACGGCGGCGAGTGCGACGGTGGGTCGGCGCCCCTCGGTTGGTCCGGGGTTTCGCTGTTCGCGCACGGAGCCGCGACGGTCCGGGCCCGTGTCGCGCGCGCCGGAGACGACGCGGTGTCCGTCCAGGTGGTCGATGCCGCCGGTGAGCCGGTGCTGTCCGCGGCCCGGGTGTCCCTCCGACCGCAGCCGGTGGTCGAGGCCCCCGGACAGCAGTCCG
Organism: Streptomyces cacaoi; assembly: GCF_006539165.1. GTDB lineage: Bacteria > Actinomycetota > Actinomycetes > Streptomycetales > Streptomycetaceae > Streptomyces > Streptomyces cacaoi. The sequence goes on along the minus strand of NZ_BJMM01000104.1, from coordinate 7,364 downwards.
CAGACGACGTACCGGCGGCGCCGCGCGGGCCGGCGCGCGGGCGACGGCGGGCGGCGACGACGGCCGGGGACGGCGGCGCCGCGGCGGCGAACGCGCTCACCCGGCAGCTCCACGGCATGCGGGACGGCGAGCGCCGGCGGCTGCTCATCGACCTCGTACGCAGGGAGACGGTGGCCGTCCTGCGGCACTCGTCGGCCTCCGCGATCGACGCCCGGCGTGACTTCAGCGACCTCGGGTTCGACTCGCTCATGGCCGTCGAACTCCGCAACCAGCTCGCGGCGGCCACCGGCCTGAGCCTGCCGGCCACCCTGGTCTTCGACCACCCCACGCCGGCCGCCCTCGCCGGGCATCTCGTCGCGCGGCTGACGGGCGAGGACGGCGCCGACCAGGGCCGCCCCCTCCTGGCGGACCTCGACCGCCTCGACTCCGCGCTGGCAGCGGCCGATCCCGACGAGCTGACCAGAACGGCCGTCACCAACCGGCTGCTCCAGATGCTGGAGAAGTGGAAGGGCTCCGAGGCGGAGAACGCCGGAACGGAGGTCGCCGCTCGCATCGGCTCCGCGAGCGAGGACGAAATCTTCGACTTCATCGACAACGAGCTCGGCCGTCTGCGCGATCGCTGACCCCGGCACCCAGAGTCATACGGAAGGTTCCACCCCCATGTCGAACGACAGCAAACTCGTTGACTACCTCAAGTGGGTCACCGCCGATCTGCACCAGACCCGCCAACGGCTGCTGGAGGTCGAGGCCGAGAAGCAGGAGCCGGTAGCCATCGTCGGCATGGCGTGCCGGCTGCCCGGCGGGGTGCGTTCCCCGGAAGAGCTGTGGCACATGGTGCAGGAGGGCCGGGACGGCATCACACCGTTCCCCACCGACCGCGACTGGAACCTCGACGGCCTGACGGGAGACGGCGGTACGACGCCCGAGGCGGGATTCATCGACGCCGCCGCCTTCGACGCGGAGTTCTTCGGCATCTCCCCGCGCGAGGCCATGACGATGGACCCGCAGCAGCGGCTGCTGCTGGAGACCTCCTGGGAGGCGCTGGAGCGCTCCGGTATCGCACCGACCGGCCTCAGGGAGAGCCGCACCGGTGTGTTCGTCGGCACGAGCGGCATCGACTACGCCGGCGTGGTGATGAACTCCCGCGAGGACATGGAGGGGCACGGCAACACCGGCCTCGCCAGCAGTGTCCTGTCCGGGCGGATCTCCTACACCTTCGGACTCCAGGGGCCGGCCGTCACGGTGGACACCGCGTGCTCGTCCGCCCTCGTCTCCCTGCACCTGGCCGCCAACGCGCTGCGCAGCGGCGAGTGTTCGCTCGCCCTCGCCGGCGGCGTGACCGTGCTCGCCACGCCCATGGGCTTCTCCGGCTTCAGCCGGCAGGGCGGTCTTGCCGGGGACGGCCGGTGCAAGGCGTTCGCCGACGCGGCCGACGGCACCAACTGGTCCGAGGGCGTGGGCGTGCTCGTCGTCGAGCGGCTGTCGGACGCGCAACGCCACGGGCACGAGGTACTGGCGGTGGTACGCGGCTCGGCCGTCAACCAGGACGGCGCCTCCAACGGCCTGAGCGCACCGAACGGCCCGTCCCAGCAGCGGGTCATCCGCCAGGCCCTGGCGAGCTGCGGGCTGTCGACGGCCGACATCGACGCGGTCGAGGCCCACGGCACCGGCACCAGGCTGGGCGACCCGATCGAGGCCCAGGCGCTCCTGGCGACCTACGGGCAGGAGCGGGACCCGGAGCGGCCGTTGCTGCTGGGTTCGGTGAAGTCGAACGTGGGGCACACCCAGGCCGCTGCCGGCGTCACGGGCGTCATCAAGATGGTCATGGCGCTGCGGCACGGTGTGCTGCCGCGGACGCTGCACGTGGACCGTCCGTCCTCGCACGTGGACTGGTCGGCGGGTGCGGTGGAGCTGCTGACGGAGGCGCGGCCGTGGCCGGTGGTGGAGCGTCCGTGGCGCGCGGGTGTCTCCTCGTTCGGCATCAGCGGCACGAACGCGCACGCCATCATCGAGCAGGCCCCGGAGGCCGGGCCCGGGGGGACCACCGAGTCCGCCGAGCCTGTGGGGAACGCCGAGGGCCGGGCCGGTGCCGCTGCTCCGGTGCCCACGGCCGTTCCGGCATCCGTCCCGGAGTCGGTGCCGTGGGTGATGTCGGCCAAGTCGGAGGCCGCGCTGGAGGAATTGCTGGAGCTGATCGCGCCGCTGGCGGAGAAGGAATCCCCGGTGGACGTGGGCTTCTCGCTGGCCTCCGGCCGGGCCTCACTGGCCCATCGGGCAGTGCTGCTGGCAGGTACCGACGGCCGGACCCGGGAGGCGGCCCGGGGAACGGCCACCGACCGCTCCGGCACGTCGGCGTTCCTGTTCTCGGGTCAGGGTTCGCAGTGGCCGGGTATGGGCCGGGAGTTGTACCAGCGTTTCCCGGTGTTCGCGGAGGCGCTGGATGAGGTGGTGGCGCTGCTGGACGCAGAGCTGCCGCGTCCGCTGCGGTCGGTGATGTTCGGTGAGGCGGCGGATCTGGAGGAGACGGGCTTTACTCAGCCTGCGTTGTTCGCGCTCGAAGTGGCGCTGTTCCGGTTGGTGGAGTCCTGGGGTGTGCGGCCCGACTTCGTGGGAGGTCATTCGGTCGGTGAGGTGGCTGCCGCCCACGTGGCCGGGGTGTTCTCGCTGGAGGATGCGTGTCGGCTGGTGGCGGCTCGTGCGCGGTTGATGGGCGCGCTCCCATCGGGTGGTGCGATGGTGGCCGTCGAGGCGTCGGAGGAGGAGGTACGACCTCACCTTTCCGAGGGAGTCGCGCTGGCCGCGGTGAACGGGCCTACCTCGGTGGTGATTTCGGGTGCTGCGGACGAGGTCGAGAGGGTGCTGGCCCGGTTCGAGGCGGAAGGGTGCCGTACGAGTCGGTTGCGGGTCTCGCATGCTTTCCATTCGCCGCTGATGGAGCCGATGCTGGAAGACTTCCGCCGGGCCATCGGGGGGCTGGACTTCCAGGCTCCGGCTGTCCCTGTGGTGTCGAATGTGACGGGGGAGATGGCGTCGGCGCAGGAGCTGACGACCCCCGGGTACTGGGTGCGGCATGTCCGGGAGACGGTGCGGTTCGCCGACGGTATCGACGCGCTCGTGAGTGAAGGTGCGGACTCCTTCGTGGAGTTGGGGCCCGGCAGTGCGCTGGCGGCGATGGTGCAGCACTGTGTGGATCCGGAGGCGCATCCGGACGCGGTGGCGGTGGCGGCTCTGCGCAAGGGCCAGGGCGAAGAGACAGCACTCGTCACAGCACTCGCGCGGTTGCACACCGTGGGTGTCGAGGTGGACTGGGCGGGGTTCTTCTCCGGGCTGGGTGGTCGTCGTGTCGAGCTGCCCACCTACCCCTTCCAGCACGAGCGGTTCTGGCCCCGGCCCGCCGCGCTCACCGGCGATGTCACCACGGCAGGTCTGGCTCCTGCCCAACACCCGCTGCTGGGCGCCATGTTGGCGCGAGCCGACTCCGAGGAGGTGCTGTTCACCGGGCGGCTGTCGTTGCAGAGCCACCCGTGGCTGGCCGAGCACGTGGTGGACGGGACGGTCGTCTTTCCGGCCACCGGGTTCTTCGAGCTGGCGACGCGCGCCGGCGATCAGACGGGCTGCGAGCGGGTTGCGGAGCTGACCGTCGGCGACCCGCTGGTACTGGCCGAGGACCGCGCCGTCCTGCTCCAGGTGCTGGTGGGCGCCCCCGACGGCGAGCGGGGCGACCGCACGGTGTCGGTGCACGCGCGGCAGGACGACGGTGTCGCCGGTCGGCCCTGGACCGAGCATGCGCGGGGCGTACTGAGCGCGGGCGGCCCGTCCGGGACGGCGGAGGAGCAGGCGGCGCGGGAGTTCGATGTCGGGGTCTGGCCGCCACGGAACGCCGTCGTCGTCGACCTGGAGAACTTCTACGAGGACACCGGGTACGGGCACGTCTTCCAGGGGCTGCGCTCGGTGTGGGTGCGCGGCGACGAGGTCTTCCTGGAGGCCGCCCTGCCGCCCGATGCCGTGGACGCCGAGGCGTTCGAGCTGCATCCGGCGCTGCTGGACGCTGTGCTGCACGCCCACCGGTTCACCGGTCCGGGGGAGGAGGGCGACCGTCTGGTTCCCGCCGCCTGGCGTGGCGCCGCCCTGCATGCCGTCGGTGCCTCCGTGGTGCGGGCACGGCTGACGAGGCTCGACGAGGACACGGTGTCCGTCGCCGTCGTCGACGTCGAGGGCGGCCCCGTGCTGACGGTGGACGGGCTGAGCTTCCGCGCCGAGGCGGCCGGCGCTGTCGCCGCCGCCGTGGGCAGCCCGGAGTACGAGTCCCTGCTCTCGCTCGACTGGGTGGCGGCGCCTGCCGTGCAGCCGGCCACGCAGGTGCGTCATGTGACGCTGGGGGCCGACGAGTTGGGGACCGGCGGCGGCACCGTTGTGTCGCCGGCCGAGCTTTCCGGCGACGAGGACTTCGTCCTGGTGCACGTCTCCGGTGTGACGGGCGACGGCGCCGACACCCCGGCGAGGGCGCGGGAGCTGGCCGGCCGCGCGCTGGGGCTGGTGCAGGAGTGGCTCGGCTCGGAGCGCCCGGGCCGGGCCCGTCTGGTCTTCGTGACCCGCGGCGCCGTCTCCGCCGACGAGGGCGAGGCCGCCACGGATGTGGCCGCGGCGGCGGTGTGGGGCCTGGTGCGCTCGGCCCAGTCGGAGCATCCCGAGCAGTTCGTGCTGCTCGACCTCGGGCACGGGGAGGAGGACCCGGCGGCGGTGCTCGCCGGGCTGCCGGGCCTGCTGGAGGCGGGAGAGCCGCAGTTCGTCGTGCGCGAGGGCGTCGTCCGGGTGGGGCGGCTCGCTCCGCTCGGCGCGGGTGCGGGCCTGCTGCCGCCCGTCGATGTGCCGTGGCGGCTGGAGACGGCGGAGGCCGGAGGCGGCGCGGACGGCCTGCGCCTCGCCCCGTGCCCCCGCGTGCTCGAACCCCTGGCGGAGGGCCAGGTCAGGCTGGATGTCCAGGCCGCCGGAGTGTGCACCGGGGAACTGCTTGGCGGCGCGGATGGCCCGGCGGCGGACGGTGCCGCCGCGCCGGGTGCGGAGGCGGCCGGTGTCGTCGTCGAGACAGGCCCGGGTGTTCGGGAACCGCGCCCCGGCGACCGCGTCATGGGGCTGGTGCCCGGCGGCTGCGGCCCCGTCGCCGTGACCGATGCGCGGCTGCTGGCCCCGGTGCCGGACGGGTGGACCCCGGCCAGGGCGGCAGCGGTGCCGCTGCCGTTCCTCACCGCGCTGTACGCCCTCGGCGACATCGCGGGGGTCCGCGCGGGACGGTCCGTCCTCGTCCATGCGCACGCGGACGCCCTCGACGTGGCGGCCGTGCAGGTGGCCCGGCATCTGGGTGCCGATGTGTACGCCACCGTCGTGAGCGAGGAACAGCGCGCCGCCCTGCGGGCGTTCGGCGTCCCCGACGGACATCTCGTCACCGTGGGGACCGCCGGGTTCGAGAGCCGCCTGTCGGAGAGCACGGACGGGCGTGGTTTCGACGTGGTGCTCAATGCGCCGGGCGTCCGAGCCGATGGAGGCGCCCGAGCCGATGGAGTCGGCGGAGTCGGTGAGGTGCCGCTCGGGTTGCTCGCGTCCGGCGGCTCCCGCCTGGACCTGGACCTGGGCCGGGCCGGTGGCACGCCCCGCGCCGCATCCGATGCGCGGTGCCGCACCGTCGACCTGGCGGAGGCGGGACCTGAGCGCATCCAGGCCATGCTCACCGAACTCCTGGACCTCTTCGCCCGCGACGCCCTGCGTCCCCCGCCCGTCACCGCACGGGATGTACGCCGGGCCCGCGACATCCTCCGGGAAGGGCAGCCGGGCCGGCCGCACGAGCCGGGCATGCCGGGGCACCGCGGCCGGACCGTCCTCACCCTGCCCCGCCCCTGGAACCCCGACGGCACGGTGCTCATCACCGGCGGAACCGGCGGTCTCGGCGGCGAACTCGCCCGCCACCTGGTGGCCGAGCGCGGTGTGCGACACCTGCTGCTGGTGAGCCGCAGGGGCGCCGAGGCCCCCGGAGCCGTGGAGCTGGAAGCCGAACTGACCGCGCACGGCGCACAGGTCACCGTCGCCGCCTGCGACGTGGCCGACCGGGCGGCGCTGGCCGCGCTGCTGAGCCGGATCCCCGCCGGGCATCCGCTCACGGCGGTGGTCCACACCGCCGGCATCCTCGACGACGGCGTCGTGACCTCGCTGGACGCGGACCGCACCGCCGCCGTCATGAGCCCCAAGGCCGACGCCGCCTGGAACCTGCACACCCTCACCGAGGAGTGCGACCTGGCCGCGTTCGTGATGTTCTCCTCGATCGCTGGCGTCACCGGCGCCGCGGGACAGGGCAACTACGCGGCGGGCAACGTCTTCCTCGACGCCCTCGCCCGGCACCGCAGGGCACTCGGGCTCCCCGCGCAGGCCCTCTCGTGGGGCGCGTGGGCGCGCGGCGCCGGCATGACCGGCACGCTGACGGAGGCCGAGATGCGCCGCATCGCCTCCTCCGGCGTGCCTCCCCTCACCGTCGCACAGGGCCTGGCGCTGTTCGACGCGGCCGGGGCCTGCGACGCGTCCCACCTCGTCGCGATCGGACCCGTCTCCGGCCCCGTACGCGTCCCCGGCCCGGTCCCGCCCATTCTGCGCGGCCTGGTGAAGGGCGGCCGGCGCACCGCCGCCACCGCCGCCGGTGGCGCCGGCACCGCCCTGGTCCTCACCAGGAAGCTCACCGAACTCACCGAGGACGAACGCCTCCGCCACGTCGTGGACCTCGTCCGCACCGAGGCCGCCACGGTCCTCGGCCACACCTCCGCCGAAGCCGTCCAGGCCCGGCGCGGCTTCAACGACCTGGGCTTCGACTCGCTCACCGCCGTCGAACTGCGCAACAAGCTCACCACCGTGACCGGCCTGCGCCTGCCGGCCACCCTCGTCTTCGACCACCCCACGCCCACCGTGCTCGCCGAACACCTCGTCGCGCTGCTGCTCGACCAGTACGACGAGGAGGCCGAGGAGGCCGAGGCCGCTGCCGGTCTGCCCACGACGGCCGGCCCGGACGCCGCCGACGACCCCGTCGTCATCGTCGGCATGGCCTGCCGACTGCCCGGCGGCGTCCGGTCACCGGAAGACCTCTGGCGGCTCGTCCTCGACGGCGGCGAGGGCATCGCAGACTTCCCCACCGACCGCGGCTGGGACCTGGACGCGCTGCTCGGCGACGGCGACCAGGACGGCGGACAGGGCCGCAGCGCCACCTCGAAGGGCGGCTTCCTCGACGGCATCGCCGACTTCGACGCCGACTTCTTCGGGATCTCCCCGCGTGAGGCGCTCGCCATGGACCCGCAGCAGCGGCTGCTGCTGGAGACCTCCTGGGAGGC
>NZ_BJMM01000103.1 GCF_006539165.1 Streptomyces cacaoi | reverse complement strand
CGGGCGCTCCTCCCGGGAGCGCCCGCCGTCGCGTGTGTGTGCGTGCCGGTGCCTGTGCCGGTGCCTGGGGGGCCCGTGTGCGCGGGCCCGGACGTGCGGGGTCGGGTGCGGCGGGCCGGTGGCCCGGGGTCACCAGGCCGAGCGCCGACCGGCCTCCGACTCCTCGGGCAGCAGCACCCACAGGGCCAGGTAGAGCAGGAACTGGGGGCCCGGCAGCAGGCACGACGCCAGGAACAGCACCCGCATCGTGGTCGGTGTGGTGCCGAACCGGCGGGCGAGACCGGCACACACTCCGCCGATCATCCGTCCCTGCTGCGGGCGGGCAAGTGTGGCCATGACCGTGACTCCTTCGCTGTGTCCTCGCCGCCCACGCCGTCGGCGTCGGGCGTTCCGGGGGCTTCGCGCCTCCACATTCGACGGTAGGCGCCGGTCGGGTCCGGTGCGTCCCGCTATGGTGCCGTTCCGACCCTGGTGGCTCTCGGGGGCGAACCCTGAGACTCGCCGTCCCGCAGCCGCACGGGCCTTCCGGTCAGCGCCGCCGGTGACGCCCCGTCCCGGCCGTGCTCCCGGCGGCGCAGCACACGGCGCACCACGGGGAAGACCAGGACGGCGCCGAGCGCCACCCCCACGGTGTTCAGCAGCACCGCGTCCACGTCCACGACGCGCCCCGGCACCCCGGTGCGGACCAGGGTGAGGGCCACCGAGACCAGTGCGCCCGCGATGACGGTACGGACACAGGTGCCCGGCAGGGGGCGGTGCAGCCGGCCGCTCGCCAGCGGCAGCAGCACGCCGAACGGGGCGAGCAGGGCCACGCCCCCGCCGATCCCGCGGAGCGCCGCCTGCGGTCCGGCCGCCAGATCGGCGCGGATCGAGGCGAGCGGATGCAGATTGGACGGCGCCATCCACGGCACGGAGAGGGGGCGCAGCGTCAGCCAGCAGACGATCAGCAGATGCGCGGTCAGCAGGACGAGTCCCGCCAACCGGATTCGGGTGGCGGCCGTCTGCCGGCCGCCGGAGCCTGGGCGCTGCACGTCACCAAGGACGCCGCCTCGTTCTGCGCTGGTTCCGGCCGGATGTTCCCGGCCGGTAAGGGCTGTGTCACACGGCTGTCCCACGGATGCCGCCGCCGGCCCCGGGCGGCCCCTCCGGCGCGGCGGCCGGGCACCGCGCGGAGGAGGCCGCCGTGCGGCTCACACCCGGGTGCCCGCGGTGTCCGCCGCCTCCGGCCTGGTGCGCAGGGCGGTGTCGCACTCGAAGCGCTGGAGGGCGCTCTTCGCCTCCTCGCCGGACCCGCCGTCGCCGGACCCGCCGTCGCCGGACCCGTCGCCGTCTCCGTCACCGTCGTGCCCGCCGTCGCCGTCGCCGTCCTCGCGGTCGGCGGGACCGGCGGGGCCGCCGAGGACGACACCGTGGTTGGCGTCCGCCGCGGCCGTGTCGGCGAGTGTGCACACGAGCTGCGCCAGGGCGAACGGCGGCAGTTCACCAGGCGGGACGCTCAGCCGCAGCGCCTCGTCCGGGTCGCCGTCCGTCCCGCCGGAGACGGTCAGCTCCTGGGGGACGGCGGTCTCGAAGCCGGCGGTGTCCTCGGCCGAGTCCGGGCTGCGCTTGAGGTCCTCGACCAGTTTCCGGGCGACGGGCAGCCGCTCGGAGGAGGAGCGGCCGCCCGGCATCCGCACCTCGCGTTCGACGGGCGCCACCCGCGAGCGGCACACCAGATACACCCGCACGACCTCGGTGCGCGCCGAGCGGTCCGGCGAGCTGTGGGCCTCGGGCAGGGCGCAGCCCACCTTGGACGGGGCGGCGCCGGCGTCGACCGGGACGGAGGTCGCGCGGATACCGCAGCCGGTCGCGAGCGCGGTCACGGTGAGCAGCCCGACGAACGCGGCGAGCCGCCGCCCGGCCCGGCCCGGCTTCCGCCCCGGCCGTGCACCCCGCCGTGTGTCCCGCTGGTTCCGCTGGTTCCGCTGCTCGTCCCGCTGGTTCCCCCGCTGTGCCGTGCGGCTCATCGGCCGCCTCCGGAGCCCCGGTTCACGTCGTCGTCGCCGTTTCCCTCGTCGGTGCCGCCGTCCGGCCCGCCGCCGGAGTGGGCCTGTCCGGTGTCGTCGCCCGCTTCCCGCTCCTCGGCGACGCGGCGGGCGTCGCGCGGCAGGCGCAGGGTGAAGACGGCGCCGCCCTCGTCGGCGTTGTGCGCGGTGATGGAGCCGCCGTGGATGTGGGCGTTCTCCATGGCGATGGACAGCCCGAGGCCGCTGCCCTCCGAGCGCGGCCGGGAGGCGCTGGCCTTGTAGAAGCGGTCGAAGACGTGCGGCAGGACCTCCTCGGGGATGCCCGGGCCCCGGTCGGCGACCTCGATGACCAGCTCGTCGCCGTCCCGCGCTTCCCCGCCCGCGGCGCCCGCGCCCGGGGCTCTGGTGTCCGCCGTGCCGTCCGCCGCGCCCTCGGCGCGCTGACCCGCCCGTTCCCCGGCACGCTCGCCGTGCCGCTCGCCGGGCCGCTCGGCTGCCGGTTCGCCGCCGGAGCGCCGCTCCGTGCGCACCGAGACGCGCACCGGGGAGCCGCCGTGCTTGAGCGCGTTGCCGATCAGATTGGCGAGGACGACGTCGAGGCGGCGCGGGTCCAGCCGGGCCATGATGCCGCGGTCCGCGTCCAGTTCGACGGCGTCCAACCAGGCGCGGGCGTCGATGCAGGCGGTGACCTGGTCGGCGACGTCGACGTCGTCGAGGACGAGCCGGGCGGTGCCCGCGTCGAAACGGGTGACCTCCATCAGGTTCTCGACGAGGTCGTTGAGCCGCCGGGTCTCGCTGACCACGAGCTGCACGGCGGGCGCGATCATCGGATCCAGGTTCTCCTGCTCCTCCTCCAGCACCTCCGTGACGGCGGAGATGGCCGTCATCGGGGTGCGCAGCTCGTGCGACATGTCGGCGACGAAGCGGCGGGAGGACTCCTCGCGGGCGCTCAGGTCGTCGACGCGCTGCTCCAGGGAGGCCGCCGCGTCGTTGAACGTGCGGGACAGTTCGGCGAGTTCGTCGGTGCCGGAGACCCGCAGCCGGGTGTCGAGCTTGCCCTCGCCGAGGCGGCGCGCGGCCTCGCCGAGCCGCCGCACCGGGCGCAGCACCGTCGTCGCGGCGGCCTGCGCGAGCAGCATGGCGCCGATCAGCGCCAGCCCGGTGGCGATCCCCAGCGACCAGGCCAGCGAGTTGAGGTCGTCGCGCTCGGGCGCCAGCGATTTGAGCATGTAGCCGGTGGGCGCCGGGTCCTCGCCGATCAGCTTGGCGCCGCCGACGAGATAGGGGTCGCCGTCCTTGGTGATGCGCTGCCAGTACAGGTGGTACGGGTAGGCGTTGCCCTTGTCGACCGTGCGCTTCTTGTTGACGGCGTGGCGCAGCGGCTCGGGGACGTTCCTGAGGGTGAAGTCGTCCTCGTTGGAGGCGGCGGCGCACTCGGTGCCCTCGGCCGTCCGGTCGGTGAGCAGCACCTGGTAGTCCTGGCTGCTGCGGGCCATCTTCTGCGCGGCCTCGCGCAGTTGCTGGCACTCGACGGTGCGCGGCAGATTGCCCGCGTCGTCCTCCATGGTCTTGCGGAAGTCGTTGAGCGCCGCGTTCTGGGCGCGGGTGAGGACGGCGTCGCGGTTGAGCCAGTAGGCGATGCCGGAGGCCGAGACGGCCGCGGTGAGCGCCACCAGCGCGAAGACGACGACGAGCCGCAGCCGCAGTGTGGGCAGTACACCGGCGAGCCGGGTGCGCAGCCGCTCGCCGAAGGAGGGTGCCTCGCTCACCGGGGCGCCCCCGCGAGGGCGCCGGGAAGCCGTGCCTGTCGCGTGTCCGGTGCGTGTGCGGCTCTGCTCACTGTGGCGCGTCCAGCCGGTAGCCGACGCCGCGGACCGTGCGGATCAGGGTCGGCGAGGACGGCACGTCCTCGACCTTGGCGCGCAGCCGCTGCACACAGGCGTCGACGAGCCGGGAGTCGCCCAGGTAGTCGTGCTCCCACACCAGGCGGAGCAACTGCTGGCGGGAGAGGGCCTGTCCGGGCCGCCGGCTCAGCTCCAGCAGCAACCGCAGCTCGGTGGGCGTCAGTTGCAGATCCTCGCCGTTCTTGGTGACCGTCATCGCCGAGCGGTCGATCACCAGCGAGCCGAAGGTGGCCGCGTCGTTGGACTCGCGTTCGCCGCGCCGCATCACCGCGCGGATCCGGGCGTCCAGCACCCGGCCCTGCACGGGCTTGACGACGTAGTCGTCCGCGCCGGACTCCAGCCCGACGACGACGTCGATGTCGTCGCTGCGCGCGGTCAGCAGGATGATCGGCAGCTGGTCGGTGCGGCGGATGCGCCGGCACACCTCGAAACCGTCGATCCCGGGCAGCATCACGTCCAGCACGATCAGATCGGGGCGCTGTTCGCGCAGCAGCTTGAGGCCGTCCTCGCCCGAGGCGGCGGTCACCACGCGGTGCCCCTGGCGGGTCAGGCCCATCTCCAGGGCGGTACGGACGGCGTCATCGTCCTCGATCAGCAACAGGAAAGCCACGCGCGCCATTCTGGCCCATGGCCCCTGGTGCGTTCGACCGGCGGGTGCCTGTGGGCCCCTGACCCCCCGCACGGCGTCCAACCTGACCCGGCTCGCCCCTTGTGACACCGCTGTGACAGACGGGGAACCTGGCCATGAAACTGGAGCGGCAGTGTGTACGTCGTCAAGCAAGCGACCGGGTCTGCTCCGAGGGGGCGCGAGATGAACACACTGCACGGCACCGCGACAAGCGCAGTCCTTCACACGCGCCTGCACGTTCCCGCGGTTCCCGCGCAGCAGAACCGGCCGGAGAACTCCGGTGCCGTGAGCCCGCGGGGGTGCGCTCGCGGCACCGGGCGGGTACGTCCGTGGCCCGTTGTCGGGACCGCGGCCGAGGGCCTCCGGGGGGAGGGCCTCGGGAGCAGCCTCCGGGGGGAGGGCCTCGCTCCCGGGGGGAAGACGGGGGACGCCGGGCGCCAGGGGACCGAGGGGGGTCCCGCTGGGGAGCGGCGAGGGGAGAACGGGGGGCCCGGCACGTCCGGGGTACGTGGGGAGAACGGTGCCTACAGGGAGGCCCCGGGGGAGCGGCAGCCGGCCGCGGACGGTGGGGACGAGAGCGCCGAGGCGGCGTTCACGGCCTACGTCCGCGACCGCCGCGCCTCCCTGTACGCCACCGCCTACCACCTGACCGGTGACCGGTACGAGGCCGAGGACCTGTTGCAGAGCGCGCTGTTCTCCACCTACCGGGCCTGGGACCGGATCAGCGACAAGGCCGCGGTCGGCGGCTATCTGCGGCGCACCATGACGAACCTGCACATCAGCGCCTGGCGCCGCCGCAAGCTCAACGAGTACCCGACCGAGGAGCTGCCGGAGACGGTCGGCGAGCAGGACGCCATGCGCGGCACCGAGCTGCGTACCGTCCTGTGGCAGGCACTGGCCCGGCTGCCCGAGCTCCAGCGCACGATGCTGGTGCTGCGCTACTACGAGGGCCGGACCGACCCGGAGATCGCGGACATACTCGACATCAGCGTCGGCACGGTCAAGAGCAGCATCTGGCGCTCCCTGCGCCGGCTGCGCGACGACGAGGTGCTCAGCTTCGGACGGGACCAGGAGGAGTCCTTCGACGAGCTGGTCGCCTGACGGACGTCCCCGGCACCGCCGGGGACGGGGGAAACGGGGGAACGGGGGAAACACGGGGGAGATCGGGGGACATCGGGGGACGGGGCCCTGGGGAGGGGCTCCGGGGGGACAGGAGCGGTTCCGGCAGGCCGGGGGGTCCGGCCGGAACCGCTCCTTCATGTGTGTGCCCGGCCCTCCGGGCGCGGGTCCCCGTCGGGCGGTGCGGTGCCCGCTGGGCTCTCCATGGCGGCGGCCGCCAGCTCCAGGAACCTCCGCTTCGTGGCGGTCCGCAGCCGGGCCAGGTCCACCTCGCGGTGCGCGGCCAGCTGCTGGTCGGAGGGGACGAGGACGAGATCGCCGGGGTGGCCGCTGTAGCGCTGGGTGGCCAGGGGGCCCTCGGACGACGGCCGGGCGAACGCCAGCGTCGCACGGTCCGCGAGCTGCCCGTGGCCCATGTCGCGCACCTTCTCCAGCAGCTCACCGGCGTCGTCGAGGTGCGGCGTCGACTCCTCGCAGCACACCACCAGATGGTCGGTCCAGCCCAGCAGGGGAGAGGCCGACCGGTCCAGGTGCGGTGCGCCCCAGTCGCTGAGCACCACCGGATAGTGGCGGCCCGCCAGGGCCAGCACCCGGTGCAGCTCCTCCGTCCAGCCCGGGCCCCGGGTCGTCTGGGCCGAGGCGTGCGCCAGCACGTCGAGCCCGGCCGGTGTCGCGGTCACGAAGCGGCGCAGCTCCTCCAGCGGGGTCTCCAGCGCGAGCCCGGCCACCTCGCGCAGGGAGGCCGGATTGCGCCGGCTCAGCCGGTCGCGGAGGGCGCCGTGGGTGGGGGAGGCGTCCAGCGCGAGGACGGGCGTGCCGCGCACGGCGGCGAGGACGGTGCCGAGCACGAACGTCGTCGTCAGCCGGCCCGCGTGCGGATGCGCGCCGACGACCGTGACGCGGTGGCTGCGCTCCAGCGGGCGGCGGATGCGGGCCAGCTCGCCGAACCGGGAGCGCACCGTCCGCCGGCCCAGCGCCCGCTCGTCCGCCGTGCCCGCCTCCCGCACGGACGGCGGCAGCGGCGGCAGTTCGGGCGGCGGGGCCGGGCGGCTGCCCGGCAGGGGATCGTCCTGGCCGGTGGCCGCCGCCGCCAGGGAGACGTAGCGGGCCAGCGCTCCGGCGACCTCGTTCGCCGACGGCCGCTCGGCCGGGTCGGTGGAGCGGCACCGCTCGACCAGCTCCCGCAGCGGCTCCCAGGTGTCGCCCTGCCACAGCCCCAGCGGCTCGAACCGGGCGGGCGCGGCGGAGGTCTCCGCCCGGTGCCGGCCGCTGATCTCGCTCAGCACCTCGCCGAGCGCGACGATGCTGTCCGCCTCGGTGGGCGCCCGGCCGCCCGGGTACTCGCCGTCGACGGCGCAGTGCAGCAGACAGTTCAGCGAGATCGACCGGCCGTGCAGCAGGATCCAGTCCGTGGACAGATCGCGGGGGACCAGGCCCTTGAGGTGGCACAGCGCCAGCGCGCTCGCCACGTGCCAGGCCAGCACCAGGCTGGTGAGGATGTCGAGCTGCCCGTCGGCGAGGGCGTCCCGCAGCCGGGCCGGCGGCCAGTCCGGCCGCTGTGCGTGCGGGATGAGGCTCATCGCCAGCCACGGGTACTCGCCGGCCGTCGAGTGCTCCAGCAGCTGCGGCGCGTACCGGCCGGCCAGCCGGCCCAGGGCCTCCGCCTCGGTGCGCAGCTGCCACGTCAAGGAGCGCGGCGCGTCCGGGCGCAGCGCGCGGACCGCCACCACCGTGCCCGTCTCGGCCGCCGACCGGAAGGCGCCCATGGCCTGGGCCCGGTAGACCACGGTGTGCCGGCCGGCGCGGCGCCCCAGCAGCGTGTACGGGCCGAGCAGCCGCGGGTCCTGCGGCGTCAGCGGCTCCCAGCCGGCCGTCCCCGGCAGCCCGTCGCCCGCCGGGGCCGCGGCGGCCGTCGAGGAGGCGGCCGCGGCGACGTCGGCCTCCCGCTCCGGGGTGACGCCGAACCGGGCCATCAGCCGGCGCTCGACGGCGGTGAACGCGCGGAAGCTCTCCGGCAGCGTCTCCGCGCCCTCCGGGTGGGCCAGCCACGCGGGGAAGTCCGGTGAGCGGCCCGCCAGTTGCTCCAGGCGGCGGCCGATCCGGCGGCCCGTGCGCAGCAGTTCGGCGCTGGGCAGGGCGTCCAGCAGGGCGCTCTTGGTCTCCTCGGGGAAGTCGAAGATGCGGTGCCGCGCGGGCAGCGGGCCCGGCACCGGCGCCGGCAGCGGCTGCATCAGCCCGCCGAGGAACACCTCCGCGAGGTGCGCCGTCCGGGCCGGCCAGGGCACGGCGGACTGCACCAGGCGCATCACCGGCACCGACACCGGGGAGACGGCCGCCAGATGCGCGGCCAGCCGGTAGGCGGCCGGAGTCGCGGCGTCCCGGAAGTGCTGGAGCCCGTCGGCGGCCCGGGGCGGACCGTCCGGGGTGTCGTGCCGGGGCCGGGCCAGCAGCGGCAGTTCGACGGTGGTGCCGGTGGACGCCAGCAGCCGGGCCCAGGTGCCGAGGGCCCCGGCGGACGGTTCCAGCACCGGCACGGGCACCCCCGTGAAGGGCACCAGCCCGGCGGGCAGCACCGGGTCGCTCACCTCCCAGGAGGTGTTGGCGCCGCCCGGGGTGCGGGTCGTCGCGCGCCAGCCGTCCGCCTGGATGCCGGACGCCTCCCACAGCTCGGGCGGCAGGGTGTGGACGACGACGGCCGGACCCGCCTCCGCCCACTCCTGGAGCACGTCGTGCATCCGGCCGGTGCGCCACGCCGCGCCCATGCCGTCGCTGACCGTCACCACCAGCGTCTGCGCCGACGGATCGGTCAGCACCGAAGGGGACATGGCGGGGCCCCGCGACGGGCCGCTCTCGAACGGGCGGCCGTGCAGCAGCGGCCGGCCCGTGGTGCGGGTGTGCAGCCCGTGCACGCGGACCGAGCGGAACGCGCCCAACCGCTGGAGCACCGTGCGCAGTTCGGCCGCCAGCCGCTGCCACAGCAGCATCGTCATACCGTCGTCGAGGACGAGGGCCAGATGCAGCCAGCGTTCCCGGACCGGCCGGGTGGCGACATCCGGCAGGCCGGTCTCCGCGAGCGCCGCCGCCGTCGCCTGCTCGTCGAACTCGCGGTGCCGGGCGCTGGGCCGCTTCCGTTTCAGGGGCCGCAGCGCCCGGCCCACCCGCAGCTCCTCGCGCAGCGCCTTCTCCTGCGGGGCGCGCAGCGGTACGACGGGCTTGTCCGGCGGCGGCCCGGAACCGTCCGCCGGCGGCGCGGTGTGCCGCGGGCGCGGCGCGTCCGCGCGGGGCGGCGCGGCGGC
>NZ_BJMM01000102.1 GCF_006539165.1 Streptomyces cacaoi | reverse complement strand
AGGAGACCCCCGCTCCCGGGTGCCCCCATGCTCATATCCGGCCTGTTCGGTGGGCTTCGTCAGTTCGGTGGGGGTGTGGGGCGGAGGGCCTGGGCCAGGGGGGTGTTGCCGGTGATGTGGGCTGTGCCTGTGGTGAGTTGGTGGGTGAGGGTCGCGGTGGTCAGGGGGGCCGTTGCCTCCGGGGTGAACTTCAGGGTGGCGTCCGCGGGGTGGGGGGCCGGGCCCTCGCCGTAGGGCGGGTCGTCGCCGAGGCGGACGTGGAAGACCCCCTCGGGCAGGTGCACCTCGACGAGGGCGCGTCTCTCCGCGTCGGGCCCGAGCGCCTGCTCCAGCGCGTCCTCCAGGGCCGTGCGCACCGGTACGGCCCACCAGTGGACGCGGACGGCGTCGGTGGAGCGGGGCGTGCCCAGGTCGGCGGCTCCCCAGCGGGCCAGCGCCGTGAGCACGGGGAGCAGTTCGCCGCCGCGCGCGGTCAGTTCGTACACCTTGGCCGTGGCGGGGCGGGGCAGGGCGCGGCGCACGACGAGGCCCTCGCCCTCCAGGTGTTTGAGCCGGGCGGCGAGGACGTCGGTGCTCACTCCGGGCAGGTCGGCGTGGAGATCGGTGTACCGGCGGGGGCCGGCGAGCAGTTCGCGGACGATGAGCAGACTCCAGCGGTCACCGACGGAGTCGAGGGCGCGCGCTATGGCGCAGAACTGGTCGTAGCTGCGGCGTGGTCGGCTCGGCATGCCCACAGTCTAGACAACGGGTTGGACTTTCCAAGTGGGGACTTGGTAGAACCAAGTGAGTGCAGGGTGTCTGAAGGAGGGTGGCCGAGCATGGAGTTCCGGCAGTCGAGCAAGCTGAGCGAGGTCTGTTACGAGATCCGCGGCCCGGTGATCGAGCAGGCCGACGCCCTGGAGGAGGCCGGCCACAGCGTGCTCCGGCTGAACACGGGCAATCCGGCGCTGTTCGGCTTCGAGGCGCCCGAGGAGATCCTCCAGGACATGGTGCGGATGCTGCCGCAGGCGCACGGCTACACGGAGTCGCGCGGCATCCTGCCCGCGCGCCGTGCCGTGGCGCAGTACTACCAGCAGCGGGGCTTCCCGGAGGCCGACGTCGACGACGTCTATCTGGGCAACGGCGTCTCGGAGCTGGTGTCGATGGCGGTCCAGGCCCTCGTGGAGGACGGGGACGAGATCCTCATCCCCGCCCCGGACTTCCCGCTGTGGACGGCCGTGACGACGATGGCCGGAGGGAAGGCCGTGCACTACGTGTGCGACGAACAGGCCGACTGGCTGCCCGATCTCGACGACATGGCCGCGAAGATCACCTCACGCACCAAGGCCGTCGTGATCATCAGCCCCAACAACCCCACGGGCGCGGTGTATCCGCGCGAGCTGCTGGAGGGCATCCTCGATCTGGCCCGGCGGCACGGCCTGATGGTCTTCTCGGACGAGATCTACGACAAGATCCTCTACGACGGTGTGCAGCACCACCACGTGGGCACGCTGGCACCCGATCTGGTGTGCCTCACCTTCAGCGGGCTGTCCAAGGCGTACCGGGTGGCCGGGTTCCGCTCGGGCTGGCTGCTGGTGTCCGGGCCGCAGCAGCACGCGCGCAGCTATCTGGAGGGGCTGGGCATGCTGGCCTCCATGCGGCTGTGTCCCAACGCGCCCGCGCAGTACGCCATCCAGGCCGCGCTGGGGGGCCGGCAGAGCATCAAGGATCTCGTCCTGCCCGGCGGCCGGCTGCTCGAACAGCGGGACGTGGCCTGGCAGAAGCTCAACGAGATCCCGGGCGTCAGCTGTGTGAAGCCGAAGGGCGCGCTGTACGCCTTCCCGCGGCTGGATCCCTCCGTGCACAAGATCCACGACGATGAGCGGTTCGTGCTGGATCTGCTGCTGCGCGAGAAGATCCAGGTGGTGCAGGGCACGGGCTTCAACTGGGCCGCGCCGGACCACTTCCGCATCCTCACGCTGCCGCGTGCCGATGATCTGGATGCCGCGATCTCCCGGATCGGGCGCTTCCTCGACGGCTACCGGCAGTGACGGGTGTGCGGCGTACCGGCCGCACGGCGCCGGAGCCCCGTGCGGCCGGCTCGCGGATCAGTGGATGTTGTCCGCCTCGGCGGCCACCGTCGTGCTGTCGCCGTGCCCGGTGCGCACGACCGTCTCCGGCGGCAGGGTCAGCAGCCGTTCCCGGATCGAGCGCAGGATGGTCGGGTGGTCGGAGAACGACCGTCCCGTGGCCCCGGGGCCGCCCTGGAAGAGCGTGTCCCCGGTGAAGACGGTGCCCAGGTCGGGCGCGTACAGACAGACGGCGCCGGGCGCGTGGCCCGGGGTGTGCAGCACCGTCAGTGCGGTGTCGGCGATCGACAGCCGCTGTCCGTCGGTGAGTTCACCGTCCGGCTCCCGGTCCGGGTGGGTCATCTCCCACAGCTCCCGGTCGTCCGGGTGCAGCAGGATCGGGGCTCCGGTGCGGTCGGCGAGGGCGGGTGCCGCGTCGATGTGGTCGTTGTGCGCGTGGGTGCACACGATGGCCCGCAGCGCCCGGTCCCCGACGGCCTCGGCGATGGCGTCGGCGTCGTGTGCGGCATCGATGACGACGACCTCGGACGCGTCGCCCACGATCCACACGTTGTTGTCGACGTCCCAGGTGCCGCCGTCCAGGCTGAAGGTGCCGGAGGTGACGAGATGGTCGATGTGCGCGGCCATCAGAGAACCACCACCGAACGCAGCACATCGCCCGCGTGCATCCGCTCGAACGCCTTCTCCACCTCGTCCAGCGCGATCGTCTCGGTGACGAAGGCGCCCAGGTCCAGCCGTCCCTGGAGGTGCAGATCCACCAGCATCGGGAAGTCCCGCGAGGGCAGGCAGTCCCCGTACCAGGAGGACTTCAGCGCACCGCCCCGGCCGAAGACGTCCAGCAGCGGCAGCTCCAGCTGCATCTCCGGCGTGGGCACACCGACGAGGACGACGGTGCCGGCCAGATCGCGGGCGTAGAACGCCTGCTTGTAGGTCTCGGGGCGGCCCACGGCCTCGATGACGACGTCGGCGCCGTTGCCGCCGGTCAGCTCCCGGACGGCCTCGACGGGGTCGGTGTCGCGGGAGTTGACGGTGTGGGTGGCGCCCATCGATTCGGCGGTGGTCAGCTTCCGGTCGTCGATGTCCACCGCGATGATCTTCGCCGCGCCGGCCAGCCGCGCGCCGGCGACCGCCGCGTCCCCGACACCGCCGCAGCCGATCACCGCGACGCTGTCGCCCCGGGTGACCTGCCCGGTGTTGATCGCCGCGCCGATCCCGGCCATCACACCGCAGCCGAGCAGTCCCGCGACCGCCGGGGAGACGGCCGGGTCGACCTTGGTGCACTGGCCAGCGGCCACGAGCGTCTTCTCGGCGAACGCGCCGATGCCGAGCGCCGGTTCGAGCTCGGCGCCGCCCTTCCCGAGGGTCATCTTCTGCCGCGCGTTGTGGGTGTCGAAGCAGTACCAGGGCCTGCCGCGCTTGCAGGCCCGGCACTGGCCGCAGACCGCCCGCCAGTTGAGGATCACGAAGTCACCGGGTGCGACGTCGGTGACACCCTCGCCGACGGCCTCGACGACGCCCGCCGCCTCGTGCCCGAGCAGGAACGGATAGTCGTCGCTGATGCCGCCCTGCTTGTAGTGGAGATCGGTGTGGCAGACGCCGCACGCCTGCACCTGCACCACGGCCTCGCCCGGGCCGGGATCGGGCACCACGATGGTCTCGACCCGCACCGGTTCGTTCTTTCCGGGTGCCACGACCCCGCGTACTTCCTGCGCCATGCGTGTGGGCCTCCTCTTGTCGTTCGTCGGGCGCGGGACTCGCTCCGCGCCGGAGGCCCATTGTCGCTGCCGTTCCGCCGTGCGGGGAGGATGTGCCCGGCTCCCGTCCGCCCGTGCGCGGCCGGGCGCGTCCGGCTTCGCGCCGGGGTGCGCGTCCTCGGACGCCGGAGTGGTTCCGGTGCCGGGCGGGCCCCGGTTCCCGACGGGTTCCGACCGCCCCGGGTCACCCGGTCCCGGGCCGGGTGGTGCCGCCACGGCGGCGGATGGCCGACAATGAGCGCCCGTGAGTGCATACCGACCTCC
Organism: Streptomyces cacaoi; assembly: GCF_006539165.1. GTDB lineage: Bacteria > Actinomycetota > Actinomycetes > Streptomycetales > Streptomycetaceae > Streptomyces > Streptomyces cacaoi. The sequence continues at coordinate 5,077 of NZ_BJMM01000102.1, read as the reverse complement.
CAGGGCCCGGGTCGTCCTGCTGACCGGTCCCTCCGGCTCCGGCAAGACGCGGCTGGCCGCCCGTACGGGCCTGCCCGTGCTCCGGCTCGACGACTTCTACAAGGAGCGCGGCGATCCCACGCTGCCCCTGCTCGCCGCGACGCGGGCCGTCGACTGGGACTCGCCGCAGTCCTGGGACGCGGACACGGCGGTGCGCGCCATACAGGAGCTGTGCCACTCGGGCCGGACGACGGCGCCGCTGTACGACATCGCGGTCAGCGCCCGCGTCGGCCGGGAGACGGTACGGCTGGACGGGGCGCGGCTGTTCGTCGCCGAGGGGATCTTCGCGGCCGACATCGCGGAACGCTGCGCAGCGCTGGGCCTGCTGGCGGACGCGATCTGTCTGCGGGGCCGGCCCTTCACCACGTTCCGCCGGCGGCTGCTGCGGGATGTGCGCGAGGCACGCAAACCGGTGCCGCTCCTTCTCCGCCGGGGCTGGCGGCTGATGCGGGCCGAGGGGGAGATCGTCGCCCGGCACCGTGCGCTGGGCGCCGCGCCGTGCACCCGGGACGAGGCGCATGCGCGGATCGCCCGGCTGCGCACCGGCGGTGCCACGCGGTCGGCGGCCTGAAGTCCGCCCGCCGGTGCGCGGCGCCCGGGCGGCCGTCCCGGCCCGCGTATGTCTCCCGTCGGGCACAACTTCCCCTTCGACGGCCGAAGATCGGCACAATGGCAGGGTGCCGACCTACACCGAACTGCGACTTGCCGACGGAACCTCCGTACGTTTCGAGTGCGTGCCCGGGACGGGGGCGCCTCCCGCGCCCGCGCCGGAGGGCGCCGCCGCCGAACCGTCGGCGGCGCCCGTGCCCGCCCCGGGCGGCCCGCCGTCCGGCGGGGTGGACGACGGGCCGGAGGGCATGGGCCCGAGCGTGCCCGTGGCGCGGGGCGGGCGGCGGGTGGCCGCGTTCGCCGTGGACACGCTGCGGCAGACGCTGCGGCCGCTCGGCCCGCTGCTCCAGGAGGTGCACGACGCGGTGCTGGCCGCCGGCCGGCCGCCGCAGGAGATCAGCGTCTCGTTCGGCCTCCAGGTGGGCCAGGATCTGAAGTTGGGCATCGTCGGCGCGAACGGGCAGGCGCACATGACCGTTTCGGCGACCTGGCAGCCGCAGCCGGACTCCGGCACGGACCCGCGGCACGGCACGGACCCGCAGCCGGACTCCGGCGCGCCCCCGCAGCACGGCGCGCCCCCGCAGCAGGGCACCTCCCCGGGCGCGGCGGGCTGAGCGGGCGGGCAGGGCTCATGGGCTGGTTCCGTTCGGTGGGCGACCCCTCGCCCAGCGCAGATCCCCGGCAGTGTGTGCTGTCGGTCCGGCGGCGCGACGGGCGCAGCGCGGGCGGGGCCGTGCTGCTGGGCCCGGAGTGGGCGATCACCTGCGCGCACGTCGTCAACGACGCGCTGGGCCGGGAGCTGTTCGCGGCGGAGCCGCCGGGCGAGGCGGCCGTGACGGTCGTGGGCGCCGATCCGGCGGGCGGCGAGGGGCTGCGGCACCAGGCGGTGACGGCGTGCTGGATTCCGGCGCGGCGGCCGGACGGCTCGCCGGTGCCCGGCGGGGGCGTGGAGACGGGCGAGTGGCTGGGGGATCTGGCGCTGCTGCGGCTGACGGGGCTGCCGGGCGCGGCGGCGGCTCCGCAGTGGCTGGAGATGGCGCAGGGCCAGACGCTGCGTTCCTGGCACGGTTCGGGGCTGGCCCGCAGTTACGCCGATGTGCGGGTGGGCGCCTGTGACGGGCGGATCGGCTATCTGGACGGCGCTCCGACCGGCATGGCGATCGGGCCGGGCTACAGCGGCGGTCCGCTGTGGTCGGGGGGCGCGCACGCCGTGGTGGGGCTGGTGGTGGCGCAGTTCGCGCCGCCCGCGGATCCGGCCACCGGGGCGGCGGTGCCGCACAGTCCGCAGCACGTGGTGCGGCGTGCCTGGGGTGTGCCGTGGCAGCGCATCCGGGAGGAGCTGCGCGAGGCGGGCGCGTGGGAGCTGGTCGCCACGCGGGTGTGCGATCCGGACGATCCGGCGCTGCCGTTGCTGACGGGGCTGCTGGAGCAGCTGGCCGCGGGCGAGCGGCTGCGGACGCTGGGCCGGGAGGTCGCCGACCGGTGCGGGCTGGGGCACCGCACGGACGGATCGGCGCCCACGGTACGGGAGTTCGCCGAGCTGCTGGTGACCCATCCGCGTGCGCTGGCGGCGCTGAGCGGTCTGCTGCGCCGGGACGAGCCGCACACCGCGGCCATGCTGCTGGCGTGCGGCCGGTTCTCGGAGGTGCCGCGGCTGCTGTCGCCGTCGGAGGAGCGTGCGCTGCACACGCTGTTGAAGGAGCTGCCGCCGGAGGTGACCGGGCGGCTGGACGAGGTGGTGCGCGCGGCGCTGCCGAGGGCGGCGGCGCTGCCGTCGGCGCTGGACGGGCGGGGCGCGCGGCGGCTCTGGGACCATCTCGAACAGCTGCCGGGCGACAGCCGTGCGCAGTCGGAGGACCGGCGGGTGCCGGCCCTGCTGCGGGCCGTCGAGTTCGTGGCGGTGCTGTGTCCGGAGGGCTCGGGGCAGCGGGCGCGGCTGCGGCTGTGGGTGGACGGGGTCGCCGAGCGGCTGGCCACGCCCCGCTCGGCGCTGGCCGAACGCCGTGCCGAGGCGGAGGAGTGGGCGCGGACGGCGGCGGCGCGTACCGGGCCGCCGCGGGTGCTGGTGCAGGTCTCGCGCGCCGGTGAGCGCTACCGGCTGCGGGTGTGGTGCGACGAGGGTTCGGGCCCGCGTCAGGTGCCGACGGGCCGTGCCGCGTCCTGTTCCCCGTACGGCGGTTCCCGTCCGGGGGCCGCGGCGTCGGCGGAGCCGAGGGGGGAGCCGGTGGGTGCGCGGCAGGATCCGGTGCGGGGTGCGGCGGAGCAGCCGGAGGAGACGTACACGGCCGCGGAGGCGGCCCGGGCGCTGCTGGACGTCCTGGAGTCGCTGCACCGCTCGGCGCCGGGGGAGGAACGGCCGCTGGTGGAGACGCTGGTGGACAGCGCGTCGCTGAATCTGCCGGTCGACGAGTGGGAGAGCCAGGACTCCGGTGATCTGGTGCCCGGGGTGCTGGGCGCCGAGTACCAGCTCGTGGTGCACTGCCCCGAACTGCTGCGCAGGCACGAGCGGTTCGTCCCGGACTGGCGGCGCCGCTGGCGGCAGCTGGACAGCGGGGACGCGGTGCGGATCACCGACGAGTCGGCGGGCGGGCGCGAGGTGTACGCGCTGCTGCTGGACCGGCGGGACGCGGTGCGCGTCACGGTGGATGTGCCGGACCGGGCGCGGGACGAGATCGTGAAGGTGTGTCTGTCGATGGGTATTCCGGTGGTCGTGTGGGACCGCAGCACCGGCCGCCAGTCGCACGCCGTACGGCACATGACCGAGGTGACGACGCGTGCGCTGCCCGAGGGGGTGCGTTCGTACCGCGCCAAGACCCTGCTGCGGCCCGGGGAGTTCCCCGGCCGTCCGGTGCTGGCGTGGGCGGACGCGGACCGTACCGTTCCCCGATTGATGTTGTCCGAGCCGTGAGGGCGCCCGTGCCCCGGCAGATCCAGGAGAGTGCCGTATGACCTCCGCGACCCCGCCAGGCCCCCGGCCGGAGCCGGACGCCGCCGCCGTCACGGAAGCCGCAGATGCTGCCGACGATGGCAGCACGGCCGACGGTGGCGGTACCGGTGACGGCGGCTGGCGCATCTTCCGCGGTGACGGCCGCAGCCGCCGCGCCACGCTGCCTCCGGCGCCGCCGTGGCGCCGGTTCCGGCAGCCCGGTGAGTCGGGGGAGGCCGGCGGCCCGGCGCGGCCCCCGCTGCCGTATCTGATCTCCGACAGCCATGCCGATGTCGTCAACGCGGCCCTGCATCTGCGCCGTCCGCTGCTGGTGACGGGCCCGGCGGGCACCGGCAAGTCCTCGCTGGCCCGTGCCGTCGCGCACGAGCTGGGCCTGGGCGCCCTGCTGCGCTGGCCCGTCAACAGCCGCTCGACGGTGCAGGAGGCGCTGTACCAGTACGACGCGATCGGCCGGCTGCGGGAGACGACGCTCAGCCGGGACCGGGGCGAGGCCGAGCCGTCCATCGGCAGCTTCGTGCGGCTGGGCCCGCTGGGCACGGCGCTCGTCCCGGCCGAGCGGCCCCGGGCGCTGCTCGTCGACGAGATGGACAAGGGCGACGTCGATCTGCCGAACGATCTGCTGACCGTCTTCGAGGAGGGCGTCTTCGAGATCCCGGAGCTGGTGCGGCTGCCCGAGGAGCAGTCCAGGATCCGGGTGTTCACGGCGGACGGCGACGACACGGTCGAGGTCGACCGGGGCCGTGTGCAGTGCACGGAGTTCCCCGTCGTCGTCATCACCAGCAACGGCGAACGGGACTTCCCGCCGGCGTTCCTGCGCCGCTGCATCCGGCTGGATCTACCGGTGCCGGACGAGGAGCGGCTGCGTGCCATCGTCGCCGCGCACCTGGGCGAGGACGCGCTGCGCGAGGCCGACGAGCTGCTCCAGGCGTTCCTGCGCCGCCGGGCCCCCGGCGAACTGGCCACCGATCAGCTGCTCAACGCCGTCTTCCTGCGGTCCGGCGGCGTCGACCTGGACGCGGACGGGCTGCTGGACGCCGTGCTGCACCAGCTGACGGGAACGGTCTGAGCGTGCCGGAGCAGGGGCGGCCCGGCGCTGCCGGGGAGACGGCGGGCCGGGCGGCGCGCGAGGCCCGGCTGGGCTCCTTCCTGCACGCCCTGCGCGCCGCCGGGCGCGAGCTGGACCCGCACGAGCTGCTGGACGTGCTGTGGCTGGCCGGGCGCCTGCCGGCCGGCGACGGCGCCGACCCGGCGGCCTCCCGGCTGCCCCTGCCGCGCGCCCTGCGGCTGCACGCCACGCCGCCCGGGCCGGTGCCGGGGCCCGCGCACCCGCCGGATGCCGAGGACGGGCGGGACGAGACGCCGGACGGGCCCGGCGAGGACGCCGGTGCGCCCGCCGTCCCGCCCGGCGGCGAGCGGGCCCGGCCGGAGCTGTACGCCGCCGCGCCGCCCCGCGCGGACGCGCCGCGCCCGCGGCACACCGCG
>NZ_BJMM01000101.1 GCF_006539165.1 Streptomyces cacaoi | reverse complement strand
TTCCTCGTTCGGTATCAGCGGGACCAACGCCCACGTCATCCTCGAAGAAGCACCCGCGGACACACCCGCGGCGGACGCCTCCGCAGGACCGGCAACAGCACCGGCAACAGCATCGGCAACAGCACCGGAAGGAACACCGGGAGGAGCGTCGGAAGACGCCTCCGCGGACTCCCCCGCGGACGCGTCCGAGGGCGCACCCGGCGGGACACCCGGTGAGAAGTCCGACGCGCTCTCCGCCGGGACACCGGGCGCGACGACCGATGAGGAGGCCGAGGGCGTGCCGCGGCCCGTCCCCTGGATCCTGTCCGCACGCAGCGCCGACGGACTGCGCGGCCAGGCCCGGGCCCTCCTCGCACACCTCGGTGACGCACCCGGCACGCCCCCGCTCGACACGGCGCTGTCCCTCGTCACCCGGCGCGCCCTCCTCGAACACCGGGCCGTCGTCGTCGGTGCCGACCACACGACGCTGGCCGAGCAACTGCGGGCCCTCGCTTCCGGTACGCCCGCCACCGGGCTCGTCCACGGTGGCTTCACCGGCTCCCGCACCCGCAGGACCGTCCTCGTCTTCCCCGGGCAGGGCTCGCAGTGGGCCGGCATGGGCACCGAACTGCTGGACAGCGCGCCGGAGTTCGCCCATCGGATCGACGCCTGCGAGCAGGCACTGGCGCCGTACACCGACTGGTCGCTCACCGACGTCCTGCGCGCACGCGCCGGAGCGCCCGGCCTCGACCGCGTCGATGTGGCACAGCCCGCGTTGTGGGCGGTGATGGTCGGGCTCGCGGAGGTGTGGCGGGCGTACGGGGTGCGGCCCGCCGCGGTGCTGGGGCACTCGCAGGGGGAGATCGCGGCCGCGTGTGTGGCCGGTGCGCTCTCGCTGGAGGACGGCGCGAAGGTCGTCGCCCTGCGCAGCCGGGCCATCGCCCGTGAACTGTCCGGCCAGGGCGGCATGGCGTCCGTCGCGCAGAGCCCCGACGATGTCGCCGACCGCCTCGGACGCTGGGGCGACAAGCTGTCGGTCGCCGCCGTCAACGGGCCGTCCACGGTGGTGGTCTCCGGCGACGGCACCGCGCTGGAGGAGTTCCTCGCCGACTGCGCCGAGGACGGCGTACGGGCCCGGCGCATCCCCGTCGACTACGCCTCGCACTCCGCCCACGTCGAACGGCTCCACGACACCCTGCACAGCGAACTCGCCGGACTGCGCCCGCGCGCCCCCGAGATCCCGTTCCTCTCCACGGTGACCGGCGAGTGGATCACCGACGGCGCACTGGACGCCGGCTACTGGTACGAGAACCTGCGCCGCACGGTACGGCTCCAGGACGCCCTGCGGACCCTGCTCGCCGAGGGCCACGACGTGTTCGTGGAGGCCAGCCCGCACCCCGTGCTGACCGTCGGCGTGGAGGACACCGCCACCGACACCGGGACCGAGGCCGTCGTCATCGGCTCGCTGCGCCGCGACGACGGCGGCACCACGCGCCTGTTCACCTCACTCGCCGAGGCACACGTCAACGGCGTCGCCGTCGACTGGGGCCCGGCCGTCGACGGCGGCCGGCCGGTCGAACTGCCCACCTACGCCTTCCAGCGCGAGCGCTACTGGCTGGAGCCCACGGCGGACACCGACCCGGCAGGCATCACGACGACCGTCGGCCTCGGTGAGGACGGCGCCGTCCTCACCGGAACCCTCGGCCCCCGCACGCACCCCTGGCTCGACGGGCACCGCGTGCACGGCGCCGCCGTCGTCCCCGGCACCCTGCTCCTCGACTGGGCCGTCCGCGCGGCGGACGAGACCGGCTGCGCCACCGTCGCCGCGCTCACCGAGCACACGCCGCTGGTGCTGCCCGAGCAGGGCGACACCGAGATCCAGGTGGTCGCCGGGCCGGCGGCGCAGGACGGCACCCGCCCCGTCACCATCCGCTCGCGCCCCGCCGGGAACCCCGACACCCCCTGGACCCGCAACGCGGCCGGCACCCTGGCCCCCGCTGCCGGTGTCGCCGACGCCGGCGACAGCGCCGACGGGAACGCCGATGCGGGCGCCGCCGTCCCGGCACCGGACCTGGCGGGCACCTGGCCGCCGCCCGGCGCGCACCCCGTCGACCTCGACGCCGCCCACGACACCCTCGCCGCACACGGCCACACGCACGGCCCCGGGTTCGCCACCGTGCACGCGGCCTGGCGTACCGGCGAGGCGCTGTACGCCGATGTCTCCCTCGACGACGGCGCGGCCCCGGCCGGATTCCGGGTGCACCCCGCTCTGCTCCAGGCCGTCCTCACCCTGCCCGGCCCGGACGGCACCCCCGCGCTGCCCACCGCCTGGCGGGGCGCCACCGTGCACGCCACGGGCGCCGCCCGGCTGCGGGTACGCACCGCGCACACCGCCGACGGCACCGTCACCGTACGGGCGGCCGACGCGGACGGCCGGCCCGTGGCCGACATCGAGGGCGTCACCCTGCGGGAACCGCACGCAGGCCGGCTCGCCGGCGCCGCCCGCACCGCCGACCTCCACCGGGTGCGCTGGTCACCCTGGACACCCGACCCCGCGGCCGGGCCGGGGGAGTTCGTCGTCATCGGTGGCACCGGCGACACCGGCCCGCTCACCGCGGCGCTCCGCGCCTCCGGCGCGACCGTGCACGCCCACGACGACCTGACGGCGCTCGCCGCCGCCCTCGACAGCGCGCCGCTGCCCGCCTCGACGACCGTCGTCGCACCCGTCGCCACCGCGGGACCCGGCGACACCGACCCGCCGGCGGCGGCCCGCACCGCCGTCCGCGACACCCTCGCCCTGCTGCACTCCTGGCTCGCCGACGACCGGTTCACCGACGCCCGGCTGGCCCTGGCCACCGTCTCGGCCGTCACCACGGGATCCGACGACACACCGCCCGACCCGGCCGGCGCCGCCGTCTGGGGGCTGGTGCGCTCCGCGCAGACCGAACACCCCGGTCGGTTCCTGCTCGTCGACCTGGACGGCGAGGCGCTCGCCGCCCCGGACCACGGCGCACGGACCGCCGCCCTCGGCACGGCCTTCGCCGCCGGGGACGCGGGGGAACCGCAGACCGCGGTGCGCGGCACCACGGTCACCGTGCCGCGGCTGCACCGCACCGACAGCACCGGCGGCGACCCCGTGTGGCAGTGGGACCCCACCGGCCGGGGCACCGTCCTCGTCACCGGCGGCACCGGAACCCTCGGCGGGCTCCTCGCCCGCCACCTCGTCGCCGAACACGGTGTCCGCCACCTCGTCCTCACCGGGCGGCGCGGCCCCGAAGCACCCGGCGCAGCGGAACTCCGCGCCGAACTGACCGCGAGGGGAGCCCAGGTCACCCTCGCCGCCTGCGACGCGGCCGACCGGGACGCACTCGCCGCCGTCCTCGACGCGATCCCGGCCGCGCACCCGCTGACCGCGGTCGTGCACGCCGCCGGAACCCTCGACGACGCCCTCCTGGAGAACCTCACCCCCGCACAGCTGGAGACCGTCCTGCGGCCCAAGGCCGACGCCGCCTGGAACCTGCACACACTCACCCGGGACCTCCCGCTGTCGGCGTTCGTCCTGTTCTCCTCCTTCGCCGGCCTCGCCGGCGGCATGGCCCAGGCCAACTACGCGGCGGCCAACGCCTTCCTCGACGCCCTCGCACAGCAGCGCAGGACGCAGGGCCTGCCCGCCGTCTCGCTCGCCTGGGGCCTGTGGGAGGAGACCAGCGGACTGACCGCCACCCTGGACAGCGCCGACGTGGGCCGCCTCGCCCGCTCCGGCATGCTGCCCCTCAGCACGGCGCACGGCCTCGCACTCCTCGACACCGCCGCCACCACGGACGAACCCGTCCTCGCGCCCGTGCGGCTCGACCCGCGCACGGCCGCGGCCCCCGGCACCCTCCCGCCGCTCCTGCGCGGCACCGTCCGCCGTCCCCACCGCCGCACCGTGACCGGCGCGGGAACCGGCACCGGCCCGGACGGCACCGGCGAACCCGGCCTGGCGGCACGGCTGTCCGGGCTCGGCCCCGCCAAGCAGGACACCCTGCTGCTGCGCCTGGTCGCCGGCCATGTCGCCACCGTCCTCGGCCTGCACTCGCCGGACGCCGTCGACGCCGAACGAGGCTTCCTCGACCTCGGCATGACCTCGCTGACCGCCGTCGAACTGCGCAACCGGCTCAACGCCGAGACCGGTCTGCGGCTGCCCACCACCGCGGTCTTCGACCACCCCACACCCCGGGCCCTCGTGCACCACCTGCGCACCCTGCTGGCCCCGGACACCGGCACGGACAACGGCACGGCACCGGACGCCTCCGCCCTCGCCGGACTCGACGCGCTCGAAGCGGCCGTCGCCGCAGGCGAGTTCGACGACACCGCCCGCAGCCGACTGCTCACCCGCCTCAAGTCCCTGCAATGGAAGCTCGACACCGGCGCCGGCCCCGGCACGGCCGAGGACGACGGCGACGACGCCGACCTCGAAACCGCCACGACCGACGACGAGATGTTCGACCTCATCGACAAAGAACTCGGCCTCGCCTGACAAGCCCAGTCAGTCGACACACCTCTTCTGAACTGGGAGGAAGCGCACCCATGTCCAGCAACAGTGAAGACAAGCTCCGCGACTACCTCAAGCGGGTCACCACCGACCTGCGGCGCACCAAGCAGCGGCTGGAGTCCGTCGAGGCCAGGAACCACGAGCCGATCGCGATCGTCGGCATGGCCTGCCGGTTCCCCGGCGGTGTGACCGGGCCCGACGACCTGTGGCGCCTCGTCGACTCGGGCACCGACGCGGTGGGCGACGTCCCCGACGACCGTGGCTGGGACTTCGACGCGCTCTACGACCCCGAGCCCGGCACCCCCGGCAAGAGCTACGTCCGGCACGGCGGATTCCTCACCGGCGCAGGCGACTTCGACGCCGAACTCTTCGGCATCGCACCCCGCGAAGCCCTCGCCATGGACCCGCAGCAGCGCCTCCTGCTGGAGACGTCCTGGGAGGCGGTCGAACGCGCCCGGATCAACCCGGCGACCCTGCGCGGCACCGACACCGGCGTCTTCGTCGGCGGCGCCGACACCCACTACGGCGCCCTCGCCCGGCACTCCGACGAGACCGAGGGACATCTGCTCACCGGCGGCGCCACCAGCGTCCTGTCCGGGCGGATCTCCTACACCCTCGGCCTGGAGGGCCCGGCCGCCACCGTCGACACCGCCTGCTCGTCCTCACTGGTCGCCCTGCACCTCGCCGTGCGGGCCCTGCGCGCCGGCGAATGCTCGCTCGCCCTCGCGGGCGGCGTCGCCGTCATGCCGACGCCGAGCCTCTTCGTCGAATTCTCCCGCCAGCGCGGCCTCGCCCCCGACGGCCGCTGCAAGCCCTTCGCCGAAGCGGCCGACGGCACCGGCTGGAGCGAAGGCGTCGGCATCCTCCTCGTCGAACGGCTCTCCGACGCACGGCGCAACGGCCACCCCGTGCTCGCCGTCGTCCGCGGCACGGCGATGAACCAGGACGGCGCCAGCAGCCGGCTCACCGCCCCCAACGGCCCCTCGCAGCAGCGCGTCATCAACGCCGCACTCGCCGACGCCGAACTCACCCCCGACCAGGTCGACGCCGTCGAAGCACACGGAACCGGCACCACCCTCGGCGACCCCATCGAGGCCCAGGCCCTCCTGGCCACCTACGGCCGGGATCGGCAGCACTCGCTGCGACTCGGCGGCATCAAGTCCAACATCGGCCACGCACAGGCCGCGGCGGGCGTCGCCGGCGTCGTCAAAATGGTCATGGCCCTCCGCCACGGCGTCCTCCCGCGGACCCTCCACGTCGACGCGCCGTCGTCCCACGTCGACTGGGACACCGGAGCGATCGAACTGCTCACCGAGCGCACCGACTGGCCCGAGACCGGACGGGCCCGCCGCGCCGCCGTCTCCGCCTTCGGCATCAGCGGCACCAACGCCCACGTCGTGCTGGAACAGGCCCCCGAGCCGGAGCCCGAGCAGGAGCCCCGGCAGGCCGACGACACCGCGGACCACGCCCCCGCCGCCGAGCCCGCCACGATCCCCTGGACCCTCTCCGGCAGGACCCCCGCCGCCCTGCGCGCCCAGGCCGACCGCCTGCTCGCCCACCTCCGCGAACAGCCCACCGCGCCCCGCCCCCTGGACATCGCCCACGCACTGGCGACCAGCCGCACCCCCTTCCCGCACCGCGCCGCCGTCGTCGCCACGGACCTCGACACCCTCATCCGCGGCCTGACATCCCTGGCCGCGGACGAACCCGACCCCGCCGTGACCGAAGGCTCCGGCCCGCCCACGGCGACACCGAGGTGGACCTTCCTGTTCTCGGGCCAGGGCGCGCAGCGTCTGGGTATGGGCCGTGAGTTGTATGGGCGGTTCGGTGTGTTCGCCGATGCGTTCGACGCGGTGTGTGCGGGTCTGGATGTGCAGCTGGATCGTCCGCTCAAGGAGGTCGTCTGGGGCGAGGATGCCGATCTGCTGGGGCGGACGGTGTGGACTCAGGCTGGGCTGTTCGCTGTTGAGGTGGCGTTGTTCCGGCTGGTGGAGTCGTGGGGTGTGCGGCCCGACTTCGTCGGTGGTCATTCGATCGGTGAGGTGGCTGCCGCGCATGTGGCCGGGGTGCTGTCTCTGGAGGATGCGTGTGCGTTGGTGGCGGCGCGCGGCCGGTTGATGGACGCGCTCCCATCGGGCGGGGCGATGGTCGCGGTCGAGGCGTCGGAGGAGGAGGTGCTGCCTCACCTTTCCGAGGGAGTCGCTGTGGCCGCGGTGAACGGTCCCTCCTCGGTGGTGGTTTCGGGTGTTGAGGCCGAGGTGGAGGTGGTGCGGTCCCGGTTCGAGGGGGAGGGGCGTCGTACGAGTCGGTTGCGGGTCTCGCATGCGTTCCATTCGCCGTTGATGGAGCCGATGCTGGAGGACTTCCACCGGGCCATCGAGGGGCTGGACTTCCAGGCCCCGGCAGTCCCTGTCGTGTCGAATGTGACAGGCGAGATGGCGACGGCCGAAGAGCTGAGGTCGCCCGACTACTGGGTGCGGCATGTGCGTGAGGCGGTGCGGTTCGCCGACGGTGTCCGGGCGCTGCATGCTGAAGGGGCCACGTATTTCGTGGAGTTGGGCCCGGATGGGACGTTGTCGGCTCTGGCGCGTGTGTCGTTGCCGGAGGAGGCCGTGCTGGTTCCGGTGCTGCGCAAGGACCGGCCGGAGGAGCTGTCGGCCGTCACCGCTCTGGCCCGGCTGTTCACCGAGGGCGGCAACCCGGACTGGACGGCCTTCTACGCCGGGACGGGTGCCCGCGCCGCAGACCTGCCCACCTACGCCTTCCAGCACCAGCGCTTCTGGCCCGAGCCCGCGCCCGACGGCATCGGCGACGTCGGCACCGTCGGCCTGGAGGCCACCGATCACCCGCTGCTGCGCGCTTCCACCTCCGTCGAACTGGCCGAGGGCGACGGCCTTCTGCTCACCACCCGGCTGTCGCTGCGCAGCCACCCCTGGCTGGCCGAACACGAGATCATGGGGTCGGCGCTCCTGCCGGGCACGGCGTTCGTGGAGCTCGCCCTGCACGCGGCCGACGAAGCCGGCTGCGACCGGATCGACGAGCTGACCCTCGCCGCGCCCCTCGTCCTTCCCGAGGACGGCAGCGGCATCCAGTTGCAGCTGCACGTGGGGACGGCCGACGAGACCGGGCGCCGCACCCTCACCGCGCGTTCGCGTGCCGAGGGCGACAGCACCCGGCCCTGGGTCCGGCACGCGACGGGCATGCTCGCCCTGGCCGGCGAAACCGCCGACGCATACGACGACTTCGGCGCCTCCGCCTGGCCGCCGGCCGACGCCGAACCGGTCGACCTGACGGACCTCTACCCGCGCATGGCGGACGGCGGCTTCTCCTACGGCCCGCTCTTCCAGGGGCTGCGCCGTGCCTGGCGGCGCGGCGACGAGATGTACGCCGAGGTGGCGCTGCCCGAAACCCATGGCGGCGAGGCCGACGCCTACGGGCTGCACCCGGCGCTCCTGGACGCCTCCCTGCACGTCACCGCGTTCAACGGCATGGAAAGGGGCGTGCTGCCGTTCTCCTGGGAAGGAGTGTCGCTGCACGGCGCCGGCGCTGCCGCGGTACGGGTGCGGGCCGTCCGCACCGGTGACGACAGCGTGTCCGTCACGATCACCGACACCGAGGGCGGCCCGGTCGCCTCGGTGGAGACGCTGGTGCTGCGACGGGTCTCGGCCGAGCCGATCGGCACCGCCGCCGGGAAGACCCCGGTACACGACTCCCTCTACGCCCTGCGCTGGACGCCGGTGCCCGCACGTGCCGGGGACGAGAGCGCGCATTCCTGGGTGACGTGGGAGGACGGCCCGGAGGAACTCGCCGCCGCGCTGTCGTCGGCTGCCGGACCTTCGGCGGGCGGGGGCTCGGCGAACGGGACCGCACCGGACGGGTCGTCGGCGGATGTGCCCTCGTCGGATGTGCCCTCGGCGGATGTGCCCTCGGCTGTGGTGGTGCGGGCGTCGGATGGTGTCCGGGGCCGCGAGGAGCCCGTGCGGGCGGTGCACGGGGCCGCTTCCCGCGCGTTGGAGCTGGTGCAGTCGTGGGTGTCGGATGAGCGGTGGGCCGGGTCGCGGCTGGTGTTCGTGACGCGGGGCGCGACGTCGGGCGAGGACCTGGCGGGTGCGGCCGTGTGGGGTCTGGTGCGTTCGGCGCAGTCGGAGCATCCGGGACGGTTCGTCCTGGTGGACCTGGACCCGGACCTGGACCTGGATGCGGAAGCCGACGCGGACGGCGAGGCCACTCTGATCTCGGCGGCGCTGGCCTCCGATGAGCCTCAACTGCGTTGCCATGGTGGCGAGTTGTCGGCTGCGCGGCTGGGTCGGGTGTCGGCTGATGAGTCTGCGGGGCCGGTGTGGTCGTCGCGGGGGCGGGTGCTGGTCACGGGTGGTACCGGTGGGCTGGGCCGTGTGGTGGCCCGGCATCTGGTGGCGGAGCACGGGGTGCGGGGTCTGTTGCTGGTCAGCCGGAGTGGTCCGGCGGCTGAGGGCGCCGAGGAGTTGGTGTCGGAGCTGTCGGAGGGGTTCGGGGCTTCCGTCGCGGTGGAGGCGTGCGATGTCGCGGACGCCACGGCGGTCACCGAACTCGTCGAGCGGTACGGGGACATCACGGCCGTCGTGCACACCGCGGGGGTGCTGGACGACGGAGTGATCCAGTCACTCGACGCCGAGCGGCTGGCGGCCGTGCTGCGGCCCAAGGTGGATGCCGCCTGGAACCTGCACGAGGCAACCCGCGGCCTCGACCTCGACGCGTTCGTCCTCTTCTCGTCCGTCTCGGGCGTCTTCGGTGGCCCGGGCCAGGCCAACTACGCCTCGGGCAACGCCTTCCTGGACGCCCTCGCCGCGCACCGGCGCGCCCTCGGACTGCCCGCGGTGTCGATGCCCTGGGGGCCGTGGACCCGCGAGGCGGGAATGACCGGCACCCTGTCCGACGTCGACGCCCGGCGCGTCGTCCGCGCGGGCATGCCCGAGCTGACGCTGGACGACGGGACGGCCCTGTTCGACGCGGCCCTGACCGTCGACGAGGCCGTCGTCCTGCCCGTCCGCTTCGACCTGCCGACGCTGCGTCGGCAGGGAGACGTTCCCGCCTTGCTGCGTGGCCTGGTCCGGCCCCGTGCCCGGCGAGCGGTCTCCGGTTCCGCTTCCGCCACGGCGACGGCGCTGAAGGACCGCCTCGCCGAGCTGACCAGCGAACTGGAACGCCGGGAAGTCCTCCTC
>NZ_BJMM01000100.1 GCF_006539165.1 Streptomyces cacaoi | reverse complement strand
ACCGCCCGTCGCGGGCCCTCCGCCAGGGGCGGAGGGTGGGGCGACGGGCGGGCGGCTCAGCCCAGTTCGCCGTGGCGGGTCTTCAGGCGGCCGGCGCCCTCGGCGGTCAGTGAGCCGTGCAGCCGCAGCCGGGCGATGCCGCCGTCCGGGAAGATGTCCAGCCGGACGTGGGTGACGGCGGGCGCGTCCGTGAGGAGGAAGCGGTGCACGCTGTCGGGCTGGAGCGGGGTGCGGGGCAGCAGTTCGACCCATTCGCCGCTCTCGCCGTCGCGGCCCAGCAGGGCGGCCCAGCCGGCGGCGTTGCCCTTGAGATAGCCGGTGTCGATCTCGACGGCGCGCACCACGGACTGCTCGACGAGCCGGTAGCGCAGCCAGTCGTGGCCCTTGTCCCGGCGGCGGCGGGTCTCCCAGCCGTCGTTCATCTTCCGGGAGCGGCCGGGCGAGACGGTGTTGACCGGCGGCGAGAAGAAGCGGTCGGAGGCGTCCTCGACGACGCCGCCGTTCTCCAGCGCGACGACGTCGAACGTGCCCAGCGCGGCGAGCCATTCGGGGTCCGGGACGACCTCGCCGTGCACCCGCAGCCGGGCCACACCGCCGTCCGGGAACTGGCGCAGCCGCAGATGTGTGAAGCGGCGCTGCTCGGTGACGGCGAAGCCGTTGGCCGCGTGGCCGCCGACCGGGGTGCGCGGCACGAGCGTCGTCCAGGTCACGTCGTCGGCCAGCAGGTCCTCCGCGGAGGGGGTGCCGGGCAGGCAGGCGCCCTCGACCGAGACGGACTGCGGCTGGTTGCCGCGGAAGTGCGCGGTGTCGACGACGATGCCGTGGATCAGGCCGGGTGCGCCCAGCCGGATCAGGGCCCAGTCGTGGTCGCCGTCGGCCGGGTGCGGCTCGGCGGCGCCGGCGCCGCGGCGGCGGCGGGTCTCCCAGCCGTCCATGATCTTGCCCTTGTGGCCGAAGTGGTTCGGGTCGAACTCGGCACGCTCGGGCTTGAGGAGGTTCTCGCGCTCGGCGAAGAACTCGTCGTTGGCGGCGAGGACAGCGGCGCCCAGCCTGCGGTCGGCGAGGTCGGGGAGGTGGGCGAAGGGGAAACCGTTCTCGGGCGCGCGGTAGTCGGCGTAGGTGTCGCCGCCGCTGTAGGGCTCCGCGTCTCCGGTGTACGCGGGTATCCCTGCGGTCGCCGCTGTCATGCTGCCTGCCTTTCGATGAGTCGTCCGGTCTGCTGGGTGGGTTCACCGTGGACGGCGATCCGCCGGCCGCGCAGCCAGGTGGCGCGTACGACGCCGTGAAGGGTCTTCCCGGCGTAGGCGGTGACCTGGTTGCGGTGGTGCAGCCGTGCGGGGTCCACGGTGAAGGTCTGGTCGGGGGCGAGGACGGCGAAGTCGGCGTCCCGCCCCGGCGCGATGGCGCCCTTGGTCTCCAGGCCGACGAGCCGGGCGGGTGCGGTGGACATCCACCGGGCCACGTCGGTCAGCGCGAACCCCCGGCGGCGTGCCTCGGTCCAGACGGCGGGCAGCCCGAGCTGGAGCGAGGAGATACCGCCCCACGCGGTGCCGAAGTCGGGGGTCTTGAGGTCGGTGGTGCACGGCGAGTGGTCGGAGACGACGCAGTCGAGCGTGCCGTCGGCCAGGCCCTGCCACAGCGCGTCCTGGTTCTCCTTCTCGCGGATGGGCGGGCAGCACTTGAACTCGGTGGCGCCGTCCGGGACTTCCTCGGCGGTGAGCGTGAGGAAGTGCGGGCAGGTCTCCGCGGTCAGCGGCAGCCCCTCGGCGCGCGCCTTGGCCATCAGCGGCAGCGCGTCGGCCGAGGAGACGTGCAGGACGTGGACGCGGGTGCCGTGTGCGGCGGAGAGTTCGATCAGCCGGGCGATGGCGTCGTTCTCGGCCGAGCGGGGGCGCGAGGCGAGGAAGTCGGCGTAGGCGGGCCCGCCCTTCTGCGGGGCGGAGGCGAGCCGTCCGGGGTCCTCGGCGTGCACGATGAGCAGCCCGTCGAAGGAGGCGATCTCGGCCATGGCCTCGGCCAGTCCGGCCGGGTCCAGTTCGGGGAACTCCTCGACCCCGGAGGGCGAGAGGAAGCATTTGAAGCCGAAGACGCCGGCCTCGTGCAGGGCCCGCAGCTCACCGGTGTTGCCGGGGATCGCCCCGCCCCAGAAGCCGACGTCGATGTGCGCCTTGGGCCGGGCGACCTCGCGCTTGGTGGCGAGGTGCGGCGCCGTGGTGGTGGGCGGCAGCGAGTTGAGGGGCATGTCGACGAGCGTCGTGATGCCGCCCGCCGCGGCGGCGCGGGTGGCCGTCCAGAAGCCCTCCCAGGCGCTGCGGCCGGGGTCGTTGACGTGGACGTGGGTGTCGACGAGGCCGGGCAGGACGACGTCGTCGCCGACGTCCTCCAGCGTCGCCCCGCCGGGTGGTTCCGCGTCGTGCGGCAGGATCTCGGTGATCCGCCCGTCGCCGCCGACGGCGATCGAGGCGGGACGTTCCCCGTCCGGGGTGATGACGCGTCGCGAGCGCAGGACGAGCCGCACGTCGGACAAACCGGCCTCCCAGGTGTGAGCCCCCATCAACGTTCTTCAACGTTCTGTTGATCGAATCTTGAAGCCGGCCGTGGGGGCAGTCAAGGTCATCGGCGTGGAGAAATCCACAAAATGAAACTAGGCTTCCGCAATACAAAAGGAAATCGCGTCTGCGAGGGAGCACGCACGGGTAGATCGCTCGTGCGGGGGACGGCCCCTCTCCGCGCCACACCCCGATACCATGCGCCTCAACCGCAGGCCAGGAAAGGAACCCGACGTGCCGCCGTCCGCAGAGCGCAAGAACGCGGCCCCAGCCGCCCAGGCCCCGGCCGCAACCGGTGGAGTGCAGTCCCTGGAGCGGGCCTTCGACCTCCTGGAGCGGATGGCCGACGCCGGGGGCGAGGTCGGCCTCAGCGAACTGTCGACGGCCAGCGGTCTGCCCCTGCCCACCATCCACCGGCTGATGCGCACCCTCGTCTCCTGCGGCTACGTCCGCCAGCAGCCCAACCGGCGCTACGCGCTGGGCCCCCGGCTGATCCGCCTCGGCGAGAGCGCGTCCCGGCTGCTGGGCACCTGGGCCCGGCCCTATCTGGCCCGGCTGGTGGAGGAGACCGGCGAGACCGCCAACATGGCGCTGCTCGACGGCGACGAGGTCGTCTACGTCGCCCAGGTGCCCTCACGGCACTCGATGCGGATGTTCACCGAGGTCGGGCGCCGCGTCCTGCCGCACGCCACCGGCGTCGGCAAGGTCCTGCTCGCCCACACGCCCGACGAGCAGGTGCGCGCGCTGCTGGCCCGCACCGGAATGCCCGCCACCACCGAGAAGACCATCACCACCCCCGAGGGCTTCCTCGCCGAACTCGCCCACGTCCGCGACGCCGGCTACGCCACGGACGACAACGAGCAGGAGATCGGCGTGCGCTGCATCGCCGTCTCCGTCCCCGACTCCCCCACGGCGGCGGCCATTTCGATCTCCGGGCCGGCCGGCCGGGTCACGGACGCCGCCACCGACAAGTTCGTCCCGCTGCTGCACGAGGTCGCCGTCGATCTGTCGGCGGCGCTGGCCAGCAGCGGCGCCGCCAACGGCGCGGGGAGCTGAGCCCCGCGCCCGCCGGGCGGTGCGGCCCCGCCGCACCGCCCGTACCTCAGCTGGCGTCCGCGGGCTCCAGCGCACCGTGCCAGACGGTGACGTCCAGCGTCAGATAGTCGCTGGGGTCGGAGTCGGGCGAGTGCCCCCGCACCGTGACCAGGCCCAGGTTCCCGGAGTCGCTGCGCACACACAGCTGTGTGCCCTTGGACAGCTTGTCCATGTCCAGGGAGTCCGTGAACCGCGTCTCCTCCCTGCACACCTTCAGCGAACCGTCCTGCCCCGGCTTGAGCAGGACGAACTGGGTGCTCCCCGCGTCGTCCACCTCGATCCCGTAGTCGGAGCCCGTGTAGCTGAGATCGCCGTTGGCGTCCTCGTCCCGCTGCGGCTTGACCGGTGTCTCGCCGAGGTCGAGGGTGTAGTCGGAGGGCAGGTTGATGTTCCGGTAGGTCTTCGGCTCGGGGTCGGGCGGCGGCGCCGTCGGCGAACTGCTCGTGCCCTCCGCTCCATCTGCGTCCTCCGCGCCGTCCCGCCGGGAGCCGCCGGACTTCTGCCCGTCCTGCCGCGACTCCCCCGTCGCGTCCGGTGCGTCGCCGGACCCCGAAGAACCGGCGGTGCCGGCGGAGTCGGCGGAATCACCGTGCCCGGCCTTCGCGTCCCCGCCGTCGTTCCCCGGCAGGACCAGAAACGCCACGGCCGCCAGGGCGCACACCAGCAGCCCGCCGAGGACCCCGGCGAGGATCTTCCAGGTGGCGTCGCCTCCGGAGCTCCTGCCGTTGCCGGAACTCCCGCCGTTCCCCGGCCCGTTCGGTCCGGCGGGTGCCGCCGGCGCCCCGAACGCGCCCGGCACCGGGCCACCGGCGGCCGGGCCGGTGCCGGAGGGCGGCCCGGCGGGGCCCGGCGTCCCGGCGGCGGTGCCGAGGGGCAGGGTGCCGGTCGGCGTCGCCGCCCCCGGGGCGCCGTACGGGGCCGTGCCGGCCGGCGGTGCACCGGGGGGGGCGTGCCGGGCGGTTGCTGCGCCGTGCCGCCCGTGCCGCCTGTGCCGCCCGTGCCGTCCGCGCCGCCGGTGCCGGGCAGCGGCGCGGTGGCGGGCGGCTCCGGTGCGGCGGTCGGGGGCGACGGAGGCGTGGCCGGAGGTGTGTTCGGAGGTGTGGGCGGTGTGCCGGGGGCCTGGGCCGCCGGCTGCGGCGGCTGGGCCTCGGCGGGCGGGGTGACGGCGGCGGGCGGGGCCGGTGCGGCGGCGCGCTGGGTCACATCGGCGGCGACGGCGACGGGCAGCCAGTCCTCGGGGCGCCGCAACTGCGTCTGCCCGCTGGCCCGTTGGCACATCCCGATCACCTCGGCGACACCGGGGCGGCGTGCCGGGTCCTTGTCCAGACACCGGGTGACCAGCTCGGACAGCTCCTCCGGCAGCCCGTCGAGCACCGGCTCCGCGTGCACGATGCGGTAGAGCACGGCGTGCGAGGCGCCTTCGCCGAACGCCGGCGTCCCCAGCGCCGCGTAGGCCGTGACCTGGCCGAGCGCGAAGATGTCCGTGGCCTCGGTGACGGCGCCCGCTGCGGCCTGTTCGGGCGCCATGAAGCAGGGGGTGCCGATCGCGGCGCCGCTGCCGGTCAGCGCGGTGGCGTCGGCGGCGCGGGCGATACCGAAGTCGATGACGCGCGGACCGTCGGACGCCAGCAGCACATTGGACGGCTTCAGATCCCGGTGCACGATGCCCGCGCCATGGATCACCTGGAGCGCCTCGGCGACACCCGCCACCAGGTAGAGCACGGTCTCGACCGGCAGCCCGCCGTGTTCGCTCACCGCCGCCGCCAGGGACGGGCCCGGCACGTACGCGGTGGCCAGCCAGGGCCGTTCCGCCTCGGTGTCGCTGTCGATGACCGGCGCCGTGTACAGGCCCTGCACCCGCTCGGCGGCGCGCACCTCCCGCTGGAACCGGCGCCGGAACTCCGGGTCCTCGCTGAAGTCGCTCCTGATCACCTTGATGGCGACGGGACGCCCGCCCGGCGTGTACGACAGATAGACCTTGCCCATGCCGCCCGCGCCGAGCCGCGCCGTCAGCCGGTACCCGGCCACGAACTGCGGATCCTCGTCCCCCAGTTGTCCGAAGACCGCGCCGTCCCCGCTCGCCACTGTGCTTCACCCGCCCCCGTGTCCGGCCGTCAGATCCCGGGTGACAGTACCGCTCTTCCCCACGGGGTTCCGAGCGGGCCCGACTCCCGGTCCCGCGCGCGCCGTTGAGGTCCCGCGCCCGGCCGGAACGGACCCGGTGCCGGGCAGGCGGTTGCCCGGCGGCGCACGCACGGCGACTCGGCCGCCGGACGCGCCGGAGCCCCGGCCGGAGAACCCGGAGAACTCAGCCGACGGGCCGTCCGGAGACTTCAGCCGCCGGGCCGCCCCGAGAACTCAGCCGACGGGCCGTCCGAAGAGTTCGACGGCGCCGCGCAGTGCGGCGAGCGGTGCCGCCAGCGCGCTCACGGAGCCGAGCGCCGCGCTGATCAGCAGCAGCGACTGCCGCAGCGACGGAACATCCGGCGTGCCGGAGCGGGCCATGGCGGCCAGCGCGTCCAACTGGTCCTCCGCCGGGCGGCGGTCGCGCAGTTCGACGGGGTAGGCGTCGAGCGCGACGCGCATCTGTGCGACGGCCGTCGCCAGCCCCGTGACCCTCGGGTCCGGTGCCGCCGCCCCGTCCCCGCCTGCCGTGCGGCGGCGCCCTGCGACAGGCCCCGGCCGCTCCCCCCTGGTGTCGGTCGTACCGATCGTCTCGCTCTGCACGCTCTCCCCCCACATGGGATGACGTGGCACTTTGCTGGACCTGTGAAGTGCCTCTGTTCCTCCAGGAGTTGGTCCCGCCCCTTTGGAGATTCGGACAGTAAACGCCACTCTCCGCCCGGAGCGCTACACGGAACGCAATATTCGGGGGTGACTTTTTACGGTCCTCCTCCCCAGGGAGGAGAGCCTCGGGGACCATCTCCCCCTCACGTGCGATAGGCAGGAGCCATGACACCCTCCCGATCCGCCGCCACCTCCACCGGGCCCACTGGATCAACCGGGCCGGATGCCTCCGGGACCTGTGCCGGGCTGGTGCTGGCGGCCGGCGGCGGACGCCGGCTGGGCGGCCGGCCGAAGGCGCTGCTGCCGTACGCGGGCGGCACGCTGGTCGAACACGCGGTGCGGGTGCTGCGGGAGGGCGGCTGCGAGCGGGTGTTCGTGGTGCTCGGCGCGGCCCGCGCCGAGGTGCGCGCCCGGGCCCGGCTGACCGGCTGCGTACTGGTGGACAACCCGGACTGGGCCGCCGGGTTGGGCACGTCCCTGCGCGCGGGCCTGGAGCGACTGCGCAGCGAGGCGGAGGGCGACCCGGGCCCGGAGGCGGTGCTCGTCTCGCTGGTGGACCAGCCGGGCATCGGACCGTCGGCCGTGGCCCGGGTACGGCGTGCGTACCGCTCGCCGGGGACGCTGGCCGCCGCGTCCTACGGCGGACGGCGCGGGCATCCGGTGCTGTTCGGCTCGGCGCACTGGGCGGGGGTGGCCGCGAGCGCGCACGCGGATGTGGGGGCGCGGGCGTATCTGCGGACGCGGGCCGGTGAGATCGCGCTCGTCGAGTGCGGGGACGTCGCCGATCCCGCCGACATCGACACCCCGGCGGATCTGCACCGGCTGACCGACTGACCGAGGGCCGCTCCCGCACCGGCACCGGGGCCGCGCCTGCCCTTCTCCGGTATCCCCGAAACCCGCTCCCCCGCCCCGACTTCGGCAAACCCGCAGCGCACCGGCGCGCCGCGGGTTCTCGGTGTGCCCGGCATGCCCCGTGCGCCGGGTGGCACCCGAGGACATCGGAACGACCCCCTC
The DNA here is from genome assembly GCF_006539165.1 of Streptomyces cacaoi. Classification (GTDB taxonomy): domain Bacteria; phylum Actinomycetota; class Actinomycetes; order Streptomycetales; family Streptomycetaceae; genus Streptomyces; species Streptomyces cacaoi. The sequence goes on along the minus strand of NZ_BJMM01000100.1, from coordinate 2,342 downwards.
CGGTGTGCGAAGTATCTCGACATCAACAAAGTATTGAAGTTCCACTATGAGGAAACTAATCTCCACTGTTCAGAAGCGCCTTCGCGACCGGGGGCGCTCAAGTCCGCGTTCCGCACGCCGCGCACCGCATGCGGCACGCCGTGCCGTCCCGTCGTGCCCGGACAGCGCCTGCCGGGCACGCCGCGCACACCGCTCGTCGAAGGAGTGACCCACATGTCCGCACCAGCGCCCTCCCCGCTGGAGATCGTCGGCGTCGAGCCCGGGCAGACACCCGCCCGGCAGGACGAGGTGCTGACCGCGCCCGCCCTGGAGTTCCTCGCCGCACTGCACCGCGAGTTCGCCGGACGCCGCGACGAGCTGCTCGCCCACCGGGCCGAGCGGCGCGCGGAGATCGCGCGCACCGGCACCCTGGACTTCCTGCCCGAGACCGCCGCCGTGCGCGAGGGCGACTGGAAGGTCGCCGACTGCCCGCCCGCGCTCCTCGACCGTCGGGTGGAGATCACCGGCCCCACCGACCGCAAGATGACGATCAACGCGCTCAACTCCGGTGCGCGCGTGTGGCTCGCCGACTTCGAGGACGCCTCGGCGCCCACCTGGGAGAACGTCATCGGCGGCCAGCTCAACCTCACCGACGCCTACGAGCGGCGCATCGACTTCACCGACGAGCGCTCCGGCAAGTCCTACGCGCTGCGCCCGGCCGAGGAGTTGGCCACCGTCGTCGTCCGGCCGCGCGGCTGGCACCTGGACGAGCGGCACCTGGAGTGCGACGGCGAGCCGGTGCCCGGCGCGCTCGTCGACTTCGGGCTGTACTTCTTCCACAACGCGCAGCGGCTGCTGGACGCCGGCAAGGGCCCGTACTTCTACCTGCCGAAGACCGAGTCGCACCTGGAAGCGCGGCTGTGGAACGACGTGTTCGTCTTCGCGCAGAACCACTGCGGCATCCCGCAGGGCACCATCCGTGCCACGGTCCTGATCGAGACCATCACCGCCGCCTACGAGATGGACGAGATCCTCTACGAGCTGCGCGACCACGCCTCCGGGCTGAACGCCGGCCGCTGGGACTACCTGTTCTCCATCATCAAGAACTTCCGTGACGCGGGCTCCCGCTTCGTGCTGCCCGACCGCAACGCGGTGACGATGACCGCGCCGTTCATGCGCGCCTACACCGAACTGCTGGTGCGCACCTGCCACAAGCGCGGCGCGCACGCCATCGGCGGCATGGCCGCCTTCATCCCCTCGCGCAAGGACGCGAAGGTCAACGAGGTGGCCTTCGAGAAGGTCCGCGCCGACAAGGACCGCGAGGCCGGCGACGGCTTCGACGGCTCCTGGGTGGCCCACCCGGACCTGGTGCCGGTCGCCAAGGCGTCCTTCGACGCCGTGCTGGGCGAGCGCCCGCACCAGAAGGACCGGCTGCGCGAGGACGTCGACGTCAAGGCCGCCGATCTGATCGCCGTCGACTCGCTGGAGGCCCGGCCCACCTACGAGGGGCTGCGCAACGCCGTGCAGGTCGGCATCCGCTACATCGAGGCGTGGCTGCGCGGGCTCGGGGCCGTGGCCATCTTCAACCTGATGGAGGACGCGGCCACCGCGGAGATCTCCCGCTCGCAGATCTGGCAGTGGGTGGACGCGGGCGTCGTCCTCGACAACGGCGAGAAGGTCACCGCCGAGCTGGCCCGGAAGGTCGCGGCCGAGGAACTCGCGGCCCTCCGCGCGGAACTGGGCGAGGAGGCGTTCGCGGCGGGCAACTGGCAGCAGGCGCACGATCTGCTGCTGCGGGTGGCGCTGGACGAGCAGTACGAGGCGTTCCTCACCCTGCCCGCGTACGAACTCCTGCGCGGCTGAGCGGGGTTCGCGGGCGCGGCGTGCGGCGTGCGGCGTGGAGGCCCCCCCGCACCGGGCGTCCTCGCCCTCCTCGGGTGTCCTCGGGTGTCCTCGCCCTCCCCGGCGTGGGCCCGGACGGCGGTGCCCGTCGTGCCGCGCCGCGGCCGCGCTCGTTGGGGAGTGCGACAGACGGCCGGGCCCGCCCGGCCGGCGCACGACAGCACCGAAGGAGTACCCATGCGCCGTTCCCGCGCAGCCGCTCGTACCGCCACCGCGCTCGCGCTCGTGACCGCCCCGCTCGTCCTCGCGCAGGCGGCCCAGGCGGTGGAGCTGCACGATGACAGCGCGACGAAGGAGGGCCTGAAGGAGGTGACGAAGTCCGCGGTGGACACCGTCCGCCCCGAACTTCCCACCGACGCCGTGAAGACGGCGAACGTCCCCCTCCTCGGCTGACCGCGCGGCGCCCGGCGCGCCCCGCCCGGCCCCCGCCACCCGCACCGCAACGGTGCGGGTGGCGGGGG
>NZ_BJMM01000099.1 GCF_006539165.1 Streptomyces cacaoi | reverse complement strand
CGAGATCCCGAACAAGGCCGCGTCGAACTCGCCCACTCCGTCGAGGAATCCGCCCTCGTGTGCGGAGCTGGCGCCCGGGTGCTCGGGGTCGGGATGACGGAGCCGTTCGAGGTCCCAGCCGCGGTCGTCGGGGAACGGGGAGATGCCGTCGCGCCCCTCGGCCAGCAGCCGCCAGAACTCCTCGGGCGAGGTCGCGCCCCCCGGGAAGCGGCAGGCCATGCCGACGACGGCGACGGGCTCGTCCACCGCGGCAGAGCGTGCCCCGGCCTCCGCTGCGGGCCGGGCGGTGCCCAGGACGCGGGTACGCAGATATGCCGCGACTCCGGCGGCCGTGGGGTGGTCGAACAGGAGGGTGGCGGGCAGGCGGCTCCCGGTCGCGCGGGAGAGGCGGTTGCGCAGCTCCACCGCGGTGAGGGAGTCGAAACCCAGCTCGCGGAACGGGCGGTCGGGCGCGACGGCGGCCGACGAGGTGTGCCCGAGGACGTGGGCGGCCTCGCCCCGTACGGTCTCCGTCAGCACGCGCTCCTGCTCGGCGGCGGGCAGACCGGCCAGACGTGCGCGCAGCGGGTTGTCGGCCGTGTCCTGGCCGGACGTCGGGGCGGCGGGCGCTGCGTCCTGGAGTGCGGCGCGGGCCTCGGGCAGCTCACCGATGAGGGGGCTGGGGCGCGCGGCGGTCAGTGCGGGCGCGTAGACGGCCCAGTCGATGTCGGCCACGGTGACCTGTGGGAGGCCCCGCGCGACGGCGAGTTCGAGGGCGGCGAGCGCGGTGTCGGGTGCGAGCGGTGTCAGCCCGTCGCGGCGCATCCGCGTGGCCAGGGTGTCGCCGGTGGTGCCGCCGCCGTCCCCGGCGGACTCGGTGGCCCCCGTGGATCCGGTGGAGGCCATGCCGCTGCCGGCCCAGGGGCCCCAGGCGACGGATGTGGCGGGGAGGCCCGCGCGGTGCCGCTGTTCGGCGAGGGCGTCGAGGGAGGCGTTGGCGGCGGCGTAGTTGGCCTGGCCCGCGTTGCCGAGCACGCCGGTCAGGGAGGAGAAGAGCACGAACACCGCCAGGTCGGTTCCCCGGGTCAGCTCGTGCAGATGGTGGGCGGCCCGGGCCTTGGGCTCCAGGACGGCGGCGAGGCGCTCCGGGGTGAGCCCGGTCAGCACGCCGTCGTCGAGGACACCGGCGGCGTGCACCACACCGGTCAGCGGCGCGTCGTCCGGGATCTGCGCCAGGGTCGCCGCGAGCGCCTCGCGGTCGGCCACGTCGCAGGCGCTGAGGGTGACCCGGGCCCCGAGTGCGGTGAGTTCCTCGGCCAGTTCGCGCGCTTCCGGTGCCTGGGAGCCGCGCCGGCCGGTGAGCAGCAGGTGTTCCACTCCGGCGCGGGCCAGCCGGCGCGCGACATGGCCGCCGAGCGCGCCGGTGCCACCGGTGACCAGGACGGTGCCGCGCTGCGGCCAGGGGCCCGGGGCGCCGGCCGCGCCGCCGTCGTCCGTCCCGCGCCTGCCGTCAGCGGGGGCCTCGTCGTCCGTCCGGGCCTCGCCGTCCGCGAGTGCGGCGTCGTCCTTCGTGGGGGTGTCGTCGACCGTGGTCGCGGCGTCGTCCGGGGTGACGGCGTCGACCGGTGCGGTGGCATCCCCCGTGACGACGCCGACCCGCGTGACGGTGGCGTCGTCCGGGACGGTGTTCTCCGGCTCGCCGGTGGCGTCGTCGGGCGTGGCGTCGGCGGCGCGGTCGCGGACGAGGCGGCGGGCCACAACTCCCGCCGGGCGTACGGCTGTCTGGTCCTCGCGGCCGTCGGCCAGCACGGAGAGGAGGCCGGGGACGACGGGGGCGCCGGCCTCCTGCGGCAGATCGACGAGACCGCCCCACAACTGCGGGTGCTCCAGCGCCGCAACCCGGCCCAGGCCCCACAGCTGGGCCTGCACGGGATCGGGCGGGGTGTCCCGGTCGTCGACGGCGACGGCCCCGCGGGTGACGCACCACAGCGCCGACCGGTGGCCTCCCTCCTCAAGTGCCCGTACCAGCACGGTCGTTGCGGCGAGTCCGCGGGGCACGGAGGGGTGCTCGGGGTGCGGGCGTGTGTCGGCGGCGAGCAGGGACAGCACACCGGCGACACCGGCGACACCGGCGTCACCGGCAACATCGGCGACATCGGCAACATCGGCGACAGAGCCCTCGCCGAAGGCGTCGGCCAGCCGTGCGGTGAGCCTCGCCGGGTCGTCGGTGTCCTCGTCGGACAGCACGAGGGGTGCGGTGCGCAGCCCGCCGTGTGCGGTCAGCGCGTCGGTGAGCGCGCTCGTCCAGCCGTCGTCGGCGCCGGTCTCCGGCAGGACGACGAGCCACCTGCCGGGGGGCGCGCCGTCGGTGCCGTGGGCGACGGGGGTCCAGGTCGTGCGGTACCGGTGTCCGCCCACGGTGCCGGTCGTGCGTGCTTCCCCGGGGCCGGGGCTCACCGGGTCGAGCCAGTACCACTGCCGCTGGAAGGCGTAGGTGGGCAGCTCCACACGCCGGGCACCGGGTCCGGCGACATGGGCGGGCCAGTCCACGGGGACACCGCAGGCGGAGAGCGTGGCCAGTGCCTCGGCGAGGCCGCGGTCCTCGGCGGTGCCGTCGCGCAGCAGCGGCACGAGCACGGGCGGCGTGCCGTCCCCGGCCGGGGAGCCCCCCGTCCCGCCGTCCTCGGCCGGGGCGCCCTCGTTCTGGAAGTCCTCGCTCCGAGCGCCGTCGGCGGGGAAGTCGCCGGCCAGGGAGTCGGCGGCCGGGAAGTCGTCGGCCGGCGAGTCGGCGGCAAGGGAGTCGGCGGTCATGGGGATGAGGGCGCCGCCGGGGCCGAGTTCCACGAAGGCGCGCACGCCCTGGGCTTCCAGGGTGCGGACGGCGGCGCAGAAGCGCACGGGTTCACGGACCTGGCGGACCCAGTACGCGGGCGAGCACAGCTCGGCCGGGGTGGCGGTCTCCCCCGTCACCGTGGAGACGAGCGGGATGCGCGGGGCGTGGTAGGTGAGGCTCTCCGCGACGGCGCGGAAGTCGTCCAGCACGGGGTCCATGTGCGGCGAGTGGAAGGCGTGGCTCACCGGCAGCCGCCGGGTGCGGCGGCCCTGCGCGCGCCAGTGTCCGGCGACGGCGGTCACCTCGTCCTCGTCGCCGGAGACGACCACGGACCGGGGCGCGTTCACCGCGGCGAGACCCACCCGGCCCGTGCGGGCGTCGAGCGAGGCACGGATCTCCTCCTCGGTGGCCTCGACGGCCGCCATCGCGCCGCCCGGTGGCAGCGCCTGCATCAGCGTGCCGCGGGCGGCCACCAGCCGGGCGGCGTCCGCGAGGGACAGCACACCCGCGAGATGGGCGGCGGCCAGCTCTCCCACGGAGTGGCCGACGAGGAACTGCGGGCGCACGCCCCGGGATTCGGCCAGCCGGAAGAGGGCGACCTCCACCGCGAACAGCGCCGCCTGCGTGTAGCCCGTGAGGTCCAGCAGGGCCGCCTCGGGTGTGCCGGGCGCGGCGAAGACGATCTCCCGCAGGGGTCGTTCCAGGTGCGGGGCCAGGTGCGGATCGAGCGCGGCGCACGCCGCGTCGAACGCCGTGGCGAAGGCCGGTTCCGACCGGTACAGCCCCGCTCCCGCGCGGGCCCGCTGCGAGCCCTGCCCGGGCAGCAGGAACGCGGTGCGCTGCCGCGCCGCCGTACCGGTCACCAGACCGGGCACGCTGCGGCCCTCGGCGAGGGCGTCCAGTCCGGCCAGGGCCTCACCGGTGTCCCCGGCCACGAGGAACGCCCGGTGCGGCATCAGGGCTCTGCTCGTGGCGAGGGAGTAGGCGACATCTGTGGCGGATGCGGCATATGCGGCGCCGGGGGCGTGCGCGGCGCCCACAGCGTCAGCGGCGTTCGCGGCGTCGGCAGCGGCGGCGTCGCCCACAGCGTCAGCGGCGTTCACGGCCTCGGCAGCGTCCGCGGCATGGGCAGTGTCTGCGGTGGCTTCGGTGTCTGTGGTGGCTGCGGTGGCTGTGGTGTCCACGGCCCCGGGCCTCACGGCCGACCCGTCCGCGCGGGCGCCCGCGGACACGGCGCGGGCCCGCAGATGTCCGGCGAGGCGGGTGGCCTGCGCACGGAGCGCTGCCGGGGTACGCGCCGACAGCGGCCAGACCACGACGTCCGAACGGGCCGCGGACGCGGGCGGGTCGGCCTCGTCCGACGGCCGGTCGGCCGCCGCGCCCGCGCGCTGTTCCGCGGGCCCGGGCAGGGACGCGGACCGGGACTCGGCCGCACGCACGGACGCGGGCACGGACTCCGGCTCCGGCTCGGCGGGTGCCTGTTCCAGGACGACGTGGGCGTTGGTGCCGCTGACGCCGAAGGAGGAGACCGCCGTCCGGCGGGGCCTGGCCACCTCCGGCCAGCGCTCCTGCTCGACGAGGAGACGGGCGCTGCCGCTGCTCCAGTCGACGTGCGGGGTGGGGGCGTCCAGGTGCAGCGTGCGGGGCAGGACGCCGTGCCGCATCGCCAGCACGGACTTGATGACGCCCGCGACACCGGCGGCGGCCTGGGTGTGCCCGATGTTGGACTTCAGCGAGCCGAGCAGCACGGGCCGCTCCGCCGGGCGGTCCTGGCCGTAGGTCGCCAGCAGCGCCTGGGCCTCGATGGGGTCGCCGAGCGTGGTGCCGGTGCCGTGTGCCTCGACGGCGTCGATGTCGCCGGGCGCGAGGCGCGCGTCGGCCAGGGCCTGGCGGATGACGCGCTGCTGCGAGGGCCCGTTGGGCGCGGTCAGACCGTTCGAGGCACCGTCCTGGTTGACGGCGGAGCCGCGGACGACCGCGAGGACGGGGTGCCCGTTGCGCCGGGCGTCGGAGAGGCGCTCGACCAGCAGCAGGCCCACGCCCTCGCTCCAGCCGGTGCCGTCGGCCGAGGCCGCGAACGGCTTGCACCGGCCGTCGGCCGCCAGCCCGCGCTGCCGGGAGAACTCGACGAACATCTGCGGGGTGGACATCACCGTCGCGCCGCCCGCCAGGGCGAGCGTGCACTCGCCGCGCCGCAGCGACTGCACGGCGAGGTGCAGCGCCACCAGGGACGAGGAGCAGGCCGTGTCGACCGTGACGGCCGGGCCCTCCAGGCCGAACGTGAAGGACACCCGGCCCGAGGCGACGCTGAGGGCGTTGCCCGTCAGCAGGTGACCGCCGACCTCGTCGGCGCGCCGTACGCCGCCGGCCGGGCCGACGGATCCGTTGTCGTAGCCGCCGGGGCCGGTACCGAGGAAGACCCCGGTGCTGCTGCCCGCGAGGGACTCCGGGGCGATCCCGGCGCGCTCCAGCACCTCCCAGGAGGTCTCCAGCAGCAGCCGCTGCTGCGGGTCCATCGCCAGCGCCTCACGCGGCGAGATCCCGAAGAACTCCGCGTCGAACTCCCCCGCGTCGTGCAGGAATCCGCCTTCGCGTACGTAGCTGGTGCCGTGGTGCCCGGGGTCCGGGTCGTAGAGCCGCTCCAGGTCCCAGCCGCGGTTGCCGGGGAAGGGCGAGACGGCGTCGACGCCGTTCTCCAGCAGCTGCCACAGCTCTTCCGGGGAACGGACCCCGCCGGGGTAGCGGCAGCCCATGGCCACGATCGCGACGGGTTCGTGCTGCCGCTGCTCCGTCTCGTCCCGCTGGCGGCGCGCCTCGTGCAGGTCCTCGACCGCGCGCTTGAGGTAGGCGCGAAGCTTCTCCTCGTTCGACATCAGGACGTCAACCCCTCGGTGGTGTGCCGGACCCGGGCGCAGGCTGCGGCAGTCGGCGCTCCCGTCTGACCCGTTGCGTAGGCCATCCTGATCGAGATGCCGTGGGGGTTTTCCCTAGATGCGGCGCGGCCGGCGGCCGATGCGGCGAGGCCCGGAGCGAGGACGGAGACGCGGGACGCGGGCTCCGCTTCCGGACCCGGGCCGCATGAACGGGCCGGGGCGGCCGGGGAGTTGCCGTGGCGGCCGGCGGTCCACGAAGGGCCCCGGCCGCCACGGCGCGGTCACCGCGGCGCGGCCGTCACCTGCCGGTGAGGGAGCCCAGCCAGCCCTCCATGATCTCCGCGGTCGCCGCCGCGTCCTCCCGGACCATCGACAGGTGGTCCGCGTCCACGGTGCGCAGCAGCGCCCCCGGGAACAGCGGCTCGGCCGGCGCGGCCCCGGCTTCCCCGGCTGCGACTTCCCCGACCTCCCCGACTCCCCCGACTCCCCCGACTCCCCCGACTCCCCCGGCTGCGTTGTCGCCGCCCGAGGCGAGGCCGGGCAGGTCCCGGCCGCACCGGATCATCAGGACGGGCGCGGTGGTGTGCTCCACCTCCAGCCCGTTCAGCAGCACCATCCAGCGGACCATCGCCGACAGCCGTGCGTTGGTGATCCGTACCGGGGACGCCTCCGTGGCCTGGAAGTTGAGCCGCATCATGCCCTCGTAGTCGACGCCCTCGTCGCCGTCGTGCCGGATGCTGAGGGTGTCGAGGAGGACGACGGCCTGCGGCCTGACCCCCAGGGTGTGCTCCAGCAGACCGGCCGCCGCGTAGGCGAAGGACCCTCCGGAGGAGTGGCCCACCAGGACGAACGGTTCGCCGTCGGCGGCCCGCAGCGCGCTCTCCGCGACGGCCCGGGTCGCGGCCTGCGGCGTCCCCGGCAGCCGTTCCCCTCCGGCGAACCCGCTCAGCGGCAGCGCGGCGACGTCCCGCGTGCCCCGGAACCGGGCGGCGAGCCGGGAGTACTGGTGGACACCGCCGTTGGCCGTGGGCGCGCTCACACACACCAGCCGGGGCCGGGCCGGTCCCTGGGCCAGCACGGTGGCGGGCGTCAGATCGGCGGGCTCGGGGGCGGTTTCGAACGACGGCCGGAGCTGGGCGACGAGATGCAGCATGTGCTGGGCCTCGCGCAGCTTGCCGTTCCCCAGGGAGTCGAGGAACAGCCGCTCCAGCGACTCGGTGCCGGTGCCCTCGTCGGCGGACGGTTCCGGTGCCGCCTCGGCGGACTCGCTCTCGGCGGGTCCGGTGGCCAGCCTGTCGCACAGCCAGGTGGCGAGCTCGGTGGGCGTCCTGCTGTCGAACACCAGGGTGGCGGGCAGCCGGAGCCCGGTCGCAGCGGCCAGCCGGTTGCGCAGCTCGACGGAGGTGAGCGAGTCGAAGCCCAGCTCGTAGAAGTCCTGCTGTTCCGCGATCCGTCCCTCGGAGGCGTGGCCCAGCACCTGGGCGGCCTCCGTCCGTACGAGGTCGACGACGTGACGCAGCCGCCGGGCGCCGTCCATGCCCGACAGCTGCCGGGCGAAGGACTCCGGCGTGCCGGCACAACCGGCGGCCTGCGCCGCGGCCCGCCGGCCGCCCTTGACGAGGCCGCGGAAGAGCGGCGGCACGTCTCCGACCGGCCGCATCGTGCCGGACGCCATGCCCAGCGGCACCAGCACCGGCTCCGCGTCGTCCCGGCGCACGGCGGCCCCGAACAGGCGCAGCCCCTGCTCGACGGTGAGCGGCGGCATCCCGCTGCTCTCCATCCGCTGGACGTCCGCCTCGCTCAGCCCGCTGGTCATACCGCCGTCCTGGGCCCACGGTCCCCACGCCAGGGAGGTGGCCGCCAGCCCGAGGGCGGCGCGGTGCTGCGCCAGCCCGTCCAAGAAGGCGTTCGCCGCCGCGTAGTTGGCCTGGCCCGGGCTGCCCATCACGCCCGCCACGGAGGAGTACAGCACGAACCCCGCCAGGCCGGCCTCCCGCGTCAGCTCGTGCAGATTCCAGGCCGCCGCGGCCTTCGGGTGCAGCACACCGGCCATCCGCTGCGGCGTCAGCGAGGTGACCACACCGTCGTCCAGCACACCCGCCGTGTGGACGACGGCGGTCAGCGGATGCGCGGCCGGGACGCTCTCCAGCACACCGGCGAGCGCCGCGCGGTCCGCCGCATCGCAGGCCACCACGGAGACGTCGGCCCCCGACTGCCGTAGCTCCGCGACGAGTTCGGCCGCACCGGGCGCCTCCGGCCCGCGCCTGCTGAGCAGCATCAGATGCCGTACGCCCGACGCCGCCAGCCACCGCGCCAGATGGCCGCCCAGTGCGCCCGTACCGCCGGTGATCAGCACCGTGCCGTCCGGCCGCCACGGCAGACCCTCGCCGCCGCCCGCGCCGGACGCGTGCGCCAACCGCGCCACGCGCACCCCGCCCGCACGCACGACGAACTGCGCGTCACCGCCCGCCACCAGCCCCGGCAGCAGCCCCACGAGGCTCTCAATCCCGGCACTCGACTCCGCCCCCGTGCCCGTGTCCCTGCCCGTGTCCTTGTCTGTGTCCGCGTCCGCGTCCATGTCCACCAGCACGAACCGGCCCGGATGTTCCGAGTGCGCCGAGCGCACCAGACCCCACACCGCGGCGGCGACGGGGTCGGACACCGTCTCCCCCGGCACCGCGCTCACCGCGCCACGCGTCACCAGCACCAGCCGTGCCGCGGCGAACCGCTCCTCCGCCAACCACGCCTGCACCAGGCCGAGAACGTCCGCACACACCTCGTTCACCGCGGACGGCACACCCGCGGCACCGTCCGCCGCGCCGGACACCGGGACCACCACGAAGTCCACCTCGTCGCCCCGCACATCCGCGAGCGCCCCCGGGTCGACGCCGTCGAGGGTCAGCCACCGCACCTCCCGTGCCGCAGCCACCTCCGGCGCCGGCACCCAGTCGACACGGAACAGCGGATCCCGGGCGCGGACGGCGGACACCTCCGTCGCGGGGGCACGCAGCGTGAGCGAGTCCACCGACAGCACGGGCGCGCCGCCCGGATCGACGGCGGCGAGGCTGAGGGCGTCCCCCTCGACGCGCGCGATCCGCACCCGCAGCGCCGACGCGCCACCGGCGTGCAGGGAGACACCACCCCAGGCCACCGCCTCGGCGAGGGCCTCCGCATCGTCCACACCGAGGAAGCCGGCGGCGTGCGTCGCCGCGTCGAGCAGGGCGGGGTGCAGCCCGAAGTACCGGGCGTCGCCCGCCGCTTCACCCGAGAGCGCCACCTCGGCGTACACCTCCTCCACGCCCTCCACGCCCTCTCCGGTCTCTCCGCCCTTCCCGCTTCCCTCGCCTTCCGCGCTGTCCTCGCTGTCCTCCCCGCGGAGCCACACCGCGCGCAGTCCCTGGAAGGCGGCGCCGCGCGGGGTGTCGTCGTAGAAGTCGCCCACCTCGACGGGCACCGCACCGGACGGCGGCCACACCGTGGCATCGAAGTCCGCGAGCCGCTCGCCGGTGCCCAGCGTGCCGGAGGCGTGCTCGGTCCACGGCCGGTCGGCCGCGCCCTCGGGCCGCGAGTGGAAGCGAATCGGGCGGGCACCGTCCTCGCCGGGCTCCCCGATCCAGACCTGGAGATCGAGCGACGCGGCCTCGGTGAGGGCGAGCGGGGTGCCGACGTTCAGCTCCAGCACGCGGTCGCAGCCCACCTGGTCCCCGGCACGCACGGCCAGCTCGACGAACCCGGCGGCGGGGAAGACGGCCGCCTCGCCCACCGTGTGGTCCTTGAGCCACTCATGGACCTGGAGCGACAGCCTGCTGGTGAACAACACCCCGTCGACACCCGCGAGTTGTACGGCGGCACCCAGCAGCGGATGGTCCGTCGACACCATGCCGGCGGAGGAGATGTCACCGCTGAGCGCGGCGGGCCGGGGCCAGAACCGCTCGTGCTGGAAGGGGTAGGTGGGCAGCGCGACACGACGGGCGCCGAGCCCGGAGAAGAACCCTGCCCAGTCCACCTCGACACCCGCGGTGTGCAGCCGCGCGAGTGCTGTGACGAGTGCTGTCTCTTCGCCCTGCCCCTTGCGCAAGGCGGCCACCGCCACCGCGTCCGGATGCGCCTCCGAATCCACGCAGTGCTGCACCATCGCCGCCAGCGCACCGCCGGGCCCCAACTCCACGAAAGTGTCCGCGCCTTCACTCACCAGCGCATCGATACCGTCGGCGAACCGCACCGTCTCCCGGACATGCCGCACCCAGTACCCGGGAGTCGTCAACTCCTCCGCCGACGCCATCTCCCCCGTCACATTCGACACCACAGGGAC
>NZ_BJMM01000098.1 GCF_006539165.1 Streptomyces cacaoi | reverse complement strand
CTGAACGCGGCCTGCCCGACGCGCTGCGGGCCCTCGCCCTGCGCTCGGCCGTACCCGTCGAGGTGGACATCGAACTCCCCGGCCGCTTCGACGAACCCGTCGAGACGGCCGTGTACTTCGCCGTCAGCGAGCTGCTGACCAACGCGGCCAAACACTCCGGGGCCTCTCGTGTGTGGCTCGACGTCTTCCACTCCGTGCCCTCCGGAAGCACGGGAATGCTGCGGGTGACCGTCGCGGACGACGGGAAGGGCGGCGCGGGCCTCGACAAGGGCTCCGGCATGGCCGGCGTCCAGCGCCGCCTCGCGCCCTTCGACGGCGTCCTGGCCGTCAACAGCCCACCCGGCGGCCCCACCATGATCACCCTGGAACTCCCCGCAGTCCTCGAACCCGAACGCCCCTGAACCCCGGCTTTCTTGCTCTGCGGGGGTCTCCTAGAGGGGGCGGAGCCCCCTGTAGCGGGGGGCTGTCCCCCGACGCCCGGCCGGCGAGGCCAACGGGGACAGGGACGAAGCCCCACGAAAGGGGCGAAGCCACAAGAAAGAGAAACCCCAACGGCGGGAAAGCCACAGGACGACGGGACCAAGGTGACCCCACACCCCCCACCTCGTTCAGCCCCGTGTGGCCGACACAAGCTCCCCCGACAGGAACCCGACATGGATCCCGTCGACGTCCATCGCCGTCGAAGACGCAGAGGCAGCACTGGTAGAGAACTACCCGAGGCTGGTCCGCCTCGCCTACCTCGTCCTGCCCCCCACCCCGTCCCGCCACCACCGCGTTCTGACCGCCCACGCCACCACCCAGGCATCCCTTCCCCACTTCCGCACGTCGACGTCCACGCTCCCCCTGCCGGGCCCCCGCACCGGCATCCCCGGCTGGGCCATGCCGGACCCGGCCTATGTGTGGCTGCGGCTGCGGGTGCTGCGCCGGGTGCTGGAGGCGGAACGGCCGCGCCGCGCGGGCCTGTTCCGGCGCAGGCGTGCGGCGGCGTCGGGCCGGACGCTGCCGTGGGTGGTGGGGCTGCGGCTGTTCCCGCAGGTGTACGCGGGCGGTTGCGCGCTCGACGACGCGTTCACCGGGCTGCCGGGCGCGGTGCGCGCCGCGTACGTGCTGCGGCATCTGGAGGGGCTGGCGGACCCGGACATCCGGCGGCTGCTGCGGGCCGCGCGGGTCCCGGCGGCGGAGGCGGACGCGGCACCGGCCGCCGCCGACCGGGTCCGGGGGCTGCCGGACGGCGGGGAGGGCGCGCTGCTGGAGGCGGCGGAGTGCGATCCGTGCACGCTGCATGTGCGGCCGACCGATCTGCTGCGCCGCCGCCAGCACCGGTGGGCCGGGGTGGCGGCGGCGGTGGCACTGCTGGCGTGCGGCGGGCTGGTGGCCGCGCCGGGCGGCTGGGGTCCGGCGGGCCCCGGGCACGCCTCGGCGGCCTACGGGACGGCGGGGCCGCACGGGGACGTGCTCGACCCCGCAGCGGTCTCCCGGGTGCCCGCCGACTCCTGGCGTACGGCGTCGCGCACCGACCACGGGGCCTGGCCGGCCCGGGGCGCACTGCGCGACGACGCGTCCCTGCTGCACCGCGCGCTGTCGGCGTGGGCGCGGCCGGACGACCGGGTGCGGGTCACGGCGGCGCGCGGCACGCAGACGGGCCCGCCGCCCGGGCCGCCGCAGCTGCTGTACGCGGGCCAGTTGGACGGGAACGCCGTGGTGCTGCTGTTCGACGGCGCGCGGGTGGCGCGGTACGCGGAGCCGTTGCGGCGGGAGGAGCTGCGCAGAAAGGGCGCCACGCTGGAGCTGGCCCGTACGGCGGGCGCGAGCACGGTGACCTCGGGCGCCGTGGTCGTCTCGCGGGGCGAGGAGGGGGTGCGCTATCTGACGGCGCCATGGGTGCGAGAGGCTTCCGTGCTGGATCTGCTGGACCCGGGCGACGAGGGCCGGGTGCTGCCACGGGACACGGACGGGGTGACGGCCCCGGTGCCGCGGGCCGATACGCATCCGCGGCGCTGCGAGCGCTGGCCCGCGCTGGGCCTCTCGGGCAGTGAGGGCGTCGCGGAGGACCGCCAACTGTACGCGGACCTGGGTGAGTTGACTCCGGCACGGCTCGCGGACGGGCGGCGGCACGAGCCGGCGACGAGCGCGGGCGCGCGGCACCGGCTGGCACGCACGGCCTGCCATTTCCCGGCGATCCTGGGCAGCGGCGTCAAGACGGTCACCAACTGGGAGTTCGCCCGGCAGACGCTCCCGGAGGGCGACGGCGCCGCGGCGTGGGTGTGTACGCGTGCGGCGACCTGGCGGGGCGCGGGCGCCCGGGTGATGGCGCAGTTCCAGCCGCCGACGCGGAAGCCGGGCCGGCCGGGCGCCGCCGCGGCCCGGGCCGAGGACACGGCGGCCTGCGGGCGGGTGCGGGAGGCGATGGCCGGTGTGCTGTGGAAGTCCAGCGCCGGGCACTGGTACGTGCTGGCGGCGGCGGACAAGGGCGTGGTGTCGCTGCGGGCGCAGGGCGAGGGGGTACGGGGCGGCGCGGTGGCCGTCCCCGGGCACACGCTGGCGGTGCGGGCCGCCGAGGGCGCCCGCGCCCGGCTCTCCGGCGTACGCGAGGACGGCCGCACGTCCGGCCCGTTGAGCTGAGCCCGGCCCGCTGCCTTCCCCTCCGGGTGGCCGTACGAACCGGCCGGTCCGGTCCGGCTGCACGTACGAACGGGCCGATCGGGACGGCCGGTTCGGGCCGGACGCCCCCCGCACGGCTCGCGCTGCCCGCCGCGGCCCGCGCGGCCCGTGCGACCCGCGGCGGCCCGTCCAGGGCGTGGCGGCCGTCCGGGTCTCGGCGGCTCGTCCGGGCCCCGGGCCCAAGGCCGGGCGACGCGTCCGGGATCGGCGACGTGTCCGGGATCGGCGACGCGTCCAGGTCCGACGGCGTGTGCCCGGGGCCAACAGGGCGTCCGGGGCCAGCAGTTCACCCCGGGTCGACAGTTCGTCCGGGGGCCGACGGCGCACGGGATTCCGGAGGCCCGCAGAATTGGGAGGCGCGCAGGATTGCGGAGGCTCGCAGGGTCGGGAGGCGCGCAGGATTGCGGAGGCTCGCGGGGGACGGGGACGGCGGGCTCGGCGGGGCCGGGTGAGCCGGTCGGCGTGCCTGTGCGCAGGGCGAACGCGCCCGGCGCGCGGTGTACGGCCCTCGGACCGCTCGTTAGGGTGACGCGCATGACCACCGGGGCGCGCCGCAGGATGGGTGTGGAGGAGCGGCGGCGGCAACTGATCGCCGTGGCACTGGAGTTGTTCAGCCGCCACTCCCCCGAGGACGTGTCCATCGACGACATCGCGACGGCCGCGGGGATCTCCCGTCCGCTCGTCTACCACTACTTCCCCAGCAAGCGCAGCCTGTACGAGGCGGCGGTGCGGCGCGCCGCCGACGATTTGGCGGGCCGGTTCACCGAGCCGCACGAGGGCCCGTTGAGCGGCCGGCTGCTGCGGGTCATGGGACGGTACTTCGACTTCGTCGACGAGCACGGACCGGGGTTCATCGCGCTGCTGCGCGGCGGCTCAGCGGTCGGCCCCGCACTCGCCGGCGCGGTGATCGACGAGGTGCGGCAGACCGCCTGCACACAGGTGCTCGCGCACCTGGGCACCGGCAGCCCGGGCCCGCGGCTCGCCCTCGTGGTGCGCGCGTGGATCGGGCTGGCCGAGACGACGGCGCTCACCTGGCTGGACGGCCGTGCCGTGCCCCGTGCGGAGCTGGAACTCCAGCTGGTGCACGACTTCCTGGCGCTCGCCGCGGTCGCAGCGGCGCACGACGCGGAGACCCGCGCCGTGGTGGACCACATCGTCGCGCAGGAGCCGGCCGACGGGCTGCTGGGCGAACTGCTGGGCCGCCTGGGCGGATTGCTCCCGCCGTCCTCGCCGTGCGCGCCGCGGCAGGAAGCGTCCCGGCCCGGCCGGACGGGCGCGTAGGGCCACGAGGGCCCCCGGCCGGACGGGCCGGAACGCCGGGAAGGTAACAGCTTGCAGAAACTTGCGGAAGCCCGTGCGACGGCCGAATCGGGAAGCGGTGGGCCCCACGCGCCGGGGGAACAGGCAACGGCCCGGCCCCGGCAACGTGAGCCGAGGGGGACGGCGGGACCCCAGGAGCGGCGGCCGAGGAGCCCGCCGGGGGCCCGGCGGCGCCCCGTACCCTCATGGCGTGACCGGAGACCCGCAGCAGCCCCAGCCCTCGCCCGCCCCGCCGCCCGACGACGCGGCCGTGCCCCGGATCCGGGTGCTCCTCGCCGACGACGAGGCGATGATCAGGGCCGGTGTGCGCGCCATCCTGACCTCCGGCGGGGACATCGACGTCGTCGCGGAGGCCGCGGACGGGCGGGAAGCCGTCGACCTGACGCTGCGGCACCGCCCCCGGGTGTGCCTCCTGGACATCCGGATGCCCCGGCTGGACGGGCTCCAGGCGGCGGAGGAGCTGCGCCGGGCCTGCCCGGACACGGCCGTCCTGATCCTGACGACGTTCTCCGAGGACGAGTACATCGCCACCGCGCTCGCCCACGGCGCCGCCGGGTTCGTCCTCAAGTCCGGCGATCCGCACGAACTGCTCGCCGGGGTACGGGCCGTCGCGGACGGCGGCGCCTACCTCTCGCCGTCCGTGGCCCGCCGCGTCATCGCCCACATGGACACCTCGCTGCTGACCCGGCGCACCGGCGCCCGCGCCCGGACCGGCGAACTGACCCCGCGCGAGCGGGAGGTGCTCGCGCTGGTGGGTGCGGGCCTCTCCAACGCGGAGATAGCCCGGACCCTGCACCTGGTGGAGGGCACCGTGAAGACCTATGTGAGCCAGATCCTGGCCCGGCTGGAGCTGAAGAACCGGGTACAGGCCGCGATACTCGCGTACGAGGCCGGCCTCGTACCCACCGGGGACCCGGGTGCCGACGGCTGACGCGCAGCCGACGGCCGGGGCGGAGTCCGCTCGCGGGTGGGCGATGCGGGTGCGCACCGCCCCGCCGCGCGGGCGCGGCCCGTCCCTCCGGCGCGGCCCGTCCCTCCGCTTCCCCCACTTTCGACAGAGGCGCACCGGCGGGCACATCGGCGATGCTCGCTCCATGGTCCGCGCCCTCCTCCTCGTCGCCGCCGTGTGCGCCGCGCCGCTGACGGTCGCGGTGCAGCTCGGCGGGCAGGACGCCGCGACCGCCGCGGTCGCCGTGCCGCTGCTGGCCGGGGCCGCGCTCGCCGCCGCCCGCTTCCCGCTCGTCGTGACCGCCGTGCCCGTGGCGCTGAGCCTCACCGCCGACACCGAGATGCTGCGGCCCGAATACTGGCCGGCGCTGGCGCTGTTCGGCTATCTCGCCGGCTGCCGTGCCGGGACGGCACGGCCCGCGCTGTGGTTCTTCGGCACGGTCGCGCTGGCCGGGCTGCTGCTGTCGACGCTCGTGGCGCGGGAACTGTGGGCCTGGCCCGCACAGCTGCTCACCCTGCTCGGCACCACGGGGCTGCCCTGGCTGGTGGGCCGCCACCGGCGTCAGTACGGCGAACTGGTGCACACCGGCTGGCGGTTGGCGGAGGAGATGGAGGCCCAGCAGCGGGCGGCGGCCGACCGGGCCCGGGTACGGGAACGCGCCAGGATCGCCGGCGACATGCACGACTCGCTCGGCCACGATCTGACCCTGCTGGCCGTCCGCGCGGGCGCCCTCCAGGTCGACCCGAGGCTGGCGGACGACCAGCGGGCCGCCGCCGGCGAGCTGCGGGAGGCCGCGGCGGCGGCGACCGCGCGGCTGCGCGACATCATCGGCGTGCTGCGCGAGGACGGCGACCAGCCGCCCACCGGCCCCGTCGACGAGAGCGTCGAGTCCCTGGTCCGCTCGGCCCGTTCGTCCGGGCTCACCGTCGAACTGGAGGGCGGGCAGACGGCGGAGGCACTTCCTCCGATGGCGGCACGGGCCGCCCACCGCGTCGTCCAGGAGGCCCTCACGAACGCGGCCAAGCACGCGCCGGGCGCCGCGGTACGGGTGGTGCTGGAGCGGGGCCCCGGCGCGGGCGGCGCACACGGCGGGCACGGCGGCGGGCGCGGCGGCGGGCACGGCGGCAGGAACGGCGCGCGGGACGCGGGAAGCACCGCAAGCGCGAGAAGCGGGGACGACGGCGACCCGAGCGGCACCACCGACGCCACCGAGGCCACCGAGGCCACCGAGGCCACCGAGGCCACCGAGGCCCCCGGCAGCCCTGATACCACCGGCAGCGCCGACAGCGCGGGCGGCGCGCACGACGACGTCAACGGGGCCGACGCGGGCGGCGGGGCCGACCGGGCGGGCGCGGTGTGCGTCGTCCGGGTCGTCAACGGGCCGCCGCCCGGCGGGGGTTCGCAGCATCCCGCGCACAGCAGGCATGCCCCGCACACGCCGCACGCGCCCTACCCCCGGCCTTCCCGGCAGGTGCCGGGTACCCCGCTGGCCTCCGGAGGCGTGGGGCTCGTCGGTCTGGACGAGCGGGTGCGGGTGGCCGGTGGGTCGTTGCACAGCGGGGTGACGGCCCAGGGCGGGTTCGAGGTGGTCGCGCGGCTGCCGGTGGCCGCCGTGCCCGGCGCCGCACGGCCCGCGCGGGGCCCGGCGCCCACGCTCTCCTCGCGGGAGTGGGAGCGTACGCGGCGGCGGGTGCGGCGGAGCCTGGCGCAGACGGTGCTCGGCCCGGTGGCGGTCGTCGTGGGGATCCTGGTGCTGATGATCCCGGTGAGCGTGGTGTCCGACGCGCTGTCCGTGCTGGACCGCTCCGCGTACGACCGGCTGCACCTCGGCGAACGGCGCGGCGCGCTGGAGGACCGGCTGCCGCCCTTCACACGGGACGGGCCGCCGGACGACGCCCCGCGTACGCCCCCGGGCAAGGAGTGTGTGTACTACGGCACGGGGCTCTACTCCGTGGGCGCCTACCGGCTGTGCTTCGCCGGGGGTGTGCTGGTGTCCAAGGCCGTCCTGTGAACGTCCGCTGAGCGCCCGGTGAGCCGGGGCCGAGCCGCGACTCGTCGTCGGCGGCGTCGGGTCGTCGGCGTCATCGGCGGCGTGCCAGGGCTCAGCGGCGGCAGCCGTCGGGGAGGGCAGGAACGTCAGGGGCGGTGGGCGAAGGTGTGCTGCATGCGGTCGGCCGTCGTCGGCGCGGTGTCGAGGGTGCGGCCGAGCGCCTCGGCGGAGGCGCGGGCGGTGCGGGTCTCGTGGGTCCAGCCGAGCGCGGTGAGCTGTTCCTGCGGGGTGCGCCGCGTCCCCCCGGGCAGCAGCGTGGGCAGATCTATGCCGAAGGCCGCGCCGCCCTCCTGGAGGAGCGGGTCGGCGAGCAGGTCGTCGGCGCCGGACGCGTGCTCGACAGCGAGGGCGCTGCCGGCCGGGGAGAGCCGGTCGATCTCCTTGAACAGCTGCTCCTCGGCCTCCGGCGGCAGATAGGGAAGCAGCCCTTCGGCGAGCCAGGCGGTGGGCCGGGTGGCGTCGAACCCGGCGGCCTCCAGCTCGGCCGCCCAGTCCTCGCGCAGGTCCACGGGGACGGGCACATGGGCGCAACCGGGCCGGGCCTCCTGCCCGTCGAGGACGCCCAGTTTGAAGTCGAGCACGGGCGCTCGGTCCAGCTCGAAGCAGCGGGTGCCCGCGGGCCAGGTCAGCCGGAACGCCCGGGTGTCCAGGCCGGAGGCGAGCAGCACGAGTTGGGTGGTGCCCGCGCGGGCGGCGCCGGTGAGGAAGTCGTCGAAGACGCGGGAGCGCACGCCGAGGTACTCGGTCATCAGGGCCCACAGTTCCCGCGGACCGTCGGCGGCGGCGACCTCCTCGGGGGTGGTGGGCAGCGGCACGGGTGCCTCGGCGGCGTCCAGGAAGGCGAGCGCGTACGGGTCGTCGACCAGGGCGTCGGGGCGCCGGGTCTCCAGGGCGCGGCCGGCGGCGACCGCGAGGGCCGTCAGGCCCACGCCGGAGACGATGTCCCACTGCTGTTCCGGGCTCACGGGTGTACCTCCCTCGCGGGGCCGCGGGACGCCGTGGCGAGGTGGGCGGCGTTCCCGCAGCCGTGTCGGCCGGGGCTGCGGGAACGCTACAAGGTGGCACCTACAAGCAACTAGCCGCCGGGGGAAGGCAGATCGGGCGGCCGGTGGGGATTTGACCGAGGTTTTGCCCGTGTACCGACGGCCGTTGACCCCCGTACCACCAGCTCCGGCTGGAAGACGAACTCGGTGCGGGCCGCGGTGCCCGGTGACGGATCGAGCAGGGCGTGCACCGCGGCGTCGGCCATGGCGCGCACCGGCTGCCGGACCGTCGTCAGGGGCGGATCGGTGAAGGCGTTCAGCGCGGAGTCGTCGTAGCCGACCACCGAGACGTCGGCGGGCACCCGCAGCCCCCGCTGCCGGGCGGCGCGGACCGCGCCCAGCGCCATCAGGTCGCTGCCGCACACCAGTCCGGTGCAGCCCTCGTCCAGCAGGGCCCCGGCGGCGGCGTGCCCGCCCTCGACGGTGTAGAGGGTGTGCTCGATGTGCACCGGCTGCCCCGGCCGCAGCTCCTGGACGGCGGCGGTGAAGCCCTCGGCCTTGCGCCGCGCGGGCACGAACCGGCCGGGCCCCAGGGCGAGTCCGATCCGGTCGTGGCCCAGCTGGTCGAGATGCCGGACGGCCATGTCGGCCGCCGCCCGGTCGTCCGGGGAGACACAGGGCGCGTCGACCGCCTCGTTGTAGCCGTTGACCAGGACGAACGGCACCCCGCGCCCGCTGAGTGCGGCGTACCGCGCGGGGTCCGCCGACAGATCGGCGTGCAGCCCGGAGAGGAAGACGATGCCGCGCACCCCGTGCTCGACGAGCTGGCTCACCAGCTCGTCCTCGGTGGCGCCGCCCGGTGCCTGGGTGCCGAGCACCGGGGTGTAGCCGTAGCCGGCCAGCGCCTGCTCGATGACCTGCGCGAACGCCGGGAAGATCGGGTTCGTCAGCTCGGGCAGGACGAGCCCGACCAGCCCGGCGCTGCGCTCCCGCAGCCGCACCGGCCGCTCGTAGCCGAGCAGATCGAGCGCGGCCAGCACCCGCTGCCGGGTGCCGGCCGCCACCCCGCTCCTGCCGTTCAGGACGCGGCTGACCGTCGCCTCGCTGACCTGCGCCTGCGCCGCGATGTCGGCCTGCGGGCCCCGCACCGGCGCGGGCCCGGCGCCGGATGCCGTCATCCCCGCGCCCACCACACCGTCGTGTCGCCCGGCAGGACCGCGCCGCCGACCGCCCCGGCGCCCTCGGCGGGGCCGCCGGCCAGCAGCACCTCACCCGGCGCTGCGTCCAACTCCCGTGGCTCCGCAGCCGTGTTGGCCGTGCAGACGAAGGAGCCGCGGCGGAAGGCGAGGACGCCGTCGGGCGCGTGCAGCCACTCCAGCGGCTCCCCGTCGCCCAGTTCGGGCCGCTCCCGGCGCAGCCGCAGGGCCGTGCGGTACAGCTCCAGCGTGGAGTGCGGGTCGCCGGTCTGCGCGGCGACGGACAGCGCGCCCCAGCCGGCGGGCTGCGGCAGCCAGCTGCCGCCGGGGCCGAAGCCGTAGGAGGGGCCGCTCTCCTCCCAGGGCAGCGGGACGCGGCAGCCGTCGCGCAGCCCGTCCTGCCCGTTGTCGCGGAAGAAGGAGGGGTCCTGGCGTGCCGCGTCGGGGAGTTCGGTCACCTCGGGCAGGCCGAGTTCCTCGCCCTGGTAGAGGTAGGCGGAGCCGGGCAGCGCCAGCATCAGCAAGGTGGCGGCGCGGGCCCGGCCGCTGCCGCCGCCGAGCCGGGTGCGGTGGCGGACGACATCGTGGTTGGAGAGCACCCAGGTGCTGGGCGCGCCGACGACACCGAGGGAGCCGAGCGACTCGTCGACGACGGCACGCAGCTCCCCGGCGTCCCAACCGGCGTTCAGATAGTGGAAGTTGAACGCCTGGTGCAGCTCGTCCCCGCGGACGTACAGCGCGGTGCGCCGGGCGTCGGGCGTCCATGCCTCGGCCACGCCGATGCGCTCGCCGGGGTATTCGTCCAGGACGCGGCGCCAGGAGCGGTAGATGTCGTGGACGCCGTCCTGGTCGAAGAAGGGCAGGGGGGCGCTGCCGAGCAGCTCGACCTGGCCGGTGCGGCCGGTGTCGGGCAGGCCCGGGGCCTTGACGAGGCCGTGGGCGACGTCGATGCGGAAGCCGTCGACGCCGAGGTCGAGCCAGAACCGCAGCACCGAACGGAACTCGTCCCGCACGGCCGGGTTGTCCCAGTCGAAGTCGGGCTGTTCGGGGG
>NZ_BJMM01000097.1 GCF_006539165.1 Streptomyces cacaoi | reverse complement strand
GTGTGGCGGGTGGGCGGGGGGGGGTTTCGGGAAGTGTTCTCCGGGAGGGGTTCCGTGGCTAGTGTGTGAGCCGTCAGGTGCCGTCATGTGCGCGGCGGGATCCAGGTGGGGCGCCGGGTGCGAGGGGCGTCCGCGGGCGTCGGGCCGTGCCCGGGCGCCGCGGTGGCCGGGGGGAGGCTGATGTGTCCACGGCGTTAGCGGTCACCAGCAGCGACCTCGTGCTGGCCGGGCCGGACCGGCAGACCCCGGGCGCACACGTCTTCGCGCCCCCGCGTGAGCAGCCGTTGGAGACGGCGCTCGCCGAGACCCACGCGCTGCTGGAGCGGCACGGCTATCTCGTCGTCGTGCACCCCTCCGGCCTGCCCACCCCGTTCCTGCACCGGCTGCACACCGTGCGGGCGCTGCTGGAGAGCCACCGGATCGCGCTCATGCCCGTCGCGCTGCCGCCGCTGGCGACGGCCGTCCTGGTGCGTCAGCTGCGGCAGTTGTCGGTGTGCGACTTCAGCCCCGGAGTGCTGGGCGCCGCCGTGCGGCTGCTCACGCACTACCTGTACGCGGGTGCGGTGCTCGGCTCGGTCACCGGGCTCGACCGGGTGCCGGTCGGGCTGGGCGCGCACACCCGGTCCTGGCTGCCGGGCTCCCGGTTCGCCGTGCTGGCCGCTCCGGTGCCGGAGCTGGTGCGGATCGGCGGCGCCGGGGCGGACGGCGAAGCAGCGCTCACCGGGCCGCAGTTCGCCACCCGGCTGACCGTGGCGCGCGGCCCGCTGGGCGGCGAGTGGGCCACCGGGAGGCTGGCGTCGCGCTGGCGGGTCGCCGGGGTGGACGAGGCACCGCTGCCCGGGGAGTCCGCCGCCTGGTGGGGCACCGGGAAGCTGACGGAGTTCGTGGCCGGTATCCCGGAGGTCTCGGTGCTGCGGCAGCTCGTCGCCTCGGTGCGCCGCGACCTCTGCCACTGGTGCGGGCTCGAACTCATCGGCGACCGCTGTGCGTTCTGCGCCGCGCCCGCGCCGCCGGACGGCGGTTCCGCCGGGCGGGCGGCCGGCCGGGGCACCGAGGGCGGTGCGGGTCCCGGCCCGGCCCGTGCCGCGGCGGAGCCCGCCGGTGGCGGCGCCACCGCCGCGGCCTCCCCGCCCGCGTCCGCGTCCGCCTCAGCGTCCGCCTCCGCCGCCCGTCAGGACGACGGCCCCGTCGTCGCCGACCCCCGAGGAATCCGTCGATGAATGCACGCCAGCGCCGTGGCGTCCTCCTGCTCGTCCTGTCCCTCCTGTGCGCGCTGGGCGCGTTCGCCGGTGTGCTGGCGGTGGTCAGGAACGTCGAGTCGAAGGTGGGGGACGAGACGACGGCGTACGAGCTGAAGCAGGACGTGTCCGCGTACGAGCGGCTGAAGGGGGCGCAGTTCCGGAAGGTCAGCATGCCGAAGCGGTGGCTGCCGGGTACGGCCGTCACCGATCTGTCCGAGGTGCGCGGGAAGATCGCCGTCAATCCGCTGCGGAAGGGCTCGCTGTTGCAGAAGGACATGATGGCCGACCGTCCCGAACTCGAAGCCGGTCAGCAGGAGATCGCCATCATGATCGACGCGGAGACGGGCGTCGCGGGGAAGATCAAGCCGGGCAACCGGGTCAACATCTACGCGACCTTCGAGGGAGAGCGCGCCGGGTCCAAGGGCGGCGGCACCCCGGACGAGTCGCGGGTGATCGTCAGCCAGGCGCGGGTCATCGACGTCGGCAAGCTGACCCCGTTCAAGGAGGGGGAGGACCGCGACGAGCGCACGCGGCAGCGCGAGCGGGACGGTGTACCCATCACCTTCGCCCTGGGTACCGAGGACGCCCAACGGGTCGCCTACGCCGAGTCGTTCGCCGAGCACGTCCGGCTCGCCCGGGTGGCGCCCGGTGACGACGCCGAGGTGCCGGAGGACGACCGCACCTACAGCCTCGCGAAGGACCGGTAGCGCGGTGGCCGGCCGGCGGATCTCCGGGGCATGCTCCCGGGCGCGGCTTCCGGTGCGCAGCTGCCCGTGCCTCGTCGGCGGCTCCGTCACCGGCTCCGTGAACGGCTCTCTCGGCAGCCGGGGCAGCAGTCGGTTCAGCAGGCACGTCAGCAGCGAGGTTCCGGGCGCTGTCCCGGACGAGGTCCCGAGCGACGTCACCAGTGAGGACAGGTGAGCCAGCCGATGGTCATCCGCATCCAGCCGGCCGTCAGCGACCCGGACGCCGCCCGCTCCCTCGTCACCCTGCTCAGCCAGCTGCCGGAGTGCGAGCCGGTGCCGCCCGCGATCGACTCCACCCAGCTGATCGACACCCTGTCGCAGCAGGCCGCCGAGTCCCCGGCGGACCTGCCCGAGGTCGTGCTCGTCCACGAACTGATCGGCTCCGTCCCCGCGCTGGAGCTGATCCGGGAGGTGGCGCTGCACTTCCCGGCCGTCGCCGTCGTCCTCGTCACCCAGGACACCAGCCCCGGGCTGTACTCGGCCGCGATGGACGCGGGCGCCCGGGGCGTGGCCGGACTGCCGCTGTCCTACGACGAGTTGGCGGCGCGCATCGACGCCGCCGCCGCGTGGGCCTCGGGCGTACGCCGTCACCTGGGCGTGTCGGGACACGGCGGGCGCGACCCGGGCCCGCGCGGGCAGGGCGGGACCGTGCTCACCGTCAGCGGGGCCAAGGGCGGCGTCGGCACGACGCTCGCCGCCGTGCAGCTCGCGCTCGCCGCGCGGGCCTCCGGCCGCGACACGGCACTGGTCGACCTGGACCTCCAGGCCGGTGACGTCGCCTCCTGTCTGGACGTGCAGTTCCGCAGGTCGATCGTCGACCTCGCGGGCATCAGGGACATCTCGCCGCGCGTCCTCCAGGACGCCGTCTACACCCACGAGTCCGGGCTGGGGCTGCTGCTCGCGCCCGGCGAGGGCGAGCGGGGCGAGGAGGTCGACGAACGGGCCGCCCGGCAGATCCTCGGCGCCCTGCGCACCCGGTTCGAGGTGGTCGTCGTCGACTGCGGCAGCCAGATGCACTCCGCCAACGCGGCGGCGGTCGAACTGGCCGACCTGGCCGCCCTGCTGACCACGCCCGATGTGATCTCCGTGCGGGGGGCCAAGCGGACGGTGCGGCTGTGGGAACGGCTGCGGATCCGCAAGGCCGAGGAGACCGTGACGGTCGTCAACCGGGCCTCCCGGCACACCGAGATCCAGCCCTCGCTGATCGCGCGCGTCACCGGGACCCCGATGGCCCGCACCACCGTGCCGGCCGCCTTCAAGGAACTCCAGTCGGCGCTGGACGCCGGACGCATGCAGGACCTCGACGCGAAGGGCAGCGTGCGGCAGGCGCTGTGGGCGCTCGCGGGCGAGCTGGGGCTCGTCGTCGACGGCGGCGGGAGCGGTGCGAAGATCGGCGGGCGGAGCGGGACCGGCCGGGGCCGGCGCGGACGCTCCGGCGGACGCGGGGCGGCCGGGGCCCCGGCGGGCGACGGCGGTACCGGCAGCGCCGGGATATTGGGCCAAGGGCGTGCGGAGCTGCCCGCCGGCGGCAGACAGGCGCTTCCGCCGGGCGGCCCGCGACCGGGGCGGACGGGGGCGGGTCCCGCTTCCGCCTCGGGGCCGGGGCAACCGGGGCGGCCGGGGCGGCCGGGACGGCCGGGATCGGGTCCCGCTTCCGCTTCCGGCTCGGGGCCGGGGTCGGGGTCGGTTTCCGGCTCGGGTCCGGGCCTGCTGCCGGGGCAGGCTTCCGGTGCCGCTCAGGGGTTCGGGCCCGTGGCCGGTTCCGCTCAGGGAAGGGCTCACGGGACCGCTTCCCGGGAGGGGCCCGCCCCTGGCCACGGCCCGGGGTACGGCGCCGACGGCGGTGAACACGGGCCCGGGACGGGGACGTTCGGGCCGGGGTACGGGTACGCACCGGGGCCCGCCGGGGCGGAACCGACCGGGGCCGGGCCCTCGCCGTACGGTCCGTCGTATGCCGGGGCGGCGCTCGGCGGCGGCCAGCCACCGCCGCCCGGTTCGGCGCCGTACGGTCCGCCACCGGCGGGCGGGCCGCCTGCGCCGGGCCCGGTGACGGACGAGGTGTCGCGCAACGAGGCATCGGGCCACGAGGCGGCGCGCAACGAGGCGTCCCGCAACGGCGCGTGGCAGGCCGGAGCGTCGCCGGGCGGACCGCCGTACCCGGAAGGGCCGTCGTATCCGGATGCGTCGCTGCCGCAGGGCCCGCCGTACCCGGATGTGCCGTCACCGCAGCCGCCGGAGAGGCCGCCGTACCCGGAAGGTCCGGCGTACCCGGCGGGCCCCGCAGCCGAGGGGCCGTCGTACCCGGCGGGGGACCCGGCTCCGGAGCGGCCGTCGTACCCGGCGGGGGCCTCGGTCGCGGACGGGACACCGTATGCGCACGGGCCCTCGCCCACGGACGGTGCGCCGTCGGGGGAGGGGTCCGCGGCGGAAGGGACTTCGGCCGAGGGGACTTCGGCCGAGGACCCGTCCGCTGAGGGCGAGGCGCACGGGGCGTCCGGTGGTGGGGCCGGGAGCGGGGGCGTCGGCTGGTGGCGGCAGGAGCCGGGGGAGGGATGGGCGCGTGGCGGGGACCGGGGCGCGGTGTCGGTGGAGTTCGCCGGGATGGCGCCGGTGGTGCTGGTCGTGCTGGTCCTGCTGTGGCAGTGCGTGCTGATCGGCTACACCTTCTCGCTGGCCGGGAACGCGGCGGACGAGGCGGCCCGCGCGGCGACGGGCGCCGCGGCGTACGGCGATCCGCAGGGTGCCTGTGAGGAGGCGGCGCGGGAGCATCTGCCCGCCACGTGGCGAAAGAGCGCTTCGGTGAGCTGTGCGCGGGGCGGCCACGTCTGGAAGGCGCAGGTCGATCTGCGGACGCCGATCCTGTTCCCGGGGGCCGCCGGGCTGCCGTTCACCGTGAACGGCGAGGCGGGCGCGGCGGAGGAGGGGTGAGCGGATGAGCGGGCGCAAGGGTGTCCTCCGCCGGGCGTGGCCGGTGCGGGACGGTGAACGGGGCGCCAGCGCGCTGGAGTTCGCCGGGATGCTGCCGATCGTGCTGCTGGTGGCGGTGGCGGCCGTGCAGCTCGGCGTCGCCGGGTACGCCGTCCAGCAGGCGGGTACGGGCGCGCGGGCGGCGGCGCGGGTGGCGGCGCAGGACGACATCGCGGGGGAGTACCAGGCGGGCGGCCGGAACGCCATGTCGGGCTGGACGGCGTCCCGCAGCAGTTTCGCGCTGGCGGACGGCGGCGAGGAGGTGGAGGTGACCGCGACGGTGACGATCCCGTCCCTGATCCCGGGGATCGACAGCTTCGGCAAGGCGTCCCGCTCGGCGACGATGCCGGCCGAGTGACCGGCACGCCGAGGACATCGGAGGACCGGAAGCCGCACGTTCCGCGACCGAGGGGAGGAGGCCGGCCATGAGTCTGCGCAACCGCGTCGCCGCGGCCACGCCCGAGCACACCGGCGTGGCCGGAAGGACGGCCGCCGACAGCACGAGCCATCTGGTCACGGCCTACCGCACGAAGCTGCTGGAAGAGATCGACCTGGCGGAGATGTCGGCGCTCAGCCCGGCCGAGCGCAGGGCCCGGCTGGAGCGGGTCCTCGGGCACATCATCAGCCGCGAGGGCCCCGTCCTGGCGACGCAGGACCGTACGCTGCTGATCCGCCGGGTGGTGGACGAGGCGCTGGGGCTGGGGGTGCTGGAGCCGCTGCTGGAGGACGGCTCCATCACGGAGATCATGGTCAACGGGCCGGACCAGATCTTCGTCGAGCGCGCGGGCCGCGTCGAGCAGGTGCCGGTGCGGTTCGCCTCCGAGGAGCAGCTGATGCAGACCATCGAGCGCATCGTCTCCACGGTCAACCGGCGGGTGGACGAGTCGAATCCGATGGTGGACGCGCGGCTGCCCTCCGGCGAACGCGTCAACGTGATCATTCCGCCGCTCTCGCTGACCGGCGCGACGCTCACCATCCGCCGCTTCCCGCGCGCCTACAGCCTGCACGAGCTGATCGGCCTCGGCACGCTGGACGAGCACATGCTGGCGCTGCTGTCGGGGTTTCTGCGTGCGCGGTTCAACGTCGTCGTCTCCGGGGGGACGGGCAGCGGGAAGACGACGCTGCTGAACGCGCTGTCGGCGCTCATCCCCGAGCACGAGCGGATCATCACCGTCGAGGACGCGGCCGAACTCCAGCTCCAGCAGCAGCATGTGATCCGGCTGGAGACGCGGCCGCCGAACGTCGAGGGCAAGGGGCAGATCACCGTGCGCGATCTGGTCCGCAACTCGCTGCGGATGCGGCCGGACCGGATCATCGTCGGCGAGGTGCGCGGCGGCGAGACGCTCGACATGCTCCAGGCCATGTCGACGGGCCACGACGGCTCGCTGGCCACCGTGCACGCCAACAGCGCGGAGGACGCGCTGATGCGGCTCCAGACGCTGGCCTCCATGTCGGAGGTGGAGGTGCCGTTCGCCGCCCTCCAGGATCAGATCAACTCGGCCGTGGACGTGCTCGTCCAGCTGGCGCGGCTGGCCGACGGCTCGCGCAAGGTCGTCGAGATCTCGCTGCTCGCCTCGCACGGCCGGGAGCGTTTCCAGCTGGCGACGGCCTCGCGGTTCGAGGCGCGTCCGATGTCGGCGGACGGGCGGGTGCACGGCACGTTCGCGCATCTGCCGCTGCCCCGCCGGATCGCCGACCGCA
Organism: Streptomyces cacaoi; assembly: GCF_006539165.1. Taxonomy (GTDB): domain Bacteria; phylum Actinomycetota; class Actinomycetes; order Streptomycetales; family Streptomycetaceae; genus Streptomyces; species Streptomyces cacaoi. Next base: position 4,938 of record NZ_BJMM01000097.1, on the reverse strand, counting down.
TGTATCTGGCGGGCGAGCACGTGCCGCCCGCGTTCGGTGTCGCGGACTCCGCCGACCAGTTGGCCACCCGGGAGGCGGACTGACCGTGCCCCAGCCCCCACCCGCCCGCCCGGCGCCCCGCCGCGCGGCCCTCTCGCCCCCGGAGCCCGCCCGTCCGGAGCCGTTCCGCCCGGAGCGCCTCGGCCCGGGGCGGCGCCCCCAGTGCCGACTCCCGGAGCCCCGCCGACCGAAGCTCTCGCGCACGCCGCGCCCGTCCGCCCCGAGGTGCTCGCCATGCCCGCCGTGACCGCCCCGACCCGCGCCCTGAGCGGGGTGCACGCCCCGTACGCCGCTCCCGCCCCGGACGGTGTGCCCGACGGCGGACGGGCCCTCGCGCTCGACGCCGCCGCCCAGTTCGCGCTCGGTGCGACGCTGGTCGCCGTCGCGCTCGCCGTCCTCGGGGTGGTGCTGTACGCCTCCGGACGCTCCCGGAGCAAGGCGCTGCTGCACCGGCTGGCCGGATCCGACGCGGCGGCGCTCGCGCTGCCCGGCGGGGGCGAGCGGGGCCGCCGCTTCGGCGCCGTCGACCGGCGGGTGCGGGCGACGGGCCCCGGCCGCCGCCTCCAGGCGAAGCTGGCCACGACGGGGCTGGAGTGGTCGGCGGGCGAGTTCGTCGTCTGTCTCGCGGCGCTGGTCGCGGTGGTGTGGGTGGTGGCCGCGACGGTGCTCGCGCCGTTCTTCGGGCCGATCGCCGGGCTGGTGGCGGTGTTCTCCGCGAACGCGTTCCTCAACCACCAACGGCAGCGCCGCACCGAGCAGTTCATCAACCAGCTGCCGGAGCTGTCCCGCATCCTGGCGAACGCCACCTCGGCCGGGCTGGCCCTGCGCACGGCGCTCGGTATGGCGGCCGAGGAGCTGGAGGCGCCCGCCGGGGACGAGCTGCGGATCGTCACCGACCAGCTGGCCGTCGGACGGTCGGTGGACGACGCGCTCGGCGAGCTGGCGGAGCGGCTGCCGTCCCGGGAGCTGGTGGTGCTGGTGACGACGCTGGTGCTGTCGAACCGCGCGGGCGGCACCATCGTCGGCTCGCTGCGCAACCTCACCACGACGCTGGAGGAGCGCAAGGAGACCCGGCGCGAGGTGCGCACGATGCTCGCCGAGGTCAATGCGACGGCCTTCACCATTCCCCTGCTGGGGCTCGGAGCGATGCTGATGATGAACTCGATGATGCCGGGCGCACTGACCCGGGTCACCGGCTCCCCGGTCGGGCAGATCGCCATGGTCGTCGCGGTCGCGCTGTTCGCGGCGGGCTTCCTGGTCATCCGCCGGCTCGGCAGGATCGAGGTGTGACGATGGTGGCGTTCGCGCTCGCCGCGCTGGTGGGGCTCTCCGTCCTGGGGGCGTTCGCCGGGGTGCGGATGTACCGCGCGGAGACGAGACTGCCGGACGATCTGGCCGTCGCGCTGGAGGTCGGCGCGACCCGGGCCGGCTCCGGCGAACAGGCCGTCGACCGGCTCGGGCTGCGTCTGGTGCCGCTGGTGCTGCGGCTGATGGGGCCGGCGCGGGTGGAGAAGAAGCGGCGCCGTATCGACCAGGCGGGCAACCCCGGGGGTCTGACCCTCCAGCGGTACGCGGCCCGCCGTGCCGTCTTCGGCCTGTTCGGGCTGGTGATGGGCCTGGTCGGACTCGCGGCGGGCAGCCCGCTGTTCACCGTCGTCGTCCTGGCCTTCGGGTGGACCGCGGCCGACCTGAGCATCCGGCAGGCGATCAAGGAGCGCCGGCACGTCATCGAGCGCACACTGCCGGACTTCCTCGACGTCCTCGCCGTCGTCGTCTCGGCCGGGCTCGGCTTCCGGCAGGCGCTGGAGCGGGTCGCCGACCGGTACGAGGGCCCGTGGGCGGACGAACTGCGCATCACGCTGCGCCAGATGGACATGGGCGTCAGCCGCCGCCAGGCGTTCGACGAGCTGCGCCGGCGCAACACCAGCGAGCAGGTCGACCAGTTCGTCACCGCCCTTCAGCAGGGCGAGGAGCTGGGCGCGCCGATCGCCGACACGCTCATACAGATCGCCACCGACATGCGCAGGACCGATGCGCAGAACGCGCGCCGCAAGGCGGCCAAGACGGTGCCGAAGGCGACGATGACGACCATCGCCTTTCTGCTGCCGGGCACCCTGATCCTCATCGTCGCCACGTTCATCCTCGGCTCCGGCACGGACTTCGGCGCGGTGCTCGGCGGCTGACCGCCCCGGGCCCGGCGCCGGACCGAGCGACTAGGCGGTCCCGCCCAGCAGTTCGACGAGCCCGTCGGCCAGGGCCTCGCGCCACCACGCCCAGTCGTGCCCGCCGTTGACGGTGCGGCACACCACCCGGTGCCCGTGCGCCCGCAGGGCCTCGCCCAGGGTGTGGACCAGCCCGGCCGACGGGCCCTCGTGCAGCCCCGCGTCGAGCCGGACGCGCAGCGCCGCGGGGGAGAGCCCCGCATCCGGGGGCCCGTCCATGAACAGCGAGGCGAGCCACGGCGGTTCGCCGCCCGGTACGGCGCCCGGTGTGAGGCCGCCGGGCCCGGCCTGCGGTGCCCCGGGCCGCCACCACAGCGAGGGCGACTGCGCCAGCACCACGCCGAACCGCTCCGGCCGCAGCCGCGCCGCGTACAGCGCCGTCAGCCCGCCGAGGCCCTGGCCCGCGACGACGGTGCGCGCCCCGTCCCCGGTCACCGGCCAGCGGGCCGCGGCCCAGGGCAGCAACTCGTCGGCGAGGAAGCGCACATACTCCTCGGACGCCGCCAGCTCCCGCCGCCGGGTGGGGCCGTCGACGGAGTCGGGTGCCAGTACGGCCAGGGGCGGTATCCGGCCGTCGGCGATCAGGGCGTCCAGACAGCCGGCCAGCCCGAGCCGGCCGAACCACATGTCCCCGTCGCACAGCACCAGCACCGGCAGCCGCACCCCCTCGGTCCGTGCCGCGCCCTCGGCGCCGGGCGGCAGATAGACGTACACGTCCCGGACGACCCGACCCGCCCCGTCGCCGCCCCGGACTTCCGCGTCCGCCCCGTCCGCGCCTTCCGTCTCGTCCGGCCGGTGTGCCTTCTCCGGCCCGTGCGACAGGGCACGGCTCGGCACCCGGTACCGGTCGACGCGCCCCCGGGGCACGCCCTCCCGTGGCTCGGCCCAGGCGCGCGCCGGCGCGCCCGGCAGGGCCAGGACGCTGCTGCCGGGGCTTCCCCGACGTCCGGGCAGCAGCGCCGGGTTGAGCGGGTCGGGCCCGGCGAAGGCACACAGTCCGCGCAGCCGCTGCTGGGCGACGGCGGGGTCGGCGGGCGGCGGCCCGGGGGAGAGATCGGCGACCATCCGGTACGAGGCGAGGTGATCGGCGCGCAGCCGGTAGGCCAGATGCCAGACGTCCGTCCCCGGCAGCCGCTCCATCAGCGCGTCCGCCAGCCGCTCCCGCTCCACGAGCGTGTTGACGAGCAGCAGTACCTGGCCCACCGCCCGGTGTCCGCGCCGCAGGAAGGTGACGGCGAGATGGCCGGGGTCGTCGTCGAGCGGCTCGGCCAGCGGGGTGCCCGCGCGGGCCGCGGCGTCCCAGAACTCCTCGACGACCGCGTCGCGTTCGTCCTCCGCCGTCCGTGCCAGGCGCGCGGCGAGCCGGGCGATCACCGGGCTCGGCACGGTGCGCGGCGGCTGCGGCCCGGCGCCGTCCGGCCGGGGGCCCGGGTCCGGGTCGGTGGGCCGCCGGGCGTCCGAGGCGTCCGGGAGGCCGGGGGTGTTCGCCGTGTCGGGGGTGTCCGGGGTGTCCGGGGTCTCCGAGGTCTCCGGAAGGTCCGGGGTCTCCGGTGTGCCGTGCGGCAGCGAGGCCGGTCCGGCGGGCTCGTCGGGGCAGGGGCGGCGGCTGGTGTGCGGTGCGGATGTCGTCAAGAGGGCCCCGCTCTCTGGTCGTTCCTCGGGCGCGCGCCGACGAGAGGCTTATTAGCTTAGCCTAACCTAACTTACCGGTCGGGTGCGCCGTACAGGCGTGGGAGAGCGGGGCGTTGCGGAAACGACGGACGGGGCGGCACCGCGAAGGGTGCCGCCCCGTCCGGGGTGCGACGACGCGAGCGCGCCGGTCCGTGGGCAGTCGCCCGGGGCCGTTCGCCGGCCGTCCGGTCAGAGCGAGATGCCGTGGGCGCGCAGGTAGGCGACCGGGTCGATGTCCGAGCCGTAGTCCGGGCCGGTGCGCACCTCGAAGTGCAGGTGCGGACCGGTGGCGTTGCCGGTCGCGCCGGACAGGCCGATCTGCGTGCCCGCGCCGACCTGCCGGCCGACGGAGACCGAGACGGACGACAGGTGGCCGTACTGGGTGTACTTGCCGTCGGCGTGCTTGATGACGACCTGGTTGCCGTACGCACCGCCGTTGCCGGCCGCGACGACCTCACCGGCTGCGACGGCCTTGACGGAGGTGCCGGAGGACGCGGTGAAGTCCACACCGGTGTGGCTGCCGCTCGACCAGCTGCTGCCGGACGCCTGGTACGGCGTGCTGGTGCCGCCCGGCACGGGCCGGACATAGCCGCTGCCGGTCGCCTGGGAGGAGCCGGAGTCGGCCGAGGTCTTCGCTTCGGCACCGGCGGCCTTGCCCGAGGTGCCGCCCTGCGGCTCGGCGCCGGACCCGGTGTGCGCACCGGAGGACTGCTGCTGGGCGCCGCCCTTCAGGGTGAGCTTCTGGCCCGGCACGATCAGGTTCGGATTGCCGCCGATCTCCGAGCGGTTGGCGTCGTAGACCGTCTTCCAGCCACCGGAGACATGGTGCGCCACGGCGATCCGGTGCAGGGTGTCACCGCTGCGGACGGTGTAGTCGGCGGACGCCGGGCCGGACTCCGCCTTCCGCGGGGCGGACTCCTGCTGGGGCTGCTGCTGCTTGGGCTGGGTCTGCTGCTGCGGCTGCTGCTCGGGCTGGGTCTGCTGGGAGCCGCCGTCGGGGTGGACG
>NZ_BJMM01000096.1 GCF_006539165.1 Streptomyces cacaoi | reverse complement strand
CGCCGGGTCGCCGGGTCGCCGGGTCGCCGGGTCGCCGGGTCGCCGGGTCGCCGGGTCGCCGGGTCGCCGGGTCGCCGGGTCGCCGGGTCGCCGGGCCGTCGGGTCGCCGGGCCGTCGTCCGCCGCGCTGCGGGGCCTGGCGAGCCGTCCGCCGGGCCGTCGGGCCGCCGCGGGTCACACGGCGTCGTCCGCGACCAGGGCGCGGGCCAGCGCGGTGGTCTCCGTCAGGGTGTCGAGCGCGAGCGGCTGGGTGGCGAGCGCGCCCTCGTGCAGGACGAGGAGCCGGGTGGCGAGGGCGGCCGGCCGCGGGCGGTCCGCCGCGGTGGCGAGCTCCTCGAACAGGTTCCGCAGCCACAGCTTCTGGTCGGCGGCGATGCGGTGGGCGGGGTGCGCGGGATCGGGGAGTTCGGCGAGCGCGTTGATGAACGCGCAGCCGCGGGCGCCGGCCCCGCTCCAGGTCCGGAGCGCCTCGAAGGGGGCGAGAACGGCCTCGGCGGGGGAGTCGCAGGCGTCGACGGCGGCCCGGACGTGGGACCGCCAGCGCCGGTCGCGTTCCGCGAGGTAGACGGCCACGAGCTGGTCCTTGGACCCGAACCGGTTGTAGAGGGTGCGCTTGGTCACGCCCGAGTGCTCGGCGATCAGGTCCACGCCGACCGCCGTGATCCCGCGGTCGTAGAAGAGTTCCTCGGCCGCCGCCACGATGCGGCGTCCCGCCGGCGTCAGGCTTCGCGTGTCCTGCACGAGCATTCCTTCACTGGTCGGTATAGGGTGGAGGTGTTCACAGATCAGTATACCTACGAGGAGGTTCCCCGATGGGTGTCCCCGCGACCATGCACGCAGCGCGCATCACCAGGCACGGAGGGCCGGAGGTCCTCGAACAGGCAGAGGTGCCGGTGCCGGCCCCGCAGACCGGAGAGGTACTCGTCCGGGTCAGCGCCGTGGCGCTCAACAACACCGACCTGTGGACCCGCGAGGGCGCCTACGGCCGTCCCGGAGACCCGAAGGCCACCTCGGGCTGGCGCGGCCCGGTCGACTTCCCCCGCATCCAGGGCGCCGACGTGGCCGGACGGGTCGCGGCAGCCGGGCCCGGCGTGGACGAGAGCCTCGTCGGCCGCCGCGTCGTCGTCGACCCGGCCGTCTACGACACCGACGGCCCGGACGCCAACCCGGTGGGCCTGATGGGCAGCGAACGCGACGGCGGCTACGCGGAGTACGTGACCGCCCCGGCCGCGCGCGTACACGACGTGACGGAGTCACCGCTCACCGACGAACAGCTCGCCACGCTGCCGACCGCCTACGGCACCGCACTGGGCATGATCGAGCGGGGCCGGCTGCGGGAGGGGGAGACCGCGCTGGTGTCGGGCGCGTCCGGCGGCGTCGGCATCGCCCTGGTGCAGCTCGCCCGCGCACGCGGAGCACGGGTGCTCGCGATCAGCAGCGGCAGCAAGATCGACGCCGTGCGGGAGGCCGGCGCCCACGAGGTCCTCGACCGCACCGGGGACCTCACCGGCCAGCTCGCCGCCGCCGCGCCCGACGGCGTCGACGTCGCGCTCGACGTGGTCGCCGGAGAGCTGGTGAGCGAGGGGCTGCCCCTGCTGCGCGAGGGCGGCCGGTGGGTCGTCGCCGGTGCGCTCGGCGGCTACGGCATCACCTTCGACGTACGCCGCCTCTACCTGCACAACGCGCAGCTGATCGGCTCCGCCATGCACACCCCCACCCACTTCGCCCTCCTGATGGACCTGGCCCGCACCGCCGCGGTCCAGCCCCTCGTCGCCGCGTCCTACCCCCTGGACCAGGCCGCCCGCGCCCAGGAGGACCTCTCCCACCGAACCCACGTGGGCAAGCTCGTCCTCCGCCCGTAGGGCCTGCCTTGGCCGCTGCCCTGCACGGGGGCCGGTCCACGGCCACGCGTCCGTTCCGGCGCGGCAGGGAGACCCCGTCCGGCGACAGGGCTGTGCACGGACGGGGTCTCATCACTGCGTCACAGGGGCAGCCGGGGGCTCACCCGTCGTCCCCGTCGTCCCCACCCCCCGGCTCGCGGGGAGCCTCCGGCGGCATCGGCCCTCCGTCGTGCTTCCCGCCGTCGGCTTGGGCGGCAAGTCGCAGATCGCGGGGGTGCCGGAAGGGTACGCCCCGCCACCCTTCCGTATCGGGCGTGCGTGTCTCGTACGTATCGACTGCCGCAGTGCTCATCTACCGACCTCCTCTTTCGCGAGGGGCCATGTCGCCGTAACGTCGGAGGGCATGGCCCGTGTGCCGCAGGGGTTCCTCTGCGGATGGGGCACCCGCTCCGGCGTTCGACCTGTCCAGGGCTTCGCCGCCGGAGCGGGAGTGTGGTCGCCACCACTGGCGCGCATCGCTGATCGGCCGGGGTGGGACGATATGAGCCGTGCGTGCTGCACAGCTCGGAGCGGCGGTCAGCGGGTGAGGCGCTTCGACAACGGCTGTATCCGACACGGTTGTTCAGGCGCGATCGGCTTCACCGGTGCCGTCCCTCCTGACGCAGCTGCTCCTGCCGTCCGATGACGACGTTAGGCACGGCAGGACCGCACCCCCCTGCTGATTGCGTGCGATTGCACGGCAATTACCTGAGCCGCTCCATGGCTGACATGATCAGTCCGCGAGCGCGTTCGCCGTACACCGCCATCCCGGCCAGCGTGGCGAACGTGTCGGCGTACGCCCGCACTTCGCTCGGCTGCGTCAACGTGAGGTAGCCGGAGACCAGCTCCACGTTGACCTGTGCGCTGTCATAGATCCAGAAATTCTCGGTGGGGAGTTGCCGGCGCTGCTGGGCCACGGGGATCACGCCGAGGCTGAGGTTGGGCAGGCCGCTCACGGCCAGCAGATGTTCCAGCTGTTCTTTTTGTGCTTCTCCCGTGCTGAGCGTGTTGCGGAGCACCGGTTCCTCGATCAGGAAGGCGAAACGTCGCTGCCCTTCGCGTAGTACATGCCGGCGCTCCATGCGTGCGGCCACGGCGTTCGGCACGTCGTCGAGCGGAACACGCTGCTGCTGGATGTTCCGCAGCACGTCCTCGGTGTACTGGCAGGTCTGGAGGAGGCCGGGAAGAGCCCAGGAACTGTAGGCCCGGAACCGGGTCGTGCGCAGGTACAGCGGCAGGCGCTCCTCCTGCGACCGACGTAGCCCGGCACGTTCCAGCCGGCGCCACGTCAGCCAGGTGCCTTCGACAGCCCGCAACGAGGCCACCAGATCGGCGGCCTGGTCCTCCACGCCGCACGCCCGGCACCATGCCCGGATGTCCTCGGCGCTGGGCTGGGTCTTCGCGGTCGATATCCGGGACACCTTGGACGGATGCCAGCCGCACAGTGCGGCCAGGTCCTTGCCGTCGAGCCCGGCGTCTTCGGCCAACTCCCGCAGTCGGTAGGCCAGTTCCCGGCGCGCTCGCTGTGCGCTGGATGAGTGTGACTGGGGCATGGTTCAGTCGACCGGCTTGTACTCCTCGTGCGGCGTGGCTCGTTCCCAGACCTCGTGGAAAGCGCTGGTGCACCAGGCGGCCAGCGCGGGGTCCGTGACGTACTCACGCTCGATCAACGCTCCGTCGCCGCTGAAATGGTGGAACAGCACCAGCTCGCCGTCGAAGACCCAATAGTCCACGGCGGGCACCGCCAGATCTCTGGCGCTGCGCCGAGGGAGCCAGCGGACCTGTTCACCAGCGGCGAGGTTGGTCACTGTGTAGGCGTACTCCCAACGCACGTACTCCGTCAGCGGTTCGGAGACCACCCGCGCACGCCGGACACTCACCCCGCGGCAAGTGGCAGCGTGCACGACGTCGTGCCAACCCTCCCACCAGTCGGCCCTGTTGCCCGGCGTGAACGTACGGCGTCCCTCTCGCCATGCGAGGAAGTCCGGGTCCGTGCTCTGGTACGTGTCCCGGACCTCAAGGTGCAGGGCGGACCGTCGGGTGTGGGAGAGGGGCTCACGTGCCGGAGGCTTCATCGGCGGCGTCTCCGTCGGGGCGAGGAATGTACTGGAGCATGACCTTCGGCAGTCGGATGACTGCCTCGTGTTCTGGAACGTCCGTCCCGTGGCCAGGGACCGATCCGACTTCCTGGCACGCCTTCCTCTCCTCATCGGTGGCCCGGTAAGACTGGATCAGCAGATCCCCGCTGTCCTCGTCCAGCCAGATGGTGGGCGAGTCGTCCTTGCCGGTGTTCGGAATGATCCCGAGGAACCGCAGTTTCATGTCTGCCTTCTTCCTCCACGGCGCCGATTGCGGGCGATTGCACGACTTTCACTTCGGGGCCCCGCGCCGTCAAGAGCGCGAAGGGGGCGCACGCCCGCCAGCCCCCCCGAGGACCGCTCGGGTTCGCGTCGAGGTGTGGTCGAGGAATGCGGGGTGGGGGCGGGGGTGTGGCTACCGTGCGGGGACGGTGCCGGGAGGTGTGCCGCCGGTGTGGCGGTCTCGCCCCGGTGCGCGCGGGCGGTGGCCGGTGCGCTCTGCGCGTGGGTCCGTAAGGACGGGGAGGGGGCGTTCGGGATGGCGGCGGAGTCCGGGGCTGCCGGGCGTGGCCCGGGGGGCGGGCGGCGGGGCAGGGCGGCGCGGGCCGTGATCGTCGATCCCGGGCGGTGCACGGTGCCGGGCCCCCTCGTGCTCGAACTGCGCTGCCCCGCGGGGGAGATGGTGTACGACCGGATCGGCCCCGCGCTGGGCCGGATCGCCGCGCACCGGCCCACGGCCCGTACGCACCACTGGGAGCTGCGCCCGGCCGGGCCCGGCCGGGCCGTGCTCACGCTGCACGGGCCCGACCCGGAAGGGTTCCCGGTCGGGCTGCTGGCGGACCTGCTGACCGCCGGGGGGCCGGACGAGGCCGGGCCGCCGGCGCCGGACTCCGCGTCGGACCCGGGGGACGTCCCTGCGCCCGGCCGCACGCGGGGTTCCGAGGGGGAGGCGGGTGCGGACCCGGGCGCCGGGGCGGAGGAGGAGCACGGGGCGGTCGGTTCGGGTGGCGCCGGGAGTGCCGTGGTGGGGGCGTCCGATGAGCGGGCACGGGGGCCGGGTGTGTGCCGGGCCGGGGCGCACGACGGTGCGGCGGAGGCCGTGCGGCGGGTCGGGGTCAGCCCGTTGCAGCGGGAGTTGCTGGTGGGGGAGGCGGCGGCACCCGGGGGAGGGCGGCACGTCGAGCAGTCGCTGTGGGCCTGGCACGGGCCGCTGGACACGGAGCGGTTCCGGCGGGCGTGGCAGTCCGTCGTCGACCGGGAGCGGGTGCTGCGTGCCGCGTTCGAGAACGCCGCGGGACCGGCCCCCGCGCTGCTGCTGCACGAGCGGGTGACGGCCGAGGTGCGCTGTCTGGCGCACGGTGCGGCGGACTGGGCCCAGTTGGTCCAGCGGGACCGGCGGCGCGGCATGGACGTGCGCCGTCCCGGTCCGCTGCGGATCACGCTGCTGGGCGGGGTGCGCCGCTCGCCGGACACGGACGGGCCGCTGCCGCACCGGTTCGTGCTCACCTACCACCACGCGCTGCTGGACGAGTGGAGCGTCCGGCTGCTGCTGCGGGAGTTCTGCCGCGCCTACCTGGCCGGTGGCCGGCTGCCCGGCGGCGAGCGGCGTCCCGACGTGGCCGACCATGTGCGCTGGCTGGAGGGCCGGGACCCGGGCCCGGCGCGGGAGTTCTGGTCGTCCGTGGCGCCGCCGGCCGGCGCGGGACCGGTGCCCGTCGCCCTGCCGGCCGGTGCCGAGGAGCCCGCGCGGGGCACCCGCCCCGGGCGGGCGCGGGCCCGGCTCACCCCGGACGAGACGACACGGCTGGCCACCTGGGCAGCCGACTGGGGCGCCACCGAGAGCAGCGCGCTCCAGACGGCCTGGGCGCTGCTGCTGCACCGCGACTCGGGCGCGGAGGGGCCGCGCCCCGTCCGCTTCGATGTCGCCGTCTCGGGGCGGGGCGTCCCGCTGGACGGGGTGGAGCGGATGGCGGGCGCGCTGCGCAACCCGCTGCCGGTGTGGATCGAGGTGGACCCGGGCGGCACCGTGCCCGCGCTGCTGCGGGCCCTGCGGGACCGGGTGCTGGACATGGGCGGCTACGAGTGGGTCTCCGCCGGGCAGGTGGCGGAGTGGACGGGCCGGACCGGGACGGCGGGCCCCGGTGAGACGACGCGGGGGCCGGCACCCGACGAGGAGCCCGGCAGCCTCCTGGTGTTCAAGAGCCGCCTGCGGCCCGGACCGCTCGACGGACTGGCCGAGCACGGCATCCGGATCGAGGAACTGGGCACCCTGGACGCCCCGTCCGGGCACGCCCTCACCCTGGTCGCGCACCACGACGACACCGGCGGGCTGGTACTGGCCGCCACGCACGAACTGCCCCGGCCGGGCGAGGCGCGCGGCCTGCTGCGGGAGGGCATGCACCTGCTGCGCGAACTGCCGCGCGCCGCCGACGGTTCGACGACGATCCGCCGGGTGCTGGAGCTGGTGGGCACCGCCACACCGGACGGCGGCGCCCCACGCTGTCCGCACGTCGCCACCCTGCGGACCGCGACGCGGCCCGGCGCCGGTGCCGTCTGCCTCGTCCCGGCGCACGGGGTGCCCCGCGCCCGGTACGAGCAGGTGGCCCGCCGCTGGCCGGGCCCGGAGGCGCTCGTGCTGCTCGATCCCGTGCCGGGGACGGTGCCGGAGCGGCGCACGGCACTGCGGTCGCTGGCCGCGCACGGCGCCTGCCCGGTACTGGGCGGCTGGTCCGGCGCGGGCAGCACCGCCCACGAACTGGCCCGGCTGCTGGCCGCGGCCGGGTCCCGTGCCCCACTCCTCGTCCTCGTCGACGGCTCGGCACCGGCCGACGCGCTCGCCCGACTGCTGGCCACCGCGGCGGCGGAACGGGCCGGATAGCGGGCGCTGTTGACGGCGTCCGTCGACGGCGTCCGTCGTCGGCGTCGGCTGCCGGACGAGCGGACGGCGGCGGGGTGCGGGACGGACACGGTGCCGGGGAGCGGTCGGTGGGGAAGCCGGAATCCGGCAAGCCCACGCAGGGCCGTTCGCTCCATTCGACACCCGGGCGGGCGTGTGCCCCCCCGTCTGGCGCGAACCGAGGCCGTTGCGACGATGGCCGATGCCCGGTCCAGCTCACCTCGGGAGCCGAGTGCGTCCAGCACGGCCCGGTGCAGCTGTGCATGGCTGAAACGGGAGGAAAGCGCGCCAAGTTGGGCGTAGGAGGGGAGGGGGCGTGGGCTCCGACGCAAGTGAGCGCGTACAGACTCCGGACGAGTGGGAGAAGTCGCACCGGCAGAAACGGGATCCGGGCCCGCCGGGTGGGAGTGCGCCGACGGATGGTGATATGGCGCACAAGGAAGAGGGCAAGCGGCGGATTGCAGGCTACGTTCGCGAGGTCGCGGGTCCGAAGACTCAGACGGCGGGTGCCGTGCCCAGAATGGCTGTCCGTGACTTCGGGAAATGATCGATGAAAGAGCTGAGGAAGCCGGGGTGCCGGATGCTGACATCGTGAACAGCGGCGGACTATGGGGGATCTCGAAGGTGATGCGCACACCTGGTGCAACTCCGGGTTCAGTGAGACCAAGGGGTGCACGTCTGGGGAAATCGGCTAATGGGGAGTAAGCGTAAGAAGTCCTGTTTCGCCGCAGGTGTTATTGCGCTGGTCGGCGTGGTAGTGCTGGCGTTTTTCCAGTGGCAGCGGGGGGATCAGCAGGAGGCGCGGGAGAGGGATTTCTGTTGGGACGTTGTGGCCAAGGTCTCGACTGATGGTCGCGGCGGTGAAGGAACGTTGGGGAAGTGTGCTGCCGCGCTGGAGCGTGAGATGAGCCGCGAAGGCAGAGCACGCAAGCAAGTGGTTGCTGCCTACGGTCCGCACGTTGCCAAGAACCCCGAATTCATGCCTGGCGCCGTGCGCCGGGCCGTTGCGAAAGTGCTCGCTCGGTATCCGGGCGAGGTCTTCGGGAGTCTGGCCCGGGGAGGAGCCCGGCAGCCCGGGGAGGAGCCGCTCTTTTCGCGTGACCGCCTGGTGGCTGTTACGCGCTCTGTCGTTCGGGACAGTGAGGCATGGCGAGCCGTGAGAGAGGCTCAGGAGACATACATCAAGAAGCAGATAGACGGGTTGGACCACTCGGACCTGGCGCGCACTCCCGCAGAGGGCAGGTCCGACCGGGCCATGGTTGTCGCGGATCAGACGGGTCGTGTCACGGGGACACTGAGCAAGATTCAGGCGCGAGCGCTGGGGGAGGGGGACGACCAGCGTGAGCAGAGGATCAAGGAGTACGAGCGGCACGGATACCCGTGGCTGCGCGAAGCGTTCCAGCACCGGGCTCAGGAGGTCGGGGTCCCGACCTCCGCAATCGTCGACAGCGCAAGTCGTATCTCAGAGCTTGTTCACGCTGCCCACACGGCATTCCTCCGAGCAGGGGCCGTTGCGTGATTGCGTTTCCTTCGGGGCGCCGTGCCGGACCCACTGGGCCGGAGCCGCGCCGGCGATGCCCTGGAGCGGGCGACCGGCGCCTTCCTCGCCGCCCGCGCCGTCCCGGCCGGCCCTGACTGCGGGCGATCATTCCTGACGGCACGGCACGGCACGGCACGGCACGGCACGGCACGGCGCTGGAGAATTCCTCGAAGAATGGTCGAGGAGTGCTCGACGGGGGTTTTCCGGTGCGGGGAATTCGCCGGAGCGGGCGGTGTGTTGCGCTTCCGGCGGGGCGGTCGGATTTCCGGTGGCGTGGTGCCGTGCGGAAGGGCGCGACCCCGTGTGCACACGGCATCGGCGCAGCTGGAAGCCCGCTCGGGAGTCGCTGGAGAAAGGGCTTTCCGCGATGGCCTCAACTCCCCTTCGCTGTCAGGCTGTTCGGAGTTCACGCGGTAGCTCGCGCTCTTGAGGACTCCTTTGGACGGCCGCGTATGGAGCTGAGCGTTGTGGCTATGGCTCGACCCACCGCACAGGAGTTGACTGCATTCCATGACGAACACAGAGAACACCCAGAACGCACAGCAGGGCACGATTCTGGTGATCGGCGGTACCGGGAAGACCGGCCGCCGGGTCGCCGAGCGGCTGACGGCGCGCGGCCACAGCGTGCGCGTCGGCTCGCGGTCGGGCGAACCGCCCTTCGTGTGGGAGGACTCCAGCACCTGGGGGCCCGCGCTGGAGGGTGTCACCGCCGCCTACATCACCTACTACCCGGACCTGGCCTTCCCGGGCGCCACCGAGCACGTGGCGGAGTTCTCCCGGTTCGCCGTCTCCCGCGGCGCCCGCCGGCTGGTGCTGCTGTCCGGGCGGGGCGAGGAGTTGGCCGTGGCCGGCGAGGACAAGGTCAAGGAGTCCGGCGCCGACTGGACGATCGTGCGCTCCAGCTTCTTCAACCAGAACTTCGACGAGAGCTTCTTCCGCGACCCGGTGCTGGCCGGTGAGCTGGCCCTGCCCACCGGGGACGCCGTGGAGGCGTTCGTCGACGCCGACGACATCGCGGACGTCGTCGTCGCCGCGCTCACCGACGCGAAGCACATCGGGAAGACGTACGAGCTGTCCGGGCCGCGTCTGCTGAGCTTCCACGACGTGGCGGCCGAGCTGAGCAAGGCCATCGGCCGGGAGATCAGCTACATCCCGGTGACCAAGGACGAGTACCGGGCGGCGCTGGTCGCCGAGGGCCTCCCGGAGGACTTTGCCGAGCTGTTCGAGACCGTCCTGGACGGCCGCAACGCGCACCTGGTGCACGGCGTCGAGGAGGCGCTCGGCCGTAAGCCGAAGGACTTCTCCGCATTCGCCCAGGAGGCGGCGGCACGCGGTGCCTGGAACGTCTGACCCGCGCCCGGAGACGGTGCCGTGGCCGCGCCCCGCACCACCGGCCGGCCGCGGCACGGTGCGACACCGTGCACACCGGAGGGAGCGGGCGCGCTGAACGCCCGCGTAACGCAGAGGAGTCGTCAACCGTGACCACGAACGCGCCCATGAGCAGTGAGCGGCTCGACTCCCTGCCGGGCCACTTCCACGGATTCGCGCTGATGCATGTGGCGATGCGGCGCGACGCACGCCGCCTGCTCGCCGCGGTCCCCGCGCTGAGCCCCGCCGGGCTGCCGGACGCCGGCCGCTGGTGGGGCAGGCTGCGGGACGTCATCGAGTGGCACCACCGCAGCGAGGACGCGTTCCTGTGGCCCGAGCTGGCCCGCCGGCTGCCCGAATGCGCCGGGCAGGCCGAGGCGTTGGCGGGCGACCACGCCGAGCTGGAGGCCGCCATGGCCGCCGTCTCGGCCGCGCTGCGCGACGCCGGGCCCGCCGCGCTGGGGGCAGCGGCGCAGCGGTTCTCCGACGTCCTGTGCGCACATCTGGCGGACGAGGAGCGGGTCGCCTTCCCGGTGTTCGCGAGGCTGACGGTCCG
Source organism: Streptomyces cacaoi (assembly GCF_006539165.1). GTDB lineage: Bacteria > Actinomycetota > Actinomycetes > Streptomycetales > Streptomycetaceae > Streptomyces > Streptomyces cacaoi. Next base: position 1,353 of record NZ_BJMM01000096.1, on the reverse strand, counting down.
GGACTACCTGGACCTGGAGCAGCGGCTGGTGCGGACCGCGCCGCGCGGCGTGCTCGCGTATCTGCCGCCGTGGATGCTGGACGGGGCGGAGCCCGCCGCCGTGCGGCACGTCGAGGCGACGATGCCGCCGCCCGTGCGGCTGCTCGGCCGCACCGTGCTGCGCCGCCGCTACGAGCGCCGACTCACCGCCATCACCCACCCGGCCTGACACGTGATGCCCGGTGCCTGGCATTCGGCGCCCCGTGCCTGACGCCTGCCGCCTGACGCCCGGCAACTGCTGACTGGCGCTGGGCGCCTGACGCCTGGCGCCTGCTTCCGAGCACTTGTCGCCCGCCACCTGGTGCCCGCCGCACGGCACTTGACACCCGACACCCGATACCCGACGCCTGGTGCCCGGCACGTGGCACGTGCTGCCTGGCGCCTGCTGCCTGGCACCCGACGTCCGACACCTGTTGCCCGGCGCCTCGCGCCTCGCGCCTGACGCCGGGCGCCCGACGCCCGACATCCGACGCCCGACGCCGGGGCCGACGCCCGCCTCCCCGCGTGCCGCGCCGTACCCGACGTCCGCTCTTCCGTCCTCCCCACCGAGCCGGGCGGCCCCGCGCCGGGGTCGCCCGGGACCGCCGCAAGGAGGGTCACCCGTGACCACCGAACCGACCGCACCGGCGCAGCCGGGCCCGCGTGAGGGCGCCGGGCCCGCGCTGTACGCCGCGACCATCGCCATGGGGCTCAGCGCCGGGCTCTACTTCGCCTTCGACGTCTCGGTGATGCCGGGGCTCGACCGGGGCGACGACCACACCTACGTCCTGGCCATGCGGAACATCAACGAGGCCATCGAGAACGGCCTGTTCGGGCTGGTCTTCTTCGGTGCCTTCCTGGCCACCGGGCTCGCCGCGGGGCAGCTGCGCCTCCTCGGCCGGCGGGCCGCGGCCCGGTGGGCGTGGGCCGCGCTGGCGCTCTACGGCGGCGTCGTGGCGCTGACGACGGTCGTCAACGTTCCCCTCAACCGGCGGCTGGCCGCGGGTGGACTGTCCGGCGCCGCCGGTGAACTCGCCGCCCTGCGCGGGGCGTTCACCCGGCCGTGGACGCGGGCCAACGCCGTCCGCACGGTCGCCTGCACGGCGGCCCTGGCCTGCCTCGGCCGCGCCCTGACCCTGCGCGGCCGGGCGGTCTGAGCCCTTCCCCGTCGCCGCCCGGAGCCCGAGCCCGCCCGCCCCGTCCCCCGTCGGGGCGGGCGTTCCGCTGCCGCCGCCCTGGGGGAGCGCGCCGTCCTCCGTCCCCCCGGTGGGCCCGTGCGCGCACATCCAGTGCCCGGCCCGGGACGGCCGGTCGTACAACGGGCACCAGTCCCGG
>NZ_BJMM01000095.1 GCF_006539165.1 Streptomyces cacaoi | reverse complement strand
CGCGATCAGGAAGTGGGCCTTGAGCAGGTACGGGTTGGCGTAGAGGGCGAGGGCGAGCAGGGCGGTGGCGAGGGCGGCGGTCTGGACGGCGGAGTCGAAGTCGTGGAGGCGGATGAAGGCGTACCAGTAGCCGTCGCGTACGGCACGCCAGACGCCGAGGAACATCACCCAGCCCTCCACGCCGTAGACCAGCAGGGCCGGCGGCAGCAGCGCGGTGACGAAGCCGGCGACGGCGTCGACGAGCAGCCACAGCACATCGCGCCAGGTGGCGGCCGAGCCCAGCATCAGCAGACAGCGGCGTACCTGGCCGCCGGGGCCGCGCAGGTCCTCGGGCAGCGGCGGGTAGGGGGCGACGATGTCGGTGCCGGTCCATTCGCGGGCGAGCAGACGGCGCTGGTTGGCGTGTGCGCGCACCCGCTCCAGCAGCGGCGGCGTGGTGAACAGGCCGATACCGGCCGCGACGAGGACGAGCGAGACCACCGTCGCGAGGAAGAGGGCCAGCGAGCCGCCGAGCGACAGGAACGACAGACCGAGGCCGCGTGCGCCGGCCAGCAGTGCGGCGCGCGGCCTGCCGGTCCGCCCGCCCGTCGCCGGCCATGTGCCGCTTCGTCCGGTCTCGCTCACTCTTCGGCTCCTCACGTCCCGCGCGCCCGGGGGCCGGGCACGTCTCCAGTCTGCTGATGGCCGGTGGTGCGGTCACTGGCTCCGGCCCCCTGTGCGGGGTGTACCTGGTGCCACCCCCGGCGGAGTGCCCTGGGCCGTTGTCCGCCCGGCTTTCTAGGCTGCCGTCATGACATCCACGACTGCGACACCCCTGCGCTGCGGACTGCTCGGCACCGGCCCCTGGGCCCGGCGCACCCACGGACCCGCGCTGGCGGAGCACGCCGGGACGGAATTGGTCGGTGTGTGGGGCCGACGGCCGGAGGCCGCCGCGGAGTTGGCCGGGGAGCTGGGGACCCGGGCGTACGAGGATCCGGCCGCGCTGTTCGCCGACGTCGACGCGGTGGCGCTGGCCCTGCCGCCGGACGTCCAGGCGCCCCTGGCCGTGCGGGCGGCCGAGGCCGGCTGCCATCTGCTGCTGGACAAGCCGGTGGCGACGGCGCCCGCGGCGGCCCGGGAGGTGGCCGAGGCCGTCGAGCGGGCCGGGGTCGCCGCCGTCGTCTTCTTCACGCTGCACTTCGGTGCGGGCACCGCGCAGTGGCTGCGGGACCGGGCGGCGGAGGACGGCTGGCAGGTGGGCCGGGCAGACTGGCTCTCGCCCGTGTTCGGCGGCGGGCACTCGCCGTACGCGGCCTCGCCCTGGCGCCGGGAGAAGGGCGCGCTGTGGGACATCGGGCCGCACGCCCTGTCCGTGCTGCTGCCCCTGCTCGGCGAGGTGGCCGAGGTGACGGCGGCGCGCGGCGGGGCCGGGGACACGGTGCATCTGGTGCTCCGGCACGTCTCCGGGGCGTCCAGTACGTCCACGCTCAGCCACTCCGTCGATCCGGCGGCGGCCGGGGTCACGGCCGAGGTGCGCGGTGCGTCGGGGGTGGCACAGCTGCCGGAGCGTCAGGAGGAGCCGGCGGTGGCCTTCGGCCGGGCGGTCGACGCGCTGCTGGAGGCGGTGCGGACCGGCCGGGCGCATCCGTGCGATGCGCGGTTCGCGCAGACGGTCACCGAGCTGCTGCACCGGGCCGACGCGCAGTTGCCGCCGCTGCGTTGACCCGGTGCCGGGCGGTCAGGTCGCCCGCTCGGCCAGCAGGACGGTGGCGTCCAGCGGGGCGTGGCGGGCGATCCGGGCGGTGAGCCCGGCGTCGGTGAGGAGGGTGCGGGCGGCCTCGGCCTGGGCCTCGCTGGTCTCCGTGAGGAGGCAGCCGCCGGGCGCGAGCCAGCGGGGGGCGTGTGCGGCGACCCGGCGGAGCAGGGCCAGCCCGTCGGGGCCGCCGTCCAGTGCGGTGCGCGGCTCGTGGTCGCGGGCCTCGGGCGGCAGCAGCGGCAGGTCGGCGCTGGGGACGTAGGGGACGTTGGCGGTGAGGACGTCGACGTGTCCGCGCAGCGCGGTGGGCAGCGCGGCGAACAGGTCGCCCCGGTGCACCCGGGCCTGTGCGAGGCCGGCGAGGTTGCGCCGGGCGCAGCGTACGGCGGCGGGGTCGACGTCGGCCGCGTGCAGCCGCGCCCGGCCGTGCAGCGCGGTGGCCACCGCGAGGCCGACGGCGCCGTTGCCGCAGCACAGGTCGACGAGCAGCGGCGACGGTCGCGGCCCGGCGCCGCGGGCGGCCGTGGCCCGCGCGACGGCCTGTTCGACGAGGAACTCGGTACGGCGGCGCGGCACGAAGACGCCGGGTCCGACGACGGTCCGCAGGCCCGCGAACCGGGCCCAGCCGACGACGTGTTCGAGCGGCAGCCCCGCCGCGCGGCGGTCGGTCATGGCGTCCAGTTCGGCGGGGGTGCGGGCCGCCTCGGTCAGCAGCAGGGCCTCGTCCTCGGCGAAGACGCAGCCGGCGGTGCGCAGCCGCGCCACCAGGTCGGGCCGGGCGGACGGTGCGGGCGAGGGGGTGGTGTCGGGGTGGTGCGTCATGGTGCGGAGTGCCTTTCGGTCGTCAGGGCACTCCGTGTTCCGTTCCGGCGGACGCGCCGGGCCCGCGCGGGCCCGGGTGCTACGCGGTGCGACGGCGCGTACGGCTGCGGGGCGGGAGTGCCCGGCCTGCTGCGGCGGTGATCTCTCCCACCTCCCTCGGTCGTACGGCGGATCGGGCGCCGAACACTACACGGACCGCCCGTGGTCCGCACCGGCGGGGCGGCGGCCGTTCGGCGGTGCGGTCCGGCCCGCGGCGGGCGGTGCGGACAGTGCCCCCCTGCCCGCACCGCCCGTTGCGGGGCCCGGCTCAGTAGGCGCGGACGGTGAAGTCGTCCACGACCTCGTAGAAGGTCCGGCCGTCCGGCCCGGGGGCGTCGTCGTACCAGTCGCCCTCGCTGGACACGCCCTGGTCCGGCGGGCCCTGGGCGATGTGCCGTTCGGCGAGCGCCTGGTTGGCGGTGACCCAGGGGCGCAGTTCGCGCTCGTAGGCGGCGAACGCGGCACGGTGGTCACCGCCTGCGGCCTTGAGCTGCCCGGCCAGCACATGGGCGCCGACCATCGCCATGCTGGTGCCCTGGCCGGAGGCGGGCGAGCCGCAGTACCCGGCGTCGCCGAGCAGCACGACCCGGCCGCGCGACCAGCTGTCCAGATGGACCTGGAGGCCGACGTCGCAGTGGAAGTCCGGGGCGTCCCACATGTAGTTCAGGAGCCGCGGCATCTCCCAGCCGACGTCCGCGTAGCGTGCGGCGATCATCCGCTTCTGCGCCTCCGGGTCCCGGAGCGCCGGGTCGAACGGGTCCTCGCCGTCCACCCCGACGTAGACCCGCATCTCGGCGTTCTTCCGCACGCTCATCACCAGGCCGCCCCACGCGGGTCCGTGCTGGAGGCGGTAGAGGATCTGCCAGCGGTCCAGGTCGAGGACGTTCGGGGCCGTCCACACCCCGAGGTGCCCGGTCATCGGCCGCAGCCGGCCGCTGTCCGGGCCGAACGCGAGGCGGCGGGTGTGCGAGTGGACGCCGTCGGCGCCGACGACGAGGTCGAAGGCGCGCTCGCGGCCACTGGCGAAGCGGACGCGTATCTCGTCGGGGCCGTCGTCGAGCGCGGCGATCGAGTCGTCGAAGAGGTACTCGATGCCGGGGCCGCCGGCGCGCACCAGGATCTGGGAGAGGTCGTCGCGGAGGATCTCCACGTCGCCGCGGTCCAGCCGGCCGCCGCTCGCGGTGACCTCGGTGCTGCGGAACACCTCGGTGCCGCTCTCGTCGAGTACGGACATGCCGCGCAGGTCGGTCGCGTGGTCCCGTATCTCGTCCAGGACGCCCATGCGGGCGGCGACGTCGAGCGCCGGTCCGCGCACATCGATCGCCTGCCCGCCAGGTCGCAGCGCGGGGGCGCGTTCGACGACGGTGACGTGGAAGCCGTACCGGTGCAGCCAGTACGCCAGCGCGGGGCCCGCCACGCTGGCGCCGGAGATCAGCACACGTGCCGGGCGGGTGCCGCCGTGGCCGGTGCCGGTGTTCTCGGATGCCATGGTGTTTCTCCTTCCGTGCCGGGCGCGGGGCGTGTGCTCCCGCGCTCCGGGGCAGCACCGAGCCTCCGGCCGGACGCCGACAGCGCACCTACACGGCGCCTACACCGCACACAGCCGGCGTACAGGCCGGCTACCCGGGCGCCGGCCCGGGGTACGGGGGCAGCGGGAGCGGCAGGCCGGGCAGGCCGTCGATGCTGGTGGCGATGTGCTCCTTCTTCTCGAAGTACGCGCTCAGGGACGCGTCGTCCTCCCGCTCGAAGCGCTGTCCGTGCAGTGTGCGGTCCCCCTCGTAGGCCAGGTACGGCACGGCGAAACCGCAGGTGTCCCGGATGAGTTCGGCGGTGACGAGGACGACGGCGCGCAGCCCGTGCGCGCCGGGCTCGAAGTCGGGGAAGTGGGCGAGGAGTTCGGGGAAGCGGGGGTCGTCGCGGAAGACGGGCTCGCCGCGGCCGTGCACCCGCACGATGTTGGGCGGCCCCTGGAAGGCGCACCACATGAGGGTGATGCGGCCGTTCTCGCGCAGGTGGGCGACGGTCTCCGCGTTGCTTCCGGCGAAGTCGAGGTAGGCCAGGGTCTTCGGGTCGAGCACGGCGAGCGAGCCGGTGACGCCTTTCGGGGAGAGATTGACCGTGCCGTCGCCGGACAGGGGTGCCGTCGCGGTGAAGAAGAGCGGCTGTGACTCGATGAACTCGCGCAGCCTGCCCTCCACTCCGGGGTGTGTTTTTCCCATGGAGCCGATTCTGACCGGCTGTGCCCCTCCTCGGGCAGGGGGCGTCCCGGGTGGCGGTCCCGCCGCGCGGACGGGCCCGCACCACATCCGCCCGGCGATCTTCGCGAACCTCGCACATTTTTTTCAAAAACCCATGGACACAAGGGCGTTGGGGCTTTGAGATGTACGGCGGCCGTGCGCGGCACGGCCGAACGGGGGCGGATGTGTGTGACGAGGGTGTCCTCGACCGGTACTCCGGCGGAGCCACGCCGCCCAGTGGAACGAACGGAACGGCAACAAGCACGAACGAAGGGATCGGACCCATCTCGTACGCACAGCACACACAGCACAGCACGCGGGCCCGTGCGACGGCCGGGGCCCGCGGCGCCCGGCGCCGCGCCGGGCGTGGCGCGTGGACGGCCCTCGTCGCGACCGGCCTGGCCGCCGGTATCACGCTGGCCGCTGCGCCCGCGCAGGCCGCGACGCAGGGCCCGGGGCAGGACGGCCCGGGCTACAGCACCCGCATCATCGGCGGCTCGGACTCCACCGAGGCGTACCCCTTCGTCGTCTCCCTCCAGAAGGAGCGCGACGGCGATCCGAACTCGCACGCCTGCGGCGGCACGCTGATAGCCCCGGACTGGGTGCTGACGGCGGCCCACTGCCTGTCCACGGAGAAGCTCAACGACCCGGCGCAGTACCACGTCCGCGTCGGCTCGCTGGACCGCACCGAGGGCGGCACCGTGGCCCAGGTCGAGAAGTTCGTGGTGCATCCCGAGTGGAAGTACTACGAGGACCACGAGGACGGCCAGGACGTCGGGCTGATCAAGCTGGCCGAGAAGGTGGAGAAGACCCCGGCGCCGCTGGCCACCACGAAGCCGCAGCCGGGCGACACGGTCAAGGCCACCGGCTGGGGCTACACGAGCGCCGCCGACGACGACCCGAAGCAACTGCCCGTCAAGCACCAGGAGGTGGACCTCCCGGTGCTCGACCCGAGCACGCCCCGGTGCAACTCCACGCCGGAGGACGGTGACGCCTGGGGCATCGCGGAGGGCGACTTCTGCGTCGACAACACCGACGGCAAGGTCGGCACCTGCGGCGGGGACTCGGGCGCCCCGGGGCTGATCAAGGTGGCGGGCCGCTGGGAGGTGGCCGGCCTCAACAGCCGCGGCGTGGGCGAGTGCGCGACGGCCGCTGACATCTTCACCAGCGTCGCCGACCACCACGACTGGATCACCAGCGTCATCGGCTGATCCCGGCGGCACCCGCCATCGGCCGCCCCGCCCTCCGTCCCGTCTCCCGGGGCGGAGGGCGGGGTCCGTTAGCGTCGGGCGGATGGTGGACGAGGACACGACGGCGCCCGGTGTCGTTGACGGCACGCCCCCGGGACGGCTGCTGGTCGTCGGCGGCGGGCCGGCCGGGACGGCGGCGGCGCTGATGGCGGCGAGCGTGGGCGTGCCGGTGACGCTGGTGGAGGCCGAGGAGCGGACGGGCGGCACGCTGTGGCACATCACCGCGCTGGAGAACGTGCCCGGCGGCTGGACGTCCGGGCCGCAGCTCGCCCGGGCCACGCAGGCCGACCTGGACCGGCTGGAGGGCGAGGGCCGCTGCGTCCGTGTCCGGGACCGGGCCGTGGGCGTCGTCGCACACCCCGGGCACGCCGAAGTGGCCCTGGCCACCGGCCCGGTGCTCACCGGCGGGGCCGTCGTCGTGGCCACGGGGGTGCGCCCGGTGCCCGTGCCCGGCCCGGACGAGCCCACCCAGGGCGAGGGCCCCGGGTGGCTCACCGTCGAGCAGCCGGAGGCGCCCCTTCCGGCGGGGCCCGTTCCGGCGGCGCCCGTTCCTGCGCTGCGGGACACGGGGCCGCTGCCGGACGGTGCGCACGCCCTGGTGCTGGGGGCCGACCGTCCGCTGGGCACCTGGCTGCGGGCGCACCCCGGCGCCGCCGTGACGCTGGACGTGCTGCACCCGGCGTCCGAGACGTACAAGACGGCCGAGGTGGCCGGCGATCCGAGGGTGCGGCTGCACGAGGTCGCCGCGGCAACGCTGACGCACACGGCGGACGGGGCGCGGGCCGCGGCGCGCCGCCCGGACGGTACGGCGCTCACCCTCGCCGCACCCCGCGTGCTGGCGAACCTCGGTGCCCGCCCCGCTCCCCCGGCGGGTTCGCTGCGCCCCGGCCCGGACGGCCACTGCCCGCCGGCGTCCCAGCCGCGGCGGCTGTTCACCGCGGGTGATCTGCGCGCGGCCGGGCACCAGCGCGTGGTCACGGCCCAGGGTTCGGGCGCGGAGGCCGCGTTGAGCGCCTACTACACGTACTGGGCGGGCCGGGGCCGGCGGGCCTGCGGGTAGATTCGACGCGTCCCGCCCCGGACGGTCACGCCCGGGGCACCGCCGCCGCCAAGTGTGGAGTTTTCCGTGCGTGTCGTCATCGCCGAGGACCTGTTCCTGCTCCGGGACGGACTGGTGCGGATGCTGGAGGCATTCGACTTCGAGATCGCGGCCGCCGTCGACAACGGCCCCGAGCTGAGCCGTGCGCTGGCCGAACTGGAGCCGGACGTGGCCGTGGTGGACGTACGCCTGCCGCCGTCGTTCAGCGACGAGGGCCTCCAGTGCGCGCTCCAGGCGCGGCGCGACCGTCCCGGGCTGCCGGTGCTCGTCCTCTCGCAGCACGTCGAGCAGCTGTACGCGCGGGAGCTGCTGGCCGACGGCAACGGCGGGGTGGGCTATCTGCTCAAGGACCGGGTGTTCGACGCCGACCAGTTCATCGACGCGGTGCGCCGGGTCTCCCAGGGCGGCACGGCGATGGACCCGCAGGTGATCCAGCAGCTGCTGACCCGGCGTTCGCAGGACGAGCCGATGGGCGATCTGACGGCGCGGGAGAAGGAGGTGATGGAGCTGATGGCACAGGGCCGGTCGAACGCGGCCATCGCCGCGCAGCTCTTCGTCACCGAACGCGCCGTCGCCAAGCACACCTCGAACATTTTCGGAAAGCTCGGTCTGCCGCCCTCGGACGACGACAACCGCCGCGTACTCGCCGTCCTCGCCTACCTCGACCGGGGCTGACCGCTTCGTTAGCGTGCGTGCCCGTACGTGTCTTCGGTCACATCCGGAACCATCCGGCGAAGGGGCACTTCATGCACCAGAACGGCAGACTCCCCCAGGAGGCCCGGCACTCCGCCGCCCGCGCCGCCGGCGCGGAACGCGCAGCGGCGGACGACGGAGGCGAAGCGGGCGGCAGACGCACCCCCGTGGGCAGACGCACCGTCCTGGGTTCGGCGGGGGCGCTCGGCGCCGGACTCGCACTGGCAGGGGGGTACACACCGGCGATGGCACGCGGCGCGGCGGACGGCACGGCAGACACGGAGAGCACGGCGGGCGCGGGCGGCTCAGCGGGCGCGGAGGGCGTGCGGGCCGCCGAGGCAGCTCTGCGGCGGCTGCTTCCCCGGCACGCGGACCAGATCACGCTCCGGACGGTCGGCGGCCCGGAACGCTTCGCCGTGCACGGGCGGGCCGGGCGGATCACGGTGCAGGGCACGGGCCCCGTCGCGCTGCTGACCGGCGTGCACTGGTACCTCAAGTACAGCTGCGACGCGCACATTTCCTGGTCGGGCACCCAGCTGGAGCTGCCCGCCACCTTGCCGGCGCCCCGCGCCCAGCACCGGCAGCGCGCCACCGTCGGGCACCGCTTCGCGCTCAACGACACCCACGACGGCTACACCGCCCCGTACGCCGGCTGGGAGCACTGGGAGCGCTTCTTGGACGTGCTCGCCGCGCACGGCGTCAACGAGGTGCTGGTGACCGCCGGGCAGGAGGCCGTCTACCACCGGCTGCTGACGGAGTTCGGCTACAGCGACGCCGAGGCCCGCGCCTGGACCCCGGCGCCGTCCCACCAGCCGTGGTGGCTCCTCCAGAACCTCTCCCGGTACGGCGGCCCGGTCAGCCGGGAGCTGCTGCGGCGGCGGGCGCGGCTCGCCCGGCGGATCGTCGGGCGGATGCGGGAGCTGGGGATGCGGCCGGTGTTCCCCGGCTGGTTCGGCACCGTCCCGGCGGACTTCGCCCGGCGCAACCCCGGCGGCCGCACCGTCCCGCAGGGCACCTGGAACGGGCTGGAGCGACCGGCCTGGCTCGACCCGCGGACGGCCGTGTTCCGGAAGGTGGCGGCGGCGTTCTACCGGCACCAGCGGGAACTGTTCGGCCCCGCCGAGCACTTCAAGATGGATCTGCTGCACGAGGGCGGCGACCCGGGGGACGTGCCCGTCCCCGAGGCGGCGCGCGCCGTCGAAAAGGCGCTCCAGCAGGCGCACCCCGGCGCCACCTGGGTGATCCTCGGCTGGCAGGAGAACCCTCGTAGGGAACTGCTGGACGGGCTGGCGCACAAGGACCGGATGCTGATCGTCGACGGGCTCTCCGACCTGGAGCGGGTCACCGACCGGGAGCGGGACTGGGGCGGGGTGCCCTACGCGTTCGGCACCATCCCCAACTTCGGCGGACGCACCACGCTCGGCGCCAAGACCCACATGTGGACGGAACGCTTCACCAGCTGGCGGGACAAGGCCGGCAGCAAGCTCGCCGGCACCTGCTACATGCCGGAGGCCACCCACCGCGACCCGGCCGCCGCCGAACTCTTCACCGAACTGGCCTGGCGCGAGGAGGCCGTTGACCGCACCCGCTGGTTCGAGGACTACGCACGGCTGCGCTACGGCGGCACCGACGCCTCGGCACGCAGCGCGACGGCGGCCCTGCGCGAGACCGCCTACCGGATCACCAGCGCGGACGGCCGCCCGCACGACAGCGTGTTCGCGTCCCGGCCGAGCCTGACCGCCCGCTCGGGCACCTACTTTGCCACCCACACCCCGGCGTACGACCTGCCGGGCTTCGACGCCGCGCTCGCCGGGCTGCTCGGCGTCTCCGCACGGCTGCGCGACAGCGACGCCTACCGCTACGACCTGACGGACACCGCACGGCAGGTGCTGGCCAACCGCTCCTGGGTGCTCATCCCGCAGCTGGAGGAGGCGTACCGGCAGCGCGACGCGGCCACGTTCAAGCGGCTGGCCGCGCTGTGGCTCAAACTCCTCGGGCTGGCCGACGAGGTGGCCGGCGGCCACCGGGCCTTCCTGCTCGGCCCGTGGCTGCACGACGCACGCGCCTCGGCCGCCTCCGCCGCCGAACGCGCCCAACTGGAACACACCGCGCGGGCGCTGGTGACGACCTGGGCGGACCGGGCCACCGCCGACGGCGGCCATCTGGCCAACTACGCCAACCGGGACTGGCACGGCCTGCTGCGCGATGTGCACCTGCCGCAGTGGCGGGCCTACCTCGACGAACTCCAGGACGCGCTCGAACAGGACCGGGAGCCCGAGACGTTCGACTGGTACGCGCGCGAGGAGCCGTGGACGCGGAAGACCGAGCCGTACGCGCGGCGTCCGGTGACCGACCCGTACCGCACCGCCCGACGGGTGCACGACGTGCTGGCCACGGCGCCGTTCCAGGGTTCGCTGACCGTCACGGCGGCCCCGGCCGCCGTACCGCCCGGCGAGTCCGCGACGGTCACCGCCGTCTTCCGCAACGAGAACGGGCTGCGCGCGACCGGCACCGTCGGACTCCGCCTCACCGGGGCCGACGGCGCGCGCCCGCAGGACCCCACCTCCACGCCCTCGGTCGAGCCCGGCGGCACCGCCCGGGTGCGCTGGCGCATTCCGGCCGGCTCCGGCGCCCTCACCGACCCGCTGGAGCCGGTGCCGTTCACGGTGCGGGCCACGTACGGGCCGCGGGGCGGGCAGCGGGTGACCACGACCCGCACCGGCCGCTTCCACCGGGCCGGGCCGCTGCCGGGCGGGGTGCGCACCGTGACGACGAACGACGCCGTCTTCGGCCAGCTGGACGGGCGTTGGGCGATCGACGGGGCCGGCGCCGATCTGTGGAAGTCACGCGCCGAGTTCGGCGCCGTCCACCGGCCGGGTGCGCTGGCGGCGGGCGGCTCCGTCACGGTGCGGGTCGTCTCGCAGGACGACAGCGGCCCCTGGGCACGGGCCGGCATCATCGCCCGCAACGATCTGTCCGACGCCCGGGCGCCCGGCTTCCTCAACCTCGCCGTGACGCCCGGTAACGGGGTCGTGCTGTCCTACGACACGAACGGGGACGGCACACTGGACACCTACCAGCGCCTCACCGGCGTCCGGGCGCCCGTGCTGCTGCGGCTCTCCCGGGACGCCGACGGCGCCTTCACCGGGGCCCTGTCCACGGACGAGGGGAAGACCTGGCGCACGGTGGCAACCGTCCGGGTCCCCGGCGCGTCAGCCAAGCTGGACGCCGGTCTGTTCATGACCGCCGCCGACAGCAGCGGCCGGCGGGCCACGGTGGAGTTCGACCGCTGGGCGACGCAGTAGACCGAGGAACCCCAGGATCGAGGGCCCGGGGGGCACGCCCCCGGGCCCGGGCAGGAACACGAGGACCGTGAGCGACGAGGAACCGGGCACCGCCACCGAGCAGACCCGCGCACTGATGCTCGCCATGGTGCGCGGCCCCGTCCTGGCCGTGGTCACGCTTCCCCTCTCCCTCACGCTGTTCGTCCTGACCGTGGTGTCGATGGCGCTCATGGTCATCGGCGTCGGCGTCGTCACCACCCCCGCGATGACCAGCAGCGTCCGCGCCTACGCGAACCACCGCCGCCGGCTCGTGGCCCGGTGGAGCGGGACGGAGGTGCCCCCGCCCTACCGGCCCTGGCCGCGCGATCTGCGCCGCGGACTCGTCGGCCAGGTCGAGCGCTGCCAGCTCATGCTGAAGGACCCGGCCACCTGGCGTGACCTGGCCTGGCTGCCCACCGACGCGACGGCCGGCTTCGTCACCGCCCTGCTGCCTCCCCTGCTCCCCGTCAACCTGCGGACCTCA
>NZ_BJMM01000094.1 GCF_006539165.1 Streptomyces cacaoi | reverse complement strand
CCCGGCGACCCGGCGACCCGGCGACCCGGCGACCCGGCGACCCGGCGACCCGGCGACCCGGCGACCCGGCGACCCGGCGACCCGGCGACCCGGTGGACGATGGGCGGTGCACCGGCCCGGAGGCACCGGGCACCACAGCGCGGAACGTGAGGGAACGCGACGTGAAGATCCTCGAAAAGCGCCACGACGACCTGCTGAGCGGAGCCGAGGTCTGGTTCGTGCGGCCGGACCACATCGACGACGTCTTCCGGGTGTGCGTGACGTCCAACGCCCGGCCGACGGGCGGCGACCGGGCGTCCCTGGTGATCGCCACCGACGCCGAACTGAGCACCGGCACGCTGCACGGCCTGGTCCACAGCGGCGCCGTCGGGCTCGATCTGCCGCCCCTGTACGCGGTCGGCGTCGGCTACCCGCTCGACGCCGACCCGTCCTTCGCGGTGCGCCGCAACCGCGACCTGACGCCGAGCGTGTGGCCGGAGTTCGAACCGGTCACGCCCGCGCTCGCGGGGACGCCCGTGTCGCTCGGCACCGGCGGCGCCGATGCCTATCTCGCCTTCCTCGACGAGGAGTTGAAGCCCGCGCTGGCCGAGGCGTTCCCCCTCGACCCGGACGACGCGACGCTGACCGGGCAGTCGTTCGGCGGGCTGTTCGTCGTGCACGCGCTGCTCACCCGCCCCACGGCGTTCCGGCGCTACCTGGCGGGCAGCCCGTCCCTGTGGTGGCACGACCGGGAGACGCTGGACCTGGCCCGCAAGGCCGTCGCCGATCTGCCCGCGCCGCGCGCGCAGCTCTACCTCTGCATCGGCGAACTGGAGAACAAGGCCAGGTTCGGGCGGCAGTTCGGCCCGATGCTGCCCGAGTCCGTCCGGGCGCTGCTGCCCTCGGCCATGTCCGAGAGCGACATGCAGGGGGACTTCTTCCTCCTGGAGCAGATACTGCGCGAGTGGGAGGGCGAGGAGTTCTCCGTCGAGGCGCACATGTTCCCCCAGGAGAGCCATGAGTCGATCACCGGCGCCATGCTGAGCCGGGGCCTCCGCCGCCTCCACGGCTACCTCTGAACGCCGGTCCCGACTTCGGCCCCGGGCCGCGGCTCCCTGCTCCCGCCCCGGCCCGGGCTCCGGCCTCGCCCGGACCCTCGACCTCGGCCGCCGCGCCCCGTCCCCCGTTCAGCGGGCGCGGCCCAACGGGGCGATCTTCAGGGTGAGATGGGCGGTCAGACGGTCGTCGCCGTGGGCGAGGCAGAGGCCGGTGAGTTCCTCGACCCGGTGCAGACGGTTGTAGAGGGTCGAGCGGTGGATGTGCAGCCGGGCCGCGGCACGGCGCGCGTCGCCCGCCTCGTCGAGGTAGACGCGCAAGGTCTCGGCGAGCTCCGGTGCGCCGGACTCCGGGTGCAGCAGGTCGCGGAGCCCCGGGTGCATGCTCTCGGCGAGGTCCGCGGGGGACAGCTTCGCCAGGAGCGCGTAGACGCCCAGCCGGGCATACGAGGTGACGGCGCGGCCGCTGCCGGTCGCCCTCGCCACCTCGGCGGCCTGCCGCGCCTCCCGGTAGCCGGTGGCCGCCTCCGCGAGCCCGGGCTGGACGCGGCCGACCCCGGCCCGGCACAACTCGCCCGGCACGTCGGGGAGTTCGCCGCGCAGCCGGGCGACGAGCACGGACGCCATCTCCTCCGCCCCGCGTGCGGCCGCCTCGTCCCCGGCGTCCGGCCGGATGCCGAACACCAGGGCGTGGTCCGGGCGGACCAGGGCGAGGGTGCGGGCGGGTGCGGCCCGCAGGCGGGCGTGCTCGACGGCGAGCCGCAGCGCGAGCCGCTGTTCCTCCGGCAGGGGCTCGCCCGGGGTGCCGCCGAGGGTGGCGACGACGGCGACGACGCTCCCCGCCGCTGCCAGGTCCTCCTCGATGAGCGTGCGCGCTGCCTCGGCCCGCAGCACGGGGTCGGCCGACACCAGGTCGCGGACGAGTTCCCGCTCCCGGCTCCGTGCGACCTCCTCGCGCAGGTGCGCCCGGTGCAGGACGAGCGCCGCCCGGCGTGCGGCCTGCCGCAGCGCCTCGGCTTCCTCGGGTCCGGCCGGACCCTCATCGGCCGTCAGCCAGAGGTAGCCCAGCAAGGTGTCGTCGTGGCGGATCGGCATGCCGTGGCGGACGACGGTGACGCCCAGCTCCGGCCGCACGGGCACGGTGAACAGGTCGGTGGCGCGGGCGGCCCCGGCGGCGGCAGCGTGCTCGGCCAGTTCGGCCGGGACCGCACGGTTCATGAGGGACGCGACACGGGCCGCGTCGGCCTCGCCGTGGTGGGCGCTGTGGGCGAGGAGGCGGAGTCTGCGGTCGTCGATCGCCACCGAACGCCCGAGCCGGGCGCCGAGCGCATCGACCAACTGCTGTAGATCACCGGCCACACCCGCATCGTAGGACCGCCTCCACCGGGGCCGTGAGCCCCGGGCCCCGACGCCCGGAGCCGCGGGCGCGGTACGCGACGGCGCAGCCGCGAGACAACAGGCCCGCGCGACACCTGCCGACACCCGCCCCGGCAAGAGGCGACAGCTGTCGCGGGACCGGACCGTCCGGGCTGCGTAGTGTGCGGAAGCAGGACGGGGGACGGGGAACGCGGGACGCAGGAAGCGGGAAGCGGCGGGTGGCGAGCGGCGAGCGGGACAGCCCGGCGCACGCGGCGCGGGCCCGCTCCGTCCGGGACGACGGCACAGCAGTCGACGGCAGCGAGTCGGACGACGGATCGGGACTCGACGGCGGCGAGTCGGACAGCAGCCCGGGAGTCGACAGCGGCGAGGCGGACAGCGGCACGGGAATCGACCACGGCGAGTCGGACAGCGGCACGGGAATCGGGCGACGGCACGGGAGTCGGGGTGAGCGCATGGGTGCGGGGGCAGACGTGAGGGCGCACGCGGGGGCGGACACGGTGGCGGACGCGGTCGTGGTCGGGGCCGGGGTGATCGGCTCCTCGATCGCGCTGGAACTGGCCCGCGGCGGACTGCGCGTCGTGGTCGTCGACCGGTTCGGCGGCGCGGGCAACGGCTCCACCAGCGCCTCCAGCGCGGTGGTGCGCTTCACCTACCCCACCGTCGAGGGTGTGACGGCCGCCTGGGAGTCCCGGCACTGCTGGGAGGCGTGGCGCGACCACCTCGAAGCACCCGCCGGCGAACCGCTGGCCTCGTACCACCGCTGCGGGGTCACCATGCTCGATGTGGACCTCGCACCGCGCGGGCTGTTCACCCGGCACTTCGACGAGGTCGGCGTCCCCTACGAGGAGTGGGACGCGGACCGGCTGGCGGCGCGGCTGCCCGCCGTGGACACGGGCCGGTACTGGCCGCCCCGCCCGGTGGACGACGAGGAGTTCTTCGCCGGCGCCACCGGGCGGCTGGGGGCGCTCCACACCCCGGACGGCGGCTTCGTCGACGATCCGCGGCTGGCCGCGGCCAACCTCGCCGCCGCAGCCCGGCGGCACGGCGCCGTCTTCCGGTGGCGGGCGCGGGTGACCGCGGTGCCGCGGTCCGGCGGGCGGGTGCGGGGCGTCCGGCTCGACGACGGCACGGAGCTGTCGGCGCCGGTCGTCGTCAACGCGGCCGGCCCCTGGTCGGGCCGGCTCAACCAACTGGCCGGAGTCGGCGGGGACTTCACCGTCCCGCTGCGGCCCCTGCGGCAGGAGGTGCACCATGTGGCGGCGCCGCCCGGCTACGGCGTCGGGGGCGGTAGCGGACCCGTGCTCGCCGACATGGACCTCGGCACCTACATCCGCCCCGACGGGCGGGGATCTCTGCTCGTCGGCGGCACCGAGCCGGAGTGCGACGCCCTGGAGTGGCTGGACGATCCGGACACCGGCCGCCCGGGCCCCACGGTGTCCGGGTTCCGTACGCAGGTGACGCGGGCGGCGCGGCGGCTGCCCGGGCTGCGGGTGCCCGGCCGGCCGCGCGGGGTGGCGGGCGTCTACGACGTGGCCGGGGACTGGACGCCCGTCTACGACCGCACCGACCTCGACGGCTTCTACGTGGCCATCGGCACCAGCGGCAACCAGTTCAAGAACGCCCCCCTGGCCGGCCGTCTCATGTCCACCCTGATCCACGGCGTGGAAGCCGGACACGACCACGACCGGAACCCGCTCACCCACCCGTGCACGCACACCGGCCGCACCCTCGACCTCGCCGCGTTCTCCCGCCTCCGCCGGCCGACCACGTCGACAGGCACGGTCCTGGGCTGACCACCCGCCACCCACCGCAGCGGCCCGTCCACCACCGCACCGGAGACATCGGAGAGCACCACCCATGCACCGACCGCTGAACTACCCCGCAGCCCGCACCGAGGACCGGCAGGAGACCGTCTCCGGCGTCAGCTTCCCCGACCCCTACCGGTGGCTGGAGGACGACACGGAGGAGACCGCGGCCTGGCAGCGGGCCCAGAATCTGCTCACCGACCGATTCCTGGCCCAGTGGCCGCACTTCGCACGCCTGCGGGAACTGGTCGACCACTGCACGGCCGACGGCACCGGCTCGCCGAACTGGATGGTCGATCCCCCTCCCCGGTTCGCCGGCGGACGCTGGTTCCGCCTGGCACGTCCGGCCGGTCCCGGTGCCGACCACCCGGAGGCCGCCGTGGTGACCGTCTCCGACACCGCCGAGGAGGACGGCCGGGTCCTCTACGACCCGCGCGCGGACGGAGCCGAGCACGTCTTCTGGCTCGCGCCCTCCCCGGACGGCACGACCGTCGCCGTCGGCGTCTCACCGGACGGCGGCGAGCAGGGCGAGATCCGCCTCTACGACACCGCGTCCGGAAGGCGACTGCCCGACTCCGTACCGCACCGCACGCACGGCCCGCTGGTGGTCCCGCAGTGGACACCCGACAGCGCCGGGTTCTTCTACACCGCCTCCGCCCCCGACCCGGTGGACGAGAAGTACGCCTTCCCCGTCTACCACCACCGGGTCGGCCACGGCCCCGCCACCGCGCCGGAACCGGTGGACGCGCCCGATGTCCCCCTCGTCCAGGTGGACCCGGCGGGCCGGTACGCCGTGGCGACCAGCGTGTGGGCGCTGCCGCGGTACGTCTGCACGCTCCCCGGGCGCGCCTGGCGCCCCTTCGTCCAGGGCCTCGACGCCACGGTCACCGGCGTGATCGACGGCGACCGCTACCTCGCCGTCACCGACCAGGGCGCGCCCCGCGGCCGGCTGGTGGCCATCGACTTCGCCGACCCGGCACCGAGCGACCCGTCCGGCTGGCACGAACTCGTACCGGAATCCGACCGCGTCCTCAACCAAGTACGCCTTATCGGCGGCCAGTTGGTCGTCACCGGCTCCGTGGACGCCGAGGCACGCGCCTGGGTCTTCGACCGGGACGGCACCGAACGGGAGGAGACACCCCTGCCGGGCCGCGGCGCCTTCCCCCACGACGCACTGCCGCACAACGCCCTGACACCCGACGGCCACCCGGACGCCTTCGTCTTCGTCCACTCGACGCCGCGCTCCTCCCCCGGCCTCTACCGCTACCGGCCGGGCTCGGGCCGAGTGGAGACCCTGCGGCCGCCGAAGGTGACCCTGCCCGGCGGCCCGGCGGCCGGAGCCTCCCTGCGCTGGGCCACCGCACCGGACGGCACCCGGGTGCCCTACCACCTCGTCCTGCCCGAGGGCGCCGACGGCGACGCGCCGCTGCCCACCCTGATCTCCGCGTACGGCGGCGGCCGCGTCGCCTGGCCGGCCCAGTTCCCCGGCCCCCTGGCCGCGTTCGTCGCCTCCGGCGGTGCGCTGGTCATCTCCCATCAGCGCGGCGGCGGCGACCTGGGGTCCGACTGGGCCGACGCCGGACGGGGAAGCCGGAAGCAGACCGGCTACGACGACCTGTACGCCATCGCCGAGCACCTCGTCGGCACCGGCGTCACCACCACCGACCGGCTCGCCGTCACCGGGTGGAGCAACGGCGGCGTCATGGCGGGCGCGGCCTTCGCCCAACGCCCGGACCTGTGGGCGGCCGTCGTCGCGCAGTGCCCCGTCCTGGACCTCGTCGGCAGCCACCGCGACCCCTACGGCAGGTTCGCCGTCCCGCACGAGTTCGGCGGCTTCGACACCCCCGAGGAGGTCCGCCGGCTCGCCGGCATGTCGCCCTACCAACTGATCGACGACGACACCCGCTACCCCTGGCTCTACGTCCACGCCGGAGCCATCGACTCCGCCTGCCCCGCCGGCCAGATCCGCAAAACCCTCGCCCGCGTCCAGGCCGCGGCCGGCCCCGGCACACCCGCACTCCTGCGCATCTGGGACGGCGTCGGCCACGGCATGGCCACCGCCCGCTCGGCCGCCGTCCTGCACACCACCTGCTGGCTGGCCTTCCTCATGCACCGCCTCGACATGACACCCCCGCACTGACACCCCCACCCCTGCCGTGACCACACCCACCACCACTCCGGGCGCGGGCCCACCCGGAGCCATCAATCGGAGTCTCCGACACTCCCCTTGTCCCGCGCACCGCCCGGGCCCGTTCTCCCGCCCGCCTCCTGCGGCGCCACGGACCCCGTCTCGGCCCAGACCCGTTTGCCCCAGGGAAGGAGATCGGTCCCCCAGCGATCGGAGAGGGCGTCGACCAGGAAGAGCCCACGGCCACCGGTGGCGTCCGGACCTACCCGGCGCAACTCGGGCCCACGGCCGGACTTGTCGACGACGGCGACACGCAACCGCTCGGGGCACGGCTGCTCGACACTCACCCGGACGTGGTGAGAGCGGCCGTGGCGGACGGCGTTGGTGACGATCTCGGAGATCAGCAACGCGCCGGTTTCCGCGACGTCCCGGCTCATGCCCCACGCCGCACACGCCTCACGGACCAGCCGACGCGCCGTCGGTGCAGCGGCGGCCTCACTCGGGAGGGTGGTGCTCCGACGCGGGTACGGCACCGGCCCCGCCGCCCGTTGGTCATCGTCATGGTCACGCCTTGCTCTGGGGGTTCGGGGCTCCGTCCGTATGTCTGGGAGAGCTGTGCGACGGAGCCGCCGGGATGCGCTCATGCGTGCTTCTCCCGGCCGGCAGTCAGTCAACGCACGGAACCGGGGGCGCGGAGACTCCGGAAGGTGACTCCAACCCGGAGTCGCACCCGCGGAGTTGGCCGTAGCATCGGCCCTGCCAGCCACTCATCGGAGTTGCAGATGGACCGTCCGTCACCGGATCCGCGTGAGGTCGTCGCCGGGCTGCTCGGGGACGAACGCCTGACCACGGCGTGCGCCGAGCGGGACATGGGCAGGTTGTTCCGGATACTCAATGCGCGCGGTGTCAGCACACGGCGCATCGCTGCCGCCGCCGACATCACACAGGGGCGGCTGTACGAGTACATGAACGGCAAGAGCCGGGTGGAGAAACTGGCCCTGTTCGAGCAGATCGCCGACGCCTTCCACATCCCCGGCCACCTGCTGGGGCTGGCCCGGCGTGTGTGGGAGCCTCCGCCGCCTGCGGCCGGACACGAGCGGGAGGAGCAGCCACCGCCGGCCGGCGACGAGCTGGCCGCTGTGGAGCAGTTCCGCAGTGCCGACAGGCAGGCCGGCGGCGGCCGGTTGTACGGAGCTGTCGTCCGGCATCTGTCGGAGCGGGTGGCGCCCCGCCTGGTCGACATCGGCAGCGGTCCCCATGTGTTCGCCGCCGCAGCCGCGTTGACCGAAATGGCGGGGTGGATGGCTCACGACTCCGGTCACGACGAGCGTGCGGCCCAGCACTTCACCCGCGCTCTTCCTCTGGCCCGTGCTTCCGGTGATCTCCCGTTGGCCGCGCACATCGCCGCGAGCAACAGCCATCTCGCCCTGGAGACCGACGACGTGGCGGGGGCCGTCGGATGGGCACGCGGCGGGCTCGACCTGGCCGCGCGGGGGCCTCGGATTCCCGCGTTGACGGCGCGGCTGCACACCATACAGGCGCGTGCGTTGGCGGTCGCCCGTCAGAGCGCGCCGGCCGCTCACGCGCTGGAGGCCGCGCACCGCGACCTGGCGGCGCCGCAGGCTGCTGATCATCCGTGGCTGAGCCCGTTCGACGCCGCGACGCCGGCCGGCGAGTCGGCCCTCGTCCTGCGTGACCTGGGGCGGCACGAGGAGGCGTTGTCACACG
Organism: Streptomyces cacaoi; assembly: GCF_006539165.1. Taxonomy (GTDB): domain Bacteria; phylum Actinomycetota; class Actinomycetes; order Streptomycetales; family Streptomycetaceae; genus Streptomyces; species Streptomyces cacaoi. The sequence continues at coordinate 3,732 of NZ_BJMM01000094.1, read as the reverse complement.
CCGAACACGCTGTGGCGTTGCGTGCGGCGGGGCGGGTGCGGTCCCTGGCTCTCGGCCGGATCAGCCTGGTGGAACTCCACCTGCGGCGCGGTGATCCGGACGCCGCGGTGCACGTCGGCCACGAGCTGCTCCGCACGAGCCCGACCCTCGGCTCGGTCCGGGTGCTGCGGCAGCTCGACGGTCTGTGCCAACTGCTGGAGCGGCACCGGGAATACCGCCCGGTGCGGGAGTACCTGGCGCGGTTCGACGACGCACGCCGCGCCAGAATGCTCCTGCTGGCCGATCTGATCCCGTCGTCCCCGGGAGGCACCACCGCATGAGGTCCGCAGCGCCCGATCCCGCCGACACCGACGCGTGGCACGCGTACCTCGCAGAGGGCAATGCCAAGCAGGCCCGCAAGCGCGTCGCGGCCGATGTGCTGCTGCGGGACCCTTCCGGCCGTGTGCTCGTGGTCAACCCGACCTACAAGCCCGGCTGGGACCTGCCCGGCGGGATGGCGGAGGCCAACGAGCCACCGAAGGACGCGGTACACCGTGAGTTGATGGAGGAACTGGGCATCGGTGTGCCGCTGCTCGGGCTGCTGGTCGTGGACTGGGTGGCCCCGCACGGGCCCTGGGACGATCAGTTGGCGTTCGTCTTCGACGGCGGCACCCTGGAAGACGAGCAGACCGGCCGGCTCCGCCCCCACGACGACGAGCTGTCCGAGATCGCCTTCGTCACGCCCGCCGAAGCCTCCGGCCGCCTGCGGTACCACGTCCGGCGCCGGTTCGAGTACGCCCTGGAGGCGCTGGTCGGGGGACGGCCGCTGTATCTCCACGACGGCGTGCCCGCCCTGTGAACGGCGGCGCCCCGGGGCCCGGCTAGCCCTCCCCCAGCAGCTCCGTGACCGCGCCCATGAAGCCGCCGTCGAGCATCGTGTGGGCCGCGGTGTCCGTGGAGGGTTCCAGGCCGCAGTCGTGGCAGGCGACGCTGATCAGGTAGCGGCCGAGGACACCGTGGGTGGCGAACGCCCATTCGCCGCGGGTGGCCTCGCGGCCGTCCGGGGCGAGCAGGCCGTCGCTGTCCGGGCCGAAGCCGAACTCGGTGAAGCCCAGCCGCAGGCCCTGGCCGAGGGCCTTGGTGTACGCCTCCTTCAGGGTCCACAGCCGCAGCATCCGCGCCGAACGCGCCGCGGGCGGCAGCGACTCCAGCGCGGCACGCTCCGCCGGGGTGCACACATGGCCGTGCAGCAGCTCGAAGTCCATGGCGCGGCCCGTCGGTTCGGCGTCCACACCGATGCGGCCGTTGCGGCTGAGGCCGACCGCGACGAGGTCGTCGGTGTGGGTGAGGCTCACATCGATCTGGCCCAGGCCGCGCAGATAGGGGCGCCCGCCCAGCCGGTACGCCAGGTCCAGGCCCGCCGGGTCGGCCCGTAGCGCGGCCGCCGCCGTGAACTTCAGCGTCAGCCGGGAGACGGCGAACCGATGGCGCACCACGGGGTCGGCCGTGCGGCGGTAGCGCTCCCAGTCGGCGCCGAGCAGGCCGCGCAGCCCCGGCATGGCCAGCACCGCGGGCAGCCACTCGCCCCAGTTCGTGTGGACGACGGCGTTGCCGTGCCGGTCCATGCTCGCGCGCACCCCGTCCCACGGCCCGTCCGGTCCCGGCACATGGACGGGCGCGCCGATACGGCCCGGGCTCACGGCGCCAGCTCCCGCCCGCCGAGGTCGAAGCCGCGGCCCGCCCGGTAGCGGGCCACCAGCTCCTCCAGCACCGACTCCTGCGTACCGTCCGGCAGTCGGACCTCGACCGTGCCCAGCCGGCGGCCGAGCCGGGACAGTGCCAGCAGCGCCCACGCCGGATCGGCGAGGAACGGGTCCGCGCCGCCCTGGGCCGCCTCCCACACGCCGAGGACGGCCGCCGCGCCGACGACCACGCAGTACCGGTCGCTCAGCCCGCACACCGCCGGATCGGCGAGCGCCGAAGCGCCGTAGTCCGGCAGCCGGCGGCAGGCCGCGGCGAGCGTGCGCAGCTCCCCCACGAAACCCTCCGCCAGCCCGGCCAGCGCCCGCACCCCCGCGCCGTCCCGCCGCCCCGCCAGCCGACGGGCCGACGCCACCAGCGAAGCCGCCATGAAGTCCCCGCCGCCCGCGATGCCCAGCAGCCGGTGGTCCAGCGGCGGCAGACCGGCACCGTCCCCGAACAGGCCGCGCGGCGGCTCCGGTTCGGCGAACCAGGACCGCTCGGCCAGCGCCCGCAGCTGCGGGACGATCACCGACTGGCAGGACGCCGTGCCCGCGTGCCCCAGCCCCGCGACGGGCAGATCCCGCATCAGCTTGTCCAGCGCCCCGTACTCCGCGCTGTCGTGCGCGTAGCCGCGCCCGCCCAGCACCGTCGCCAGCTCCTCCAGGTCGTCCCGCAGCAGATCCGGCACCACGTACTTCACGGCCGCCGCGCACACGTGCGCCCGGTCCGGCAGCAGGCTCAGCGCACGCAGCACGGCCGTCGCCATCGCGTCGCACGCCAGCAGGTCGGCGAAGACGCCGGCGAGCGGCCGGTGCCAGCGGCGGGCCGGCACACCGGCCGCCTCCCGGCTGACCGCCCGCACCGCCGAACGCAGCACCGTGTCCGCCGAGGCCGTCACCACCCCGCAGATCAGGCTCCGGTTCACCTGGAACGTCCGCAGCGCCAGCGCCACACCCTCGCCGGGACGGCCCACCAGCGCATCCGCCGGCACCGGGCTGTCGATGAACTCCAGCCCCGAGAACAGCGCACCGCGCATCCCCGACGTCTGCGCGCGGGGCAGCTCCAGCACCGTGCCCGGCGGCACCCGGCCCGGCTCCACCAGCAGCACCGAATGGCTGCGCGGGCCCCGCGCCGGGTCCGTGCGCGCGTACACCACATGGACGTCGCTGCGCCGGGCGTTGATGATGACGTCCTTGCGGCCCGCCAGCAGATAGCCGCCGTCCGGCGCGGCCCGCGCCGTGAACTCCTGGCGGAGGATCGCGTTCGCGTGCGCCAGCTCGTGGTGCAGGATCGTCGCCCGGCCGCCGTCCAGCAGCAGCCGCGCCAGGGCCTCGCGCTGGTCCCGGCTGCCCGCCGCCCACACCGCGGACGCCGCGAACAGCGAGATGATGCCGTAGCCGAAGCCGAGGGTCACATCGCGGCGGAAGACCGGGCGCAGGACCTGGGCCAGCAGGTCCGCGCGGACCAGTCGGCCGCCGTACTCCGCCGGGACGAACTCCGCGTTCAACCCCGCCTCCGTCAGCAGGTGTTCCGTCTCCTGCGGAGGTGTGCGGTGGGTGTCGGCGGCGAACAGGGACCGCAGGCCGTGCGGGTTGTCCTCCGCGTACGGGTCGCCCAGCAGGGCCTCCAGGCGGGTGGCCCTGCGGGTTGCGTCCGCCTCGGCCGTCGTCCCGGCCGTCGTCCCGGCCTGCGTCCCGGCCGTCGCCGTCCGTCCGAGGTTCTCGGTGTCTTCCTTCAGCATCACGGCACCCCCTTCGTTCCGCCGTACTCGGGACTTTGGCCAAGGGGGGTCGATGGTGGCCTGAGCCCCACTAGAGCCGTTGTCTGGCCGTTCACCCCCCCTGCCCTTGTACCGCCCGGGCTTCGCCCGGGGCCCCTGCACCGTTCTTGCTGGGCCGTGCCCGCGCCCTTCTCGCCGTCGTGGTTCCCGGCCCGCGCCGCCCACCGTCTCCCTCGGGCCGTGCCCCTGCCCTTCTCGCCTGGTTCCTCCTTCAGGGCTTCGCCCCCGGT
>NZ_BJMM01000093.1 GCF_006539165.1 Streptomyces cacaoi | reverse complement strand
CCGGGCGGCCGGGCGGACCGGTGTAGGGTCCGCCCGGCCGCCCGGGTCACTCGCCGTGTGCGCGGCCGCGCCGGGGCGCGGGCGTCACTGCTTCCTGAGGCGGAAGCTGAGGGAGAGCGCCTCGTCCTCGAACGAGGGGCCGGGGAGTTCGGCCGGGTCGCCCTGGGCGAACTCCGTGGCGAGGACCTCGTCGGCGATGAGGAAGGCGTGTTCGGCCAGGGCCTGTGCGACTTCCTCGTCCGTCGACTGCCACCGCAGGGCGATACGGTCGGCGACGTCCAGCCCGGAGTTCTTGCGGGCCTCCTGGATGAGGCGGATGGCGTCGCGAGCCAGGCCGGTGCGGCGCAGCTCCGGCGTGATCTCCAGATCCAGCGCGACGGTGGCGCCCGGGTCGGAGGCCACCGACCAGCCCTCGCGGGGCGTCTCGGTGATGATGACCTCCTCCGGGGACAGCGGCACCGTCTCCCCGTCGACCTCCACGAAGGCCGTGCCCTCGCGCAGGGCCACGGAGAGGGCCGCGGCGTCCGCAGCGGCGATGGCCTTGGCGACGGCCTGGGTGTCCTTGCCGAACCGGCGGCCCAGCGCGCGGAAGTTGGCCTTCGCGGAGGTGTCGACGAGGGAGCCGCCGACCTCGGAGAGCGAGGCCAGCTCCTCGACGTTCAGCTCCTCCGTGATCTGGGTGCGCATCTCCGGGGAGAGCGTCTCGAAGCCGGAGGCGGCGATCAGTGCGCGGGAGAGCGGCTGCCGGGTCTTGAAGCCGGACTCGGCGCGGGAGGCGCGGCCCAGCTCCACGAGGCGGCGCACCAGCAGCATGTCCTGCGACAGCTCGGGGTCGATCCTGCTGAGGTCGGCCTCGGGCCAGGCGGACAGGTGCACCGAGTCCGGGGCCTCGGGGCTGACCGGGACGACGAGGTCCTGCCACACGCGTTCGGTGATGAACGGGGTGATCGGCGCCATCAGCTTGGTGACGGCCTCGACGACCTCGTGCAGGGTGCGCAGCGCCGCCGGGTCGCCCTGCCAGAAGCGGCGGCGCGAGCGGCGCACGTACCAGTTCGACAGGTCGTCGACGAAGGTGGAGATGAGCTTTCCGGCGCGCTGGGTGTCGTAGCCGTCCATGGCCAGCGTCACCTGGTCGATGAGCGCGTGGAGTTCGCTGAGCAGCCAGCGGTCCAGGAGCGGGCGCTCGGCGGGCGCCGGGTCGGAGGCCGAGGGCGTCCAGCCGCAGGTGCGGGCGTACAGCGCCTGGAAGGCGACGGTGTTCCAGTACGTCAGCAGGGTCTTGCGGACGACCTCCTGGATGGTGCCGTGGCCGACCCGGCGCGCGGCCCAGGGGGAGCCGCCGGCGGCCATGAACCAGCGCACGGCGTCGGCCCCGTGCTGTTCCATGAGCGGGATGGGCTCCAGGATGTTGCCCAGGTGCTTGGACATCTTGCGGCCGTCCTCGGCGAGGATGTGGCCGAGGCAGACGACGTTCTCGTAGCTCGACTTGTCGAAGACGAGGGTGCCGACGGCCATCAGCGTGTAGAACCAGCCGCGGGTCTGGTCGATGGCCTCGGAGATGAACTGCGCCGGGTACCGCTTCTCGAACAGCTCCTTGTTCTTGTACGGGTAGCCCCACTGTGCGAAGGGCATCGACCCGGAGTCGTACCAGGCGTCGATGACCTCGGGGACGCGGCGGGCCTCCAGCGAGCAGCCTTCCGCGGTGCAGGGGAAGGTGACGGCGTCGATGTAGGGGCGGTGGGGGTCGAGCCCGGACTGGTCGGTGCCGGTCAGCTGGGTCAGCTCGGCGAGGGAGCCGACACAGGTGAGGTGGCCCTCGGCACAGCGCCAGATGGGCAGCGGGGTGCCCCAGTAGCGGTTGCGGCTCAGCGCCCAGTCGACGTTGTTGTCCAGCCAGTCACCGAAGCGGCCGTGCTTGACGGAGTCGGGGAACCAGTTGGTGGCCTCGTTCTCCCGCAGCAGGGTGTCCTTGATCTGCGTCGTACGGATGTACCAGGACGGCTGGGCGTAGTAGAGCAGCGCCGTGTGGCAGCGCCAGCAGTGCGGGTAGCTGTGCTCGTACGGGACGTGCCGGAACAGCAGCCCGCGGGCGTCGAGATCACCGGTGAGCGCCTCGTCCGCCTTCTTGAAGAACACGCCGCCGACGAGCGGGACGTCCTCGGCGAAGGTGCCGTCCGGGCGCACGGGGTTGACGACGGGCAGGCCGTAGGAGCGGCACACCTTGAGGTCGTCCTCACCGAAGGCGGGCGACTGGTGGACCAGGCCCGTGCCGTCCCCGGTGGTCACGTAGTCGGCGTTGACGACGAAGTGCGCCTCGGCCGGGAACTCGACCAGCTCGAACGGCCGTTGGTACGTCCAACGCTCCATCTCGGCGCCGGTGAAGCTCTGCCCGGTGGTCTCCCAGCCCTCGCCGAGCGCCTGGGCGAGCAGGGGTTCGGCGACGACGATCTTCTCGGTGCCGTCGGTGGCGACGACGTAGGTGACCTCGGGGTGGGCGGCGACGGCGGTGTTCGAGACCAGCGTCCACGGCGTCGTCGTCCACACCAGGAGCGCGGCCTCGCCGGCGAGCGGCCCGCTCGTCAGCGGGAAGCGGACATAGACCGAGGGGTCGACGACCGTCTCGTACCCCTGGGCCAGTTCGTGGTCGGACAGGCCGGTGCCGCAGCGGGGGCACCAGGGGGCGACGCGGTGGTCCTCGACGAGCAGGCCCTTGCCGAAGATCTGCTTCAGCGACCACCAGACCGACTCGATGTACTCGGGGTTCATGGTGCGGTAGGCCTCGTCGAGGTCGACCCAGTAGCCCATGCGCCGGGTCAGCTCGGCGAAGGCGTCGGTGTGCCGGGTCACCGACTCGCGGCACTTGGCGTTGAACTCCGCGATGCCGTAGTTCTCGATGTCCTGCTTGCCGTTGAAGCCCAGCTCCTTCTCGACGGCCAGCTCGACCGGCAGCCCGTGGCAGTCCCAGCCGGCCTTGCGGCCCACGTGGTAGCCGCGCATCGTGCGGAACCGGGGGAAGACGTCCTTGAAGACGCGGGCCTCGATGTGGTGCGCGCCGGGCATGCCGTTGGCCGTGGGCGGGCCCTCGTAGAACACCCACTCGGGGCGGCCCTCGGACTGTTCGAGGCTGCGGGTGAACACCTTGTTCTCGCTCCAGAAGTCCAGCACCGCGCGCTCCAGCGCGGGCAGGTCGACCTGGGCGGGCACCTGGTTGTATGGCACGGGTTCTTCCTCCGGCGGACATCGGGAAGATGCTGTGTCTTCTCTTCCGTCGGAGGGACGAGCTCGCCTGCCTGTGCGGCGGCGGACCCGCGGTACCACCCTCCTTGGCGACGGGCCGTGACCCTCGCCCCCTCATTGGGCCGGCGTTGCCGGTTCTACTCGCTCCGGGGAGCTTTCCTCCGACGGCTCCGGGGTGATCTTCACGCCGCGCTCGCCCCCGGGCTTCCACCGCCCCCGGGTCGCTGCCGGCCGCATACGGACGCTACTCGTCCCCTTCATCGCCTTACGCCGCCCCCAGTGTACGGGGCGTGGACGTGCGGGAAGGGACCGGTTTTCCGGCGGCCGCGCGGGGCACAACGGTTGCAGACCGGCGTGCCCCGTTGCCGTCCACCTGAAGTCGATTTATCGTTCCGGACACGTTTCGCGAGCAAGATCACAAAATGTGAAGGGGCCACGGCCATGGTGGCGGAAGACAGCGCCGCGAAGAAGACTGCGGCACCGGACGAGACCGCACACGAGGCCGGGGAGCAGGGGAAGGGCGCGACGAAGAAGACGGCCAAGAAGGCGGCGAAGAAGTCCGCAGGGACGGCGGGGGCGGCCAAGAAGACGGCTGAGGAACCGGCGGGGAGACCGGCCGGGAAGACCGCGAAGAAGACGGCCAAGAAAGCGGCGAAGAAGACGGCGGCGAAGGCGCCCGCGAAGAAGCGGGCCGCCGGGAGCCCGCCCCGGGAAGCGGCCGGGGAGGCAGCCGCCGGGGACGCCGGGGGACCGGAGTCCGTGACCGAGGCCGCACCCACGACGACGGGAGCCAATACGGTGGCTGCGAAGAAGACTCCGGCGGCGACGCAGGCCGAGGCGGTGCCCTCGGCCCGGAACGCCGGGGGGCCGGTGTCCCCGGGTGAGCTGCCGGTGCGCCCCGGCGAGGACCCCTGGACGCCGGAGGAGGTCGAGGAGGCACGCGAGGGCCTCCGCTCCGAGGTGGACCGGCTCCGCACGGAGATCGCCAACGCCGAGGAGGCGCTCTCGGGGCTGATGCGCGACTCCGCCGACGCCACCGGCGACGACGACGCCGACACCGGGACGAAGAACATCACCCGCGAGCACGAGCTGGCGCTGGCCGCCAACGCGCGGGAGATGCTCTACCAGAACGAGCAGGCGCTGGAGCGGCTGGACGCCGGGACGTACGGGCTGTGCGAGAACTGCGGCAAGCCCATCGGCAAGGCCCGGATGCAGGCGTTTCCGCGTGCCTCGCTGTGTGTCGAGTGCAAGCAGAAGCAGGAGCGCCGCTGAACGCGCCCCTGCGCCTGTGTCGTACCCTCAACACGTGACAGAGGTGGAGCGGCCCATCGAGATGCCCGACGACGACGGCACCGGTGAGGAGCAGGCGGGGGAGGAACCCGGCAAGCGCAGGCGGCGGATCGGGGTGCTGGTCGGGGTGGCCGGACTGGCCTTCCTGCTGGACCTGGTCAGCAAGCTGGTGGTGGTGGCCCAGCTGGAGAACCGCACGTCGGTCGAGCTGATCGGCAGCTGGCTGCGGCTGGATGTGATCCGCAACCCGGGTGCGGCCTTCGGGCTCGGTGAGGCGCTGACCATTCTGCTGACGGTGATCGCGGTGGTCGTCGTCGTGGTGATCGCGCGGATCGCGCGCAAGCTGTACAGCACTCCCTGGGCGATCGCGCTCGGGCTGCTGCTGGGCGGGGCGCTCGGGAACCTGGCCGACCGGCTCTTCCGGGCGCCGGGGGTGTTCCAGGGGGCGGTCGTCGACTTCATCGCGCCCAAGCACTTCGCCGTCTTCAACCTCGCCGACTCGGCCATCGTCTGCGGAGGCGTGCTGATCGTGCTGCTGTCCTTCCGCGGGCTCGACCCGGACGGGACCGTGCACCGGGACTGACCGGGGATGACCGGGACGGACACGGGCCGGTCCGGGCGCCGGGTGCCGGGGCCGGATCAGTCCGCCGTGGCCCCCTCGGGGGTGTGCACGCTGATGCGGTAGCCGTCGCCCGCGCGGCCGGTGACCTCGACGCGGACGCCGCCGGGCAGGGTGCGCTCCTCGCCCGGCGTCAGGGGCGCGTCGGACAGCTCGGCCAGTTCGGGTGGCAGACGGTCGGCGCAGTGCGGGCCGCCGCCGCTGTGCGGATGGGCGTCGAGGACGCGTACCGGCCCCTGGCCCGTCGGAACCTGGGAGTCGACGGAGTAGACCAGCACTCCCTCGGAGCAGATGCCCCGGTCGAGGCCGGTGCGGGTGCGGGCCTCCGCGACGAGGGCGCGGTGCCGGCCGGTGCGGACGACGGTGAGGCCGGCGCGGGGCGAGCTGACGGGGGCGAGGGTGTGCTCGCTGGTGCCGGCGTCGCGCACGCACTCGACGCGGGAGCCGGGCAGCCAGCCGAACTTCCATTTGTGCCAGCCCAGTTGGTCGGAGATGCCGGCCATGCTCATCGTGTCCCAGCCGCCCGCGTACTCGACGGACGCGCCCTCGGCGACGTTGTACAGATCGGGCAGGCCGTAGAGGTGGTTGGCCTCGTGGACGAAGTTGCCGCGCTGCCACAGGGCCGAGTCGTGGTCGCGGCCGAAGACGAGCGCCGCCCCGTGGACGACGGTGCCGCCGGCGTGGAGGCCGTCGAAGGTGTGGGCCTGGGAGACGGTGGGGGCGGCGGGGACGTTGCGGTCGGCGACGACGAAGACGAGATCGGCGCCGTCGAGGCGGACGCCCTGGCGGGCGGCGGCGTCCACCGCGTCCTTGACGTAGCCGCGCATCAGGCGGGCGGAGATGCCGCGGGTGATCCCGTAGGAGGACCACGGCCGCGGCATGCGTATCCAGGTGGAGCTGGCGCGGACGTCCAGCCGGTAGGCGCCGAAGGAGGAGCGCTTCAGGAAGCGGTCGCCGTAGCGGGTGAAGAAGCGGGAGCGCTCGGGGGCCGGGGTCGTCGAGGGGTGGTCGGGGAAGTCGACCATCAGCATCGCGGCGCGCTTGTGGCCGTGCGGGTGCACATAGGGGGTGCCGTCGGAGGTGAGCGGGCCCTCGTCGGTGCCGTCGCCGGGGGCGATGGCGCAGGGGCCCGCGATGCCGCGCGCCTCGGTCGCCTCGGCGGGGGCCGCCAGGGTGAGGCAGGCGGTGGCGAGCGCCGTGGCCACCGCGAGGGCGGGGTGGTGCCGGGCGGCCCGGGCCGTCGGATGCTGGGGAGTGCTGCGCGGCGTCATGCTCGGTTTCCCTCGCTTCCCCCGCCCCCGCGTCGTGGATGTCGGGGTGGTCAGGGCCCGTCCGGGTGCGGCGGGGCGTCTGCGGCGCTTCGGCGCGCTGTCGGTGCTTCGGCGCACTGCGGCGCTTCCGGTGGCGGCCCGGACGGGCAGGACTTCCGGAGCGTTCGGAGTGTTCGGGGTTGTCCGGGGTTTCTGGGTGTCCGGGATATCCGGGGGTGTCCCGGGTGCTGCCGGGTGCTCGCTCGTCGGTTGTTCCGGGCGCGCCGTCAGTCACACCGTCGGGCGGTGCCGGGGCCGGTGCACCCCGGGGCGGGCCGGGCGTGTGAAACGCGGATTGAGGCCGCCGGATGGGCGTCCGGCATACTCGATCAGGTGAGCACGCTTCCTGAGACCCGCACCCTGCCCGTTCCGGATGGCCTTGAAGGTGAGCGCGTCGATGCTGCGCTTGCCCGGATGTTCGGTTTCTCCCGTACGAAGGCCGCGGAGCTGGCCGCCGGGGGGAAAGTGCTGCTCGACGGGCAGCAGGCCGGCAAGTCGGACCGGGTGCAGGGCGGTGCCTGGCTGGAGGTCGAGATGCCCGGGCAGCCGCAGCCCGTGCAGATCGTGGCCGAGCCGGTCGAGGGCATGGAGATCGTGCACGACGACGAGCACATCGTCGTCCTCGTCAAGCCGGTCGGGGTCGCGGCGCATCCGAGCCCCGGGTGGAGCGGGCCGACCGTGATCGGGGGGCTGGCCGCCGCCGGGTTCACCATCTCGACCTCGGGCGCCGCCGAGCGGCAGGGCATCGTGCACCGGCTGGATGTGGGAACGTCCGGGTTGATGGTCGTCGCCAAGTCGGAGCGGGCGTACACGCTGCTGAAGCGGCAGTTCAAGGAACGGACGGTGGACAAGCGGTACCACGCGCTCGTCCAGGGGCATCCCGATCCGCTCAGCGGCACCATCGACGCGCCCATCGGGCGGCATCCGCAGCACGACTACAAGTGGGCGGTCACCGCCGACGGGAAGCCCTCGGTCACGCACTACGACCTCATCGAGGCGTTCCGCGCCGCGAGCCTGCTCGACATCAAGCTGGAGACCGGCAGGACGCACCAGATCCGGGTGCACATGGCCGCGCACCGGCATCCGTGCGTCGGTGACCTGACGTACGGCGCCGACCCGACGCTGGCCAAGCGGCTGCGGCTCCAGCGGCAGTGGCTGCACGCCGTCCGGCTCGGGTTCGAGCACCCGGGGGACGGGCGGTGGGTCGAGTACGAGAGCGCCTACCCGGCGGATCTGGCGCAGGCCCTGGAGACCGTGCGGGCGGAGAGCTCCTGATCCATGGACCAGCTCGCGCTCTTCTTCGCCCTGCTGCTCGCCGCCGTCGTCATGGTCCCGCTCGGGGACAAGATCGGGCTGCCCTCGCCCGTGCTGATGACGATCTTCGGCGGGGTGCTGGCGCTGATCCCGTCCATCCCGAACGTCTCGCTGCCGCCGGAGTTCATCCTGCCGCTGGTGCTGCCTCCGTTGATCTACGCGGCGGCGCAACGCACCTCCTGGCGGCAGTTCGCGGCGAACAAGCGGCCGATCTTCCTGATGGCGGTGGCGCTGGTCTTCGTGACGACGGCCGTGGTCGCCGCCGTCGCCAACGCGCTCGTGCCCGGGCTGGGGCTGGCCGGGGCCGTCGCGCTGGGTGCGCTCGTCGCCCCGCCCGACCCGGTCGCCGCCACCGCCGTCGCGGGCAACGTCGGGCTGCCGCGCCGGCTGGTCTCCGCGCTGGAGGGCGAGGGGCTGTTCAACGACGTCACGGCGATCACGCTCTACCACGTGGCCATCGCCGCCGCCGTCACCGGGACGTTCTCGCCGGCGATGGCCGCCGGCGAGCTGGTGCTCTCCGGGGTGGTGGCCGTCGCGGTCGGGCTCGCGCTGGGGTGGGCGGCCAACAAGCTGATGGGGTACCTGGGCGACGCCACGCTCCAGACGGGGCTCACGCTGCTGGTGCCGTTCGCCTCCTATGTGCTGGCCGAGGAGCTGAAGGGCTCCGGTGTGCTGGCGGTGCTCACCACCGCGCTCTTCCTCTCCTCCGGGCGGGCCGTCGACGCCGACGACGTGCAGGGGCGGCTGGCCGGGCAGACCTTCTGGTCGATCGTGGACACCCTGGTGACCGGTATCGCCTTCGGGCTGATCGGTCTGGAACTCCACACGATCGTGGGGACGATGCAGCAGGACTGGAAGGCGCTCCTGCCGGCCGCGCTCGCCGTCGTCGCCGTCGTCGTGGTCGTGCGCCTGCTGTGGCTGCTGCCGTCCGCGTGGCTGGCGCAGCGGCTGCACCAGAAGAAGGACCTGGACGAGGACATTCCGCGCAACTGGCGGGAGACGGTCGTCGTGTGGTGGTCCGGGATGCGCGGGGTGGCCTCGGTCGCGCTGGCGCTCGCGGTGCCGCTGTCCGTGGACGCGGAGGCCGGAGGCGGCGATTTCCCCGGCCGGGAGGCGATCATCTTCATCGCCTTCGCCGTGGTGCTGGTCACCCTCGTCTTCCAGGGGCTGACGCTGCCGTGGCTGGTGCGCAGGCTGAACGTGCGCAGCGACAGCGCGGCCGAGCGGGAGCTGGAGCGCAAGCTCGCGATCCGGGTGGCGAAGGCGGCGCGGCGGCGGCTGAAGGAGATCGAGGAGGTCGAGGACCTGCCCGAGGAGGTCTCCGAGGCGCTGGCCCGGCGGGGCTGGGACGTCGCGGTGCGGATCTCGCCGGAGATCGTGGACGAGGAGCGGCGCTCGGCGCACGTCGAGCGGGTCGCGCGGCTGAAGAAGATGCGCAGGCTCCAGGGCGAGCTGCTGTCCGCCGCGCGGCACGAGGTGCTGGCGGCGCGCGGGGAGCCGGGGGTCGATCCGGAGGTCGTCGACCGGATCCTGCACCAGCTGGACGTGCGCAGCTTCCGGGGCGTGTGAGCCGGTTCGCTCGCGGGGTTGCGTGCCCTCGCGGGGCTGCGTGACTCGCGGGGTTGCGTGGCCGGGGCCCCTCCGGCGGACCGTGCCCGGGGCCCGGCCTGGCCCGGCACCGGCGACCGGTCCAGCCCGGCACCGGCGACCGGTCCAGCCCGGCACCGGCGACCGGTCCAGCCCGGCACCGGCCACCGCCCCGGTTCGGGCACGCGACCGGCCCGGTTCGGCCGGTCAGGGCCGGGTGCCGTCCGGGGCCCGGGTGCTTGTCCGGGGGCCTGGACGTCGTCCGGGGCAGTCGGCCGTCTCGGGCCCCGGACGCCGCCGTCACAGCCGGTCGGTGGCCAGGATCGTCACAGATGCTTGGCGGCCGGGATGGAGCGGATCCCGGGCAGCGCGTAGGGGTGCTTCTCGTTCAGCCAGGTCAGCAGCTGCTCGCGGACGGCGCAGCGCAGCGTCCACAGATCGCCGGAGGTACGGGCCGTCATCGCGACGCGCACCTCGATCGAGGAGGGTGTGCTGTCGGTGACGACGACGGACCAGTTGCGCCCGTCCCACTCGTCGCTGGCGCGGATGAGTTCCTCGGCCTTGGCGCGCAGCTCGGCGATCGGCGCCGCGTGGTCGAGCTGGAGATAGACGGTGCCGGTCTGCTGCGGGCCGCCGCGTGACCAGTTCTCGAAGGGCTTGCTGGTGAAGTAGGAGACCGGCATCGTGACCCGCCGCTCGTCCCAGGTGAGGATCACCAGATAGGAGACGGTGATCTCGTCGACCGTGCCCATCTCGCCGTCGACGACGACCTCGTCGCCGATCCGCACCATGTCGCCGAACGCGATCGACAGCCCGGCGAACAGGTTGCCGAGCGTGGACTGGGCGGCGATACCGGCGACGATGCCGAGCACTCCGGCCGAGGCCAGCATCGAGGTGCCGAAGGTGCGCATCCCGGGGAACTGGAGCAGCACGGCCGCGGCGGCGATCACGGTGACGACGGTGGTCACCAGCCGCTGGATCAGCGTGAGCTGGGTGCGCACACGCCGGCCGCGCGCCGGGTCGCTGGTGGCCCCGGCGTACCGGGTCGCGATGGTCTCGGTTATCGCGGCGAGCACCCGCAGGATCAGCCACGCGGCGGCGGCGATGAGGATGATCGTCAGCCAGCGGTCCACCGTCTCCCTGTGGTCCTTGATCAGGTGGGTGCTCCCGAAGAACCCGCTGACCAGCGCGACGAACAGCACGGCCTGGAGCGGAATGCGTCCGCGCCTGAGCAGCCCCCACATCGGGGTCTCGGGGTGCCGGGCGTCCAGGCGTGCCAGCAGTCGGTCGACGGCCCAGGCGAGGACGAAACTGACAACGATCGCGCCACCGAACACGATGACGGGTCGCAGCACGTCTTCCATGGTCGCCTTTCTCTCGGGGACGGTACGGCCGGGGGCGCGGGCGCCCAGGGCACCGACGACCGTACCTGGCACCATGTGGAGTGACCGGCTCCAGGGCGCTCGCCCGGGGCGCACTGTGAAGGAAGTGACATCTGTGGCACCGGTTCCGATCGTTCTGTTCCACTCCGTGTGCGGGCTCACCGACGACGTGCACGCCCAGGCCCAGTGGCTGCGTACGGCGGGCGACGGCGCGTTCGAGGTCCACACCCCCGACCTGTTCGACGGGCGTACCGCCGGCTCCGTCGAGGAGGGCATGCGGATGCGGGAGGAGACCGGCAGCGCCGACCGGGACGAGCTGCTGAAGCGGGCCGTCTCCGCCACCGCGCGGTTCTCCGACCGCGGCCTGGTCTACGCCGGCTTCTCGCTGGGCGGCTCCGTCGCGCAGAACCTCGCGCTCGCCGACGAGAAGGCGCGCGGGCTGCTGCTGTTCTCCGGCACCTCCGACCTCGCGCCGGACGCCGCCGTCGACGATCTGCCGGTCCAGCTGCACGTCGCCGACCCCGACCCCTTCGAGCCGCACGACTGGCTGACCGCCTGGTACCTGCACATGCGGCGGGCCGGTGCCGACGTGGAGGTGCACCGCTACCCGGACGTGGGGCACCTGTACACCCACGCCTCGCTCGACGACTACGACGAGAAGGCCGCCGAGCAGACCTGGCGGACCGCGCTGGGCTTCCTGGAGAGCCTGCGCTAGGGAACATCTTCAGCGTCTCCGGCGTCTTCGGCGGAGCGGCGTCCGGACCGGCCGGGGGCGTTCACCGCCGGCAGCGGCCCGTGCCCCGGCTCTTGTCCGGGGAGCAGAGATAGACGTGGTCGGCCTTGTCGTGGCTGACGTAGCGGCCCAGACACTGCTCGGCCGAGCCGAGCCCCTGGCGCTTGCACCAGTCCGCCGCCGCCTGACCGGAGGGGAAGCCGCCGGACGGGCCCAGCGTGAAGAACACCCAGTAGCCGGCGCGCAGCGAGGCGAACCGGTTGCTGTCCAGCCAGCGCACGGTGTCCGCCTTGTTCCGCAGGTCGGCCTGCATCCGCTCCCGGGCGGCGGGACCGCGGGACTTGGGGAGAGAACCCAGCTGCGCCACCCAGGAGTTGACCGGCGGGGCGGCGCCCGGCGGCTGCTGCGTCTTCCCCGGCCCGCCGTTCTCCCCGCCTCCGCCGTTCTCGCCGGGCTTTCCGTCCCCACCGGGCTTTCCGCCTCCGCCGGGCCGTCCGGACCCGTCCGGCTGCCCGTTCCCGTCCTGGTCCGCGCCGTCCGAGGGGGCCGGGCCGTTCTCCGGCGGCGCCGGCGACGCCGTGCCGGACGGCTGCTGTCCGGCCGGTACCTGTGCTTCGGACCGCCCGGTGTCGTCCTGGCGGGTCAGCAGGAACGCGCCGCCCGCGACCAGGGCGGCGGCGACGACGGCGCCCACGGTGGCGAGGAGCCCCCTCCGGCGCCGGCCGCGCCGCGCCGACCCGTCACCCGCCTCCGGTGCGGTGGGCGCGCCCGTCAGGGTGGGGCC
>NZ_BJMM01000092.1 GCF_006539165.1 Streptomyces cacaoi | reverse complement strand
CGGCGGGCCGCCGAGTCACGCAAGGCCGAGGACGAGAGCCGGGACGGCGAGGGCTGAGCCGCGCCGGGCGCCGGCGTGGCGCACCGGGGTTGCACGGAACCGGCGTTGCGGTGCGTCCGGGCCGTGTGCGGGCCCGCCGTCCGTGCGGGCGCGGGGACGCGTCGGGCCCGGGTGGCTCTCAGCGGGCGGCGCGGAGGCGGCGCCAGACGGCGCGGGCCGCGTGGTGGCCGGCCATGCCGTGCACGCCCGGCCCGGGCGGAGTCGCGGACGAGCACAGGAAGACGGCGGGGTGCGCCGTGGTGTACGGCACCCGCTTGAGCTTCGGCCGGATCAGCAGGTGCAGCCCGGCGGCGGACCCGCAGGCGATGTCGCCGCCGACGTAGTTGGCGTTGCGCTCGGCCAGTTGCGGGGGTCCCGCCGTGGCGCGGGCCAGCACCCGGTCGCGGAACCCGGGGGCGAAGCGCTCCAGTTGACGCTCGACCGCCTCGGTGGCGTCGCCCTCCCAGCGGGCCGGCAGATGCCCGTAGGCCCAGAAGACGTGCTTGCCCTCGGGGGCCCTGGTGGGGTCGACGAGGCTGGGCTGCGAGGTGATCAGCAGCGGCTTCTCGGGGGCCCGGCCCCGGACGACGGCGTCCCGCATGGCCGTGTCGATGTCCTCCAGGGTGGGGCCGACGTGCACGGTGCCGGCGCGGCGCGCCTCGGGAGAGGTCCACGGCACCGGGCCGTCCAGCGCGTAGTCGATCTTGAACAGGCTGGCGCCGTAGCGGAAACCGTCGTAGGCGCTGCCCAGCCCCGCGATCCGGGCGAGCGCGGTGGGCGAGGTGTCGAAGACGTAGGCGCGGGCCGGCGGCAGTTCGTCCAGCCGCTTGACCTCCGTGCCGGTGTGGATCGTCCCGCCGAGGGCGCGCAGATAGCCGGCGAGGGCGTCCGAGATGGCCTGGGAGCCCCCGCGTGGCACGGGCCAGCCGTTGGCGTGCGCGGCGAGCGCGAAGACCAGCGCGGGCGCGGCGATGAACGGGTTGTTCAGCGGGGCGATGACATGACCGGCCAGCCCGGCCAGCAGCGCGGGCCCCTTCGCGTCGCGGAACCGGGCCTTCGCCGCCCAGGTCACCGGTGGCAGGGTCGTCAGCCCGAAGCGGGCGAGCAGCAGCGGGTGGTGCGGGAAGCGGCCGTTGAACGCCGAGCCGTAGCCGAGGAAGTCGGCGGCCAGCTCGTCCCAGCGGCCCAGGAAGGGGGCGACCAGCCGGCGGTAGGCGCCCGCGTCGCGCGGGCCGAGCGAGGCGGCGGTCTCACCGACGGAGTGGGACAGCACGGCGGACGTGCCGTCCGGGAACGGGTGCGCGAGGGGCAGTTCGGGGTGGATCCACTCCAGCCCGTGCTCGGCGAGCGGCATGGCGCGGAAGGCGGGCGAGCCGGCGCCGGTGGGGTGGACGGCCGAGCACGGGTCGTGCCGGAAGCCGGGGAGGGTCAGCTCCTCGGTGCGGGCGCCGCCGCCCACCGTGTCCATGGCTTCGAACAGCTCGACCTCGAAGCCGCGCCGGGCGAGTTCGACCGCCGCCGTCAGCCCGTTGGGTCCCGCTCCGACGACGACCGCGTCCCGGATCGATGGCACTCTCGGCTCCCCTCGCCTGCTGCTTCGTCTGGTTCGACAGGGTGGACGGATGGCGACGGACCCGGTTCGACAGGCCGGGCCGCCCCGGCCGCTACGGCGGGGCCGGCTCCGCGCCGGATCCGACCGGTGCGGCCGGACCGTCCGGCCCGTGCGTGCGGACCGTGCGTTCGGACCGGTCGGCGGCTGTCACACCGGCCTGTTCATGTCCCTGCCGTCACGCAGGAGTTCCACGATACGCCGGGCCGTTCCGGCGTCGCGCGCAACCGCGAAGGGGAGCGCGTTGTCGCCCGCGAGCCGGAACGGGGCGCCGGTCAGCGTGGTGTGCGCCCCTCCGGCCTCCTCGACGAGGAGCAGGCCGGGGGCGTGGTCCCAGGCGGCCTCCCAGGTGTAGGCCAGCGCGTCCACCCGGCCCCGGGCCACCGCCAGATACTCCAGGCCGGCCGACCCCGTCGGCCGCGCGTCGACCCCCTCGACGGACAGCCGGGCGAGCGCGGCCTTCTGCTCGTCGTCGGTGAAGTCCGGGTGCGAGGTCGCCACCCGCAGGTCCGCGCCCTCCTCGGGCCGGCCCGCGCTCAGGGCCTCGCCGTCGAGCAGTGCCCCGCCGCGGCGCCTGGCCACGGCGGTACGGCCGAGCGCGGGCGCGTGGATCCAGGAGGCCAGCGTCTCGCCGTGGTGGGCGAGCGCCACCATCGTGCAGAAGCCCTCCTCGCCCGCGACGAACTGGCGGGTGCCGTCGATCGGGTCGATGATCCAGACCGGTGCCTCCTCGCGCAGGGCCTCGTACGACGCCGGGTGCGCGTGCACGCCCTCCTCCCCCACCACGGCGGAGCCGGGCAGCAACTCCCGCAGGACGCCCGCGAGTCGGCGCTCGGCCGCCTGGTCGGCGACGGTCACCAGGTCGTGGCTGCCGCTCTTGCTGCTCACCTCGTGTGCGGCGAGCTTCCGCCAGCGGGGCAGCACCTCGCTCGCCGCCGTCTCACGTACCGCCTCTTCCACTGCCGTCATCAGCGCGTCGTCGATCACCGGTCCATGCAAGCACGCCCGGCGGACGGCGCCGACGGCAACTACGCTGGCCGCATGGGAGGAGCTGAGCGCAAGGGGCCGCTGGTGGGGATCCTCACCGGGGCCGGTGTCTCCACGGACTCCGGGATCCCGGACTACCGGGGGCCGCAGGGCGTGTGGACCCGGGATCCGGACGCGGAGAAACTCGTCACGTACGGCCCCTACATGGCGGATCCGGACATCCGGCGGCGTTCCTGGCTGCTGCGGGCCGAGAGCCCGGTGTGGCGGGCGCGGCCGAACCGGGCGCACGAGGCCGTCGCCGCGCTGGAGCGTTCCGGGACGCCGGTGCGGGTCATCACCCAGAACGTCGACGGGCTCCACCAGGCCGCGGGCGTACCGGACCGCAAGGTGCTGGAACTGCACGGCAGCGCACGCACCGTGGTGTGCACGGCCTGCGGCGCGCGCTCGACGACGGAGCGGGTCCTGGACCGGGTGACGGCAGGCGAGGAGGACCCGCCCTGTGAGGAGTGCGGCGGGATCCTCAAGACGGCGACGGTCATGTTCGGCCAGGCACTCGACGCGGAGGTGCTGGCCGAGGCCGTGGCGGTGGCGCAGGCGTGCGAGGTGTTCTTCGCCGTGGGCACCAGCCTCCAGGTGCAGCCGGCCGCCTCGCTCGCGGGGCTGGCCGCCGAGCACGGCGCCCGGCTGGTCGTCGTGAACGCCGAACCGACCCCCTACGACGCGATGGCGGACGAGGTCGTCCGGGAGCCCGTCGGGGAGGCGCTCCCCCGGCTGCTGGCGCCGCTGGCCGCGGGGGCCGGGGCATGACGGACGGCGGCACGGCCGCCGGGGTGCAGGGGGTGTCCGCGCCCTCGGAGGACGCGGTACGGCGGCTGCTCGCGCCGTACTTCCCGGACGCGCCGGAGGGGCCCCGGCTGGTGCCCGTCGGCGAGGGCGGTGAGCACTCCGCCTGGTGGGTCGGCGAGCACCATGTACTGCGGTCGGCGCCCGATACGGCGGCCACCGGGCGGCAGCGGCGGGAGATCGCGCTGCGCTCGGCGGTCGCGGCGCGGCTGCCCGTCGCGGTGCCACGGAGCGCGGCGGCCGGCGAGTGGGCCCCGGGGCTCGGCTGGACGCTGGACGTCCGGCTGCCGGGGGTCTCGGCCGAGCGGGCACCGGTCGGCGCGGACGGTGAGCGGGATCTGGCCGGGCTGCTGGCGGGCCTGCGGGCGTTCCCGGTGGCGGAGGCGGCCGCGCTCGGCGTCCCGTCCGCGCCGGCCCGTGCGCTGCCGCCGCTGTGGCGGCAGGTGGAGCGGGCCGCCGGCCAGGTGCCGGTGGATCCGGAGGCGCTTCGGCGGGACGCGGAGCGCACCGGTGCGGCCGGGGAGCGCGAGGTGCCCACCGTGCTGCTGCACGCCGACCTCAAGGGCGAGCATCTGCTCACCGGGCGGGGCCGGGTGACGGGCGTGCTCGACTGGACCGACGCGGTGCTCGGCGATCCCGCCGAGGACATCGCGGGGCTCATCCAGTCGGTGGGCGCGCCCGCGGCGCTGCGCGCCGCCGAACAGGCGGGCTACGGGCGGGCGTTGGCCGCCCGCGCCCTGCATCTCGTCCGGTGCGACACCGTCGTCCGCCTCGCGGAGCGGCTCCGCGGCGAGGACGACAGCCCGCTGCCGCTGCTGCGTGCGCAGCGTGCGAGGGCCTGGGAGCCGACCGTGTTCGACGGCCCGTCGGAGGGCTGACCCCGGCGTATCCGCGTGCCCGCCCGGGCGGGCGAGGGTGCTGCCGTGGCACGCGGGGCCCGGCAGGGGCTGAGCCCCCCGGCACGCGTGCGTGCTTGCGCCTTCCGGGGGCGGGCGTGTGCCTCCGCTCCCGGGAGGCAGTGCGCGCCTTCGGGCCTTGCTGTGACGCCCGCCCGGAACCGCGAACCTCGCAGCACCGACCGTGCGTTCGGCGGCGCTGCGTGTGGGGTCGGCGGCCACGATCGCGGGGACGGTGTCCACGGGCGTGTGCGGCGGCTGCGGTCGTGGATCCGGCGTCCACGTCCGGCGGTTCCGCGCCGCGACCGCGTGTGCGGCGTCCACGGGCGCGGTTCCGGCGTCCACGGCAGTCGGCTCGGCGCTCACCGCCACTGTTCCGACGCTCGGGGTGTGAACTTGGCCTTCGTGAGGGCGCGTTCGGGCTTCGGGGAGGGGCGGGAACGCCGTGTCCGATGAGCGCCAGCGGGGGTGTGGTGGAGGGGCGAGTATCGAGTGCTGTCGGCCGGAACCACCGGATCACGGATGAACGGACAGGAATCAGGTATGAGCGGAAATTCCCTCACGGGCAGGGCAGCGCTGGTCACCGGCGGCAGCCGGGGGATCGGGGCGGCGGTCGCGCTGCGGCTCGCCGGGCTGGGCGCCGATGTCGCCCTCACGTACACACACCACGCCGAGCGGGCGGGACGGATCGCGGACCGGATCAAGGAGGCGGGCGGCCGGGCGCTGGCCCTCCGTGCCGACCTCGCCGACGGTGCGGCGGTACGGGCCGCCGTGGACGGGACGGTCGCGCACTTCGGGCGGCTGGACATCGTGGTCAACAACGCCGGTGTCGGCAGCGGCGGAGCCGTCGGGACGGTGCCGGAGGCCGAGATCGACCGGGTGCTGACGGCCAACGTCCGCGGTGCCTATCTGGTGGCGCAGGCGGCGGCCGGGCAGCTGGGCGAGGGCGGCCGGATCATCAACATGGGCAGCTGTGTCGGCGCCCGGGTGGTCTTTCCGGGGATGTCGCTGTACGCCACGAGCAAGGCGGCGATGCACGGTCTCACCAAGGGGCTGGCCCGGGAGCTGGGGCCGCGCGGCATCACCGTCAACGAGGTGGCGCCCGGGCCGGTGGACACCGAGCTGAACCCGGCCGACGGCGAGGGCGCCGACGCACAGGCGGCGGGGACCGCGCTGGGCCGGTACGGCAGGCCGGAGGAGGTCGCGGACGCGGTCGCCTATCTGGCGGGGGACGGCGGGAGCTATGTGACCGGGGCCGTGCTCGCCGTGGACGGCGGCTTCGCCGCCTGAGAGCGACGGTGACCGCAGGGCCCGGCGGCCGGGACGTGCGTGGTCGGCCCGCCCCTCCCCCGGCG
The DNA here is from genome assembly GCF_006539165.1 of Streptomyces cacaoi. Classification (GTDB taxonomy): domain Bacteria; phylum Actinomycetota; class Actinomycetes; order Streptomycetales; family Streptomycetaceae; genus Streptomyces; species Streptomyces cacaoi. Next base: position 6,738 of record NZ_BJMM01000092.1, on the reverse strand, counting down.
GCCCGGCAGGGGACGGGCTCGTCGCTCCGGGGCCGCGCGATAGCCTGGACCAGGCGAAAGGCGGCGTACCACGCAATTTTCCCGGTACTGCCGGGCCCGGCGGCATCGGCGGAAGCGGCGGATTCGGGGTCGCGTTTCGCCGGTCTCATCGGTCTCGTCGGTCCTGCGGGGCGTGTCGGCCGTGCGGGGCGCGTCGAGCGCAGCGGTCCCGTCGTCGGCGGCGGGCCCTCGATCAGAAGGTGGTCAGCGCCATGCACGGGGAGTACAAGATTCCGGGCGGCAAGCTCGTGGTCGTCGATCTGGACGACGAGGGCGGGGTGCTGCGCAACGTCCGGGTGTCCGGGGACTTCTTCCTCGAACCCGACGAGGCGCTCGCCGCCATCGACGGGGCTCTCGAAGGGGCGCCGTCCGAGACCGACTCGGCCGGGCTCACGGCCCGTATCAACGCGGCGCTCCCCGAGGGCACCTCGATGTACGGGGTCACGGCCGAGGGCATCGCGGTGTGTGTGCGCCGGGCCCTGGCGCGGGCCACCGACTGGAGCGACTACGACTGGCAGCTCATCCACGAGCCCCCGCAGTCCCCCGCCCTGCACATGGCGCTGGACCAGGTGCTGACGGAGGAGGTCGCGGCCGGGCGCCGTGGTCCCACCCTCCGGGTGTGGGAGTGGGACTCGCCCGCGGTCATCATCGGCAGCTTCCAGTCGCTGGGCAACGAGGTCGACCCGGAGGGCGCCGCACGCCACGGTGTGACCGTCGTCCGGCGCATCTCGGGCGGCGGCGCCATGTTCGTCGAGGCCGAGAACACCATCACCTACTCGCTGTCGGTGCCTGCCGCCCTCGTCTCCGGGATGTCGTTCGCGGACAGTTACGCCTATCTCGACGACTGGGTCCTGGGCGCGCTCGGCGACATGGGGATCCGGGCGTGGTACATGCCGCTGAACGACATCGCCTCCAAGGAGGGGAAGATCGCCGGCGCCGCGCAGAAGCGGCTCGCGACCGGGGACGGCGCCGTGCTCCACCACGTGACCATGTCCTACGACATCGACGCCGACAAGATGCTCGATGTGCTGCGCATCGGCAAGGAGAAGATGTCGGACAAGGGCACCCGCAGCGCCAAGAAGCGCGTCGACCCGCTCCGGCGGCAGACGGGTCTGCCGCGCGGCGAGGTCATCGAGCGGATGATCTCCTCCTTCCGCACCCGCTACGGCCTGGCCGAAGGCCATGTCACCGCACAGGAGTTGGCCCGCGCCGAGGAGCTGGCCCTGTCCCGGTACAGCAGCGAGGAGTGGACGGCGCGGGTGCCGTAGAGCGGGCCGGGCCCGGGGCCGGAGCCGGGGGTTCACGGCCCTGCTCGGGCAGGAACAGGAAGGGGACGGGGGCCGGGGGCCGGGTTTCGGCGGGGCACCGGTCGTCCGAGGGAGAACGCCGCGGACTCCGGACGGGGACGCGGCGTTCTCCCTGCCGCTCGGCGGCCGGGCGGTGTTGTCCCTGCCGTCCGGCGGCCGGGCTGTGTTCTCCCTGCGTCCGGCGGCCGGGCGGCGTTCTCCCTGCCGCTCGGCGGCCGGGTGGCGGGCGGTGTGGGAGGAAGGCGCCGGCTCAGTCGGCCGGCTCCACCCGGATACGGCCCGGCAGTTCGCTGCCGTGCAGCCATGTGCGCAGGTGGGCGCGGAGTTCCCGGACGCCCGGGGGCCGCGGGCCGCTGCCCGTCACCGTCAGTACGGCGCTCTCCGACCGGCCCTTCTCCAGCCGTACCTCGGCGCCGGTGACCCAGGGGTGGGTGAGGGCGACACGGCGGACGGCCGAGGTGTCGATCAGGTTGCGGGTGCAGATCCAGCGGCCGTGTGCGGGGCCGAGCAGCCGGACGCCGCCGTCCGCCGCGATGTAGCCGCTGTCGCCGGTCGGCAGCGTCCGGCCGTCGGGGAAGCGCACATGGACGGCGCCCGCGATCGAGCGCGGCAGCGGCTGTCCCGACGGGCCGTGGGCCGTGAACGCGTGGCCGTCGGCGGGCAGCAGCCGGGGCGGGTGCGGCGGGTCGTCGTCCAGCACGGTTCCCACGCGGGTCCCGGCACAGCTGTACGGGGCGCCCCCGGTGCCGGTCGCGGGCCGGTCGGCGACCGCCGTGGCGAGGGACGAGGTCGTGCGGTCGGCGGCCAGGTCGGCGACGGCGGTACGGAAGTCGGTCAGGAACTGCTCGGCCTCCTCGGCTCCCATGAGGTTCTCGCGGTGGTCGAGCCGTACCCGGCACTCGGGCCAGTCGGCGCGGATCTGGAGCGTCCTGGCCAGGGTCGCCGAGGTGTTCGGGGTGAAGAAGTCCCACGCGGTGCGCAGACCGGGGACGTCCAGGTCGAGTCCGGCGGGCGGCCGGGGGAAGGAGAGGCCCAGCTCGGTGCCGAGCCGGGCCAGCGGGCGGCCGGGGACGCCGGCGACGAGATCGACGAACGGGACCCGCCGGTAGCGCGCCAGTTGGGACAGCGCGGCGCGCGCGGCGGCCACCGAGTCCTCGGTCGACGCCGTCCGTGCCGCCTCGACGGCCACGGGCACCACGTTGATCTGGAGGCCCGCGACGTCCCGGGTCGTCTCGTCGCTCACATCGGAGGCCAGCGCCAGGAGCGGGCTGCTGTTGCCGTAGGCCGCCAACTGCCGGATCAGCGCCGCCAGAAGCATGGTGAAGGTGCTGACCCGGAGCGTCCTGGCGGTGTCGCGCAGCGCGGTGACCGCGGCCGGGTCCAGCTCGACGGTGGGCGAGGAGGTGATCCTGCGCCGGCCCGGCCGCCCGCCCTCCGGAAGCGCCATCGGCTCCGCCGTCTCGACGGTGCGGCGCCAGAACGCGCGTGCCTCCTCGGCCACTTCGGGCGGTGCGACCGGGGTCGCGGGGGCGGTCAGCGGCGTGGGCCGTGCGGCGCGGCCCGCCCGGACGGCCGCGAGGTGGGCAGCGAAGTCCCGTGCGACGAGGAATTTGCTGCGGCCGTCGAAGCCGGCGTGGTGCACGGCGAAGACGACGGAGCAGCGGGCGGTGTCGTGGCGCAGCAGGTGGAACCGGAGCGGCGCCTCCGTCGAGAGGTCCCATCGGCGGTGCCGCATGTGCTGCTCCGTCCACGCGCGCACGGCCGCCCGCTCGTCCCCCCGCGCGCAGGGCAGTTCGGAGTCATCGAAGCTGAGCGCCTCCTGCGCCGGGAGGACGCACTGCCGCAACTGCCCCTCGACGAGCCGGAGCACGGACCGCAGCGGCTCGTGCCGGTGCAGGACGGCCAGCGCCGCCGATTCGAGCGCGGACCGTGCGACGGCGCCGTGGAAGGTGCCGACGAAGTAGCCGCCACCGCTGATCGAGGGGTCGATCTCCGCCTCGGCCCACAGCGCGTACTGGCCGGCGTCCGCGAGCCGTTCGTAGAGGACCGTCGTCATGCGCGGCCTCCCCGGGTGCGGCGCCGCCGGCGCAGATCGTCGGTGATCTCGGTGACGACGGCGGCACGGTCGATCTTTCCGCTGGACGTTCTCGGCAGCGCGGTCAGTTCGGTCACCGAGAGCGGCACCGACACCTCCGGCAGGACGGCGCGCAGCCGGTCGAGCACGGCGGACTCGGCCGGGCAGGCGCGGCCCTCGCGCGCCACGACGGCGGCCCGCAGGCTCGGATGGCCGGAGCCGCTGGGCACCAGGGCCGTCGCGGCGGCGGCGATGCCCGGGTCGGCCAGCAGTTGCGCATCGACCTCCATGAGGTCCACCCGTACTCCGCGGATCTTGGTCTGGTCGTCGGTGCGGGACAGGAAGCGCACCCCCTGCGGGGTGAGTTCGACGAGGTCTCCGGTGCGAAAGGCCCGGGTGTGTCCGGCCGGCGAGCGCGGGATGGTGGTGTAGCGCCGGGCGGTCAGCTCGGGCCGGCCCAGATAGCCCTCGGAGAGGGGGTGGCCGGCCACCAGGAGTTCCCCGATGTGCGGGTGCTCCGGGTCCTCGGGGTCGACGAGCACCTCGCAGCCGGGCAGCGGCACCCCGATCGGCGGCAGATGGGGCCAGTCCGCCGGATCGGGCTCCAGCACGTGCGAGGTGACCATGGCGGACTCGCTCTGCCCGTAGTGGTTGACGAGCCGGCAGCCCGGCAGCGCGGTGAACATCGCGCGGATGTCCTGGGAGCAGACCATCTGCTCGCCGGCCGTGTTCACCTCGACCAGGGACAGCGCGGCGAGGGTGTCGGCGCGGGCCGTCACGGCCAGCATCTGGAGCGCGACGAACGGGACGAACAGCCGCTCGATGCGGTGCTCGGCCAGCCAGTGCAGCAGCCGTCCCGGCTCGCGCCGCAGCTCCTCCGGCATGATCACCAGCGTGCCGCCGCCGCACAGCGTGCCGAGGATCTCCTGGAAGGACACGTCGAAGTTGAGCGGGGCGAACTGGGCGGTCCGCAGATCGGGGCGCGGGGAGTGGGAGACCTGCCAGTCGACCATCGTGTCCACGCACCGGTGGGTCAGTGCCACGCCCTTGGGCCACCCGGTCGAGCCGGAGGTGTAGATGACGTACACCGGCAGCACCGGATCGCACGAGGCCCCGGCCGGCTCGCCGGGCCTGCCGTGCGCCCCGCCGTCGTTCCCGCCGCCCGTCGCGTCCCCGGGGCCGGCCGCGGCCTCGTCCCCGCTTCCGGCGGCGGGCGGTTCACCGGCCCGCAGCACCGGGCCGCTGTAGCGCACCTCGGTGTCCTCGGTGGCGATCACGGCGCGCGGCGCACAGTCGTCGATCATGAACTGGAGGCGCTCGGTGGGGTATTCGGGGTCCAGCGGGACGTAGGCGGCGCCGCGCAGCATCACCCCCAGCAGTGCGGTGACGGCCGCCGCGCCGCGCGGCAGCGAGACCGCGACCCGGTCGCCGGTGGCCACACCGGCGGCCGCCAGCTCCGCCGCCACGTGCCGCGCCCGGGCCGCCAGCTCGCGGTAGGTGTACCGGCGGCCGGCGTCGACGACGGCGGTGCGGTCCGGGGCGGCCGCGACGTGCCGGCGGAACTCCGCGAGGAAGCACTCCGGTTTCGTCGGGCCGCCCCACAGCGAGAGGTGCTCGCGCGCGGTCATGCACCGGCCCCCCGCTGCGGCGCCGCGGCCAGCTCCTCGCCGACCGCGTCCACGAACTCCTCGATGGTCGGGTTGTCGAAGATCAGGCGCAGCTCCGCCTCGATGCCGTACTCCCGCTGTATCAGGGCGAGGATCTTCGCCGCGACCAGGGAGTCCCCGCCGAGGTCGAAGAAGTTCTCCTCGGGCGTCAGGCCGTCCACGCCGAGAGCGCGCTCCCAGAAGGCGGAAATGGTGGAAACCATCTGCGGGTTCATCTCTACTCACCGTCCACTCGGGCGGAAACCGCGTCCGTTTGCGTCCATCGGGTTCATCGGACTCGTCGAGTCCGTCGTGTGCGTCGGGTCCGTCGTCCTCATCCGGTCCATCGGGTCCATCGGGTCCATCGCCGCCTTCAGCCGGTCGCCGTAGGTGTCCAGCACGGCGGGGCTCAGGATGTCGTTGTGGGCGCAGTCGACCGTGTGCTCCTCGACCGAGCCGGCGACGAAGGGCGTCCAGTCGTCGGAGTATCCGGCGTCCATCCGCGTCGCCGCCGCCTTGAACACCACGGCGTCACCGGAGAAGACCGCGGGCGTATGGCCGTGCCACAGCCGGGTGTTGAACCGGAGGTTGTGCACGACGTGGCGGATCAGCCAGGCCGGTGGTACGACCGCGCCGGTGGCCACCCGGCTCCCGACCCGCTCCACGATCCCGTCGCCGGCCACCTGCCCGGCCTGCCCGGTCTCCCCGGCCTCCCCGGCCTGCCCGGCCTGCTCCCCCGGCTCCGGCTGCCGCGCCTGCTCTGCCTGCTCCGCCCGTTCGGCCTGCTCCGGCTGTTCGGCCTGCCGGGAGACGAAGTACCGCAGCACGTCCGCCTCGTCGAACTCCTCCTCGGCCGAGCGGTCCACGCCGGGGCCCGCGATGGCCGCGTCCAGCAGCACCAGACGGCGCACCCGCGCGCCCCGGCGCTCCAGCGCGACCGCCACCTGGTGGGCGACGAGGCCGCCGAAGGACCAGCCGAGCAGATCGTAGGGGCCCTCGCGCTGCACCGACTGCACGAGGTCGGCGTAGTGCTCGGCCATCTCCCGTACGCTGCCCGGGCGTTCGTCCGTCCCGGTGGTCTGCTGGATGCCGACGACCGGGCGCTTGAGGACGGTGCCGAGAGCGCGGTAGGACCAGCCGACGCCGCCGCCGGGATGGACGCAGAACAGCGGTTCGCCCGGGCCCTGCGTCAGCCGTGCCAGTTCGGTGATCTCGTCGGCGTCGGACCAGCTGTGCAGCTGCCGGCCGAGCCCGCGGACCGTCGGCGCCTCCAGCAGGGCCCGGACGCCGATCGCGGAGTCGAACGTCTCCCGTACGGCGGCTATCACCCGCATCGCGGAGAGCGAGTTGCCGCCGAGGTCGAAGAACGAGTCGTCCACCCCGACGCGGGGCAGGCCGAGCACCCTGGCGAAGAGCGCGGCGAGGATCTCCTCGTCCGGTGACGACGGCGCCCGGTACACGCCGCCGGTGAACTCCGGCTCGGGCAGCGCCCGTTTGTCCAGCTTTCCGTTGACGGTCAGCGGGAAGTCCGCCACGACCATCACCACCGCCGGAACCATGTAGTCCGGCAACCGCGCCGCCAGCTCGCCGCGCACCGCAGCGCCCTCCAGCCGCCCCTCCGGCCCCTCCCCCGCAGCCGGCACCACATACCCCACCAGCTGCCTGCCCGCCT
>NZ_BJMM01000091.1 GCF_006539165.1 Streptomyces cacaoi | reverse complement strand
ACAGGGAGCGAAGCCAAGGACGCGAGCCCCCAGCAACAGAGGCGAACCCGAAGCGGAGGCGAGCCCCGAGGGCAGAAGCGAGCCCCGAGGCCGGAGGCAGAGGCAGAGGCAGAGGCAGAGCCACGAAACAGAGCCGCACCGGGGCAGAAGCACAGCCCAGTGCAGAGGCACACCGAACCACCCCACACGAAGCGAAGCGCAAAGGCAGCGGACAAAGGAGCAAGCCCCCACCGGGCGTACGCTCTCGCCATGTCGCTCTACGCCGCATACGCCGGCAACCTCGACGCCAGACTGATGGCCCGCAGGGCCCCGCACTCCCCGATGCGCGGCACCGGCTGGCTCTCCGGCTGGCGGCTCACCTTCGGACAGGAGAGCTGGGGACACACCCCGGACGAGGCGGGAGGCCCGGAGGGCTCGGGAGGCTCGGGCTGGGACTCCGCGCTGGTGACGATCGTCGAGGACGGCCCCTCCCCGCAGGGCCCCGACGGCGCCCCGCCCGCCCAGGTCTTCGTCGCGCTGTACGACATCGCCCCCATGGACGAGGCCCTGCTGGACCGGTGGGAAGGCGTCGGCCTCGGCATCTACCGCCGCGCCCGGATCCGCGTGCACACGCTCGACGGGGACGAGGCCGCCTGGTGCCACGTCCTGGACGGGTACGAGGGCGGTCTGCCCTCGGCCCGGTACCTCGGGGAGATCGCCGACGCCGCCGAGTCGGCCGGAGCCCCCCACGACTACGTCATGGAGCTGCGCAAACGCCCCTGCTGACCCCGTCCACGGGGCGGACCTGAGCCCCCGGGAGACGGAGGGCGAGGGCAGCAGGTGAGGACTGACGAGGGCGGAAGGCGAGGGCGGAAAGTACAGGACCGTCCTCGACGGGCGGGGCCGCGACCGTGTTTTCCTCCGGAATGGGAGCGGTTTCCCCCCGGCGTCTACGCGCGTAGGCCCGAAAGGGCTACCCTCGTCGCGTGAACGCAACAGCCACGACACACGCGCCCGACGACCCCTACCGTTTCGCCGAGGAGGCCGCCGCGCGTCTGCGCGAGCTGACCGGCGCCGAAAGCCATGACGTGGCCCTGGTGATGGGCTCGGGCTGGGTACCCGCGGCCGACGCGCTCGGTGAGCCCGAGCACGAGTTCGCCGTCACCGAACTGCCCGGCTTCCCGCCCCCCGCCGTCGCCGGCCACGCGGGCCGCATCCGCTCCTACCGTGTCGGCGACAAGCGCGCCCTCGTCTTCCTCGGCCGCACCCACTACTACGAGGGGCGCGGTGTCGCCCCCGTCGCGCACGGGGTGCGTACCGCCGTGGCGGCGGGCTGCAAGACCGTCGTCCTCACCAACGGCTGCGGCGGCCTGCGCGAGGGCATGCGCCCCGGGCAGCCCGTCCTGATCAGCGACCACATCAATCTGACCGCGACCTCGCCCGTCGTCGGCGCGAACTTCGTCGACCTGACGGACCTGTACTCGCCCCGGCTGCGCGCGCTGTGCCAGGAGGTCGACCCGACGCTGGAGGAAGGCGTCTACGTCCAGCTGCCCGGCCCGCACTACGAGACCCCGGCGGAGATCAACTACATCCGCACCATAGGCGGCGACCTCGTCGGGATGTCCACCGTCCTGGAGGCCATCGCCGCACGGGAGGCGGGCGCCGAGGTGCTCGGTGTCTCGCTCGTCACCAACCTCGCCGCGGGGATGACCGGGGAACCGCTCAACCACGAGGAGGTCCTCCAGGCGGGCCGCGACTCGGCCAGCCGGATGGGCACCCTCCTCGCCCGGGTGCTGGACCGGCTCTGAGCCCCGATCCTGGCAACAGGACACCCGGACGACCCGGCCCCGGCGACAGGGCACCCGGGCGCCCGGCCCTGGCGACAGGACACCCGGCACCCCCGTCCCGCGACAGGAGACCCGCCGGAACGCCCCCGGGAGGTTCCGGCACCCCCGTCCCGGGAGACCCGGTGACACACGATCCACGACCGGCCGCGCCCCCGTCGCCCGACCCCGCGGCGCCGGGGCGGCGACCGCGGCTCCCACACACCCACAGCACAGCCCGCGCCCGATCCCCCCGAACCTCCACAGCGCCATTCCCCGGACACACGGGGCGGTGGGCGGGGCGACGGGCGGACGGGCGGGCAGGAGAAGAACCGTGCGCGACGAGCTGACCGATCTGACGGACGCGGCGGCCGCGGCCCCCGGCGGACCCACCGGCACGCCCGCCGCCCCGGCCCCGCAGGGCGAGCAGGGCGCCCCGGCCGAGAGCGACGAGGCGCTGCTCGCCCGCGCCCGCACCTGGCTCGCCGAGGACCCCGACCCGGACACCCGCGAGGAGCTGGCCCGGCTCCTCGCCGAGGTCGAAGGCGCGGCGGGCGGGAGCCGGGACGGCGGGCAGAGCCCCGTGGCGGAGCTGCGCGACCGCTTCGGCGGCACACTCCAGTTCGGCACCGCGGGCCTGCGCGGGGAGCTGGGTGCCGGTCCGATGCGGATGAACCGCGCCGTCGTCATCCGCGCCGCCGCCGGACTGGCCGCGTATCTGCGCGAGCACGGCACGGACGGTTCCGGTTCCCCCGCCGGCGGCGTGGAGACGGGCCCCGGCGCACACCGGGCGGCGGCCGGCGCGGCGCCGCTCGTCGTCGTCGGATACGACGCGCGGTACAAGAGCGCGGACTTCGCGCGGGACACCGCGGCCGTCGTCACCGGCGCCGGGCTGCGCGCCGCCGTGCTGCCGCGGCCCCTGCCGACGCCGGTGCTCGCCTACGCCGTACGGCACCTGGGCGCCGCGGCCGGCGTCATGGTGACGGCCAGCCACAACCCGCCCCGCGACAACGGCTACAAGGTCTACCTGGGCGACGGCCTCCAGATCGTGCCGCCCGCCGACAGCGACATCGCCGCCCGGATCGCCGCCGTCGGCCCGCTCGCGGGCGTTCCGCTCCCGGAGAGCGGCTGGGACGTGCTCGACGAGTCCCTCGTCGACGCCTACCTCGCCCGCAGCGGCGCCGTCCTCACCGAGGGCGCGCCCCGGGACGTCGAGATCGTGCACACCGCCCTGCACGGCGTCGGCGCCGAGACCGCCCGCCTCGCCTTCGAGCGCGCCGGCTTCCCCACCCCCGTCGCCGTGCCCGAACAGGCCGAGCCCGACCCGGACTTCCCCACCGTCGCCTTCCCCAACCCGGAAGAGCCCGGCGCGATGGACCTCGCCTTCGCGACGGCCCGGCGGCACGCCGCCGACACCGGCCGCCGACCCGACCTCGTCGTCGCCAACGACCCGGACGCCGACCGCTGCGCCGTCGCCGTGCCCGACCCGGACGCCGCGAGCGGCTGGCGGATGCTGCGCGGCGACCAGGTGGGCGCGCTGCTGGCCACCCATCTGATCCACAAGCACGCCCGGGGCACGTTCGCGACGACGATCGTCTCCTCCTCGCTGCTCTCCCGCATCGCCGGGGCCGCGGGGCTGCCGTACGCCGAGACGCTCACCGGCTTCAAATGGCTCGCCCGCGTCGACGAGCTGCGCTACGGCTACGAGGAAGCCCTCGGCTACTGCGTCGACCCGCAGGGGGTACGCGACAAGGACGGCATCACCGCGGCCCTGCTCATCGCCGAACTCGCCGCCGAACTGAAGCAGTCCGGCCGCACGCTCACCGACCTGCTCGACGACCTCGACACCGAGTACGGCGTCCACGCCACCGACCAGCTGTCCGTCCGCGTCGAGGACCTCTCGCTCATCTCCTCGGCGATGGTCCGGCTCCGCTCACAGCCGCCCACCGCACTCGGCGGCCTCACCGTCTCCGCCATCGAGGACCTCACCCACGGCACCGACACCCTGCCGCCCACCGACGGGCTGCGCTACCACCTGTCCGGCGACCCGGACACCGGCGTCGCCTCCGGCCGCGTCATCGTCCGCCCCAGCGGCACCGAACCCAAGCTGAAGTGCTACCTGGAGGTCGTCGCGCCCGTCACCGAACCGTGCGGCCTGACCCCCGCCCGCGACCGCGCCGCAACCGTCCTCACCCACATCAAACAGGACCTCCACACCGCCTCGGGCCTCTGACCGCCCCCACCACCCGCCTGCGGCCCCGCATACGCGTCTGTGTGTGCGGGGCCGCAGACGCATACGCCCCACCGACCGGCCCGCCCCGCCCCGCCCTCACCTTCCGCGACATCACGAGAAACCGACGGGCCCACGTCAGTAGAAGTCGACGGTCTCGCCTTCAGGAACCCGATAACACCCCGAGATCACGCTCACGACGAGGTGCGGCGGATCGTCTTTCGCATTGTGCGTGACGTTGATGCTGAACTTCTTCTTGTCGTGGTCCGCGACCAGCGCGAGATTCCGGTTCCGACTGCTGTCCCGCGCGAACGACTCGACCTCCCAACCGCGCTCCGGCAACGACTTCTTGAGGCCCTTCATCGCCTCCGCCAGCTTCGGCCGATCCTTCGCCTCGGGCGTCATACTCCAGGTATGCAGCATCCGGAAATACTTGTGCGGATCCTTTCCGCCCCCGCACTCCGCCGACCTGGGCCCGGGCTCGGACACCTTTCCCTGCACAGGGATGAGATCGAGAATCCCGCTCGACACCTTCTTGGTCTGCTCGTCGGCGTCGGATTGCTCGCGCGTCCCCGCGAAGGGAACCCGGTCGTCCTCCGTACCGCACCCGGCCAGGGACACGACGACGGCCACGGAAACCGCCACCGCAGCCGTCCGCGCCGGGCAACACTCAGCCCTCACTGCGCACATCCCCCCTGTTCGCTTCTCAGCCGTACCGCCCGGGCCCGCCGGCCCCGCCTCGATTCTCAGTACTCGCCCGTGACGTCCTGCCCCTTGGGGGCACGGAAACAGGTGGACATCAGCGTGACATGAATCATTGAGGGCGCTTTACTCCCCTCCGGCTCCTCCCACAACTTGACCTTCACCGAAAACTTCTTCCTAGTGGAATCAGCTTGCAGCGTTAGACTCTTCGACCTGCTCTTGTCCGGCCCGTAACCGACGAGCTTCCAACCGTGCTCAGGCAACTGTTCTTTTAGATTCTCCATTGCCTGCTTCATCTCGGGCACAGGCGCCTTGTACACACTCCACGGGTGGTGGATCGTGAAGTACTTGGACGAATCCCCCCCTCGCACACCCCCACACCGGGCCCGTTCTCCGTGACCTTTCCATGCAGCCCGAGAAGGTCGAGCAACTGGCTGGACAGCTCCCTCGCATCCGACCGCGCCGCCTTGACGTCCCGTACCGGGATCTCCCCCGTCCTGCTGCTCCCCGCCGCGCCGGAACAGCCCGTCACAGCGACGACGAGGGCCGCAGTCAGCGGAATGACGCGCGCGACGGCCGCAGGGCCGCCGGAACGCCTCCGCCCGACGAAAGGTACCCGGCGCGGCACCAACAGCGTTTTGGGCAGGGCCCGTTCAGTAATGATCGACCTTCTCCCCCTCGGGCACCTGATAGCACCCGGTGATCACCCGCACCGTCAACTTCGGCGGATCGTCCTTCGCGTAATGCACGATGTTGACGCTGAACTTCTTCTTGTCATGATCCGCGACCAGCGCGAGATTCCGGTTCCGACTACTGTCCCGCGCGAACGACTTGACCTCCCAACCATGCTTCGGCAACGACTCCCTGAGACTCTCCATCGCCCCCGCCAGCTTCGACCGGTCCTTCGCCTCGGGCGTCACACTCCACGTGTGCAGCAGCCGAAAGAACTTCTCCCGGTCCTTGCCCTCACACGGCACCACACCGGGCCCCGGCTCGGACACCTCTCCCTTCACCGGAATCAGATCCAGAATCCCGCTCGACACCTTCTTGGTCTGCTCGTCGGCCTCCGACTGCCTCTCGGTGCCCGAGGACGGAACGCGGTCACCGCCGGAGGAGGAGTCCGCCGCGCCGCATGCGGCCAAGGACAGGACGAGGACGAAGGGCATCGCCGCCGCGGCCGTCCAGGACAGGGCGCGGTCGGCCTTCGGTGCGGTCACCCCGTGTCCCTCCCGTTGTCGTACCGCCGCAGGTTTCCGTGGTCTCCGTTCCTTGCGACGGCCAGTGAGTCTAGAAGCACCCGGCGCAACCGCGCACGGGTCGGAGGCGTCGCCATGGGGTGGGCGCCGCCCGGCCCGTGGTGCCGTGGGTGGAATAGGCGGGCCGGGGAGCGGGGTTGTCCGGGTTGGTCGTACGGGTGTGACGGAGGCGGAGCATGTGGAGCAGTGAGGCGTTCGACCTGGACGGGTATCTGGCCCGTCTCGGGTACGAGGGCGAGCGGGCGCCGACGGCGGAGGCGCTGCACGCGCTGCACCGGGCGCATGTGCTGTCGCTCCGCTGGGACAACCTGGACAGCTTTCTGTACCGTTCGGTCCCGCTCGACCTGGAGTCGGTGCAGTCCAAGATGGTGCGCCGGAACCGCGGGGGCTACTGCTACGAGCACGTCACGCTGTACGCGGCGGCGCTGGAGAGCCTCGGTTTCCGGCTCACGGCCCTGTCGGGGCGGGTGCAGCTCGGCGCACCGAAGATCCTTCCCGCGACGCACGCGATGCTGCTCGTCGAGATCGACGGCCGCCGGTGGCTGAGCGATGTCGGATTCGGCCCGAGCCCGCTGGCTCCGCTGGAGCTGGTGGAGGGCGAGACGCACACGGAGGGCTGGCCGTTCCGGCTGTGGCACGGGGAGGTCACGCCGGGCGCGGACGGCTGGGCGCTGCTCCAGCCCGGGCCGGACGGCGGCTGGCTCCAGCGGCACACCTTCACACTCGTCCCGCAGTATCCGGTCGACTACGCGGTGGGCAACCACTTCATCGCGACGAGCGAGCACTCCCCGTTCAACCGCCGCCCGTTCGTCCAGCGCATCCGCCCGGACCGGACGGACCAGCTGGACGGCTTCACCTGGACGACCACTCCGGCGGGCGCCGGCGCACCGGCCGAGAAGCGGAGTGTCCGGCCGGAGGAGCTGCCGGGCGTGCTGGCGGAGACCTTCGGGGTGGAGCTGACGTCCGAGGAGCGGGCGGAGCTGCTCCGCGCGGTGGGTTGAGCCGCGGGCCGGGCGGCGCGGAGCCCCTCGGGTCCGTCCGGCTCTGCCGTCAGCCGTTGGCCTGACCGGCGGGGACGTATCGGTGGCCGACAGCCGGGAAGGCCGTGTCATCGGCCGAGGGCCGGGGCCCGGGGCCGTCAGCCGAGGGTCGGCGAAGCCGTACCGTCAGCCGCGGGCCGTACGGTCAGCCGCGGGCCGTACCGTTCAGCCGACGGCCAGGAGGATGGCCAGGAGGACGGCGCCGGCGGCGGTCGGTGCGAGGATCTCGAAGGACCAGCGGACGGTGATCTCGCCCTGTGCCTCGGCCTTCTCCCCGTGCGTCTGCTGGAGTTCCCGCAGCTCGTCGATGGACTGGTCGGAAGGGGCGCGCTTCTCGGACAGTTCGGTGGTGCCCGGGTCGAGGTTGGGCATCTGACGGCTGCCGAACATCCCTCCGAGGCCGGGGGTGGCGGGCGGCTTGCCGGCGGCGACACGTTCGTTGTGGCGGGCCGCCTTCTTGCGGGCGCGCAGCGAGACGGGGATGGACCACAGCTGGTACTTCGCACCGTCGGTGAGGACTTCGCTGGAGTAGCCGGAGCGCACGGTCGCCACCCGGCCCCAGGGGATCTCGATGGTGCGGAACGGGTTGCGTACCCGCAGCCGCCGCTCCCCCGCGAAGACCGCGGGACGCAGGGTGAAGGCGACGACGAGCGGCGCGGCGAACAGGAGTCCGGCGAGGGCGAACCAGGGCGTGCTGCCGGTTCCGCCGAAGGCGGCGTCGAGCGTGAGCCACAGGCCGATGGCGAGCAGGAGGATGCCGCCGGCCATGGCGGCCGGTGAGCGGTAGACGCGGTCGGGGAACTCCTGCGGCTGCGGGGGCCCGGGGTCCGGCGCGCCTCCCGGGCCGGGCGCTTCGCCGGGGCCGGAGCTCCCGGTTCCGGCGCTGTCGTTCCTGTCCTCGCTCGTCATGCGACCGATTGTGCCGGACCGTCCGCCGGGCGGGCCCGGCCGCACGTTGCAGTACGGCATCGATGCCCCGGTCGGGCGCTGCCCCCGGGCCGGTCCGGAGCCTGAGCGAGCCGCCGACCGGCGCATATGCCCTGGGGAAGGGCCCGGGGAAGGAGACATGCCGTCGCACGGTCACACGTGGCACACGTCACAGTAACCACTTGGACAACACGGCTCTCCCTGGCGATGTCGCATCTAGTGTGACCCCCGGCACCGAACGTAATCACGGTCGCGAGGTCGGCCGTCGACGAGCGAGCACACGAACGGAGCGCAGGCGATGCGGCGTTGGGACAGGAGTGCGCAGGGGCACGGAACGGGGGCGGCGCGGAGCGCCCGGCGAAGAGCGGGCCGGAGGCGGGTCGCGGGCGTGGCCGGGCTCGCCTCGACGGCCGTACTGCTCAGCGGCTGCGGCCTGTCCTTCGGAAGCGGGGACGACGACAAGGTGAAGGCCCCGCAGGGCGTGGTGACGGAGACGCAGGCGGAGAAGATCGTCGACAGATATGTCTCGGTCGCCAAGGAGGCGGACGCGAAGCGGGACGGCAAGCTGCTGGCGACGGTCGAGGGCGGCGGTCAGCTGGAGCGCGGCCGGGCGCAGTACGCGCACCACCCCCATATGACCGCGGCGGAACGCAAGGAGAGCGCCGCCCCCGACGACTACGTCGACCGCGAGTTCCTCATTCCGCGCAAGGGCCGGGCCACCTGGTTCGCGGTGACGGCGCGCCCGAAGGGCGGCCCCGCGGACGGCGAGCGCCAACTGCTCGTCTTCGACCGGGAGAAGGGCAGCCGCAGCTGGCACAACATGGCGAGCGTGACCGCCGCTCCGGCCGGCGACGACAAGAAGGAGGGCCCCCTCCGGTTCGCCGAGGACAAGCACGGTTTCGCCCGGGCCGTACCGTCGGACAGCAGCAGGCACCGGGTGAAGTCGCCCGACGAACTGCCCGGCGTACTGGCCGATCTGTACACGCTGCGCAGCCCGCTGGAGTCGTCGGCGTTCGCGGACACCAAGACGGCGCGCTCGGTGCACGACGCGGCGCAGGGCGTGGAGGAGAAGCTGGGCCAGCACGCCAGCGCGACGTTCTCGCAGGGCAAGAACAAGGACTCCGCCACGGACAAGGTGTACGCGCTGGAGACCCGCGACCGCGGCACCTTCGTCGTCTTCAACACCGCGATCGACCAGCACCAGCAGGTCGCTTCCGCTGGTATGACCATGACGCCGGACCGGGAGATGTACCCGTTCGTGGGCAAGAAGGCCGCCAAGGGGTTCACCATTCACCGGCTGCACCAGTTCTCGGCCCTCGTCCCGGCGCGCGGAAAGATCGAACTGCTCGGTTACCAGGTCACGGTGACCGACGCCACCCGCAAGTAGCGCCCGTACCACGCCGGTCGGGCACGCCCTGCCGCACCCGCCGGGTCCTGCCGCCGCACGACGGCCCCGTTGCACGACAACCCGTCGCACGACAACTCGTCGCACGACAACTCGTCGCACGACAACCCGTCGCATGACGGCCTCGTCGCACGGCGAATCGCCGCACAACGACCCGGCGCACTCCCCCGGCGACGCCCCCGGGACCGCCCGCAACGGGACCGGGACGGTTGCCGTTCCGGGGGATGACACGCCGCTACGCGCGTAGATATGGTGCTGTGGTGACCATGCCTACCGATGCGGCCAGTCCCGACGCAGTGACCGAGGCGAGGACCGGTGATCCCACCGGCCGGCCGACCTCCGACGCCGCTCTCCGCCGCCTGCTCCACGGGCTGCCCGGAGTCGACGCGGTCGGGCTGGAGGCCCGGGCCGCCACCCTGGGAACCCGTTCCATCAAGACGACAGCCAAGGCGTACGCCCTCGATCTGGCGATCTCGATGATCGACCTGACGACGCTGGAGGGCGCCGACACCCCCGGCAAGGTACGCGCCCTGTGTGCCAAGGGCGCCGCCCCCGACCCGACGGACCGCACGGCCCCCCGGGTGGCCGCGATCTGCGTCTACCCCGACATGGTGGCGACGGCCAAGCAGGCCCTCGCCGACGCCGGTGCCCCCGGGATCCATGTGGCGTCGGTCGCCACCGCCTTCCCCGCCGGCCGGGCCGCCCTGGACGTCAAACTCGCCGACACCCGCGCGGCCGTGGCCGCCGGCGCCGACGAGATCGACATGGTGATCGACCGCGGCGCCTTCCTCGCCGGCCGCTATCTCCAGGTGTACGAGGAGATCCAGCAGGTCAAGGCGGAGTGCGGTACGGCACATCTCAAGGTGATCTTCGAGAACGGCGAGCTGGCCACCTACGACAACATCCGCCGCGCCTCCTGGCTGGCGATGCTGGCCGGCGCCGACTTCATCAAGACCTCCACCGGCAAGGTCGCCGTCAACGCCACCCCGCCGGGCACCCTGCTCATGCTGGAGGCCGTCCGCGACTTCCGGGCCGCCACCGGGCGGCAGGTCGGCGTCAAACCGGCCGGCGGCATCCGTACCGCCAAGGACGCCGTCAAGTACCTGGTCATGGTGAACGAGACGCTCGGCGAGGACTGGCTGAGCCCCGACTGGTTCCGCTTCGGCGCCTCCAGCCTGCTGGGCGATCTGCTGATGCAGCGTCAGAAGCTCGCGACCGGCCGCTACTCCGGCCCCGACTACGTAACGGTGGACTGACGCATGGCTCCCACAGCATTCGAGTACGCCCCCGCGCCCGAATCCCGCGCGGTCGTCGATCTCGCGCCCTCCTACGGGCTGTTCATCGACGGCGAGTTCACCGAGGGCACGGGCCAGGATCTGCGCAAGACCCTGGCACCCGCCACCGAGGAGGTCCTCGCCGAGTACACCCAGGCGCACGAGGAGGACGTCGACCGCGCCGTGCGGGCCGCACGCCGGGCGTTCACCCCCTGGTCCGCGCTGCCCGGCGCCGAACGCGCCAAATACCTGTTCCGGATCGCCCGGATCATCCAGGAACGCTCCCGCGAGCTGGCCGTCCTGGAGACCCTCGACAACGGCAAGCCCATCCGGGAGACCCGGGACGCCGATCTGCCGCTGGTGGCCGCGCACTTCTTCTACTACGCGGGCTGGGCCGACAAGCTCGCCTACGCCGGCTTCGGCCCCGACCCCCGCCCAGTGGGCGTGGCCGCCCAGGTCATCCCGTGGAACTTCCCGCTGCTGATGCTCGCCTGGAAGGTGGCGCCCGCGCTCGCCACCGGCAACACCGTCGTGCTCAAGCCCGCCGAGACGACGCCGCTTTCCGCGCTGTTCTTCGCCGACATCTGCCGCCGGGCCGGGCTCCCCCGCGGCGTCGTCAACATCGTCACCGGGGACGGCGCGACCGGCGCCGCGCTCGTCGGGCACCCGGACGTGGACAAGGTCGCCTTCACCGGGTCGACCGCCGTCGGCAAGGAGATCGCCCGCACCGTCGCCGGCACGTCCAAGCGGCTCACCCTGGAGCTGGGCGGCAAGGGCGCCAACATCGTCTTCGACGACGCCCCGCTCGACCAGGCCGTCGAAGGCATCGTCAACGGCATCTTCTTCAACCAGGGCCAGGTGTGCTGCGCCGGTTCGCGGCTGCTCGTCCAGGAGTCCGTGCACGACGAGCTGCTGGACGCGCTCAAGCGGCGGCTCGCCACCCTGCGCGTCGGTGACCCGCTGGACAAGAACACCGACGTCGGCGCCATCAACTCCGCCGAACAGCTCGACCGGATCACCGAACTCGCCGCGGCCGGCGAGGCGGAGGGCGCCGAACGCTGGTCCCCGGCCTGCGAACTGCCCACCTCCGGCTACTGGTTCGCGCCGACCCTGTTCACCGGCGTCACCCAGGCACACCGCATCGCCCGCGAGGAGATCTTCGGGCCCGTTCTGTCGGTGCTCACCTTCCGCACCCCCGACGAGGCCGTGGCCAAGGCCAACAACACGCCCTACGGGCTCTCGGCCGGTATCTGGACGGAGAAGGGCTCCCGCATCCTGAAGCTCGCCGACCAGCTGCGGGCCGGCGTGGTGTGGGCCAACACCTTCAACAAGTTCGACCCGACCTCGCCGTTCGGCGGCTACAAGGAATCCGGCTTCGGCCGCGAGGGGGGACGCCACGGGCTGGAGCCGTATCTGGCCGGGGGCGGCCGGGCCGGTGAGCCGGGGGGCGGGCCCGGCGAGGGGCACGGTAAGGCTGCCGGGGGCCGGGGCGGCGGCAAGGCTGCCGGGACCCGGGGCGGTAAGGCCGCCGGTGCACGGGCCGGGAAGGCCGACGGTGCACGGTCCGGGAAGGCCGACGGTGCACGGTCCGGGAAGGCCGACGAGAAGGCGAGCGTGAAGCGATGACGGCGGCACAGGGGACCCGGCTCGGTGTCCTGAAGACCTACAAGCTGTACATCGGGGGCAAGTTCCCCCGGAGCGAGAGCGGCAGGGTGTACGAGGTGACCACAGCGGCATCGGCCGCCGGTGCGGCCGGCCCGGACGGATGGCCGGCGAACGCGCCACTGGCCTCCCGCAAGGACGCGCGGGACGCGGTCGTCGCCGCCCGGAAGGCGTTCGGCGGCTGGTCCGGCGCGACCGCCTACAACCGGGGCCAGGTGCTCTACCGCGTCGCGGAGATGCTGGAGGGCCGCCGCGAGCAGTTCGCCGCCGAGGTGGCCGCAGCCGAGGGGCTCGCCCGGGACGAGGCGCTGGCCAGGACCGACGCCGCCATCGACCGCTGGGTCTGGTACGCGGGCTGGTCCGACAAGGTGGCCCAGATCGCGGGCAGCGCGAACCCCGTCGCGGGGCCGTACTTCAACCTCTCCACGCCCGAACCGACCGGTGTGGTGGCCGTGCTGGCTCCGCAGCGGTGCTCGCTGCTGGGCCTGGTCTCGGTGCTGGCGCCCGTGCTCGTCACGGGCAACACCGCGGTGGTCGTCGCGTCGCGGGAGGCGCCGCTGCCCGCGCTGTCCCTCGCCGAGGTGCTGGCCACCTCGGATGTGCCCGGTGGTGTGGTCAACGTGCTGTCCGGTGACACCGGGGAGTTGGCGCGGCCGCTCGCCGCGCACCAGGACGTCGACGCGGTCGATCTCGCCGGGGCCGAGGGGGAGTTGGCTCGGGAGCTGGAGGAGTTGGCTGCGGGGAATCTGAAGCGGGTTGTTCGGGGGGACGGGGAAGAGGACTGGGGGGCCGAGCCGGGTACCGGGCGGTTGTTGGCCTTCGTGGAGACCAAGACCGTGTGGCATCCCATGGGCTTCTGAGGTCCGGGGGCGGCCTGAGCTGACCTCGGGCCGGTCCGGCCTGGTCCGGCTTCGGTCTGGTCCGCGCTGATCTGGCCCTCTGGCCCGGCCTGGTCTGGGCTCGGCCTGGCCCGGCCTGATCTGGGCTCGGTGTCGGTCTGGGACTCGGCTCGGGTCGGGTCGGTCTCGGTTTGGGCCTTCGCTGCTCGTGCGGCTGATGTGTGTGGGGCGCTCTCGGTTTTTGGCCGGGGCGCCCCTCCTTTCTTTTCGCCCGGTGGTTCGTCTCCTTCTTGCGGCTTCGCCCCCGGT
>NZ_BJMM01000090.1 GCF_006539165.1 Streptomyces cacaoi | reverse complement strand
CACGGGAGTTGACGTGCGCCGCCGCCCGCCGGTCTCAGCCCTCGCCGGCCTCCGCGTACGTCTGGGACAGCTCCGGGGAGCCGCTCTCCGCCCAGGTGGTGCCCACGTCCAGGACGTCGATCTCGCGCCCCGAGGCCAGCCGGACCACGGGCTGGTCGTCCGTCCGGCGCGCCCAGTGCGCCCCCGGCACCGTGCGCACGAGCACGGTGCCCAGGTAGAGGCCGGCGTCGCTGCCGAGCCAGGGCGTGACCTCCGGGTCCTCGCGCCAGCGGGGCAGCAGCTGGTCCAGCGCGGCCAACGAGTCGGCGGAGTCGTCCAGTTCGACGCCGGCGCTGCGGGCGTGCTCGCGCAGCAGATCGCACTCGGAGAGGAGCTGCGCCGCGCCCTGCGGGTCTCTGGACAGTGCGTCGGTCGGCTCGGCCTCTTCCTCGTCCGGGTGCCGTCTGCGCCAGGTGTCCAGAAAGGGGAAGTGCATACGGATCAGCGTGGCATTCGCGCGGGCCCGGGCACCACAGGGCGCGCTGTGCCGGGCCGGCCCACTTGACCGGGCGGCCACCCGCGCGTTCCGCACCGGCCACCGCAGGGTCACCCCCTCCCGGTCGAATCCGGGGTGCACTGGGGGGTGTTGGAGTCCACGAGAGCCCACGAGAGGGGCAGTCACGTGCACAGACGACTGAGATCCCGCACCGTCCCGCTCCCGCAGGCCGTACGTACGGGGCCGGGGGCACCGGCCGTCGCGGCCGTGCTGACGGTACTGGCCGTCGCGGCGGTCCTGATGCCCGCGCCCGCTGCCACGGCGCACGCGCGCGGACAAGCGCCCCCCGCGGATACGGCGCACCGGCCGCACCCGATCGAGCGGCTCTTCGACAACCGGGGCATCAGCGACGACGCGGCCCCCGCCGCGGCCGACTTCGACGGCGCCGGGCGCTCCCTGTCCGCACAGGATCTCCGCGCCGCCGGCTGGGGCCCGGGCCGGCGCGTCGACGTGGACGGTGCGACGCTGCGCATGCCGCGCCGCTCCCCCGGCCGGCCCGACAACGTCCGCGCCGACGGCCAGCGCCTCCGGCTCACCGGGCGGGGCGACGCGCTGGCCCTGCTGGTCGCGGCCACCTCGCCGGACGGCCCCGCACAGCCGCTGTCCGCCTCCGGCACCGTGCGCTACCGCGACGGGGGACGCAGCCCGTACACGCTCACGGCGGGCGACTGGCGCAGCGGCCCGCTCAGCACCAAGGCCGTCGCCCTGCCGCACCTCAACGACGGCCACGGCACACAGACCGCGGAGCGGACCCGGCTGTACGTGGTGACCGTGCCGCTGGAGCGCGGGCGCGAGGTGGCCTCCGTACAGCTGCCGCCCGACCCGGGCGACCATGCCGACCTGCACGTCTTCGACGCCGTCGTCCGGCCGGACGCGCGCGGCTGGAGCGGCAGTTGGTCGGCGAGCACGGCCGGGTACACCGGCACCGGGCTGTGGCGGGACCAGACGATGCGGCTGGTCGTGCACACCTCCGTGGGCGGGCCCGCCGCCCGTGTCCGGCTGGAGAACACCTTCGCTTCCCTCCCCGTGCGCATCGGCCACGCCTCGGTCGCCGTACGGGCCGAGGGCGCACGGACCGTGGGCAGGCCGGCGCCGCTCACCTTCGACGGGGGCCGGGCCGGCACCCGGATCCCGGCGGGGGCCCGGGCGGTCAGCGACCCGGTACGGCTGCGGGTGCCGGCCGACGCCGATCTGCTGGTCAGCATCCATCTGCCGGAGCCGGTGCGGGCGGCGCCGGTGCACAGCGAGGCACAGCAGCGCTCGTATCTGAGCGAGGCCGGCAGCGGCGACCGCACCGGCGACACGGACGGCTCCGCCTTCACCCGCTCGCTGACGATGTGGCCGTTCCTGACGGGGGTGGACGTGCGCGGCGGCCCCGGCTCCGTCGTCACGCTCGGCGACTCGATCACCGACGGCGTCCGCTCCACCGAGGGCGCCGACCGGCGCTGGCCCGACGTACTGGCCCGCCGGATCCTGGCCCGGGACGGCCACGACGGGATCCCCCGCTACGGGGTGCTCAACCACGGGATCTCCGCCAACCGCGTCGTGAGCGACCGCTACCCCGGCGACGGCGTCTCCACCGACACCGGCGGGGTGAGCGCCGAGCACCGGCTGGAGCGGGACGTGTTCGGGCAGACGAACGCGCGGACGATGGTGCTCTTCGAGGGCATCAACGATGTGCGCTGGGGCGCCTCGCCCGGTGAGGTCGTCGCCGGGATGAAGGCGATCGCGGCCCGCGCCAGGGAGCGCGGCCTGCGCGTGATCGTGGCGACGATCACGCCGTGCGAGGGCTACCACGACTGCACGGCCGAGGTGGACGCACGGCGCACCGCCGTCAACGCCTTCATCCGGGACAACGGCGGCACGTTCGACGCGGTGCTCGACTTCGACGCGGTGCTGCGGGACCCGGCCCGGCCCGCGCGGATGCTGCCCGCCTACGACTCCGGCGACCATCTGCACCCCGGTGACACCGGGCTGCGGGCCCTCGGCGACTCCGTCGACCTGCGCGTGCTCGCCGGCCGCGACGACTGACCCCGGCGCCCGCGGGACACCACGGCCCGGCCCCGCGCGGGGCCGGGCCGTGCGGCTCACACCTCCAGATCGACGACGACCGGCGCGTGGTCCGAGGCGCCCTTGCCCTTGCGGGCCTCGCGGTCCACATAGGCGTCGCCCACGGCGGAGGCGAACGCGGAGTTGCCGTAGACGAGGTCGATCCGCATGCCCTTGTTCTTGGGGAAGCACAGCTGGCGGTAGTCCCAGTACGTGAACGCCACGTCGTACTTCAGGGGGCGCGGGTGCACCTCCTTCATCCCGGCGGACTCCAGCGCCGAGAGCGCCTCACGCTCCCGCTCGGTGATGTGCGTGGCACCGTCGAACTCGGCGATGTCCCACACGTCCTCGTCGGTCGGCGCGATGTTGAAGTCGCCGAGGACCGCGAACGGCGCGCTGCCGGCGGCGGGCTGCTCCACGGTGGCGCGGAGCGCCGCCAGCCACTCCAGCTTGTAGTCGTAGTGCGGGTGCCCGACCTCCCGGCCGTTGGGCACGTACAGCGACCAGACACGCACCCCGCCGCAGGTCGCGGCGGCGGCCCGGGCCTCCACGACGCCGTCGTAGGCCGGAGCGTCGGGCAGACCGACGGCCGGGTCCTCGACGCCGACGCGGGAGAGGACGGCGACGCCGTTCCACCGCCCGCCGGCGTTCACCACCGACTCGTAGCCGAGTGCGGCCAGCGCGTCGCGCGGAAAGCCGTCCTCGGACACCTTCAGTTCCTGGAGGCACAGCACATCCGGCTGCGCGGTCTCCAGCCACTGCGTCAGGCGCGGCAGCCGGGCGGTGATCGAGTTGATGTTCCAGGTGGCGATTCGCATGAAAAAGGCTTCTCCCTCGGGGGTCGCGGGGGACATCCCCCAGGAGAACGCAGGCTACCGCCCCGGTACGACGCTCTCGCCGGGCGGCAGATGGGTGTGCACCGCACCGCCGGTGCCGGGCCCGCCCTCGCCGAGCATCCGGCCGAGCACACCGAGGCCGTTGTCGTTGAGCAGCCCGTCGTGGATGTCGTAGACCTGCTCGGGCGCGACGGCACGCACGTAGTCGAGGACCTCGGAGAACTTGTTCCACGGGGCGTGCATCGGCAGCAGCAGCGTGTGCACGGGGCGCGCGGGCACGGTGAGCGCGTCCCCGGGGTGGAAGACCGTGCCGTCCACGACGTAGCCGACGTTGGTGATGCGCGGGATGTCCGGGTGGATCACCGCGTGCAGCTGGCCGTGCACCTCGACCTCGAACCCGGCGGCCTCGAAGGTGTCGCCCTCGCCGACGGTGTGCACCCGGCCCGGGAACGCGCCCGAGATCTGCTCGGCGACGCTGCGCAGCGTCCAGATCTCCGCGGCCGGGTTGTCCTCCATGGCGGCGCGCAGCCGCAGCTCGTCGAAGTGGTCGGCGTGCTCGTGGGTGACGAGCAGCGCGTCGGCACCCAGCGCGGCGTCCGGCTCGCTGAACCCGCCGGGGTCGATGACCAGGGTGCGCCCGGCCTTCTCCAGGCGTACGCAGGAGTGGCCCTTCTTGGTGAGGGTGGCGTTCGCGTCAGATCCCATGCGGCTCATTGTCCTCCTGGGCCGCACGGCGGTCCTCCGGAGTGGTCTCCTCGCGGATGACGCGCTGCGCGACGGTGAAGGCGGCGTTCGCGGCCGGCAGCCCGCAGTAGATCCCGGTGTGCAGCAGCACCTCCTTGATCTCGTCCGGGGTGAGGCCGTTGCGCAGGGCCGCGCGGGTGTGGGCGGCCAGCTCCTCGTGGTGGCCGCGGGCGGCGAGCGCGGTGAGGGTGACGACGGAGCGGGTGCGCCGGTCGATGCCGGTGCGGGTCCAGATCTCGCCCCAGGCGTACCGGGTGGCGAGGTGCTGGAAGTCGGCGGTGAAGTCGTCGGTCTCCTCGCCCACCCGGTCCACGTGCGCGTCGCCGAGGACCTCGCGCCGCACCTTCATGCCGGTGTCGTAGGAGTCGGTGCGCAGTGCGGCACGCTCGGCGGACTCCAGTTCGGCGACGGCGGACGCCTGCTGGGGCACGGGCGCGATGACCGGCGCGGGCGCGGGCGGCCCGGCGGGCGACTGCTGCCAGGAGGTCGTGAAGTGCCGGATGAGCAGGTCGGTGACCGCGCCGGGCTGTTCGACGGGCGTCAGATGCGAGGCGCCCGGCACGATGGCCAGCCGCGCGTCGGGTATGCCCGCCACCAGGGCGCGGGCCTCGGCGGGCGGGGTCGTCTCGTCCTCGGCCCCGGCCACGACCAGGGTCGGCACACCGACACCGCCGAGCGTCTGCTGGGCGTCGAAGGAGGCCATGGCCTCGCAGGCGGCGATGTAGCAGCCCGGGTCGGTGGTGCGCACCATCTGGACGGCCCACTCGACGATGGCCGGCTGCGCGGCGGCGAACGCGGGCGTGAACCAGCGCTCGGGGGTGGTCCGCGCGATGGGGTCGAGCCCGTTGGTGCGGACGACGACGCCGCGCTGGCGCCAGCTGTCGGGGGTGTCGTAGCGGGGCGAGGAGGAGATCAGCGCGAGCGAGGAGACGCGCTGGGCGGCCAGCAGCGCGAGCCGCATGCCGATGGCGCCGCCGATGTCGCAGCCGGCGTAGCCGAAGCGGTCGACGCCGAGCTGGTCGAGGGTGGCGAGCAGGCGTTCGGCGAGCGTGTCAGCGGAGTCGGCGGAGTAGGCCGGGGAGCCGCCGTGGCCGGGGAGGTCGAAGCGGAGCACACGCCAGTGCCGGGTGAGCTCCGGGATCTGCCGGTCCCACATGTGCCAGGTCGCACCGAGTGCCGGTCCGAGAACGAGGACCGGGGCGTCGTCGGGGCCGTCGGTGCGGTGTTGCAGCGTCTGGGCGGGGGTCACGTGGGTCACCTCATGCAGGTGTTCGAGTACAGCGAGTACAGCGAGTACGGGCAGAACGGGGAACAGGGGCGGATCACACGGGCCCGGTGCGTCTCACCCCGACAGGACGCGGCGCTTCTCACGCGGTCACGCTACCGAGCGGCGCACGGGAGGCCGCCGACCGGGTCTGCGCCGGAACCGGGGCTTCCAGGCCCGGCGGGACCGGCACGGGGCCGATACCGGACGGCGGCGGGCGAACCCGGGTGCAACCAGCGGAACCGGTGGATCCGGGCGGACACCGGGCGGGCACCAGCCGGTCACGGTCAGGGCTGGGTGGTCGAGACGACGTAGACCCGGGGCCGTTTCTTGTACGTCGTGTCGACGGTGATCGCCAGGTCGGGCTCGCTGCCGGACTGTTCGAGCACACCGCCCCGGTAGCGGTGCCCGGGCTCGTCGAGACGCCAGCCGACCTCGGCGGCCTTGCGGTCACTGATGGTGACCTTGTCCTTGTGCAGCGCCGAGAGATCGCTCCCCACGTCGTCCATGAACGCGGAGAGCCGCTTGTTCGTGGTGCGGAACTGCACCCACATCGTGCTCTTCTCCCAGGAGTTCGACTCGTAGAAGGCGATGCGGGTGGCGGTCTCCGGGACGGGGACGTTGTAGATGCGCTGGCTGACCTTCGGCGGGCGCTGGTACATCAGGTTCGTGGCGGCGGCTGCCCGCTCCTTGTCCTTGCCGCTCGCCCGGCTCTGGAACGCCGACTGCACGAGGTAGCCGCCCGGCAGCGCGATCAGCAGCACGACGATGAGCAGGACGAACAGCCGGTGCCTGGGCCGGTGCGGCGGCCGTGCGGTGTCGGTCGTCACTGGCCCACCGCCCGGCGCAGATTGTCCGCCGCGCGCTCGTAGCGTTCGTAGCGCTCCAGCCGGCGGCGGTTGGCACGGCGGAAGCGGCGCGCCACCAGCCGGGCCAGATCGGCGGCCCCGACCATCCCGGCCTCCGGACCGAGCTGGGCCTTGGCGATCCGGGCCTCCGGACGGTAGCCGCGCCCGGTCAGCTGGCGTCTGTACGCCTCCCTGGCGGGCTCGATCAGCAGCTCGTCCGCGGCGCTGACCCCGCCGCCGATCACAAAGCAGGACGGGTCGAGCGCCGCGGCCAGATTGGCGATCCCGACGCCGAGCCAGCTGCCGATCTCGTGCAGCAGCTCCGTGCACATCGCGTCGCCGGAGCGGGCCAGCTCGGTGATCAGCGGCCCCGTGATGTCGCCGACCTGGCCGCCGACCCGGTCGATGATCCCGTACGCGACGGGCGACTCCGCCGCCGCCAGCTCCCGGGCCTCCCGCACCAGCGCGTTGCCCGAGCTGTACTGCTCCCAGCAGCCGCGGTTGCCGCACGGGCACCGGTGACCGCCGGGCACCACCTGCATGTGCCCGAACTCGCCGGCCACCCCGTACTTGCCGCGCTTGACCCGGCCGTCCTCCAGGATCGCGCCGCCGATCCCGGTACCCAGCGTGATCATGACGAGGTGGTCCTCGCCGCGCCCGGCGCCGAACCGCCACTCGCCCCAGGCCGCGGTGTTCGCGTCGTTGTCGACCATGACCGGGACGGCCAGCCGGGCGGTCAGCGCGTCCTTCAGCGGCTCGTCGCGCCAGGCCAGATGCGGCGCGAACAGCACCCGGGAGCGGTCGGCGTCGACCCAGCCGGCCGCGCCGATGCCGACGGCGTGCACATCGTGCCGGTCGGACAGGTCCAGCACCAGCTCGGCGATGGTGTCCTCGACGACCTTCGGGCTCTTGGACTTCTCCGGCGTCTCCGCCCGGACCTTCTCCAGAATCGTCCCGTCGGCGTCCACCACACCCGCCATGACCTTGGTACCGCCGATGTCGATCCCGACGGTGGGTACGCGGGGTGCCGACAGATGGGAGCGGCGCTCCCGGGTGCTGACCGTCCGCAGGACGCTGGCGCTCGGCCGGGTCCTCCGCGGATAGACCCTCTCGCCGCGTTGGAAGCTGTCGATGCTCACCTGATGGTCGTCCCTCGTACGTGCGGTCCCGGGCGGCCCTTGATTCTGCCAGGCCCCAACGGTACGTCCTCCCACCCGACCCCGCCCCCCGCTCACACCAAGCCCACACGCCCCACACAGGAGAACTCCCCCCGTGCCGCTCGCCCGGCCCCGCCAACCAAGCCGGTCCCGGCCGCGTCCCAGCCTGTCCCGGCCGCATCCCCAGCCCGTCCGGCGCACATCCAGCCCGTCCGGCACACATCCAGCCCGTCCGGCGTTTGAGGACGAGCGCGAGCGATCGGTCCCGCACCGGACAACGGCGCGGAAGCAATTCCAGCCCGTCCGGCGCTTGAGGACGAGCGCGAGCGACCGAACCCGCACCGGACAACGGCGCGGAAGCACTCCCAGCCCGTCCGGCGCTTGAGGACGAGCGTTCAGCGAGACCTCGCAGGGGACGGAGCCCACGCCGGGCAAGGCGCAACAAGGCCAGGCCCGCCCGCGCGGAGGACGCACCCCGGCACTGGGCGAGGCCCAACAGGGCCAGGCCCGACCGCGCAGGGGACGCACCCCGGCACTGCGCAAAAGCCGCAACAGGGCCGAGGCGACACGAGGTACAGCCCAGCGCTCAGCGCCCCAGCTCGTGGCTCAGCTCCTCCAACTCGGACCCTCCGGCCATCTGCCGGACCAGCTCCTCCAGCTCCAGCCCGGACTTCTCGTAGGCGGCGGCCATGCTCCCCCGCTTGAGCAGCACGAACCGGTCGCCGACGAGGTAGGCGTGGTGCGGGTTGTGCGTGATGAGCACCACACCGAGTCCGGCGTCGCGGGCGGCGGCGACGTACTTGAGGACGACGCCGGACTGTTTGACGCCGAGCGCCGCGGTCGGCTCGTCCAGCACGAGCACCTTGGCACCGAAGTGGACGGCGCGTGCGATGGCAACGGACTGCCGCTCGCCGCCGGAGAGGGTGCCGATGGGCTGGTCGACGTCGCGCAGGTCGATGCCCATGCGCAGCAGCGCGCTGTGCGTGGTGCGGCGCATCTCGTCGACGTCCATCCGCCGGAGGGGCCCGCGGCCCTTGACCGGCTCGGAGCCGAGGAAGAAGTTGCGCCACACGGGCATCAGCGGGACGACGGCGAGGTCCTGGTAGACGGTGGCGATGCCGCGGTCGAGCGCCTCGCGCGGGGAGCCGAGGCGGACGTCCTCGCCCTGGATGCGGAAGGCCCCGGCGTCGTGCTGGTGCAGCCCCGAGACGATCTTGATCAGGGTGGACTTGCCGGCCCCGTTGTCGCCCAGGACGCAGGTGATCTCGCCGGTGTGCACCTGGAGGGAGACGTCCTGGAGGGCGCGGATGTTGCCGTAGAACTTGCTGACCTCGGCCAGCTCGACCAGCGGCTGCGCCCGGTCGTCGCCGGCCGCCCCGGCCTTCTCGTCGCTGCCGTCGCTCATCGGGTCACCTCCGCGCGCTTGCGGATCCAGGCGTTGAGGAGGGTCGCGAGCAGCAGCATCGCGCCCAGGAAGAACTTGAACCAGTCGGGGTTCCACTGGGCGTAGACGATGCCCTTGTTCGCCATGCCGAAGATGAAGGCCCCGACCGCGGCACCGACGGCGGAGCCGTAGCCGCCGGTGAGCAGGCAGCCGCCGATCACGGCGGCGGCGATGTAGATCAGCTCGTTGCCGACGCCCTCGCCGGACTGGACGGTGTCGTAGTTGAACAGCAGATGCTGCCCGGAGATCCACGCCGCCAGCGCGACCCCCATGTACAGCCCGATCTTGGTGCGGCCGACGGGCACGCCCACGGCGCGGGCCGCGTCGACCCCGCCGCCGACGGCGAAGATCCAGTTGCCGGCGCGGGTGCGCAGCAGGATCCACGTCGCCAGCACGATCAGCGCGAGCCACCACACCACGGTGATCTGCACATCGACGCCACCGAGGGTGAGGGTGGAGGCGAAGACGGCACGGGCGGAGTCGAAGCCCTCCATGTCGCTGATGCTCTTGGTGGTGACGGTCCCGCTGATCAGCTTCGTCATGCCCAGGTTGAGGCCGGTGAGCATGAGGAACGTGCCGAGCGTGATGATGAAGCTGGGCAGCTTGGTCCGGGTCAGCATGAACCCGTTGAAGAAGCCGATCGCCAGCGTGACCAGCAGGGACACCCCGACGCCCACCCAGGTGTTGGCCGTCATCTGGTAGCTGAACATCGAGGAGACCAGCGCGGACGAGGTCACCATGACGCCCGTCGACAGGTCGAACTCGCCGCCGATCATCAGCAGCGCCACCGGCACCGCCATGATCCCGATCGTGGACGAGAAGTAGAGCACCGTGGAGAGGCTGGAGGCCCGCAGGAAGCTGTCGGCGACCAGCGAGAAGAAGACGAACAGCGCGATGGCGCCCACGACGGCGCCCAGCTCGGGCCGCCGCATGAGCCGGGCGGGCAGCGAGCGGTGCACGAGGCGTTCGTCGGCGGATCCGTCCGGAGCGGGGCCGCCCCCGTCGCCGGGCGCGGATCCGGACGGGCCGGCGGGGCTGCCGGCGGGTGCGGCGGCCGTCATCGGGTCCCCCGCTTCGTGAACTCCTCCAGCTTGCCGGCGTCCTTCTTGGTGAGGATCTGCGGCCCGGTCAGCACGGGCTTCCCGCCGCCGAGCATGTCCGCGTTGTAGCGGTACAGCCACAGCAGGTCGACCGACTGGTAGCCCTGGAGGTAGGGCTGCTGGTCGACGGCGAAGCCGATGGAGCCGTCCTTGAGGCCGGTGGCGACCTTGGAGTTGAGGTCGAAGGTGTCGATCTCGGCCTTGCTCCCGGCGTCCTGCTTGGCCTGCACGGCCGTGGCGGCGAACGGGGCGCCGAGCGTGACGACCGTGTCGACCTTCTTGTCCGACTGGAGCTTGGCCTCGACGGACGACTGGACGCCGGGCATGTTGGTGCCGTCGACGTAGAGGTCCTCGACCTTGCCGTCGAAGGTCTTGCGGATGCCGTCGCAGCGCTGTTCGTGCCCGACGTTGCCCTGCTCGTGCAGCAGGCAGACGGCCTTCTCGCGGCCGCGCCGGTTCAGCTCCTTGCCGACGGCCTCACCGGCGGTCTGCTCGTCCTGGCCGATGTGGGTGAGCGCGCCGTAGGCGCTGGAGACCTCCTGGCCGGAGTTGATGGTGACGACCGGGATGCCCTTCTTCACCGCCTTCCGCACGACGTTCTTCATGGCGCTGGGCTTGGCGAGGGTGACGATCAGCCCGTCGACCTTCTTGTCGATGGCGGCCTGCACGAGCTGCGCCTGGCGGCCGGCTTCCTTGTCGTGCGAGTAGAGGAACTCGATGTTGTCCTTGGCCGCGGCCTGCTTGGCGCCGCTCTGCACGATGTCCCAGTAGGTGTCGCCGTCGCCGGAGTGCGTGACCATGGCGATCTTCCAGCGGGGCGTGGTCACGTTGGCCTTGCCGGACGCCGCCTGGTCGCGTGCCTCCTCGGCCCGCTTGCCGCCGGTGCTGCTGCACCCGGCGAGAGCGGCCACGGCGGCGAGCACCGCCGCCACGACGGCCCCCGTCGCGCGCACGGACGCACGGGATCTACGGGACCTTTGCACGGTGGCCACGCTCTTTCGCCCTCTCGGTACGGGTACGGGTGCGGTCGATCGACCGGAGTCGCCGGGACCCGCACGGCGCGCGGCACGTCCGGCGCCGGGGTCCGGCCGCGGGCGTCCTTGCTGCCGCGGCTCCGGGAGACCGCCCAGGATCTTCGCACAAGTATCCGTCACCCGGACCGGAAAGGGTGCCCCGGGTCCGGGCGGTACGGCCCGGGCCCCGCGTGCCCTCCGGGAGACGGTCGTCACTCCGCGTGCCCCACCCCGTGGCGTCATGGCGGATTTGTAGCGGCCTGCCCGGTGCCCGTCAATGCGCGGGACGCGCGGTCACGAGCGCACGAGCAGCTGGAACTCGAAGGCGTAGCGGGAGGCACGGTAGAGGTGCGAGCCGTATTCGACCGCGCGGCCCGTGTCGTCGTACGTGGTGCGCTCCATGGTCAGCAGCGGGGCGCCGGCCGGCTCGCCCAGCAGTTCGCCCTCCGGCCCGTCCGCCGTGCGCGCCCCCACGGACTGCCGGGCCGAGTGCAGCGTGACGCCCGAGCCGCGCATCAGCCGGTACAGCCCCGTCGCCTCCAGGCTCTCCCGCTCCAGGGGCAGCAGATCGACGGGCAGATGGTTGCGCAGATAGGCCATGGGCTCGCCGTGGGTGAGCCGGAGCCGCTCGATGGTGCGCACCTCGGTGCCCTCGGGGACGGCCAGCGCCGCGGCCACCTCGGCGGTGGCCTCCTCGGTGCCGTAGCCCAGCACGCGGGTCGCGGGGCGCTGGCCGGCGGCCTCCAGATCGTCGTAGAGGCTGCTCAGTTCCAGGGGGCGCTTGACCTGGCTGTGCACGACCTGGGTGCCGATGCCGCGCCGGCGCACCAGCAGCCCCTTGTCGACGAGCGACTGGATGGCCTGGCGGACCGTCGGCCGGGACAGGCCGAGGCGCCCGGCCAGATCGATCTCGTTGCCCAGGAGGCTGCCCGGGGCCAGTTCGCCCCGCTCGATGGCGGCCTCCAGCTGCTGGGCGAGCTGGAAGTAGAGCGGGACGGGACTGGCACGGTCCACACCGAGCCGCAGGTCCACCGGATCATTCTTCGCCACACCGGGAGGGTAGTGCTCCATCCGGGTGGCCGGAAACCTGACGTTCGATTGTCAGGACGAAACGACAACACGTTGACAGGGCCGCGCGGCCCGCGCCAGCGTAGGTCCATGCGCATCGGACTCATCGGCACCGGCCGGATCGGCACCCTGCACGCCCGTACGCTCAGCGCACATCCGGAGGTCACCGAGCTGGTGGTGACCGATGCGGACGCCCTGCGTGCCGTGGAGGTCGCCTCCGCCCTCGATGCGACGTCGGTGCCGACCGTCGCCGATCTGTTCGCGCTGGACATCCACGCCGTCGTCATCGCCTCCGCGACCGCCTCGCACGCCGAGCTGATCCGTACGGCGGCCGCGTGCGGGCTGCCGGTCTTCTGCGAGAAGCCGATCGCGCTGGGCCCGGAGGGCACCCGGACGGCACTGGCCGCGGTCGAGGAGGCCGGGACGCTGCTCCAGATCGGTTTCATGCGCCGGTTCGACGCGGGATACCTCGCGGCCCGCGAGGCCGTGCGCACCGGCAGGCTCGGCCGGCTGCACACCGTGCGGGCCGTCACCTCCGACCCGGCGCCGCCCCCGGCCGCCTATCTGCCGGACTCCGGCGGGCTGTACCGAGACTGCCTGGTGCACGACTTCGACGCGATCCGCTGGGTGACCGGCCGCGAGATCGTCTCGGTGTACGCGGCCGGTTCGGCGGCGGGCCCGGCGATGTTCGCCGAGGCCGGCGACGTGGACACGGCGGCGGCGCTGCTGACCCTGGACGACGGCACGCTGTGCACCGCGACGGCGACGCGGATGAACGGCGCCGGGTACGACGTCCGTATGGAACTGGCCGGTGAGGCCGACCAGTTGGCGGTCGGGCTGGACGCACGCACCCCGATCACCTCGCTGGAGCCGGCCGCCGGACCCGCGCCGGAGCGGCCCTGGCCCGGCTTCCTGGACCGCTTCTCCCCCGCCTACGAGGCCGAACTGGCCGCCTTCGTCCGCGTGCTGCGCGGCGAGATCCCCAACCCGTGCGACGGGCACGAGGCACTGCGTGCCCTGCTCGTCGCGGAAGCCTGCGAGCGCTCCCGCGCCCTGGACGCACCGGTGTCCGTCACGGAGCCGGCCGGCGCGCTGCCCGGCGGCGAGGCCCAGCCCACCTCGGCCTGAGCCGGGGCAGACGGCTCCGGGCCCGGCGACCGCGACTCGGGGCCGGACCGCAGGACGCGACTCGGGGCCGGACCGCAGGACGCGACTCGGGGCCGGACCGCAGGACGCGACTCAGCAGTGGACCGGTCTCAGCGGCTCAGGAGCGGCCCGGCGGCAGCAGATCAGCAGTGGACCGGTCTCAGCGGCTCAGCAGTGGACCGGTGGCAGCGGCTCAGCAGTGGACCGGTGGCAGCGGCTCAAGGGTGGGCCGGTGGCAGCGGCTCAGCAGTGGACCGGTGGCAGCGGCTCAAGGGTGGGCCGGTGG
>NZ_BJMM01000089.1 GCF_006539165.1 Streptomyces cacaoi | reverse complement strand
AGGACGAGGATCCCCACGCCCTCGGACCATCCCGTGCCGTCGGCCGCGTCGGCGAACGCCTTGCACCGGCCGTCCCCGGCGAGTCCGCCCTGCCGGCTGAAGCCGGAGAAGGTCATGGGCGTGCTGAAGACGGTCACCCCGCCGGCGAGGGCGAGGGTGCTCTCTCCGCTGCGCAGGGAGCCCGCCGCCAGGTGCAGGGCCAGCAGGGAGGAGGAGCAGGCCGTGTCCACGGTGAGTGCGGGGCCTTCGAGGCCGAAGGTGTATGCCACCCGGCCCGAGATCACGCTGGTGGCCAGCCCGGTGCTGGCGTGGCCCTCGACATCGTCGCGGGAGTTCATCACGAGGGTGGCGTAGTCCTGGCCGGTGGTGCCGACGAAGACCCCCGTCCGGGTTCCGCGCAGCGCGGTCGCGTCGATACCCGCCCGTTCGAAGGCTTCCCAGGAGGTCTCCAGCAGCAGCCGCTGCTGCGGGTCCATGGCGAGCGCCTCACGCGGGGAGATGCCGAAGAAGGCGGCGTCGAAGTCGGCGACGTCGTGGAGGAATCCGCCGCGCCGGGTCGCGCTGGTGCCGCGGCTCTCGGGGTCGTCGGCGTCGAAGAGCCGGTCGAGGTCCCAGCCCCGGTCCGTCGGGAACTCCCCGATGGCGTCCCGGCCTTGGGCCAGCATGCGCCACAGGTCCTCGGGGGAGTCGATGCCGCCGGGCATACGGCAGGCCATGCCGACGACGGCGACGGCGTCGGCATCGGTGCCGTCGGTGCCGTCGGGGAAGGGGCCGGACGGCGCGGTGCGTTCGGGGACGGCCGTGTCGTCCGCGGAGGTCTCGTCGCGCAGGAGGGTCGCGAGGTGGGAGCCGAGCGCGGACGGTGTGGGGTAGTCGAAGGTGAGGGTGGCGGGCAGGCGTCGGCCCGTCTCCGCGGTGAGCCGGTTGCGCAGTTCGACGCCGGTGAGCGAGTCGAAGCCGAGGGACCGGAACTCCTGTCCGGCCTCGACCTTGCCGGTGGAGGTGTGGCCGAGTACGGCGGCGGCTTCGCGGCGCACCAGGTCGACGACGGCCCGCCGGGCGTCGCCCGCGGGCATGCCCCGCAGCCGTCGGGTGAGGGCTGCCGCCGTCGCGGCGTCCCCGGCGGGCGCTGCCGCCGAGCGTCGCCGGCCGCGCATCAGCCCGCGCAGCACGGCGGGCACCTCGCTCTCGGGCGGGTGCATGCCGTGACCCGGGCCGGCGGGGCCGCCGGGGCCCACGGGGCCGACGGGGCCGACGGGGACAAGGACCGCGTGGCGCGTCGTTCCCAGGGCCGTGTCGAAGAGGGCGAGGCCCTGTTCGGCGGAGAGCGGCGGCACGCCGGAGGCGGTGATCCTGCGCATGTCGGCCTCGGCCAGTGCGCCGGTCATGCCCGTGTCCTGCGCCCACGCGCCCCATGCCAGCGACAGCCCGGCCAGGCCGCGGGCCCTGCGGTGGTGGGCCAGCGCGTCCAGGAAGACGTTGGCCGCGGCGTAGCCGCCCTGTCCGCCGCCGCCCATGGCTCCGGCGGTGGACGAGTACAGCACGAACGCCGCCAGGTCCCGGTCCCGGGTCAGTTCGTGGAGGTGCCAGGCGGCGTCCGCCTTGGGCCGCAGCACTCCGGAGACCCGCTCCGGCGTCAGCGAGGTGATCACGCCGTCGTCCAGTACACCCGCCGTGTGCACGACGGCCGTCAGGGGGTGGGCGTCGGGGATGTCTGCCAGCAGGGCGGCCAGTGCCTCACGGTCGGCCACGTCGCAGGCGGCGAGGGACACCTGGGCGCCCGACGCGCCCAGTTCCGCGGCGAGTCGGCCGGCTCCCGGTGCCTCGGGGCCCCTGCGGCTCACCAGCAGCAGTTGGCGTACGCCGTGCTCGGCGACCAGATGCCGTGCCAGGACGCCGCCCAGGCCGCCGGTGCCGCCGGTGATCAGTACCGTCCCGTCCGACAGCCGTGGCCGCCGCCCCGGGGTGCCCCGCGTGTCACCGGCATCGGTGGCGTCCGCCGTGTCCGCCGTCTCTTCGCGGTCCGTGGTGGCCGTGGTGGCCGTGGTGTCGGCGTGTGCCAGCCGGCCCACGGACACGGTTCCGCCGCGGACCACGAACTGGCCCTCGCCGGCGGCCAGCAGGCCGGGCAGATGCGGCAGGGCCGGGGCGGCGTCCGGCAGCCCGTCGCGTTCGTCCTCGACGTCGATCAGCGCGAACCGGCCGGGGTGTTCCGACTGGGCCGAGCGCACCAGGCCCCACACCGCCGCCGCGGCCACGTCGGGGAGGCCGTCGCCGTCGTGCGCCGCGACCGCGCCGCGGGTGACGAACACCAGGCGCGCGTCGGCCGGCCGCCGGTCGTCGGCCGACCAGTCCTGGAGGAGCCGCAGCACCCGCGCGGTCAGCCGGTGGGCCGCCGCCGGCACGTCGTCGCCGTCGCGGGGGCCGGTGACCGGGACCAGCACGGTGGTGGTCTCCGTCGGCACGTCCGCGAGGGTGTGGCGGCCGTCCGCGCCGAGCACCGTGTGCGCCACGGCCGCCGCGGCGTGGGTGGGCGGCGCGGGGGTCCAGTCGAGGTGCAGCAGCGCGCCCTGTGCGGGCGGGGCGGCGGGGTCGTCGGGGTCGTCGGGGCCGGGTGTGCGGGAGCGCAGCACCAGCGCGTCGGCCGAGAGGACGGGCGCGCCCGCGGGGTCGGCGACGGCGACGGACACGGCGTCCGGGGCCGTCCTTGTGACGCGGAGGCGTACCGCGGTGGCACCGGCGGCGTGCAGGGCGACGCCGGACCAGGCGGCGGCCTCGGGGGCGCCGTCGAGGTCGAGGGCGGCGAACCGGGCTGCCACGGTGGCGGCTTCCAGCAGGTCCGGGTGGAGCCCGAAGGCGCCGGCGTCCCGGGTGTCGGCGGGGAGG
Organism: Streptomyces cacaoi; assembly: GCF_006539165.1. Classification (GTDB taxonomy): domain Bacteria; phylum Actinomycetota; class Actinomycetes; order Streptomycetales; family Streptomycetaceae; genus Streptomyces; species Streptomyces cacaoi. The sequence continues at coordinate 10,790 of NZ_BJMM01000089.1, read as the reverse complement.
GCGGCCTCGGCGAAGACCTCGGTGCGTGGCCCGTGGTCGCGCGTCCACACGCGGCGCACGGTGCCGTGGTCCGCCGGGTGGCCGGTGTCGAGGTCGACGGCGCGGGCGCGGTGCGGGGGCCAGACGGAGGTGTCGAACTCCTCGACGCGGCGGCCGGCGGCCAGGGTTCCGGTGGCGTGCTCGGTCCACGGCCCGGTGGTGTCGGCCGGCCGGGAGTGGATCCGCACGGTGCGTGTGCCGGTCTCCTCGGGTGGGCCCAGGCTGACCTGGACGAGTACGGAGCCGTCGTCGGGCAGTGGGAGCGGGTGGGAGACGGTCAGTTCGGCGATCCGGTCGTGGCCGACCTGGTCGCCCGCCCGGACGGCGAGTTCCAGGAACGCGGAAGCCGGGAGGGCGGCGGGGCCCGCCGCGGTGTCCGCGCGCAGCCAGGGGTGGGTCCGTGCGGACAGGCGGCTGGTGAACAGGACGCCGTCGGAGGCGGCGAGTTCCACGGCGGCGCCGAGGAGGGGGTGCCCGGCGGGTGTCAGTCCGGCCGCGGTCACGTCGCCGGTTCCCGGGCCGGGCTGGGGCCAGTACCGCTCGTGCCGGAACGCGTAGGTGGGCACGTCGACGCGGCGTGCGCCGGTGCCGGCGAACCAGGCCGCCCAGTCGACTCCGACGCCCGCCACGTGCAGCCGGGCCAGTGCGGTGACCAGCGAGCGCTCCTCGGCCCGGTTCTTGCGCAGGGCGGGCAGCACGAGGGTGTCCTGGGTGTCCTGTCCGCCCTGTGCGGGCTCGGTGCCGTCGTGCGGCTGGTCCAGCACCTGCTGTGCCATGGCCGTGAGCACGCCGTCGGGGCCCAGTTCCCAGAAGGTGTCGGCGCCGGCTTCGGCGAGCGCGCGCACGCCGTCGGCGAAGCGGACGGTGTCGCGGATGTGGCGGACCCAGTGGTCAGGGCTGCACAGCTGCGCGGGGTCGGCCAGGGCTCCGGTGAGGTTCGAGACGAGCGGGAGCTGGGGCGCGGTGTAGGTCACGGCCTCGGCGGTGTGCCGGAAGTCGTCCAGCACGGGCTCCATCAGCGGCGAGTGGAAGGCGTGGCTGACGGGGAGCCACTGGGTCCTGCGGCCGTCGGCGGCGAAGGTCTGCGCGATGCGGGACACGGCGGTGGTGGCGCCGGAGACCACCACGGAGCGCGGCCCGTTCACGGCGGCGAGGGAAGCGCCCTCGGCGAGGTGCGGCCGCGCCTCCTCCTCCGACGCTTCGACGGCGACCATCGCACCGCCGGGTGGGAGCGCGTCCATCAGCCGGGCACGGGCCGCCACCAGCCGGCACGCGTCCTCCAGCGAGAACACCCCGGCCACATGCGCGGCCGTGATCTCCCCCACCGAGTGTCCCGCGACGAATCCGGGCCGCACACCCCACGACTCCACCAGCCGGAACAGCGCCACTTCCAGCGCGAACAGCGCGGGCTGCGTGAACCCCGTCTCCTCCAGGCCCTCGGCCTCGCCGAACATCACCGGCCGCAGCGGACGCGGCAGTTCTGCGTCCAGCAGTGCCGCCACCTCGTCCAACGCCTCGGCGAACACCGGGAACCTCTCGTACAACTCCCGTCCCATGCCCGGGCGTTGGGCTCCCTGCCCGGAGAAGAGCAGGGCCAGGTGCCGGCCGCCGGCCGGGGCGCGCCCCCGGGCGGCCTCCGAGAGGGTGCCGTCGGGGCCGACGAGCAGCACGGCGCGGTGGTCGAACCGCGACCTGCCGGTGGCCAGGGAGAAGCCGGTGTCGACGGGTGAACGGCGGTGCGGCTCCTCGTCGGCCAGGGCGCGGACGCGTTCGAGCTGTGCGGTGAGGGCTTCCTCGGACTTGGCGGAGACCGGCCAGGGCACCACGGCGGGCGCGGCGGCGCGCGGTGCGCGCTCCGGTGCCGTCGCGTCGGTGGCGTCCGGTGCGGGCGTCTCCTCCTCGCCGGCCTGTTCGAGGATGACGTGCGCGTTGGTGCCGCTGATACCGAAGGACGAGACGCCCGCGCGGCGCGGCCGTCCGGTCTCGGGCCAGGCGCGGGACTCGCCGAGCAGTTCGACGGCGCCCGTCGTCCAGTCCACCTGGGACGAGGGGCGGTCGACGTGCAGGGACTTCGGCAGGACGCCGTGCCGCATGGCCTGCACGGTCTTGATGACACCGGCGACGCCGGCGGCGGCCTGGGTGTGTCCGAGGTTCGATTTGACGGAGCCCAGGAGCAGCGGGCGTCCCGGTGCGCGTTCCTGCCCGTAGGTGGCGAGCAGTGCGTGGGCCTCGATCGGGTCGCCGAGCGGGGTGCCGGTGCCGTGGCCCTCGACGGCGTCGACGTCCTGTGCCCGCAGCCCGGCGGCTGCCAGTGCCTGGCGGATCACCTGCTGCTGGGACGGTCCGCTGGGTGCGGTGAACCCGTTGGAGGCGCCGTCCTGGTTGACGGCCGAGCCGCGGACGACGGCGAGCACCGGATGCCCGTTGCGGCGCGCGTCCGAGAGCCGTTCGACGAGGAGCACGCCCACGCCCTCGGACCAGCCGGTGCCGTCGGCGGCGTCCGCGTACGCCTTGCAGCGGCCGTCCGCCGCGAGCCCGCCCTGCCTGCTGAACTCCATGAGGGAGCCGGGTGAGGACATGACGTTGACGCCGCCGACGAGCGCGAGGGTGCACTCGCCGGCCCGCAGGGCGTGGACGGCGCTGTGCAGCGCGACGAGCGACGAGGAGCACGCCGTGTCCACGGTGACGGCGGGGCCCTCCAGCCCGAGGGTGTAGGAGAGCCGGCCGGAGGTGGCGCTGGCGGCGATGCCCGTGCCGATGTCACCGGTGGCGTCGTCCAGGGAACGCACCAGCAGATAGGCGTAGTCCTGTCCGTTGGTGCCGACGAAGACGCCGGTGCGGCTGCCCCGCAGGGACAGCGGGTCGATGCCGGCGCGTTCGACGGCCTCCCAGGAGGTCTCCAGCAGCAGCCGCTGCTGCGGGTCCATGGTGACGGCCTCGCGCGGTGAGATGCCGAAGAACTCCGCGTCGAAGTCGGCGACGCCGTCGAGGAATCCGCCCTCCTGGCTGACCTGGTTGCCGCGGGCGTCGACGCCGGCGTCCCGCAGGGCGGCGAGGTCCCAGCCGCGGTCGGTGGGGAAGGGCGAGACGGTGTCCCGGCCGGATTCCACCACCTCCCACAGGTCCTCGGGCGAGGCGATGCCGCCGGGGTAGCGGCAGCTCATCGCGACGACGGCGACGGGTTCGGTGGCCGCTGCGACGAGACTGCGGTTGCGGCGGCGCAGTTGCTCGGCCTCCTTGAGCGAGGTCCGGAGCGCTTCGACTACTTCTTCGCTGGGGGTGGTCATGGTCCGCTCTCTCAGCCTTCGCTCCGTGTGTCCCGCTCCGTGCGGGAGGTGTCCTGGGAAGTGCCGTTCATGGCCGCCCGCACCAGCGCGTCCGTGTCCATCGCGTCGATCGACTCGGCGAAGGATTCCGCGTCGCCGCCGGTGCCGGTGGTGCCGTCGCCGGTGTCCGCCGCGGTGTCGGCGGCGAGTTGGAGCAGCGGTTCCAGTACGCCGATCTGCCGCAGCCTGTCGAGCGGGACGGAGGCGAGCAGTGCCCGCAGGGAGGCGTCGTCGGGCTCGTCACCGGGTGCGCCGGGCCCCCCGGGTGCGGCGGTGGGGGCGGTGGCGTCGTCGGGGAGGAGCCGGTCGAGGAGGTGGCGGGCCAGGTCGAGGGGGGTGGGGTGGTCGAAGACGAGCGTGCTGGTCAGTTCCAGGCCCGTCGCTGCGGTCATCCGGTTGCGCAGTTCCACGGCGCCGAGCGAGTCGAAGCCCAGGTCGCGGAAGGCGCGGTCGGGGCCGACGGTGTCGGCGTCGGCGTGTCCGAGTACGGCGGCGGCGCGGCTGCGGACGAGGCCGAGCACGGTCTCCTCGCGCTGTGCGGGGACCAGTCCGGCGAGTTCGGCGCGCAGCGCGGCGCCCGGCTCGGTGCCGGGCCCGTCGCCGTGGCCGGGTGTGCCGGGGGCCGGGTCGGTGTGCCCGTCGGCCGGGGCCAGTTCCGCGAGGAGCGGGCTGGGCCGTACGGCGGTGAAGGCGCGGACGAACTGCCCGGGTTCCACGTCGGAGACGACCTCGGTGGCCCGGCCGCCGAGGACGGCCTGGCGCAGCGCGGTGACGGCGAGCGCGGGGTCGAGGGGCCGGACGCCGGTGCGGCGGGCGGCCGCCGCTGCCCGGTCGTCGTCGGCCATTCCGCCGCCGCTCCAGGCGCCCCAGGCGATGGAGGTGGCGGCGAGCCCGGCGGCGCGGCGCCGTTCGGCGAGGGCGTCCAGCACGGCGTTGGCGGCGGCGTAGTTGGCCTGGCCGGGGTTGCCGACGGCGGCCGAGGCCGAGGAGAAGAGCGCGAACACCTCCAGGCCGAGGTGCTCGGTCAGCTCGTGCAGGACGAGCGCCGAGGTCGCCTTGGCGCGGTGCACGGCCTCGAACCGCTGCGGGGTCAGGCTGTCGATGACGGCGTCGTCGAGGACGCCGGCGGCGTGCACGACGCCGGTCAGCGGTGCCTCGGCGGGGATGCGGGCGAGGACGGCGGAGAGCGCGTCGCGGTCGGCGGCGTCGCAGGCGGCGAGGGTGACCTCGGCGCCCAGGGCGGTGAGTTCGTCCCGCAGCTGCCGGGCGCCGGGGGCTTCGGCGCCGCGGCGGCCGACGAGCAGCAGGTGCCGGGCGCCCGCCGCGGCGAGCCCGCGGGCCACATGGGCGCCCAGTGCCCCGGTGCCGCCGGTGATCAGCACGGTTCCGGTGGGGTGCCACTCGTGCACGGTGCCGCCGGTGGCGACCGGGACCAGACGCCGGCCGTAGGCGGTGGCGGACCGTACCGCGAGCTGGTCCTCACCGCCGGGCCGGGCGAGCAGCGCGGTGAAGCACGCCAGGGAGCCCGCGTCGAGTTCGGCGGGCAGGTCGATCAACCCGCCCCAGCGGTCGGGGTGTTCGAGCGCGGCGACCCGTCCGATGCCCCAGACGCCGGCCTGGTCGAGTCCCGGTACGGGTTCGGCGGGCGACACCGCGACCGCGCCGCGGGTCACACACCACAGGGGCGCGCCCGTTCCGGCGTCGCCGAGGGCCTGGAGCAGCGCGGTGGTGCGGGCGTTGGCCGGGGGTGCCTCGTGGGCGGCTGCGCCGTGCGGGCCCGTGTGGGCGAGCAGCGAGAGGACACCCGTGAAGTGCCGTCCCCCGGCGGCGAGTTCGCGGAGCTGCTGTGCCAGGGCCGCCCGTCGGGTGTCGGTGACGTCCAGCCGGACGGTGTCGGCGCCGGGTGCGGCGAGCACCTGTGCCACCCAGGGGTCGTCGGCGTGTGCGGCGGGGACGACCACCAGCCAGGTGCCCTCGGGCGTGCCGGTCCGGCCGTTGTCCAGCGGTTTCCAGGTGACGCGCTGCCGCCAGCGGTCCACGGTGGCCTGCTCGCCGCGCCGGCGGCGCCAGTCGGCGAGCGCCGGCAGCACCTTGGAGAGCGCCTCGCCGTCGACGTCCAGCGTGGCCTCCAGGGTGCCGAGGTCCTCCTCCTGCACGGCCGACCAGAAGCCGTCGTCGGCGTCGAGGGCGCGTGCCGCCGGGGCGGCGGGCCCGGTGCGGGGCCAGAAGCGGTGGCGCCGGAAGGGGTAGGTGGGCAGGCCGGTGCGGCGGGCTCGGGCGGCGTCCTCCTCCCCGGCGCCGAGGAGCGCGGTCCAGTCGGGCCCGGCGCCGGCCACGTGCAGCCGGGCCAGCGCGGTGACCAGCGAGCGCTCCTCGGCCCGGTCCCGGCGCAGCGCCGGTACGGTCACGGCCCGCGAGGACATCGCGTCGAGGGTGTCCTGGGCGAGGGCGCACAGGCCGCCGTCGGGGCCGAGTTCGAGGAGGACGGACACGCCGCGTTCGGCGAGGGTGCGGACGGTGTCGCCGAAGCGCACCGTCTCGCGGACGTGGCTCACCCAGTGCTCCGGGGTGCACACCGTCTGCCCGGACGCGCCGTCCCCGGTGGCCGGCTCCCCGGTGACGGCGGAGACGAGCGGGAGCGCCGGGGCGTCGTAGGTGACGGTCCGGGCGACCTGCCGGAAGTCGTCGAGGATGGCGTCCATGTGGAGGGAGTGAAATGCATGGCTCACCCGCAAACGCCTAGTCTTCCGGGGCTTCGGGCCGTCGGCGGCGAGCGTGCCGGCGACGGCGAGCACCGCGTCCTCGTCGCCGGAGAGCACCACGGCCCGTGGGCCGTTGACGGCGGCGACGGAGACGCCCTCGGTGAGGTGGGCGGCGGCCTCCGCCTCGGACGCCTCGACGGCGACCATCGCACCGCCGGGTGGGAGCGCGTCCATCAGCCGGGCACGGGCCGCCACCAGCCGACACGCGTCGTCCAGCGAGAACACCCCGGCCACGTGCGCGGCGGCGATCTCCCCCACCGAGTGGCCGGCGACGAAGTCGGGGCGCACGCCCCAGGACTCCACCAGCCGGAACAGCGCCACTTCCAGCGCGAACAGGGCGGGCTGGGTGAAGCCGGTCTCGTCCAGCCCGTCCGCGTCACCGGACATCACCTTCCACAGCGACTCCCCCGTCCCGGCGTCCAGCCGGGCCACCGCCGCGTCCAGGGCCTCGGCGAACACCGGGAAGCGCTCGTACAGCTCCCGGCCCATGCCGGGGCGCTGCGAGCCCTGCCCGGAGAACAGGAACGCCGTCCTGGCGCCCTGTCCGCCGGTGCGGCCGAGGACGACACGCGGATCCGCGGCCCCCGAGGCCAACGCGCCGAGTTCGTCCAGGAGTTCATCGCGACCGCCGGCGACCAGCGCGGCGCGGTGTTCGAGGGTGGAGCGTGCGGTGGCCAGCGCGAGGGCCAGTTCGGCGGGCCCGAGCCGCGGGTGGGCCAGCAGATGTGCGCGCAGCCGGTCGGCCTGGGCGCACAGCGCCTCCGGGTCGGCGGCCGAGACGGGCACGGGGACCACGGCCGGTGCCGCTCCCACGGCCTCCGTCCTCCCGGGCTGCGGCTCCGGTTCGGGTTCCGGCGCCTCGATGATCATGTGGGCGTTGGTGCCGCTGGCCCCGAACGCGGAGACACCGGCACGGCGCGGACGGCCGGCGGACGGCCAGGCGGTGGCCTCCGTCAGCAGCTCCACCGCTCCCGACTCCCAGTCCACGTGCCGGGAGGGCTCGTCGACGTGCAGCGTGCGCGGCAGCACACCGTGGCGCATCGCCAGCACCATCTTGATGACTCCGGCGACACCGGCCGCCGCCTGGGTGTGGCCGATGTTGGCCTTGACCGAGCCGAGCAGCAGCGGCTGCCGCGGGTCGCGGTCCTGCCCGTACGTCTCCAGCAGTGCCTGCGCCTCGATCGGGTCGCCGAGCCGGGTGCCCGTGCCGTGCGCCTCGACGGCGTCCACGTCCCCGGGCTCCAGGCCGGCGGCCGTCAGGGCGCGCCGGATGACGCGGCGCTGCGCCGGCCCGTTGGGGGCGGTGAGCCCGTTGGAGGCGCCGTCCTGGTTGACCGCCGAGCCGCGCAGCACCGCCAGCACCTCGTGCCCGTTGCGGCGCGCCTGCGACAGCCGCTCCAGCACCAGCACACCGACGCCTTCCGACCAGCCGGTGCCGTCCGCCGCGTCCGCGAACGCCTTGCAGCGGCCGTCGGGTGAGAGCGCGCCCATCTCGCCGAACTCGACGAAGTTCACCGGGGACGACATGACCGTCACACCGCCCGCCAGCGCGAGGGGGCACTCCCCGCCGCGCAGGGCCTGGGCGGCGAGGTGCAGCGCGACCAGGGACGAGGAGCACGCCGTGTCCACGCTGACCGACGGGCCCTGGAGGCCGAAGGTGTAGGAGAGCCGGCCGGAGAGCAGGCTCGCCGACTGCGCGGTCTGCGCGTGCCCCAACTGGCCCGCCTCGGGCCGGTAGTCGCCGGTTCCGCCGCCGATGAAGACGCCGGTGTCGCCGCCGCGCAGCAGCGCCGGGTCGATACCGGTCCGCTCCAGCGCCTCCCACGCGGTCTCCAGGACGAGCCGCTGCTGCGGGTCCATCACCATGGCCTCGCGGGGCGAGATGCCGAAGAACCCGGGGTCGAACTCGGCGGCGTCGTAGAGGAATCCGCCCCGGCGGGTGACACTGCGCCCGGTACCGTCCGGGCCGCCGTGCAGCAGCCGGTCCAGGTCCCAGCCGCGGTCGGCGGGGAAGCCGCCGATGGCGTCGGTCTCTCCGGCGACCAGGTCCCACAGGTCCTCGGGCGAACGGACCCCGCCGGGGTAGCGGCAGCTCATGCCGACGACGACGACCGGATCGTCCACGTCGGAGCGGCCGTCGGGCCCGGGTGCCGGAAGCGCCCGGGTTCCGCCGTCCGCACCGTCCCGGCCGTCCGCGCCGAAGAGTCCGGTGTGCAGCCTGGCGGCCAGCTCCTCGGCGGTGGGGTGGTCGAAGACGACCGTCGCCGGCAGCTTCAGGCCGGTGGCGGTGGCCAGTTGGTCGCGCAGGTCCACCGCGGTCAGCGAGTCGAAGCCGAGGTCGCGGAACGCCTGCGCCTCGGGGACCGCGTCGGCGTCCGGGAAGCCGAGGACGGCGGCCGCCCTGCCGCGGACGAGCGCCAGCAGCGCCCGCTTCCGGTCCGCTTCGGGCAGCGGCAGGAGTTCGGCGCGGAGCCCGGTCCCCGCCGTCGCCGCCCCTTCCCCGTCCGCCGCGGGGTCGGTTGCGGCCCGCCGCGCCTCGGGCAGCTCGTCGAACAGCCGGCTGCGCCTGCCGCGGGTGAAGGCCGGCGCGAACCGGTCCCACGCCACGTCGGCAACCGTGACGGACTCCTCCCCGGCGCCCAGGGAGCGCGCGAGCGCGGTCAGCGCCCGCTCCGGGTCCATGGCCGGCAGCCCGTTGACCCGCAGATGGGCCGCCAGTCCCCCGGTCGTCGCGTCCTCCCAGGCGCCCCAGGAGACGGTCAGCGCCGGCAGTCCACGGGCGCGGCGCCGCAGCGCCACCGCGTCCAGGTAGGCACCGGCGGCGGCGCCCTCTCCCTGTCCGCTGACGCCCCAGGTCCCGGCGATCGAGGCGAACAGGACGAACGCCTCGGGCGGTGCGCCGTCGCCGGTCGCCGCGTCGACCGCGGCCTCCAGGTTCTCCACACCGTCCCGCAGCGCGGCGAGGAAGGTCTCCCCGGCTCCGGAACCGGCTCCGCCGTCCGCCGGGCCGCCGAAGCCGCTGTTCTCGCCGGTGTGCACGACGGCCGTCAACGGCAGGTCCCCGGGGAGCGCGGAGAGCGCCGCGCTCAGCGCTTCGCGGTCGGACAGCGGACACGTCGCGCTCGTCAACACACAGCCTGTCGCCGCGAGTTCGTCGCGCAGCCGGGCCTCTTCGGCCGCCTCGGGGGCCTGCGCGCCGACGAACAGGACATGGTCGGCGCCGTCGCGCGCGAACCGGCGTGCGACGTGGCCGCCGAAACCGGTGAGGTCACCGGTGATCAGCACCGCGCCCGTGGGCCGCCACGCACGCGCGCCCGCACCCGGTGTGACCCGCGCGAGCCGCCGCCCGAACACCCCGGAGGCCCGCACCGCCACCTGATCCTCGGCACCCCCGCCGTCCCCGGCGTTCCCGGCGGCCTTCCCGTAGGAACCGGCCTTCCCGTGCGCGCCGTTCTCCGTGCAGGCACCGGACAGGACCGCGCGGAAGCGGTCGGCCGCGCGCCGGTCGAGCGGCTCGGCCACATCGACGAGACCTCCCCACCTCTCCGGCTGCTCCAGCGCCGTGACCCGGCCCAGGCCCCACACGGCGGCCTGCTCCCCGCAGACCTCCGTGTCCCCGCGCCCGGTCCGTACGGCGCCCCGGGTCACACACCACAGCGGCGCGTCGATCCCGGCCTCCGCGAGGGCCCGCACCAGCACATCGGGCCGGGCCGGGCCGGTCGGCAGCCCCGGGACCGCGGCGAGGAGCGAGACAACCCCCGCGAAACCGCCTCCGTCACCGGTCTCCTCGCCGTCCTCGCCATCGCCCTCGGCTCCGACTCCGGCCAGGGCACCGGCGAGTGCACCGGCCATCGCCTCCGGGTCGGCCCCGTCGATCCCGACGCTCACGGCGTCCGCGCCGAGCGCCGCCAGGACCGAGGCCGCCCACGCGTCGGCGGCGCACTCGTCGGCGTCCCGCCCGGCCGGGAGCAGCGCCAGCCACTTCCCGGACAGCGCACTCCGGGGCGCGGCGGACAGCGGCTTCCAGCTCACCCGGTAGCGCCAGGCGTCCGCAGCCGACGACTCGGCACGCTCACGGCGCCACGACGACAGCGCCGACACCAGGGACGCCAGCGCGGCGTCGTCCAGCCCCAGCCCGGCGGACAGCTCCGCCAGGTCCCCCCGCTCGACCGCGGACCAGAACTCCGCGTCGACGAGGCCCTGTTGCTCGTCCTCGCCCGCACCGGTGACTGCGGCCTCGGGCCAGAACCACTCCCGCTGGAAGGGGTAGGTGGGCAGCTCGACACGGCGACCGCCCAGCCGGGAGAAGAACCCTGCCCAGTCCACTTCGACCCCCGCGGTGTGCAGCCGCGCGAGCGCCGTGAGCAGCGCCGTCTCCTCGCCCTGGCCCTTACGCAAGGCGGCCACCGCCACCGCGTCCGGGCCGGTCTCCTCACCCACGCAGTGCTGCACCATCGCCGCCAGCGCTCCACCGGGGCCCAACTCGACGAAGGTGTCCGCGCCTTCACTCACCAGCGCGTCGACACCGTCGGCGAACCGCACCGTCTCCCGGACATGCCGCACCCAGTACCCGGGAGTCGTCAGCTCCGCCGCCGACGCCATCTCCCCCGTCACATTCGACACCACAGGGACGGTCGGAGCCTGGAAGGACAGCCGCTCGATC
>NZ_BJMM01000088.1 GCF_006539165.1 Streptomyces cacaoi | reverse complement strand
CGCCCGGCGGTGCCTGCGGCGGGCCGTGCCGCGGCTCAGGCACGGTAATCCCCGTCGCCGATGTTGCTCAGGTTGGCGGCCTCGGCGTTGTGGTAGTTCCAGTAGGACGTGCGCATCCGGTTGAGGATGTCCTCCAGCACGTTCGACAGATCGTTCTGAGCGGTGTTGAACCACTTCTGCATGTCGTCGAACGTCATGAACGACGGGCTGGACCAGTCGGTGCCGATCTCCTTCATCTTGGCCTCGATGGAGGCCATCGTCTCCTTGATCGACGTGGACTCCCGCTGGACGACGCCGATCGCCTCGTCCAGCGCGCTCAGATTCGCGAGGAAGTGTTCGAGATCCGGATTGCCCGCCATCCCTCTCCTACCTGCCTTTCACACGGTCCCGAATGTCTGCCGCCGTCCTCGTCGCCCCGCCCGCACGCCCGGTGGACGCCCCGCGCACTCACGCCTCCGGCGGTGGCAGGTCCTCGGGAAGGAGCGTGGTGAGGACGCCGGAGTCCGCCGACGCCAGGTCGAGGGCCGTCAGGTCGAGTTCGGCGACCCGCTGTGCGTGCCGCTCGGTCATCAGCTGGAACACCTGCCGGGCGCTGCGGCCGTTGCCGAACCGGTCCCCGCGGGGCACGGTCTCGAAGTAGGCGTGCAGGGCCTCCTCGGTCTCCGGCGCGAAGGTGTACTCGTGGCTGTCGGCCTGGTGCCGGACGATGCTCACCAGCTCCTGCGAGGAGTAGTCGTCGAAGCGCAGGGTGCGGGTGAACCGCGAGGCCAGGCCGGCGTTGGACTCCAGCAGCCGTTCCATCTCGCCCGGGTATCCGGCGACGATGACGACCACCTCGTCGCGGTGGTCCTCCATCAGCTTCACCAGCGTGGAGACGGCCTCCGAGCCGAAGTCGGTGATGTTGCCCTGCGGGACGAGCGAGTACGCCTCGTCGATGAACAGCACCCCGCCCAGGGCCCGCCGGAAGACCGCGGTGGTCTTCGGCGCCGTGTGCCCGACGTACTCGCCCACCAGGTCACCGCGGTCCGCCTCGATCAGATGGCCGCGCTCCAGCAGCCCGAGCGCCGCGAGGAAGCCGCCGTAGAGCCGGGCGACGGTGGTCTTGCCGGTGCCCGGGTTGCCCGCGAACACCAGATGCCGGCTCAGCGGCGGCGGGGACAGCCCGGCGTCCTGCCGGACCTTGACCATCTGCATCAGCTTCGTCAGCGTCACGATCTCGCGCTTGACGCCGTCCAGACCGACCAACCGGTCCAGTTCGCGGTGGAGTTCGGCCAGCCGCTCCTCGGCGGCGGCGGCCTCCTCCGCGGATTCGGCCGCGCCCCGCTTCCCGTCGGCCGGGCCGCCCCCGCCGCCTTGGGCGCCGCCCGCCGCACCGGCCACGGCCGGCACCCGCGCGCCGTCCTCGGCCGGGGCCAGGGTCGGCAGCACCGGCTCGGCCACGTCCTCGACGCTGCACTCCTCGGCGAAGACCTCGGCCTCCTCGTCGCGCAGCAGATCCTTCTCCGCACCGCTGACGGCGCACCGGCGCAGCACCACCCGGGAGCGGGCCCCCGCGTAGACGGCGGGGAAGCCGCTGCCCGCGATACGGCAGTCCTCCAGCGTCGCGACGCCGCCCTCCTCGACGAACACGCCGTTCTTCGCGGCCGATTCGACCGTCGTACCGCGCAGCCGGGGCCGCGCGCCGGGGCGTACGACGAGGCCGCTGCCGGACGCCTCACGCAGCGCGCCGCCGTCCACGACGGGCGTGCTGCCCTCCTCCAGGAGCATCCCGGACGAGCCGCTGCCCGCCACCGTCACCTCGTCCAGCACGCCGCCGGTGTCCCGGCCGATGCGCACCCCGGTGCCCGACACCGCGGAGATCTCGCAGTCGGCCAGCAGCGGCCGGTGCGAGGTGCGCAGGACGACACCGTCGCCGGTGCCGCTCACCCGGCAGCGGCGCAGCGCGGCGTCGCCGCCGTCCACGCTCACCCCGGCCAGCTGCGCCTCCCGTATCTCGCAGTCGGCGGCGAGCAGTTCGGCCCGTTCGGTGACCCGCAGCCCGTACTCGGGGGTGCCGCTCACCGTGCACGCGTCGGCCCGCACCCGCGTGCCGCCGCCCAGGTGCACGGCCGTGTAGGCGGTGTCCTGCACGGTGCAGGAGGCCAGCGACACCTCCGACTCCCCCACCGCGAACAGCCCGTTGGCGCCGGTCCTGGCCAGGGTGCACTCCCGCGCCGTCGCCGAGCCGGTACCGGAGACCACCAGCGCGGTGTCCTCGCAGTCCACGGCGCGCACCTCGTCCAGCCGGGCCGCGGCCTCCGCGGTGACCAGCACGGCGGCCCCGGCGGTGTGGTGGACGTGGCATCCGTCGAGCAGCACGGCGCTGCCGCCCTCCGCCACCACCCCGGCGCCCGCCGTGCGGTAGATCTCGCAGTTGCGCAGCCGCACGCCCCGCCGGTCCTCGGCCGCCCCCGCCGCGGCGCTCTTCTCGCTCGTCCCGGTCCGGCCGGCCTCGGCCTTCCCGGCCTCGGCCTGCTCGGTGCTCTCCGCGGACGTGCCCTGCCTGCGTCCGGCCGTGCCGCGCAGCCAGACGCCCGGTCCGGCGGTGGCGTGCACCCGGCTCTCGCGCAGTACGGCCGTCGCGTGCCCGTCGGCCAGCAGCCCGGCGACGCCGCCGCCGCGTATCTCGCAGCGGTCGAGGGTGGCGTGGGCACCGGCCGAGAGGACGACGGCGGTGCCCGTCGCGCCGTCGAACAGCGCGTCCGTGACCTCGGCGCGCGCCTCGTCGTCGGCGAGGATCCCGTCCCCGGTGCAGTCGCCGACCGTCAGATTCCGTGCGACGGTCCTGCTGGCGCCGGACAGCCACAGGGCCACGCCCTCGGCCCGGCGCACCGCGCAGTCCGCCAGCAGCGGCGCGGAGTTGCCCGACACCTCGACCCGGCCACCCGCGATCTCGCAGTCGCGCAGCACCGGTTCACCGGCCCGCACCAGCACGGCGGCCTCCCGGGGCGAGGCCGCCGCGACGACGAAGCCGCGCAGCTCGGCGCGGCCCCCGTGCACGGTGACCGCGGGGCCGCGCGCCGACACCAGCCGCACCTCGCCCTTGGCCACCAGCGTGATGTCCCGGTCCAGCACCAGGCTCTCGGTGTAGGTGCCCGCCTGCACGGTGATCACGGCCCCGGGTTCGGCGCCGCGCACCGCGGCACCGATCGTCCGGTGCGCGCCCCAACTGCCGGGCGCCACCCGCCGCGCCGCCGCCCTCACGGCCGGTACCCCGCACGGCCGCGGGCCGGCGCGGTGCGCCGGCCTGCCTGTCGCCGTACCCGTCCCGTCACAGGCCGCCTCCCAGGCCGCCCAGCCAGCCGAACAGGCCGAAGACGCCTGCCGTCAGCGGGACGGTCGCCACCGCGAGGAACCCGGCGAGCGCCGTCGGCCAGGTGGGCCGGTCGCGCTCGACGGGCCGCAGCGCGGCCTGGAACGCCAGGTACAGGCCGCAGCCCACCAGCACGGCGCCCACGCCGAAGGCGGTCAGCGCACCGGCGAAGTCCGCGTCCAGGAGGTAGCCGGGCACCCGGACGGCGAGCGCGAGCAGGCCCAGCACACCGGCGGCCAGCTGCGGCGCCACGGCGGTCAGCAGCCGGACGGACCCGGCCTGGAGCAGCAGGCCGACGCTCACACAGCCGACCAGCGCGAGCCCGCAGGCGCCGGGCGAGGCGCTGAGCAGCAGCAGACATCCGGCGAGCACCGTCGAGACGAACACGGACAGGAAGGTGAGCAGCCCGTTGCCGCGGCGGACGACGGCCTGCACATCGGAGTCCGGCAGCGAGGCGCTGCCGGTGTCCGGGCCGCCGGGCACGAGGACCGCGATCTGGCTGGTGACGCGCGGCAGCAGACCGGCGACGAAGAACAGGACGGTGGCGACGACCGCGGCCGTCCCGGTCCAGCCCGCGTGCAGCACGGTGAGCGGGATGGTGAACACCGCACCGAGCGCGACGATCATCAGCAGCACGACGGTGGAGACGGCGGGCAGCGCGACCACCCCGGCGAGCGCGCCCAGCACCCCGAGCACCGAGACGAGCACGGGGGTGACCACCGAGCCGTTGAGCGGTGTGTCCAGGCCGGCGCAGATCAGCAGCGGGCAGGCGGCGAGCGCCAGCACCTGCCGCATCGGGCCGGGCACCGGCCAGTTCTTGCGCCGCGCGACGCTCGCGAGCAGCGCACACAGCAGGCCCGCCAGCAGGAAGGCCGCGGCGGCGATGCCCGCCTCCCGGAAGCCGCCGAGCCATGCCGCCGAGGCCAGCATGGTCAGCAGTCCGGCGGCCACCACGGTCTGGGCCCGCGACCGCGCGTTCCACAGGCCGTCGTCCGCACGGGCCGTGGTGACCTGCTCGTCCAGGTCGGTGACGGTCAGCTCGCCGATCTCCGCGGCGCGGGAATCGCACAGGTGGAGCGTGGCGCCGTCCAGTACGCCCGCCCCGGCCAGCGAGTCGCCCGGTGCGAGCGGCCCCGCTCCCGCCTCGGCCAGTGTCCACACCTGCGGCATGGCCTCGGATTCCTGCTGGCCGCACAGGTCGGCGAGCCGGGGAGCGTATTCGGCGATGGGGGCATTCGCCGGGAGCGCCAGGTCGACGCGCCTGCGCTCGCCGACGACGGTCACCCGGCAACGTTCATCGGGCACGGAATCAGGATCCTTCTGTCACGGACATCGAGCCGCGCGCGACCGCGGTCCCGCCGCGGTCCGACCGGCTGGTGGACGGCTGGGCCGCGGCGGGGACGCACCGTCGCCGCGGCCTGCTGCCTCAGTGCCGCCAGGTGGACATGTTCGACCACTCGGCGTCGCTGTAGTTGTTCCAGTTGACGTGCATGGCCTGGGCGATCCGCCCCAGCACGCCCTCGGGGCCGAACAGCCCGTTCGCTGCCAGGTCCCACTCGTTCTGCATGTCCTGGTAGTAGGTGGCGGCCTGGCTCTCCCGCCAGGCGTCGGCCAGCGGCGCCAACTGGGACTTGAGCGCCTGGAGTTCGTTGGAGACCTCCGCGGCCCTGGCGTTCAGCCAGCCACCCGCGGCGGAAAGGCCCTCACCGACGTAGATCGGTGTGCCGTCGATATTGGACATGACGTGCTCCTCGTCCGGGACTCTCGTACGTCGGGTGCCCGCATCCGCTGCCGGCGCGCGGGCCGGGTCAGGAGAAGTTGGTGCCCGTGGGCGCCTTCGGCAGGTCCTCGCCCAGCGCGCTCAGGTTGTTGAGGTTCTGCTGCTCGGATTCCTTGTAGTTGATGTAGTTGCCCTGGAGACCCTTGGAGATCCCCTCCAGGGCGTCGTGCAGCATCCGCGCGTAGATGTCGTACTCCGCCATCAGGGTCTGGAACTGGTTGTGGGCGATGCCCTGCCAACTCGCTTCCAGGCTCGTCACGTACGTCTTCAGCTCGGCCAGCTGCGTGGAGATCTCCGCGGCGGTCGTCGCCGTGTTGGACGAGGCGTTGGCCAGGTACTCCGGCGTCACGCGATAGGTCACGCCGCCGACGCTGACCGACGGGGTTTCAGCCATGGTGGGATGCGCCCCTCTCAACTCGATGCAGGGAGCAGTCAAACATTGGTTCGCCCCTGATCAGGCATCCGGGCCCCCGGTTGAGCAGCACATGACCACGTTCTGAGCAGAACGGGGGCACCGTGTTCCGCATGAACCGGGGGGCCTCGCCCCGCGCGGCTCAGCCGCCCGGCCGGCGGTCCCGTGGCCGCTGCAACGCCCGGAAGTCCTCGCACCACGCCCGGTTGCGGCCCGGGAGCCCGCCGTCGGGTGTGCGCACGGTCCGGTTCGCGTACAGGCTGTTGAGCAGCCACGGCTGCTTGTCCGGGCCGATGTCCCGCACCATCGCCTCGGCCTGGACGACGCCGTAGGTGGCCACGGCGAGCTTTCCCGTGGCACGGAACCTGCCCACCTGGTCGCGCAGATAGTGCCGGTTCTCGTGGAACCACGGGCTCATCGCGAGGAAGGCGTCCCACTTCTCCTGCGGGAAGGGCCGCTCGACGGCCTCCTTGAGCACCTGCCACACCCGGGTGTCCGGGTCCGCGCCGTACCGCCGTGCGAACCCGCCGGGTATCCGGTCGCGCAGATGGCGGCGCCAGTTGAGGACGAGGGAGAACTCGGTCGCCAGGAACCGCTGGTCGTCCCGGAGCCGGGGCACGACGTAGTCGAGGTACTGCTGCGCGGCGGAGAGGGATGCGACGTGCGGATGGATGTCGACGCCCTCGATCTCCGGCTCCCGGCGCGCGAACTCCAGCCAGCGCCGCGTCGCACCGGTCCGCCGCCCGGGACGGTCCAGATGGTTGAGCGCGCCCAGGTACAGCCGGGCGCCGCCGCCTTCCCCCGTCCTCCGGTCCGCACCTCCGCCCGCGGATTTCCCGGAGCGCTCCGGGAAGCGGCGGGCGCGGTAGGCGATCAGATGCCGGGCCACGTGCTCGTAGAAGAGGTTGACCGCGGGCCCGTCCCGCTCGTCCGTTCTGCTCTCCAGGAAGGGCTCGTTGCCGATCACGAGGATGTCCACCGAGCCGAGCACGGCATGCGCGATCTTCTCCACCCGCGCCAGCTCGGCCGCCATGCGCGCGGTGCCGGGCCGGGGCAACGCCTGGTCTCGGTAGGGGAACTTCAGCGACAGGACGGTGCCGTACCCGTGCCGGTGCGCCCGCAGCAGCGCGGCCACGGACGGCTGTTGCTCCACCGGGCCGCGGTCGGCCTCCGGCACCGGCACGAAGCCGCGCAGCCAGCCGGCGGAGAGCGCACGCAGCTGTGCGAGGCGCAACCCGCCCGGATCCTCGTTGACGTTGGCCCCGAGCGCCCCGTCCGGCGCCGGGACGCGCCCGGACCTCCCGTCACCGTGGCCGTCCTCGTCGCCGTCCCGGTCGGGCCGCTCCTCCCCCGCACCGCAGGCCGCGGTCAGCAGTGCGGCGCCGGAGGCCAGGAGGAGCTGACGGCGCCACATCCCGTGACGTGTCCGGAAATCACCGTCATCGGACGGTCGCAGGCGCCGCAATCTTGCCTCCTGGTTCGGCCGCCGGGGGCACTCGGGCACAGCCGTCGGCCGCGGTGGCCGGCGGAACCGGCGGATGCCGAGGAGGCCCCGCCGCCCGCCGGGCGAGGCGGACCGCGTCCGCTCTACGTCTCCTCGGCGTTGCCCGGCGGGGCCAGCAGCAGCGGCAGGTAGACGTCGTCGACGATCTCGGTGACGACCTCGTCCGGGATCGGCGCCCCGTACAGCAGGTAGTGGTTGCGCAGAAGATCCACGGCCACCGTGGCACGCCGCGAGCACAGGATCCAGTCCCCGATCTCTCCCCGTTCCGCCGCGCACCGCAGCGCGTGCTGGAGCGCGCCGGGGCCGGCGCCGTGGATCCGTTCCCGGACGACCCGGGCGAATCCGGGGTCCCGCACGATCTCCGCGAGCAGCCCCCGCAGGATGTCGCCGTGCGGGCCGGCCAGCCGGGTCGAGAGGCGTTGCAGCACGGTGAGCACATCGGTGCGCAGCGAGCCGGTGCCGGGCGGCTCGACGTCGAAGACGCGGTGCACCGCGCAGGCGTCGACGACGAGTTCGGCCCGGCTCGGCCAGCGCCGGTACAGGGCCGCCTTGCCGGTGCGGGCCCGGACGGCCACCCGCTCCATGGTGAGCCCGGCGTAGCCGACCTCGGCCAGCTCGGCCAGCGTCGCGGCCAGGATGGCGTTCTCCAGTTCCTCGCCGCGTCGCCTGGGACCTCTGCGATGGTCGCCGGCCGACCGGTCCGGCTGATCCCCGTTGGGTGGAGGCATGACTCCCAGCCATTCGTCGTGCACCCGTTGTATTCGTCGGGTGCGTAAGTCTAGCCTCCGGTTTAGAGAACAGAACGTTCTTTAAGCGTCGAGGACTTCGAGGTACGCCGATGACCGAGACCACGACGACGCCCCCCTCGGGCGCCCCCGCCTTCCCCACCGACCGCACCTGCCCCTACCGACTGCCCGAGAACTACGACACCTTCCGGGCCGAGGAGGGGACGCTGCACCGGGTCACCCTCTACGACGGCCGGACGGCCTGGCTGGCGACCGGACACGACATCGCACGGCGCCTGCTCGCCGACCCCCGGATGTCCTCCGACCGGCTGCACCCCGGCTTCCCCGCCACCTCGGAACGCATCAAGGGCTTCCGGGACCGGCGGCCCGCCTTCATCGGGCTGGACCCGCCCGAGCACGGCCCCCGACGGCGCATGACCATCAGCGAGTTCACGGTGCGGCGCATCAAGGGCATGCGGCCGGACATCGAGAGCATCGTGCACGGCTTCCTGGACGAGATGATCGCCGCCGGACCGCCCGCCGATCTGGTCACCCGGTTCGCGCTGCCCGTGCCCTCCATGGTCATCTGCCGGCTGCTCGGGGTGCCCTACGCCGACCACGACTTCTTCCAGGACGCCAGCAGGCGGCTCATCCAGTCGCCGGACGCGGCCGGCACCCGGGCCGCGCGGGACGAGCTGGAGGAGTATCTGGGCGGCCTGGTCGACGAGTTGCGCCGCAACCCGGGGTCCGGTCTGCTCCAGACGCTGGTCACCGAGCAGTTGGAGCCGGGCACCATCGACCGCGAGGAACTGGTCGCGACCGCGATCCTGCTCCTGGTCGCGGGCCACGAGACGACGGCGTCGATGACCTCGCTCAGCGTCATCACCCTGCTGGAACACCCCGAACAGCTGGCCGCCCTGCGGGAGGACCGCTCGCTCATCCCCGGCGCGGTCGAGGAACTGCTGCGCTATCTGTCGATCGCCGACTTCGTCGGCTCGCGCGTCGCGACCGACGACATCGAGATCGACGGACAGCTCATCCGGGCCGGCGAGGGCGTCATCGTCGCCAGCTCCCTCGCCAACCGGGACAGTTCGGTCTTCGAGGGCCCGGACACCTTCGACGTCCGGCGCGGCGCCCGCAACCACCTCGCTTTCGGCTACGGCGTGCACCAGTGCCTCGGCCAGAACCTGGCGCGCCTGGAACTGGAGATCATCCTGGACGCGCTGCTGACGCGTCTGCCGACGCTCCGGCTGGCCGCTCCCGTCGAGGAGCTGACGCTGCGTCCCGCGACGACCATCCAGGGCGTCAACGAACTTCCGGTCACCTGGTGAGGAATCGAGGAAAGGAGCAGTCATGCGTGTGACGGCCGACAGGGAGGTCTGCGTGGGCGCCGGTATGTGTGCCCTGACAGCGCCGCAGGTGTTCGACCAGGACGAGGACGGCGTGGTGACCGTCCTGGCGGCCGAACCGGGCGAGGACGCCCGTGCGGCGGCGCGCGAGGCCGGCAGCCTCTGCCCCTCGGGCGCCGTGCGGATCACGGAGTAACGGCCCCGCCACGGACCCCGCCGGACCGCGGCGGTCCACGGGCACGCACTCCCCACACCGGGCCCCGGTGAGCGGGCGGCACACCGCCCCCGCCCACCGGGGCCTTCGGGCTGCCCGCCCCCGGGCGGAGACCGCGGACACCTCCGGCCGGACATCCGGTACCGGGCGCCGGGCGCCGGGCGCCGCCCCCGCCGCGCGCGCTCCCCGCACCCGTCCGCACCCCCGGCAAAGTGCCCCTGAACACGGCCTCTTTGTCAGTCGTTGATCGTTACTGGTTATGCTGCGTCAGCCTCGGCATGACGGAGCCTCACTGAGTTCCCCGGTCGTATCCCGGTCACGTCTTGTCCTGCCGCGGGGTCCCGGCACACGGGACGAACCCGCACAAAGGACCGGAAGTGGACTCGTCGCTCCCCCCATCGCCCCTTTGCTCAGTCTGTCGAACGATGTGAGGACGCTGATGATGCGCACGGGATCATCACCCGGAGGTCAACGGTCCGCCCCTCTGTGGCTGTGGTGGCTGCCCACGCTCGCCATGGCCGCCGCCACGACCGCCGCGACCGTCCAGGTGTCCGACGACGCACGGGTGGCGGTCCTCCTCTGCGGGCTCATAGGCACCGTCGCCGTCGCCCTCGTGAGCGGTGAACTCGTCCGCCGCAGCCGGGCCCTGGCGACGCTGCGGACCGAGTACGCGCAGCACCAGGAGATGCTCCGTCAGCACCTGCGCCTCCAGGAGGCCGCGACCGTCCAGCTGGCCAAGGAACGGCTCCCGCAGGCCGTGGAGCAGCTGCGCCGGGGCGAGTTCGCGGAGAACGTGGTGCACTCCCTCGCCTCCTACGGCCCGGGCACCGGGCTGGGCTCGGACTTCGAGGCGGCACACCGCGAGCTGCTCCGCTCGGTCGTCGAGGCCGTCTCCGCCGAGGAGTCGCTGCGTGACTCCGCACAGCGCGGTGTCGTCAACATCGCCCGCCGCGTGCAGGCCATCGTCCACCGGCAGGCCACCGACCTGCGCGAGATGGAGGAACGGCACGGCAAGAGCGGCGAGTTCTTCGCCGACCTGCTGCGCCTGGACCACAGCAACGCGCTCATCAGCCGGCTGTCCGACACCATCGCGGTGCTCGGCGGGGCCCGCCCCGGCCGGCAGTGGAGCCGGCCCGTCCCGGTCTACAGCGTGCTGCGCGGCGCCATGTCCCGGATCGCCGACTACCAGCGGGTGTCCCTCCACTCGGTGGCCGAGGTCGCCATCGTCGGCCGCACCGTGGAACCGCTCATCCACGCGCTGGCCGAGCTGCTGGACAACGCCACGTCCTACTCGCCCCCGCAGACCCGCGTCCATCTGACGGCGAGCGAGGTGCACGCGGGCATCGCCATCGAGATCGAGGACGGCGGCTTCGGGCTGAGCGAGGAGGCGCGGGTACGCGCCGAGCACATGCTCAAGACCGCGCGCGAGGGCATAGACCTCAACGACCTCGGCGAGGCCCCGCGCCTCGGTCTGACCGTCGTCGGCCGCCTGGCGCAGGACTACGACTTCCAGGTGTCGCTGGCGCCCTCGGCCTACGGGGGCGTGCGCGCGGTCCTCGTCGTCCCGCGCGAGGCGATCACCACGGCGCCCGCCAGCGGGCGCGCCCACGGCATCGGTGCCGCCTCCGGCCAGCGCCCGGACGACCGGCCCGCCCGCCCCGCGGCGCCCGCGGCAGCGGCGGCGCGTCCGGCGCCGTCGGCCGCACACCACACGCCGTCGGCCGCCGGCCTCGGGGAGGAGGAGCGGATGGACGAGGAGATCCCCGAGGTCACCGAGCGGACGGCCAGCGGACTGCCGCAGCGCCGCAGCCGCCGGGGCCGCGCGGGCGCGCGCTCGGCCGCCCGCGACACCAGCGCAGTACCCGCTCCCGCACGGGCGGCCGAGCGGTACGCCGGGCAGAGCGCCGGGCGGCAACAGGAGCAGCACGCCGAACAGCACGACGCGGCGGCGGAGCAGCCCGCACCCGGGATGTGGATGGGGGCCTTCCAGGAAGGTCTGTCCGGCCAACGATCGGCCACGGCTGCCACACAGGGACACAGCGACAAGTCGTCGAATGAAGGTGAGTAAGCGATGGTTCGGCAGCCCGACATGGACTGGATGCTTAAGGACTTGGCGGAGAGCATCCCGCAGACTCGCCACGTCGTCCTGCTGTCCTCGGACGGCCTGTGCATGGCGCAGTGCCCCCAGGAGCAGGACACCTCGGACCGGTTGGCGGCGATCGGCGCGGGCCTGCAAAGCCTGGCACGCGCGGCCGCCGAGGAGTTCCCGCACAGCAACGGCCGGATGCGGATGGTCGTCATCGAAGTGGACGGCGGCTTCCTGCACCTGATGGCGGCGGGAGAGGGAGCCCACCTGGTCGTGCTGGTCGACGAGGGGGTCGACATGGGCCTCGTCGGACAGCACATGCGCGACCTCGTCACCCGGATCGGCGCCCACCTCACCAGCCCGCCACGCAGTGACCGGCTGGCCCGATGACGCCGGACGAGGAGTGGGACGAGGGCAGCCCCGAACGGCTGTACGTCCTGACAGGCGGGCGCAGCGGGTCCGAGGATGTCGGACTCGACCTGGTCACGCTCATCGTGACCCGCACGCCGCCGCAGATCGGCATGCAGCCGGAGCACCAGCAGATCCTGCGGGTATGTGAATCCCCGCTGTCCGTCGTGGAGATCTCTGCGCACCTCCGACTCCCGGTGAGCATCGTCACCGTGCTGCTCGCGGACCTCCTGGCGGAAGACCGTGTGGAAGCCAGGGCACCGGCCCCGTCCCTTCCCGACATCGACATCATCAAGGCGGTGATCCATGGCCTCCAGAACCTCTGAGACGGTGACAGGGCCGCGGAGCGAGGACGCACTGCCGTCGTCGACCGCGTCCGCGGTCAAGATCGTCATCGTGGGCGGTTTCGGCGTCGGCAAGACGACGCTGGTCCGCTCGGTGAGCGAGATCAGGCCGTTGACGACCGAGGAGACGATGACGCAGGCCAGCGTCAGCGTCGACGACCTCGAAGGCGTCGAGCGCAAGCGGATGACGACCGTGGCCATGGACTTCGGCCGCATCAGCATCGACGACGAGATGGTCCTCTACGTCTTCGGCACCCCCGGCCAGCAGCGCTTCTGGTTCCTGTGGAACGGCCTGTTCGAGGGCTCCCTGGGCGCCGTGGTGCTCGTCGACACCCGCCGGCTGGAGGCGAGTTTCGACGTGCTCGGCCGGCTGGAGGAGGCCCACACGCCCTTCGTGGTGGCCGTCAACGCCTTCGACGAGGCGCCGACCTACTCCGAGGCGGAGCTCCGCCAGGCGCTGGACCTGCCCGACGCCGTGCCGCTGCTGCACTGCGACGCGCGGAGCCGGGAGTCCAGCAAGGAAGTGCTGCTGGCCCTGATGCGCTACCTGTATGCGCTGGCCACGCGGACGGAGACGGCGCAGACCTCCTGACCCGGCGCCCCGTCGAACTCCCGCCGCCGAGCGGGGTGGTGACGGGGCGTCGGCCATGCCCCCCGCGTCGGGGCCGCCGCCCCGAGCCGTCCGTAACGAAAGGACCACATTTCGCCATCGGCGCGTGCACGGCACGCGCCCACGGTGTGAACTCCTGCCCGATATATGCCCGTTTCGTCGCGGTATGGACGGGAAGGGTGTCGGCATCTGTGCGGGAAATGTGCCATGCGGGTGCCACTGAGGCCCTTGTGGCGTGAATAGGCTGTTGTTGCAGTGGACACAGATGAGCCGTAGAGGGCTGTGACCATCCGTCGACCGCGTCCATCACGCCGATTCCCCTCTGCCGTCCGCCGGTTCGCTCCCCGCGCCGGCGGCCGACAGCCGATTGTCGTGTGCGCGGCATGACGACCGGGTTCCCTCCCGGTGTCGCCGACGGGCCCTCTCCGGCCTTCGGGCACGAACGCGGTCAGGCCGCAGGACGACTGAGGTGATCAACAGTGGAGCACGGGGTTCTGGTCCCGCCCGTCTATTCTCCGATTCCCCCCGCCATACATCCCCGGCACGCGCTGATAGACCAGCAGACCGCCGCCTGGGCACAGGACTTCGGCATCGGCTCACCCGAGCTGCGGGAAAAGCTCATCGGCCACGACATCGGCACCTTCGCCGCCCGTATCCTCCCCGACGGGAACGAAGAGGTCATCTCGCTCCTCGCCGACTTCGTCCTGTGGCTCTTCGGCGTCGACGACGGCCACTGCGAGGAAGGTGAACTCGGCGCCGACCCCGGGGCGCTGGTCCCCGTGCTCTCCCGGCTGCTGCGCATAGCGCAGAACCCGGAGGCCGACATGCTCACCGACGACTCCCTCGCCGCCGGACTGCGCGACCTGCACCGCCGCATGCGCCGGCACGGAACACCCGGCCAAGTGGCCCGCTGGGTCGACGCGTTGCGCGAGTACTTCCTCTCCGTGGTGTGGGAGGCGTCGCACCGCAGCAAGGGCACCGTCCCCGACCTCAACGACTACACCCTGATGCGGCTGTACGACGGCGCCACCTCCGTCGTCATGCCGCTGCTGGAGATGGGCCACGGCTACGAACTCCAGCCGCACGAGCGGGACAGCACCGCCGTACGGGCCGCGGCCGAGATGGCCTACTTCATCATCACCTGGGACAACGACCTGTTCTCCTACCACAAGGAGTCCCGGTCCCCGCAGTACTACCTCAATGTGCTCCGCGTCCTGGAACACCACCACGGGATGACCCCGGCCCGGGCGCTCGACACCGCCGTCGCCCAACGCGACCGTGTCATGTGCCTGTTCCTGCGGCTGCGGGAGCGGCTGTCCGCCACCGGCAGCCCCCAACTGCGCCAGTACCTCGCGAGCGTGACGTCCTTCATCCGCGCCGCACAGGACTGGGGCATCTCCTCCCGCCGGTACACCACCCCCGACGACCCGGCCGAACTGCCCACCACGTTCCGGGACACCCCCACCGACGACAGCACCGAGCCCCTGGCCATCCCCGCCATCGCCTGGTGGTGGGAGCTGGTGCACGGCGGCACGGACGAGAGCGCGCACACGGCTCCCGCCCCCGCCGCCGACGACCGGAACGGCACGCTCGACGTCCCGCACCTCCCCCTCCGGGACCCCGTCACGACCGGCCAGACCCCCCACCGCTCCTACGCCTGACCCCACGGCCACCGGGCCACCGACCCCGGGCGGGTGCCCGGCACCTCCTCCGACGGTGCCGGGCACCCG
>NZ_BJMM01000087.1 GCF_006539165.1 Streptomyces cacaoi | reverse complement strand
CCGCCACCCGCACCGCAACGGTGCGGGTGGCGGGGGCCTTTCCGTGTCCGGGCCCGGGCCGGGGCGTCGGCGCGGCGTACGGACGCGGGAGGCGCCCGGGCGCCGGTGGCTTCCCCTACGGGTTCCTCCCGAGGCGCGGGCCGGTACCGTGCCGCGGTGCCCGCCCGGTTCTCAGGGTCGGGACCGGGGCCGCTCCTCCTGGGAGGCGATCCGCGCGCGCCCGCGATCCGGCACGATGAAGGGCATGCTCACTCCACGCGCCTCCCGGCGTCGCACGATGCGTTCCACCGCCACGGCCGCCGCCGTCACCGCGGCGGTCGTCGCTCTCGGCGCCGGCTGCTCGGCCGACTCCCTGTTCACCGACGTCAAGTCCGCTTCGCGGTCCTACAACGTCGGGAACGACGACCAGCGGATCCGGACGCTGGACGTGCGGTCCTACGCCGGGGACATCACCGTCAAGGCGGCCGAGCCCGACCGCAGGACGGTCGGCGTCGCCGAGGACATGGAGTACGAGAAGACCAAGCCGCACACCGAACACCAGGTGAAGGACGGCGTGTTGCGGCTCACCTCCGACGACTGCGGGGGCAACGGCGACAAGTGCACGGTCCACTACACGGTGACGGTGCCGGCCGCGCTCACCGCGCGGCTGCGCACCGGCGGGGGCGACGTCACGGTCCGCGACCTGTCCGGCTCCGTGGACGCGCGCACCGAGGGCGGCGACGTCGTCGCGCGCACCACCTCGGGCCGGCTGCACGCCCGCACCGACGGCGGCAACGTCCGCCTCACCGACGTACGCTCCCGCGACGTGGACGCCGAGTCGGGCGGCGGGAACCTGCGCGGCACCTTCGCCGCCGCTCCCGACCGGGCGCGGCTGGCCTCCGGCGGCGGCAATGTGACCGTGCGCCTCCCGCGGGGCACGTACGCCGTCGACGCCCGCACCGACGGCGGCACCCGCGATGTGTCCGTGCCGACGGACCGCGAGGCCCCGCACCGGGTCACGGCGCAGACCGGCGGCGGCAATGTGACCGTCACCGGCCGGGACTGAACGCCCCTCGCCCGGGCCCGGGTCACCGGCGCGGGCGGGCGGCTCGGGGCGCGGCGTCCGGCAGCCGGGCCGGGTCCAGGGGCGGTGCCGACGGCAGCAGCGGACGGCTGAGGTACCACTCGGTGGTCAGCAGCCGCCGCCGCTGCGGCTCCGGCAGAGCGGCCAGCAGCGTGACGCCGCCGCCCCGTTCGACCTCCGACCTGTGGGCGTGGAGCGCCTGCCACTTGCGCTCGCCCCACGGCGCGATGTCGATCGCCCCGCGCTCCTCGTCGATCCACTCCGGCGGAACACCGGGCAACGGCCCGCCGCCGTCCCCGCCCTTCTCGCCGTCCCCGCCGTCCCCGCCGTCCCCGGGTGCCTCGGCGCCGAACACCTCGCGCCAGATCTCGCGGACGAAGGGGCGCGGCAGGGTGGCGTAGTGCAGCGCGGCGGGGCGCCAGGCCGGGCCGGCGTCCGGGTGGAGCTGATCGTGCCCGGCGGCCTCGGCGGCGAGGGTGGCGACCTGGTGGGCGCGGATGTGGTCGGGGTGGCCGTAGCCGCCGAAGGCGTCGTAGGTGACCACGGCGTGCGGCCGGAAGTCCCGGATGTGCGCGACGACTTCGCCGACGGCCTCGTCCAGCGGGACGTCGGTGAACCGGGGCCTGCCGGGGGCCGAGGCGCCCGGCCGGTCGGCGTGGCCCAGCAGCCGGGGCGGTTCCGGCACGCCGAGGATCTCCAGCGACCTGGCCAACTCCCGCGCGCGCACGGTGCCTTCGGCCCAGGTGCAGGTCACGACGGCGGTACGGGCACCGGCGTCGGCGTACTTGGCCAGCAGTCCGCCGGTCCACAGCGCCTCGTCGTCCGGGTGCGCGTGCACACACAGCAGGCGCGGGATCTTCTCGTCGGCGTCGGGGTGCGTCACGGTGCCGTACCTCCCGTCCGGGGCCAGGACGGCTCATGGTGCCGGAGGGGGCGGGCGTCCCGGACGGCGGGGTCCGGTGTGCGGCGGCGGGCCCGGGGCGACGGGCCCGCCGCGGCGGGCGTCAGGCGGCCGTGCGCGGGAGCGCGACCGCCGCCTCGGTGGCCAGCCGGACCGCGAGCGCCCGGGCCAGCAGCACCGGGCGGCCGGCGGCGGAGGCCGCCGTGCGCATGGACTCGCTGTAGCCGATGCAGTCGAGCACCAGCCAGCGGGAGCCGCCCCGGGCGAGCTTCCCGGCCGCGGCGGCGACCTGCTCGTGCGCGTCGGCCGCGTACGGGTTCGCCGCTTCGGCCTCGACGGGGCCGGGCAGCAGCCGTGCCCAGCGCGCGGTCACATCGGCGCGCTGGTCGGGCAGCGGGCAGACGATGCCCACCGGGTCGGTGCCGGTCAGCCCGCGCACGCCCTGCTGGACGAGGGGTTCGGCGTACAGCAGCGGCCGGGCCGAGTCGACCGCGGGGAAGTTGCCGGTGCACAGCAGGAGGGTGGCGCCCGCACCGTCGGCCTCGCAGCGGGCGACGGCGTCCCGCAGCCGCGGGGCGAGCGCGTCGTGGCCGAGGACGACCGAGGAGCCGTCGCGCAGCCGGGAGACGAGCGGCGCCTCGTCGGGCGCGGGCGCCACCGCGGCCCGGGTCCGCTCGCCCTCCGGGCCGTCGAACACGTCGTCGTCGAGGGCGCCGTGCTCGACCGGCCGTACCCCGCCGAGCAGCGGGGCCGCGTCGTCGGTCAGGTCGGTGCGCGGCGCCTGGCCTATGGTCACCAGGCCGAGGGCGGGGCCCTCACTCATGTCGCTCTCCTTCGGGGGACTCGGGGAACTAGACGGCCTTGTAGATCTGGCTCACGTCGTTCAGGGAACTGCCCGCGACGAGTCCGGCGCCGACGAGCGCGAGATCGTTGTCCGCCGCCGCGCCGGGCGCCTCCACCTCCTCGGGCGGGGTGGCGCCGTCCGCCGGGGTGCGGGCCGCGGCGCGGGAGCGGTACCGGGAGTAGGCGACGCGGATCGCGAGCGCCGCGAGGACGAGCCAGCCGGCCTGCGGGGTGGCCACGAGCAGACCGGTGGCCAGCAGCACGCCCATCTGCCGGGACGAGCCGCCCAGCACCTGGATGAGCGCGCCGGGGATGGCCCACAGGCCCATCATGGCCAGCGCGTGGGTGTCGGTGAGCCCGGCCTTGATGGTGTCGACGTAGACCTGGGCGACCGGCGGGACCCGTCCCTCGGAGAAGAACGGCTTCCAGGCGATCATCACGACGACGATGGCCACGGCGAAGCCGACGAGCTGGGCGATGTACTGCTGCCGGCGGCCGGCCATCTCGTAGGGGTGCCAGGGCACGGCGCCCTTGCGCAGCAGCCAGCCGGCCTTGAAGTCGAAGCCGACGTCGGCGAACGCGGGCCCGGTGGAGGCGGCGTAGCCGACGAGCAGCGCCAGCGGCACCATCGGGATGCCCAGCACGAGCCCCACGATCAGGAAGATCAGGGTGACGGCGAAGGCGGGGAACCAGCCGGAGTGCATGGCGGCGAGGCCGACGATCAGCTGGTGCACCAGCGCGGCGACCCCGGCGAGCGCGACCCAGCCGACGAGGCCGAGGCCGCCCATGTCGGCGGCGACGCCCCCGGCGAACGCGACCAGCAGCGCACCGACGAGGAAGAGCGCGAGGCCCTCCAGCAGCCCGCGGCGCAGCCGGGTGGCGTCGACCGTGCGCATCTCGGGCCGGAACCGGTCGTCGGCGGGGTCGGCGGGCCCGGCGGCGGGGGCCGTCGGCTCGTCGGCCTGCTGCTTCCTGCCCCGGCGGTCGCGCATCAGCAGCACCGCCTGGACGAGCGCGACGAGCCCGGCGCCGATCATGACGCCGTGCGGCACGTAGTCGGCCGACAGGTCCGTGTGCAGCAGCGAGGGGGCGTACTGGGCGACGAGCAGCCCGATGCCGAACATCAGCAGGGCCCAGATGTTGCCGAGGAAGGCGACGCCGGCGGCGCTCATGGGCAGCTTGAACAGGGAGCCGACGAAGCCGATGACGGCGCTGAGCCCGAGCAGCTTGGCCTTGCGGCCGCCCTCGTCCCCGGCCTTGATCGTCTCGGCGGCGGCGATCCCGGCGGGCCAGGCGGCGGAGGCGGGCAGCAGCCGGGAGTCGAAGACGCGGTAGAGCACCCAGCTGTCGACGGCCAGGCCGATGACGGCGCCGCCCAGCATGGGCCACACGAGCCCCGGCTTGCCCAGCAGGAAGGGCACCGCGATGGGCGTGACGAGGGAGTTCGCCGCGGCGAAGGTGGAGCCCGAGATCGCGGACTGTACGAGGTTCTGCCGGTGCGGGTTGCGCATCCGGGAGAGGGCGGCGAAGGAGATGCGCCCGATGAGCATCGCGATCAGCGCGCCGATCACCGAGGTGTTCGGCGCGATGCCCAGCGTCGTGATGAGCACGAGGCCGATGACGGCGCCGAGCACGGAGAGCAGGATCGTCACGACGAGCGTGACCGGCTCCAGGGCTCTGGGGTGCGCCTGCGGTTCGGCGGCTTCCGGCGGGGCGGGGGCCGGGGTCCGGTTCATGGGGGCTCCGTGGGGTCTGGTGCGGGAGCGGCCCCGGCCCGGGCCTCCGTGCGCGCGACGGAGGCCCGGGCCGGGGGTGGTGCTCAGTCCTCGGTCGCGCCTTCGGTGGACTGGAGGCGGGTCATGGGGCCGTACAGGTCGACGAGCCGGGCGAACTCGTCGGCGTCGTGGAAGGCGACGACTCCCCGTCCGTACTCCTTCGCGGTCTCGATCGCGAAGCGACCCGCCGCGGCGATGTCCGTCTCGTGGCTCGCGCCGGTGGCACAGCCGGCGACGGCGCTCTGCGCGGTGAGCGCGAGACCGACGACCGGGGCGTCGGTGGCCACGCACGGCTGCATGATCGAGTTGATGTGGTGGACGCCGTTGCCGTAGGGCGTGATGTCCTGCGTGGTGATGGGCAGCACATGCGCGGACTCGCCGGTGACGGTCTCCAGCACGCCGAGCAGATCGTCGCTGACCCGCAGGATCCAGCCCTGCTTGACGGTGGGCGACAGGGCGATGCCGCGGTGGTTGAGCAGCCGGTTGCCCTTGGTGGTGTCGATGGAGACCACCGCGTCCATGGCCTCGTCGATCTCCGCGCGGTTGCAGTCGAGGATCGAGACGGGCGAGTCCATGAACGGCACCGGGTCGTGCGGCCGGGTCGGCGCGTCGGGGCAGACGTGGGTGCTGAGGATGACGTCGCCGCGCAGGATGTCGCCGCGGCCGTACATGTCGAGCAGCTTGGCGGCGGCGGAGAGGGCGGCGACGGCGCCGTCGGCGTCGGAGACGATGCCGGTGCGCTCGGGGCGGGCGCCGACCCCGCCGAGGCGGCCGAGGACGCCCAGCGTCGGTGCCTCGCCGCCGGCGCGGGCGCCGTGGCTGCCGGGGACGACGACCTTCACGAAGTCGGTGCCGCCCTTGGCGCCCTCGACCCGCTCGACGGTGATGTCGACCTGCTCCGGCCGTCCGGCGGCGTCGCCGGCCTCCTGCACGGCCCGGTCGAGTACCGCGCGCAGGTGCGCGGCGAGCGTGTGACCGTCGGCCTGCGGGCGGTCGAGGAGTTCGATGACGTCGAGTACGTGCTTGAGCACGGCGACTCCCTGTGCGCGTGGTACGTGGTGCGGATTGGCACAGGTTCTCTCCGGGTTCTGGAGAGAGCAACCTTTTCTCTATATTCGGGACGGCGATTCGACTACAGATAGAGTACTCGTGTGACTACCGATCGAGGAGCTCCGCTCCAGACCGCCGACCGGGTCCTCCAGGTGCTGCTGGCCTTCTCCCACGACCGGGAGGAGTGGGGGGTGACCGACCT
The DNA here is from genome assembly GCF_006539165.1 of Streptomyces cacaoi. Taxonomy (GTDB): domain Bacteria; phylum Actinomycetota; class Actinomycetes; order Streptomycetales; family Streptomycetaceae; genus Streptomyces; species Streptomyces cacaoi. The sequence continues at coordinate 8,699 of NZ_BJMM01000087.1, read as the reverse complement.
CGCGGCCGAGTTCGGCTGGGACAAGTCCGTCGCCCAGCGGCTGCTGGCCTCCCTCGCCCACCGCGGCTTCCTGGTCTCCGACGCCGTCACCCGCCGCTACCGGCTGGGGCCCGCCGTCTGGCACATGGCCACCGCCTGGGAACGGCACGGCGGCATGGCCGGCCTCGTGCGGCCCACGCTGCGCGAACTGGCCGCGGAGAGCGGGGTGACGGCCCTGTTCGCCGTGCCGGACGGAGCGCATCTGCGGTGCGTCGAGTCGGCGGACGGCTCGACCGGGCCGCTGCGCGCCTACCGGCTCGCCGACGAGCTGTACCCCGGGCACGCGGGCGCCACCTCCCGGGCCTACTTCGGCATGCTCACCCCCGGGGCGCGCGCCGCCGCGCTGTACGGCCGGCCGATGGCCCGCTTCAGCGAGCTGACGGTCACCGACCCGGACGAGCTGGAGGAGCTGATGTCCCGGGTGCCGACCGAGGGCCACGTCTACTCGGAGGGCGAGTACGACCCGGCGACGGCCGGACTCGCCGTACCGGTGGTGGTGCGCTCCCAGCCCATCGGCTCGCTCACCCTCGTCGGACCCCACGACCAGCTGGACGGGCGGCAGGACGAGCTGCTGGTACCGCTGCGGGCCGCCGCCGCGGGCCTCGGCGAACTGCTCACCCCGCGCCGCGTCCCCCGCGCCGGCCAGGCCGGCCGCACCTCGCGTCAGAAAGGCTGAACACCCGTGAACACACCCGCCAACACACCCGCGAGCCACGCCATGAAACTGCTGCTGCTCTCCAACTCCTCGGCCCCCGGCCGCACTTACCTCGACCACGCGCGGGACGCCATCGCCGCGCACCTCACGGGCGTGGACGAGCTGCTGTTCGTGCCGTACGCCCTCGCCGACCACGACGGTTACACCGCCAAGGTCGCCGCCTTCATGGACGAGCTGGGCATCCGGGTGCGCGGCGCCCACACCGCCGACGACCCGCGCACCCTCGTCGAGGCGGCGCAGGCCGTCTTCATCGGCGGCGGCAACAGCTTCCGGCTGCTGAAGTCCCTCCAGGAGCGCGGCCTGGTCGAGGCCGTCGCCGCGCGGGTGCGCGCGGGAGTGCCGTACATGGGCTCCAGCGCCGGCACCAACATGGCCTGCCCGACGCTGCGCACCACCAACGACATGCCCATCGTGCAGCCGGCCTCGTTCGCCTCGCTGGGCCTGGTGCCGTTCCAGATCAACCCGCACTACCTCGACCCCTCCCCCGACAGCGCCCACATGGGCGAGACCCGCGAGGAGCGCCTGGAGCAGTTCCTGGAGGAGAACGACGTGCCCGTGCTCGGTCTGCGCGAGGGCACCTGGCTGCGCCGCGACGGCGACACCCTCACCCTGGACGGCGTCCCCTCCGGCGCCCGGCTCTTCCGCGCCGGCGCCGAACCCGTCGAGCACACCCCGGGCGCCGACCTGAGCGAACTGCTCGCCACCGAGCCCCGGTTCGACTCCCGCACCGCCTGACCCCCGCCGGCGCCCCGCCCGCCCCCGGCGCGCGGGCGGGGCCCGGATCTTCGTGCGTTCTGCCAGTACGCCGCGCGGGGCCGGGTGCGGAAGACTGCCCGCCGAGGACGTCGCGGCTCGGGAGGACGACACGGTGGGTGTGCAGCAGTACGACGGGATCGGCGAGGCGTTCGAGGGCTTCAAGTCCCTGCCGCTGACCCGGTACGCGGAGGTGCCCGGCTTCCTGGCGATGGTCGGGGACGTACGCGGCCGAGCGGTGCTGGACCTGGCCTCCGGAACCGGCTTCTACAGCCGGGAGTTCAAGCGGCGCGGCGCCGCCGAGGTGCTCGGCGTCGACATCTCGCCGGAGATGGTCGCCGTGGCACGCGAGCGCGAGCGGCGCGAGCCGCTGGGGGTGCGCTACGCGGTGGGCGACGTCGCCGAACTGCCGCCCGCCGAGCGGCGCTTCGACCTGGCCACCGCGGTCCATCTGCTCAACTACGCCGAGGACACCGCCTCGCTGGAGCGGATGTGCCGCGCCGTGCACCGGAACCTGGCGCCCGGCGGCGGCTTCTTCCTGCTCAACCAGAGGCCCGACTACCGCTTCGACGGGCCGCCCCTGGACAAGTACGGCTTCCGTACCGGACTGACCGGTGAGGAGACCGACGCGGGGCCCCGCGTCCGGCTCACGGCGCTGCTCGACCCGCCGATCACCATCCACAGCATCTGCCCGCGCCGCGAGGTCTACGAACAGTGCCTGCGGGCGGCCGGGTTCACCGAGGTGACCTGGGTGCCGCTGGAGGTGACCGACGCCGGCGTGGACAGGTTCGGCGCCGGCTTCTGGGCGGACGCCCTCGCCAACCCCCCGCTGGAGATGCTGCGCTGCCGCGCCTGACGACCACGCGCACCCGGCCCCGCCTGGAGCTTTCTACGAGCCCGAGGTTCGGTCGAACAGACGCTGGGCGGGGCAACGGGCCGCTCCGTACGGTGTGCCGATGTATGACGGCACGTCACGGGGGCGGCACACGAGTTCGTTCGACGGCGCGGCGGCCCGCAGGCTGCGCGAGGCACTGGGCATGGCACCCGGCGATGTCGCCCACGGCATGCGCGCGGCGTTCGGCCTGACCGTCGCCGCGGAGACGGTGACCGCCTGGGAGCGGGGCGAACAGGCCCCCGACGACAGGGAGTTGACCGCGCTGGCGGGCGCCCTGTGGTGTGCGGTCCCGGAGCTGATGGACACCCCGGGCACGCTGCGCGGGTTCCGGCTGGCGCAGGGGCTCTCCCGCGCGGACCTCGCGCTGGGCATCGGCATGGACGAGGCCGCCTACGCGCTCGCCGAGGAGGAGGGCCGGTGGGTGGGCGACGCCCGCCAGGCCGACGCGCTGGGCCGGGTGCTGCGGCTCCCGGTGCCGGCGCTGATCGCCTTCACCGGCCGCTCGGCCGAGCTGGCGGAGCTGCTGCGCCGCGCGGTGACCTCCCGCTGGCAGGCGTATGTGGAGCCGGTGAGCGGGCTGGTGCCCCTGCCGCGCGCCTACCTGGAGGACGGGCTGCGCCGGCTGCACGCCGAGTACACCTCGACGACGGCCGCCTCCCTCGGCTGGGGCCGGCCCGCCTCGGCCTCGTCGCGCGAGGCGGCGCGGGCGTTCCTGGACGACGTGCTGGACCGGTTCTGGAACGCGGTGGAGGGCCTGGAGAGCTGAGCGCTCCCCGGGCCCTCCGGCCGTGCGCCGTCAGGCGGGGCTGTGCGCCTGCCGGCCCTGGAGGCCCTGCTGGTCGTCCGGATCGGGTGCGTCCGGCTGGTGCGGGATGCCCTCGCCGGGCTCCATCGGATGGGTGACGACCTCGTCCTCACGGTGCCGCTTGCCGAGGTGGTTGAACACCAGGTTGAGGACGACGGCGGTGACGCAGCCGGTGGAGATCCCGGAGTCCAGGACGACCTTCATGCTCTCCGGGAAGGCGTGGTAGAACTCCGGCGCGGCGATCGGTATGACGCCGACGGCGAGCGAAGTGCCCACGATCAGCACGTTGTTGTCGTTGCTCAGCCCGGCCTTCATCAGCGTCTGGATGCCGCTGGCGGCCACCGAGCCGAACAGGACGACGCCCGCGCCGCCGAGCACCGGCTGCGGCACACAGGCGATGAGCGCGGCCGCCATCGGACACAGGCCCATCACGACGAGGATGCCGCCGGCCGTGGCGACGACGAACCGGCTGCGGATCCGTGTCATCGCGACGAGTCCGATGTTCTGTGCGAAGGCGCTGCACAGGAAGCCGTTGAAGAAGGGGCTGAGGAAGGAGCCGAGCATGTCGGCGCGCAGACCGCCGGCGATGGTCTTCTCGCCCGCGGGCCGGTCGACGATCTCGCCGAGCGCGAGCATGTCGGCCGTCGACTCGGTCATCGTCACCAGCATCACGATGAGCATCGAGACGATGGCGGCGATCTGGAACTGCGGTGCGCCGAAGTGGAAGGGCGTGGGGAAGCCGGCGATGTCGGCCTCCTTCAGCGCGGTGAAGTCGGTGATGCCGACGGGTATCGCGATGAGCGTGCCGGCGACGAGGCCGACCAGCACCGCGATCTGCTTGAGGAAACCGGTCGCGAACCGGCGCAGCACCAGCACGAGCAGCAGCGTGACGCCGGCCATGGCGATGTTCTTCAGGTCGCCGTAGTCCGGGCTCTTCTCGTCGCCGCCCTGCGCCCAGTTGAAGGTGACGGGCATCATCGAGATGCCGATCAGGGTGATGACGCTGCCCGTGACGACGGGCGGGAAGAACCGCACCAGCTTGCTGAAGAACGGCGCGACGAGGAAGCCGACGGCGGCGACGACCAGGGTGGCGCCGAAGATCACCGGGAGCGCGTCGTCGGGCCCGGTGGACTTGTTGATCGCCAGCATGGGGGCGACGGAGGCGAAGGTGACGCCGTTGACGAACGGCAGCCGGGCGCCGATCTTCCAGAAGCCGAGCGTCTGGAAGAGGGTGGCGACGCCGGCCAGGAACAGGCTGGCGCCGGTCAGGAACGTCATCTCGGTGACGGACAGACCGACGGCGGCGCCGATGACGAGCGGCGGCGCGACGACGCCCGCGTACATGGCGGCCACGTGCTGCACACCGGTGGTGAACAGCTTCAGGGGCGGCATGCCCTGGTCGACCGGGTGCTTCTGTCCGCCCTGCGGGGGCGGCTGGGCGTCGTTCCCGTCGTCTTCCGCCGTCGTCTGGTGCGCGGTGAACCTGGGCGTCTTGGCCACTGGGTCCTCCTGTCGATGTCAGTGCCGGGAAGGCACGCGCTTTCAGGGAGGTGGTGCGGTGGGGGGTGCTGCGTCGGGAGATGTGCGGGTGTGCCGTCGCGCCCATATGCCGATGACCGGACACCCGGTGACGGATGTCCGGTGCATGACATAACCTTCTCCTGGCCGGTGACCGATTCCGCGGGCCGGTCGAAGAGGACCCCAGGAACCCGGGTCCGCGGTGTCGGCCCTGCCGGGAGAGCAGAAGGGAAACCGAAGTGATGACAGTGGTGCTGAACCGGCCGGGAGCCGTCCCTCCCGGCCGGTGTCCGGGGGCCGGCCTCAGCCGGCGTCGGCGCTGATGCGTGCGAGGCGCCTCGCCTCGTCACGCGCGCCGCGTGCGATCTCGTCCTCGTCGGCGCGCAGCAGCCGGCCGTCCTCGACGACCTGCACACCGTTGACGAAGGACGCGGTGACCGGTGCGGGCGCTCCGAGGACGAGCGCCGCGACCGGGTCGGCGATGGAGGAGTGCGCCAGGCCGTCCAGCTTCCACAGGACGAGGTCGGCCAGCTTGCCCGCCTCCAGCGAGCCGGTCTCCCGGTGCCGACCGAGCACCCGGGCACCGCCGTGCGTGCCCAGCCGCAGTGCCTGACGCACGGTCAGCGCGCGTTCCTTGTGCGGGCCGAGCCGGTTGACCAGCAGCGCGTTGCGCAACTCCGTGTGCAGCTCGCCGGACTCGTTGGAGGCGGTGCCGTCCACGCCGAGGCCGACCGGGACACCGGCCGCGAGCATGTCCGGCACCCGGGCTATGCCCGCGGCGACACGGGCGTTGGACGAGGGGCAGTGCGCGACACCGGTCTTCGTACGGCCGAACGCCTCGATGTCCTTGTCCGTCATATGGACGCAGTGGGCCATCCACACGTCCTCACCGAGCCAGCCGGTGGACTCGAAGTAGTCGGTGGGCCCCATGCCGAACAGCTCGTGGCAGAACTTCTCCTCCTCCGCCGTCTCCGAGCCGTGCGTGTGCAGCCGTACGCCCTTGCGGCGGGCCAACTCGGCCGCCTGGCGCATCAGTTCGGTGGAGACGGAGAACGGGGAGCAGGGCGCCGCCGCGATGTGCAGCATCGAACCGAACGAGGAGTCGTGGTGGGTGTTGATCGCCTGCTCGGTGGCGGCGAGCGCGTCCTCGGTGCTCTCCACGGCGAAGTCCGGCGGCAGTCCGCCGTCCGACTCGCCGCGGTCCATCGAGCCGCGCGTCGCCGTGAACCGGACGCCCAGCTCGGCGGCGGCACGGATCTCGGCGCCGAGCAGATCGCCGCTTCCGCGCGGGAAGACGTAGTGGTGGTCCATGGCGGTGGTGACGCCGCCGCGCACCATCATGGCCAGGGAGCCGCGGGCCGCGGCGTGGACCATCTCCTCGTCGATACGGGCCCAGATCGGATAGAGGGCGACGAGCCAGTCGAACAGGTGGGAATCCTGCGCGAGCCCTCGGGTGAGCCACTGGTAGAAGTGATGATGGGTGTTGACCAGGCCCGGGGTGACCAGGTGCCCCGTCCCGTCGATGCGGCGGGTGACGCCGGTCAGCCCCTCCGGGGCCCGGCCGGGCCCGACCGCCTCGATGCGGTTGCCGTTGACGACGATGTGGCCCGAGGCGTACTCGGTGTCGTCGGCGTCGACGGTCGCGACGGCGCAGTTCTCGATGACGATGCGCGACTGTGCTCCGGTGTCCGCTGGGTTTCCGGTGTCCGCCATTGGGGGGTCCTCGCTGGTTCGTGGGGCCCCTGCCCCGCCCCCTCTCTCCCCCCAAGGGGAAGGGGCGGCGGCAGGGGATCAGTGGAGTGTCAGAGGTTGGTCATGTCGACGGGGATCAGCGCCTCGGCTCCGTCGCGCAGGACCGTCGCCTCGATCAGTCCGTAGGGCCGGTCGGCCGCGTAGTAGACCGCGCCGTCGGCCGCCTCGTTCTTCATGCCGAACGGTGCGAGATCCACCTTGAAGTGGTGCTTGTTGGGCATGGAGAAGCGGATCTCGTCGATCTCGGGCCGTGCGTTGATGACCCGCACGCCCATCTGGTACAGCGTCTGCTGCAACGAGAGCGAGTACGTCTCCGCGAACGCGTGCAGCATGTTCTTCTTCGCCTGGGCGTAGGACTTCTCCCAGTTGGGCATGCGCTCGCCCTCGGCCCCGGTGACGTTGTGCCGCCACACGGAGGCCACCTCGGTGGCCAGGATGCGGTCGTAGTCCTCCGGGAGCGTGGTGTAGCGGTCCTTGATGTAGCCCCAGAACTCCGAGTTGGTGGAGTTCAGCACGGTGAGGCCCTTGAGACCGGAGAGCACCTGGATGCCCTCGCCGTCGTAGGTGATCTGCGCCGTGCGTATCTCCTGGCCCTTGCGGACGAAGGAGTGCTGGACCTCGTCGGCGCCGATGAACTGCGAGTTGGCGTCCGAGGTCGCGATCCGCTCCCAGGAGTACTCCTCGATGCGGATGCGGGCGCGGTGGATCGGCGCGCAGCTGTCCACGAAGTGCCGGGCCAGCAGGATGCCGAACGCCTCGGCGGACTCGATGCCGTGCTCCTTGGCGAAGGCGAACACGGTGTTCTTGGTGGTGTCGGTCGGCAGCACGTTGGCGTTCGAACCGGAGTAGTGCACCTCGTCCAACTCGCCGCTGAGCGCGACCGAGACGTTGAGGTCCTTGATGTGGTGGGTGTCGCCGTCCCGCGTGATCTTGACGACGCGGTTCTCCGCCTTGCCGTACTGGTTCTGGCCGAGAATCGTGGGCATGAGTGTCAGCTCCCTCGGTACACGGAGTAGCCGAACGGGTTGAGCAGCAGCGGCACGTGGTAGTGCTCCCCCGGCTGCACCGCGAACACGACGGTGACCTCGGGGAAGAAGCTGCCCGGCACGCTGTCCCTTACGCGGGGGGCGTCCTGCTGTTCCGCGGCTTCGCGCTGGATGCGCTCATTCGCGCTGTGCTTGTTCGCGTGGTGCTCCACGAAATACGGCTCGGTCTCGTAGACGAGCCGCACGTGGGTGGTGCCTTCCGGCAGGGCCGGAAGACCCTTGCAGCGCCCGTCGGCGTCGGTGTGCGACGTGGCGTGCTCGGTCCAGTCCCGGTCAGCACCCTGCGGCGCCCCCGACCGGACGGCGAGCCGTACGGGGACCGAAGCGGCCGGCCGGCCGCGGCTGGTGTCCAGGATGTGCGTGGACACCGAGGTCTCGTTGCTGCCGCTCATGGTGTGGGGGCTCCCTTCTGTGGTGCGTCCGCCCCGGCCGTCTCCCCCGCCGGCTCCTGCTCGACGAAGCGGCCCAGCCGGATGCGGTTGATCTTGGCCAGCTCCTGCCGCACGATCTCCCGCTCCCGCTGCCGGTCGTTCTCCAGCCGGCTGCGAACGGCGTCACGCATGTCCTCGGCGCTGCGGCCGGTGGCACAGATGAGGAAGACGTGTCCGAACTTCTCCTGGTAGGCCAGGTTGAGTTCGAGCATCTCCGCCTTGAGCGCCTCGTCGGCGTCCGCCATACCGCGCTGTTCACGCGCCGAGGTGGGGTCCCCGGGCCTGGGCCGGCCGATGGGCGGGTGTCCGGCCATCGCCTCGTCCAGGCCGTCGTCGGTGAGCGCGGCGGTGGCCTCGTCACTGACGGCGAAGAGACGCGCCGCATCGGGGTAGGGACGCCGGGCGAGCAGTGCGCTCCCCCAGGCCGTCGCCGCACACATCTCGTGGAGCGCGGCGCGGGCCGCGTCGTCCCCGGCGGAGTTGAACCAGGACAGACCTGGAGTCGAACGCGAAGTCACGGGACCTCCGTGCCGTGGTGCTGTTCGGGCTGGGAATAGCTAAGTCCTCGGACAACAGTGCGTCAACAGTTTGTTGAAAGCTTTTCGGTATCCCGAAACTTAGTGCCCACGATCCGGAAGCTGCCTGGCCATCCGGGTACCCGCGACAGCAACGCCCGCCACACGGCGCACAGTTGCCCCTCGCACAACGGGCCGGCCCGCCTGTCGGCCGGGCCGGCCCGTCCACG
>NZ_BJMM01000086.1 GCF_006539165.1 Streptomyces cacaoi | reverse complement strand
ATTTTCATGTTCAGGATTCATTCGGGACGTGCCTTTTCGGCTGCTGTGCCGTGTCGGCGCTGGGTGCGGAGTACGGCTTACCGGTCCGAGTACGGCTCACTGGTCCGGAGCGTCATGCGGTCCGGGCTCACATCGAACGGCCCGAGCTCACGTCTAAGCGCTCCGGAACGTCGCCACCGCATCGCATCCACCCTGCCGACCCTCCGCGGCACGCTCTGCGGTGCCTCGGCCGTCCCGGGGGCCTGGCGCCGGTCTCGTCGTCAGCCGGTGACGGTTGCCGGGAGGCGGAGGACGGTGGTGAGTGGTGGGTCGAGCCGGCCGGCAGATGACCCTGCGGCCATGCGGCGGCCGTGCTCGACCACGCTCTGGGCGAGGGCGTTGAGCAGCGGCAGCACGTCCGGCTCTTCGCCCACTACATACAGCGTGCCCGTTTCGTCGGCGAAGGATTCCAACGCGATGCGGTCGGCGCGCTCGGCGGAGCAGGCGTTGCGGACATGCGGCCGGCCGAGCGGGGAGAGCGCGCGACGGATCAACGCGATGGCGTCGGAACGCAGTTGTGGGTGCCCGGACAGTACGGACTCCAGCTCGCCGGCGGTGCCCGGGGCCGCCTTGGGGTGGCTGCGCAGGATGCGTACCGGGTCGGCGGCCGGTGCGGTGGCCAGGGCCCAGCGGTGCACCTCGCGGAACGGCTTGTTGTCGAGCGCCGCCGCGTGCAGCCAGCAGCGCAGCAGGGTTTCGGCCGTGGTGTGCGTCGTCGCGTCGATCGGGCGGGGCGAGCGCAGCGGGGCCAGCAGAGCTGCGGCGCGGTCCGCGGCGGTCGTGCGGTCGGCACAGTGGTGGTGCGGGGACCAGCGGAGGCGGTCCGGGGTGTCGCACAGGTGCGTGGGGTCGAAGAGATGGACCGGGCCCAGCTTCGCCCTGGCCGACTTCGTCGCCTCCCACAGGGCCGGATCGGTCGTGGCGACCAGGGTGGCGCCGGGGGCCTCCAGGATCGTCGTCACCGGGTCGTCGTCGTCCGGGCCGGAGCCGGGCAGCGGAGGGGCTGGGACGCCGAGCGGCGCAAGGCCGGTCGCGTGCGCGGCGGTTGCCGGTGCGGGCTGGCTCGGGGCGCGGGTCTGCGGAACGGAAGGCTGCGGGGCCGAGGGCTCGGCTTTGTGCGTCTGCGACCGGGGTGCGTTCCCGGTTGCTTCCTGGGGCGTTTCCCCGGCTCGTCCCGGCGCTTGTCCGGCTCGTTCCTGGGGCGCTTCGTGGGCCGCCGGGCCTGTTGTGGCGTCGGCTCCTGGAGCGGTGTCGGCTGTTGCCGGGCCGGGCGCCGTCCGGTCGGGTCCGGCGGGGTCCGGTGCCTGTTCCGTCGCGGCGCCGGTCGCTGTTCCGGTTGCCGTTCCGGGCGTTGTTCCGGCTGTCGGTCCCGTCGTCGTGCCGGTTTCCGTGCCGGTCGACGGGCCGGTGGGCGTCGGGTCGGTGGACGTGGGTGCGGTTCCGGTTGTCGGCCTGTTGAGGCGTCTGGCGCGGCGGACGGCGCGGGCGCGGGCGACCGTGCCCATGACGAAGACCGTGAGCACGATGAGGATCATCAGCTGGCTTATGAAGATGCCCCAGAACAGGCCGTAGCCCGAGAGCTTGCCGCGCGGGGTGTCCGGCCAGGCGCCCGCCAGGTCGTGCGGGTCGGTCACCAACTCGCGCATGGCGTAGGGCGTGTGGGAGAAGCTGACCTGCTCGGGCCAGGAGCCGTGCGCGAAGAGGGCGGACAGGCCCGTCGCCGTCCAGGTGAACAGCGTGATGCCGAGCAGGAAGCCGATGAGGCCGATGAGGAGGCCGTCCGGGATGCCGCCGCCGCCCGTGCGGTGGGTCCCGTACGGCTTCTGGGGGCGCGGGGGCTCGGAAGGCATCCGCAGAAGGATACGTTCGGCGCTGCGGCGGTTCCATCCCTCACCGGGGGCACCCGGTCGGCCGGTGGAGCGCCCGGTCGGCCGGTGGACGGCGGTGCGGGGCACGGGAGTCGGCCCGGGCAGCTGCCTGTGCGCCGCCGCACCGCCGTCGCGCTACACCGCCGTCGAGCGGGGATAGGGGCCCTGGTACGCCTGCTGTTCCATGGCGAGCGCCCGGGCCTCGGTCTCCGCCTCCAGGTCCGCGTCGAGCGCGCTGTGCAGCGAGGAGCTCTCCGTCATGGCGCGGTCGGTGAAGACGAGCGGGCGTTCGGCCTCGGTCACCAGGTGTTTGACGACCTGGACGTTGCCGTTGACGTCCCATACGGCGATACCGGGCGAGAGCGTCGGGATGATCTCGACGGCCCAGCGCGGCAGCCCCAGTACCTTGCCGGTGGCGCGTGCCTCGTCGGCTTTCTGGGCGTAGATCGTCCGGGTGGAGGCCATCTTGAGGATGGCCGCGGCCTCCCGCGCCGCCGCCCCGTCCACGATGTCCGAGAGATGGTGGACGACGGCGACGAAGGACAGGCCCAGCCGGCGCCCGAACTTCAGCAGGCGCTGGAACAGCTGGGCGACGAAGGGGCTGTTGATGATGTGCCACGCCTCTTCGACGAGGAAGATCCGCTTGCGCCGGTCCGGCCGGATCCAGGTGTGCTCCAGCCAGACGCCGACGATGGCCATGAGGATCGGCATGGCGATGGAGTTGCGGTCGATGTGGGAGAGGTCGAAGACGATGAGCGGGGCGTCGAGGTCGATGCCGACGGTCGTCGGGCCGTCGAACATGCCCCGTAGGTCGCCGTCGACGAGGCGGTCGAGGACGAGCGCCACGTCCAGGCCCCACTCGCGGACGTCGTCCAGCGCGACGTTCATCGCCTCGGCGGCCTCCGGCTTGGGGTGCCGCAGCTGTTCGACGATGTCGGTGAGGAGGGGCTGGCGGTCGGCTGTCGTCGCGTTCACATAGCTGTGCGCGACCTTCAGTGCGAAGCCGGAGCGCTCGTCGAGGCCGTGGCCCATGGCGACCTCGATGATGGTGCGCAGCAGCGCCAGCTGGCCGGTCGTGGTGATGGAGGGGTCCAGCGGGTTGAGCCGGATGCCCTGGTCGAGCGCTGCGGTGGGGTCCAGCCGGACGGGGGTTATGCCCAGCTCCTCGGCGATCAGGTTCCACTCGCCGACGCCGTCCTCACCCTGTGCGTCGAGGACCACGACCTGGCGGTCGCGGAACCGCAGCTGACGCAGCACATACGTCTTCTCCAGCGCGGACTTGCCGTTGCCGGACTCGCCCAGCACCAGCCAGTGCGGGGCGGGCAGTTGCTGACCGTAGAGCTGGAAGGGGTCGTAGATGTAGCCCTTTCCGCTGTAGACCTCGCGGCCGATGATCACGCCGGAGTCGCCGAGGCCGGGGGCGGCCGTGGGGAGGTAGACGGCCTGCGCCTGGCCCGTGGAGGTGCGCACGGGCAGGCGGGTCGTCTCGGTCTTCCCGAACAGGAAGCTCGTGAATGCCTCGGTGATGGCGGTCAGGGGGTCGAGCGCGGCCACGGCAGCCCTCCTTGTGGATGCGCGTCGCGCCTACGGGCGTATGCGCGGAGCGGGACCCGACCGCCGGCAGCGGCGCGGGGCGGGATCTGCGGTACGGCGTGCGTCGGGCTCTGCCGTGGGGATGGGGGGTGCCCTTGGCCGCCTCGGTGCTCTGCGTTCCCTCGGTGCTTTTGCTGCTGCTTTTGGTGCTGTTTTGGGTGCTGCTTGCGGTCCTCTTGGCGCTGTCGGTGTTCCGGGTGCCCTTGGCGTTCCGGGTGTTCCCGGTGCTTGCGCCCCGCCAGGTGCTCCCGGGGGAGGAACCGGGGTGCCGCGGCCGTCCCGGCCGTCGCGGGGGGCGCGGTCGCGTGGGCGGCAGGCGTTTCCGCGCGGCCGTGCGGCGTTTCGGAGACCGCTGTCGGCTCCGCCACTTCACCCTCCTCCGGCATGTCGTCCTCCTCCCCGTGTGCGCCGCGATCCGGCCATCGGCATCACCGGATCCCCGTCGCGAAGGGCAGGGTGTTCACGAACGCGCGGTGGTGCTCTCTGTCGCACCATTCGAGCTTCAGGTAACTCTTCCCGGCCGAGGCGCGAATCGTGCGCTTGTCCCGGGCCAGTGCCTCCGGCGAACGCGAGGAGACGGTGATGTAGCCGACGAGGTTGACGCCCGCCGCGCCCGAGGCGAGATCGTCGCCCCGCTGGTCGACCCGGCCGTGCGCGGCCACGTCACGCGGGTCGACGGTGCGGTTCATCTTCGCCGAACGGCTGGCCTCCGCCTCGTCGTTGGTCTTCTCCGTCAGCATCCGCTCGATCGCGACCTCCGTCGGCTCCAGATCCATGACGACGGCCACCGTGCGGATGACATCCGGGGTGTGCACCAGCAGCGGGGCGAGGAAGTTGACGCCCACCGGCGTCATCGGCCACTCCTTCACCCACGCCGTCGAATGGCACCAGGGCGCGCGGGTCGACGACTCGCGCGTCTTCGCCTGGAGATACGTCGGCTCCCGCGCGTCCAGCTCGGCCGGCCAGGCGTTCCGCTTGGACATGGCCTGGATGTGGTCGATCGGATGGTCGGGGTCGTACATCGAGTGCACCAGCGAGGCCAGCCGGGCCTGGCCCAGCGGCTGCCGTACCCGGATGTCGGCCTCCGCGAGCCGGGCGCAGATGTCGGTCAGTTCCCGGGCCATCACTATGGCCAGGCCCTCGTCCCTGGACACCTTGCGGCCGGCCGAGCGGCGCGCGGCCTTCGCGATCGTCGCGCCCTCCGTGGCCAGTTCGCGGTTGTAGGGCATGCACGCCACCAGATAGGCGCGGTGCTGCTCGCTGGACGTCGACACCATCGACTGGAGCTGGTCGTAGGAGGCGCGCAGCCACTCCGCCGCGCTCTCGTCGCCCCGCTGTGCGACGTCCTTCGCGTGCGCGTCCGGATCGGCCGGCAGCGTACGCGCCAGCATTTGCAGGCGGGTGACATAGCCGTCGCCGTTGGCCACATGCTTGAGCAGCGTGCCGAAACGGTCGACGAGCGCCTCCTGGTCCTCGCTGTCCCGCAGGCCCACCCCGGGGCCCTCGATCTCGATCGCCGCCGTCACCGTGCGCCGGTCCGCGTGCAGCAGCACCGCCAGCTCGTCCGGGCCGAACGGGGCCGACAGCCAGGTGATCGGGCCCACGCCCGGAGGCGGACCGATCTCCACCTCACGGCCGTCCAGCCGCGTACCGGCCTCCACCGCGTCCGAGCGGTACGTGGTGCCCTTGCGCAGCAGCCGTTTGTACGAGCGGTTGATCTCGTACCACTTGTAGAACGTGCGCCCCTTGAACGGCACGTACACGGCCGCCAGCGCGATCACCGGAAAACCGATCAGCGCCGGGATGCGCAGCGACAGCACCGGGATCAGCAGCCCGCACACCATCCCCAGCCCCGCACCGGCGACGATCAGCGCGATCTCGCCCGTCTCGCGGTTCTTGCCGACGATGGCGTTCGGCCGCGCCCGGCCGATCATGTACGTACGACGCGGTGCAGCGGCCTGCCCCGCCGTGTGTGAGGGAGTCGTCATCCGCGGTCACCTCCGTTGCCGCCCTGGGACTGGCCGCCGCGCGGCGCACGCGACGTGTGGGGAGTGCGGTTGGCCGACGGCTGCCTCGGCACGGGGCTGCCGCCACCGCCGCCGGACCCGCCGTCCGAACCGCCGCCGGACCCGCCGCCGCGCGCACTGTGCGCCGCCATACCGCCCGAGACCTGCCCGCCGGCCGGCTGCTGCCGCGCCGGTGCGGCCCCGCCGCCGCCCGAACTGCCGCGCGCGCTGTGCGTGTTGATGCCCTGCCGGACCAGCGACGCCGGCGACGACACGACCGCCGCTGCCGCGCGGGACGACGGGTCCCGGATGGCGTTGCGGTGGCTGATGATGTCGTCGCCGAAGCCCGGGACGAAGCGGTAGATCATCGCGCTCGCGAAGATCGCCAGCAGGACGATCGCGAGCCCCGACACGATCGCCGAGACCGCCTCCGGGCCGTCGTCACCCGCCAGAGCCCCGGCCAGGCTCAGCACGATCACGATCACAGGCTTCACAAGGATCACAGCGATCATGATGCCCGCCCAGCGGCGCACATGACCCCACAGATTCTTGTCGACCAGCCCCGCGTACACCGCCGTGCCCAGCAGCGCACCCACGTACAACAGCGCCGCGCGCACCACGAGTTCGAGATACAGGACGCCCGCTGCCAGCACCGACACCAGCGAGACGACGATCAGCATGATCGGTCCGCCGCCGATGTCGTTGCCCTTCTTCAACGCCTCCGAGAACGTGCCGAAGAACTGGTCCGTTCTGCCGGACGTCCCGGACGCGATCACATCCGTCACCGCGTCCGTCGCCGAGACCACCGTGTACAGCACCAGCGGGGTGAACGCCGACGCCAGCACCGTCAGCCACAGAAAGCCGATCGCCTCGCTCAGCGCCTCCGTCAACGGCACCCCGCGCACCGCCCGCTTCGCCACCGCGAGGAGCCACAGGACCAGCGTGAGAATCGTCGAAGCGGCGAACACCACCGCGTACTGGCGCAGGAAGTCCCCGTTCGTGAAGTCGACCTTGGTGGTCGAGTTCACCAGGTCCGCCAGCTTGTCCACCGTCCAGGAGGCGGCTTCGGCGCAGCCTTTGGCCAGGGCGCGGAGGGGGTCGGACATGTTGTCCGGATTGGTGGGATCGGTCCCCCCACCTCCGCCGCCGCCCTTGTCGCCCTGCTCGCAGTATTCCTTG
The DNA here is from genome assembly GCF_006539165.1 of Streptomyces cacaoi. Taxonomy (GTDB): domain Bacteria; phylum Actinomycetota; class Actinomycetes; order Streptomycetales; family Streptomycetaceae; genus Streptomyces; species Streptomyces cacaoi. The sequence continues at coordinate 8,197 of NZ_BJMM01000086.1, read as the reverse complement.
GCGGGGCCGGCCACCAGCTCGCAGGGATCGTCCTCGGGAGCCGCGCTTGCCCGGGAAGCACTCAGCAGGAGTATGAGCGGCACACCCGACGCAAGGGCGATGAGCCGGGAAGTGCGTCGACGGGAGTTACCGGGCATAGGTGAAGCCTCCGAACCGCTCAGTTGCGTCGCCGATCTCATCGGCACCAGAGACGGGACTGTCTCCGTTGACAGGAGTCGGGCCGTTCTTCTGCTTCGAGTCGACAACCTTCCAGTCGCCCTCGCTCCAGCGCAGTTTGAAGGTCACGGTGAACCAGTTGGACGTTACGGGTTTGGTGGAGTCCTCCGCGGCGAGGCCGAACAATCCCGTGCACCACACGGCGACGGTGGCGGTCCGAGAGGAGTAGTCCTTCACGTCCGCCCCTGACGGGATTGTCCGATTCACGAATGTGGAGCCCGATGGGGCCTTTCCGTCCGCGTCGAGGCCGATGCTTTTGTTCAGCTTCTCGTTGTAGTCGGAGTCGAACCCGGACTGGAGCTTGTCCACCGACCCCGGGTCCGCGAGGGCCTCCACGATCTCGTGGCGGCGGTCGCGGTTGAACATCCCGTCGCCGCCGAGCGCCACGGCGTAGTTCGCAGCCGCGCTCTGCGCCCCGTTCTTGCTGTGTGCGAACCCGGAGGGCACCGCACCCGAGGCGGACTTCACCGGCTTGTCACCGGACGGCGCGGTCGGCTGCGCCTTGGGGCCGTCTCCGCCGCCGCCCTTGTCGCCGCCTCCGTCGTCGCCACCGCCGCCGCTCTGGTTGGCAAAGGCGATGGCGGCGATCAACAGCACGATCACCGCCACGACCGTCACCATGCTCCGCCCCGGGCGGGCCGGCGGTCTTCCCGTGCCCTCGCTGCCCGGCAGCCTGGTTCGGGTGCCTGTGCGGCGCCCCGGCTCAGGGCCGTAGGGCCCGGGCACTCCCTCGCCCGTGCGAGCACGCTCGTCGTACTCGTCGCCGCCGCCGATGTTCATGCCGGGCTGGCCCCCTCGACCTCTGTGTCTCAACTGCCGTCAGTGCATTGTCTCCTCAGACGACGGTAGCTGGACCACAGTTCGCATGTGCCGAGTGCAAGCGAGGGGGACGGAAGCATTCCGTGCCCCTCTGTGGTGCGCCGTCTGCTTCGTTCCCCGGTGGAGCGGGTTTACGGGCACGTCACGGGGGTGGGAGGTGAACGGTGCGAGAACAAGGGCCGTCCGACGCCCGTCCCTTGCCACGGAACCTTCACTTCCGGCTGCATCGGAACCGTGGCCTCCACCGTGTGCGGGCGGAGGTGCGCCCCCTGGGGGGTCGGCTCAACGGCTCGGGAGCCGAGCGGTGTTGGCGCTCGAGCCGGATGCGGGGGCCAGGGTGCCGGTGTCGTCGCCGCCCGAGGCGACAGGAGACGAATGCGGCAGTGCGGGCTCAATGAGGCAGGCTGCGCCTATTCACCTGTCGCACTGCTTCGACTTCTCGACCGCCTTGGCGTAGGTGGCGGTGAACCTCTTGATCTCCGAGACCGTCGGCTCCTGTGAGCCGCGGACCTGGGTGATGACGAACAGGGACCAGTCCTCCTGGCGCGGGTGGCGGCAGACGACCCGTTTCACCGCACCCCTCTCGCCGTACTGGAAGTCGTCCTCCCCCCGCAGGGAGCCGACGTCCAACTCCGATTGCAGGGCCACGACTTGGGGGATGTCCCGGCCGCTGTGCCATTCACGCGACACGGAGAGTACTTCTTCTCCGTCCACGGATACCCAGCAGTGCTGAAAGCTCTTGTTCAGGGTCTTGTCTTCCAAGCGAACATGGAGCTCCTTTCCGGCAACCAGCAATTTCTCCGTCAGTCGGGGAGGCACCGTGATGTCGCAGAGCGAGCGGGGCACGGTGTACTCCCGTTGCGGGGATGAGCAGGCGAATGCTCCGCAGGCCAGTAGGCTCAGGGAACTTGCCGCGAGTGTGGCCCGGCGGAATCGGTCAATCCTCCGGTTTGTCAAAGTCGTTCCCCGCCCTCCCGTAACCGTCGCTCACGCCGTCTGCGACCCAATCCGCGACGTCGTCCCGGTATCGGCCGCCGTGGCGCTCGGAGGCCAGGATGGCCGCCTTCTGCAGGATCCCCGCGTGATCGTCCAAGCTGTCGGTCCATTTACCCCCGGAGATGTATCCCGCCTTTTCTTTGTTGGCGTCCTCATTGGCTTGGAAGATCTCTTCCAACACCATGCTGCTTGCGGTGGTTGCCGCGCCGCTGGCAGCAGCTCCACCAGCTGGTGAAGTGATCAACGACGCTCCGACCCCGATGCCGGTGCCGACAGCCCCGGATACCAGGTTCTTGCTCTGGGCGAGCGCGTGGGTGAATGAGTCGTCCTTCTCGCCGGCTTCCCCGAGTACTGCCTCCTGTCGGCCCTGGGCCAACATCCCGGAGATTTCACCGGACTGCGTAGCGATTCTGTGCAGGGCTTCTCGGGGAGAGTCGTCGGTCTGGCTGAGCCGGTCGCTCCTGGCGAGGTCCGGATCCAAGTGGTATTCCATCAGGTTGGTTGCATACTGCTTTTGTCCGAGTTCGACTGCGGCATAGCCTTCCGGGTTCTGTCCCAGGGCGACGAGATACCTTTTCAGGTCCAGGTGGTCGGGAGCTGCCTGCGCTCCGGAAACCGGGTAAAGTTTCCAGGTGTCGCCGTATTTGTCGTGCGAGATCACCTGATACGCATCCGGCAGGTAGTGCCCCGTCATCTTGCCGAAACTGTCGGACATGTAGCCGTTGTCCGTGAGCTTGGTGTTGTCCTTGCCGATCGTCTCGACGACGTTTTCGAAGAGATGCGCCTGGCCCTCGTTGTGCGGCGGCAGGTCCTTGGGGGCCGGCTCTCCTGCGGGTACTCCCGTGGCGCCGGCGGCGATTGCCTGGGCGAGGTAGTTCTTACCGGTGTGGAGTTCGCCGGAGGGGCCGGGCTCGTGGGGCCATGTGCGGTCGTTGAACAGGTAGTTGAAGTTCGAGTCCTGGGTGCCCTTCGTGCCGGGTGCCGCCGGGTGCCGGTCGTCACCGTTCAGGAAATCGGTGGCTGCGGCCGGATTGTTGGCCAGGGCCTTCATATAGCCGGTCATCGGGTCCGCGCCGCTGTCCGGTCCTCCGGGGTTGAGGCCGGGGAAGCGGGCGGCGTCGTCCCAGGCGGTTCGCTCCCCGTTGCCGCTGCGTCGTTTGTCCTCGGCGACGAGGGCTGTGCCGTATGTGGTGAGGAACCGGTCGTCGTAGTCGCCGTGCCGCATCAGGTTGCTCATGACCTGGAATCCCGTGGGGCCGCCGGGTTCGTCCCCGACGGTGCGGGTTCCCGCCTTGACGAGGGAGTTCTCCCATCGGTTCATGGCCGGGCTGTCCGAATGCGAAGCGAGCGCGAGGGTTTCGCTGAGGTGTTTCTGGAGCGACTTGTCGGCGCCCGCACCGTGTTCGGGATCGTTGGCCGCTACCCAGAATTCGAGCGTTCCGTCGGGGCCGAGGCGGGTCGCGAACCTCTCGGCGAAGAGGGCGTCCCCGCGGTACTTCTTCAGCACGGAGTCCAACGCCCCTGCCTTCTCGGGGTCTTCGGCGTACCGAGCGGCCTTCTCGCCGGCCTTGAGGGCTTCTGCTGCCTCGTCCCTGTCCTTGTACCGCGCGTCGGTGAATCCGTACTTGCTGAGATCGGCCAGCGCGACGAGTGTCTCCTTCGCGCTGTGGTCGGATTCCGTCGCGTCGCTCAGGAGTTGGCGGATGTCCTCGGCGAAACCGTCGATGGTCGGCTGGGAGACGTCCGCACCGTCCTTGGGCTCCACACGGAAGGAGCCGTGCCCGGTGTCGCGTACCCGTAAGTGCTGCCAGTCCGCCTCGGCGATTGTGAACTGGAGCTGGTCCCGGTAGCCGGTCAGTTCCGCGCAGGTGTCCTTGAGGATGTTGTAGATGGTCTCCGCCTGCCAGCGCATGTCGGCGATCTCGCCGGCGGTCTTGTCGATGAAGGGCCGCGTCACCTTGCTGTTCTCGCCGGACCAGTCGGCCCGGGCCGCCCGGTCCGTGAGCTGCGTTTTCGCGTCGTCGGCGAGGGTCTTGAGCTTGTCGCGCATCTGCCGCCAGTCGGTGACGGCTTCACCGAGCTTCTTGAACTTCGCATGGAGCAGTACGTCGAGGTCCATCAGTCAGCGGCCCCTGTCCCCTGGGGAGCGTGCGGTTGCGGCTGGGTGGCTTCGTCGAATCCGCTGTCCAGCTCGGAGATCTTGCTGAACGTGGTCGAGATGTAGTGCTCGTCCCCGGCGTGCGCCTTCTTCGTGTAGTCGAGGTGGTTGGAGATGTGGGCGCAGGCGTCCAGCACGGATCGTGTCTGTTCCGTCCAGCGTTCGACCACGTGCTCCAAGGCGTCGCAGAGCTCGAAATCCCCCTTCAGTGACGATGCGGCCACCCCGGTGCTCACCCGCGCGTGGTCGCCGTCGACGAGCAGCCGCCCGTGCAGCTTGAACGCCTCGTCGCCGATCGCCGCCAGGTCCTTCCCCTTGACGGAGAGATCGCCGGGGTGGTCGGCGTCGTAGGGGGCGCGGGTTTCGGAGGAGGAACTTCGTCCGGGCTGGAACGAGCCGTCGACGGCGCCGTCGAGCTGCATCCGCGGAGACGTGGCCGCGGTGTCGGCTTTGATGTCCTGCCATTCCTGTTCGAAGGACACGTTCCCCCCACGTGATCACTGTCAGTGTTTCGGCAGCATCGGAATGTAGCAACCCGGTCTGTCGGAGCAACAGCCCCAGCACCTTCAGGGGGCGGCGGGTGTGTGTGGGGGCCCGCTCCCGTGCTCGGGTGTTTGCCGGTGCGGTTTCTGCTTACTTCGAGCGACTGTTCGGTCACGGTTGCTACGGTCAGGTCCACGACAGTCCCGCCGCACTCAGGGAGCAACCGTGCAACTGCGCAGTACCACCGCCTCGTTGGTCGCCGTCGCCGCCGTGTCTGCGCTGCTGGTCTCCGCCTGTGGTGGCGGGGACGGTGGTGAGGAGAAGGGGTCCGGCAAGGGGGGCGGGATCGAGGGGGCGAAGGACGGCTCGTCCCGGAGCCCGGGCCGGGACGGTGGTTCGGATGAGGCCGCGTCCGGGGATTTCCGGACCTCGGACATCGAGCTGCCGAAGGATCTGAAGCTGGTCTTCGACTGGGAGAAGCCGGGCGATCCGGAGAAGGCCGCCGCGTTGGACGGTGCCGCGGACTACGTCCGTGCCTATATGCACGGTGCGGTCGAGCACGATCTCGCCGACCCGGTGGTGAAGCGTCACACCGTTTCCCTCGAATCCGCCGGGGAGTTCGCGAGATCCTTCGCGAATTCCAGCAAAGAGCGCGGCACAAGGCCCACCGGAACGCAGCGGCAGTACCGGGAACACATCGGAGACGTGACGGACGGAAAACTCGTCGAAGTGTCCTTCTGCGTGAATCAGGCCAAGCTCTATGCCAAGAACATCAAATCGGGGAAGGTCAAGCACACCGAGGAGAGTCCGTCCAGCTATCTGCACTTCACGCTCGTGATGGAGAAGGAGAACCCGAAGGCATCGCCCTGGAAGGCCAGGGCGTTCGAGGCGGAGACGAAGGCGGTCGGGAAATGCCGGGACTGACGACCAGAGCGATCGTTCTCGCCGGGGTGGCATTACCGCTGCTGGCCGGCGGTGTGGGCACTGCATGGGCCGACGACGAGGCGTACGAGTCCTCGCTGGGTGAGGTCAGCGGCAAGACGGCCACCGCGGGTGTCCAACAGCGGATCGTGTTCTCCGGGAGTGGAGGGGGCTCCCCGCAGAAGGGCGGCGGCAACCTGGCGCCCGTTTCGGGGAATTGGGAGGCGCCGCCGTGCTGGTACGCGCCGATGTATTCCCCGCAGCAGTTGAAGGAGAAGGTGGAGGACAACGCCTACGGGCTGACGGGGCGGGAGCGGCCGGCGGGGTCGTGGGAAAAGCAGGAGACCGTGCCGGAGATCGTGAAGCGGTACACGAAGGGGAAGTACAAGAACTTCAACTTGAAGAAGAAGGGCGAGGGTTCGTTCTGGGCTGCGGTGCCGAACCCGGAGGAGAAGGACAGGGCGAAGGCGCATTCGTGTGGCCGGCTGCCGTTCTGGGTGAAGAACGGGGAGCGCCCGAAGGTGGAGCGGGCGATCAGTCCGGAGATTCTGGCGGCGTTGGCGTACGAGCGGGTGCGGGTCCCGGACACGCGGGTGGAGTTGAACCCGGAGGCGAAGCAGACGGTGCGGCTGCCCACCTGGGCGTGGCTGGACAAGGGTGAATTCCGGCCGGTCTCGGTGACGGCGCGGGTGGATCTGGGAGCCGGGGAGGAGTTGTCGGCGACGACGACGGTGAAGCCGGTGGGGCTGTCGATCGACCCGGGGACCGAGGACGCGCGGCTGCATCCGGCGTCGGGGACGTGCCCGGTGGGGGAGGACGGCGGGATCGGGACGCCGTATGCGAAGGGGAAGAGCGGGCAGACGCCGCCGTGCGGGGTGACGTATCTGCGGGCGACGCCGAAGGGCGGCAGTTTCCCGTTGCGCGGGACGGTGACGTGGAAGGCGGCCTGGCACGGCAGCGACGGTGCGGGCGGCGAGCTGCCGGACGGGGAGTTCGGCTCCGGCCAGGACGTGACCGTGCAGGAGATCCAGTCCATCGTCCGCTGAAGGGGAGATCCGGTCTGTCGGTCCGCTGAGGCGGGGTGCGGGCCGGACGGCCCGGGAGCGGGGCCTCGGCTGTGCGGCCGGTTGTCCACAGGCTGTGGATGACGGTTTCGGGTGTGGACCCGTCCCGGGTGCGCGCGGTGTCGGGCGCCACCGGGCCACGAGCCGGGCCCACGGCCCACCCTGTCCCGGGCGCGCGGCGTCGGGGCGTCAGGGTGCCATGGGTGTCACCGGTTCCGCCCGGGTTCCGGGTCGCGGGGCGTGGCTCACCGGGACTCACCGGGGCTCACGTGGGGTGCCGTGGCTCGTCGCGGGCCGTCGCGGCGCATCGACTCGTCGCGGATCGGCGTGTGTTGCCGGGTGTTGCCGGGTGTTGCGGGTCCCGGTTGGTGGATCCGCGGCTCGTCGCGGGGCGTCGGTCCCGGCTGGCGGATCGCCAGGGGCCCGGGCTGTCCGTCGAAAACATGCCGAGGCCGGTACGTGTGCGGTACGTGTGCGGCGGCACGTTGCGGCGGTCGGGGCGCGGTGGCGGATGGGCGGTCGTGCGGGAGGGCGGAGTGGGTTCCGCACGGGTGGAATGAGTACGCGTACCCATGTGCGAGGCGGAGGCCGTCGGCACCCTGGGTGCATGAGCGAACAGACGTCCGGGATTCAACGCCCCACCACCACGGCGTTCTTCGTGCAGTCGGCTGTCGCTTTCGGGCTGGCGTTGCTGGCGCTGCTGGTCGGCATCGCACGGCTGCCGGTGGGGCCCTGGGAGCGGGGGTTCCTCGGGCTCGGCCTGGTGTTCGTCGTCTCGTCGGCGTTCACGCTGGCCAAGTGCGTCCGTGACCGGCAGGAGGCCACCGAGGTCACCAACCGGGTCGACAAGGCCCGGATCGACAAGCTCCTGACGGAGGCCGATCCCTTCGGCCCGCCGAAGGTCTGAGCAGGCCGCGTCCCGGGCGGGTGTCCGGGGCGCCGACCGACCGGGCGCGGCGCGGACATCCTGCCCCCGCGCCGCGCCCCTCCCTCTCGCCCGGGCCGGAGCCGACACACGCCGGAGCCGGCCCGGGCCGGAGGGGAGAGGCCGTCCGGTCAGTCCCAGCGGTAGCCGTCGCCGAGGAGCAGCGTGTGCTCCAGGACGTCCTCGGCCGGGTCGTCGATCTGTCCGGTGTTGATGAGGCCGATGCGCGGCCCGTTGTGCGAGTTGCGCGGGTTCTCGTCCGCGTGGGCGGTCGCCGCGGGGACGAGTGCCACGGTTGCTGCTGCGGCGGCAACGGCGCACAGGACGGTGCGCGCCGAGCGGACGGCGGTGCGGCGGGGGAGGGAAGCGGTGGGGTCGGGGGCCATGGGGTCTCCACAGGGATCGTGCCGGAGGGTGGGGGTCGGTCCGCGGTACGACGATGCGGCGTACGGCCTGTCCTACTTATCGATCCGGCCCTGTGCGGTGTCACGGGGAACAGCACGCCGGATGCGGCCGGTTGACGGGCGGGTGCCGGGTGCCGGGTGCCGGGTGCCGGGTGCCGGGTGCCGGGTGCCGGGTGCCGGGTGCCGGGTGCCGGGTGCCGGGTGCCGGGTG
>NZ_BJMM01000085.1 GCF_006539165.1 Streptomyces cacaoi | reverse complement strand
CTCGCCGCCCGGCACGGGCTGTCCGTGACCGGGACCAGCGGTCGGCTCGCCACCAACTATCCCGTGACGCTCAGCGCCTACACCGGGCGCCATCTGGTGGCCATGGGCGGCAGCGCGGCCGATCTCGCGCTGAAGCTCACCTACCGGCCCGAGCTGTTCGACGCCGCGACGATCGAACGGCTCGGTGACCATCTCGCCCGGCTGCTGGCGGCCGTCGCCGACGATCCGGAGTGCCCGCTGTCCCGGCTGCCCGGCCCGGCCGCCGCGGAGGACGAGGCCGCCGCCGAGGGCACCACCGACGGCGAGGCCCCCGGCGCCGCGTGGGCGCACGGGCGCACCACCGAGCCCGGCACCTCGTTCCTCGACCTGTTCGCCGCGCGCGTCGCCGAGCGGCCCGGCGCACCGGCCGTGCTGCGCGGCGACCGAGCCCTCGGATACGCCGAACTGGACGCGCGCGCCGACCGGTTGGCCGCGCTGCTCGCCGCGCGCGGAGCGGGTGTCGAGACCCGGGTCGGGGTGTGCATGACGCGCTCGCCCGACATGGTCGTGGCCGTCCTCGCGGTCCTCAAGTGCGGTGCGGCGTATGTGCCGCTGGACCCGGACTACCCCGCCGACCGGCTCCGGCACATGGCCGCCGACTCCGGCACCGCGCTGGTGCTCACCGAGCGGGCGCTGACCGGCCGGCTGCCGTTCCCCGACGGGGTCGAGCTGCTGCTCGCCGACGAGGAGCCGGGGGAGACGGGCCCGGCGCCGCGGGTCTCCCCGCCGCCGGAGGCCGCCGCCTACGTCATCTACACCTCGGGCTCGACGGGCCGCCCCAAGGGCGTCGTCGTGCCGCACGAGGCCATGGCCTCGCTGGTGCGGTGGGCCGTCTCGCTCGGCGAGGACACCTTCGCGCGGGTGTGCTTCTCCACCTCGCTCAACTTCGACGTGTCCGTGTTCGAGCTGTTCGGCGCGCTCGCGGCAGGCGGCACCGTCGAGGTGGTCCGCGACGTCCTGGAACCGGCCGAGCGGCGGGACGGCTGGCACGGCAGCCTGCTCTCGGCGGTGCCGTCGGCGCTGGCCGCCGTCCTCGCCGAGGACGGCCCGGGCGGCGCCGCGATCGGCGCCGACCATGTGGTGCTGGCCGGCGAGGGCTTCCCCACCGCGCTGCACGACCGGATCCGGGCACTGCTGCCGCAGGCGACGATCGCCAACATCTACGGGCCCACCGAGGCCACCGTCTACTCCACCGGCTGGTTCTCCGACCGGGAGGAGCCGCCCGCCGCGGGCTCCGTGCCCATCGGCCGGCCCGTCGCCGGGAAGACGCTGCGGGTGCTCGACGCGTGGCTGCGCCCGGTGCCCGCCGGGGTGTGGGGCGAGCTGTACATCGGCGGGCAGGGCATCGCCCGCGGCTATCTGCACCGGCCGGGGCTGACGGCGGAGCGCTTCGTCGCCGATCCGCTGGCGCCCGCCGGGCGGCTCTACCGCACGGGCGACGTGGTGCGCCGGCGCGCCGACGGCGTACTGGAGTACGCGGGCCGCAGCGACGACCAGGTGAAGATCCGCGGCTTCCGGGTCGAACTCGCCGAGATCGAGGCCGCGTTGACGGCGCTGCCCGAGGTCGCGCAGGCCGCCGTCGTCGCCCGCGAGGACCACCCGGGCGTCAAGCGGCTGGCCGGCTACCTCGTACCGTCCGCCGGGGCGCGGCCGGACACCGGCGCGGTCGGCGAACGGCTCGCCGCGACGCTGCCCGCCCACATGGTCCCGGCCACGCTGACCGTGCTGGAGGCGCTGCCGCTGAACGCCAACGGCAAGCTGGACCGCCGTGCCCTGCCCGCCCCGGACCGGTCGGCGGCCGGGCAGCCGGGCGGAACGCCGTACGAGCCGCCGCGCACCGCGGACGAACGGCTGGTCGCCGACGCGTTCGCCGCCGTCCTCGGTCTGGAACGCGCCGGTGCGCACGACGAGTTCTTCGCGCTGGGCGGCGACTCGATCCTGAGCATCAAGGTGGTGTCCCGGCTGCGCCGGGCCGGAGCCGAGGTGACCGTACGGGAACTGTTCGACCATCCCACGCCCGCCGGGCTGGCCCCGCTGCTGCGCCGCGGCACACCCGGGCGGGAGACCGCCGCCATCCGGCCCGTGCCCCGCGAGGGCGCGCTGCCGCTGTCGTCCGCGCAGCAGCGCATGTGGTTCGCCGCCGAGAGCGACACCGGCAGCACCGAGTACAACGCCGGCCGCGTCGCCCGGCTGCGCGGCCCCCTGGACGTGGCCGCGCTGGGCGCGGCGCTCACCGCGCTCGTCGCCCGGCACGAGTCGCTGCGCACCACGTTCGACACCGTCGACGGGCAGGGCGTGCAGCGCGTCCACCCGCCCGCGCCCGTCCGGCTGCACACCGTCGAGGCGGACGGGCGCGACGAGGAGGCGCTGGACACGCTCGTCCACGATCTGCTCGCCGAGCCCTTCGACCTGCGTACCGGGCCGCTGCTGCGCCCCACCCTGGTGCGGGTGGCCGACGACGATCATCTGCTGGTGCTGTCGCTGCACCACATCGTCATGGACGGCTGGTCGCTCGGCGTCATCCAGCGCGAACTGGGCGCCCTGTACGCGGGCCGGGAGCTGCCCGAACCGGTCCTCCAGTACGCGGACTACGCGGCCTGGCAGCGCGCACGGCTCACCCCCGAGGCGCTGGCCGACGGCCTCGGCTACTGGCGGGCCCAGCTGGCCGACGCGCCCGTGCTCGATCTGCCCACCGACCGGCCCCGCCCCGCCGAACGCACCACCAGCGGCGCCGCGTTGCAGACGAGCGTCCCCGCCGCGCTCGCCGCACGCTTCGCCCGGATGTGCCAGGAGCAGGGCGTCACCCTGTTCATGGGCCTGACCGCGGCGGCGCAGCTGCTGCTGGCCCGGTGGAGCGGGCAGCGGGACATCGTCGTCGGCACGGTCACCTCCGGGCGGGAGCGCCCCGAACTCGACGGCATGATCGGGTTCTTCATCAACACGCTGGCGCTGCGCACCCACGTCGACGAGAACGCCACGACGGCCGAGCTGCTCGCCCGGGTCCGCACCACGGTGCTGGACGGTTTCGCGCACGCCGAGGTGCCCTTCGACCGGGTCGTCGACGCGGTCGTCACCGAGCGCGACCCCAGCCGCAGCCCGCTGGTGCAGGTCGCCGTCAGCCACGAGAAGCTCGCCGGCACCGCCGACTCCTGGCACACCCCGAGCTGGCGGGATCACCCGCTGACGTCCCGCACGGCGCAGTTCGATCTGACGCTGGACTTCGGCGAGGCCGACGGCGCCCTCTTCAGCAACCTCGTCTACAACACCGACCTGTTCGACGCGGCCACCGTCGAGCGGCTCTCCCGCCATCTGCTGGGCATCCTCGACGCCATGGCCGCCGACCCGGACCGGCCGCTGTGGCGGATGCCGCGGATGAGCACCGCCGAACTCGACGGCCTGCTGGAGCTGTCCACCGGCGCCGAGGGGCCCGCCGGCACCGTGCTCACCGACACCTTCGCCGAGCAGGTGGCCCGCACCCCGGACGCCGTCGCGCTGGTGTGCGAGGACCGGCGGCTCACCTACCGCGAGCTGGACGGCCGCGCCAACCGGCTCGCGCACGCGCTGCGCGCCCGCGGCGTCGGGCCGGAGGTCCGGGTCGGGGTGTGCCTGCCGCGCGGCATCGACCCGATCGCCGTGCTGCTCGCGGTGTTCAAGGCCGGCGGCGTCTTTGTGCCGCTCGACCCGGACTACCCCGCCGAGCGGCTCGCCTACATGACCGAGGACGCCGGTCCCGCGCTGCTCGTCGCGGACGAGGCCACCCGCGAGGCGCTGCCGTCCACCGGGGTGCCCGTCGTCCTCCTCGACGCGCTGGAGGAGACGGCCCCCGCGTGCGCGACCGGGCCCGAGACGCGGCTGACGCCGCAGAACGCGGCGTACGTCTTCTACACCTCCGGCTCCACCGGCCGCCCCAAGGGCATCGTCATCCCGCACGCGGGCGTGCTGCGCGTGGCCCGCGACCCGCGCCTGGAGTTCACCGCCGACGACGTCGTCAGCCAGACGGCGACGCTGTCCTTCGACGCCAGCGCCCTGGAGATCTGGAGCGCCTTCACCAACGGCGCCACCCTCGTGGTCTCCACCGCGCGCTTCCTGTCCGTGGAGGAGCTGGGGACGCTGGTGCGCACCCACGGCGTCACCGTGCTGTGGTCCACCACGGGCCTCTTCCACGAGATCGTGGACGCCGACGCCCGGATGCTGCGCGGCCTGCGCGCGGTGATGACCGGCGGCGACGTGCTCTCGCCCCGGCACTTCCGCACCGTCGAACGGGAGGCGCCCGGCGTCCGGTTGATCGCCGCCTACGGGCCCACCGAGACGACGATCTTCGCCACCGTGCACCGGGTCGACGGCTCCCCGCACCGGGCCACCGTGCCCATCGGCACCCCGCTCGGCCGGACCCGTGCCTACGTCCTCGACGACTGGCTGCGGCCCGTGCCCGTCGGCACCGCCGGCGAGCTGTATCTCGCCGGCGAGTGCGTCACCCGCGGCTACGCGGGCCGGCCCGGCCTGACCGCCGGCCGGTTCGTGGCCAGCCCGTTCGGTGACGGCCGGATGTACCGCACCGGTGACGTGGTGCGCTGGCTGCCGGACGGTCTGCTCGACTTCGTCGGCCGCGCCGACAACCAGGTGAAGATCCGCGGCTTCCGTATCGAACTCGGCGAGGTCGAGATCGCCCTGTCCGCGCACCCGGATGTCGCCCAGGCCGTCGTCCTCGCCCGGGAGATCCGCCCCGGCGTCAAACGGCTGGTGGCCTACGCGGCCGGCGACGGGCTCGACCAGGCGGCGCTGCGCGCACACGCCGCGGCGACGCTGCCCGACTACATGATCCCGACCGCGTTCGTCGTCCTGGACGCGCTGCCGCTCAACGCCAACGGGAAGGTCGACCGCAAGGCGCTGCCCGAGCCGGACACCGAACAGCGCGCCACCGGGGACGCGCACACCCCGCCGCGCACCCCGCGCGAGCGGACGCTGGCGACGGCCTGGGCGGAGGTGCTCGGCCTGGAGCGGGTCGGCGTGCACGACAACTTCTTCGAGCTGGGCGGCGATTCGATCCTGAGCATCCAGGTCGTCTCCCGGCTGCGCGAGGCCGGGTTCACCGTCTCGCCGAAGAACCTGTTCGCCGCGCCGACCGTCGCACAGCTCGCCGAACTCGTCGGCGAACCGGACGACGGGCCTAAGGCCGCGGCACCCGCCGCGACCGCCGAGGCGCCCGTCACCGGCGAGGTGCCCCTCACCCCCATCCAGCGCTGGTTCTTCGACAGCTTCACCGCGCCGGAGAACCTGGTGATGAGCACCTATGTCGAACTGGGCTCCCCGGACGTGGACACGGCCGCGCTGCGCACCGCGTTCGCCGCGCTGCTGCGCCACCACGACGCGCTGCGCACCCGGTTCCACACTGAGGACGGCGCCGTCCGCGCCCACATCCCGGCGCCCGACGGCACCCCGCCCGAGGTGGCCCACCTCGACCTGGGGTCGGAGCCCGACCCGGAGGCCGCCGAGCAGCGGCTCCTCGACGCGACCCGCGCCGGACTCGACCCGGCCGCCGGCCCGCTGCTGAAGGCCGCCGTGCTCACCCACCCCGACGGCAGGGCCGCGCGGCTGTTCGTCGCCGTGCACCACCTCGTCGTCGATGGCGTCTCCTGGCGGATCCTCCTCGACGATCTGGCCACCGCCTACGGGCAGGCGGCGCGGGGCGAGGAGCCCGACCTCGGGGCCCGCACCACCTCCTTCCGCGACTGGGCGAGCGGCCTCGTCGCGCACGCCGGATCGGGCGCGCTCGACGGGGAGATCGCCTACTGGGACGGGGTGTTCCGTGGCCCGGAGGAGCAGGAGGGCACGGCCGGTGCGGCGGCGGGGCTGCCCGTCGACCTCGACGGCGGAAACCTCGACAGCAACCAGGCCGTGGCCCGCGCCGAGCTGGACGAGGAGACCACCCGGCTGCTGCTCCAGGAGGTGCCCGGCCGCTACCGCACCCAGATCAACGACGTGCTGCTGTCCGCGCTGGGCCGCACCCTCACCGACTGGTCCGGCGGCGACGGCGTCCTGGTGAACCTGGAGGGCCACGGGCGCGAGGAGATCCTCGACGGCGTCGATCTCTCCCGCACCGTCGGCTGGTTCACCACCCAGTTCCCGGTGCGGCTCGCCGCCCCCGGCACCCGCCGCTGGCGCCCGGTGATCAACCAGGTCAAGCGGCAGCTGCGCGCGGTGCCGCAACGCGGCATCGGCTACGGCCTGCTGCGGTGGGTGCGGGGTGCGCTGCGGCCCGCGCCGGAACCGCCCGTCAGCTTCAACTATCTGGGTCAGTACGACGCTTCGGACCGCGGTGACGGCTTCTACGGCGCGCCCGTGCCGTACACGCCGGAGCACCGGGCGGCCACCGGGCGGCGGCACCATCTGCTCGACGTCGTGGCGATCGTCTCCGAGGGACGCCTGGCCGTCCAGGTCCTCTACGCAACCGACACCTACCGTCCCGAAACCGTTCACGGAATCCTCGACGGCTTCCTCGACGCGCTCAAGGAGATCGCCACGTCCTGAGCCCGCACCCGGCACCGATTGATTTTCGATAGATGGCTATCGATAATCGATGTATGCACCGTGTTCTCACGGCCGTGCTCCGTGCCGGCATCGCCGCTGCCCTCGCCGTCGGCCTCTTCGGCCAGATCGTCGTCATCCCGACGACGGCGGCCGACGAGGCCGACGTCTTCCCGCCCTACGCGCCCTACGTCGTCCCCTATGCGACGGTCGCGATCCTCGGCGTCCTCTGCGTCCAGGTGGCGCTCGTCGCCGTGTGGCAGCTGCTCGCCATGGTCGAGCGCGACGCCCTGTTCAGCCCGCGCGCCTTCCGCTGGGTCGACACCGTCATCGGCGCCGCCGCCGTCGCCACCCTGCTGGCCCTGGGTGTGAGCGGGCACCTCGCGGTGGCGGAGATCCCCTCGCCCGACGACGGGATGGACGTCCTCGGCGCCCTGGTCACCGCGTCCGGATGTGCCGTCGTCGGCGCCGCGTTCGTGATGCTGACCCTCGTCATGCGGGGTCTGCTGCGCAAGGCGACCGACCTGGAGACCGAGATGGCCCAGGTCGTCTGATGGCGATCGTCGTCGACCTCGATGTCCAACTCGCCCGGCACGGGCTGTCCGTCGGCGCGTTCGCCGCCGCCGTCGGGATCACCCCGGCCAACATCGCCGTGCTCAAGAACGGCCGTGCGAAGGCCATTCGGTTCACCACGCTCGACGCCATCTGCCGCATCCTGGACTGCCAGCCGGGCGACATCCTCCGCTGGGTCCCGGACGACCCGCGGGCCCCGGACGGCAGCGCGGGTCCCGGTCACCCCGGCGGCCCCGGCAGCCCCGGCGGTCCCGGCGGCACCAACGGCGGTCGCGGCGGCACCGCCTGACGGAACGGTACCGGGTGCGAGGCACACTCCTCGATGGGGCACCATGGACGCCTTCCGGCCAGAAACGCACAGGGAGAGGTCGTTCGGTGACACCTGACGACGTCATATGTGTCTGGCTTGACCATGTCCGAAAAGGAGTCGGCCTGCCGATGGACGGAAGGCGAACTGTCGCACGTCAGGGCGTGTTTCGCCATGTGAACTGACGTCGAGTCAGGTTATATGCCCGACGCCGGGCGGTGATACAGTCCCGGCACCTGCGCCCTCCTCGACTCGATTCGGGCGCCGCGTGGAAGCCCCTCTGTCCTCCGCAAAGCGTGGTGTGCCGCGGAACGGCTGCGCAGTGGGGTTCACGGGGGTGTACGTCGCCGTCTGCATGCCGCGCGCTGGGAAAGGTTCGATGAATCAAGACGTACTTGTGTGGTGCCTGGTCGCGGTGGCTGTCATAGCCGTCGCCGCAGTGGCAGTCCTCTCCATACGAAGCAGAGCCGTTGAGGCCAAGAAACAGCACAACGAGGCCGTTCTCACCGCGAGACTGGGCGAGGCGGAGGGCCGGCTCAGAGACGTCTCCGCTGAGCTGCACCGCCGTCAGGCCGAACAGCAGGTCACCATCCGTGCCGCCGAGGAGGCGGCGGAGGACAGCACCAAGGCGGTGCTCAAGGGCGCCGCGCGCTTCCTCCAGAGCCTCGCCGCCGAGCAGATGGTGCTCCTGGAGGAGGTCCAGCGGAAGTACGGCGGACACCCCGTTCTCGCCGACCTCATGGAGGTCAACCACGCCAACGCGCAGATGGCGCGGCGCGCCCACGGCATCGCCGTGATGTGCGGCGCCCCGCTGGGCCGCCGCACCAAGGCCGCGAGCGTCTACGACGTCGTGCGCAACGCGCAGGGCCAGATCCGCAACTTCCGCCGGGTGCAGATCATGCAGCAGACCGGCTTCGCGCTGAAGGCGTCCGCCGTCTCCCCCGTGGCGCACGCCGTCGCGGAACTCCTCGACAACGCCGCCAGCTTCTCCCAGCAGGACGCACCGATCGAGGTGACGTTCCAGCGGGTCCAGAAGAACCTGTGCATCGTCATCGACGACGCCGGCGTCGGCATGAACGACGAGGACCGGCAGAACGCCACCGCGCTGCTCTCCGGCACCGTCCAGCCGCGGCTGTCCGAGCTGGGCACACAGCCGAAGTTCGGCTTCCCCGTCGTCGGCAGGATCGCCGCGCAGTACGGGTTCCGGGTCGACGTCACCGGTGTGTCCCGCTACGGCGGTGTACGGGCGGTCGTGCTCCTCCCGGAGGAGCTGTGGACGGAGGAGGAGATCACGGCACCGGCGACGCAGGCACAGGCGCAGGCACCCAGGATGAGCGCGGTCCGCGACACGGACGACACCTACGAACTCCCGCGCGGCAGGGACCGCACCGTCAGCGGCCTGCCGAAGAGGGGCGCGCGCCAGCGCCGCGACACGGCCGCGCCCGTCCGCGAGGCGGGTGCGCCCCCGGCCAGGCCCGCCGCGGTCGAGCGCAACTCGGGACGGAGTCTGGGCGCCTTGCAGCGCGGCACCCTCTCGGGCCGCAACCTTGACTCGACGCCGTCCGAAGGGCCCGAGGACTCATGACCACAGACCTGTCATGGATGCTGGAGGACATCGTCCAGAACGTGCCCAAGGCGCGGCACGCGGTCCTGCTCTCCGCCGACGGCATCTCCCGCGGTGCCACCCAGGGGCTGGGAGCGGACGACGTGCGGACGATATCCGCGGCGATGGCGGGCATGCAGTCGCTCAGCCGTGCCATCGCGCACTTCGCCGGGCCAGGAGAGGACAGGCAATGGAACCAGACGATCATCGAGTTCGACCACGGCTGGATCTTCCTCATCGGGGCGGGCCAGGGCGCTTACCTCGCGGCTGCGGCTGAACTCGACGTCGACATGCAGCAGATCTCCTTCCGGATGCACCGGCTGGTGGCCCGGCTCGGCACCAACATGACGTCGCCGCCCCGCGTCCAGGCCGATCCGCTGGCCGGCGGCGCCGACCGCCACTACGGGCAACAGGCCCCCGGCGGCACCGAGTTCGTCCTCCCGGAGCTGGACGAGGCGGTCCGCTCGGTGGCGGGCGCACGCCACGCCGTGCTCCTCGGCGCGGACGGCCTGCCCCGCGGCGCGACCACGGGCATGAGCCGGGATCTGGCCGACACCATCTCGGCGGCCATGACCGGCATCCACTCCTACAGCCGCGCCACCGCACAGTTCGCGGGCGCGCTGGAGGACGTCCACTGGCGGCAGACCGTCATCGAGTTCCAGCACGGCTGGATCTTCCTGATCGAGGTCACGGGCGGCTCGTTCCTCGCCGCCGCCGCCGACCATGATGCCGACATCGAAGAGCTCACCGTCCGCCTCCACAGGGTGGTCCCGAGCCTCGGTGGCGGCGGCGCAGACGCAGGACGGGGAGAGGGAACATGAGTGACGAGCCGGAGCCCGAGCCCGAGGCCGAGTTGGAGCTGACCGCGCCGCTCGTCCCGTTCTTCGTGGTCACGGGGGGACGGTCGCTGCCCCCGGCCCACGAGTACGAACGCACGACGCTCGTCTCGGCGAAGCGGGACGCCGCGGCCGAGGCGCGCACCCTGTCACCCGAGGCCCGTGAAGTGATGCGCCTCGTCGCCGACGGCTTCCTGTCCGTGGCCGAGGTCGCCGGGCACACCGGCCTCCCCCTGGGGGTCGTGCGCATCCTGCTCGCGGAGCTGGCCGACGAGGACCTCGTCCTGGCCAGGAAGCCCATCCCACCCGCCGAACGCCCGGACAAGGAACTACTCCACGCCGTGCTGGATGGCCTCAAGACCCGATTCGGAGCGTGACCATGTACCTGGATCCGAACGTCACCACTGCGGTGAAGATCCTCGTCGTGGGGCACTTCGGCGTCGGCAAGACCACCTGCATCGGAAGCATCTCCGAGATCGAGCCGCTGCGCACCGAGGAAGAGATAACCGAGGCGAGCGTCAACTACGACGACCTCTCCGGTACCCCGGACAAGACCACCACGACCGTGGCGATGGACTTCGGCCGGCTCACCCTCAGCGACCAGGTGGTCCTCTACCTCTTCGGCACGCCCGGCCAGGAGCGCTTCAAGGAGATGTGGGAGGACCTCACCCGGGGCGCCCTGGGGGCCCTGGTGCTCGTCGACCCGGAGCGGCTCGACGAGTCCTTCGCCGTGCTCGACCTCGTCGAGCGGTTCGGTCTGACGTACACCGTCGGCGTCAACCGGTTCCAGGGCACCACCGACTACCCGCTGGAGGAGGTGCGTGAGGCGTTGGCGCTGTCCGACGAGACCCCCGTGGTCCCGTGCGACGTGCGGGACGAGAAGGCAGCGGCCCAAGCGCTCATCACGCTCGTCAACCACCTCCTCTCCCTACTGTCCTAGGAAATACACATGCACCACCCCGACATACAGGGGACCCCGTCCCGGTGCCCCGTCTCCGGCAACGTGGAGCTCTACGGCAAGGGCTTCGGCGCCGACCCCGAGGCGCACTACGCCTACCTCCGCTCGCTCGGTCCGAGCGCCCCGGTCGACATCGCGCCGGGCGTCGAGGTCGAGTTGATCACCAGCTATGACGCCGCGCTCGCGATCCTGCACGACACCGCCACCTTCGTCCGCGACTCCCGGCGCTGGAACGCGCTGAACGAGGGCCGGGTCCCCGAGGACAGCCCGGCCCTGCCCATGATGGGCTACCGCCCCAACGCGCTCTTCAGCGACGGCGCCGCGCACGCCCGGCTGCGCCAGGCGGTGACCGACAGCCTCGCCGCCGTCGACGAGCTCCAACTGGTCCGCCAGACCAAGCAGTCGGCCGAGTACCTGATCAGCCAGTTCAGCTCCGACCGCGGCGGCCGGGCCGAACTGATGGCCGAGTACGCCAATCAGCTGCCCCTGCTGGTCTTCAGCGACCTCTTCGGCTGCCCGCCGGAGATCGGTGACCGCGTCATCGTCGGCATCACCGGCATCTTCGACGGCACCCCCGATGCCGACCAGGTCCTCGCCGAGGCGCTCTCGGAACTGATCGCGCTCAAGCACCGGCGCCCGGGCCCCGACGTCACCACGCGGCTGATGCAGCACTCGGCGCAGCTGACCGACGAGGAGGTGCTGCACCAGCTCGTCACGCTGCTCTCGGGCGGTACCACGCCGCTCGCCGCCGCCATCGGGACCAGCAGCGCGCTGATCCTCGACGAGAGCTGGCAGCCCGGGCTGCCCGTCGAGTCCGCCGTCTCGCAGGCGCTGTGGAACTACGCGCCGATCGCCAACTACGCGACGCACTACCCGACCCGGGACGTCGAGCTGGGCGAGCGGATCATCAAGGCGAACGACCCGGTCGTCATCTCCTTCGCCGCGGCCAACACCGACCCGCGGATCGCCCAGCACAACGAACAGCTCGGCTCCAAGGCGCACATCGCCTTCGGCGCGGGCCCGCACGCCTGCCCGGCCAAGGACCCGGCCTTCCTCGTCGCGGTCACCGCGGTCGAGTGCCTGCTCAACCAGCTGCCGGACGTCGAGGTGTGCACCCCGTTCGACGCGCTGGAGTGGGCGCCCACCCCGTGGAGCCGGACGCTGGCCACGCTGCCCGTCAGCTTCACGCCGTCGATCCCCGATATCGGTGGCGGGGCGGCCGAACAGCGCCCGTCGGCGCCGGTGCCCGAGCAGGTGCCGATGCCCGCGCAGCGGCAGGAGACCGGCAAGGCGGAGAAGAAGGGAGGGCTCTTCAGCCGGTTCCTGGCATGGACCAGGGGCGAGTGACAGAGCAAAGAAATTATTTCGATCGCATGTGCCAGACGTGGATGGGGTACGCATGACGGCTGATGACAGAGAGGGGCCGCTCAGCCATGGGTACCGGGACGGTTCAGTCCTCCGACAGACGGGCCACCGTCTCCCTCTTCTCCCGTCTCCGGACGGCCAGGGGTCAGTCCGACCCCTTCCCGGTCTACGAGGAGTTGAGGTCCAGGGGCCGTGTCGCCCCCGCCCCCTGGGGAGGCCATCTCGTCATGGGCTTCGACCTCTGCGACCGGCTGCTGCGCAGCCGGGAGTGGGCCGAGCCCGACCAGCGGTGGCGGGCCCGGCAGGGCCGCAGCAGCCGCTGGAACACCCCCTCCGTACGGGAGATGGGGCACACTCTCCCGGCGCTCAACCCGCCCGAGCACACCCGGGTGCGCCGAGCGGCCGGTTCGTTCGACCGTGGATCCATCCAGCAGATGAGCGGGCATGTGACCACGACGACGATCCGGCTGCTCGACGCGCTCGCCGAGCAACTGCGTGACGGTGAGGCCGATTTCAACGCGGTGGTGAGCGAGGAGCTGCCGGTCGCCGTCATCGGCGGCTGGCTCGGCATACCGAGCGCGGACTGGCCCCGCCTCCGCGAGCTCACCCACGACCAGGTGTTCGCCCAGGAGCTGCTGCCCTCGGCGAGCCAGCTGGCGCTCTCCGACGCGGCGACGCGTGAACTGCGCGCGTACTTCATGGACCTGGTGCGTGAGCGCCGTGCCCGCCCGGGCGACGACCCGGTCTCCCGCTGGATCGCGACCTGGGACGCGATCGAACCCGACCGGGAGAAGGCCGACGCCGGTGTCTACTACCTCGCGCTGTTCGTCCTGCTGGCCGCGTTGGAGACCACGACGTCGATGCTGTCGATGGCGGTGCTCGCGCTGCTGGACCGCCCGTGGTGGTGGGACGCGCTCGCGGCCGACCCCGAACTGGTGCCCGCCTTCGTCGAGGAGTCGCTGCGCTGGGACCCGCCGACGCACGTCATCACCCGTGTCGCCACCCGCGACGGCGAGCTGGACGGCGCCGCCTACCGCGCCGGCGAAACGGTTCACCTGATGGTGGGAGCCGTGGGCCGCGACCCCGAACGCCACCGCGACGCCGAGCAGTTCGACCCGCACCGCAGCGCACCCGGACACCTCGCCTTCAGCGGCGGTATCCACTACTGCCTCGGGGCGCCCGTCGCACGCCTGGAGGCCCAGACACTCCTGCGTGAACTGGTACGGCGGCTGCCCCGCCTCACCCTCGTACGCCGCCCCCGGTGGGCACCCCGTATCGCCTTCCGCCGCCTACTCGACCTGGACGTCGCCCCCGCATGACCGAGATGACCCGTACGACCGAGAGCACGGACACGACCGGGGTGCCGGTGCTCCCCGCGCCCCTCGCCGACGCCGTCGTCGTCGAGCGCGACGGCGCGGCCCTGCACGTCCGCCTCAACCCGGCGCAGCAGGGCGACGTGCTCGGCACGGCGGCCCTCGACGGCCTCCTCGCCGTTCTCGACGGCCTGCACGCGTGCCCGGGGGTGCGTGTGCTCGTCCTCTCCAGCACGGGCGCGGACTTCAGCCTCGGCGCCGACCGCACCGAGTACGAGGAGGCCCTCGCGGCCGACGCCACCGGCGCCGCCACGCGCCGCGCCGTCGACCAGGCGCACCGGGTGTGCCAGGCGCTGGAGACGACCCATGTCGTCAGCGTCGCCCGGCTGCACGGCAGGGTCGTCGGCGCCGGGCTCGGCCTCGCCGCCTACTGCGATCTGCGGGTCGGTGCGGACGACTGCCGCTTCCGTATGCCCGAGGTGGCCCTGGGGCTGCCTCCGGCGTGGGGCGGCGCCATGGGGCGGCTGGTGTCCGAGGCCGGTGTGGCACGCATCCGGGAACTCTTCCTCACCTGCACGGAGTTCGACGCACAGACCGCCCACCGGATCGGGCTCCTGCACAAGATCGCCCCGCCGGACCAGCTGGACGCCGAGGTGGCCCGGGTGACCCGCCCGCTGCTGCGGCGCGACCCGGCCGCCCTCGCGCTGACCCGCCGCATGCTGGCCGGCTACTCCCGGGCCGACAGGGCCGCCGACGTCTCCCTCCTGGACTCCCACATCCTGACCGCGCACCTCCAGCAGATGCGCGGCCGGGAGTAGTCCGGGCGCCCGGCTCCCGGCGCGGCGGGCACCGGGCGAGGGACGTGGCACACCGGGCCGCCCGGTGTGCCGCCGGGCTCACACCCGGTGGCAGGTGACCTTCAGACCGCGGTAGGGGAAGCTCACCGTGTCGTCCTTCCAGCGGACGCTCCACGGTGACAGCCGCGGGTCCTCGCCCTCACCGAACTTCAGCCCCAGCGACTCCTCGACGGTTCCGGGCAGCCCGTCCGCGGTGTAGGGGCCGTCGTCGCCCCGCACATGCAGCGTGCCGCCGCTGAGCTTCCACGTCCCCGAGTGCGGCTCGCCGTCGTCGCCCCGGCCGACCTCGTACGTCCCGTCACCGATCTCCACGCTCGCCGAGACCGTCCTGGCGCCGTCGGAGACCGAGCAGTCCCAGGTGCCCACGGCCGCGTCCGTGAGCGACTCCTCGGCCGCACAGGCCACGGTCACCAGCGCCACCGGCACGGCCGCCGCTGCCGCCGCCCACTTCACCCCACGCCTCATCGGCGGTTCGCCCCCCTGGTGTTCGAGATCGTGCGACGAGGGTAGTCGGCCGCGTCCGGCCGCCGGGCGCCGGGGCGGGCGCCCCGCAGCGACCGGGGGCGTTCCGGCGGCGGCCGCGGAGAGGGCGCCGCGGCGGAGAAGAGGAGCGCGGCCTTTTCCGGGGAATCCGGCGGGCCGGTGGAACCCGGGAACGGGCCAACGGGCCTGCTACCTGCGCCATTTGGTTGTGCCTTCAGTTCATTGAGTCACCCGGTAACGGGTGGTTTTCTCTGGGGTTTGAGTGGGCTTGTTCTCTCTACTGGAGGTGTGTCGCGGTGTCTGTTCCGGGGCGGGGCCGTGTTGTCGACGAGTGGACCGGAACCGTCGGGGGGTTCGGGAACATGACGCTGCTGGATGTTTTCGGTGAGTGGGTCGCGGCGTCGCCGCGTGCGGTGGCGGTGGTGTGCGGCGAGGAGCGGGTGTCGTACGCGGAGCTGGAGGTACGGGCGGGTGCGCTCGCGGGGG
>NZ_BJMM01000084.1 GCF_006539165.1 Streptomyces cacaoi | reverse complement strand
GCGGGGTGGGAGAGACTGTGTTCGTGGGGCGGGGCGGAATCGGTTGCTACGAAAAAGGCACGTGGGTGAGGTGGGCCCTATGGGGGCTGTCACAAAGGGGTGGGTTTTTCGGGACTCACGGGCGAGGAATTGTGTGCGGGCCGTGAGGGGAAAAGGGCGGGAAAAGTGCGCCGGGTCACAGGAGTTCGGTGTCCCGGGGGGTGGCGCCGGACCGGTTGTCGCGGTGGCGGGGCGGTTCTAGGTTGTTCCGCGTCCGCCGCTCGACGGTTCGCCACCGACCCCACACGGAGCGTCCATGCCGGCCAGTTCATCCCGTCAACTCAGACCGTCCGGACCGTCCGGGAGCCCCTCCCGCAGACGTCGGCCCGCCCTGTTCGGCGGGCTCGCCGGTGCCGTGGCGCTCGTTCTCTGCGCCTCCGGTGTCCTCGGTGGCTCCGGAGCTGCCGCCGCCCCGGCCGTGCCCGGGCAGGGGGAGAGCCCGGGCACGGCGGCCGCCACCGTCGATCACGTGGAGCACTTCGACGGCTCGGGCCCGGCCGGTTACCGCTCGGGGGTGCCCGCCGCGGCGCCGGACCGCCTCGTCGAGCGCCGCAGGCCCCTCGCGCCGGTGGAGCGGCGCGGGGACGGCCGGGTCTCCGCGCTCCAGCGGACCGGTCCGAGCGCGGAGCGGCTCGACATCGTCCTCATCGGGGACGGCTACACCGCCGACCAGCAGGAGGACTTCCGGCAGGACGCGGAGGCGAAGTGGGCCGATGTGGCGGCCATCGAGCCGTTCACGAGCCACACCGGCCAGATGAACGTGTGGACGGTGGAGGCCGTCTCCCGTGACTCCGGGGTGTCCGGCGACCCCGCACAGGACGTCGTCAAGGACACGGCGCTGGGCACGTACTTCTGGTGCGACGGTATGGAACGGCTGCTGTGCGCCGACCTGACCCGGGTCGACAGCTATGCGCGGCAGGCACCGGCCGCCGACATCGTCATCGTGGTGGCCAACTCGGCCAAGTACGGCGGCGCCGGCTACAACAGGCTGACGGGGTACCCCTTCGACGGCGTCTCCACCCTCTCCTCCGACCACGACAGCTCCAGCCTGATCGCCGTCCACGAGGCAGCGCACTCCATCGGCCGGCTCGCCGACGAGTACGACGAGGGCGAGTCCGGCGTCTACCAGGGGCCCGAGCCGGAGGACGTCAACATCAGCACGTATCCCGCGCAGGAGATGGCCGACCGCGGGGCCAAGTGGCACGACTGGCTGGGCAAGCCGGACCCGGCGGGCGGCAGCACCGGCACCTTCGAGGGCGCCGGGTACTACGGGCAGGGCCTCTACCGGCCCACCGAGACCTCCCTGATGCGGGACTTCTCGGTGCGGGAGTTCAACAACCCCAGCAGGCAGGGCCTCGTCGACGGCTTCGAGCGGTACACCCACGGGGAGTGAGCCCGCGCTCTCCCGCGCCTGCGTCAGCCGCCGAGGCTCGTGGCGAACAGCGCGGCCAGCGCTGACCAGTGGCGCTCGGTCGCGGCCTCGTCGTGGGTCGGGTTGTCCGGCACCGCGAAGCCGTGTGCTGCCGGATAGGTCTCCATGGTGTGCCGTACGCCCGCGGAGATCAGGGCGCGCTCCAGCCGGTCGAACTGCTCGGGCGGGAAGTGCTCGTCGTTCTCCGCCGCCGCGACGAGGACGTGGGCGCCCATGCGGTCGGCCAGCCGGTGCGGCGCGTCGGGGTCGCTCTCGTCGGCGAGCCCGCCGCCGTGGAACGACGCCGCCGCGACGACGCGGTCCGGCCGGTGTCCGGCCACGATGAGCGAGGTGCGGCCGCCCATGCAGTACCCGGTGGTGCCGACACGGTCGGTGGAGACCTCGGGGCGCTCCGCGAGGAAGGCGAGGAACGCGTCGGCGTCCCGGAGCACCATCGGGGTGGTCAGGCTGCCCGCCAGGGCGAACAGGCGCTCCCGCTCGGCCGGGTCGCTGAGCGCCGTCGCGGGGTCGAACGGGGCGTAACCGCCGGTGCGGTAGTACACGTCGGGCAGGAGGACGGTGTATCCGAGCTGGGCGAGCCGGTCCGCCATCGCCGCGAAGGTCTCCCGGGCCCCGGCGGCGTCCGGGTAGAGGAGCACCGCCGGCCGGGCGCCGGGGGACGACGGTGTGTGCAGGGTCGCGCGGCAGTCGCCGTCCTCGGTCGGCACGGTGACGTCGGTTCGGGGCATCCGGACTCCTGGTGATCGGTGGCTTCGGACGGGGGTGGGCTGCCGACGGGGGACGGTGGTGCGGTGCGGCCCGGGTGGCGGGCCGGGTGGCGGGTCGGGTGTCGGCCCGGGCGCGCGCGGTGCGGGGCATGCGGGGCGAGGTCGTCGTCCCGCTGCCGGGCGTTCCGCTGCCGGGCGTTCCGCTTTCGTCCGTCCGTTCCGTCGTCGCGCTGTCCGTTCTACTGCCGCACCGGGCCGTGGCGGCGGCCGTTTCGCTCTGGGCGTGCCTTCTGCGCCGGTAGCGGAATCGTCGGCGGGGCGGGCTCAACTCCCGTACGGGGGTGCCGCGTCGGGCGGCATGGGCGCAGGGGCAGGCGTGGGCGCAGGCGCAAGCAAAGGCGCAGGGGCCGGGGGCAGGGGCGAGGCGGAGGCATCGGCCGCGGGTTCGCGGCGTCGGCGCTCAGCGGCTCGTGGGGCCCGTGCGGCCCGCGTAGGCCCGCACGCGCTCCTCCCGCGGGGTCAGACAGCAACTGGCGCAGCGCACCGCCTCGGCGGAGGTGTAGAAGAGGCAGCAGGTGTTGCGCAGATAGCGCAGGCGGGCGCTGCCGTCGGCGTGTGCGATCTCGACGACGTCGCCCAGCCGCGCCAGTTCGGGCACGGGCGCGGTGAACTCCCGCCAGCGGCGGGCCAGTTGTGCCGGGCCCGGTCGGGTGGCCGCGCACAGTGCCGTCGCGCAGCCGTGTGCGACCCCGCCGCGCAGCTGGCGCCGGCCGGCGCGGGTGGCCCGGTGCAGGGCGTCGGCCAGCGGCAGCAGATGGCTGTGCAGCACCGCCTCGTGCAGCGCGGGCAGCGCGGCGGAGCGGCCCCCCGGGCCGGGCGCTTCCGCTACTTCCGGCTCTCCCGGTCCTTCCGATGCTTCCGGCGCGTCCGGTTCTCCCGGTGCTCCCGGTCCTTCCGACGCTTCGGGGGCGCCCCGCACCCCTGGCGAGCCCGGAGCGTCCCGTCGGTCCGCTGCCGCGCCGGTCGCCGCGCCGGTCGCCGCGCCGGTCGCCGTGCCGGTCGCCGTGCCGCGGGCGGACGCGGTGAGCACGGCGGGGACCCGCAGCCGGACCCCGGCGATGCCGTGGGTGCCGGGCCTGACCAGCACATTGTGCGGCCGTACGTCCCAGACGGTGCCGTCCAGTGCCCACTGGAGCACGGCGGCGGCCGTGACCCGTCCCGCGTAGACGGCGGCGAGGGTGAGCGCGGCGGCGTGTGCCGTGCGGTGGCCGCTGCTCTCGTACTCGGCGGTCAGCAGCCGGTCGAGCTCGGGGGTGCCGGGGGTGAGCAGGCGGTCGGCGGGGAGCCAGTCGTCGGCCTCGGACGGCGGCGGGTCCCCGGCCGTCATGTGGTAGCGGACGCCGTGCGCCGAGGCGAGGCCGGTGAGGGCCGTCAGCGCCGTGAGGTCGTCCAACTCGCGGGACACCCAGGGGTGTTCGGCGGTGCCGCCGGGGGCCGGGCCGCTCACCGGGCGCCCTCCGTGGCACCCGTCGTGAACCCCTCCGCCGCGGTCGGCGGGACGGCCCGCCGGACGGTGGGCGGAGCCGCCGGCGGCAGGTACACCACGGTCGGTGCGCCCGTCGCCGGGTGCACCCGTACCTCGGCCCGCACGCCGTAGACCTCGGCCAGCAGCTCCTCCGTGAGGACCTCCTCGGGCGTGCCGTCGGCGACGAGGCGACCCTCGGCGAGGACGTAGAGGCGGTCGCAGAAGTACGCGGCGAGGTTCAGATCGTGCAGGACGAGCAGCGAGGTGGCGGGCAGCGCACGCACCAGGGTGAGCAGATCGAGCTGGTGGCGGACGTCGAGATGGTTGGTCGGCTCGTCGAGTGCCAGCAGCGCCGGACGCTGGACGAGGGCGCGCGCCAGCAGGACGCGTTGTTTCTCGCCGCCGGACAGCTCGTCGAACGGCCGGTCGGCCAGCGCCGCCCCGCCGGTGTCCGCCAGCGCCTCGTGCACATACGCCGCGTCGCGCGCGGTGTCGCCCTCCCAGAACCGCTTGTGCGGGGAGCGTCCCATGGCCACGACCTGCCGGACGGTCAGTCCGAAGCCGCCGCCGGAGTCCTGCGGTACGGCGGCCACCCGGCGGGCGCGCTCCTTCACGCTCAGCCGTGCCGTGTCCGCACCGTCGTGGAGGACGCGGCCGGAGACGGGGCGCAGCACGCCCTGGACGCAGCGCAACAGGGTCGTCTTGCCGCTGCCGTTGGGGCCGACGATCCCCACGGACTCGCCGGGGCGTGCCTCCAGCGTGACCCCGTCGACGAGGGGGCGTCCCGCCACCGCGTAGGTCACGTCCTCGACGCGCAGATGCAGGGCGGCACCGGGGTCGGTGGCCGGTGCGGCGGCGGCCGGCGCGGTGCCGGTGGAGCCGGGGCCGTTCACGCCATCACCCCCTGGGCGCGCTGCGAACGCCGCAGCAGCCAGAGGAAGAACGGGCCGCCGGTGAGCGCCGTCAGCACGCCCACCGGGATCTCCTCGGGGGCGGCCACCGTCCGCGCCGCCAGGTCCGCCAGGACGAGGAAGGCCGCACCGCCCAGCGCCGCCACCGGCAGCAGCGCACGGTGCCCGGCGCCCACCGCCATCCGCGCCGCGTGCGGGACCATCAGCCCGATGAAGCCGATCGAGCCGCTGACCGTCACCAGCACCGCCGTGACCAGCGACGCCAGCACGAACGCGAGGGCGCGGAAGCGCGAGGTGTCCAGGCCCAGCGCCGTCGCCCCCTCCTCTCCTGCCAGCAGCAGATCCAGCGGCCGGGCCAGCGCCAGCAGGACGGCGAGCCCGGCGAGCAGCGCCAGCGCCGGCAGCAGCAGGGTGTGCCAGCGGGCCTGGCCGAGGCCGCCCAGCGTCCAGAAGAGGATGGCGCGCAGATGTTCGGCCTGCTCGGAGCGGACGAGCAGGAGACTCGTGAGCGCCGAGAGGATGTACTGCACCGCCACCCCGGCCAGCACCAGTCGGCCCGTCGTCATCGAGCCGCCGCGGCGGGCCATCGCGTACACGACGACGAGCGCGCCGAGCGCCCCGACGAAGGCGCCCACCTGCATGGACACCGCGCCGATGCCCAGCACGACGACGCACACGGCGCCCGTCGAGGCGCCGGAGGAGATGCCCAGCAGATAGGGGTCGGCCAGCGGGTTGCGCACCAGCGCCTGGAGCACGGTGCCGACGACGGCGAGCCCCGCGCCGACGACGGCCGCCAGCAGCACCCGCGGCAGCCGTACGTCCAGCACGATCGTCGTCAGCGGTCCGGCCTCGCCCTGCCCGGTCAGCGCGCGCAGCACCTCGCCCACCGGCACCCGCGCCGAGCCGAACACCAGGCTCGCCACGGCGGCGACGACGAGCAGCGCGAGCAGCCCGCCGGCCACCAGCGTGAACCGCAACGAGGATCCGGCCCGGTCCGTCCGGCCGGGGCCCGTCCGGCCGGGTGCCGCACCGTCCGGCTGTGCTGTCGCCGTACCGTCCGGCTGTGCTGCCGCCGTACCGTCCGGCTGTGCCGCCGCCGCACCGTCCGGCGGTGTCTCCGCGTCCGGGGAACCGGTCGGGGAGGGCGCGGCGGTCCCGGCCGCGGGGCCGGGCCTCGGGGTCGTGGATGTCATCTCCGCCGCCCCCTACGCCTCGGGGTGCAGCTGCCGGGCCAGCTCGTCGACCGCGTCCGGCACCCGCACCCCCAGCACGGCGGAGGACAGCGGCAGCACCGCGAACCGCTTGTGCTTGATCGCGGGCACCTCGGCCAGCGCCGGATCGTTCAGCAGCCGCTTCTTCTTCTCGGCGACCGGGGTGCCGCCGTAGTCGTAGATCACCACGACCTCCGGCTTGCGCTGGACGACCTTCTCCCAGGAGACGTCGGCGAAGGTCCGGTGCACATCGGAGAAGATGTTGCGCCCGCCGGCCCGCCGCACGATGTCGTTGCCGATGCCCTCGCCGCCCGCGGTGAACGCCGTGCTGTCGCCGCTGTCGTAGACGAAGACGGACGGCTTGTGCACGCCCTTGAGCCGCTTCGCCGACGCCGCCAGCTGCGCGTCCTGCTTTTCGATCAGGGCCTCGGCCCGCCCGGGAACGCCGAACGTGCGGCCCACCTCACGGATCTCCTTGCGCAGGGTGCCCGCGTCGACGTCCTGGGTGCAGCCTTCGAGGTTCAGCCGGGAGTCGACACCGCTCTCCTTGAGCGCGGAACGCTCCCGGCCCTCGGACTTGTCGAAGGCGCTGTCGTACCCGCCGTAGACGAAGTCGGGGTCGGCCGCCAGCAGCGTCTCCTTGGACGGGTACTTCTTCGCCAGCACCTCGACCTCGCCGTACTGCTTCGCGTACTTCGGCAGGATCCGGTCGTCGAGGTAGGCCGTGCCCACCATGCGGTCCTGGAGGCCGAGCGCCAGCATGATCTCCGTGACGTGCTGGTTCATCGTCACCACACGCTCGGGCGGCCTCTCGAACGTCGTCTTCACACCGCAGTTGGTGACCGTGTAGGGGAAGCCCCGCGGGGGTTTGCCGTCCCCGTGCGCGGAGTCCGCCGACGGGGAGCCGCCGCAGGCCGCCGTCAGCGGGGCCAGCAGCAGGGCGGTGCACAGGGCGCGCACGGGGAGCCGGGTGTACCGCGTGCGGAGGGCACGGCGGGGGGTGACGGCCGGGCGCGGCCGGTTCATGGGTGCCTCCTCGAAGGGATCCTCGTCCCCTGGCGTATGAGGAAGACGGCAGCCCAGTGTCTGACTCCCGGCTCCGTGCCGCGCTGACGCGCACGGGGCCGGTCACAGTGGCGGGACCGCGCCGGATTCGCACCGGCTTCCTGGCCTCTGCCGTCTCGATCGAATTGTTGTGCCCGTGCAGTCTTCCACACCCGGCGCGGGAGGGAACCCCCAGGCCGGACCGGGGCAGCTCCTTGGCGGGCCCGCCCGGTCAGTCCGGGTCGGCCGGTGGCAGGAAGCGGATCGAGGGGCGGTCGCCGGGGGAGGCGGGGGTGACGACGGCCCGGACGCCGTAGACCCGGGCGATCAGTGCCGGGGTGAGCACCTGCGCGGGCCGCCCGGCGGCGACGGGCCGCCCCCGGTCGAGGACGAGCAGCCGGTCGCAGAACATGGCGGCCAGGTTCAGATCGTGCAGGGCGACGACGCTGGTGAGCGGGAGGCGGGCGACCAGGCCGAGCAGCTCCAACTGGTGCTGGATGTCGAGGTGGTTGGTGGGCTCGTCCAGCAGCAGCTCGGTGGGGCGCTGGGCGAGGGCGCGGGCGATCTGGGCGCGCTGGCGTTCGCCGCCGGAGAGGGTGTGCCAGGAGCGGTCGAGCAGCGCGCCGAGCCGGGTGTGGCGGACGGCCTCGTCGACGGCGCTGCCGTCGTCCGCGCCGTCGGCCGCCGCCCACGGTGCCCCGCGGTGCGGGATGCGGCCGAGCCGGACGACGTCGCGGACGGTCAGCTCGACGCCGGTCTCGGAGTGCTGCTCGACGACGGCGACGCGCCGGGCCACGGCACGCCGCCCGAGCCGCGGCAGGGGATCGCCGTCGAGGGTGACGACACCGGAGGCGGTGGGCCGCACCCCGGCCAGCAGCCGCAACAGGGTGGACTTTCCCGAGCCGTTGGGCCCGAGGAGCCCGACGGTCTCGCCGGGCTCGGGCGCCAGATCGACACCGTCGACGACCAGGCGCCCGCCCGCCTGCCAGGAGACCCGCTCGGCCCGCAGCCCCCGGGCGCCCTCGCCCGCGCGCTCGGGCCGTCGTTCGGTGGCCGCCGTCCGCCGGCTCATGCGGGCACCCTCCCGGTGGCGCGCCGCCCCCGGTGCAGGACGACGACGAAGGCGGGCACGCCGACCAGTGAGGTGGCGACACCGACGGGCAGTTCGCGCGGGTCGAGCAGGGTGCGTGCCGCGGTGTCCACCCACACCAGGAAGACGGCGCCGACGAGCGCGGTCACCGGCAGCAGCCGCCGGTGCGCCGGTCCGGTGAGGGCCCGCGCGGCGTGCGGCAGGACGAGGCCGACGAAGCCGATCGCCCCGGCGGAGCTGACCAGTACGGCCGTCAGCAGCGCGGTGGCCAGCAGCAGGGTGAGCCGGACCCGGCGCACGGCCACCCCGAGCGCCGCGGCCGCCTCCTGGCCGAAGGTGAAGGCGTCCAGCGCGGGCGCGTGGCAGAGGCAGACGGCCAGCACGGCGAACAGCACACCCGCGCCGAGCGCGACCTCGCCCCACCCGGCCGTGCCGAGGGAGCCGAGCAGCCAGAACAGCACACCGCGGGTCTGCTCGGCGTCGGCGGAGGTGAACACGATGAACGAGGTCAGCGCGGAGAAGAGCTGCATGGCGGCGACACCGGACAGCAGCACCCGGTCCGTCGTCCCGCCGGAGGTGTGGGCGAGCAGCAGCACCAGCCCGAAGGAGAGCACGGCCCCGGCGAAGGCGCCCGCCGACAGCGACAGCGCGCCGCCGCCGACACCGAGCACGACGACGGCCACGGCCCCGGTGGAGGCCCCGGAGGACACCCCCAGGACGAACGGGTCGGCGAGCGGGTTGCGCAGCAGCGACTGGAGGACGGCCCCGCACAGGGCCAGCCCGGCCCCGCACACGGCGGCCAACAGGGCGCGCGGCAGCCGCAGTTCCCACACGATGCCCTCGCGCAGCGGGCTCAGCCCCGACTCGGCGCCGCCCAGCCGCTCGGCGACGACCCGCCACACGTCACCGGCGGCGATCCCGGCCTGCCCGATCGTGATGGCCGGCGCCACCGACAGGGCCAGCGCCACCAGGCCCAGACAGCAGAAGACGACGGTTCCGCGGCCCGTGCGGGCGGCGCGCACGGCGCGCGCGGTGAACCCGGGGGGTGCGGCGGGCGGGTCGGCGGGGTGCGCGCTCACCGTGTCCGCCCGAGCGCGCGCAGCGCCTCCGCGACCTGCTCGGCGCCTTCCACGGTGCGCAGCGAGGGGTTCATGGCGGCCCCGCTCACCGGTATCCAGCGCTTCTCGCGTACGGCCGTCATGTGCCGGGTGACGGGGCTCGACTCCAGCTTCGCGATCTTCGCCTTCGCGCTCTCTGCCGTCTGGTTCTTCCGCGTCAGATCGCCGAGGACGAGCACGTCCGGGTCGCGGTCGGCGATCGTCTCCCAGCCGGCCTGCGGCCACTCGTCGTGGGTGTCGTCGAAGACGTTCTTCGCGCCCACGGCCTCGGTGATCACCCCGGGTGCCCCGCAACAGCCCGCCACATAGGGCGATTCGGCGTTCGCGAACCAGTACAGGACGCGGGTGCCGGAGGCGTCCGCCTTCCGCGCCTTCGCCATCCGGGCCTTGAGCCGCCGGACGAGCCGCTCGCCCCGCTCGTCGACGTCGAAGGCGTGCGCGAGGTCGCGGATCTCGCGGTGCACGGTGGCCATCGTGAGGGGCTCGGTGCGGGCGCCGTCGCCGGTGGAGCCCTTCGCCTTGCCGCACTCGGTGGGCGAGAGGTAGGTGGGCACGCCCAGCTTCGCGAACCGGTCGCGCGGGGCGACGCCGCCCTTGTCGAGGGTGGCGGCGAAGGACGCGGTGACCAGGTCCGGATCGGTGTCGAGCACCTTCTCCAGCGCGGGGTAACCGTCGGCGAGCCGCGGCACCTTCGCGTTCTCCTTCTCCAGGCCCTTCATGACGGGGTCGGTCCAGGTACCGGTGCCGGCCATGCGGTCGCCGAGGCCGAGCGCCAGCAGGATCTCCGTCGAGCCCTGGTCGAGGGAGACCGCGTGCCGGGGCGGACGCTTCAGGGTGATCCGGTGCCCGCAGTTGTCGAGGGTGCGCGGATAGCCGGGCGCCGCCCTGCCGGTGTCGCCGGGGCCGGTGGTGCCGCAGCCGGCGGCGAGCAGGACGAGCGCCGCCACACAGGCGAGCGGGGTGAGCAGAGCGGGCGAACGGCGTGCGGCCACGGGGCAGTTGTTCCTTGTCCGTCGAAGGCTCGTCTCGCGGAGCCCGGCGTTCCACCGTGCCGGTCCTGGCACGGCTGCCAGCAGGTCTTCGGACTCGGAAGTTCGCCCCGGCCGGAAGCCGGTGCGGGGCGACGGACCCGGCGCCTTCCCGGAGGCGGAGCCTCCAGTGGCGTGTGCGCGGGACCTCTTCCTTACCGCTGCGCGTCAGTTCCGGCCTTGCACCGGATTCCCTCACCCGATCACGGGTTCGACTGGCGCAGGCAACGTACCACGTGCCGCGGCCGCGGCCGGGACGACGTCGGCCCCGCCCGGGCGGGCCGGGCGGGGCCGGGGGAGCGCCGCGTGAACCTGATCCGGCATCCGGCTGCCGGTGGGGCCGCCGCGCCGCCGACGGGCTTCCGTCGGACGGCCCGACCGGCACGATGACGGCTCCGGCACGCCGCCCCACCGGGATGCCGCACACGGCGGTTGCTGTCCGCGGCCGACCGCGGCCGGCCGCGTCGACGCGGCCGGCGGGACCGAAGGCCGACGGCATCGACATGTCGCAGAGTAGACACGGGCGGCCCGGCGATGGCTCCCGCTGGGCCGGAATTCACCCGCCGGAGCACTGTGCGGATGTACGGCGCCGCCGCGGGCCGGTGCACCTGTGTACCGGTGTGCCTGTGTACCGGTGTGCGGGTGCGGCCCGCGGCGGCCGGGGTTCACTGCGGGTTGGGCAGGAGCGCGCGCACCAGGCGGCAGGTGGTGGCCGACGGCGGGTGCACGCCGATGCGCTCCGCCGTGCGCCGGATGGTCTGGTTGCGGGCCTGCGCGGCGGTGTAGACACCGGTGTCGAGCAGGGCTATGGCGATCCGCATCGCCTTCAGGCGGCGGTTGTGGCTCTCGTACCACTCCCGCGGACGGCCCGCGGGCAGCGGCTTCTTGGGGAGCACCGGCAGCGTGGACATGTGCGGCAGCGGGTGCTGCCACACGTCGGTGTGCTGCGTGCGGCGGGTGCGCGGGGTGCCGGCGGTGCGACGGGCGGTGGGGTTCGCGGGGGGATTCTTGGCGTTCCCGGTCTGTGCGGTCCGGGTGCCGATACGGGCAGGGGCCATCGACGACCTCCTCCGATGCGTCGGTGCGCTTCCTGTCGCTTCCTTGTCGTTCTACCCCCGATTCTACCCGCGCCGACTGACAAAACCCGCTGGTCATCGGCGAGTTCGGGATGCCTGTTCGAATTGTTGGGTGTGGGATGGAAGGGGGGCGCGAGGCACTGTCGGAAGCCCCTGCGGGGCGCGGTCCGGACGGCGGGCGAGGCGGGCCGGGCCGCGCCGCTCAGGCCGCCGTCCGCTCCGGGGCGTCCGGTGCCGTGGGCAGTCCGAAGTCGCGCAGGATCTCCCGGGCCGCGCGCTCGGCCGAGGAGAGCGCACCGTCCGGGGTGCCGGTCTCCCGGTGGTCGCCGCACACGTACAGCCCCGCCAGCACCCGCACCGGGCGGCGCGGGTCGTGCGGCGGCGGCATCGCGGGCACCGCCTCCGGGTCGTGGTAGGCGGCCAGCAGCTCCCAGCCGTCCGTGGACGTGCCGTAGACCTCGGCCAGTTGGAGCCGGGCGGCCTTGTCCAGCAGCGCGGGCGACTCGGCCGCCTGCTCACCGAGCACCACCGAGGTCACCAGCGTGCGGCCGGGCTCCGCACGCGAGGGATCGACGGCGGACGCCACCCAGGTGTGGCTGACCGGGCCTGTCTGGGCACCGGCCGCCCGGCGCCCCGCCGCGCCCGGCCCGCAGACGCTGAACGCGGCGCCGACCGGGGCCGGTTCGTCCGCAGCGGACCGCTCCGGCCGGCCGACGGCGTGGTGCAGCACCGTCGCCGGATGGAAGCCCGGGGTCCGCAGGCCCGGCAGCAGCGTGGCCGCCGTACGGGCGCCCGTCGCGACCAGCACCGCCGCACACGGGAACGTGCCGTGCCGCTCGGTGCCGACCGCGTGCGTGCTCACCCAGGTCGCGCGGACCCCGGTGCGGACCGTGCCGGCCGGCAGCGCCGCCGCCAGCAGCTCCGGCACGGCGGACTGCCCGCCGGCCGGTACGCACAGCCCGCCGCGTACGAAGCCGCGCAGCGCCAGATCCGCGATCCGGCTGGACGTGCTCAGCTCCGGATCGCACAGCAGCGCCCCGAGCAGCGGGCGCACCAGCGTGTCCACGGTGCGCGCCGGCAGCCCGCGGCCGGCCGACAGGGCGCGCACGGCGGGCAGTTCGGGCCGCGCGAGCAGCGCCTCGGGGGACTGCGCGGCGAACCGGGCGAGCGCGTGCCGCAGCCGGACGAGGTCGAGCGCGTCCGACATGTCGGCGCGGCTTCTGGCGCCGGTCAGCGCACGGGCCGTGGTGAGTGCGCCCCGCGTGCTCCGTCCGCTCCAGCCGTTCCGTCCGCTCCAGCCGGTGCGGCCGGTGCGGCTGTGCCGGCCGTCCCGGACCGGGCGCTCCGCTTCCGCCCGAGCGCCGGTGCCGCCCCGGTCGGGGCCGGTGGCGCCGATCCGGTACCGCGTCGCCTGCCGGTCGCCGCGTACCGCGCCGCGGGGGAGGACGCGGTACCCCCGGCCGTCGGTGTGCACGAGGGCGCCCGGCTCGAACGGCCGCAGATCCAGGGCCTCCAGCGCCGGCAGCAGCGCACCCGGCCGGAACGGCAGCCCGGCGGCGCCCTCCGCCGTCCACAGCCCCTGGCAGCGGTCGAGCCGGTAGCCGTCGACGCGTTCGGTGCGCATCCGGCCGCCCACCGAGGACGCCGACTCCAGTACCAGGACGCGCAGTCCGGCGCCGGTCAGCCGGTGCGCCGCCGCGAGACCGGCCGGCCCCGCGCCGACCACGACGACATCGGCCGCCTCCCGGGCGCCCGCCGCGTCCACCTCTTCGCCGCCCGGCTCGCTCTGCCCTGTGCCTGCGCGTGCGCTGCTGATCCGCACGGTTCCTCCCGACGTCGACGTGCGGTGCGGGTTCCGATCGTGTGTGCGCTCCCGTCCTGATTCCCGAACGGATGCGCCCCATACCCGTGTTCACGCCGACTCTACGCAGCCGCTACGTCGCGCACAGTCGCTCCGTCGAGAGCACAGGCGCACACGGGCGCACGCCCCGGCACCGCACGGCGGCCCTCAGTCCAGCGCCGCCCGGATCGCGTCGTTGACGGTGGGGAAGGCGAAGGCGAAACCGGCCTCCAGGAGCCGGGCCGGCAGCACCCGCTGGCTGCCGAGCACATCGCCGGCGAACTCGCCCAGCGCCACCCGCAGTACGGGGGCCGGCACGGCGAACACCGTGGGTCGGTGCAGCACCCGGCCCATCGCCGCCGTCGCCTCCCGGTTGGTGACCGGCTCGGGCCCCGTGAGGTTCACCGGCCCGGCCAGCTCGCCGTCCAGCAGGAACCGCAGGGCCGCCACCTCGTCGTGCAGCGCGATCGGGCTCCAGAACTGGCGGCCGTCGCCCAGCCGTCCGCCGAGCCCCGCGCGGAAGAGCGGGAACAGCCGGCCCCAGGCGCCGCCCCGGCGGGAGACCACCAGCCCGGTGCGGGCGAAGACCGTCCGGATGCCGGCGTCCTGCGCGGGGCGCGCCGCGGCCTCCCAGTCCCGGCACAGCTCGGCGAGGAAACCCCGGCCGGGCTCCGCGCTCTCGTCCACGGCGCGCTCGCCCGTGTCGCCGTACCAGCCGATGGCGGTGCCCATCACCAGCGTGTGCGGCGGCTTCTCCAGCGCGGCGAGCGCCCGGGCGAGCACATCCGTGCCCCGCACCCGGCTGTCGTACAGCTCGGCCTTGTACGCGGCCGTCCAGCGGTGGTCGCCCACGCCCGCGCCCGCGAGATGCACGACGGCCTCGCAGCCGGCCAGCCCGTCGGTGTCCACCTGTCCGCGCCCGGGATCCCAGCGCACCTCGTCGCCCGCCGCGGCGGGCCGCCGCACGAGCCGCAGCACGTCGTGTCCGTCGGCGCGCAGCGAGCGGACGAGCGCGGATCCGATGAGTCCGGTGGAGCCGGTGACAGCGATACGCATGGGGCCATCCTGCCGACCCCGCACCGCCACGCGCATCCCGGCCGTCCCGTCCGGCCCGTCAACTCCCTTGCCCGGCACGGAAACGCGCCCACAGCCGGGGCAGCCGCTCGGCCAGCGCCTCCTCGTCCTCCAGATCGAGCGGCACGCCCTCCGGGTCCGGCGGCGGCTCCGGCAGGCCGAGATCGGGCAGCACGTCCCCGGTGAGCTGCTCGTACGCGTCATCGGCCGCGTAGCCCAGATCCTCCGCCTCCCCGTCCAGCTCCGGGTCGAACGCGTCGAGGAGGGCGGCGAGTGCGTCCGCGTCGTGCGCCGCGCCCTCGAAGACGCGGCGGCCCTGGCCGATGAGCCAGCAGCGGAAGGAGTCGAAGGCGTCGTCGCTCGCGCCGTCCAGCAGGATCCACGCGGCGGCCCACAGATCCCACTGGTGGGCACGGTTCCAGCGCGACTCGAAGTGCCGGGCGAAGCAGGTGACGGCGTCCGGATCGAGCTGGGCCAGCCGGTCGACGAGCAGGTCCGCCTGCTCCGCCGGGTCGCCCTCGGCGTCCTCCCGCGCGGAGTCGATCAGCTCCCAGAACCCCGTCTCGTCCATCACGCCCCTCAGCATCGGCCCTCCGTCACCGCTCCGCACGCGGAGTGCGGCAGACGCGGATCCGACGGGGATACCCGACGGAAGCTGACAGGTTTCCCTGCCAGCGTGGTCGCCGCCCCCCCCGATCCGAACCCGACCCGAGAGGGAACAGACGTGAACGCACCGCACACCCCGCCGCTGGCCGGCCGTACCGCCCTGGTCGCCGGGGCCACCCGCGGAGCCGGCCGGGCCATGGCCGTGGAACTGGCCCGGGCCGGAGCGACGGTCTGGGCGACCGGACGCACCTCGCGCGACCGCGGCACGGTCAGCGAGGTCGGCCGGCCCACCGAGACCATCGAGGAGACCGCCGAACGGGCCACCGAAGCCGGCCGCGACAGCGGCGGCCGGGGCATCCCCGCCGTCGTCGACCATCTCGACCCCGCGCAGGTCCGCGCGCTCATGGAACGCGTCGACGCCGCGCACGGCGGGCTCGACATCCTCGTCAACGACCTGTGGGGCGGCGACCGCTTCGTCGGCTTCGACAAGAAGCTGTGGGAACACGACCTGGACGAGGGACTGCGCGTCCTGCGGCTCGGCATCGACTCCCATCTGATCACCGCGCGGTACGCGCTGCCGCTGCTCACCCGCCGCGCCGGGGGACTGCTCGTCGAAGTCACCGACGGCACCGAGGAGTCCAACCGCGCCTACCGCGAACCCCTCTACTACGACCTCGCCAAGGCCGCGCCGCTGCGGATCGCCCGGGCGCTGGCCGAGGAGACCGAGGAGTACGGCACGACCGTCGTCTGCCTCACGCCCGGCTGGCTGCGGTCGGAGGCGATGCTGGACGAGCACTTCGAGGTGACCGAGGAGAACTGGCGCGAGGGGTGCGCGAAGGATCCGCACTTCGCCATCTCCGAGACGCCGGTCTTCGTCGGGCGGGCGGTCGCCGCGTTGGCGGGGGATCCGGACGTGCGGCGCTGGAACGGGTGCTTCCTCTCCAGCGGGGGGCTCGCCCAGGTGTACGGGTTCACCGATGTGGACGGGTCGGCGCCGGATGCGTGGCGGTACATCCTGGAGGTTCAGTTCGCCGGTAAGCCGGCGGATGTCGCGGGGTACCGCTGATCCCTGGCGCCGCCGTGGTTTCCGTTCTCTAGGGCTTCGCCCCTTGTATGGGGCTTCGCCCCTGTCCCC
>NZ_BJMM01000083.1 GCF_006539165.1 Streptomyces cacaoi | reverse complement strand
AGCGGCCCGGTGACCGTCTCCGCGGCCCGGACCAGCGCACCCGAGCGCACGAACTCCTCGGCCGCCGCCAGGTCCGGGGCGAGGAACCGGTCCTCGCCCGGGCCCTGCGCCCCCGCCTCCCGCAGCGCGTCCACGACGGCACGGGTCGCGGGCGCGGGCGCCGGGCCCGGGGTGGCGGTGCGCAGTTCGACGGCGCGTGTGGCCGCGTACAGCTCGACGGCGAGGACGCGGGTGAGGTTGTCGACGGCGGTGCGCAGCTTGCGCGCCGCCGACCAGCCCATCGAGACGTGGTCCTCCTGCATGGCCGAGGACGGGATGGAGTCGGCCGAGGCCGGAACCGCCAGCCGCTTCAGCTCGCTCACCAGCGCGGCCTGGGTGTACTGGGCGATCATCAGGCCCGAGTCGACGCCCGCGTCGTGCGCGAGGAACGGCGGCAGGCCGTGCGAGCGGTTCTTGTCCAGCAGCCGGTCGGTGCGCCGCTCGGCGATGGAGGCGAGGTCCGCGACGGAGATCGCCAGGAAGTCCAGCACGTAGGCGACGGGCGCCCCGTGGAAGTTGCCGTTGGACTCCACCCGGCCGTCCGGCAGGACGACGGGATTGTCGACGGCCGCCGCCAGCTCGCGCCCGGCCACGGTCAGCGCGTGCGCGAGGGTGTCCCGGCCGGCGCCGGCGACCTGCGGGGCACACCGCACCGAGTAGGCGTCCTGGACGCGCGGTGCGTCGTCCTGGTGGTGGCCGGTGAGCCCGGAGTCCGCCAGCACCTTGAGCATGTTGGCGGCGCTGGCGGCCTGCCCCGGATGCGGCCGCACGGCGTGCAGTTCGGGTGCGAGCACCTTGTCGGTGCCCAGCAGCGCCTCCAGGGTGAGGGCCGCGGTGATGTCGGCGCTGGTGTGCAGCCGGGCGAGGTCGCGGCAGGCCATCAGCAGCATGCCGAGCATGCCGTCGGTGCCGTTGAGGAGCGCGAGCCCCTCCTTCTCGCGCAGCTCGACGGGCTCGATGCCGTGCGCGGCGAGGAGTTCGGCGGCGGGGCGCACCGTGCCGTCGGGGCCCTCGGCCTCCCCCTCGCCGAGCAGGGTGAGCGCGCAGTGCGAGAGCGGCGCGAGGTCGCCGGAGCAGCCGAGCGAGCCGTACTCGTGGACGACCGGGGTGATCCCGGCGTTGAGCAGGTCGGCCATGCGCTGGGCGACCTCGGGGCGTACGCCGGTGTGGCCGGAGGCGAGCGTCTTCAGCCGCAGGAAGACCAGCGCGCGCACGACCTCCCGTTCGACGCGGGGGCCCATGCCGGCCGCGTGCGAGCGGACGATGTTGCGCTGGAGCTGGGTGCGCAGGTCCGGGCCGATGTGCCGGACCGCGAGGGCGCCGAAGCCGGTGGAGACGCCGTAGACCGGGTCGGGCTTGGCGGCCAGGTCCTCGATGAAGCCGCGTGCCCGGCCCAGCGCCTCCAGGGCCTCCTGGCCCAGC
Source organism: Streptomyces cacaoi (assembly GCF_006539165.1). Taxonomy (GTDB): domain Bacteria; phylum Actinomycetota; class Actinomycetes; order Streptomycetales; family Streptomycetaceae; genus Streptomyces; species Streptomyces cacaoi. The sequence continues at coordinate 14,637 of NZ_BJMM01000083.1, read as the reverse complement.
TCGACGCGGGCGCCGTCGCGGGCGACGGCGATGACCTCCTCGGGGGTGACGCCCGAGGCACCCACCACGACAGTGTGCATATTCATATTCACGAACCCTAGTAAGTGAATTTCATGCTGTCACGGCGCGGTCGGCGTCCCCTCCCGGCCGACGCCCTCCGGCCTCCGCCTCGCCCCGCCGTCACCTGCGCCCTCGCCCCTGGGCTCCGCGCAGCCGGCGCCGCTCGCCGCTGCCCCGGGCGGGACGCGGCCGGGCGGCGGGGTCGGTGGCGAGCCGGACGACGGGATCGTCGGGGCCGCCCTCCCGCCCGGCGGCCACCGGGCCGGCGGCACGCAGTGCCTTGGCGCGGTACTGGGCCGCGTCCGCCAGCCGGAACAGCCGCCGGGCCGAGCGGACCTCGCCGACCGGATCGCCGGTGGAGGCGACCCCGCAGGCGACGCCCTCGCCCAGCTCCAGCGCGTCCGCGCGCCGGCACAGCTCGTCGGCCGCCGCCAGCACCTCGTCGGCGGACGGGCCGACGGCCAGCAGACAGAACTCGTCGCCGCCCAGCCGTCCGGCGAGCGCCCCGGGCAGCCGTGCGCCGCACCGGGAGAGGATCCCGGCGAACCGCTCCAGGAGCCGGTCCCCGGCCTCGTGCCCCCAGGCGTCGTTGACCCGTTTGAGCCCGTTGATGTCGCACACGGCGAGGCTGACGACGGTGCCGAGGTCGCGGTGCAGCTCCAGCGCCTCGTCCAGCCGGGCGTCCACGGCACGGCGGTTGGCCAGCCCGGTCAGCGGGTCGGTGAAGGCCAGCCGCCGGACCTCCTCCAGGTGCTCGTTCTGCGCGATGCCGGAGGCGACGAGCGCGGCCAGCACCGTCGCGAAGTCCGCGTCGCGCGGCGTGAACACCGGCTGGTCCGGGCGCCGCGCGAGGTACAGCTCGCCCCAGGCGCGCCCGTGCAGCACGATCGGCGCCACCACGCACGAGCCCCGGCCGCGCCGCCGCAGCGCGGCCACCCGCTGGTGGCAGTAGGCCGGCGGGGGCCCGTCGCCGGCGGTGCCGGGGCCGTCCCGCGTCTCGATCCAGGCGTGCGGGGGCCCGCCGCCCGCCCACTCCTCGTGCAGGAACTCGGTGATCTCGGGGAACTCGTGCACCGGGTACGACTCGTCGGCCGGGTACTCCTCCTCGCCCGGCGCCCGCTCACCGACGTTCACCAGCACCCGCAGCCGCCCCCGGTCCCGCTCCCAGCAGGAGACGGCGGCGAACGAGGCGTCCATCGCCTCGCGGGCGCGCTCGGCGGCGGCGTGCGCGACGTCCCGGTGCGGAACCGGCCCGTGCGGGGCGGGGCCCGGGGGCGGGCCGTGCGCGGTGCCGGTCCCGGTGGCGGGTCCGCCGGTCTGCGCGGCGGCCATCGCCTGCGTCAGCCGCACCACGGCACGCAGCCGCCGGTCCGCGCCCGGGCATCCGTCGCCCGGCCCGGCCTCCGCGCCGCCGCCCGGACCGGTTCCTATGCCCATGCGGCCGGCTCCCGGCGCCCGGCCGTTCCGCCCGGCTTCGCTGTCTGGCCCATACCGCCAAGATTAGGAGCCTTCGCCCCGCTCTGCCCCACAGACCCCGGCCCCCGGCATCACCCTCAGCGACCCCACGCAGGCGACACCGCCACACCGCCCCCACGCCACTCCCACTCCGCTGCACCACGACGGCCCCGCCCCACGTCAGGGGACCACCCACGCGCCCCCGACCGACCGCTCACAGGACGACGGGGGGCCGAGAGCAGGACGCCCCCCCGAGACCACGCACGCCCCCACCCCCGCGCGCTCCCTGGCTCTCTCACCCCATGGGCGGCGGGGACGACGCGAGACAGCCCGACCCGGGGCCCACAGCCCCCCCCCGGCCCCCTCAACCCACGGGGCGCGGGGACGACACAAAAGAGCCCGGCCCGGCAGAACACAGGCCCCCGGCCCCTCCCTTGCTCTCGGCCCCCTCCGCCCCCGGGGGGTGACGACGGGGAAGGATGAGGCGACGTCGGCCCCCTCCGCCCCAGGGGTGGTGGGGGGCGACGGGAGGGGAGGATGAGGCGACGCGAGAGAGCGCGCCCGCAGGGCGCGGGTCCCCGGCCCCCTCCTCGCCCGCTCTTGGCCCCCCCTCACACCCCGCCCGTACCCCCTCCGTCCCCCGCCCTCTCACGCCCCCTCAACTCATGGGGTGGTGGGTGGGGCGACGGGCGGGAGGGAGGGCCACACCGGCTTCCGCTTCTCGTTGAAGGCGGCGACGCCCTCCGCGCGGTCGGCGGAGAAGGCCACGGTCCGCCAGGCGGCCTCCTCGATCTCCATCCCGGAGCGCAGGTCCGTGCCCCAGCCGGTGCGCAGCGCCCGCTTGGCGGCGCGCAGGCCGACCGGGGAGTTCGCGGCGATCCGGGCGGCGAGTGCGAGCGCCTCGGTGCGGGCCTCGCCCTCGGCCGTCAGCTGGTCGACGAGCCCGATGTCGCGGGCCTCGGCCGCCTCCACCCGGCGCGCCGAGAAGATCAGTTCGGCCGCGCGGGCCGCCCCCACCCGCCGGGGCAGCAGCTGGGTTCCGCCGCCGCCCGGTACGACGCCGACGGACACCTCGGGCAGCCCGAGCACGGCCGTCGGGTCGGCGACGATCAGGTCGCAGGAGAGCGCGAGTTCCAAGCCGCCGCCCAGCGCGTAGCCGTGCACGGCGGCGATGGCCGGCATCGGCAGTTCCAGGACCCCGGCGTAGGCGGCGCGGGTGCGCGGGCGCTGTTCGGCGAGGGCGGCGTCGCTGAGGGAGTTGCGCTCCTTGAGGTCGGCGCCGACGCAGAAGGCGCGTTCGTGTGTGGAGGTGAGCACCGTCGCCCGGACGTCCTCGTCGGCGGCGAGCGCGGCGCACGCCTCGACGAGGGCGTCGGCGAACGCGGTGGAGACCGCGTTCATCGCCCGTGGCCGGTCCAGCACCAGCTCCGCCACGTGTGTGTCGCCGTCCTTGCGGACCCGCACCACACCGCCGGAGCCTCCGGATTCCCCGAACACCTGCTCACTGTGATCCATACGGCTCACGATAGGCGCGGGCCGCGATCAAGGGCAGGGGCCGGAGCGTGCCGCCGTCGGCCGCACCCGGAGGCGCCGGCACCGGTCAGGCGGGCGGCTGCTCCGCGCGGCGGCGCAGCAGCCAGGGCTCCACGACGCCGAGCCCGCGCACCGGACGCCGGTACAGCGGCTGGACCGCGAAGCGGTAGCCGCTCAGGTCCTCGCTCTCCTTCTCGGATTCGGGGGCGTCGCCGGAGGCCGTCAGCTCGGCGCGGAGCGCGCCGTCGACGAGGACCTCGTTCTTGGGCGCTATCGAGGTCAGCCGGCTGGCGAGGTTGACGGTGTTGCCGAACACGTCGCCCATGCGCGTCGTCATGGTGCCGAACGCGATGCCGACGCGGAGTTCGGGCATCGTCTCGTCGTTCGCCATCGTCTCGATGAGCCGCAGTCCGATCTCCGCGGCCGTGCCGGCGTCCTCGGCGACGTAGAGGATCTCGTCGCCCAGCGCCTTGATGAGCCGCCCGCCGTGCGCGGCGACCAGGTCGGCGGCGGTCGTCTCGAACGCCTCCACCAGTTCGCCGAGTTCCTCGTCCTCCAGGCGGCGGGAGAGCCGGGTGAAGCCGACCAGGTCGGCGAAGCCGATGGCCTGCCGGCGGGCGACCATCTCGTCGTCGTCCTGCGCCTGGACGACGCGGCCGGTGGCGGCGGCCAGTTGGCGGCGCCAGACGTAGACGAGGAACTCCTCCAGCTCGGGCAGGAGCAACTGCACCAGCGGGAAGGTCACTTCGTTGCGGGTCATGCCCGGCTCGGGGGGCTCGGTCAGCCCCATCAGGAAGGAGTCGATCTGCCAGTCCGCGAGCCGCGCGGTGGTCTGGCCCGTGGAGCGTGCCACCTGCACGGCCATCGGCTCGCTCAGCAGGCCCGCCTCCACCAGGCCGGACAGGCGGCGCAGCGCGAGCACGTCCGCCTCGGTCAGCGCCCGGGCCTGGCCGACGTCGGCGAAGCCCATCGCGCGCCAGAAGCGGGAGGCCAGCTCCATGGAGACCCCGGCGGCGCGGGCCGCCTGGAAGGGCGTGTACTGCCGCTCGGAGCCGAGGATCAGCTCCTCGATACGCAGGGCGCTGGGGTCGGGCTCGTCCTCGCCGCCGTCCGCGGTGTCCTCGCCGCCGCCCCCGTCCCCGCCGGCGCCCCCGTCCGCGGGTGCCGGGGAGCCGCCGGACGCCGCGGGGCCGTCGGGGCCTCCGGTGCCGCCGGAGCCGGGCCGGTCCTCGTCGGAGCCGGGCCGGTCCTCGTCGGGTCCGGGAGGGGCCTCGGACACGGGGGTTCCGGTTCCGCTCGGCGGCTCCTCGGGGGTTCCGCCGTCCGCCGGGCGGGACGCCGGACCGGACCGCCGGGTGCCGCCGCGCGCGGGCCCGGAGGTACCGGCCTCACCGGCGCCGCCGCCACTGCCGCCGCTGCCGTCACTGCTGTCGCCGCCGTCACCGCCGGAGCCGCTGCCGCCGGCTCCGGGTGCCGGGTCGGCGGGGGAAGTGCCCGGATCGTCCACGGTCACCTCCGGTTCCCCGCACCCCGCGCGGCGTGGTGTCGCGGCCTGGAGTCTTCCCTGCGCACAGCCCTTCCGTTCCTCTTGCTGGGTCCTGTACGAGGCGGAGGCACGGCGCCGGCGTGGCACCGGATGTCACCGCCGTTCGCCCACCATACGGCAGTTGTGCGCTACCTCACTCTCCGGCCGCGGGACGCAGATGCACGACGTCACCGGCCGCGACCGGCTGCTGTACGCCGTGTTCCGACGCGATCACGATGCGCCCGTCGCCGTCCACCGCGACGGCCTCGCCCACCAGGTCCTTGCCGCCGGGCAGCTCCACCCGGACGGTCCTGCCCAGCGTCACGCAGCCGGCCGCGTACGCCGGGAGCAGCCCGGCGGCCGAGGCGTCGCCGTCTGCGGCCGTCCAGCGGCCGTACCAGTCCTCGACGGCACGCAGCACCGCACGCAGCAGCGGATCGCGGTCGGTGCCGCGGGCACCCGCCAGGGCCAGCGAACCGGCCGTGGGCACCGGCAGCTCCTCGGCACGCAGCGTGACGTTCAGCCCGATCCCCAGCACGAGGAGGTCGGTGCCGACCCGTTCGGCGAGGATGCCGCCCGCCTTGCGTTCCGCGCCGTCCACGGTGACCAGCAGATCGTTGGGCCACTTCAGGCCCGTGTCCACGCCCGCGGTACGCGCCAGCGCGGCGGCCGCCGCCACCCCGGCCAGCAGCGGCACCCAGCCCCAGCGCTCGGCCGGCGGCGCGGGGCGCAGCAGCACCGAGAAGAACAGCCCGGAGCGGGGCGGCGCGCTCCAGGCGCGGTCCAGCCGTCCCCGGGCCGCCGTCTGCCCCTCGGCGATCAGCACGGCCCCCGGCCCCGCCTCTCCGGCGGCGGCCCGGCGGGCCAGCTCCGTGTTGGTGGAGCCCAGCTCGTCGTGGACCTCCAGGCTGCGCCAGAGCGAGTCCTCGCCCAGCAGCGCACGGCGCAGGGCCCTCTCGTCGAGCGGGGGACGGTCCAGGTCGGACCAGCGGTTCGGGGGCATGCGCCCAGGCTATCCCGCTCCTTTCCCCGGCCCGGGGGCCGAGGAGCGCGGCCGGGGGCCCGATGACCATGGAGCGTGCGGGAGCGGGTACCAAGTGTGGTCAACGACGCACTTCTCAACGGCGGCTGCGCCGATAACCTACGAACCGGTAGCCACCCGCTGACGGTTAGGAGCCGCATCCCGATGCCCGAGCCGAGCCCAGACATCCACACCACCGCGGGCAAGCTCGCGGATTTCGAGCGCCGTACGACCGAGGCGGTGCACGCGGGCTCCGAGCGTGCCGTCGAGAAACAGCACGCGAAGGGCAAGCTGACGGCCCGCGAGCGGGTGGAGCTGCTGCTGGACGAGGGGTCGTTCACGGAACTCGACGAGTTCGCACGGCACCGCTCGACCAACTTCGGCCTGGAGAAGAACCGCCCGTACGGCGACGGCGTCGTGACCGGCTACGGCACCGTCGACGGCCGTCCGGTGTGTGTGTTCTCGCAGGACTTCACGATCTTCGGCGGGGCGCTCGGCGAGGTCTACGGCGAAAAGATCGTCAAGGTCATGGACTTCGCCCTGAAGACCGGCTGCCCGGTCATCGGCATCAACGACGGCGGCGGCGCCCGCATCCAGGAGGGCGTCGCGGCGCTCGGCCTGTTCGCGGAGATCTTCCGCCGCAACACCCACGCCTCCGGCGTCATCCCGCAGATCTCGCTGATCCTCGGGCCGTGCGCGGGCGGCGCCGTCTACTCCCCGGCCATCACGGACTTCACGGTGATGGTCGACCAGACCTCGCACATGTTCATCACGGGCCCGGACGTCATCAAGACCGTCACCGGGGAGGACGTCGGCTTCGAGGAGCTGGGCGGCGCCCGGACGCACAACGCGACCTCCGGTGTGGCGCACCACATGGCGGGCGACGAGAAGGACGCCATCGAGTACGTCAAGGCGCTGCTGTCGTACCTGCCGTCGAACAACCTGTCCGAGCCGCCCGTCTTCCCCGAGGACGCGGATCTGGAGACCTCCGACGAGGACCGGGAGCTGGACACGCTCATCCCGGACTCGGACAACCAGCCCTACGACATGCACACCGTCATCGAACACGTGCTGGACGACGGGGAGTTCCTGGAGACGCAGGCGCTGTTCGCGCCCAACATGGTGACCGGCTTCGGGCGGATCGAGGGCCGCTCGGTCGGCATCGTGGCCAACCAGCCGCTCCAGTTCGCCGGGTGTCTGAACATCGACGCGAGCGAGAAGGCCGCCCGCTTCGTCCGCACCTGCGACGCGTTCAACGTCCCGGTGATCACCTTCGTCGACGTCCCCGGCTTCCTGCCCGGCACCGACCAGGAGTACGACGGGATCATCCGGCGCGGCGCCAAGCTGATCTACGCCTACGCGGAGGCCACCGTTCCGCTGGTCACCGTCATCACCCGCAAGGCGTTCGGCGGTGCCTACGACGTGATGGGCTCCAAGCACCTGGGCGCCGACCTCAACTTCGCCTGGCCCACCGCCCAGATCGCCGTCATGGGCGCCCAGGGCGCCGTCAACATCCTGCACCGCAGGACGATCGCCGCCGCCGAGGGCCCCGAGGAGACCGAGGAGCTGCGCGCCCGCCTCACCCAGGAGTACGAGGACGCCCTGCTCAACCCGTACGTGGCCGCCGAACGCGGCTATGTCGACGCGGTGATCCGCCCCTCCGAGACCCGCCGCCACATCACCCGCGGGCTGCGTGCCCTCCAGACGAAGCGGGGGCAGCTGCCGCCGAAGAAGCACGGGAACATCCCGCTGTGAGGGGCGTGCGCCCGCCGCGGGGTGCGGCGGGCGCCGCCAACGGCCCCGCGCAGTGCGCGACTTCGAACCGACGGGAGCGAGTGGAGCCATGACCGAGACATCGTCCGGGCCCGGCGCGGCGGCGCCGTACACCGGCGGGGAGCCGGCGCCGGAGCCCGGCAGCATCCGCGTCGTACGGGGCGATCCCACGCCCGAGGAGCTGGCCGCCGCGCTGGCCGTCGTCCGGGCGCGGGCCGCCGCCGTGGCCGAGGAGGCGCCGGAGCGGCAGGCGCCGGCGGCCTGGTCGGACCCGGCCAGGACCGTGCCGCGCGGCCTGCCGGCCCCGGGCCCCGGCGCCTGGCGCGCCACGTTCTGGCCCCGCTGAGTCCCGGCCCAACAGCGTTCCGGCCCCGCTGCGTTCCGGCCCCGGAGCGTTCCGGACCGACAGCGTCCGTGTACCGCGGCTTCGGCCCGGCCGGGCCCCGGTCCCGCCCGGCGGGGTGCACGCCGTGCCACCGGGTCCCGGTGCAGGAGGGCCGGCGGCACGGCGTGCCCGTGTGGAGGGCCGGGGCGGACGGGGCTGCGGGAGCGTGCCGGGCGGAGGTGGCACGTGGTGTCCCGGGTCTGAGTACCCGTACTCAGGCGCCGGCGCGGGTGCGCGCCGCACCATCGAGCGCATGCTGTGGTCCGATCCACCCGACGAGCCGCCCCAGGAGCTGCGCTCCGCACAGGCGCAGCTGCGGCGGCTGCGCTGGGTGCTCCTCGTGGTGACGGGCCTCGTGGCCCTGCTGCTGCTCTCGGCGACCCACCCCTGAGAACCGGACCCGCGAGTCCCGGCCCCGGAGCCGCGGAAGCCCCGAAGTACCCGGCCGGGCAAGGGCGTTGAGCCCTCCCCGCAAAGCCCTGGAGACCGGCGGCGCGAGGTGTGCGGGACCGGCGGCGCGGGGCCCCGGGACCGCGGCCGGGCTCCGGGCTCCGGCCGGGACGGAGCGGACGGTGCCGTCGGTCCGGCTGTCTACGCTGGACGGCATGGAATCCGTACGTCTTGTGCTCGCCTCCGCCTCCCCCGCCCGCCTCGGACTGCTGCGCCAGGCCGGTATGTCGCCCGAGGTCGTCGTCAGCGGCGTCGACGAGGACGCGCTGAGCGCGCCGACGCCCGCCGAACTGGCCCTGGTGCTGGCCGAGGCGAAGGCCACGGCCGTCGCCGGGCGCCCCGAGGCCGCGGAGGCGCTGGTCGTCGGCTGCGACTCGGTGCTGGAACTGGACGGCAGGGCGCTGGGCAAACCGGCGGACGCCGAGGACGCCACCGCGCGCTGGAAGGCCATGCGGGGCCGCACCGGGGTGCTGCACACCGGGCATTGCGTGGTCGACACCCGGCCCGGCGGGGCACGCGCCGGCCGGACGGCGTCGACGGCGGTGCACTTCGGCGAGCCGTCCGACGCCGAGATCGCCGCCTACGTGGCCAGCGGTGAACCCCTGCACGTGGCGGGCGCGTTCACCCTGGACGGCCGGTCGGCACCGTTCGTCCGCGGTATCGAGGGCGACCACGGCAACGTCATCGGCCTGTCGCTGCCCACGCTGCGCGATCTGCTCGGCGAGCTGGGCGTGGACATCACCCGGCTGTGGAACTGAGGAACGTCGACGGGCGGCCGCAGGGGGGTGGGTCGGCACCCGGCGGCCGCCGCGGCGGTCGCGGTGCGCGTCAGTCGGCGGCGGCGCCGGCCGGCTGCTCCTCGGCCTCCGGCCCGGCCGCGGCCCCGGCGGGCGGCTCCTCGCCGGTGGGGTACCAGGTCAGCGTCCACACGAGCAGCCCGAGCACCACCATCATCACCACGAAGGCGCTCCAGCCGACCAGGCCGACGGAGAAGGCACCGAGCAGTCCGTGCACCACGGCACAGCTGATCAGGACGATGCGCCACAGGCCGCGGGGCGGGCGGTCGCGCAGTGCCGTCCGGGCCAGCAGCAGCGCACAGCCGAACAGATAGACGCCGACCACGGCGGCGCCGATCCACGCGGAGACGGTCATCGCACGGGGATCGATGCCCGCGAGGGACATGTCCTGCTCGTCGACGACCTTCCCGAGAAAGAGATTGAGCAGCACCAGCACCGCGGCCTCCGCCGCCAGCACGAGTGCCGCCGCCGCTGCCACGGCCCGACGTCTGCGTCCCACCCCGCCCCCTCCTTTGGTCCGGCACACGGTCCGTACGCCGGCTTCCGCCGCGCCCGCGGCCCGAACCGGCCCGGAACACACCGCTGTTACTCGCAGTACGCGCACGGCACCCGGCACGCTACTCACGGGTACAGGCGGGGACAAGAGGCAGTACGGAAGCAAAAATTCGACCACTGTTTCGTAGGGTTTCCACAAGGTTGCAGACCCCGGACCCCTTCGACCGGGCAGAGAGACGGACCACACCGCAAGGCGCCATCCCTTCCGGCTCCCCCGTGCAAAACCCGGCGTACGGTGGGACGACGAGGGGAGGCGGGCTCCACGCCGACGACGCATGACACTCCGTGTGTGCAAGCTCACCCTCCTGGGCGGCTCGGCCAGAGGTGTCGCCAGTACCTAAACTCGGCTTGTTTCACGGAGGGAGTCAACGTGCGCAAGGTGCTCATCGCCAACCGCGGCGAGATCGCAGTCCGCGTCGCCCGCGCGTGCAGGGACGCGGGAATCGCGAGCGTCGCCGTCTATGCCGAGCCGGACCGGGACGCGCTGCATGTCCGCGCGGCCGACGAGGCGTTCGCGCTGGGCGGTGACACCCCGGCGGCAAGCTACCTGGATGTCGCCAAGGTGCTGAAGGCCGCCGCCGATTCGGGCGCCGACGCCATCCATCCCGGCTACGGGTTCCTCTCCGAGAACGCGGAGTTCGCCCAGGCCGTCCTCGACGCCGGTCTCACCTGGATCGGCCCGCCCCCGCAGGCCATCCGCGATCTCGGTGACAAGGTCGCCGCCCGGCACATCGCACAGCGCGCCGGCGCCCCGCTGGTGGCCGGCACCAAGGACCCGGTCTCCGGCGCGGACGAGGTCGTCGCCTTCGCCGAGGAGCACGGCCTGCCCATCGCCATCAAGGCCGCGTTCGGCGGCGGCGGGCGCGGCCTCAAGGTCGCCCGCACGCTGGAGGAAGTGCCCGAGCTGTACGACTCGGCGGTACGCGAGGCGGTCGCCGCCTTCGGCCGCGGCGAGTGCTTCGTCGAGCGCTACCTGGACCGCCCCCGGCACGTCGAGACGCAGTGCCTCGCCGACAAGCACGGCAACGTGGTCGTCGTCTCCACCCGCGACTGCTCGCTCCAGCGCCGCCACCAGAAGCTCGTCGAGGAGGCCCCCGCGCCGTTCCTGAACGACGAGCAGAACGCCGAGCTGTACCGCGCGTCCAAGGCGATCCTCCGCGAGGCCGGCTACGAGGGCGCGGGCACCTGCGAGTTCCTCGTCGGCCAGGACGGCACGATCTCCTTCCTGGAGGTCAACACCCGCCTCCAGGTGGAACACCCCGTCACCGAGGAGGTCTCGGGCATCGACCTGGTGCGCGAGATGTTCCGCATCGCCGACGGCGAGGAACTCGGGTACGACGACCCGCCGCTGCTCGGTCACTCCTTCGAGTTCCGCATCAACGGCGAGGACCCGGGCCGCAACTTCCTGCCCGCGCCCGGCACCGTCACCACCTTCGCGCCGCCCACCGGGCCCGGTGTCCGGCTGGACGCCGGCGTGGAGTCCGGCTCGGTCATCGGCCCCGCCTGGGACTCGCTGCTGGCCAAGCTGATCGTCACCGGCTCGACCCGCCGCCAGGCCCTGGAGCGGTCCGCCCGCGCCCTGGACGAGTTCGAGGTGACCGGCATGGCCACCGCGATCCCCTTCCACCGCACCGTCGTCCGCGACGCCGCCTTCGCGCCGGAGGTCAACGGCAACGAAGGGCAGCCGTTCGACGTGCACACCCGGTGGATCGAGACCGAGTTCGTCAACGACATCAAGCCCTTCTCCGCCGCGGGCGCCGCCACCGACGAGGAGCAGGACGAGGCCACCCGCGAGACGGTCGTCGTCGAGGTCGGCGGCAAGCGGCTGGAGGTCTCGCTGCCGTCCTCGCTGGGGATGCCGCTGGCCCGGGCCGCCGTGGAGGGCGGGGCACGCAAGCCGCGCCGCAAGGCCGCCAAGAAGTCCGGCTCGGCCGCCTCGGGCGACGCGCTCGCCTCGCCGATGCAGGGCACCGTCGTGAAGGTCGCCGTCGAGGAGGGCCAGCGCGTCGAGGAGGGCGAACTCGTCATCGTGCTCGAAGCGATGAAGATGGAGCAGCCGCTGAACGCGCACCGTTCCGGCACCGTCAAGGACCTCAAGGCGGAGATCGGCGCCTCGGTCTCCTCCGGCGCCGTCATCTGCGAGATCAAGGACTGATCCGGCCCGTCGAGTTCTTCCGCGCACAGGCACAGGCCCCCGGGACCGCAGCGGTTCCGGGGGCCTGTGCCGTGGGGGCGGGTGCCGGGCGCGGGCTCAGCGCCGTCTCGGGGCCAGGTCCGCCACACGGGAGGCCGCGCCGGGGGTGCGGAGCTGGGCCGGTGGCGGAGCGCCGGGGGCGGTGCCGGGTGCACTGCCGGGGCGCTCCGTGCGCCGGGGGCCCGGCATGGCCACGTCCCGCCGGGGACGCTCCGGGCCCGGACGGCCCGCCTCCTGGTGGACACCGGCGCCCGGCTCCGGGCCCGCGGCGCCCGCGCCCTGCTCGCCACCGGGCACGCCGGGCGGCTCGGCGCCCGGCCGTCCGGCGACGGCGATCTGCACCCCGCGGTCGGCCAGCGCCTGCAACTCCCGCTCCGCACGCTCGTCCTGGCCCGGTGGTTCGTCGGTCACCAGCCGGGTGATCGACCCGGCCGGGACGGTCTGGAACATGGTGTCCGTTCCGAGCTTGCCGTGATCGGCGAGTACCACCACCTCCGAGGCCGCCTGCACCAGCGCCCGATCGACGCTGGCGGACAGCATGTTGGACGTCGACAGGCCGCGCTCGGCGGTCAGACCGCTGCCCGACAGGAAGGCCCGCGAGACGCGCAGGCCCTGGAGCGACTGTTCCGCACCGCTGCCCACGAGGGCGTAGTTGGAGCCGCGCAGGGTTCCTCCGGTCATCACCACCTCGACGCGGTTGGCGTGCGCCAACGCCTGGGCCACCAGCAGGGAGTTGGTGACGACGGTGAGGCCGGGCACCCGCGCCAGCCGCCGCGCCAGCTCCTGCGTCGTCGTCCCGGCGCCGACGACGACCGCCTCGCCCTCGGAGACGAGGCCCGCGGCGAGATCGGCGATGGCCGTCTTCTCCGCTGTGGCCAGATGGGATTTCTGGGGGAACCCGGATTCCCTGGTGAAGCCTCCCGGGAGGACGGCACCGCCGTGCCGGCGGTCGAGCAGCCCTTCTGCCTCCAGTGCCCGTACGTCTCGGCGGACGGTCACTTCGGAGGTCTGGACGACGCGGGCGAGTTCCCGGAGCGATACCGCTCCGTTGGCTCGCACCATTTCAAGGATCAATTGACGACGTTCCGCAGCGAACACAAAACTGACAGTAACGCCAACGACCGTCTGGTTTCAGCAGTTTGCGCCGATTAACAGAAGTTGTTCGTACGGAGGACCGGAACGTGGTATAAGGCGCGATCGTCCTCATCGGGACGACGGCTGTGCCGGACGAGGACGGTGGGGCCACCGTGCCCCCGCCCGCCGCCGTCCGCTCCCGTCAGCGCCCCCGGCCGGACCCGGCCGACCTCAACTCAGGCCGGACTCGGCGGACTTGCGCGTGTGCAGCTGACGGGCCACCTCGGCGATCGACCCGGTGAGCGAGGGATACACGGTGAAGGTGTTGGCGATCTGCTCGACGGTCAGATTGTTGTCCACCGCGATCGAGATCGGATGGATCAGCTCACTCGCCCGCGGCGCGACGACCACCCCGCCCACCACGATGCCCGTGCCCGGCCGGCAGAACAGCTTGACGAAACCGTCCCTGATGCCCTGCATCTTGGCCCGCGGATTGCGCAGCAGCGGCAGCTTGACGACCCGCGCGTCGATCACGCCCTTGTCGACGTCCGCCTGGCTGTAGCCCACCGTGGCGATCTCCGGGTCGGTGAACACGTTCGCGGAGACCGCCCGCAGATCCAGCGGGGTGACCGCGTCGCCCAGGAAGTGGTACATCGCGATCCGGCCCTGCATCGCCGCGACCGACGCCAGCGCGAACACGCCCGTGCAGTCGCCCGCCGCGTACACCCCCGGCGCCGACGTCCGCGACACCCGGTCCGTCTTGATGTGGCCCGACTCCTTCAGCCGGACCCCGGCCTCCGCCAGGCCCATGTCCGCCGTGTTGGGCACCGCGCCCACCGCCACCAGACAGTGCGTACCGGTGATCGTCCGGCCGTCCTGCAACGTGACCTCGACCCTGTCCCCGACCCGCTTCGCCGACTGCGCCCGCGAACGGCTCATCACGTTCATACCGCGCCGCCGGAAGACGTCCTCCAGCACCGCCGCCGCGTCCGGGTCCTCCCCCGGCAGCACCCGGTCCCGCGAGGAGACCAGCGTGACCTGCGAGCCCAACGCCTGGTAGGCGCCCGCGAATTCGGCACCCGTGACACCGGAGCCGACCACGATCAGCTCCTCCGGCTGCTCCTCCAGGTCGTACAGCTGCGTCCAGTTGAGGATGCACTCGCCGTCCGGCAGCGCGTCCGGGATCTCGCGCGGATGACCGCCCGTCGCGATCAGCACGGCGTCCGCCGTCAGCCGCTCCTGGCCGCCGTCGGCCGCCGTGACCGTCACGACACGGGAACCGTCGGTCGCCTGCCCCGGCTCCAGCCGCCCACGGCCGCGCAGCACCCGGCCGCCCGCCCGCGTGACGGACGACGTGATGTCCTGCGACTGCGCCTGCGCCAGGCGCTTCACCCGGCGGTTGACCTTGCCGAGGTCGACGCCGACCACCCGGGCCGGGTCGTCCGGGTCGTGCGTGGTGTCCTCGACCCGGATGCCCAGCTCCTCGTACGAGGAGTCGAAGTTCGTCATCACCTCGGCGGTGGCGATGAGCGTCTTGGAGGGGACGCAGTCCGTGAGGACCGATGCGCCACCGAGGCCGTCGCAGTCGACGACCGTCACCTCCGCGCCGAGCTGGGCGGCCACCAGCGCCGCTTCGTATCCGCCTGGGCCACCGCCGATGATCACGATCCGAGTCACATACCCCATTGTCCCGCACGCCCCCCGAACCGCCTCGCGGGGGTTCTCCCCGCTCACCTCTCCCCCGCCCCTGCACCCCCGGAGACGCCCCAAGTGGCGCGATATGCGAAAGGGGGCACCACGGAGCGGGGGTCTCCT
>NZ_BJMM01000082.1 GCF_006539165.1 Streptomyces cacaoi | reverse complement strand
TGAGCCGCTTGTTCCGCAACCTGTCAAGCGCAGCCTTGTCCGAAGAGGCTAGCATCGAGTTGGTTGACCGTATCGAGAAAGAGCGGGATTGAGATGAACTACATGGCCGACCTGTACGCGGCCGACCTCTCTGGCGCGGAGTGGCGCAAGAGCAGCTACACAGCCGGCAACGGCAACTGCGTCGAGGTCGCCGACATCCCGACCGTGGACGGCACCGCCATCCGCGACTCCAAGAATCCGCATCTCCCGGCGGCCCGGGTGACGCGCGACGCTTGGCAGCTCTTCGTGTCCGCGGCGGCCGAGGGCGCGTTCGAAGCCTGATGGAAGCCCGAGAGAAGGCCGACCTGTACGACCTCGACCTGAGCGAGGTCGTGTGGAAGAGCGCACCGGGGAGCGACCCGCACAACCGCATCGAGGTCGCCGATCTCCCCCTGGGCGCCAAGGCTCTGCGGAACCCCTCAGATCCAGAGGGAACCGTTCTGCGTTACACGGCCGCCGAGTGGCGAGCCTTCGTCGATGGGGCCAAGGACGGGGAGTTCGCCCCCCGGTAATCCGTCGTGATCACAAGAACCCCCGCCAGCCACCTCCACGAGGGCTGGCGGGGTTTGTCATTCATGCGTCGCTACCAGCTCCTGCCGAGCCAGCCTTCGTCGCACGCGATGGGCCAGCCGACGCCACTTCACCCGTCCCACCGACTAGTCGCACAGAAGCGGCGCCGACTCGGAGGCGCTCGGTTCCGGTCAGGACGACGGGCACGCAGGGGTGCCAACCGCTTCCGCTCATCTTGGCCCCCCCTGCTTCCCGCGGGGGCGGATAGCGTGCACTCCCGTGGCGCACTGGTCAGTGAGAACCGCGACGAGCTCAGCCAGAAAATGCAGCGACGACAGACTGGACGGCGCTGATCACGGGGCCCCCGACAGACCCGACAAGAGCAGCAATCCCGCCAATCCGCGTAAGCGGGCCCTCCAGTTCCTGCCTCGTACGCTCCGGTCGGACCTCCTGGGCCGCCGCCTCGATCTCTGCACGACGCACGTCGTCCAAGTGCTCGCGCACCTCAGCGATCGCCGCAAGGAGTTCGCTGATCGCGGCTTCTTTGGGGTCGGCTGAGCCAACCGTCTTCCCTCCCGCCACGATGTCGCCGGCACCGTAGTGGATCGCCTGACCGATGTTTCCCCGCCCGCGCTGAATGAATGACTCACCCATTATCCACCCGCCGTAATATTGCCGGTACCAGAGGAACTAGCAAAGCCAATATTGCCATTCCCCTCCTGAATGAATTTGTAGTGCTTATTCACCGTCTGGAAATTAACAGGCTTGTGGATGTTGTAGGTGTTGTTGTGGATGACGTCGGGCCGTCTGATCGCTTCAGTAATCTGCCGCGCGATGTAGTCGATCTGCTGCGCGTCAGCACTCCAGACAGTCTCCTGCTGGGTGCCAGCAGTGCTGATGATCAGCGCATGCAGCCCCGGGAGATCCACATCAACCAACTGACTCCGTTGCCGGTTCACCTCCCAGAGCATCCAGCCGACAACGGGAGTGGCTACGCCCCCCGTGACGAGGCACAGAAGGCCGCCCCAGATCGCAATGTTTCTGATCCTTTTGGTGAGGCGCTCTCGCTGCGCCTGGTAGTTCCTCTGCACGGGGGGCAGACTGCGCCGACCTACGTGCGAGATGTTCCGCAGAGGGTATGCATCCCCCCCAGCCCACACCGCGCCGTCTTTGACATGGACCTGGGTCACCATGTCCTCGCCCATCCGCGCACCATCCCCTTCGACGGGAACCCACAGCCGCACTTTAGCGAAGTGCCGCCCGTTTGACAGTCCAACGTTGGGGTTCTGTAAGGGAGTTGACGGGTTTTCGATTGAGCAACAGGGCTGCCCACTGCCTCCACATCCCAGGTGGAGCCCGACCAGGCCGCGCAAACCGCGTACGCCCCCGAGCAGGAGTAGCGCGACGCTCCTGTCCCAACCATCAGCAGCCCCGTCACCTTTCGGTGGTGGGGCTGCTGATGATCTAGGACGTCAGCGCACCGCGCCGATGGCGTACACCGTCTGCCCGTCTTCCGTCTCCCTCGGCGTCAGCCGCAAGCGAGACCGCTTCCGCGGCCACGACGGACGCCGAGTGCCCGAAGCGTTCAGGTCCGCCGCGATCTCGTCCGCGGACTTTCCAGCCTTCAACTCGGCCATGATCCAGCCAGTGAGCTCCACCGTGCGAGTCATCTCGCGAAACTCGGCCGGCGTCATCGATGTGTACATGGGCACAGTCTCCCCCAGCTCTCCGTTCAGAAGGGGGCCTTTTCGCCTTCCGGCAACGTCTCCGCAACCAACTCCCGAGCCTTTTGTTCCTGCTCCGGAGTCAGGTTCAGCCGGTCGAAGCCCCACAACGGAGTATCGCTCGGCGTCGCCTCGACGCCCATGGCGTTCGCTGCCTTGACCAGGTCCCCGAACCAGATGAAGGCCGCCCGCTGCGACTCGATCTGCCCCGAGCGCCACGCGCCGATGACCACGTTGTGGGCGATCAGGTACTCACGCTGCTCGGAGCTGGTCATCCCCTGCCACTTCTGCCCGAAGGTACGGCCGGTGAACTCGTACTCCACCGTGTCGGGGATGACGGGCTTCGCCTCCAGCTCCTTGATCTTGGCCAGCAGGCTCTTCCGCTTCTTGAAGTAGGACTCGCGGTCGTCGTCGTACAGGCCCTCCTCGTCCTCCTTCTCGACTCGGTCCAGCCGGGTCCGGTACTTCTCCAGCTCCGGCCGCGGGTCGTCGCCCTTCTGCTTCTTGATGCGGACCTCCTGCTTGTCCCCGAGCTGCGTCAGGATGGAGGAGTCCACGAAGCCACCGAGGAGATCCTTCTCGATGTAGGCCGGCTCCGGGCACGCGATGGCCTTGGTGGAAGAAGCACAGCGGTACCGCTCATATCGCTTGAGCCCGCTCTTGAGCCTGTGAGTGACGCGGTTGATCGTCAGGCCCTCACCGCACTCGCCGCACCTGCCCACACCGGATTCGCGAGACACCTCGCTCCGCGCGCGCAGCGGCTTGCTGCCCCGCTCCTCAATGACCGCGAGCACTTCCTCCCGCTCCGCTTCGGTGAGGATCGGCTCGTCCGTGAACATGACCGGATCACCGTTGTCGAGCTCGGCGATTCTGACCTTGCCCGTGGTCTTGTCCGTGTAGGTGACCCAGCCAATGCAGGCGACGTTCTTGAACAGGGCTGCGATGGCGGAGGGGTGCCAGGCGGCTCCCTTGGGCTCGCGCTTCTTCTTCCTGGCTCCGGGGAGCGGCGGCAGCGTCGCCTCGTAATCCTTCCAGGTAAGAATCTCGTCGCTGGTGAGCTGGGCTGCGATCTGCCGGATAGGCGTTTTGTCCCTGACGATCTGCTCCCGAATCTTCCGCAGCAGCTTCGAGTACGTCTTCTCCTGGCCGAGTTTGTAGTGGATCTTCTCGCCGACGATGATCTGTACCGGCTTGTAACCGAACGGGAGATTCCCGCCAGGCCACAGGCCGTGACGACGAAGGTAGTCCCGGGACTTTTGGGCTCGCTCCCGGATCTTCCGCAGCTCACCAGCAGCTTGCGTCGCCTTGGCGTACGCGATCAGTCGACCGGTTTCGGTGGAGATGTCGAAGGCGGAATCGTCGCCGACGTAGATCAGCTTCTGCCAGTCGAGCACGTCCTTGAGGAACGCCATGAAGTGGAGGTCGTCTCGGCCGAGACGGTCCTGGGTGCTGACCCATATCGCATCCCACTCGTCTCGCTTGTCATGGGTGAGCCAGGGCCCGAGCTGCGGTCGGTCCTTGAGGTCGATCGAGCCGGAGACGGATCGGTCCTCGGTCGCCTTCACCAGGGTGACGCCGGGGTACTGCTTCGCCCACTGGCGGTACTCCTCCCACTGGCGCTCGATGGAAGTGCTGGCGTCGTCGTCGAGCGAGATGCGGAGCGCAGCCAGGACCCGTAGCGGTTTGCCGTCGGACCTGCCGTCGAACAGGGGGTTGTGCTGGGGCAAGGGTGTTCGCCTCTCTTGTGTCCTAATGGATCGTCGGGTGGTCGACGACGTGGGTCCGCATGGTTCGACAGTATCCGAGCCCCGCCGCACGGAACCCGCCCGGTCCGCCCCGGCGTACGCCCGGCAGACAGGGGAATGGGGGCAGGTACCCAGGAGGTGTCCACATGCCGGAAGCACAAGAACCCGTCGACGCGCGGGAGTCGGCGCGGCCGCCGTCGTCCGTCCACCACGCGCGACAGCAGGTCACCGACGCGGAACGGCTGCGTCGCCGGGCCCGCTTTCTCCGAGAGCTGAACGAGGCACGGCAGTTGCGCGAGCGGGTCCGGCCCCGCCGCGCCCGGGAGGCCCGTATGCGTCGCCAGGCCCTGCTGATGCGCACCTTCCGCTGGTGAGACCCGGCACACACCGGAGCACTTCCGGATAACCAGCCGTGACGGGGCGATTCCGGTACGTCGTCGCAGGCAACGCCGGGGTGAACACAAGGGCAAAGACCGGGACGACGCACTGTCGAAGACCCTTCGCACAGCGCGGGTTTCTGCCACGATTCCGATGGGGCGGGGCACGGTCCTCGTCAACTCGGGCACTTGAGGAATCAGTGGGAGAGTCACGGTGTATTTCGCCGCGCTGCTCGCGCGCACCGAAGACGGGTGGGAAGCGAGCGACACAGAGCTGGACGATGTGGAAACCCTGGCCGACCTGGCCGACCTGGCCCGCGAGGCCACTACCGACGACGAGACAGTGCTGGTCTGCATCGAGCAGGAGGGCGAGTGGTTCGGCGTCGTCCGCGTGGACGGCGAGGACGACCCCCGCGTCTTCGTCTCCGACGCCGCCGCCGCGATGCGCAGCTCCTACGGGGAGCTGCTGCTCTCCGACGAACTGCTGGGCCGCGAGCCGGAGGACCCGGCCGCGCTGGACCAGCTCGTCGACCTCGACGGCACCGAGGACGGCGAGCCGGAACGAGACGGGGACGACGAGGGCGGGGCAGCCGGCTCCGCCACCGACGAGGAGGCGGCCCCGGTCGGTCCGCTGGGCGACTCCGCCCTCCTGGCCGACCTCGGCATGGAGAACAAGGCCCTGCTCTCCCTCACCCCGGAGGACGCGCTGAGCGAGATCGCCGACGCGCTCGGCTGCACCGACGTCCTCGAAGCCGTCCGCTGACCCGGGCGCCGGGCCCGGCACCGACCGGCCACCCCGGCGCCCCGCTCCACCAAGGCCCCCGGCCCTCCCACGAGGCCCGGGGGCCGCACTCGTCCGCGCCCTCTTCCGCCCCCCCCCGGAAACCACCCGGTCCCCACCCCGCGGCCGACCGCCGACCCGCCCGGCTCTCCTCAGCCCGGCACGTGGCACGAGCGGCGGCTCCACGCCCCCGCGGACGTCTGCGCCCTGGCCACGCGCAGTCAGCACCCCGGCCGGGCGAGACTTGTGCACATGACGCCCGCGCCCGACGCCGCACCGGCCTCGCCCGGTGGCCCCGGCCCGTCCGACCCCGACCCGTCCGTCCCTGCCGACGCGCCCGACCCGGTGCGCACGCCCTGGGAGCCCGCGATGCGCCGCGCGCTCGACGAGGCCGCGCTCGCGCCCGGCACCGGGGACGTCCCGGTCGGTGCGCTCGTCCTGGGGCCGGACGGCGCCGTGCTGGGCCGGGGACACAACGCCCGCGAGGCCGACGGCGACCCCACCGCACACGCCGAGGTGCTCGCGCTGCGGGCCGCCGCACACACCCGGGGCGACGCCTGGCGGCTGACGGGCTGCACCCTCGTCGTCACCCTGGAGCCCTGCACGATGTGCGCGGGGGCCGCCGTCCTCTCCCGGGTGGAGCGCGTCGTCTACGGGGCCGCCGACGCGAAGGCGGGCGCGGCGGGCTCGCTGTGGGACGTGGTCCGCGACCGCCGGCTCAACCACCGCCCCGAGGTGATCGGCGGCGTCCTGGCCCCCGAGAGCGCCGCGCTCCTCACCGGCTTCTTCCGCCCGGGCCGCCGCACGACGCCGTGACCCGGGCAGCGATTCCGCCGCCGTGACCTGCGTCAGGACCGGGCCCGGCACACCGATTTCGGCCCACGGGCCCGAGTGGGCTAGAGTTCCTCTCGGTAGCGTGTCCGAGCGGCCGAAGGAGCTCGCCTCGAAAGCGAGTGAGGGGGCAACTCCTCCGTGGGTTCAAATCCCACCGCTACCGCTCGTATCGGCGAAGGGCCGGATCCCACGGGGTCCGGCCCTTCGCCATGTGCGCTGCGGCCGCGCGCCGCCCCGCTTCCCGGTGTGCCGCCGGAGCAGGGCGCCCTCGGCCTCTCCGACTGCGGAGTGCCCGGCCCTGGCGTACGTTGAGGAGCGCGGCCTGTCCCGGTCGGGGGGAGCAGGGAGTTCGTCATGCGTGCTGTGGGTGTGCGGGAGACGAAGGGGCGGCCCGAGCTGCTGGAGGCGGCGCGGCCGGTGCCCGACGAGGGCGAGGTGCTGGTCAAGGTCGGCGCCGCGGGTATCAATCCGCTGGACTGGAAGATCGCCGACGGCATGCTGGAGGGGGCGCTCCCCTACAGCTTCCCCCTGGTCATGGGGGTCGACTTCGCGGGGGTCGTGGAGAGCAACGGGCCCCAGGCGCGGCGGTTCCAGCCCGGGGACGGGGTGTACGGGCAGGTCATCAGCGATCCGGTCGGCCGGGGCACCTGGGCCGAGTACGTCGTCGTGAACGAGGCGGCGGCGGTCGCGGCGGCGCCCTCGTCCCTGTCGCTGACGGCGGCGGCCGCCGCCCCCACGGCGGGTATGACGGCGCTGGGCATCATCGATGTGGCGGCGCTGCGCGGCTACGAGAGTCTGCTGATCATCGGCGCCGCCGGCGGTGTCGGCAGCTTTCTGACGCAGCTCGCCGCCGCGCACGATCTGCGTGTCGTGGCCGCCACGCACGGACACGACGAGCAGCGGATGGCCTCGTTCGGCGCGGCGCTCACCGTCGACGTGCGGGAGCGGGCCCTGGTGGACGCGGTGCGCACCGAGTATCCGCGCGGGGTGGACGCTCTCGTCGATCTGGCCTCCGCGACGCCGGACGCGTTCGACGCCGGGGCCGCGCTGGTCCGGGACGGCGGTGTGGCGGTCTCCACGCTCGGTGCCGCCACACCGGACGCGCTGTACGAACGGGGCGTGGAGGGCCTCAACTTCCAGCTGGCCGCCTCCGCCGATCTGCTCGTCCGGCTCGCGCAGGAGATCGACGGCGGGCGGGTGACGGTTCCGGTCGAGAGCGAGGCGCCGCTGGAGCGGGGGCCGGACGCCGTGGCCCGGCACCGCGCGGGCGGCAACCGCGGAAAGACCGTCCTGGTGCCCTGAGCCGCACGCCGCTGAGCCGCACGCCGCTGAGCGGCTCTCAGCGGCCTCCCGGCCTTCCTCTCCGCTCCTCCTCTCCCTCCCTCCCCCCCCGCGTCCTCTCCCGCCCCCCGGTGCACGGCAGCGCCGCTCCGGCCCGCGGATCCGCCCCCTCCGGTACGCAAGTTTCTGATGGGGCGTCCTGCGCGGGAGCGCCGAGGGCGACTACGGTGAGCGATCATCAGCCGTGAGCTTCCCGTTACACTCACACAGCCGCGCAGGCGTACAGGGATTCGGGGAACGCACCACCCGGGGGAGGGGCAGACGATGGCACAGGCGAAGAAGGTCGTGTTGTACGGGCTTGTGGTCTTCGTGCTGTACACAATCATCACGTCCCCCGAGCGCGCGGCGGACCTCGTCCAGGTGGGCTTCGAGGGGATCTCCGACGCGGCCCAGGCCGTCGGCAAGTTCATGACCTCGCTGGTGAACTGACACCTGCTCACCCCGTACCCCGCGCACCCCGTCGTGCGCCCCGGGGCCGCCCCTGCGCGCGCGGCGGCGGAGGGTTCCGGTCCGCCCTTCCGGCCGGCGTACTCGCCCTTGTACGGCGGAAGTTGACCCCGTTCGGCACGGCAACACGGAGTGAGGCGGTGCTTGCACACGGTGCACATGTCTTGTGATGCTATGACCGCTTTTGGCGGATGAATGACCGACCAGGACTGTTCTGCACCGTTAACCGTGAAGGGGTGGTGGCTGAGTGGACGGGACCGGTACCCCCACCCAGACTCCCTCCGGCGACACAGAGGCGCCGCCGTCCGCAGCCCCCGCAACCTCCCCCTCCCCGCCCCCGACCCGCACCGCACCAGGAGCCCGCCGCGCGTCCGGCACGGCCCGCCCGGCGCCCGCTCAGGACGCCCGGAGCGCTCAGGACGCCGCGGGATCCCAGGACACCGGGGAGCAGCCCTCCGAGACCCCGCGTACGCCCGCTGAGGCGCAGCGCGAGCGAGCGGCGCGCACCCGGGCGCTCACCCAGTCGCTGTTCGAGGAGCTGGCCGGGCACGAGTCCGGTTCCGCCGAGTACGAACGCATCCGGTGCGCCCTGATCGAGGCCAACCTCCCGCTCGTCCGCTATGTGGCGGCACGTTTCCGCAGCCGCAACGAGCCCATGGAGGACGTCGTCCAGGTCGGAACGATCGGCCTGATCAACGCCATCGACCGGTTCGACGCGAGCCGCGGCGTGCAGTTCCCGACCTTCGCCATGCCGACGATCGTCGGCGAGATCCGCCGCTACTTCCGCGACAACGTCCGCACCGTGCACGTGCCCCGCCGGCTGCACGAGATGTGGGTCCAGGTCAGCGGCGCGACCGAGGACCTCACCACGCAGCACGGCCGGTCGCCCACCACCGCCGAGATCGCCGAGCGGCTGAAGATCACCGAGGAGGAGGTGCTGGCCTGCATCGAGGCGGGCCGGGCCTACCGGGCGACCTCGCTGGAGGCCGCACAGGAGCGTGAGGACGGTATGCCGGGTCTGCTGGACCGGCTCGGCTACGAGGACCCCGAACTCGACGGGGTCGAACACCGTGACCTCGTCCGCCATCTCCTCGTGCAACTGCCGGAGCGCGAACAGCGGATCCTGCTGCTGCGCTACTACCGGAATCTGACGCAGTCGCAGATCAGCGCGGAGCTGGGCGTCTCGCAGATGCACGTCTCCCGGCTGCTCTCCCGCAGCTTCGCCCGGCTCCGCGCGGCGAATCGGATCGACGCCTAGGCCGTACCCCGAGGGCGCGCCCAGCCCGCGCCCCGAGGGCCCCGGCGCGTGCGCCCCCGCCGGGGAACGCGACCCTTCTCACAGCCTCAGCACCCTCATCCGTGCAGTTTTATCGACATGAGGCTACGTCGTGTTGCCTACTTGTGACATTCTGCAAGAGCTGCGTTTGCCGCAGTGGTGCTCCCGGTAGGGAGGGGAGAGTGCTTCCCTCTGCCGAGGGCGCCGCAGCGACCGTCCGCGACCTCAAGGGGGTGGCATGTCCGTAGAACTGGGCAGCTCGAAGGTGCTCGCCGAGAACGCCGACACTGCGGTCCCGCAGGACCCCGTCGGCTACCCCGAACCGTCCAGCGCACCGCACGAACTCGCCGAAAACGCGGGGGTGGTGAGCGACGAGGCGATCGACACCCGCACTCTCTCGCGCTCCCTCTTCCTGCGGCTCGCCGCGCTCGACAAAGCCGCAGCCGAGTCCCCGGACACGGCACCGAGCGCCGAGCGCACCTACGTCCGGGACACGCTCATCGAGCTGAACCTCCCACTCGTGCGGTACGCGGCTGCCCGCTTCCGCAGCCGCAACGAGCCGATGGAGGACATCGTCCAGGTCGGAACGATCGGTCTGATCAAGGCGATCGACCGGTTCGACTGCGAACGGGGCGTGGAATTCCCCACGTTCGCGATGCCGACCGTCGTCGGGGAGATCAAGCGCTTCTTCCGGGACACCTCCTGGTCGGTGCGGGTGCCGCGGCGGCTCCAGGAGCTGCGGCTGGCGCTCACCAAGGCGAGCGACGAGCTGTCGCAGACCCTGGACCGCTCCCCGACCGTCACCGAACTGGCCACCTGCCTCGGGGTGTCCGAGGAGGACGTGGTCGACGGGCTGGCCGTCGGCAACGCCTACACGGCCTCCTCGCTGGACTCGCCGTCCCTGGAGGACGACGGCGGCGAGGGCTCGCTGGCCGACCGGCTCGGCTACGAGGACACCGCGCTGGAGGGCGTCGAGTACCGCGAGTCCCTCAAGCCGCTGCTGGCCAAACTCCCCCCGCGGGAGCGGCAGATCATCATGCTGCGCTTCTTCGCCAACATGACGCAGTCGCAGATCGGTGAGGAGGTCGGCATCTCCCAGATGCACGTCTCCCGGCTGCTGACCCGCACGCTGGCGCAGCTGCGCGAGGGGCTGATCGCAGAAGAATGACCACTCAGGAGCACGGCCGGATGAGCACGCGGGGAGGGCCGAGTGCTGCGGGGGATACGTACGACGGGCCGGAGGAACACCAAAGACACAGGGTTCACTTCTGACGAGGCGTCAGCCACACTGCCGCCATGCGGAGCCATGGGACAGGCACCATGCACAGCCATGGAACGGGTGAGCGGACGCCGACGACCGGCAGGACGAGCCGCCGGGGCGGACCGAAGAACGCCTCGGCGGCTCTTCTGTGTCTGATCTGCGCCGGCACCGCGCTGCTGACCGCGGGTTGTGCCGACGGACGCGAGGGCTATGTGGCGGCGGGCGGGGCGGCGGCCTCGAAGGACGCCGGTCAGGGCAATCAACGCCCCGAGGACGGCGTCACCTTGGTGCCGCTGCCGGGGAAGGACGACGGCGCGGCAGCGCACGACAAGCCGGGGCGCACGGACGCCTCCGGCACGGCGGACGGCCCCGACAGCGGCTCCGCCGACGACGACGGCACGGCGGCGTACCGGAAGAACGGCGGCGGCAGCGGCGACGGCGGTGCCGACCGGGACGCCGACTCCCCGGGCGCGCCCGGAGGTTCCGGCGCAGCCCCCTCCTCCGGTCAGGACGGTGCGGGCCCGGACACCCCGGACTCCCCGGGCGGGCAGACGCCGGGCGGGAGCGACGGCGAGGACGGTGACGGGGGCGGCGAAGGCGGCGGCCCCGCACGGCCGGCCGTGCTGGAGGCCGGGAAGATCGAGCGCGCCGAGACGGATGTCCGCTGGTGCGAGAAGGTCACGGTGCGGTTCCGCAACACCGGGGGGACGGCCGTCACCGAGGGGAGCGTCACCTTCGGCACCCACATCATCGGCGGGCTCGGCGTCGACTGGGCCACCCGCACCAGCACCCGCGAGCTGCCCGTACCGATCGAGGCAGGCGCGTCCCGCACCAAGACCTGGAAGCTGTGCGTCGACGCATGGCGTGTCCCGCTCGGTATGCACATCGAGACGAAGGACATGAAGCTGACGGGCTGGAAGTGAGCCCGGCGCGGACGGGTGCCCTCCGGCCGGCATCGCGGGCACGATGCGGGAACCGTGCGGGAGCGTCGCGGGAACGAAAAGGTCCTCGCAGAGCGGCAGTCGGGGCCGGAGCGGCTCAACTGCCGGACGCGAGGACCGGCTTCGCGGACGGTGGGACGGTGGGACGGTTTGCGTGGTGCTCCCGGGGAACGGTCGTGGCTGTGCGAACGGTGACGCCGCGTGCGGGGCGCGGGCCGCGCCGTAGCGGCGGGGACGGTTAACCGAACGCCAGCCAGGCGACGCCTGCCAGGACCACGATCGCGACGACGACGCCGACGATCACGCCGACCCGCGGGCCCGCCGGCGGCTCCGCCACCGGCCTGCGCTGCTGCGGAGTGCCCTCGTCGACGAAGGCGCGGAACATCTGGGTGCTGCCTGCCGGGTCCGGGTGTCCTTCGGGACCCTGGGGTGCCTGGGGGTTGTGAGCCATGGGGCAGGACACTAGCGAACCCCGCACCCGCACACAGCCCCGGCCCACACCAACCGGCCCCACCGTCCGGCTCCCCAACAGGCGCCACCCGGCCGCCCGTTCCGACTGTCCGCCCGGCTCCTGCCGCGTCCCCTCGGACGTTCCCCTCGGCGCTCCCTTCAGCATTCCCCCCTCGGCGTTCCCCTTCCTCCGCCCCTGCCCGTCCCGGTGACCGCCCTCGCGCGCGCCCGCACGCGGGGGCGCACGCGCACGGACGGGGCACGGGCGCGGACGGGTACGCGCACGGAAGGGGAAGAGCACCGCTCGCTCCGGGCGGCTCGCGCGGGCAGCTCCCACCCGGCCCGGCTCCGGTCGGACCGCTGAGCGCCGCCCCTCACCGCCGGACCGCACCGTGTTCGGTCGACAACTCTCGGTGAGCAGACGCCACTTACGTCTCGCCGCAGCACTCGCCCACCAGGGCATTACTCACTCCTCAGCCCCCTCCGCAGGGCCTTGGTGTACCGCACACCCAACCTTTAAGGATTGTTTGCCGCCGATGCCCGGAATCAATTTGCCTTCAGCAATCAACTGATCCTATGGTTGCCCTAAGCAACAAGTTCATGGGGTAGAGATGGCCGAACGTAGTCAGTACGAGGAGCTGGCACGGCAGCTCAGCGCCATAGGGGCCGTCAAACGCGAGATGGCCCGGGGTCTGCCCCCGGAATGCCCGCCCGCATCGGCGGGGGTACTGATGCTTCTGAGCAAGCACGGGGAGATGCGCACCAGCAAGCTGGCGGAGCTGCTGGCCATCGACATGTCGGTCACCAGCCGCCACGTGACGTACGTCGCCGACCGGGGCTGGATCGAGCGCCACCCCGACCCCCAGGACGGGCGCTCCCGCCTGCTGCGGCTCAGCGAGGCGGGCGAGCAGTTCCTACAGGACCTCTCGACACGGACCGTCGAGCTCCTGGAGGCCCGCATGCAGGACTGGAGCGACACCGACGTCGCCCGCCTCACGGAACTGCTCACCCAGCTGCGTGCCAGCTTCGGGGACTGCCGCGCAAGCGGCCCCCACCACGAAACGAAGACCACCGTTCCGCACTGAGAGTTACGTAAGGACGCCGAATGGCAACGACCCGACCCCAGCCCCCGGCTGGGGGGCCTCGCGACGCCGTGCACGCGGCCGGCGGCGGGGCACGGCACGCGGCCCACGGGCACGCGCAGCCGACCCCCTCGACTTCGGCCTCAGCCGCTTCGCAGGCCCCGTCCGGGGCACCGATGACACACCGTCAGATCATGGAAGCGCTGTCCGGGCTGCTGCTCGGCATGTTCGTCGCGATCCTGTCGTCGACGATCGTCTCCACGGCGCTTCCCAAGATCATCTCCGACCTGAACGGCAGCCAGAGCGCCTACACCTGGGTGGTGACGGCCTCGCTGCTGGCGATGACCGCCTCGACCCCGCTGTGGGGCAAGCTGGCCGACCTGACCAGCAAGAAGGCGCTGGTCCAGATCGCGCTGGTGCTCTTCGTCCTGTCCTCGTGCGGTGCCGGACTGTCGCAGAACCCCGGCATGCTGATCACGTTCCGGGTCTTCCAGGGCATAGGCATGGGCGGTCTCTCCGCCCTGGCCCAGACGATCATGGCCGCGATGATCGCCCCGCGCGAGCGCGGCCGCTACAGCGGCTACCTCGGCGCGACCTTCGCGCTCGCCACCGTCGGCGGCCCGCTGCTCGGCGGCGTGATCACCGACACCAGCTGGCTCGGCTGGCGCTGGTGCTTCTACGTGGGCGTCCCGTTCGCCGTGATCGCCCTGATCGTGCTCCAGAAGACGCTGCACCTGCCCGTCGTGAAGCGGGACGTCAAGGTCGACTGGCTCGGCGCGTTCTTCATCGCCGCCGCGGCCTGCACCCTGCTGCTGTGGGTCACCTTCGCCGGTGACAAGTACGACTGGATGTCCTGGCAGACCGGTGCCATGGTCGGCGGCGCCATCGTGCTCGCGCTGATCTTCATCCTCGTCGAGTCGAAGGCCAAGGAACCGATCATCCCGCTGCGGCTGTTCCGCAACCGCACCATCTCGCTGGCCTCCGTCGCCTCGCTGTTCGTCGGTATCGCGATGTTCGGCGCGACCGTCTTCCTCAGCCAGTACTTCCAGCTGGCGCGCGGCAAGTCGCCGACGATGGCGGGCGTCATGACGATCCCGATGATCGCCGGACTGTTCGTCTCCACCACCGTCTCCGGCCAGATCATCAGCCGCACCGGCAAGTGGAAGCGCTTCCTGATCGCCGGCGGTGTGCTGATGACCGCGGGCATGGGCCTGCTCGGCACGCTGCGCTACGACACCGTGTACTGGCACATGGCCATCTTCATGGCCCTGCTCGGCCTCGGCGTCGGCATGATGATGCAGAACCTGGTGCTGGCCACCCAGAACCAGGTGTCGGCCAAGGACCTCGGGTCGGCCAGCTCCACGGTGAACTTCTTCCGTTCCCTGGGCGGTGCGGTCGGTGTCTCGGCGCTCGGTGCCGTGCTCTCCACCCGGATCACCCACTTCATGGAGGACGGCTTCGCCAAGCTCGGCATCAAGCCCGGCGGCGGCGCCACGGGCGGCGGCGGCAGCGCCCTGCCCGACCTGGACAAGCTGCCCGGGCCGGTGCGCACCGTCGTGGAGAGCGCCTACGGCCACGGCATCGGCGACATCTACCTGTACGCCGCGCCCATCGCCTTCCTGGGCCTGCTGTGCGTCCTGTTCATCAAGGAGGTGCCGCTGCGTACCTCCTCCGGCATGGACCAGACCGACGACGACAGCGCCCCGGCGAACGCCGAGGTCCCGGCCGTCGAGCGCACCGCCGAGCAGCCGGCCGTCGCCCCCGTCGGCGCGGCCACCGCCAACGGCCACCCCGCACCGCAGGGTGACCCCACCCAGCAGTTGAAGGAGTACGCGGCCATGGCCGCAGCACAACCCGCCGCACCCATGCCGCCGAGCGGCCCCGGGGTGTACGGCACCGTCCGCAACGCCGACGGCATCGGCGTGGCCCGCGCCGCCGTCACGCTGATCTCGCTCAGCGGCCGCCAGCTCGGCCGTTCCGTGACGCACGACGACGGCTCCTACAGCCTGGACACCCCGGGCGCCGGCAGCTACGTGCTGATCGCGGCGGCCGACGGCCACCAGCCGCAGGCGTCCACCGTCGTGATCGGTGAACAGCCGCTCGGGCACGACCTGCTGCTGTCCGGCACCAGCGGCCTCGCCGGCCAGGTGCGCAACCTGGCGGACGGCAGCGCCGTCCAGGGCGCGATGGTCGTCGTCACCGACGTCCGCGGCGAGGTGCTCGCCACCGGTATCACCGGCGAGCAGGGCGACTACCGGTTCGACGAGCTGGTCACCGGCACCTTCACCGTCGCGGTGAACGCGGCCGGCTTCCGGCCCACCGCCATCCCGGTCGAGGTCCAGGGCCAGGGCGTCACCCGGCTCGACGTCGACCTGGCGGCCGGCGCCCGCGTCACCGGCACGGTGCTCGCCGGATCGGGCCGCACCCCCCTGCCGGACGCCCGCGTGACGCTCGTCGACGCGGCCGGCAACGTCATCGCCACGTCCACCACCGGTGAGGACGGCGCCTACGCCTTCACCGACCTGGACGCCGGCGACTACTCGGTCATCGCCAGCGGCTACCCGCCCCAGGCGAACGCGCTGCACGTGACCGGACCCGGAGTGGACGCGTACGACATCGAGTTGCACCACCCGGACGAGTGACCCCCCGGGCCTCCGGCGCGCGGACTGAGCGGAGCGCGCGCCGCAGGGCCCGGCCCGGGGAAGGGCCCCGGCATCCGCGGAGAGCGTGTGCGGGCAAGGGACGGCTCGCCGCCGTGGGGCCGGGGCCCGTCGTATGCGAGAAGGAGCAGGAGAGAGATGACAGGCTGGGCAAGCGAAGGCCGGGCCGGTGCCGGCGCCCCGGACGGGGCAGGCGTACGGGCGCGGGTACGCACCCGCGACGGCTGGGCCGTCCAGCACGCGGTGCTGACCGTGACCGACATGACGGGCACACAGGTACTGCGCGCCGAGGCCGACGGCGAAGGCGCCGTCCGCAGCAACGAACCGCTGGCGCCGGGCGCCTACACGGTGATCGCGACCGCCGTCGGCTACGCGCCGGCCGCCTCCACCGCCATGGTCACCGCCTCCGGGCGCGCCGACCTGGGCACCCTGGTGCTGGCCCGCCAGGGCGGGGTGGAGCTGCCCCCGCCGGGCCCGTGGACCATCGACCCGATGCACTCCTCGGTCGCCGCGACCGCACAGCACCTGGGAATCTCCAGCGTGCACGGCCGCTTCACCGAGTTCTCCGGCCGGATCGAGATCTCCGAGACCCCCGAGAAGTCCGCCGTCGAGGCCGTCATCAAGACGAACAGCATCGACACCGGCAACGCCATGCGCGACCAGCACCTGCGCTCGGGCGACTTCCTCAACGTCGAGACGTACCCGGACATCACCTACCGCAGCACCGGCATCGACGCGGCGGGCACGGACCGCTGGACGGTGCACGGCTATCTGGCGATGCACGGCGTCGAACGCGAGGTCGACCTCGACCTCACGTACCTCGGCTCGGGGCCCGACCCGTGGGGCGGCACCCGCGCCGCCTTCCGTGCCACGGCCGAACTGCGGCGCGAGGACTTCCAGATGAACTACAACCAGGTCGTCGCCGCGGGCATCGCCGCCATCGGCACGACGCTCCGGGTCGACCTGGACATCCAGGCGGTACAGGGCGAGTCCCTGCCGTTCTGATCTCCCGGCCTCCGGGCACGGACGGACCGCCGTCAGCGGTCCTGCGGCCCCGGCTGGGGCGGAATCACGGGCGCGGCGCGGTCCCCAGGGGCCGCGCCGCGC
>NZ_BJMM01000081.1 GCF_006539165.1 Streptomyces cacaoi | reverse complement strand
GGCGCAGGCGCGAGGGCAGGAGCGGCGCAGGCGCGAGGGCAGGAGCGGCGCAGGCGCGAGGGCAGGAGTGGCGGCAGGGGTGACGCACGAAGCGCCCCGTCGCTCCGGGTGGGAGCGGCGGGGCGCTGCGACTGCGCGGGAGGCAGGACGGGCGGGGGCCGGCCCGACGGTGCGGCCGGTGTCCCGGCGCACGGCCCGAGGGCGGACCGGGACGGTGGCCGCGGTCGGACGCGGCGGCGGTTACTTGCCGCCGCCGCCCTTGCCGTCCTTGCCGTTGCCCTTGCCGTTGTCGCCGCCGGGGCCCATGGTCTCGTAGATCTCCTTGCACATGGGGCACACCGGGTACTTCTTCGGGTCACGGCCCGGCACCCAGACCTTGCCGCAGAGCGCGACGACGGGGGTGCCGTCCATCGCGCTCGCCATGATCTTGTCCTTCTGGACATAGTGCGCGAACCGCTCGTGATCGCCGTCACCGTGACTTGTCTGCGGGGTCGGTTCGACGAGAGTGCCGGTGCCCGCCCCGCGCTCGGGCTCAAGAGTGCTCATACAGCCCAAGGGTACTCATGCGCCGGGGGCGCGTCAGGCGTGGGCCGTGACCGGGATCACCCCGTTCGGGCGGCCCTCGGGGACGCACCGCCGGGTGCCGCCCGGGCCCCTCCGGTCAGTTGAGCGACGGGTCGTCCGGGTAGGTGGCGACCAGCGCCAACTCGCTGCGCTGGCGCCGCAGTACGGCCCGCCACAGCCCCTCGGGAGCGGGCGAGGAGACATCGCCGGGCTCGGACTCGACCACGTACCAGGCGCCCTCGGACAGCTCGTCCTCCAGCTGGCCCGGGCCCCAGCCGGCGTACCCGGCGAAGATGCGCAGCGAGCCCAGCTCCGCGGCGAGGAGTTCGGGGGGCGCCTCCAGATCGACGAGGCCGATGGCGCCGTGCACCCGGCGCCAGCCGAGCGGGCCGTCGCCGTCGGCACCGGACTCCTCGGCCAGCCCGTCCAGCAGTTCGTCCTCGGCGCTGGGGGCGTCGGCGCCCGGAGGCCCGCCCTCGGGAACTGCGCCCCCGGGAGCCCCGCCCTCGGGAACCCCGCCCTCCGGCAGACCCCCGCCCGGCAGGCCGCTCCCCGGGAGTCCGCCCTCCGCGGGACCTCCGTCGGGGACCGCGTGCCCGGTGGGGACGACGGCCACGCCCAGCGCGGCGTCCAGGGAGACCGGGCCGCCCTGGAAGACGACGTTGGGCTCCCCGGTGAGCTGTGCCCAGGGCTCCAGGATGTCGCCGACGTCGACGGGCGTCGGGCGGTTGAGGACCACGCCCAGGGAGCCCTTCTCGTCGTGGTCGAGGAGGAGCACCACCGCGCGGTCGAAGTTCGGATCGGCCAGCACCGGTGTGGCCACGAGCAGCCGTCCGGTCAGCGAGGACACCTCGGTCATACGGCAATGATCCCGCACCCGGGCCGTTCACGGACACCCGACCGCCGGATCCGGCCGCCACCCGGCGTGAACAGCACCCCCGTCGGCCTCCGCCGCCCCCCTGCCCGACCGCTGCCGACCCCGGCGGTGCACTCACCCGCACCCCGGGCCGCCCCGGGCCGCCCCGGCCGGAGGGACACGCTCCGCACACCGGACACACACGGGAAGCACACCCTCCGCCCACGCGACGCCCACGCGACGCCCACAGAGACACTCTCTGTACTCCCGTGCGGACAGGGCGTGTTATTGCGCACCTGTGACAGTGCAGAACCCCCCTCGCCCCTACGGGCCCGGGTCGACGGGCCATTACGCTTACTTTTTGTCCCGACCCGTCTCCAGGAATCGCGGAGATCCATGACCGACAGCCCTGCCGACGTACTGCTTGTCCACGGTGGCGCCCCGCTGGAGGGTGAAATCCGTGTCCGTGGTGCGAAGAACCTCGTACCCAAGGCCATGGTCGCCGCGTTGCTGGGCAGTGCGCCGAGTCGACTCCGCAACGTGCCGGACATCCGCGACGTCCGCGTCGTACGCGGCCTGCTCCAGCTGCACGGGGTGACCGTGCGGTCCGGCGACGAGTCCGGGGAGCTGGTGCTCGACCCGTCGCACGTGGAGAGCGCCAACGTCGCCGACATCGACGCGCACGCGGGCTCGTCACGCATCCCGATCCTGTTCTGCGGCCCGCTGCTGCACCGGCTCGGGCACGCGTTCATCCCCGGCCTGGGCGGCTGCGACATCGGCGGCCGGCCGGTGGACTTCCACTTCGACGTGCTGCGCCAGTTCGGCGCGACGATCGAGAAGCGCGCCGACGGGCAGTACCTGGAGGCCCCGCAGCGGCTGCGCGGCACCAAGATCCGGCTGCCCTACCCCTCCGTCGGCTCGACCGAGCAGGTGCTGCTGACGGCGGTCCTGGCGGACGGCGTGACGGAGCTGTCGAACGCGGCGGTCGAGCCGGAGATCGAGGATCTGATCTGCGTCCTCCAGAAGATGGGCGCCATCATCTCGATGGACACCGACCGCACCATCCGCATCACCGGCGTCGACAAGCTGGGCGGCTACAACCACCGGGCGCTGCCGGACCGGCTGGAGGCCGCGTCCTGGGCGAGCGCCGCGCTGGCCACCGAGGGCAGCGTGTACGTACGCGGCGCACAGCAGCAGTCGATGATGACCTTCCTCAACACCTTCCGGAAGGTCGGCGGCGCCTTCGACATCGACGACGAGGGCATCCGCTTCTGGCACCCCGGCGGCGCGCTGAAGTCGATCGCGCTGGAGACCGATGTGCACCCGGGCTTCCAGACGGACTGGCAGCAGCCGCTGGTGGTCGCGCTGACCCAGGCGTCCGGCCTGTCGATCGTGCACGAGACGGTGTACGAGTCGCGGCTGGGCTTCACCTCGGCGCTCAACCAGATGGGCGCGCACATCCAGCTCTACCGCGAGTGCCTGGGCGGTGCCGCCTGCCGCTTCGGGCAGCGCAACTTCCTGCACTCGGCGGTGGTTTCGGGCCCGACGAAGCTCCAGGGCGCCGATCTGGTCATCCCGGACCTGCGCGGCGGCTTCTCGTATCTGATCGCGGCGCTGGCCGCACAGGGCACCTCGCGGGTGCACGGCATCGACCTGATCAACCGCGGCTACGAGAACTTCCAGCAGAAGCTGGTCGAGCTGGGCGCCAAGGTCGAGCGCCCGTAGCGCGCGCCCGCGCCGGGCCCGGTGAGGGCCGCGGGCCCGGCGGCCGTGGCGTACGGGGCCGCGCTCAGCGCGCGGCCGTCTCCTCCACCAGCACGGTGTGGTCGTGCGCGGCGAGCGTGCAGCGGGTGCCGGGGGTGAAGGCCGCGGCCTCCCAGCTGGGCAGGTCGGCCTTGGCCTCGGCACCCTCGTCGGTGGTCAGATGCAGCCGGGTGGTGCCGCCGAGGAAGGTGACGACACGGACGGTGGCCGGGACGCCGCCCTCCGCGGCCGCCCGCTCCGCCGGCTCTCCGGCCGCACCGTCGCCCCCGGTCACCCGCAGGCTCTCGGGGCGCAGCAGCACGTCCACGCGGGTGCCGGCGGCCGGCGCCGTCCCGTGCACGGCCAGCCGGCGGCCGAGCGTCTCGACGGTGCCGCCCTCGCGGACGGTGCCCGGCAGCCGGTTCATCGTCCCGACGAACTCGGCGACGAACGGCGTGGCGGGCCGCTCGTACAACTCGCCCGGCGCCGCGCACTGTTCGAGCCTGCCGTCCCTCATCACGGCGACGCGGTCGGCCATCGACAGCGCCTCCTCCTGGTCGTGGGTGACGAAGACGGTGGTGATGCCCAGCTCCAGCTGGATGCGGCGGATCTCCTCGCGCAGCTGGAGGCGGACCTTGGCGTCCAGCGCGGACAGCGGCTCGTCCAGCAGCAGCACACGCGGCCGGATGGCCAGCGCGCGGGCGAGCGCCACACGCTGCTGCTGGCCGCCGGACAGCTGGTGGGGGTAGTGCTTCTCGCGGCCCGGCAGGCCCACGAGGTCCAGGAGTTCGGCGGCGCGCGCGGCGCGTTCGGCCTTCGCTGCCTTGCGGACGCGCAGGCCGTAGGCGACGTTCTGCGCCGCCGTCATGTTCGGGAAGAGGCTGTAGGACTGGAAGACCATGCCGATGTCGCGCCGGTTGGCGGGGACGCCGGTCAGATCCTCGCCGTCGACGAGGAGTTCACCGGCGTCGGCGGTCTCGAACCCGGCGATGATGCGCAGCGCCGTCGTCTTGCCGCAGCCCGACGGGCCGAGCAGGGCGACGAGTTCGCCCGGCGCGATGTCCAGGTCGAGACCGTCCAGCGCGGTGGTGCCGCCGAAGGCGCGCCGCAGCCCGGCGAGCCGCAGGGCGACACCGGAGCGGGCGCCCTCGGCGCCGGAGGGGGCCGGCGGTCCCGCGGGCTGCGCGGCGGAGGCGGCGGTGCCGGTCTTCGGTGCGGTGGTGGTCATGCGGTGGTCTTCCTCCGGTTGCGGGCCCGCCCGCCGGCGAGGTTGG
Organism: Streptomyces cacaoi; assembly: GCF_006539165.1. GTDB lineage: Bacteria > Actinomycetota > Actinomycetes > Streptomycetales > Streptomycetaceae > Streptomyces > Streptomyces cacaoi. The sequence continues at coordinate 12,197 of NZ_BJMM01000081.1, read as the reverse complement.
TGAGCAGGAGCAGCAGGCCCCAGGTGATCAGCAGGCTGAGCATGGCGGCGGCGACGGACACCTGGGCCTCGAACTCGCCCACGTGCACCATCCAGACGGAGAAGGGCTCGGCGCCCAGCACCTTCGCCACGGTGTACTCGCCGAGCACCATCGCCAGGCTGAGCACGGCCCCGCTGACGACGGCGGGCCGCAGATTGGGCAGGACGACCCGGCACAGCGTGGCCGTCCGCGAGGCACCGAGGCTGCGGGCCGCCTCCACCAGGGTCTTCAGATCGAGGGAGCGCAGCCCGGCGTCCAGCGAGCGGTACAGGAACGGCAGCGACATGACGGTGTAGACGAGCACCAGCACCAGCGGGAAGCTCTTGTTCTGGAGCAGCTGGAAGGTGCGGTAGAAGGGCGTCGCGGCCAGGTCCTGCTCCCAGGAGAGCACGGTGCTGACCCCGGCGACGAGCGCGATCGGCGGGACGATCAGCGGCACCATGCACAGGATCTCGACGACCCGGCGCAGCCGCGGCAGCCGCAGCGCGACGACGACCATCGTCGGCACCATCAGCAGCAGCCCCAGCGCCACGGTGGCCAGCCCGAGCCGGACGGACAGGCCGAGGCTGGTGGCGAGCCCGTCGTCGCCGAGGCCCTTGACGTAGGCGTCGAAGGTGAACCCCTCGGCGGGGTCGTCGACGGTGAACCACAGCGAAGCGGCGACGGGCAGCAGGAAGTAGACGGCGGCGAGCAGCAGTACGACGAAGCTGCCCCAGGGGCGGCGGCGCACCCGTGTGCCGCGCGGCGCCGTTGCGGTGAGGTTCATCCCAGCCATCGGTTGCTCCGTCGTTGCAGCGGGATCTGGACGGTGATGACGAGCAGCGCGATCACCACCATGTTGAGGCTCATGGCGAGCGCCAGGTTCTCCTGGCCCACCAGCACGTTGCCGGAGAGGGCGTTGGCGATCTGGATGGTGATCAGCGGTACCGAACTGCCCGTCATGACGGCGGCGGTGGCGTGCGAGGCGAAGGCGGTGCCGAACATCAGCACGGCCCCGCCGAGCAGGGAGGGCAGCAGCACGGGCAGCCCGACGTGCCGCCAGAACTGGGCGCGGCTCGCCCCGCAGGAGGCGGCGGCCTCCCGCCACTGGGTGCGCACACCGTCGAGCGCGGGCAGCACGGTCACGACCATCAGCGGCACCATGAAGTACAGGTAGGCGAGGACCAGTCCGGTGAAGGTGTAGAGGCTGAACCCGGTGCGCTGGAGCTCCAGCAGCCGGGTCACCGTGCCGGTGGTGCCGAGCGTGGCGATGAACGCGAAGGCCAGCGGTGCGCCGCTGAAGTTGGCGAAGACACCGGAGGCGGAGACGATCGCCTTGCGCAGCGCGCTGTTGCCCGAGGCGAGCACGGCCTGGCCGACGAGGGTGCCGAGCACGGTGGCGAACACGGCGGTGAGCAGCGACAGTTGGACGCTGCCCCACAGCCCGGTGGCGTAGGCGCCGGACAGCGCCGTGCGGACGTTCTCCAGGCTGTGTTCGCTCGCACCGGTGCCGGGGTCGACGACGGTGAACGCGTTGTAGGCCATCGTCCCGGCGGGCAGCCCGAAGCAGACCGCCATGAACGCGAAGAACGGCACGACGGCCGGCCAGCGCCACCGCAGGACACGGCGGTGCGGTCCGGTGCCCGGGCGCCGGGTGGCGCGCCGGCGCTCCGGCGCGGCGGCCGGGGGCCCGGGGGCCTGTGCCCCGGGCGCGGGCGCGGTCTCGGAGGTCGTCACAGCCATCAGCTGACCGCCGCGCCCCAGCCCTGGTTGATCACCTTCTGGGCCTGGGCCTCCTGCTTGGCCGAGGGGAACTTCGGTACGCCGTCGACCTCGGGCAGCTTGGCCGCGGCCTGCTTGTCGGCGGTGCCGTCCTTCTCCATCTCCTCCAGGAGCGCCGGCCGGGAGAAGCCCTTGAGCCAGATGTTCTGGCCCTCGGGGCTGTAGAGGAACTCGACCCACAGCCGGGCCGCCGCCGGGTGCGGCGCGTCCTTGTTGACGCCCTGGTTGTAGTACTGCGCGTACTGGCCGTCGTCGGGCACGGTGACCTTCCAGTCGACGCCCTTGGACTTCAGCTCCTCGCCGTAGCCGAGGTTGAGGTAGTCCCAGTCGATGGAGATGGGCGTCTCGCCCTTCTGGATGGTGGCCTTCGTCGACTCGACGGGCACGAAGTTGCCCTTCTTCTTCAGCTTCTCGAAGAAGTCGAGTCCGGGCTGCACATCGTCGAACCCGCCGCCGTTGGCGAGGGCGGCGGCGATGACGGCGGAGAAGGCCGAGGAGGACTCGTTCGGGTTGCCGTTGAGCGCGACCTTGTTCCTGTACTGCGGCTTCAGCAGGTCCTCGAACGTCTCCGGGCACTCCTTGACGGCCTTGGCGTCGCAGCCGATGGAGACGTAGCCGCCGTAGTTGTTGAGGTAGGAGGCGTCCGGCTGCTTCTGCGTGCCGGGGATGTCGTCCCAGCCCTCGACCTTGTAGGGCGCCAGCAGCTTCTTGGCCTTGGCCGCGCGCATGAAGGCGGTGCCCAGGTCGAGCGCGTCGACGGCGCGGTCCTGGCCCTTGCGCTTGGCGGCGGCGTTCAAGGCGCCCTGACTGCTGCCGCCCGGGTCCTCGTTGTGGACCTCGATGCCGTACTTCTTCTCGAAGGCTTTGATCATCTCGCCGTAGTTGGCCCAGGTCGGCGCGAGGGCGTAGACGTTCAGCTCGCCCTCCTTCTTCGCCGCCTTCACCAGCGCGTCCATCCCGCCGAGGTCCGCCGCCGAACGCGCCGTGGCCGCCTTGCTCCCGGCGCCCTGGTCGGGCGCGGCGCCGCAGCCGGTGGCCGCGACGGTCACGGCGGTCGCCGCCGCCACGGCGGCGAGGGCGGTTCGGCTCCTGCGGCTGAGATGGTCTGCCTTCACGTCGGTACTCCTGGTCCTCTGCCGTAACCGTCCGGGGGTTGCGGTCACCTGTATGGACAAGCTCCTTCATTGAGCCAGGGCAAGCTAACAGCACGCAACCCCCGGCGCAAAGCTCTCACGATTCCCAAATGCGCAGCTCAAAGCGTTATTTGCGGAGAGGTTTAGCGACCGGAGAAGCGGTTAAACGCATCAGGCGCACACGCTGAGATGCGCACCGCTGCGCACAGATGGCATGATCGGGCCGTCCCGCGCAGCACACGAGGAGCCGCCCATGCCCGCACCGCCGCCCCCCGACGACGACGCCCGAAGGCACCCCCGCAGCCGGTCCCGCGCACGCACCGGCGCCGGAGGCGACCGCTCCGGCCGCTCCACCGCCGGCCGCGGCCCCGAGCCGCCCCGCCACGAGGCCATCGCCGCCGCGCTGCGCCGCGCCATCACCGAGGGCCGCTACCCCGTCGGCGCGACGCTCCCCTCGGAGGCCGAACTGGCCGCCGCACACGGCGCCTCCCGCGGCACCGTCCGGCAGGCCGTCGCCGCACTGCTCGCCGAGGGCCTCGTCGGCTCCCGGCAGGGCGCCCGCCGCGTCGTGCTCTCCACCACACCCAGCCAGAGCTTCACCGAGCTGCGCAGCTTCGCCCAGTGGGCCCGCGCGGGCGGCCGGACGGCCGGCGGCCTGGTGCTCTCCTCGTCCCGGGGCACCGCACGCGCCGAGGAGGCCGGGCTCCTCCAGGTCCCGCCGGGCGCGCCGGTGCTGCACGTGCTGCGGCTGCGCACGCTGGACGGGGACCCCGTCCTCCTGGAGCGCACCGTCTACGCCGAGTGGATCGCCCCCGCCGTCGAGGCCCTGCCGGACGACTGCGAGTCCGTCACCGAGCGGCTGCGCCGTGACGAGGGTCTCGTCTTCGCACACGGCGAGCACCACATCGACGCCGTCGCCGCCGGCACCGCCGACGCCGACCATCTGCGGGTGCGCCGCGGCAGCCCGCTGCTGCGCGTCCGCCGCACCACGACCACCGCCGAGGGCCGCCCCGTCGAGACCTCGGACGACCGCTACCGCCCCGGCTCGGTCGTCTTCACCGTGCGCAACTCCACCCAGACCAACCCCCTCACCCGCACCCACGCCTGACCCGCAGCCCCACCGGCCTCCGGCCCCGCCCCGGGCCCACCCGCGCCCCTCGGCACCCGGACGGGCCCGCCCGCAGCTCGCACACCCGTCCAACCCCGCTCCCCGCCGCGCGCCGTCCCCGTCCCTGTCCGCCCCGACCCCACTCACGACGACCACGACGACCACCACGACCACCACGACCACAGCACACCTGTCCGACCCGACCTTCCGAACAGCGAGCCTTCTTTGCCCAGTCGCACGCCCAGCTCCCCGCCCGGCCCCACTCCCGGCTCCGACCCCCGGTCGCCCTCCGGCCCCGCACCGGCGCACGCGCCCGACCGTGCCGCCGGACCCGCCTCCGGCCCCGCGGGCGCCGCCCTGCCCGCAGCCCTGCTCTGTGACATGGACGGCACCCTCGTCGACACCGAACGCGACTGGCTGGCCACCATCGCCGCCCTGCTCGCCGAACACACCGGGCACACCGCGAACACCGGGAACACCGGAAGCACCGGGCACGGCCCGGACGGGCTCGACACCTACGCCGGGCTGCCGCTCGCGGACGCCGCCGAGCGCCTCGCCGAGCGGATCGGCACCCTGACACCCGAGACCGTCCGGGCCCGGCTGGACGAGACGTTCACGGCCCGGGTACGCGCCGGAGTGGCCGTCCAGCCGGGCGCCCTCGCGCTGCTGGACAGCGCGCGCGACCTAGGCGTCCCCGTGGCGCTCGTCACCGCCTCGGAGCGGCCCGTCGCCGATCTGGTGCTCGCCACGCTCGGCACCCACCGCTTCGCCTGCTCCGTCACCGCCGGTGAGACCTCCCGGGGCAAGCCGCACCCGGATCCGTACCTCGCCGCGGCCGCCACGCTCGGCGTCCGGCCCGAGGACTGCCTCGCCGTCGAGGACACCCCCACGGGCGCCGCCTCGGCCCTCGCGGCCGGCTGCCGGGTGCTGGCCGTGCCGACCGTCGACGGCATCGCCCCCGGTCCGCGCACCCTCCTCGTCGCCTCCCTCGCCGAGGCCGATCTGACGGCCCTGCCCTGGCCTCCCGCGGCGGCGGACTGAGGCGGCCGGGACGGACCGGGACGGACGGGGCCGAGACGGGCCGAGACAGCGGCCCGGCCCCGGACACACACGAGGGCGGCCCTTCCTCCCCGGCGTGGGGAGGAAGGGCCGCCCTGTGGACTGCTGGAGGCCGTGCGCCTCAGCGCAGAGGCCGTGCCCCTGCCGAGCGGCTCACTTGCCCTTGGCGGCTTCCTTCAGCTTGGAGCCGGCCGACACCTTGACGCTGTACCCGGCCGGGATCTCGATCGGGTCGCCGGTCTGCGGGTTGCGGGCCGTACGAGCGGCACGGTGGGTGCGCTCGAAGGTGAGGAAGCCGGGGATGGTGACCTTCTCGTCGCCCTTGGCGACGACCTCGCCGACGGTCTCGGCGAAGGCCGCGAGGATCGCGTCGGCGTCCTTACGGGTCACCTCGGCGCGCTCGGACAGAGCGGCCACCAGCTCACTGCGGTTCATAATTCGTACTCCCGTGTCTTTCTTGCCGATGAGGCGTGAGATCGAAGCCGATGCTGCCAGGGCCCTCGGACAGTCCCCTGACCCGGGTCTGCCTTGAGACGCTCGCGCCCCGTGGGGAAATCCCCCTGGACAAGGTCCTGGGATGGGCCTCCCCCGGACTAAGTCCATGGGAAGGCATCCTGCCCCCACCTGCGGCGGGAAAGCCAATCCGGCGCCCTCGCCGTGGTGACGATCCAGGGCCTGTGGCTGCCCGCAACCCTAGGGGCCCGACCGGGTGAGCCCCCCTCGACGCGCCGGGCCCCGGGCGCCGCGGCCACCGGCCGCGGCGCCCGCGCGGGGCCCGGGGAACACCGCTGTTGCCGACGTCACGCCTCGCCGGGACCGTCCGCGCCGGCCCGCGCCGCCGCCTGCGCGGCCTCGTCCTGGGCGGCCTGGCGGACCGCGTCGGCGACCGCGCCGGAGACCTTCTCGTTGAAGACGCTCGGCACGATGTAGTTCGGGTTCAGCTCGTCCTGGCCGACCACATCGGCCAGCGCACGCGCCGCCGCCAGCATCATCGCGTCGTCGACCGTGTGCGACTGCGCATCCAGCAGGCCGCGGAAGACGCCGGGGAAGACCAGCACGTTGTTGATCTGGTTCGGGAAGTCCGAGCGGCCGGTGGCCACGACGCTGGCCGTCTCCCGCGCGGCCGCGGGGTCGACCTCCGGGTCGGGGTTGGCGAGCGCGAACACGATGGCGCCCTCGGCCATCTTCGCCACGTCGCTGCCGTCCAGCACGTTGGGCGCGGAGACGCCGATGAACACGTCGGCGCCGACGACCGCGTCCTTGAGGGTGCCGGTGCGGCCCTCGGGGTTGGTGTGGTCGGCGACCCAGCGCATCGGCGAGCCCTCCTCGGCCGCCGCCACGTCGTCGCGCCCGGAGTGCACCACACCGTGGATGTCCGCGACGACCGCGTGCTTGACGCCGGCCTCCAGCAGCAGCTTGAGGATGGCCGTGCCCGCGGCGCCGGCCCCGGACATCACCACCCGGATGTCCTCGATGCGCTTGTCCACGACGCGCAGCGCGTTGTACAGCGCGGACAGCACGACGATGGCCGTGCCGTGCTGGTCGTCGTGGAAGACCGGGATGTCCAGCGCCTCGCGCAGCCGCGCCTCGATCTCGAAGCAGCGGGGCGCGGAGATGTCCTCCAGGTTGATCCCGGCGAAGCCGGGGGCGATGGCCTTGACGATCTCCACGATCGCGTCGGTGTCCTGGGTGTCCAGGCAGAGCGGCCAGGCGTCGATCCCGGCGAACCGCTTGAAGAGCGCGGCCTTGCCCTCCATCACCGGCAGCGACGCCTCGGGGCCGATGTTGCCCAGGCCGAGCACGGCCGAGCCGTCGGTGACGACCGCGATGCTGTTGCGCTTGATCGTCAGCCGCCGCGCGTCCTCGGGGTGCTCGGCGATCTGGGTGCACACCCGGGCGACGCCGGGCGTGTAGACCATGGACAGATCGTCACGGTTGCGAATGGGGTGCTTCGACGACATCTCGATCTTGCCGCCGAGGTGCATCAGGAACGTACGGTCGGAGACCTTGCCGAGCGCGACGCCGTCGATGGCGCGCAGCTTGTCGACGATCTCGTCGGCGTGCGCCGTGGAGCTGGCCGCGATGGTGACGTCCATGCGCAGCCGCTCATGGCCGGAGGCCGTGACGTCGAGGGCCGTGACGGAACCGCCCGACGACTCCACGACCGTGGTGATCTGACTGACCGCCGTCCCGCCTGCGGGGACCTCCAGGCGGACCGTCATCGAGTAGGAGACGCTTGGCGCCATTGCCGACTTCCCTCTGCTTTCCCTTGTCGCGTTGTGCTGTGCCGCCGCCGCGGATCTTGCGGTCCGGACCGGGCACGTCAACAGATCGTCCCACCTACCCCCCGGTACGCGGTAACGCGTGCCCGTAAGTGGAAAAGCGATTCCACCATACGAGAGAGACCCTGCCCCGCGGAACCCCACTCCTTCGCAGGAAAACCGCCACCAATCTCCAAAACCGGGCGAAAACGGCCTTAAGATCGCCCCGCACTGCTTCACTCACCTCTTTGGGAGACCCGCAACATGGCTCAGGGCACGGTCAAGTGGTTCAACGCCGAGAAGGGCTACGGCTTCATCGCACAGGAGGGCGGCGGCCCCGACGTCTTCGTGCACTACAGCTCGATCGACAGTGAGGGGTACCGCAGCCTGGAGGACGCCCAGCGCGTCGAGTTCGAGATCACCCAGGGCCGCAAGGGTCCCCAGGCCGACCAGGTCCGCGTGGTCGGCTGACCCGGCCGACTCCGACTCCGAGGCCCTTGAGGACCCTCCGAGGAGGACCTCGGCCGCCCCGGACGCCCCGACGACGAGACGAAGAGGGCTCCCGCCGCACCCGGCGGGAGCCCTCGCTCGTGCCGTGCGCCGGTCCGCCCCGGACGCCGGGCACCGCTCAGGCCGGATCGCCCGAGCCCGGGCCCCAGGCGTAGGCGCCGCCGCCCCGCCATTCGATCAGCGGGCCGTCCAGATCGACCTCGTCCGGGTCGAGGCCCGCGCGGCGCAGGAATTCCAGCAGATCGTTGGCGTTGTACGCCCGGCCCAGGATGGTGCCGTCCAGGCGCACACGGCGCCCGCCGTCCTCGTCGGGCGGATACACGGTGATCGAAGGTTCGGCCATGACTCCACCCTGCGTCGCGAGCGGCGCAGCCGCATCCCCGGCCCCCCTGTTCTCTCCGTCACCGGCGCCCCGCCCTGCCCGGGCCGGGGAGAGCACAAGCGACCACCAGCGGTCACGGGGGGCACGGAGCACGGGGAGAACACGAAGAAGAGGCCGCCTCCCGGGTGTTCCGGGGAGGCGGCCTCTTGCCACGTCAAGGACACCGACCCGCCAGCTCGCCTCGCGGCAAGTGGTCGCTCGAAGCGACAATGGTTGGGCCCGGGGGCATGGATCGGGCCGGTGCCACATCCAGGCTAACAAACGGCCCGCCGTTGTCATTCCCCGCGGAAGCGCCTTCTTCCGACGGCGACTTGAGGCCCCGGTCAGTCCCGCAGGAGGTCCGGGACGCCCGCCTCGTCGGGCAGATCGCGCTCGCCGGAGAGCACGCTCAGCCGCTGCGTCGAGCGGGTCAGCGCCACATAGAGCACCCGCAGCCCGGCGGGCGACTCGTCGGCGATCTCGGCCGGGGAGACGACCAGCGTCGCGTCGTACTCCAGGCCCTTGGCTTCCAGGCTGCCCAGCACGGCCACCCGGTCGCCCAGCCCCGCCAGCCAGCCGGCCGCCTCCTGCCGCCGCGCCATGGCGACCACCACGCCGACCGTGCCCTCGACCTCGCCCAGCAGCCGCTCGGCCTCGGCGCGCACCGCGGCGCCCGTGTCGCCCGCCATGGCCGTGAAGCGCGGCTCGATGCCGGTGGAGCGCACCGCGCGGGGCGGGGCGACGCCGGGCATGGCCAGGGCGAGCACCTGGTCGGCGAGGGTGGCCAGTTCGGCCGGGTTGCGGTAGTTCACCGTCAGCTCGAAGCGGCGGCGGGGGCGCTTGCCCAGCGCCTCGTCGCGCGCCTCGGCCGCCTCGTCCGGGTCGGTCCAGGAGGACTGCGCCGGGTCGCCGACGATCGTCCACGTCGCGTGCCGGCCGCGGCGGCCGACCATCCGCCACTGCATCGGCGTGAGGTCCTGCGCCTCGTCGACGATGACGTGCGCGTACTCCGTGCGCTCCTCCGGCGTGCGCTCGGCGCGGGAGGCGCGGGCGCCGGGATCGCGGTCGGCGGCCGTCGTCAGCTCCTCCAGACCCGTGAGCTGGTCCAGCGGGTCGGCCTCGCGCACCCGGGGGCGGGGCGGTGCGCCCAGCAGCTGGCGCAGCTCGTCCAGCAGCGCGACATCGTGGACGGACAGCGGGCCCTGCCCGTCCGGGGTCAGCCGCTCCCGCAGGGAACGGGCCAGTTCACGTGCCTCGCCGGGGCGCAGCACCCGGCGCGCCCAGCGGGCCGTGCGCTGTTCGTCCGTCAGCGCGCCCAGCACCTCGCGCGGCGTGAGCCGGGGCCACCAGGCGTCAAGGAACTCCAGGAACGCGTCCTCCTGGGCCACGTCCTCGTCGAAGCCGGCGCGTGCCTCCGCGGCCAGCTCCGGGTCCGGGTGGTGGCGGCGGGCGCCGGACTTGGCCCACAGCGCGTCCAGCAGCAGCTTGCGGGCGCGCGGACGCATCAGATTGACCGGTGCCGTCCCGCCGAGCACCTGCTGGCGCACCTCGTGCAGTTCGTCGGCGTCCAGCTCGATCCGGCCGCCCAGCGCGACCACCCGCAGCCGCTCCGGCACCGGCGTGCGCAGCCCCAGAACGAGCGCCCCACGGGCGGCCTTGCGCAGCAGCTTGACCATGCGGGCCGAGCCCTTGATCCGGGCCACGGCCTGCTCGTCGTACGCCTCGGCCTGCTCGCTCTCGAACAGCGAGCCGAGCGCGCGGATCGCGACCTGGCCCTCCTCGCCGAGCGAGGGCAGCACGCCCTCGGTGTACGAGACGAGCAGCGGGGTCGGCGAGACGATCAGGATGCCGCCCGCGTAGCGGCGGCGGTCCTGGTACAGCAGATACGCGGCGCGGTGCAGGGCCACCGCCGTCTTGCCGGTGCCCGGTCCGCCCTCGACCTCCGTCACCGAGGCGGCCGGCGCCCTGATGACCATGTCCTGCTCGGCCTGGATGGACGAGACGATGTCGCGCATGCTGTGGCTGCGGGCCCGGCCCAGCGCGGCCATCAGGGCGCCGTCCCCGACGACCGGCAGCTCGGCGCCGTCCAGATACGCGGTCAGCTCCGGCCGCAGCAGATCGTCCTCGACGCCGAGCACCCGGCGGCCCTTGCTGCGGATGACCCGGCGGCGCACCACCCGGCCCGGGGCGACGGGGGTGGCACGGTAGAACGGCGCGGCGGCCGGGGCGCGCCAGTCGATGACCAGCGGCGAGTAGTCGGCGTCGAGGACACCGAGGCGGCCGATGTGCAGGGTCTCGTGGATGCCCGCGGTGTTGTCCGCGCGCACGGCGCCCTCGGCGGGCTCGACGGAGGTGTAGGCGCCGTCGGGCCCGCGCTTGCCGTCCTTGCCCTCCAGCAGATCGATCCGGCCGAACAGGAAGTCCTCGAACTCGCTGTTGAGCCGGTTGAGATGGACCCCGGCACGGAAGACCTGGGCGTCCCGCTCGGCCAGGGCGCCCGGGGTGCCGACCTGCGCGCGTTTGGAAGCGTCGTCCATCAGGAACTCCGCCTCATGGATCTTCTCTTCCAGCCTCCGGTACACCTGGTCGAGATGGTGCTGCTCCGAGCGGATCTCCCGGTCCCGGACGCTGTCGTGCTGCGCTCCCAACGCGGCGGCCCCCTTCTGCTGGCCATAGAGCAGCCGTCCACCGTACGCGACCGCGAACGGCAACGCCACGCTCGGGCACGGGTTCTCACCGGTCACGGCGGTACGGCCCCCGAGGTCATGGGCGTCCTGTACGCGCTCGCACACACCCGGTGTCCGCCCTCCGGGGCAGGAGACAGCCGGCGGCCGGAGCGGGCGCGCCGCCGGGTTCCCGCCCGGCCGACGGCCCGCGGCCAGAAGCAGCCGACGGCCCGCAGCCGGACTGCCCGCGGCCGGAAGCAGGTGCACGCTCAGGGGCCGGACGTCGGTGCGCGCTCGTGGTCTCCACCGCTCCGTGCCCGCCTCGCCGTCGAGTGAGCGGGCCTCAACCGGCCCCGCTCGACGGGCTGCCGGCGCTCTCGCCGCCGCCCCCGCCGTCCCCGCCGTGGTCGCCGCCGCCCTGACCGGGCCCGCCCGGCTCCGTCCCGGTGCCGGGCCGCTCCGGCTGCTGCTCGCCGGTGCCGGGCGGAGGCTGGGCCGGGTCCCCGCCGTGCCCGCCGTTCGCGCCGCTGCCGTCCGAAGGCCTGCCCGGGCGCTGCGCCGAACCGTCGTCCCCCACCCCCGGCCCCTCGGCGGGCGTGCGGTGCGGCCCCGTGGACCGCTCGCGCCCGGCGTGGGACGGACCCGCACCGCCGTCACCCTGCCCGTCACCCCCGCCGTTCTCCCCGGCCCCGCTGTTCGCGCCGTGCCCGCCGTACTCGTCGTGCCCGTCGTCCGCTTCCGTCCGCTGCCCGTCCGTCCCGCCGTCCGGCTGCGAGACCCCGCCGGGCTGTCGGCTGCCGCCCGGGGACGACGAGGGGTCCGGTGAACTGCTCCGGTGCGATCCCTTCTTGTGCTGCTCGGATATCGACGCGTCCGGGCCGTCCGTGTTCCCGCCGGTCAGACCGACGGCGAGCACGACGCCGAACCCGGCGCCGACCAGACCGAGCGCCCAGCCGAGCCGGCGCCGTCGGCCGTCGCCGCCGTCCGTGGACGCGACCGCTCCGTCCGGCGTTCCCCCCGCTGCGGACTTCCCGACCGACTCCGGCGTTCCCTGCACACCGGGGCTTCCGGCCGTACCGAAACTTTCGGCCGTACCGGGGTCTTCGGCCGTACCGGGGTCTTCGGTCGTGCCGAGCGCTGCTTCCGGTCGGGGCGTGCCGTCCGGACCGGCGACGGGCAGCACACTCGTCTCGGCGGCGGCTCCCACACCCGGACCAGCCGTCTCCCCCACACCGGGCAGCACACTCGTCTCGGCGGCGGCCCCCACACCCGGACCAGCCGTCTCCCCCACACCGGGCA
>NZ_BJMM01000080.1 GCF_006539165.1 Streptomyces cacaoi | reverse complement strand
GGCGGGCGCCGAGCCGGGCGTGGCCGCGCCCGCCGGCGGCGGAGCCCAGCACGATCCCCGCGGCCAGCGGCACGATCGCGGCGCCCGCCTCCAGCGCGCTCAGTCCCCGTACCCGCTGGAGACAGCCGGCCAGCAGATACAGGGCGCTGCCGGTGCCGAGGGTGAGCAGGCTCGCGGCGGCGCTGCCGCCGGCGAAGCGGGCGTCGCGGTAGAGCGTGAAGTCCACGAGGGGGTCGGCCAGTCGGCGCTGCCGGCGGGCGAAGGCGGTCAGCGCGGCGACGGCGAGGGCCGCCCCGGCCGCTGTCCGCGCGCCCGCGCCGCCCTCGCCGGCCCGGATCACCGTCCAGGTCAGCGCGGTCATGCCGAGCGTCACCAGTGCGGCGCCCGGCCCGTCGACCGGCCGGGCCCGCGGGTCGCGGGACTCGGGCACCAGCCGGACGACGGCGAACGCGGCGACGGCGAGCACGGGCACGTTCACCAGGAACACCCCGGCCCAGCTCCAGGCCGTCACCAGGGCGCCGCCGAGCACCGGCCCGACGGCCATGCCACCGGAGGCGACCGCGGCCCAGACGGCGAAGGCACGCGGACGCTCGTGCGCGGGGAACACCTGGACGATCACGGCCAGCGTGGCGGGCATCACCAGCGCGGCGCCCGCGCCCATCACCGCGCGCATCGCGACCAGCCACCACACCGACCACGCCGCCGCGGCGGCGGCCGAGGCCACGGCCAGCACGGCCGTGCCGGTCAGCAGGGCGCGCCGTCTGCCCCAGCGGTCGGCGACGGCGCCGGCCGGCAGCAGCAGCCCGGCGAAGAGGACGACGTAGGCGTCGAGCACGGCCTGCTGGAGTGCGGGCGGTGCGGAGAAGTCCGCCGCGAGGGACGGCAGGGCCACGTTCAGGACGGTGTTGTCCAGCACGAGGACCAGCAGGGCCCCGCAGAGCGCGGTCAGCACCCGCCACCGCTGCGGATCCGCCGCACGCTCCGCTTCCGCCGTCTGCTGCCTGCTCGCCCGGTCGTTCCTCCCGCCGTTCTTCCGGCCGCCTTCCCCGTCGCTCGCTGTCGTCATGCCGGGCTGCCCTTCGTCGTGGAGGCCGGGAAGTCCTACGGTGTAGGACCAGCGGTCCCACACTGTAGGGGAGTCGCTCGGCGGGGCCAAGTGGCCGCCGTGGAACGGTGGATACGCTGGGGAGCCATGAGCCCGAAACGTGCGCCCGGCAGTGACGGTGCGGCCTCCGCGATGCCCGGAGGGGTGTGGCTGCGCGCGCCGCGCCCCCCGTCGGCCGGAGGCGGCGCGGCGCAGCCCGCGCTGGACCGCGAGCGGATCGTGGCGGCCTCGGTCGCCCTCCTCGACGAGCGGGGTACGGCCGGGCTGACGATGCGCAAGCTCGCCGAGGCGCTCGGCGTGCACGCCACGAGCCTGTACTGGCACGTCGCACACCGGGACGACCTGCTGGATCTGGCGCTGGACGCGGTCTTCGGCGAGGTCACGCTGCCCGCGCGGGCCGCCGGCGACTGGCGGGCCGATGTCACCGCCTTCATGGACGGGCTGCGCACCGCCCTGCTGCGGCACCCCTGGTCCGGTGCGCTGGCCGGCAGCCGGCCGCTGCTCGGCCCGAACGCCCTGGCGCGCTCGGAGTTCGTGTACGCCGCGCTGGTCGGCGCCGGATTCCGGGGCGACGATCTGTCGGCGGCGGCCGGCGCGATCGCCAACTACGTGATCGGCACCGTCTCCGCCGAGGCCGCCTGGCGGCACGGGGACGCACGTGACGAGACGGCCGGGCGGCGCGCGCTGCTCGCGCGGCTGAACGGCTCGGCCGAGGCGCATCCCACCCTCGCCGCGCACCCGCCCTCCCTGCGTACCGACTGGGAGGGCCACTACGTGCGCGGCCGGGACTTCCTGCTCGCCGGGCTGGCCGGCTCCCGCGCCGGGGACTGAACCGGCGGACGGGCCGTGCCCCGGCCGTGGGCCCGGTCCGTGGGCCGGGTCCGTGGGCCGGGCCGCCGCCGAGGTGCCGCGCGCCGGGCCGGGTGCCGGGCGGGCAGCGGGTGTTGAGGCGCGGCAGGGGTGGTGCGGGGGCCACCACGGGGATGCGGGCTACGGCCATGGGCGCGGCGTCGGCGCGTCCGTAGCGTCAAGGGCGGGGCCGGGGGAGCCGGTGCGGAGTGCGACGGGGGTGTGCTCCGTGCCGGCCACCGGGGCCCGGGCGGAGAACGTCAAGGGCGCGCTCGCGGCACCGTTAGCCCTGGTGAGCGTATCGGTGTCGGAGGTTTCAAGCCGCTCTCGGAAGGGGACCCAGGGCGCCCGGCAGCCGAGTTGATCGCATGTGGTGCCCAAATGGGCGTTTGCGGGCGGAGAACCGTGCAACAAGAGGGGGGCAACGGACACGGGGGGTCGGCAGGCTTCCCGGTGGGCCCTCGTGCGGTGCGGCGGCCCGGGAGGGAACCCGGACGCGGTTCCATCCGTCCGTGGGAGGGATGGCGGTCGGCCGCGTGCGGTTCGTGTCCAATGTGGGGACGACCGACGACCGACGGCCGCGACCGCGAAGGAGGCCCGTGGACCCTGGAGGACCCAACCCCGGAACGTGCTGCCGCTGTGGGCAGCGGGCGGCGCACCGGGCTCTGATCGCGATCATCGAGACGGGCTCGGGGCCCGGCGGCAGCGCCTATGCCTGCCTGCCCTGCGCCCGCGAGTACGCCGCCACGTCGCTCGCCCCCGGCTGGCTGGACGAGGTGCTGCGCCGGGCCGAGGCGGGTGCCGAGGTGCCGCGGGAGCTGGCGCGGGCCGAGGAGCTGGAGCGGGCGGAGGCCGAGGCCGTGTCCGGGCCGGAGTCCGGGGGCTCCCCGGCGGGCGGCTGAACCCGCCCGCCGCGCCGCTCCTTCGGGGCCGTCGTGCGGTGGCGGCGGACCGGGCCGCGTCCGGTCCGCCGCCACCCGGCGGGGCGTCAGCTCCCGGGCGGCTGCTGGAGCATGGCGAGGGTCAGGACGGAGCCGCCGATGCCCCAGCCGCCGTCGGGGACCTCCTCGACCAGCACCATGGTGGTGGCGCGGGCCCGCTCGCCGTAGATGTCGACGTACAGCTCGGTGGCGCGGGTGACGATCTCCTCCTTCTGCTTCTCGTCGAGGCTTCCCTCGGGGACCTTGAAGTTCGCGAACGGCATGACGTTTTCCTTCCGGGATCGGGACGGAGCCGGGATGCGGCGGGTGCGGGTGAGTGCGAGCAAGTGCGGGGACGTGCAGGGGAGTTCGGGAAACTCGGGGGGCGGGCGCGTGGGGCGGGGAGTCGTCAGACGATGCCGCCGTTGGCGCGGACGACCTGGCCGTTGACCCAGTGGCCGGCGGGTGAGGCGAGGAAGGCGACGACCTCCGCGATGTCCTCGGGGGAGCCGAGCCGCTCCAGCGGGGGCTGGGCCGCCAGCCGGGCGATGGTCTCCTCGTCCTTGCCCTCCAGGAACAGGTCGGTGGCCGTGGGGCCCGGCGCGACGGTGTTGACGGTGACGTCCCGGCCGCGCAGCTCGCGGGCGAGGATCAGCGTGAGCGCCTCGACGGCCCCCTTGCTGGCGCTGTACGCGGCGTAGCCGGGGAAGGCCAGGCCCACCACCGAGGTGGAGAACGTGACCAGGGAGCCGCCGGCGCGGAGCCTGCGGGCGGCCTGCTGGGCGACGACGAAGGTGCCGCGGATGTTGGTGCGGTGCATGGCGTCCAGCTCGGCCAGGTCGAGTTCGGCGACCGGGGCCAGGGACATGCGTCCCGCCGCGTGGACGACCACGTCCACCCCGCCGAACTCCTGCTCGGCCGTGGTGAACAGGGCCGCGGCCTGCTCCTCGTCGGCGACATCGGCCCGTACGGCGACCGCACGGCCACCGGCGGCGGTGATCTCGCCCGCCGCGGCCTCGGCCGTCGCACGGTTGCCCGCGTAACCGACCACGACGGCGAACCCGTCCGCCGCCAGCCGGCTCACCGCCGCGCGGCCGATACCGCGCGAACCGCCCGTGACGACGGCCACGCGGCCGGCGGCCGGGGCGCCGTCGGCGGCGGGCTCCGCCCCCGGGGCCGGGGCGCGGTGGGTGGACTCCGCGGTCCGCGGGGCCGGGTCCGTGGCTTTCCGAACAGACATGGGGCACTCCTGGTGAGGACGACGAGAGGACGACGAGAGGACGGCAAGGGGACGGCTGTGCCGGTGGTGCCGTGGGGCGGTCGGTGCGGTGCCTGCTGCCGCCCGGCGGTGGTTCCACCCTGCGGCGGCGCGCACGGACCGGCCAGGGCTGCGCCCACCCTGGGGTCGCCGACCCCTGGCTCGCGCCGGGGCCGCGCGCGACGATGGAGCGGTGAACCACTCCGCACTCGCCGCATTCCTCCGGTCCCGGCGCGACCGGGTCCGCCCGGCCGACGTCGGTCTGTCCGCCGGGCCCCGCCGCCGCGTGCCCGGCCTGCGGCGTGAGGAGGTCGCGCAGCTGGCCGGGCTGTCCGCCGACTACTACACGGAGCTCGAACGCGGACGCGGTGCGCAGCCCTCCGCGCAGGTCCTCGCCGCGCTCGCCCGTGCGCTGCGGCTCGACGGCGACGAGCGCGACCATCTGTTCCACCTCGCCGACCGGCCGCTGCCCCCGGCGGCGCACGGCCCGGGCGCGCACGTCGAGCCCGGGCTGCTCGGCCTGCTGGATCAGCTCACCACCACTCCCGCGCAGGTCATCACCGATCTGCACGAGGTCCTGGTGCAGAACCCGCTGGCCGCCGCGCTGGTCGGCCGGGCGCCGGCGCTGCGCGGCCCCGAGGCGAGCCTCATCCACCGCTGGTTCACCGACCCCCGGGCCCGGGAGCTGTATCCGGCCGAGGACCACCCGCACCACTCGCGGGTGTTCGTCGCCGACCTCCAGGCGGTTGCCGCCCGGCGCGGGCGGGACAGCGAGGTGGCCCGGATGGTGGCCGGGCTGCGGCGCCGCAGCGAGGAGTTCGCCCGGCTGTGGGACACCCACGACGTCGCCCTGCGGCGCGCCGACCACAAGCGCATCGTCCACCCCGCGCTGGGCGTCATCGAGCTGGACTGCCACAGCCTGTTCAGCGAGGACGGGCGGCAGCGGCTCCTGTGGTTCGCCGCCCCGCCCGGCAGCGAGGGCGCCGCGCAGCTGGAGCTGCTGTCCGTCGTCGGCGTGCAGGAGATGCCCGGCACCGGCGGGGACGAAGGGCTGCCCATCCGCTCGGGCTGACCCGCCCGGGAGGGAGCCGGGTCCCCATTCCGTGAACCGGTACTGCCGTCCGCGAACCGGTACTGCCGTCCGCGAACCGGTACTGCTTTCCGTGAACCGGTACGGCTTTCCTCGAACCGGTACCGCTTTCCGTGAACCGGTACGGCGGCTTCCGGGGCCGGTTCGTGCGGGGGTTCACGTGGCGTTCACCGGCGGTCTGCTCTGCGGCGTTGCTGCGGCCCTAGCGTCGCGGCGCGCACACAGTCCGGACCGGAGGATGAAAGATGCCGAAACCCCTGCCGCTGCTCCCCTCGCACCCGGGCGGAAGAGCCGCGATGACGTGCCGCTACCGGTGCGGTGACGCCTGTTTCCACGAGGTGCCCAACACCAGCGGCAACGAGTACGTCGGTGACGTCATTTCCCGGGCGCTCTCCCGCCGTTCGGTGCTGCGGGCCGGTGCCGTCGTGGGTGCGACGGCCGCCGTCGGTGCCGGTCTGGCCGGGCCCGGCGCGGAGGACGCCGCCGCCCGGGAGGCCACAGTCGCGGGCCACGGCCACGGCCACGGGTCCGGCAAGCCCGCCAAGGGGCTGCGGTTCACGCCCGTCGAGCCGAACACCGCGGACGCGGTGACCGTCCCGGAGGGTTACGGGCAGAACATCGTCATCCGCTGGGGCGAGCCGATCCTGCGCGGTGCGCCCGACTTCGACCCGGCACGGCAGAGCGCGCGGGCGCAGGCCGGGCAGTTCGGGTACAACAACGACTTCCTGTCGCTGCTGCCGCTGCACTCGGAGCGGCACCGGCAGCTGCTCGTGGCCAACCACGAGTACACGAACGAGGAGTTGATGTTCGCCGGGTACGACCCCGAGGCGCCCACCCGGGAGCAGGTGGAGATCGCGTGGGCCGCGCACGGCATGTCCGTCGTCGTGGTGCGTGAGGAGCAGCGGACGGGCGCGCTGCGTGCCGTGCCGCGCCACCGGCTCAACCGGCGTATCACCGCCACCACCGAGTTCGAGCTGACCGGCCCGGCCGCCGGGAGCGCACCGCTGCGCACCTCGGCCGATCCGGACGGCCGGCGGGTGCGCGGCACGCTCGCCAACTGCGCGGGCGGCACCACCCCGTGGGGCACCGTGCTGTCCGGCGAGGAGAACTACAACCAGTACTTCGCCAACGCGCAGCAGGTCACCGACGCCCGGGCCGCGGCGGCGCTCAAGCGGTACGGCTTCACCGACGGCGCGAGCGAGCGCCGCTGGGAGCGGTTCGATGCCCGCTTCGACCTGGGCAAGGAGCCGAACGAGGCCAACAGGTTCGGCTGGGTCGTGGAGATCGACCCGTACGACCCCGAGTCCACGCCCCGCAAGCACACCGCGCTGGGCCGCTTCAAGCACGAGGCGGCGCAGCCGCGGCTGACCCGCGACGGCCGGGCCGTCGTCTACATGGGCGACGACGAACGCTTCGACTACTTCTACAAGTTCGTCTCCAGCAAGCGGATGCGGCGCGGCACCGGCGCCGAGGTGCGTCGGCACAATCTGTCGCTGCTCGACGAGGGCACCCTGTACGTCGCCCGGCTCAGCGGCAACAGCCCCGCCGAGGAGATCGACGGCGAGGGAACGCTGCCCGAGGACGGCGAGTTCGACGGCACCGGGCGCTGGATCCCGCTCGCGAGCGGTGACCGTTCCTTCGTGGACGGCATGAGCGCCGAGGAGGTCTACGTCTTCACCCGGCTCGCCGCCGACAAGGCCGGTGCGACCAAGATGGACCGGCCCGAGGACGTCGAGCCGAGCCCGCGCACCGGCCGTGTGTACGTCGCGCTCACCAACAACACCGACCGCGGCAAGGACGGCAAGGCCGGGCCCGACGAGGCCAATCCGCGCAACGCCAACAAGCACGGCCAGGTGCTGGAGTTCGCCGAGCGCGGCGACGACCCGGCCGGGCGGCGCTTCGACTGGCGGCTGTTCCTCGTGTGCGGGGACCCCGAGGACCCGGGCACCTACTTCGGCGGCTTCCCCAAGGACCAGGTCAGTCCGATCTCCTGCCCCGACAACGTCGCCTTCGACGACTACGGCAACCTGTGGATCTCCACCGACGGCAACGAACTCGGCTCCCACGACGGCCTGTTCGGGGTGGCCACCGCCGGGCCGCAGCGGGGCCGGGTGCGGCAGTTCCTGACGGTTCCGCGGGGGGCCGAGACCTGCGGGCCCGTCGTCCAGGAGCGGCGGGTGCTGGTCGCCGTGCAGCACCCCGGTGAGGTCGACGGGGCGAGCGTCGAGAAGCCGGCGTCCTCCTGGCCGGACGGACCCGGCCGGTATGTGCGGCCCGCCGTGGTCGCGGCCTGGCCCGAGGACGGCGGCCGCATCGGCCGCTGACCCTGGGCGCCGCCGAAGCCGGACCCCTGGCAGCCCCGGCCTTTCCGGCTCCGGCCTGCCCGGCCGGTGGCTCGCCGGCGGGCACACGTCCGGCTCGGGCGACCCGTCCGGCCCGGTGGCGTGTGTGCACGTCCGGCGCGGTGGCCCGCTGACGCGCGTACGCCCGGCGCGGTGGCCCGCTGACGCGCGTACGCCCGGCCCGGTGGCCCGCTGATGTGCGTACGCCCGGCTCGCGACGCCCGCCAGGTGCGCCACGCGCGTACGCCCGCCGCGGCCGGGGCGGGTCACCCGCCCTCCGCCGCTCGCCTCCCGCGGGTGGGGGCGGCGCGGTTGCGGGGGCGGTGGGGCGTGCCGACGGTTGAGGCGTGGTCGGTGCGGAGGTGACCGGTGCGGGTGCGGGGCGGCTGTCGTGACCGCCCCGCACCACCGGCACCGGCTGGGCTCCACCGCACTGGGCGCGGCCCACCACCCCCGCCCGCCCCTGCTGCGCCGCCGCCCACCGTGGCGGCGGCGGTCGGGCACCGTCACGGTGCCGCCCGCGGACGAGGACGAGCAGCGCCAGTGGGTCGCCGAGCTGGCCGCCCTGCTGTGCGCCGTCGGCGCCGAGATGCTCCGCGCCGGTATGCGGACGACGGACGTCGAGGACCGGATCCGGGAGATCGCGGTGCGCTACGGCGTGCGCGCCCGCTCGTTCATCGTCCCCACGGGCCTGTTCGTCCGGGCGGGCGGCGGGCCCGACGGCACCGGCGGTGAGCTGGACTTCGCACCGGTGTCCGGGCCGACGATGCGGCTCGACCAGGTGCAGGCGGTGGACGCGCTCGTCGAGCGGATGCGGATGAGCGCGCTGCCGTTCGCCGAGGTGCGGGCCGAACTGGAGCGGGAGCGGGAGCTTCCGGTGCGGTTCAGCCCGCTGACGACCGTCGCCGGGCACACCCTGCTCACGGTGGGGCTCGGTGCCCTGCTGCACACCTCGCCGAGCGCGCTGGCCGGGTACGCCGTGCTGGGCGTCCTCGTCGGGCTGCTGCGGCTGGCCGCGCGGCGGTTCCCGGTGCTGCGTACGGCCCTGCCCGTGGTCGCCGCCGTCCTGGTGACGGCCCTGGCGCTGCGCTGGGCCGGCCCCCTGCTGGGCGAGCCGGCGGCGCGGATGTTCGTGCCGCCGCTGATCTCGTTCCTGCCGGGCGCCGCGCTGACGATGGGAGCGGTGGAGCTGGCGACGGGCGCCGTCCTGTCCGGGGTGGCACGGCTCGCGGGGGCGCTGAACGTGCTGCTCCTGCTGGCGTTCGGCATCCTCGCCGGGACCGAGCTGGTGCCCGTTCACCCGATCGACGGCCCCGTCCCGGACGCGTTCGGCTCCTGGGCTTCCTGGTGCGGGGTGCTGCTGCTCGGGCTCGGGTTCATCCTGCACCACTCGGCGCCGCGCGGTGCCCTGCCGTGGCTGCTGGTGGCGCTGTTCGTGGAGCGCGGTGTGCAGGTGGTGGGGTCGCTGGCGTACAGCACCTCGCTCGGCATCTTCGCGGCGGGCGCGCTGCTGCCGGTGCTGGCGTCCTGGGCGGGGCGCCGCTCGGCCGTGCCGGAGCAGGTCGTGTTCCTGCCGTGCTTCTGGATGCTGGTGCCGGGCTCGACGGGGCTGAAGGGCTTCTCGGACCTGCTGGTCAACCACGATCCGAACAGCCTGTGGGTGCTGGTCAACACGGTGGTGACGGTCGTCGCGATCGCGCTGGGCGTGCTGGTCGGCGCGGGCTTCCTCCAGCGCACCCGGCTGGAGCTGGCCTCGCCGTCGCCGGTGCCGGGACCCGGCTCGCGTACCGGCCCCGGCGCCGGGCCCGCACCGGAGCAGACACCGGGGTCGGGCCCGGGCCCGTCGGGGAACTCCGCCGCCGAGCCACCGGCGGAGCCCGCGCCGGACTCCCCGCCGGCTCCTGAGCCCGACCCCGCACCGGAACCCCCGGCGTCCGACGCGGACGACCGGCACGGCACGGACGACCGGCACGGGGAGCACCCGGGGGCGCAGGAAGAGCGGGACGATCCGCAGGAACCGGGTGAACCGGGTGAGCGGCGTGAGCGGGACGAGTAGGACGAGCGGGCTCAGCAGGCCGGGGGCGGGCGGCGGGCGCGGTGGCGGCGTGCCGGGGCCCGTGCGAGGCTTTTTCCCGAACAAGGGCAAAAGCAGCTGAACCGGTCGAATCAGGCGCGGGAGCACGAAGCCGGGTCCGGCCGGAGACGGCCGGTACGGATGGCGTCAACCGTTGCGGGTGCAGCTCTATGGAACGAACCAAGATCCTGATCGTCGGCGGCGGGTTCGCCGGAGTCGAGTGCGCACGGGGCCTGGAACGCGGCCTCAAGCCGTACGAGGCGGACATCACGCTGGTCACCCCGGCCAGCTACCAGCTGTACCTGCCGCTCCTCCCGCAGGTCGCGGCCGGTGTGCTCACTCCCCAGTCGGTCGCGCCGCCGCTGCGCAGACTGCTGCACCGCACCTCCATCGTCCCCGGCATGGTCGTCGGCGTGGACACCGAACAGCGCGTCTGCGTCGTGCAGTTGATCAGCGGCGAGCTGGTCAAACGGCGCTACGACCGGCTGGTGCTCACCCCCGGCAGCGTCACCCGCAGCTTCGACATCCCCGGCCTCGACGAGCAGGCCCGCGGTATGAAGACGCTCGCCGAGGCGGCCTACGTACGCGACCACGTCATCGCCCAGCTCGACCTCGCGGCGGCCGGCAACAACGAGGAGGAGAAGGCGGAACGGCTCCAGTTCGTCGTCGTCGGCGGCGGCTACGCCGGCACCGAGACCGTCGCCGAACTCCAGCGGCTGACCAACGCGGCGGCCAAGCGGTACCCGCGGCTCGACCCGGCGCTGATCCGCTGGCATCTGCTGGACATCGCGCCCAAGCTGATGCCCGAGCTGGGGGAGCGGCTCGGCCGCCGCGCCCAGCACATCCTGCGGGCCCGGGGCACCGACGTCTCGCTGGGCGTCTCCGTCGCCAAGGCCGAACCCACCCGGATCACACTGACCGACAACCGGGTGCTGCCCTCGCGGACCCTCATCTGGACGGCGGGCGTCGCCGCCAGCCCGCTGATCGGCATGCTGGACGTGGACACCGTCAAGGGCCGGCTCGTCGTCAACGCGGACATGAGCGTCCCCGGGCTGCCGGGTGTCTTCGGCCTCGGTGACGCGGCGGCGGTGCCGGACCTCACCCAGGGCGACGGCGCGGTCTGCCCGCCCACCGCCCAGTACGCCTCCCGGCAGGGCAAACACATGGCGCGCAACCTCATCGCCGAGCTGCGCGGGATGCCGCGCACCCCGTTCCGGCACAAGAACCTGGGGCTCGTCGTCGACCTGGGCGGCACGGACGCCGTCGCCCGGCCGCTGGGCCACGAACTGTCCGGGCTGCCGGCGCAGGCCGTCGCCCGCGGCTACCACCTGATGGCGCTGCGCACCGGGACCGCGAAGTTCCGCACCGCCGCCAACTGGTGTCTGAACGCCGCCACCGGTGACGACTTCCTGCGCACCGGCTTCCTCTCCCGCCGCCCCGGCACCCTGCGGGACATGGAGGCCACCGACGCCTACCTCACCCAGGAACGCGCCCGCGAACTCGCCGAGCAGAACGGGCACCTGGCCGGCTGACAGCGTCCGGCGCGGTGAACGGCCCCGCTACAGCCAGCCGTTGCGCCGGAAGGCGCGGTACATCAGCGCGCACACCACGGCGATGACGACCAGCACCGCCGGATAGCCGAACCGCCAGCCCAGCTCCGGCATGTGGCGGAAGTTCATGCCGTACACGCCGCACACCATCGTCGGCACGGCGACGATCGCCACCCAGGCGCTGATCTTCCGCATGCCCTCGTTCTGGGCGGCGGAGACCTGGGCGAGATGCGCCTGGAGGATCGAGTCGAGCAGCGCGTCGAACGAGGCGATCTGCTCGTTGACGCGCGAGAGATGGTCGGCCACGTCCCGGAAGTAGTTCCGTATCTCCGGCGCGATCAGCCGGGTCGGCCGCGTCGACAGCAGCTCCAGCGGCCGGCCCAGCGGACCGGCGGCCCGCTTCAGCTCCAGCAGCTCCCGCTTCAGCCGGTAGGCGCGCCCCGTGTCGGACGCCGCGGAGGAGCGCAGCCCCGGCCGGGCACGCTCGGCGCCGGGCGCGAACACGGAGTTCTCCAGGGCGTCGATGTCGTCCTGCACCGCGTCGGCGACCAGCAGATAGTCGTCGACGATCCGGTCGGCGACCGCGTGCAGCACGGCGGCGGGCCCCTGCGCCAGCCGCTCCGGATCGGCCTCCAGCCCCTCCCGCACGGGGCCCAGCGAACCGTGCGCACCGTGCCGGACGGTGATCACGAAGTCGGGGCCGGTGAAGACGACGACCTCCCCGGTGGCCACCACCTCGCTGGCCGCCGTCAGCCGCTCGTGCTCGACGTAGCGGACCGTCTTGAAGACCGCGTACATCACCTCGCCGTCGTACCACTCGGCCTTCGGCCGCTGCCGCGGCTCCACGGCGTTCTCCACCGCCAGCGGATGCAGGCCGAACAGCTCGGTGATGCCGGCGAACTCCTCCTCCGACGGCTCGTGCAGCCCGATCCACACGAAGCCGCCGCTTGAGCCGTCCGCGCCGTACCCGCCCTCCGCGCCGGAGCCCCGGCCCGCGCCCGCCGGCTGCCGCGCGGCACGGCGCTTGCGCAGGCTCGCCAGCGCCTCCGCCGGCGGGCACTCGTCCAGCAGCCGGGTGCCCTCGCTGTCGTAGGCCACGCAGCGCACCACGGACGTGCCCAGCGGGGAGCGTGCGGGGTGGGCGAGATCGACTCCGGGACGGGCGCGCCGGGGCCGCACCACTCTGCGCAGCCTGCGCACCACGGGAACCGCCGCCATGCGGTCTCCTCCAGCTCTCGGTGCCGCCGGCCGGACCACCTCGGCGGTCCCGCACCCGGCGGAGCGTACGGACACCCCAACCGTTCCCCGAAACGACCGGTGGATGCCTCGTTCCGCCCCGCACGCCCCCGCCGCACCCCGCCGCGCGGCCCCGATCACCTCAACTGCCCTGCTCCTTCAGCATGGTTGAGGCCGCGGCCTCAACCGGGGGACGGCGTCAACCCCGGTCGACCGCGAGCCGCCCCCCCAACCGCCCGAGGCCGCTTCCTCACCGCACGTCACCTCGTTCCCCGCACACCGCGCCGCCACCGGTCAGGCCCCTCCCCCGGCCTGGACACCACGCCGCCGCCGGTCAGGTCGCTCCCCGGCCCTGCGTGCACGCCGCGCCGTCCCGCTCCGGCTTCCGCTGCCTCACGCCGACCGCTCCCGGGGCAGGTGCGCGCCCCGTCCACGCTCGGCGTGTGGCCCCGGCCCGGCCGTGCGGGGCTCCCGTCCCGGTGCGGACTGCTCACCGCGGGGCTCGGCGTCGTCCGCCGAAGTCCCGCCGTCGGGGGCGGTGTTCGCGGTGTGCAGGGCCCGTAGGCCCGCGCGCACGTACGGGCGCAGGCGTGCGGGGACGCGGGCCCGGGCGCGGTGGCGTACCCGGGCGGGGACACGGGCCCGCACGGTGTGCACGGCCCGGCCCGCGAGGCGGAGCAGCCGGGGCCGGACGACGGGCCGGGCCCGGCACAGCCGCACCGGTGCGGCGGACAGGGAGCGGTACAGGGCCCGCACACCGCGGGTGCGGCGCAGCCGCGCGAACAGTTCGCCGTACCGCGCGACGATGCGGTCCGGGTCGTACCGGCGCGCGGACGCCAGCGCCGCGCGGCCCATCGCCCGTCGCCGGCGCGGGTGTTCGATCAGCCGGGTCAGCGCTCCGGCGAGCGCGTCCGCGTCGCCCTTCGGGACGAGGAACCCGTCGACACCGTCGTGCACGATCTCCGCCGGGCCCAGCGGGCAGTCGGTGCTGACCACCGGCACGCCGCAGCGCATGGCCTCCACCAGCGTCATCCCGAACGACTCCGCGTCCGAGGCGCTCGCCACCACCTCGGCGCGGGCGAACTCCGCCTCCATCGGCGAGCGGGTGCCCATCAGGCGCACCCGGCCGGTGAGTCCGTGCGCCGCGATCCGCTCGCGCAGCCGGTCCTTCTCCGGGCCGCCGCCGTAGATCCGCAGCTGCCACTCCGGGTGGTGCGGGGCGAGCCGGGCGAACGCCTCGACGAGCAGGTCGAAGCGTTTGCCGTGCACGAGTCGGCCGGCGGCGGCGATGTAGGGGGCGTCGCCGTCGCCGCCTTCACTGCGGCCTTCGCCTCCGCCGCCGTCACCGGCACGGGCGGCGCCGTCGGCCGCCGTCTCCCGGCCGGGGTGGAGCAGCGACGGGTCGGGAGCCGGGACGATGTTGGGCACCGCCAGGACCGGAACCCCCGGCAGCCACATCCGCCTCCGGTACACCGCGGCGTCCGCCTCCGTCGTCGTCACCACCGCGTCCAACGTCCGGTAGTGCCGGGCGAGCACGGCGCGCAGCCAGGCGCTGTGCGCCTCCAGGCGCAGGTGCTCCTGCGCCAGACGCAGTGCGCGGCGCGGTCCGAAGCGGGCCAGACAGACGTTCAGTCCCGGGCGGGTGCCGATGACCACGTCGGCGTCGCTGTCCTCCAGATACCCGCGCAGCCGGGCGTCGTGCAGCGCCGTGTACTGCGCGTGCCGGCGGTCGGCCCGCGGGAAGTCCCGGGCCGGGCGGCCGAACGCGGGCAGCTCGCGGTCCGCGGCACCGTCCCGCAGATCCACCAGCGGTACGAGCCGCACCCGGGGATCCCAGGCGAACCGCGTCCCGGCCCGGTGCCGGTTGAGCGAGACGACCTCCACCGTGTGCCCGGCGTCCGCGAACGCGGAGGCCAGATTGAGCGTGGTGCGGACCGTGCCGCCCACGGCGTACGCGTTGTGCAGCAGGAAGACGATCTTCGCTCCGGCGCCGGCGGGGCCCCGGCCGGACAGCGGGTCCTGCCGGGGGCCGGACAGCGGGTTCGGTCGGGGGCCGGACAGCGGGTGCCGGCCGCGCCGGGGGGCCGAAGCGGTGGGCTGCCACGGGAGACGGGGCATGGGCGCCTTCCGGGGTCGGCGACAGTGCCGCCTCCGGGTACCCCGCGCTCCCGCCTCCACCCACATCCGGGCCCGCTCTCGGCCCGCCCGGCGCCTTCCGGGCCGTGGCCTTCTGGTGGTCTGCGGTCTGCGATCCACCCCGCTTCCGGCGCGTTCGGAAAATCCGAACCCCGGACCAGGGGGCTCGCTCCATACCCGTCCGACCTGCTGCTCCCTACCGTGACAGCCATGTGGAACGACGACTTCGGTGAGCCGGGCCCCGGCCGCTCGGCAGCTCTGCGGATGACGGCCGTCACGCGGCGGCACGGTCGCGGCAGGTCCGCCGTGCACGCCCTGCGCGGTGTGGACGTGAGCCTGTCGGCCGGCAGCTTCACCGCGGTGATGGGCCCCTCCGGGTCCGGCAAGAGCACCCTGCTCCAGTGCGCGGCGGGCCTCGACCGGCCCACGGCGGGCAGTGTCCGGCTGGGCGGGCAGGAGCTGACCCGCATGGGCCGCCGGGCTTTGACCCGGCTGCGGCGCGCCCACGTCGGCTTCGTCTTCCAGTCGTTCAATCTGCTGCCCTCGCTCACCGCCGAGCAGAACGTGCTCCTGCCGCTGCGGCTGGCCGGGCGGCCCGCGCGCCGGGAGCGGCCCCGCGCCCGGGAGGCGCTCGACCGGGTCGGGCTCGCCGACCGTCTGCACAGCAGACCGGGTGAACTGTCCGGCGGACAGCAGCAACGAGTGGCGCTCGCCCGCGCGTTGGTGACCGAGCCGGAGGTGATCTGTGCCGACGAGCCGACGGGCGCGCTCGACCCGGTCACCGCCGAGGACGTGCTGGCGCTGCTGCGGGACGCCGTCGACGGGCTGGGCGCGACGGTGCTGATGGTCACCCACGACCCGGCCGCCGCGGCCTGCGCCGACACCGTCCTGTTCCTGGCCGACGGGCACCTCGTCGACCGTCTCGAACCGGCCTCCGGTTCCGCCGTGCCACGGGGGGACGGCGGAACCGGGGCCCCGGGCGTGCGGCCCGTCGACGTCATCGCGGACCGGATGCGGAGCCTGAGCGGGGCCGGGGCCCGGCCCCGGTCCGCGCCCGGTGCGGCCGTACCCGCCCCTCCCGCGGAGGTCGCGCTGTGACGACCGGGCTGGCCAGAACCTCCGTACGGGCCCGGCCCTCCGCCTTCGCCGGGGTGTTCACCGTGCTCACCCTCTCCGCAACGGTCGTCACCGCCTCCGTGGCGATCCTGCGTACCGCCTCCGGGCTGCCGCCCGGCGCGGCACGGGAGCAGACGACGGCGATGGGCGCCGGGTTCACCGTCGTCACCGTCTATCTGTCGATCTTTGTGATCGGGCAGGTCATGGCCCTCTCCGTGGCCCAACGGGCGACGGAGAACGCGGTGTTGCGGGCCGTCGGCGCCATGCCCTGGCAGATCCGCCGCATGGTCGCCACCGAGGCACTGCTGACCGCGCTGCCCGCACTGCCCCTCGGCTACGGGCTCGGCGTCCTCCTCGCCCACGTGTGGCAGGACGGCATGACCGAGCACGGCCTGCTGCCGGGCGGCCCACGGCTGACCGTCGGACCGCTGCCCGCGCTCGTGGCCGCCGCCGTGCTCGTCGTCACCTCACAGCTCGGGGGGCTGCTCGCCGCGCACCGGGCCGCCCGCGCCCATCCCGCCGACGCGCTCGGCGAGGCGTCCGCGCCCCGGCGCGGCGTCACCGCCGGGCGGGTGCTGCGCGGGGTCGCCGCCGTGCTCGCGTGCGCCGGCGCGGGCGCGCTGACCGCGCTGACCGCTGCCGGGCCGCGCGAGGACGCCGGTGAACACCTGCCGCTCGTCCTCCTCGCCTACCTCGTCGCCGTGGCACTCGCCGGGCCCGCCCTCGTCCGGGGCGTGACCGCCGCCGCCGGTGCGGTGCGGTGGATCGTCGGGGACGGCGCCGCCGGGGAACTCGCGCGGGCCGGTGTGCGGGCCCGCGCCGGGCGGCTGTCGCCGGCCGTCACGCCCGTCGCGCTTGTCGTCGCCTTCACGCTGGTGAAGCTCGCCGCGCTGGCCGCCGCCGACGATCCGCCCTGGGTCGACCTGTTCGCCACCGTCCTCTACGCCGCGTTCGCCGCGTGCGTCGCCGTCAACACGCTGGTGATGCTCACCGCCGCCCGGCGGCGGGAAGTGGCTCTGCTGTGGGCCGTCGGGGCCGGGGCCGGGCAGATCGTGCGGATGTTCCTGGCCGAGGCCGTGCTGGTGGGGGTTGCCGGGGGCGGGGCCGGGGCGCTTGTCGCCCTTGTCGTCGGGCTGTCCCTCGGCGAGGTGGCCGGGGTGTCGCTCGGGGAGCTGGGGGGTGGGGTCTGGCTCGGGGTCGGAGCGGGGGTTCTCGGGCTCGTCCTGCCGGCTGTGGGGCTGCCCTTGGTAAGGCATCTGCGGAGGGTGGGGGTGCGTGCTTGAGAGTGTCTGCCTCTGCCTGGCCTTGTCGGCCGTGCTGGGCTTGCTCTTCGAGCCCTGGTCTTGCGGTGTCTTTCCGTCTCCTCCCTCTGGCTGGTTGCCGTGCCTTGTGCGGTTCTTCTGGTTGGCTCGCCCTACTTCAGAGCAGGGCTCTGAGCTCC
>NZ_BJMM01000079.1 GCF_006539165.1 Streptomyces cacaoi | reverse complement strand
CGGCCGCCTCGTGGACCGGCGGGTGTGCGCCGCCGAACGCCCTTGCCAGGCCGGCCATTTGACCCCGGTGATTCATCTCCCATGTTGCTGTTGTGACGGGTTCACTACACTCGGGCACCTGATGTACGGGGGTTCACAGCGGTCCATCCGTGCGCCCCGACCGACCGCGACCGGGAGTTGTGCACGATGAACGACCGAACGACCAGCGCCCGCACCCGCATTCGCCTGCGCGGCACGGCCGCCGTCTGCGCGGTCACCGGAGCGCTGCTCCTCGGCGCGTGCGGCAGCGACGACAGCGGAGACAAATCCGGCGAAATCAAGGGCGCCGACAAAGGCGGCACATCCCCCACGGCATCCGCCTCCGGCAGCCCGGGCGACGACATCGAACGCCCCGACATCAAGCTCGGCAAGGACGCGGAGAACGTCTTCGAAAAAACGGAAACCGGCGACCCGACGAAGGCCCGCGTCCTGGCGGACAACCAGCGTCGGATCGACTCCATCGACCAGGTGATCACTCGTCGGGTCGGCCTGAAGACCATGAACTTCTACGCCAAGGGCCAGGTCCTGCGGAACGAGACGGAGTACGCCAAGAACTACGTGGAACAGAACGTCACTTGGGTGGGTAAGACCCACTACTACAACCAGTCGGTGACCCTGGACGGGAAGAACAAGGCCACCGTCACGTTCTGCATCGACGAGAGCGATTCCACGACGAAACACCTGAAGACAGGGAAGTTGGACCCCAAGCAGAAGAGCGAGAAGAGCTTCACGTTCAACACCGTGGAGATGGAACGGAACAAGAACGGCGTCTGGCAAGGCACGGAAGGAAGCTCGACCCTCGGGGGGCAGAAGTGCGCCCGGTGAACAGATCCGCCCTGGTCCTTGTCGCACTCACGGCGCTCGTGACGTGCTCCACAGGGGCAGCGCAAGCAGGTCCGACGGACGGAGGACCAGTCGCGAGAAACCAGGGCAACACAGCCTTGAACGGGTCCGGCGGGGGTGAGAAGCAGTCTGTCGGGGCGAAGGCGACGCGGGCGCGGACGGTCGTCGTCGAGGGGGACAAGGGCAACAGCGGGTCGCTGAAGCCGCAGAACACGAGCTGGGAAGCGCCTGCCTGCTGGTACGAGCCGCGGACATCGCCCAAAGAGCTCAAGGCCCTCATGAAGAAGTACGAGCCCGACAAGCCCAAGAAGAAGAAGGAAACGAACCCGCTGGACCCCGTGGACCACGACGAGATCGCACGGAAGATCCAGGGCCAGGCACAGGGCTTCGTGGGCGAGTACTACCAGGTCGACAAGTACAAGAACTACAACCTCGACAAACAGGGCAAGGGCATGTTCTGGGAAGGCGTGCCGAACCCCAACAAGAAGAACGACCCCAAGGCCAACGACTGCATGAAGCACGCCATCTGGGTCGACAAGGGCGAGACCCCCGACGTCCCGAACGCCATCAGCCCGAAGGTCCTCGCGGAGTACGCCTACGACGAACTCCCCATCCCCGGCACGGACGTCGAGATCAGCCCCAAGGACAAGCAGACCGTCAACCTCAAGACATGGGTCTGGCTGGACAAGGCGAAATTCAAACCCGTCACGGTACGGGCCGAACTCCCGGGCACAGGCCTGTGGGCCGAAACGAAAGCCGAACCCTACGCCCTGACACTGGAGCCGGGCACCACGGACGCGGACACATATCCGGCCAGCGGAAAGTGCGTCATCGAGCACGGCAGCATCGGCGAGCCCTACACCAAGGGCAACAGCAACCAGACCCCACCGTGCGGCCTCACCTACCACCGCGCAACGCAAGGCGGCGGATCCTTCCCACTCAAGGCAACCCTGACCTGGAAGGTCTCCTGGAACGGCACCGACGGCGCCGGCGACGACCTCCCGGAAGGCTCCTACGACGAAACCCGGAACATCACCGTCCGCGAAGTCCAGTCCATCGTCCGCTGACTCGGCACCAACGACATACGGACCCTCCAGCGGATGGGCAAGTTGCCGCCCACGTCCGCTTTCAAGCCCAGGCTCGAAGACCTCTGAGTGATGAAACGTAGAGCGCTGACCTACTCCCTGATATCCGCGACCGCGTGCCTTCTGCTGGTGGCCGGTCTGTTGACCTGGTGGAACACCAACTTCCTGGGACCGGACACCTTCTGCGACGGCGCGCTGGCACGCTCCGATGTGGAGGCGGCGCTCGAAGGGAAGGGGCGGGTGACGGAGTCGGCGAGTCCGGATCCCAGCTCGTACGCACTGCGGTGCGAGGTCGCGCGCAGCAGTAGATTCATCGACTCCCCGCAGCCCGAGTTCAAGGTTGCTTTCGACCCGTTGAGCGGAGCGGCGGTCTTCCAGTCGCGGGTGTGGCAGTCGCGGGGCGGCATGTCCCTCGCCCGCGAGGGGCTTCCCGCCGGGGCAACGGACCGGCGAGCGTGGCTGCTGTTGCCGAGTTCCTGCTGGAAGAAGATCCCGGCCAGGTCCGCTGCGATTCCATTCGTCACGACAGAGCTGAAGGAAGGATCGGCACGGCCACAAGCTCTGTTGCGGATCACGCAGTTGGCGGCGCAGCGGGTCATGGAGCGGGCCGGTTGCCCTGAGACACCGGCATCGCCCGAGGCGGCGGTGGACGCGGCGCCGGCTCCGGAGAAGAAGAAGGAAACCGATCCGCAGCGGGTCTGCGGTATCCCCGGGTTCACTCTGCCAAAGGAGGTACTGCTCCCGGGGAGTGTCGAGTTGGGTACCGAGCGCACGACGTCTGCCAAGGGCAAGGCTCGGCTCTGTGAGCTGCATCTGCGGGGGAAGAATCACCCGGGGGTCACCCTCTCCATCAGCGACAACAAGGATGTGGTCGCCGCGGTGCAGAAGGAGGACCCCGCCATCACTCTCGGCGAGACCGAAATCCTTACCTGCTCTGACGGAGAGCTGTACGTCGGCCTGTGGGCGAACGACTCCTACAAGGACGCGTTCCTGGACAACGCTGCCAAGGGCAGGTCACCTCGCTCGGACGTCTTCGACGACCTCGTGACCACCCTGGCCACCTCCCAAGCAGAGGCACGCGGTTGGCAGGGCTGCGGATCGTGAGTGTGCCGGGGTCGAGGCGCGGAGGTGTCTTTGGCCGGGCTCCGGTCAGGGTGTGCGGAGGTGTACCGGCCGGCTTCCGGTAGCGGGTGTGCGGGTCAGAGCCGCCCGCCCCGCAGCAGCACCCGCCCCAGGCCGGATTGGGTGAGGGCCAGGCCGTGGATGACGGGGACGGAGGTGAGGAGGAAGAAGAGGCCGGCGGTGGTGTTGCCGAGGATGTCCGCGCCGGTGCCGCTCCAGCCGAAGGCCAGATCGATCCAGCCGTCGTACTCGTCGCGCGGGATGCTCCAGGACCACAGGCCGTAGGTCGTGCCGCCGAGGCCGGCGCACAGCCAGACGAGGGTGAGGGCGAACGTCGCCACGCGGACGGGGAAGGCGACGATCGCGTGCACCAGGTCGCGCCAGCCCTGTGCGTCGGCCAGCAGGCCCCAGCCGCCGCGGCGCGGCCCGTCCGCGGGCGGCGGGAGGGCCCTGCCGGTGGCGTGCGCGATCTGTGCGGCCTCGACGCGGGCGAAGAAGCGGGCGACGGACAGCGTCCCGCCCAGGACGAACACGCCGAACAGCAGGATCAGCGTGCCGGCGCCCAGCGCGAAGCCGGTGACCAGCAGCACGAACGCCGCTGTGCCCAGCGGCAGTCCGGACAGCAGGTAGCCCACCTCACGGCCGAAGCGGCCCTTGCCGTTGCTGCGCGCGGTCGCGTCCGCTGCCCAGGTGGCGGACGGCTGCGGGTGAAGGTTCGGCTGCGTCATGTACTCCACTGTTCCGCTCGGCGCGCGGACGGCACAGCCGTTTGACCGGTCTCCGCGGGGTGGTGCCAGGTACACCCCGGCCGCGGGCTTGCCGAAACCACAACGAATATCGCCCGGCCCGGCGGCCGGATGCATGATCGCCCCCTACGTCCCTCCGCCCCCGGCCGACCGGGCCGCCGGGGCCGCGCGCGGCCGCGGTCCCGCTCCGGCGCCCGCCGGGAGCCGCACGAGCAGGAGACCTCATGCAGCGCACCCCGTCCCCGGCACCGACGAAGCACCACCTGCTCGACACCCCTGCGGGCCGCACCCACGCGGTGGAGCAGGGCAGCGGGCCGCTGGTGCTGCTCCTGCACGGGTTTCCCGAGACGTGGCACTCGTGGCGGCACCAGCTGCCGGCGCTGGCCGCCGCCGGGTACCGCGCCGTGGCGATCGATGTCCGCGGCTACGGGCGGTCGTCCAGGCCGGCCGGGTCCGACCACTACCGGATGACCGAGCTGGTGGCGGACGCCGCCGCCGTGGTCCGGGCGCTCGGCGAGAGGGAGGCGGTCGTCGTGGGGCACGACTGGGGCGCCACGATCGCGGCCCACTGCGCGCTGCTGCGCCCGGACGTCTTCCGCGCGGTCGGCATGCTCGGTGTGCCCTACGCGCCGCCCGGCGGACCGCGCCCGAGCGAGGTGTTCGCCGGGATGGGCGGCGAGGAGGAGTTCTACGTCTCCTACTTCCAGGAGCCCGGACGGGCCGAGCGGGAGATCGAGCCGGATGTGCGCGGCTGGCTGACGGGCTTCTACGCCGCGCTGTCGGCGGACACCATGCCGGGCCCGGACGCGCCGGATCCGCACTTCGTGACCCGCGCCGGGGGCACGCTGCGCGAACGCTTCCCCGCCGGCAGGCGCCCGGCCTGGCTCGACGACGCCCAACTGGACGCCTACGCGCAGGAGTTCGAACGGACGGGGCTCGAAGGCGCGTTGAACCGCTACCGCGCCATGGACCGCGACTGGGAGGATCTGGCCGGTCACGCGGGCGAACCGATCCGCCGGCCCGCCCTGTTCGTCGCCGGGGCCGAGGACGCCTCCGTCGGCTGGCTGAAGGACGCGATCGACGCGTTCCCCACGACCCTGCCGGAGCTGCGCGGCAACCATCTGCTCGACGGCTGCGGCCACTGGGTCCAGCAGGAACGCCCCGAGGAGACCAACGAGATCCTCACCGAGTGGCTCGCGGGCCTGTCGGGCTGACCGCTCCGTCCGCACCCGGTGCGACCGGTTCGCGCAGCCCCCGCAGCAACAGCCGTCCGACGGCGGGGAAGACGATCAGCGGGGCGAGCGCGAACCGGAGCGAGGTGGCGTCGGCCAGGGCGCCGATCAGCGGACCGGCCACGCCGCCGACGCTGACGGTCAGCCCCAGGGTGACGCCGCTCGCGGTGCCCATGCGCCCGGGCAGATAGTCCTGTCCGAGCGTGACGTGCAGCGAGAACGGTACATACAGCCCGGCCGAGGTGAGCGCGATGAACGGATAGAGCGCCGGGCCGGGCACCAGCACCACCCCGGCGACGGCGGGCACGGTCGCCGCGTACGACCAGCGCACGACGGCGACCCGCCCGAACCGGCCGGCGAGGCGTCCGCCGGCGACGGTGCCCACCGCGCCGCCCAGGTAGAGCACGAACAGGGCGGCGGTGCCCGCCTGTTCGCCCCAGCCGGTGCGCTCGCGGACGAACACCGGGACGAAGGTGCTCAGTCCGACGAAGACGATGGAGCGGCAGACGATCGCCCCGGACAGCCGCCCGAACGACCACCAGTCGTCCCCGGGGCCGTCCCGTCCCCCGCTACCTCCCTGCCCACCGCTCCTGCCCTGCCCACCGCTCCCGCCGTCGTCCCGCCCGGCGCCGCCATCACCGTTCCCGTCCCGCCCGGCGCGGCCCTCACCGCTCGCGCCCAGCCCGTTGCCGCCCTCCTCGCCGTCGTCCCGCCCGGCGCAGCCGCCACCGCTCCCGCCCCGGAGGTCGGTCTCGGCGCCCCGCACGTCCTCCTCGGCACCCCGCCGGGCCCGTATCGCACGGGTCGCGGCCACGCACAGGCCCGCGCCGGCGACGGCGGGCAGCCCCAGCAGCGGTGAGGCCCGGAGTCCGGCGGTCCCCACCACGGCCGCCACCAGCAGCGGCGCGGCCGCGAAGCCGAGGTTGCCGCCGAGCGAGAACCAGCCCATCGAGGTGTGCGTGCCCCGTCCCGCCGCGCGCGCCACCCGGGCGGATTCGGGGTGGTAGGCGGCGACGCCGATCCCGGAGACGGCGATCACGGTGAGCGTGAGCGGGTACGACCCGGTCACTCCGGCCAGCGCCACCCCGGCGCCGCCCACGAGCGTGCTCACCGGCAGCAGCCACGGCAGCCGCCACCGGTCGGTGAGCGCACCGAACAGCGGCTGGACGACGGACGACAGCAGGGAGGCCGCCAGCACGATCCCGGAGGCCGCGGCGTAGCTGTAGGCCCGCTCGGCGAGGAAGTACGGGACGAGCGCGGCCACCGCCCCCTGGTAGACGTCCACGCAGGCGTGCCCGAGCGACAGCAGGGTGAGCGGGCCGGGCCCGGAACGGCTACGGGAGGGGAGCCGGGTGCGGGTGCGGGGTGATGGATGCGCGAGTGCGGACGGGGTGGATCGGTTGTTCGGCACCTGTGGATCGTCGCGGGACGACGCCCTGTCCCGCTTCCGATAAATTGCCAACCGATGTCGAACACCCGCCAGGACGCGGGGAGTCCGCACCCCGATCCCCGCACCTCCCCGACGCCCTCACCAGTGACGCCGACAGCACCTCCGGCAGCGCCGCCGACAGCACCCGCGCACAGGGTCCGAACGGCGACCGCCTCCACCGACGCCACGACCGATGCCGTCCCCGGTGCCACCACCGGTGCCACCACCGGCGTCACTTCCGACGTCACCACCGGCGCCACGGCAGGGGCCGCCGACAGCGCCGCCACCGGTGTGGTCACCGGTGTCGTCCGCCACGAGCCGGCCGCGCCGACCCGCGCACAGACCCTCGCCCCCGGCGCCCGTATCGACGCGCACCGGCACGACGAGCACCAGATCGCCTACGCGGGCACGGGAGTTGTGGCGGTCACGACCGACGCCGGTACCTGGTTCGCGCCCGGCACCCGCGCCATCTGGGTGCCGGCGGGCACCGTGCACGCGCACCGCGCCTACGGCCGGCTCGATCTGCACCTCGTCGGCCTGCCGGCGGACGACAACCCGCTCGGCCCGGACGTCCCGACGGTCCTCGCCGTCAGCCCGCTCCTGCGGGAGCTGATACGCGCCTACACGGCGGCGCCCGGCGACACCGGGGCCGAACGCCGCCGGCTGCGCGCCGTCCTCCGCGACCAGTTGCGTGCCTCGCCCCAGCAGCCGCTCCGGCTGCCCGCAGCGTCCGATCCCCGGCTGGCGTCGGTCTGTTCGCTCCTGGACGCCGACCCGGCCGACCCGCGCACCCTGGCGGACCTCGGCGCGGCGACGAACACGAGCGCCCGCACCCTCAGCCGGCTGTTCCGCGCCGAGTTCGGCATGACCTTCCCGCAGTGGCGCACCCAGGTCCGGCTCTACCATGCCCTGCGGATGCTGGCCGACGGCGCACCCGTCACCGCGGTCGCCCACCGGTGCGGCTGGTCCTCCCCCAGCGCCTTCATCGACGTCTTCCGCCGCGCCTTCGGCAGCACGCCGGGCGCACACCACCGCGCCCCGTAGCCTCCGCTCCTCCCGGCGTCCGCTCCCGTGCGCACCGGTGCACCCCGGGCGAACGGCGTTACAGGGAAGGACGGTTGAGGGCACGGGGCGCGACACGGGGCGCGGGGCCCGGTGTGCGGGCGCGGCGGCGCGGGCGGACGGCCGGGTGGGTCCGTCCGCCCGCGAGGGGTCACCGCACCGTGACCGTCACGACGTTCGACGCCTTGCCGTCGATCACCGTACGGATCTCCTGCTTGCCCTTCATGCCGAGCTTGACCCGCATCGAGTAGTCGAGCGAGCGGTTCACCACGGAAGTCGCCGGCAGGTTCTTCCACTTGCCCTGCTGCTTCTGCTGGAGCTGGACCTTCGTCCCGGCCTTGATGCCCTGTACCTTGCCGTGCAGCCGGAACTGCTCCCACGCCTTCACGGTCGTACGGTCGGCCTTCACGGTGTTCGTCTTGGTGGCGACCTGACCCGTGTCCGGTGCCGGGGCGGGCGCCGGGGACGAGGGTGCTGCGGTGGCGGTGGCGGCGCCCGCGCCGAGCAGTGCGGCGGCGGTGACGCCCACGACGGCGGTACGAAGGCGGAAGGAGCGGTTCATCGGCATACTCCCTGTTCTGTGGCTGTCTCGGCTGTCTCCGACTGCGAGTACGCCTCCGATTGAAGTTCCCCCGGGGCATGTGGGACATCAGCCCTAAGTCCTGAAAACTCGGGGAACTCCGTCCTCCAGATGCACAACCTCAACGGTCCGTCATGCGTCGGTCACCGTCGGTCGGCCTCCCCCGGGCGGCAGACCCGCAGCGCCACGGGCACCGCCGTCGGCGACAGGCCCGAAGGAACCCGGGAACGGCCTCGGCAGCAGACCCGCAGCGCGACCGGCGCGAACGCACCGAGGGCGGGCACCCCGTCGGGATGCCCGCCCTCGGACCGGCGTGGAGCCGGACGTCAGCGCACGGTGGCTGCTGCGATGTGCGGCCGGATCAGAAGTCCATGCCGCCCATGCCGCCGGGGGCACCGGCGTCGGCGCCCGCGGCGGCCTTCTCCGGCTTGTCGGCGATGACGGCCTCGGTGGTGAGGAAGAGCGCCGCGATGGAGGCGGCGTTCTGGAGCGCGGAGCGCGTCACCTTGGCCGGGTCGAGGATGCCCTCGGCGATCATGTCGACGTACTCGCCCGAGGCGGCGTTCAGGCCGTGGCCCGTGGTCAGGTTGCGGACCTTCTCCACGATGACGCCGCCTTCGAGACCGGCGTTGACCGCGATCTGCTTGAGCGGGGCCTCCAGGGCCAGCTTGACGGCGGCGGCACCGGTGGCCTCGTCGCCCTCCAGCTCCAGCTTCTCGAAGACGGAGGACGCCTGGAGCAGGGCCACGCCACCGCCGGCGACGATGCCCTCCTCGACGGCCGCCTTCGCGTTGCGGACGGCGTCCTCGATGCGGTGCTTGCGCTCCTTCAGCTCGACCTCGGTGGCGGCACCGGCCTTGATGACGGCCACGCCGCCGGCCAGCTTCGCCAGACGCTCCTGGAGCTTCTCACGGTCGTAGTCGGAGTCGCTGTTCTCGATCTCGGCGCGGATCTGGTTCACGCGGCCCTGGACGGCCTCGCTGTCACCGGCACCGTCGACGATGGTGGTCTCGTCCTTCGTGATGACGACCTTGCGGGCGCGGCCCAGCAGCTCCAGACCGGCGTTCTCCAGCTTGAGGCCGACCTCCTCGGAGATGACCTGGCCACCGGTGAGGATGGCGATGTCGCCGAGCATGGCCTTGCGGCGGTCGCCGAAGCCCGGGGCCTTGACGGCGACGGACTTGAAGGTGCCACGGATCTTGTTGACGACGAGCGTGGACAGCGCCTCGCCCTCGACGTCCTCCGCGATGATCAGCAGCGGCTTGCCCGACTGCATGACCTTCTCCAGCAGCGGAAGGAGGTCCTTCACGTTGCTGATCTTGGAGTTGACGATGAGGATGTAGGGGTCCTCCAGCTCCGCCTCCATGCGCTCCATGTCGGTGGCGAAGTAGGCGGAGATGTAGCCCTTGTCGAAGCGCATGCCCTCGGTGAGCTCCAGCTCGAGACCGAAGGTCTGCGACTCCTCGACGGTGATGACGCCTTCCTTGCCGACCTTGTCCATGGCCTCGGCGATCAGCTCGCCGATCTGGGTGTCGGCAGCGGAGATGGAGGCGGTGGAGGCGATCTGCTCCTTGGTCTCCACGTCCTTCGCCTGCTCCAGCAGGGCGGCGGAGACGGCCTCGGTGGCGCGCTCGATGCCGCGCTTCAGGGCCATCGGGTTGGCGCCGGCGGCGACGTTGCGCAGGCCCTCCTTGACCAGGGCCTGGGCCAGGACGGTCGCGGTCGTCGTGCCGTCACCGGCGACGTCGTCCGTCTTCTTCGCGACCTCCTTGACCAGCTCGGCGCCGATCTTCTCGTAGGAGTCCTCGAGCTCGATCTCCTTGGCGATGGAGACACCGTCGTTGGTGATCGTGGGGGCGCCCCACTTCTTCTCCAGCACGACGTTGCGGCCCTTGGGGCCGAGCGTGACCTTGACGGCGTCGGCGAGCTGGTTCATGCCGCGCTCAAGCCCTCGCCGCGCCTCCTCGTCGAAGGCGATGATCTTGGCCATGTGAAGTGGTCCTCCCGGACGGGATGG
The DNA here is from genome assembly GCF_006539165.1 of Streptomyces cacaoi. Lineage (GTDB taxonomy): Bacteria > Actinomycetota > Actinomycetes > Streptomycetales > Streptomycetaceae > Streptomyces > Streptomyces cacaoi. The sequence continues at coordinate 7,048 of NZ_BJMM01000079.1, read as the reverse complement.
GTGTCCCCCGCTCGTAACGAGCCGGGGGCGGATTTCTCCGGACCGCGCTGGCGCCCGCGACGGACGGCCCGCGCCCCGGCGGCTCCTTGCTCCGCCAGGCCCGCGACCTCACCGACCCGGTCCTTCTTTGTCACTCACACACGGAGAGTGCTAACGCCAATAATTAGCACTCGCCCAGTGAGAGTGCAAGCGCCCTTCGGAGCCCCGGCACGGGCGCACGACCGCGCACGGACGGAACGCCGGAGGGGGCACGGCGAAACCCCGGGCAGGCACGCAGGCCGACACCCGGGCAGGCACGCGACACCCGGCAGGCGCGCGGGCCGACACCCGGCAGGCGCGCGGGCCGACACCCGGCAGGCGCGGGCGGACGCGCGGGCAGGCGACGCGGACAGGCGCGCGGAAGGGCACGCGGACAGACACGCGGGCAGACGCGGGGGCAGACGCGGGGAAGGCGAAGCGGACAGGCACGCAGAAGGGCCGCACCCCGAGGGGTGCGGCCCTTGGACTCTGCGGTGATGCGCAGTCCGGCGAGGCTCAGCCGGTCACGCGGACCATGTCCGCCTGCGGACCCTTCTGACCCTGCGAGATCTCGAACTCGACCCGCTGCCCTTCATCCAGGGTGCGATAACCGTCCATCTGGATCGCGCTGTAGTGGACGAACACGTCCGCACCACCGTCGACCGCGATGAAGCCGTACCCCTTCTCCGCGTTGAACCACTTGACGGTGCCCTGAGCCATTCCTAACTCCCCTATTGCCGGCCCTTGCACGAGTCCGCACTTCGCGAACCCGGGTCAGACCTCACCCCCGGCGTGAGGGTGTGCGCCGGAACGCGTCGACCGCCGCTGAATGTATCTGCACGGACGCCCTCCGCAACAGGTCAATCGGACGAGAAATCTGCACACCGCCGGTCGGGCGAAACGGCTCAACTCCCCTGAAACGAGGGCAAGTCGGGCCGGGCATAAGGAGCCTTCACGACAATTGCCACACCATTTTCCTCGGCGTTCCACCGGCGGACCGGCCGCAACTTGTCGCGTTCTTCGCGGTGTTCGGGCACGCACCCCGGGGAAGGACTTCCGGGACGTGTGCGGGGAGGAGCGACGATCACTCTACCGCCTTCCGGAACGCGGAATCGCCCCCACCCGGGACGTTCCGGAGGGGGCGATTCCGTGCTTTTCACGAGCGCCGTACGCCGGGGAAATCCCGCCGGCGCGACACGGCGTGCGGCGCGGCATTCCGTGGGCCGGCGGGCGTTTCCGCGGGCGGCGCGGCCTCAGCAGCCGCCGGCGACGGCGGGAATGATCGAGACGCCGGCGCCGTCCGGGGTCGGCGTCTCCAGGCCCTGCTCGAAGCGGACGTCGTCGTCGTTGACGTAGACGTTCACGAAGCGGCGCAGCTTGCCGGTGTCGTCCAGGATGCGGGCCGAGATGCCCGCGTGGTTCTTCTCCAGGTCGGCCAGCACCTCGGAGAGGCTCGCGCCCTCGGCGGAGACCTCGGCCTGCCCGCCGGTGTAGGTGCGCAGGATGGTCGGGATCCGGACGTTCACGCTCATGCTCTTCTTCCTTACTGAACGGGGCGGGTGCGGGGGACGGCGCGGGAGGGAACGGCCGCGGTCAGGCGAGGCCGGCGTCGCGGAAGGCGGCGAGCGACGGGGCGATCACCGCGGAGGGCCGGGCGGTGGGCGCGACGGCGTCCAGCGTCTTGAGCCCGTCGCCGGTGTTGAGGACGACGGTGGACAGCGCCGGGTCGAGTGCTCCGGAGGCGATGAGCTTGCGGGTGACACCGAGCGTGACGCCGCCCGCGGTCTCCGCGAACACCCCCTCGGTCCGGGCGAGGAGCCGGATGGAGTCGACGATCTGCGCGTCGTCCACGTCGTCGACGGCGCCGCCGGTGCGCTTGCAGATGTCGATGACGTACGGACCGTCGGCCGGGTCGCCGATCGCCAGGGACTTGGCGATGGTGTCGGGCTGCTTGACCGGACGCACGTCCGAGCCGTCCTTGAACGCGCGGGAGACCGGCGCACAGCCCTCGGCCTGCGCGGCGAAGATCCGGTACGGCTTCTCCTCGACGAGGCCGAGCGCGATCAGTTCGCGGAGCCCCTTGTCGATCTTCACCAGCTGGCAGCCGGAGGCGACGGGGATGACGATCTGGTCCGGCAGCCGCCAGCCGAGCTGCTCGCAGATCTCGTACGCCAGGGTCTTGGAGCCCTCGGCGTAGAAGGGGCGCAGATTGACGTTGGTGAAGCCCCAGCCCTCGCCCAGCGGGTCGCCGATCAGCTCGGAGCAGAAGCGGTTCACGTCGTCGTACGTGCCGTCGATCGCGACCAGGTCGCCGCCGTAGACGGCGGCCATCACGACCTTCGACTGCTCCAGCCCGTCGGGGATGAACACACAGCTGCGCAGCCCGGCGCGGGAGGCGGCGGCGCCGACGGCCCCGGCCAGGTTGCCCGTCGAGGAGCAGGACAGCGTGGTGAGCCCGAAGGCGCGGGCCGCCTCCAGGGCGATGGCGACGGGCCGGTCCTTGAAGGAGTGGGTGGGGTTGCCGGAGTCGTCCTTGACGTACAGGCCGCCGGTGACGCCGAGTTCGGCCGCGAGTCGGTCGGCCTGCACGAGCGGGGTGAAGCCCGGGTTCAGATTGGGCTTGGCCGCCACGTCCGCCGGGACGGGCAGCAGCGGTGCGTACCTCCACATCGAGGCGGGCCCTGCCTCGATCCGCTCGCGGAGCCCCGCCGGGTCGCCGGCCGGCAGCTCGTAGGCGACCTCCAGCGGGCCGAAGCACTCCAGACACACGAAGTGCGGGCCGAGCGCGGTGCGGGTGCCGCACTCGCGACAGGAGAGCGCGACGGCGGCGCCCAGCGAGGGCTCTGCGGAACCGGAGGAGCCGGCGGGGGAATCAGCGGGGGAATCAGTGGGGGAGGTGCTTGCAACTGTCTGCACAGCCATGGAGGCGAGGCCCTTTCTCCTCATCTTCCCCGTGGCGTATCTCGTCACGGGCCGGAATTGGCACCGTCCCCACGAGGCGGTCTCGCCTGGGTTCCGCCAGGAATGTCCACTGTGCACGGAACCTGATGTCCGCTGCGGTCGCTCCGCACGCGGTCGCGGGATGGTTGCCGGGGCTTCAACGGGCCGGATCCCTCTGCCCCTCTGGATGAGCTTCGGTATGGCACGGCGGCGCGGGCGCCGTCGGCGTTTGTCACACGTCACCCCGGCATGCGGAGGTCACGCGCGTTGTTCAAGACTGTAACCGACGTGAGTGACGGCTCAAGAGAGTCGTCCGAACCGCGAGACGGAACCGAGGAAGGGCATCCGCGTGCTGGATGAAGTGGGCCGTTGGCTCCAGCGCCGCTCCTGGCGCGCCGCCGACCGGCCGCTGGAGAGCCTGCTGGCCGCGAAGCGGCGCACGGGCAGCACCGTCAGCGTCGTGCTGCCCGCGCTGGACGAACAGGACACGGTCGGCGAGATCGTCTCCGTCATCCGCCGCGAGCTGGCCGGCCGGAGCGCTCCGCTGGTCGACGAACTGGTCGTGATGGACTCCGGCTCCACCGACCGCACCGCCGAGGTCGCCGCGCGGGCCGGTGCCCGCGTCGTCCACCGCGACGCGGTGCTGCCCCGGCTGCCCGCCCGGCCGGGCAAGGGCGAGGTGATGTGGCGTTCGCTGCTGGTGACCGGCGGCGACATCGTCTGCTTCGTGGACGCCGACCTGCGCGAGTTCTCCGCCGACTTCGTCTCCGGCATCGTCGGCCCGCTGCTCACCGACCCGCAGCTCCAGCTCGTCAAGGCGATGTACGACCGGCCGCTGCACGACAGCCCCGGCGGCGGCGGGCGGGTCACGGAGCTGGTCGCCCGGCCGCTGATCAATCTGCACTGGCCGCGGCTGGCCGGCTTCGTCCAGCCGCTGGGCGGCGAGTACGCGGCCCGCCGGCAGCTGCTGGAACGGCTGCCCTTCCCCGTCGGCTACGGCGTCGAACTGGGCCTCCTCGTCGACGCGCTGGAGCTGGCCGGGCTCGACGCCCTCGCCCAGGTCGACGTCGGGGTGCGCCACCACCGGCACCAGGACGGGCAGGCGCTCGGCCGGATGGCCACGGCGATCTGCGCCACCGCCGAACGCCGGCTGCCCCGCGCGGGCGCCGCGCTCCCCGGGGCGCTCTCCCTGACCCAGTTCGAACGCGCCGCCGGAGCCGACGCCGGCGCCCCGGGCTCGTTCGTACCCCGCACCCACACCCTCGGTACCGAGGAGCGGCCGCCCGTGCGGACGCTGCCGGAGTACGCGCCGCGCGCCGCCTGAGCCGCGTCGGCACGCCCCGGCACCGGCCGCCGCTGGCTTATCGTCACGGCATGCCGATGCCTGTGCCCCACCCCGTGACCGCAGCAGGGAAGGAAGGGCTCGCGGCGCTGCTCGCCGCCCCACAGCGCGCCGTCCTGGCCCTCGACTTCGACGGGACGCTCGCGCCGATCGTCGCCGACCCCGCCGAAGCGCGCGCCCACCCCGAGGCCGTGCCCGCGCTCGCCCGGCTCGCGCCGCGGCTGTGCGCCGTCGTCGTGATCACCGGCCGTCCGGCGCAGGACGCCGTCCGCTACAGCGGCTTCACCGCCGTACCCGAACTGGAACATGTGACCGTGCTCGGCGCGTACGGCGCCGAGCGGTGGGACGGCGCGACCGGCGCCGTGGAGGTGCCGCCACCGCCGCCCGGCGTCGACGCCGTACGCACCGAACTGCCCGGCGTGCTCGACGAGGCCGGCGCACCGCCCGGCACCTGGACCGAGGACAAGGGCCGCGCCCTGGCCGTGCACACCCGCCGCACCGCCGACCCGGACGGCGCGCTCGGCCGGCTGCGGGCACCGCTGACCGCCCTCGCCGAGCGGCACGGGCTGATCGTCGAACCCGGCCGGATGGTCCTGGAGCTGCGCCCGCCCGGCGCCGACAAGGGCGCCGCGCTGCGCGACTTCCTCACCCGGACACGGGCGGAGACCGTGCTGTACGCCGGTGACGACCTCGGCGACCTCGCCGCCTTCGCCGCCGTCGAGCGGATGCGGGCCGAGGACGGGCTGAAGGGGCTGCTGGTGTGCAGCGACGCGGCCGGAACCGGGGAGGCCGTCCCGGAGCTGGCCGCCCGGGCCGATCTGCGCGTCGCCGGGCCGGAGGGCCTCGTCGCCCTCCTCGACGCCCTCGAAGCCGCGCTCTGACCCCTCGGGGCCGGGGCGCCCGCGGCCCCGGCCCAAGGGGACCGGGCTCAGCCGCCCAGCGCGTGCAGCTGGTCGAGGAACCAGCGGCTGGGCGGCAGGGCCGTCGCGGCCGTCGCCAGCCGCGCCGCCCGTGCCGCCCGCTCGCCGCGCTCCATCGTCAGCCCCGCGTGCAGCGCCTCGGCCGTCGCCGTCACGTCGTACGGGTTGACCTCGATCGCGTCCTGGCGCATCTCCTCGAACGCCCCGGCCTCCCGCGAGAGCACCAGCGCACAGCCCTCCTCGGAGACCACGGGGATCTCCTTCGCGACGAGGTTCATCCCGTCCCTGATCGGGTTGACCAGCGCGACGTCGGCGAGCCGGTAGGCCGCCAGCGAGCGCGCGAAGTCGTCCTGCACATGCAGCAGGACGGGCGTCCAGCCGGGGCCGCCGAAGGCGTCGTTGATCTCCTCGGCGACGCGGGCGACCTCGGCCGTGTAGTCCCGGTAGACGGCCAGATCCTGGCGGGACGGGTAGGCGAAGGCGAGGTGCACGACGCGCTCGCGCCACTCCGGACGGTCCTCCAGCAGCCTCCGGTAGGCGTGCAGCCCGCGCACGATGTTCTTCGACAGCTCCGTACGGTCGACCCGCACGATCGTGCGCCGGGCGGCGCCGTCCGGCGCGTGCCCGATCTGCTCGCGCAACTGCGCCAGCCGTTCGGCCACGTCGTCGCGGTGCGCCCGCTCCCGGAGGAAGTCGGCGTCGGCGCCGAGCCCGTGCACCCCGATCTGCGTCGTCCGGCCCTCGTAGGTGATGCGCAGCGCGTCCCCTCCCTGCACCTCGCCCTCCACACGGGCGCCCAGCACCCGGGCACAGCACGCGGCGAACGCCTCGGCCCAGCGGCGGGTGAGGAAGGCGGCCCGGTCGGCGCCGAGAATGCCGCGCAGCACGGCCGCCGCGGTGGCGTCCGGCAGCATCCGGTAGTAGTCCGGCGGCGCCCACGGGGTGTGCGAGAAGTGCCCGATGCGCAGATCGGGGCGGCGCTCCCGCAACAGCTGCGGCACCAGGGTCAGGTGGTAGTCCTGCACGAGGACCACGGCGTCCTTGCCCGCCTCCTCGGCGAGCGCGTCCGCGAACGCCGTGTTGTACGCCTCGTACTCGGCCCACTCGCGCGCGAACCCCACGTCGAACGCGGGCTCCAACGGCGTCTGGTACAGCAGATGGTGGACGAACCACAGCACCGAGTTGGCCACCCCGTGGTAGGCGGCACGGAACGTCTCCTCCGGGATGTCGAGCATGCGGACGGCCTGTCCGCCGGTGTCGGCGCGGTCCAGCAGCCCGTCCGGGTGCTCGGCGGCGCGGCGCGCGGCCTCGCGGTCGCCGGAGCCGAGCGCGGCGCACACCCACACCGCCCCGGCCTCCGGGCCGATCGCCGAAAGGCCCGAGACGAGACCGCCGCCACCGCGCTTGGCGGTGAGCGGGCCGTTCTCCTCGGGACGGGAGTAGGAGACGGGGCCGCGGTTGGACGCGACCAGGATCCGGGCACTGCGGGCTTCGGGAGCTTCGGTGGCGGCCATGGTGCCGAGCTTAGTAAGGGGGTGGCTCCATGCCAGGGCGCTGCGCTGGCTGTGCCTCGTTGTGGTGCTCGTCGTTCCGTGCTGACCGGGTGTCCGCTTCGTCCCTGGCCCCGTTGGCCTCGTCGGCCGGGCGTCATGGCTCCGCCCGACGGTTCGTCGGCGCTTCGCCCCTTCGTTGCTTCGCTCCTTTGTCCCTTGGCCTCGGCGGCCGGGGATTCGGGGGCTCCGCACGATCGGTGCTTCGCTCCTTTGTCCCTTGGCCCCGTCGGCCTGGTGTCCGGGGGGCTCCGCACGATCGGTGCTTCGCTCCCGGT
>NZ_BJMM01000078.1 GCF_006539165.1 Streptomyces cacaoi | reverse complement strand
TCCCGTCGCGGGCCGCACGGACGAGGCCGCCGAGGACCTGGTGGGACTCTTCGTCAACACCGTCGTGCTGCGCACCGACCTGTCCGGCGACCCGGACTTCACCGAGGTGCTGGCCCGGGTGCGGCAGGCCGCGCTCGGCGCCTTCGAACACCAGGACATCCCCTTCGACCGCCTCGTGGAGGAACTGGCCCCCGCCCGCCGCACCGACCGGCACCCCCTCTTCCAGGTCATGCTGGCCGTGCAGAACATCCCGCAGAGCGACGTGGTGCTCCCCGGCCTCCAGGTGGAAGCCCGTCCGGGAGTCGCCGCCCTGGCCAAGTTCGACCTCGACTTCCAGGTCATCGAGCTTTTCGACGACGCGGGCGAACCGGACGGCATGCCCGGCGGGCTCACCTATGCCACCGACCTGTTCGACCCCGCCACCGCCGAGACCCTCGTCACGCGCCTGCTGCGCGTGCTCGACGCCGTCGCCACGGACCCCCGTCAGCCCGTGGCCCGCGTCGACCTCCTCGACCGCGCCGAACGGCGGCGCGTCCTCACCGAGTGGAACGCCACCCACAGCGACACCCTGGCGCTGACCGTCCCGGAGCTGTTCACCATCCGCGCCTCCCGGGCCCCGCAGGCCGTCGCGCTCACCAGCGGCACGGAACAGCTCACCTACGGCGAACTCGACGCCCGCTCCAACCGGCTCGCCCACCACCTCGTCGGCCTCGGCGTCGCGCCCGAGACCCCGGTCGGCGTCGTCATGGACCGCTCCCGCGACCTCGTCGTCGCGCTGCTGGCGATCCTCAAGGCCGGCGGCGCCTACGTCACCGTCGCCCCGGACCAGCCGGCCCCGCGGATCGCCGAGGTGCTGCACCGCGCCGGCGCCGGCATATGCCTGGCCGACGGAGAGTACGCGGAGGGAGTGCGCGACGGCGTCACGACCGTGGTCGTCGCCGACGCGGGCGGCACCGCCTGGGCCGACCGCCCGGCCACCGCCGTCGCCGGGCGCAGCCTGCCCGACCAGCTCGCCTACCTCATGTTCACCTCCGGCTCCACCGGCGAGCCCAAGGGCATCGCGATCACCCACCGGGACATCGCCGACCTCGCCGCCGACCGCTGCTGGCAGTTCCCCGGCACCGCCCGCGGCCTGTTCGCCGCGCCGCACACCTTCGACGGCTCCACCGTGGAGCTGTGGGTACGGCTGCTCACCGGCGGCGAACTCGTCATCGCCCCGCCGGGCCGCCTCGACGCGGCGCGGCTGCGCTCCCTCGTCGCCCGGCACGCGCTGACCCACGTCCATCTGACGGCGGGCCTCTTCCGCGTCATCGCCGAGGAGGACCCGGGCGCCTTCACCGGCGTCCGCGAGGTGCTCACCGGCGCCGATGTCGTCCCCAAGGCCGCCGTGCGGCAGATCCTCGAAGCCGTCCCCGGCATCGTCGTCCGCAGCAGCTACGGCCCCACCGAGGTCACCGTCATCGGCACCCAGATCCCGCTGACCGACCCCGAGGAGATCGGCGAGGTCGTCCCCATCGGCCGGCCCATGGACAACACCCGCATGTACGTCCTCGACGACGCCCTGGACCCGGTCCCGGCGGGAGTCGCCGGAGAGCTGTACATCGCCGGAGCCGGCCTGGCGCGCGGCTACGTCGGCGGCGCCGGGCTGACCGCGGAACGCTTCGTGGCCTGCCCGTTCGAGGACGCGGGCGCCCGCATGTACCGCACCGGTGACGTGGTGCGGTGGCGGGCCGACGGCGTGCTGGAGTTCGTCGGCCGCGTCGACGACCAGGTCAAGATCCGCGGGTTCCGTGTGGAGCCCGCCGAGGCCGAGCAGGCGCTCGGGGCACATCCGGCCGTGGCTCAGGCCGTGGTGACCGTTCGCGAGGACACCCCGGGCGACAAGCGCCTGGTGGCCTACGTGGTAGCGGCAGCCGATGCCGCCGAGCCGGGCGACGCGCTCCGCGACCACGTCGCGGCCCGGCTGCCGGACCACCTGGTGCCGAGCGCCGTGGTCACCCTGGACCGGCTGCCGCTGACCGGCAACGGCAAGGTCGACCGCACGGCGCTGCCCGCCCCCGAGACCGTCGCCGCCGGTGCGCCGCGCCGCCCGCCGTCGCTGCGCGAGGAACTCCTGTGCTCCGTCTTCGCGCACGTGCTGGGCGTGCCCCGGGTGGGGGTGGACGACGACTTCTTCGCGCTCGGCGGGCACTCGCTGCTCGCCGTCCGCCTCGTCAGCCGCATCCGGGCCGTCCTCGGTGTGGAGATCCCCGTGCACGCCGTCTTCGAGACGCCCAGCGTCGCCCGACTGGCCGCGGCGATCGACGCGGCCGGAGCCGCCCCGGCCCGGCCGGCCCTCACCCCACGGGCGCGGCCCAAGCGGCTGCCGCTGTCGTACGCGCAGCGCCGCCTGTGGTTCGTTGACCGCCTCGAAGGCGCCAGCGCGCTCTACAACATCCCCCTCGTGCTGCGGCTGACCGGCCGCCTCGACGCCGGCGCGCTGGGGGCGGCCCTGGCCGACGTGGTGGGCCGGCACGAGAGCCTGCGTACCCGCTTCCCGCAGCGGGAAGGCGATCCGCACCAGCAGGTCGTCCCTGCCGACGAGGCACACGCGCAGCTGGACGTCGTGCCCGTCCCCCGCAGCGCACTCGACGCGCGGATCGCCCGGGCCGCCGGTCATGTCTTCGACCTCGCCGGGGAACTCCCCGTGCGGGCCACCCTGTTCGACGTCCAGGAAGCGGCCTCGGGAGACGCGCCCGAGGCGGTGCTCGTCCTCGTCACCCACCACATCGCCGCCGACGGCTGGTCCATGGGCCCGCTGCTGCGCGACCTGTCCACCGCCTACGCCGCACGCCGCGCCGGGAACGCCCCGCGCTGGGAACCGCTGCCGGTGCAGTACGCCGACCACACCCTGTGGCAGCGCGAGCTCCTCGGCGGCTCCGACGACCCGGACAGCCCGCTCAACCGCCAGGTGGCCTTCTGGAAGGACGCGCTGCACGGCATCCCGGAGGAGCTGACCCTGCCCACCGACCGGCCGCGGCCCGCGGTCGCGAGCCGCGAGGGCGGCTGGGTGCCGCTGCGGGCGACGGCCGAGCTGCACGGCGCGCTGGCCGAACTGGCCGCCGCACAAGGCGTGACGATGTTCATGGTGTGGCAGGCGGCCGTCGCCGTGCTGCTCTCCCGGCTCGGGGCGGGCGAGGACATCCCGCTGGGCAGCCCCGTCGCCGGCCGCACCGATGAGGCCGCCGACGAGCTGGTCGGCTTCTTCGTCAACACCCTGGTGCTGCGCACCGACCTGTCCGGCGACCCCACCTTCGCCGAACTGCTCGGCCGGGTACGCAGGTCGGCGCTGGGCGCGCTCGGGCACCAGGAAGTGCCGTTCGAACGGCTCGTGGAGGAACTGGCGCCGGCCCGGTCCACGGCCCGCCACCCCCTCTTCCAGGTCATGTTGGCCGTGCAGAACGTGCCCGACGCCACCGTCGACCTGCCGGGCCTGCACATCGAAGGCATCGACACCGAGGTGCCCGGGGCCAAGTTCGACCTCGACTTCCAGGTCGCCGAACGCTTCGACCAGGAGGGCCGGCCCGCCGGTGTCGACGGCGGCCTCACCTACGCCGCCGACCTCTTCGACCGCGCCACCGCCGAGACCCTCGCCGCCCGGCTGCTGCACGTCCTGCACGCGGTCGCCGCCGACCCGCGGCAGCGGGTCCGCAGCATCGACCCGCTGGACGCCGCCGAACGCCACCGCGTCCTGACCGAGTGGAACGCCACCGGCCGCTCCGAACCGGCCGCGACCGTGCCGGCACGGTTCCGCGAGCAGGCAGCCCGCACTCCGCAGGCGCCCGCCCTGGTCGCCGACGGCACCCGCATCACGTACGCCGAACTCGACGCCGCCTCCGACCGGCTCGCCCGGCACCTGCTGCGGCACGGCGCCGGGCCCGAGCAGTCCGTGGCCGTCGTCATGGACCGCTCGCCGCAGATGGTCACGGCGCTCCTCGCCGTCCTGAAGACGGGCGGCGCCTATCTGCCCGTGGACACCGGATACCCGGCGGCCCGCATCGAGATGATGCTCCGCGACGCCGCCCCGGTCGTCCTGCTCACCACCACCGACATCGCCGCCCGGCAGCCCGCGACGGCCGCCGCGCCCGTCCGCCTGCTGCTGGACGACCCCGCGACCCGTGCCGCCGTGGACGCCGAGGACGCCACGCCCCCGGAGCCGCACCCGCATCTGGACGCCGCCGCCTACACCGTCTACACCTCCGGCTCCACCGGCACCCCCAAGGGCGTCGCCGTCACCCACCGCGCCATCGACCGGCTGGTCCGCCCCGCCGACTACGCCGACGTGCGGGCAGGGGACGTGGTGGCGCACCTCGCGTCCGTGTCGTTCGACTGCACCACCTTCGAGATCTGGATCACCCTGCTCAACGGTGCCACCCTCGCCGTCGCCCCCGCCGGGACACCGTCCGTCGCCTCCCTGCGCAGCTTCCTGGCGGCACACCGCGTCACCGTCGCCGTGCTGCCCACCGGACTGCTGCACCAGGTCGTCGACCTCGACGTGCAGGCGCTGCGCGGGGTGCGCTCCCTGCTGACCGGCGGCGACGTGCTCTCCGTCGAGCACTGCCGCACTCTGCTCGACGCACTGCCCGGCACCCTCCTGAGCAACGGCTACGGGCCCACCGAGAGCACCACCTACACCCACACCCACCCCGTCGGCCGCGTCGACGTCGACAGCGGCCGGGACATCCCCATCGGCCGCCCCCTGGCCCGCACCCGCGCCTACGTCCTCGACGAAACGCTGCGCCCCGCCCCCGTCGGTGTGCCCGGCGAGCTCTACCTCGCCGGCGACGGTCTCGCCCGCGGCTACGCCGGCCGTCCCGGGCTGACCGCGGAACGCTTCGTGGCCTGCCCGTTCGAGGACGCGGGCGCCCGCATGTACCGCACCGGCGACGTGGTGCGGTGGCGGGCCGACGGCGTGCTGGAGTTCGCCGGCCGCGTCGACGACCAGGTCAAGATCGGCGGATTCCGCGCCGAACCCGGCGAGGTGGAGGCCGCCGTGTCCGCGCACGCCGAGGTCGCCCAGGCCGTGGTCACCGTCCACGAGCACGGCCCGGACGACAAACGCCTGGCAGCGTACGTGGTTCCGGCCGACCGCACCGACCGCGGCGACCGGCCGGAACTGCCCTCCAGGCTGCGGGAGTTCGTGGCCCAGCGGCTGCCGGACCACCTGGTGCCCTCCTACGTGACGGTGCTCGACCGGCTGCCCCTGACCGCGAACGGCAAGGTGGACCGCGCCGGCCTGCCGGCGCCCGAGCCCACCGCGGCGACCGACCCCCGACGCGCCCCGGCCTCCCCGCGCGAAGAGCTCCTGTGCACCGTCTTCGCCGGTGTGCTCGGGGTGCAGCGCGTCGGCCCCGAGGACGACTTCTTCGCCCTGGGCGGCCACTCCCTGCTGGCGGTGCGGCTCGTCAGCCGCGTCCGCGCTGTCCTCGGCGCCGAGATCTCCGTACGGGCGGTGTTCGACGCGCCGACCCCGGCCGGACTCCTGCGGAAGCTGGCGCAGGCCACCGGGCCGGTACGGCCCCCGGTGGTGCCCATGCCCCGGCCCTCCGTGCTGCCGGTGTCCTACGGGCAGAGCCGCCTGTGGTTCCTGGACCGGCTGGAGGGCCCCAACCACCTCTACAACATCTGCCTGCTGCTGCGGCTGTCCGGGCAGCTGGACACCGTAGCCCTGCGTGCGGCCCTGGCCGACGTGGTGGCCCGGCACGAGAGCCTGCGGACCACCTTCCCGCTGGTGGGCGATCAGCCGACCCAGTTCGTCCACCCCGCCGACGAGGTGGTCATCGAACTGCCGACGACCACCGTCACGGCCGCCGAGCTGGCGGAGCGCCGCAGCGCGCTCGCCGCCCGCACCTTCGACCTCGCCGCCGAACTGCCCCTGAAGGCCGATCTGTACCGCCTCACCGACGGCGACCCGTCCGCCGCCGAGGAAGGCCGGGCGGGGGAGTGGGCCCTCTCGCTGGTCCTCCATCACATCGCCGGTGACGGATGGTCGATGGGTCCGCTGTGGCGGGACCTGTCGGAGGCGTACGCGGCCCGGCACGCCGGGCACGCGCCGCGCTGGGAGCCGCTGCCGGCGCAGTACGCCGACTACACGCTGTGGCAGCGGGAGCTGCTGGGCGACACGGACCGCCCGGACAGCGTGCTCACCCAGCAGGTGGCGTACTGGAAGGCCCAACTGAGCGGCGCTCCGCAGGAGCTCGCCCTCCCGGTGGACCGGCCGCGGCCGGCCGTGGCGAGTCGCCGCGGGGGATGGGTGCCGCTGCGGATACCGGCACGACTGCACGCCCGACTGGCCGAACTGGCTCTGGAGCAGGGCGTGACGATGTTCATGCTGCTCCACGCGGCGGTCTCGGTGCTGCTGTCCAAGAGCGGAGCGGGGCGGGACATCGTGCTCGGCAGCCCGGTGGCCGGGCGGCTGGACCAGGGCCTGGACAAGCTCGTCGGGTTCTTCGCGAACACCCTGGTGATGCGGACCGACCTGTCCGGCGACCCGGACTTCGCGGAACTGCTCGACCGGGTGCGTGCCACGGGGCTGGAGGCGTTCGAGCACCAGGACGTTCCGTTCGAGCGGCTGGTGGAGGAACTGGCACCGGCCCGCTCGATGGCCAGGCACCCGCTGTTCCAGGTCCTGCTCGCCGTGCAGAACAACCCCCGGTCGGTGCCGCAGCTGCCCGGGGTGCGGGTGACCGACGACGACACCGGCCTGCCGTCGGCCAGGTTCGACCTGGACATCGAGGTCCACGAGCGGTTCGACGAGAGCGGCGCGCCGGCGGGCCTGGAGGGCGGGACGGTGTTCGCCGCCGAGCTGTTCGACCAGTCCACCGTGGAGACGCTGATGGCCCGGCTCGTACGGGTCCTGGAGGCGGTCACCGCGGATCCGGCCACGCCCGTGCACGCCATCGACCTGCTCGACGGTGCGGAACGGCGGCGGGTCCTCGAAGAGTGGAACGACACCGCCCACCCGGTGCCGGACGCCACCCTCGCCGAACTCCTCCACCGGCAGGCCGCACGCACCCCCGACGCCACGGCCCTGTACGCCGAGGAGGAGCGGGTCTCGTACGCCGAGCTGGACGCGCGGACGAACCGGCTCGCCCGGTACCTGATCGACCGTGGCGCGGGCCCTGAGACCGTGGTCGGCGTGGCCATGGACCGCTCGGTGGCACAGGTCGTCGCCCTCCTGGCCGCCGTCAAGACCGGCGCCGCCTACCTGGCCGTCGACACCGACCAGCCGCCCCAGCGCGTGGAGCACATGCTCGCCGACGCCTCCCCGGTGGCCGTGGTGAGCACGGCGGACCTGGCCTCCCGGCTGCGGGGCCCCGCCGGCCCCTCCGGGCCGGCGCCCGCGGCGGCCGAGTGGATCGCCCTGGACGACCCCGCGGTCCGCGAGGCGTTGGACGCGGCCGACACCCGCCCGGTCACCGACACCGACCGGACGGCCCCGCTGCGGCCCGGCCACCCGGCGTATGTGATGTACACCTCCGGCTCCACCGGCAGCCCGAAGGGCGTCACCGTCCCGCACCACGGGGTGGTGAACCAACTGGCGTGGATGCAGAAGGAGTTCCGCCTCGACTCCGCCGACCGCATCCTCCAGAAGACCTCGTTCGGTTTCGACGCCTCCGTATGGGAGCTGTTCTGGCCGCTGCTGGCCGGCGCCGGAATGGTGCTGGCCCGGCCCGACGGGCACCGGGACCCCCGCTACCTCACCGAGCTGATGGAGCGGGAAGGCGTGACCGTCGTCCAACTCGTCCCCTCCGTGCTGCGGACGTTTCTGGAAGAAGCGGCCATGGAGCGGTGCACCAGCCTGCGCGCCGTCCTGTGCATCGGGGAGGCGCTGCCCGCACCGGTGCGCGACCGCTGCCATGCGCTGCTGGGCGTTCCCTTGCACAACCTCTACGGGCCCACCGAAGCCACCGTCGCCGTCACCTCCGCGCAGTGCGATCCGGAGCTGGACGGCGAGACCGTGCCGGTCGGACGACCCCTGTGGAACATCCGGGCCTACGTGCTCGACGAGGGGCTCCGACCCGTGCCGCCGGCCGTGGCGGGGGAGTTGTACGTGGCGGGCGCCGGGCTGGCCCGGGGCTATCTGGGCAGCCCGGGACTGACGGCCGAACGGTTCGTGGCCTGCCCGTTCGGCCCGGTCGGCGAGCGGATGTACCGCACGGGGGACGTGGCCCGGTGGGACGCCGCGGGCCGGCTGGAGTTCGTCGGCCGCGTCGACGACCAGGTCAAGATGCGCGGGTTCCGGATCGAACCGGGCGAGATCGAGGCGGCACTGGCCGGGCACGAGCGCGTGGCGCAGACGGCCGTCGTCGTACGGGAGGACGCGCCCGGCTCCCCGCGCCTGGTGGCCTATGCCGTCGCCGCAGGCGCAGGCACCCGTACCGGCGACGGCAGGGCGAGGCTGGCAGCGTCGGTGCGGAAGTTCGCGGCGGACCGGCTGCCGGAGTACATGGTGCCGTCGGCCGTGGTCGTCCTGGACGAACTGCCGCTGACGGCGAACGGCAAGCTGGACCGCGCAGCGCTCCCGGCCCCCGACCGCTCAGCCCGCCCCGGACCGGGCGGACGCGGTCCGGTCACCCTGCGCGAGCAGCTGCTCTGCTCGATCTTCGAGCAGGTGCTGGAGGTGCCGTCCGTCGGGATCGACGACAGCTTCTTCGAGCTGGGCGGGAACTCGCTGCTGGTGGTGCGGCTGGTCAACCGCATCCGGGCGGTCCTCGACGCGGAGATCTCCGTCCGGTCGGTGTTCGCGGCGCCCACCGTCGCCGGTGTCCTCGACCGGATCGCCCAGGGCAGCCGGCACAGGACCGCCGAAGTGCTCGTGCCCATGCGCTCGACCGGCGACCAGACACCGATCTTCTGCGTGCACACCGTGCTGGGGCTCGGCTGGGAGTACGGCTGGCTCGCAAACTGCGTGCCGGACCAGTACCCGCTCTACGCCCTGCGGCCCCGGGGCGCGGACACCGTCCCGGACACCGGCCGGGACACGGACGGGGACGCGAACGCGGACACAGGCGCGGGCGCACTGCCCGACTCGCTGTCGCAGATGGCCACCGACTACGTCGCACAGATCCGCACCGTGCAGCCCACCGGCCCCTACCGGCTGCTCGGCTGGTCGTTCGGCGGGAACGTCGTCCAGGAGATGGCCGCCCAACTCCGCGACGCCGGCGAGGAGGTGGCGCTCCAGGCCGTGCTGGACGCGAGCCCGATGGACGGTGCCCCCACCACGGAGCAGCGCGCCGCCTTCGCCGAGCAGGAGGACACGGTGGCCGGGGCGCTCACCGGCGAGGAGCACGAGGCGTACGTGAGGGTCGTACGCAACAACACGAAGATCCTGCTGGCGCACCGGACCCGGAAGGCGTCCGGCGACCTGCTGCTGCTCTCCGCCGACGCGGACCCGAAGGCCGCCCTGTGGCACCCCTTCGTCGCCGGCGAGATCCGGGAGCACACGCTCGACTGCTCCCACCGCGAGATGCTGCTGAACCCCGAGGTCGCCCGGCAGATCTGGGACATCGTGGCCGCCGAGCTGGACGGAACGCAGGACGGCTAGCCCCGCCAGGACCCTCCCCACAGCCGGCCGCCCGTGCCGTTCCACCGAACAGCAGGAGGAAGCTCATGCAGGACACCGCCCCCCGCGCCCCCGACGGCGCCGCACGGGACGCGGCCGAGAAGCGTACGGAGGCCGTCGCCGCGCTGGCCCGCTCCTGCGGCGCCGACGCCGAAGACGTGTGGCGCGCCGCACGGCTCAAGGTCGCCTCGGTGGTCCTGGGCGCGCCCACGCTGCCGCCCGACGACACCTGGCGCGACCTGATCCGGCGCACGGCCACCACGCAGGGACGCCAGGAGGCCGAGGAAGCCTGGGACAGCACCGGCGCGCAGCCCCACATCCCCGCCGAGCGCCTGGAGCGCTACCTCCGGCGCGCCCTGGACCTGCTGACCGGCGCCCCCGACGCGCCGCACACCCGGCACGGGCTGCTCTCCGAGGCGGAGACCGACGAGGCCGTCGCCGCCGGCTCCGGCCCCGTACGGCCGCTGCCCGGACGCCGCTTCCACGAACTCTTCGAGGAGCGCGTGCGCCGCCACCCCGACGCGGTCGCCGTCGTGCACGGCCCCGCCACCCGGACGTACCGCGAGATCAACGAGGACGCCAACAAGATCGCCTGGGCGCTGCACCGGCAAGGGCTGCACCCCGAGGACGTGGTGGCCGTCGTCACCGAGCGCACCCCGCACTGGCTCGCCGCCGTGCTCGCCGTCTTCAAGGCGGGCGGCTGCTACCTGCCGCTGGAGCCCGGATTCCCCGCCGGGCGCATCGCCAAGGCCCTCACCCGCGCCGAGTGCCGCTGGGTCCTCGCCGACCCCGACGTCCCGCCCCTGGACGAGGCGCTCGACGGCCGCGACGAGGTGCACCGCATGGACGTGTGCGAGGTCACCGGAGCCGACGGCCCCCGCCACGACCCCGGCATCCCCGTGGCCGGTGACCAACTGGCGTACCTGTACTTCACCTCGGGCTCCACCGGCGAACCCAAGGGCGCACTGTGCGAGCACGACGGCTTCCTCAACCACCTCTTCGCCAAGATCGAGGATCTCGGCGTCCAGGAGGGCGACACGGTCGCGCAGACCGCGCCGCAGTGCTTCGACATCTCCCTGTGGCAGCTGGTCTCCCCGCTGCTGCTGGGCGGCAGCACCCTGCTGGTCGAGCAGGAGGCCGTGCTCGACGTGCGCCGCTTCCTCGACCTGATGGCCCGCCACCGCGTCCAGGTCGCCCAGCTGGTGCCGACCTACCTCGAACTCCTCCTCGCCGAGACACCCGACGGCCGCGCCGCACTGCCCGACCTGCGCGTCATGGCCGTCACCGGGGAAGCGCTCAAGAAGGAACTGGTGCGCCGCTGGTTCGCCGCCTTCCCCGGCGTCCCCCTCGTCAACTGCTACGGGCTCACCGAGGTCAGCGACGACTCCAACCACGGCGTCATGCACGCGCTGCCCGCCCACCGTTCCGTGCCGCTCGGCGAGACCGTGCGCAACTGCCGCGTGTACGTCATGGACGAGCAGCTCCACCTGGTGCCCGTCGGCGCGCCCGGAGAGATCGTCATCGCCGGCGTCTGCGTCGGCCGCGGCTACGTCAACGACCCCGACCGCACCGCCGCCGTCTACGGCCACGACCCCCACCGCCCCGGCGAGCGCCTCTACCGCTCGGGCGACTACGGCCGCCGGCTGCCCTCCGGCGAGCTGGAATGCCTGGGGCGGCGCGACTCCCAGGTGAAGATCAGCGGATTCCGCATCGAGATCGGCGAGATCGAGGACCAGCTGCTCCGGGTGCCCGGGGTGCGCGACGGCGCCGTCGTCGTCGCCGGCACCCAGGACGCTCCCCAACTCGTCGCCTACTACACCGGCGAAGAAGCCCCCGACGGCGACGGCGTAGCGCGCGCCCTGGCCGCGGCCCTGCCCGACTACATGGTGCCGCCCCGGCTCCACCGCACCCGCGAGCTGCCTCTGTCCGGCAACGGAAAGATCGACAAAATCGCCCTCACCGACCGCGCCCGCGCCCACGCCACGGGCCCCGGCGAGGACACAGGCCACACCGCCACCGCCACCGACGCGGGCACCGAAATGCGCACCCCGCACCTCGCCACCGACACCGAACGCCGCGTGGCCGCCCTGTGGGCCCGGCTGCTGAAGGTGCCCGAGGAACACATCGGCCGCGACTCCCGCTTCGCCGAACTCGGCGGCACCTCACTGTCCGCGATCCGGCTCTCCCTCGCCCTCGACCGCCAGGTGACCGTCGCCGACCTCAAGGACACCCCTACGGTCGCCGACGTCGCAGCCCTCCTCGACCGCACGTCCCCGCAGCCGACCGGGCCGCACACTCCGGCAGCCCCCGCCCCGCCGCCTGCCACCGCGCACCCACCGGCCGCGCCCGCCCCGCTGCGCGTACTCGACACCCGCGAAGGACCCGATCCCGCCGCGCGAGCCGCCGCGCACCGCACCGCAGCCCGCGCCGCGCTGGCCGAGTCCGGCGCCGTCCTGCTGCGCGGCCTGGGCGTGCGCACCCCCGGCGACGTCGGCGAGGTCGCCGCGGCCCTGGCCATCGAGGCGATGACGGAGCGCGAGGGCTTCGCGCCCCGCACCACCCACACCCCGTACGTCCACTCCGGCAGCCACTGGCCCGCCGACGAACCGATGTGCATGCACCACGAGTTGAGCTACGCCGCCACCGTCCCCGGCACCCTCCTCTTCGGCTGCCTGACCGCACCCGGCAGCGCAGGCCGCACCACCGTCGCCGACTCCCAGCGGGTCCTCGCCGCGCTGCCACCCGACCTCGTCGCCCCCTTTGAGCGGCACGGCTGGCTGCTGCGCCGCATGTACCACGACGTGGGGCTCGCCTGGGCCGACGCGTTCCGCACCACCGAGCGCTCGGCCGTCGACGCCTACTGTGCCGCCGCCGGGATCGAGCACGCCTGGCTGCCCGACGGCCGACTCGCCACCCGGCAGCGCCGCACCGCCGTGGTGCGCCACCCGGCCACCGGCGAGCCCTGCTGGTTCAACCAGATCGCCTTCCTCAACGGGCTCACCATGGACCCGGCTGTCCGCGGCTACCTCACCGACGTCTACGGCCCCGACGGGCTCCCCTTCGACACCGCGGCCGGCGACGGCACCCCCGTGACCGCCGCCACGGTGGACGGCATCAACGCCGTCTACGACCGGTTCACCGTCGGCGAGCCATGGCAGCAGGGCGACGTCCTCCTCGTCGACAACATCCGCACCGCCCACGCCCGCGAACCCTACGAAGGACCGCGCGACATCGCCGTCGTCCTGGGCGACCCGATCCAACTGCCCGGCCACGTGCTGCCGGTGGGCGACGGCGGACACCCGTGACCCGATCCGGAAGAGAGGCACCTTCCTCATGACACATCCCACCGACGGCAAGGTCCACGACGTACTCGTCGTCGGAGGCGGCCCCGCAGGTTCGACCGTGGCGGCGTTCACCGCCATGCAGGGCCACCGGGTGCTGCTGCTGGAGAAGGAGGAGTTCCCCCGCTACCAGATCGGCGAGTCCCTGCTGCCCTCCACGGTGCACGGGATCTGCGGCCTCCTCGGCCTCACCGAGGAACTGGAGCACGCCGGGTTCGTGCGCAAACGCGGCGGCACCTTCCGCTGGGGCTCCAACACCGAGCCCTGGTCCTTCGACTTCGCGCTCTCGGAGAAGTTCGCAGGGCCGACCTCCT
The DNA here is from genome assembly GCF_006539165.1 of Streptomyces cacaoi. Classification (GTDB taxonomy): domain Bacteria; phylum Actinomycetota; class Actinomycetes; order Streptomycetales; family Streptomycetaceae; genus Streptomyces; species Streptomyces cacaoi. Next base: position 4,619 of record NZ_BJMM01000078.1, on the reverse strand, counting down.
ACGCGTATCAGGTCGAACGCGCGAAGTTCGACCAGATGCTCCTCGACAACGCCCGCCGCAAAGGCGTCGAGGTGCGCGAACGCTGCGCAGTGCGCGACATCCTGGAGGACGACGGCCGGGTGTGCGGCGTGCGGTACGCGGACCCGGACGGCGCCGAACGTGAGGCCCACGCGCGGTTCGTGGTCGACGCCTCCGGCAACCAGAGCAGGTTGCAGGGGCAGATCGGCGGGCAGCGCCGCTACTCGCAGTTCTTCCAGAACATCGCCCTGTTCGGCTACTTCGAGGGCGGTCGGCGGCTGCCCCCGCCCAACTCCGGCAACATCACCTGCGCCGCCTTCCCCTCGGGCTGGTTCTGGTACATCCCGCTCAACGACACCCTCACCTCCGTCGGTGCCGTCGTCCACAAGGACAGCGCGGACCGGATCCGCGGCGACCGGTCCCAGGCGCTGGCCGCGCTGATCGCGGACTGCCCGCTGATCGCCGACTACCTGTCCGATGCGCGGCGGGTGACCGACGGCCCCTACGGCGAGGTCCGCGTCCGCAAGGACTGGTCCTACCTCCACGAGACCTTCTGGCGCCCGGGGATGGCCCTGGTCGGCGACAGCGTGGGCTTCATCGACCCGCTGTTCTCCTCCGGCGTCCACCTGGCCACCTACAGCGCCTTGCTGACCGCCCGCTCCCTCAACACCGCGCTCAGCGGTGATCTGGAGGAGCGCGAGTGCTTCGCGGAGTACGAGGCCCGGTACCGCAAGGAGTACCAGGTCTTCCACGACTTCCTCGTCACCTTCTACGACGTCAACCGCGACGAGCAGCAGTACTTCGACGAGGCCAGGCGGGTCACCCGGGAGGCCGCGCCGGGCGCCCAGGCGTTCGTCGGGCTCGTCGGCGGCGGCGCCTCCAACGAGGCGGCGATGACCTCCGACGCCTACCGCGACCAGCGCAAGAAGGACCTCCTGGAACAGTCGAGGGGCATCCACTGGGAGGGGCACCGCATCCAACTGCAGGCGGCCTTCGGCGAAGCGGCCGACGACACCCCGCTCAGTGCGGACGGCCTGGTCGTCAGCCAGGACGGCATGCACTGGGAGAAGAGCGTGACCGTCCCGTCGACATGAAGCCGCGGACCGGTCCGGAACCGAAAGGAGCGAGGGAATGCAACACAGCCGGAGCGAACCGTCACCCACACGCTGCCGCGGGATGAGGCACGGCCATGGGTGAACCTGCCACGGACGAACCCCAGCACACCGTCCCCACTCTCCCGATCGAGCGCGAGGAGGGCTGCTTCTTCGACCCGCCGGCACAGCTGCTCGACGCCCGGCGGCACGGCCCCATCAGCCGCTACACCCACCCCGGCGGACAACCCGGCTGGATGATCACCGGATACGACCTCGTCAGATCGGTCCTGGCCGACCCGCGCTTCAGCTCCCGCACCGAACTCGCCAACGTGGCCGACCACGAGGTGCCCTCGGCCCCGCCCGGCGAGTTCCTCCACATGGACGCCCCACGGCACAGCCGCTACCGGAAACTGCTGGTCGGCAAGTTCACCGCGCGGCGGATGCGGCTGCTCACCGAACGCATCGAGCAGATCACCCACGACCGCCTGGAGGCCATGGAGAAGGCCGGCCCCCCGGTGGACATGGTCCCCGCGTTCGCCAAGGCCATCCCCGCCACCGTCATCTGCGATCTCCTGGGCGTACCCGAGCAGGACCGGGCCACCTTCCAGGAGCAGGTCGAGTCCTTCCTGGGCGGCGAGACCCGCGAGGACAAGCTGATCGAGGGCTACACCGCCACCCGCTACCACCTCGCCGAACTGGTGAGAGCCAAGCGCGCGAACCCCACCGACGACGTGCTCAGCGACCTGACCGACAGTGACCTGAGCGACGAGGAACTCCAGGGCGTCGCCCTGCTCCTGCTCGCCGCCGGCTTCGACACCACCGCGAACATGCTGAGCCTCGGCACCTTCGCCCTGCTGCACACCCCGCGGCAACTGGCCGCGCTGCGCGACGACCCCGCACTCACCGACCGCGCCGTGGAGGAGCTGCTGCGGTACCTGAGCGTCGCCATGACCTTCATGCGCACGGCGCTGGAAGACGTCGAACTCGGCGGCCGGACCATCAAGGCCGGCACGACGGTCGTGCTGGCCTACAACGCCGCCAACCGCGACCCGGAGCGCTTCGCCGACCCCCACGTACTCGACCTGCACCGGCAAGACGGCGGGCACCTGGCCTTCGGCCACGGCATCCACCTGTGCCTGGGAGCGCAGCTGGCCCGCGTGGAAATGCGCGTCGCCTTCCGCGCCCTGCTCGACCGCCTCCCCGCGCTGCGCCTGGCCGTACCGGCCGAAGAGGTCGACCTGCGCCCGGCGACGGCGGACATCTACGGGGTGCGGAGCCTCCCGGTCACCTGGGACGCGTGAGGGGACGACGCATGACGGGACGACGCATGACAGGACGACGCGCGAGGGGTCGACGCGGGACGGGACACAGCGAGTCACCACTTGGGGAGCACGCATGAGCGAGACCGAATCGATCGAGGTCGCCGACGGGTTCTCCGTCTGCGTACCGCGGGTGGAGGACGCGCTCTTCACCGAGATCCATTTCATCTACCACGAGGTGTTCGTCGAACGCGAATACCTCAAGCACGGCATCCGGCTCCCCGACTCCCCGCGGATCGTGGACGTCGGCGCGAACGTGGGAATGTTCTCCCTTTTCGTCACGCGGGAATCCCCGGGCGCGCAGATCCTGGCCTTCGAGCCGATCCCCGCGATCCACCAGGCCCTCCTGGAAAACCTGGACAACCACGGCGTGAAGGACGTCAAAGCAGTGCGGGCGGCCCTCGGCAAGCGGCCCGAGGAGCGGGTGACATTCACCTACTACCCCGCGCTGGCCGGAAATTCGACGCGGTACCCGGAGCAGAAGAAGCCCAACGAACAACTCGTCGTCGAGCAGTTCGGCCACGGCGCCGTGGACCGCATCATGGGCAGCGTCGAGGTGGAGGCCGAGGTGCACCGGCTGTCCGACGCGCTGCGCGACTGGGACCCCGACGCCCCGATCGACCTGCTCAAGATCGATGTGGAGGGCGCGGAACTGGAGGTCATGCAGGGCCTCGACACCCCGGACTGGCAGCGCGTACGGCAGTGCGTCATCGAGGTGCAGGACCTGGACGGCCGCCTGGACGCGACCCTCGCGATCCTCGATGCCCAGGGCTTCACGGTGACGACGGAGAGCGCCGCCAACATCCCGGAGGTCCTGCGCCACTCGATGGTGTACGCCACCCGAGAGCACGACTGACACCACCGGCCACCACCGGCCACAACCGGCCCGCCCACCGCCCGCCACCGTGACCGCCCCCCCGCACCCCGGCAGGACACACCCATGTCGCAACGCACCGCCCCGACCGACGCCCGCCCCACCCGCCATCTCGCCATGGTCAGCATCGCCCACCACGGCCATGTGAACCCGAGCCTGGGCATCATGCGGGAACTCGTCGCCCGCGGCCACCGCGTCAGCTACGCCATTCCCGACGAGGGCGACTTCGTCGCCCGGGTCAGCGCCACCGGCGCCGAACCGCGCATATGGAAATCCACGCTGCCCGCCGCCGGGGATGACCCGGAGGCATGGGGTGAGACTCGGCTGGATGTCGCCGAGTTGTTCCTGCAAGACGCCGTGCAGGCGCTCCCGCAGCTCGCCGAGCTCTACCGGGAGGACGTCCCTGACCTGGTCCTCAGCGACTTCTCCGGCTGGGCGGCCCAGCTGCTCGCGCACCGTTGGGGCGTGCCCTACATACAGCTCTCCCCCCAGTTGGTGCCCTGGGAGGGGTACGAGGAGGAGGTCGGCGCGCGGCTGGCGCAGGAGCTGAAGTCCACCGCACGCGGTCGCGACCACTACGCCCGCTGGGACTCCTGGCTCGCCGCGAACGGCCTCGCTGGCACCGACCCGGACACGTTCATGAGCCGCCCCCCACGCTCGCTCGTCCTCATCACCCCGGCCCTTCAGCCGTATGCGGAGCGGGTGGATACCCGCCGCTACAGCTTCGTCGGTGCCTGCCAGGGCGACCGGACCGGCCAGGGCACCTGGCAGCGTCCGGAGGCTGCCCGCAGCAAGCGGATCGCGTTGGTGTCGCTGGGCTCCAACTTCACCAAGCAGCCCGGTTTCTACCGTGCCTGCGCGGCGGCCTTCGCCGCGCTGCCCGGCTGGCACCTGGTGCTCCAGGTCGGCAGACAGGTCACCGAGCAGGAGCTCGGCCCCCTGCCCGATAATGTCGAGGTCCACTCATGGGTGCCGCAGCTGGATGTGCTGCGGCAGGCCGACTTGTTCATCACCCACGCCGGAGCCGGCGGTGCTCAGGAGGGTTTGGTGACGGGTACTCCGATGTTGTGCGTGCCGCAGGCTGCTGACCAGTTCGACAACGCCGAGCAGCTGGTCCAGCTCGGCGTCGCCGAGCGGCTCGACACCGCCGACGCCACCCCGCTGGCGCTGCGGGCCGCTGTATCGCGTCTTGCCGATGATCCGGCTGTGGCCGCGCGCTGTGCGGCGGAGCGGGAGCGGACCGTGGCGGGGGATGGTTCCCGGTTGGCGGCGGATCTGGTGGAGGCCGAACTGCCGGGATGACGAGCGCGGCGG
>NZ_BJMM01000077.1 GCF_006539165.1 Streptomyces cacaoi | reverse complement strand
GGGTGCCCGGCACCTCCTCCGACGGTGCCGGGCACCCGCCCTCCGGGACACGGCCCACCACGGACCGGGCCCCGGCCGACGGACGAGACGGCGCGACGGACGACACGGGTCTCCGAAGACACCGCAGAAGCCGAACGCAGAGGAGGCCGGGAAGGCCGAAGAGGCGGCGGGGGCGTCGGGGACAACGGATGTGTCGAAGGCAGCGGAGGCATCTGAGACAGCGGAGGCGGAGGAAGGCGCCCGGGAAGGCGACCAGGAAGGCGGCTAACTGTATGAGGCCCGGACGTTGGTTACGCCTGCGCGTAGTCGCTGGGCCGGTGGTTGGCCTCCTGCCGCGCCGTGGGGGCGGTGATAGTTGTAATGGATGTTCCAGACAGCGAGCGTGTCGCGGCGTTGGGCTTCGGAGTGCCACTGCGGGCGTAGAGGAACTCTTCGGCGAGGATCCGGTTGTAGCGCTCCACCTTGCCGTTGTGGCGAGGGATGTACGGCGTGATGCGCTGATGGTGTGCGCCGAGCAGGGCTCGGGCGAACGCGCTGGCGCGGTAGCACGCCCCGTTGTCCGTGACGATGCGTTCGATACCGGCGATGCCGTGGGCTGCGAACCAGGCTTTGGCCCGGTGCAGGAACGCGACAGCGATCGTGGCCTGCTCGTCGGAGAGCCCTTCGGTGTAGGCGAGTCGGCTGTATCCGTCGACGGCGGAGTGAAGGTAGACGTAGCCGCCGCATGCGCCCTTAGCCTTGCGGCGCTCGACGGTCTTGGCTTGAGCGCTCCCGCGTCCGTGGACGCGCCAACCGCCGTCGTCCGGGATCCGGCCGACCTTCTTGACGTCGATGTGGACCATGTGTCCGGGACGGCGGGCGGTGATCTTCCGCGGTTTCCGGTTCGTATCGCCGCTGGGGTCTATGAATCGGCGCCGGTTAAGGCCGAGGGCGAGCAGGTGCCGGGAGACGGTGCGGCGGCTGAGTGCGTACCCCTCGGCCTGGAGCTCGAACGTGATCCGGGATGCCGACCACTTCTCGGCCCGGCGTAGTGCCTCGATCCTGGCCACGACGTCCGTGTGAGTCGCGGTCGGCTGGCGTCGCGCTGTGGACGAACGGTCCAGCAGACCGAGTTCCCCGTGCTGGCGGTAGCGGTTGACCCATTTCGACGCGCAGGCACGGGAGATGCCCATCTCGGCGGCCACGTGCGCGATCGGGCGGGTGCGGCAGCGTTCAATGAGCCGCTGTCGGCCCTCGACCGTAAGAGGTGCATTGCGGTGCGGCATACCTAGATCCCTTGGCCTCAGACGGCGGAACGCCGGAGGTCTCTGCCCGGCGCGGCCGTGATCGGCGCGGGGACGGTCCGCACCGTGCTGCCCGCCGCAGCGGCGGGCAGCAGGGCAGATGCAGAGCGCGGCTTCATCGGGTGATCGGCGTGGCGCCGGTCGCGGCGAGAGACAGGTCCCAGAGCCGGGCCGCCTCGTCGGGATCGATGGCGTAGGCGCGGACGCCGCCGTCGTCCATGGGGGTTCCGGGGACGGAGACGGGCGCGATGTCGCAGTCCTCCAGGTAGAGGCCGCCCCGGTTGTCGAGGAGTGGGGAGGTGGTGGCCCACAGGCCGGTGGCGGCGCCCTGGGAGGGGGTCTTGAAGCCCTCCCCGATGACATTGCCGTGCTCGTCCACCCAGCCGCGGTCGATCTGTTCCCTCAAGGCCATCTCGCGCTGGAGGCCGGTGATGATTTTGCCGGGGTGGAGGGCGAAGGCCCGGACGCCGTCGCCTTGCCCGAGGGCGTCGAGGTGCACGGCGAACAGGGCGTTGGCGGTCTTGGCCTGGCCGTAGGCCAGCCACTTGTCGTAGCCGGTACGGAAGTGCGGGTCGTGCCAGCGGATGCCGGTCAGGGTGTGTCCGGCGGAGCTGTTGACGACGACGCGCGCGCCGTCCGCGGCGGCCAGGAGGGGATAGAGCTCGCAGGCGAGGGTGAAGTGCCCGAAGTGGTTGGCGGTGAACTGGACTTCCCAACCGGGCCCGACGCGCAGCTCCGGGGTTGCCATGACGCCGGCGATGGCCATCAGGACATCGATCCGGTCGAGCCGGTCGCTCAGCTGCGCGGCGGCTGAGCGGACACTGGCGAGGTCGGCCAGGTCCATGGGGATGACCTCGCAGTTCTTCACCTCCTGCAGAGCGGCACGGGCAGCGTCGGGGCGGCGGGCGGGAACGATGACCCGGGCTCCGGCGGCCGTCAGCGCCAGTGTGGTGGCCAGGCCGAGCCCGGAATAGCCCCCGGTGACCACGGCCGTCTTTCCGGAGAGATCGAAGCCGGCCACGATGTCCTCGGCAGTGGTGGAGGCAGAGAAGGGCGAGCCGAGCGACTGCTGATCAGTAATGGTCATGCCGCGGACGCTACGATCTAGAGCGAGGTCCAGATCAAGCCAAGGGATGAGCGGGATGACCAACAGCGAGGCTGCCGCGCAGTCGCTGAGCATCGGCGAGGTGGCCGAGCGCACCGGGCTGAGCGTGCATGCTCTGCGCTTCTACGAGCGCGAGGGCCTGCTCGTCGCCCCCGTCCAGCGCACATCGGGCGGCCGACGGCGCTACACCCCCTTCGACGTCGAATGGCTGCTGGTCTGCGTCAAACTACGCGAATCCGGCATGCCGCTCGCCGACCTCAAGCACTTCGCCGAACTGGTACGCCACGGACCGGGCAACGAAGCGGAACGCCTGCACCTGCTCGACACCCATCGACAGCGCGTCGACGCACAGATCCAGGCGCTGGAGGAGTGCCGGTCCGTCATCACCTGGAAGGTCGCCGTCTACACCGAGCACCTCGCCCGCGGTGCAGCCGAGGGACTCTGGGCCCCGACTACCTGAAGCCACTCCCTCGGGTGCGGTGCGCCAGCCATGGAGCGACGAGCCCCGCCTCACCGCAGCTGCACGGATATGCTTGCCAGGAGCGTCAACAACGTCATGACCCGCAACAGCTAACGCTCCGCGGTGTAGCGCCAGAAGGCCGGTACGGCCGCCGTCAGGAGCAGCATCACGACGACCACCAGCAGACCCCCGCCGGCCACGGTGTACCGCGTCCCGGCGGACGCGCCCACGGTGCCGTGCAGCAGATCGGCCAGCCGCGGCCCGCCCGCGACCACCACGGTGAACACCCCCTGCATCCGTCCGCGCATCTCGTCCGTCGCCGCCGTCTGAAGGATTGCGCCGCGGAAGACCATCGACACCATGTCCGCCGCACCGGCCACCGCGAGCAGCACCGCCGCGAGCCACAGCGGCCCGGACATCCCGAACCCGGCGACCGACAGCCCCCACACACAGATCGCCAGGACGACCATCACGCCGTGCCGGCGCACCCGCGAGTACAGACCGGACAACAGCCCGCACAGCAGGGCCCCGACGGGTATCGCCGCGTAGAGCACGCCCAGGGCGGTGCCGCCGCCCTCCGGACCGCCGAAGTCGAGCTGTGCCATCTGCGGGAACAGCGCGCGGGGCATCCCCAGGACCATCGCGATGACGTCCGCGAGGAACGAGACGAGCAGCAGCCGGTGGGCCGTCATGTACCGGAAGCCCGCCACGATGTCGGCGAGCCCCGCCCGCCGCGCGGCGACGTTCAGCGGCGGCAGCGCGGGCAGCCGCCACACCGCGAACAGCGCGACGACGAGGGCGAGCGTGTCGAGCAGATACAGCACGGGCAGCCCGAGCACCGGCACCAGCGCCCCGGCCAGCAGCGGCCCGGCGATCTGCCCGAACTGGGCGACCGTCGAGGTGAGCGCGGTGGCCGAGGGCAGCTGCCGCGCGGGCACCAGCCGGGCCACCGAGGCGGTGCGGGTGGGCTGGTTGATGCCGAACAGCGCCTGTTGGACGGCGAGCAGCACCAGCAGCACGACCACGGACCGCATCCCCGTGGCGGCCTGCGCCCAGAACAGCAGCGAGGTCACGGCGATACCGGCGTTGCTGATCAGCAACAGCTTGCGCCGGTCCATGAGATCGGCGACGGCCCCGCCCCACAGCGCGAACACCACCAGCGGGACGAGTGCCGCGGCCCCCGCCAGCCCGACGAGCGCGGACGAGCCGGTGTCGTCGTAGATCTGCAACGGGACGGCGACGGCGGTCAGCTGGCTGCCGATGGCGGTCACCACGGTCGACGACCACAGCCGCCGGAAGGGCGCCGAGCGCAGCGGTTCGGTGTCCACCGCGAAGCGGCGCAGCCGCCGCAGCCCCGAGGCCCGCGGCTGTGCCCCGGCGGCCCCGGCGGCGGGCCCTTCCTCGGCGGCGCCGGAGCCGGGTGCGCCGTCCGGTGCGGACAGGGGCGGACCGGACCGGTCCGATCGCGGGGTTTCGGTGGCCACCGGGGGTTCTCCGTTCCCGGCCGGGGCGCCTTCCGTCAGCGATGCGCTGCGCGCGCCACCCCGGCCTGTGAGCAGGCTGAAGGGGACGCGTTGATTGACGTTAACGCCTACGGTCACGGCCGGTACACGCACTGCACAAGCGCACCTGAGCCGGGGCGTCCAGCACGCTAGCCCCGACCCCGCCCCTGGTCAACCGGCCCCGGGCGCCGGCTCAGCTCTGCGCGGGCCGGTGATGCGGCCGGGGCGCGGCGGCCTCTTCCTCGTCGGCCGCGACGAGTTCCAGAGTGCTGTTCAGGACGGCGGAGAAGCGCTCCAGGGTGTCGGTGCGCAGGGAGACGAAGCAGCGGGTGCCCTCGAAGCGGTGCCGGGTCAGACCGGCCTCCCGGAGGATCTTCATGTGGTGGCTGAGGGTGGAGGGCGCCACCTCGACGGTGAAGTCCTCGCGCTGGTGCTCGGAGCGGTCGGCCAGCACGGCCATGATCCGCAACCGGGCCGGATCTCCGAGCGCGGAGAACAGTCGGGCCAGCTGGATGTCTTCCAGGTCGGGGTGATCGGGCTGCCGCGGCATGGGGACACCCTACCATCGTTCGAAGTTCGACGTTCTTCGATGTACAGTGTCGACGAGCCCGCCGCACGGGGTCCGGCGACACGGCCTCGACCGCCGGAACCGCGGCTCCGCGGAGAACGGGCGCACGGGCTCCGAGAACGGACGACAGGCTCCGAGAGGAAGGCGCAGCCCATGAGCACGGTCACCACGGCCTGGACACCACTCCGTCTCAGGGAGTCGCTGCTGCCCAACCGGGTGTGGCTCTCCCCGATGTGCCAGTACTCGGCCGACGAGTTCGGCGCCCCGACCGACTGGCACCTCGCCCACTACGGGGCCAGGGCCGCCGGCGGCGTGGGCATGGTGATGGTCGAATGCACGGGCGTCGCCCCGGACATGCGCACCACACGACGCGACCTCGGCCTGTGGAGCGAGCGACAGACCGAGGGTCACCGGCGGCTGGCCTCCGCCATCAGGTCCATCGGCTCCGTCCCGGCGATTCAGCTGGGGGCGGCCGGCCGCAAGAGCTCCCACGGCGTGCCCTGGGACAACGCCGGCACCCGCCACCCCATAGGCCCGCACGACGGCGGCTGGCAACCGCTCGCGCCCTCACCGATCCCCTTCGCCGGCCTGGCCGTTCCCACGGAGATGACCACCGAGGACGGCGCCCGGGTGCTGGGGGACATCGAGCGGGCCGCCCGCAACGCCCACCGGGCCGGCTACGAGGCCGTCGAACTGCACGGGGCGAGCGGATACCTCTTCCACGAGTTCCTCTCGCCGCTGGCCAACCACCGCACCGACGCATGGGGCGGCGACCTGGAAGGCCGGATGCGCTTCCCCCTGGAGATGGTCGAGGCCGTGCGCGCGGGCTGGCCCGACGAGAAGCCGGTCATCGTCCGGATGCCGGCCACGGACCTGCTCGACGGCGGCCTCACAGCGGACGAGACGGTCCGCGTCGCGGCACGGCTGCACGAGGAGGGCGTCGACATGGTCGACATCAGCTCCGGCGCGCTGTCCCCCGACGCCCTCCGGATCAGCGAGCCCCTGTACAACGCGCGCTATGGCCCGGGCCTTCGTACGACGGGGATCCGCACCGCCGCCTCCGGCCTGGTCACCGAGGCCCGGCAGCTCGACGAAGCGGTCCCGGAACTCGTGGACGCCGTGTTCGTCGGCAGGGCGCTGCTGCGCGACCCCTACTGGGCCCTGCGCGCACTCGACGCGGAACCACGCGACTCGTGGCCCAAGCAGTACCACCGCGCGTTCTGAGAAGGCCCCGCCCCGCGACAAGAGAAAACGGGAACGAAGCACCGCCGAGCGCGCGTTCCGCGACTCCGACGGGGAGAACTCCGGTGTCCGAGGGGGGACTCGAACCCCCACGCCCGATAAAGGGCACTAGCACCTCAAGCTAGCGCGTCTACCATTCCGCCACCCGGACCGGGTGTGCCGTGGCCTCCGGCCGCGGCGACGGGGTCAACGATACCAAGGGTTTGGAGTGCTTCTCACCAGGGATTTCCGGCGTAAAGTCGGGCTGTGACCGATTCATCACAGTCTGTCCCGCTGGACGGGATGCAGATGGCCGTGCGGCAGCCGCGCCCGCTGTCACCGCTGCGGGAGCACGTGCGGGACACGTTCTGGTTCGCGCCGCTGGGCGGGCTGCTCGGTGCCGGGGTGCTGGACCGGATCTGTGCCGGCGCCGACCGGACGCTGGTGGGGGCGCTGCGGGAGGGGCGGGAGTTCGGGCGGATCGAGGCGCTGATCCGGTTCGCGGAGCAGGCGGGCGGGGTGGTGAACACCATCGGCTCGGCGGTGCTGACGCTGACCGGGGTGGTGTTCTCGATCTCGCTGGTGGCGTTGCAGATGGCCTCCGGGCAGTGGTCGCAGCGGATCGTCCGGCTGTACGTCCGGGACCGGATCGCCAAGGCGACGTTCGCCGCGTTCCTGGCGACGTTCGCCTTCACCCTGCTCGCGCAGTTCCGGTACGAGGACGGGATGCGGGCGCGCACGGTGCACACCGTGCCGTTCGTTACGAGTGCGGTGTCGCTCGTGCTGGTGGCGGCCAGCCTGGTGCTGTTCATCGCGTATGTGAACTCGACGATGATGTTTCTGCGCATCAGCCATGTCGTCGACCGGATCTCCCAGGAGGCCGGGCGGCTGCTGACGCTGCCGACCCGGCCGTACCGCGCGCGGGAGGGGGCCGGGCAGCTCGGTGCGCTGCTCGGTACCGAGGTGTACCGCGGGCCGGCCGGGGTGCTGCGGGATGTGCACGTGGCCCGGGTGTGCCGGGTGGCCAGGCGGCACGGGGTCGTCGTCCATCTGCTGCCGCGCATCGGGGACTTCCTGGTGCCGGGCACCCGGATCGTCGCGCTGCACGCGGAGCGCGGGGCCGCGGGCGGGACGGGGCGGCGGGTGGACACGGCGCGGGTGGGGCGGGCCTGCAACAGGGCGCTCAGTACCGGCGTCGAGCGGACCTTCCATCAGGATCTGGCGTTCGGGCTGCGGCAGTTGGTGGATGTGGCGCTGCGGGCGCTCTCCCCCGCCGTGAACGATCCGACGACGGCGGTGCAGTGCCTGGACCGGGTGCAGCAGTTCCTCGCGGAGGCGGGGACGCGGCCGCTGGGGCTGCTGCTGTACGGGGACCGGGCCGGCGCGGTGCGGCTCGTGCAGGATCTGCCGACGTGGCGGGACCTGGTGCGGCTGGGGTTCGTCGAGATCCGGAATGTCGCGCCGGGTAATCCGCAGGTCACGCGGCGCATGCGGGCGGCGTTGGAGGATCTGGTGGGGATGGTGCCCGAGGAGCGGCGTGGTCCGCTGCGGGAGCAGTTGTCGTTGCTGGAGCAGGCCGTCGAGCGGAAGACCGACGACACGCGGGTGCGGGAGTTCGCGCTCACCGCCGACCGGCAGGGCATCGGCTGACGGTCCCCGCTTCTCCCCCGCCCTCTGCTGCGCGTCCGCTCCTCCCCTCCTCTGCCCGTGGTGTGCGGGAGGCGGTCAGTAGGCGGGGGGCGGGAGGCGGACCGCCGGGGGGAGCGGGTCGGGTGCTCCTCCGGTGCGGAACGAGCGGAGCATCAGGGCCGCGAAGCGGCGGGAGGCCGCCGCACCGGCCTCGGGCGTTCCGGCGCGGATGCCCTCGTTCGCCAGGACCGCGAGGACGACGTCCTCCAGCACGACGTCCGGCCGCAGGGTGCCCGACTCCTTGGCGCGCCGCATCAGTTCGACCATCAGCCGCAGCGTGTGCTCGCGGTGGGCGGTGAGGTCGAAGGCGCGGGGCAGATGGGCGAGGAAGGTGCGGAAGCCCTGGTCGAGGGCGCGGAGTTCCATCAGCCGCTCGATCACCAGGCGGAAGCCCTGCCACGGGTCGGCCGCCGCCAGGCCCTCCTCGACGAGGGCCGAGCACCGGGCCATCTGCTCGGCGAACGCCGCGGCGAACAGCTCCTCCTTGGCCGGGAAGTGCCGGTAGACCGTGGCCGGACCGACCTGTGCGCGCCGGGCGATCTCCCGTACGGGCACGTCGAAGCCCTCGCGCGCGAAGGCCGCCCGCGCGGCCACGAGGATGCGCTCGCGGTTGTCGTGCGCGTCGGAGCGCAGCTTGCGTTTCGCGGGGGCCGTCACCGTTCCCACTGTAAGCGGACGGCGGGGCGTCCCCTGCGGGGCGGAGAGCGGGGTGACGTCCGGGCCCGTGGCCGGTCGGGGTGACCGGCCACGGGTGCCGGGGCTCGGCCGTGTGGCCGGCGGAGTCTCAGCGGCCCCTGCGGTTCAGATAGGCGGCGGAGCGGCGGGCCGTGGTGAGGGAGCCGGCGGGGTTGACGGCCGGGTCGACGGCGTCGTCGCGTTCGACGAGCCAGTGGTGGCCGGTGCGGTGGCCGTGCCGGGGGCGGTCGCGGACGGTGCGGATGAAGCGCTGGTAGTCGAGGTCGCCGTCGCCGACGTCGACCATGTGGAGCCCGTCCGGGGACGCCTCGTCGTGCTCGCCGTCCTTGACGTGGAAGAGCGGGTAGCGGTGCGGGGCCGCGAGCACGTAGTCGAGCGGGTCGAAGGGCGCGGGGGTGCCGTCCGGGCGGACGCTGAAGCGGTGGCGGCCGGCGTAGGCCCAGTAGATGTCCATCTCCAGGAAGACCAGGTCCGGGTCGGTCTCCGCGAGGAGGACGTCGTAGAGCCTGATGTGCGGCTTGTCCTCGGCGAAGCCGAACTCCATCTGGTGGTTGTGCTGGTAGAACTTCAGGCCGCGGGCGCGGGCGGCGGCGCCGTAGGTGTTGAAGTCCTCGGCGGCGCGCTTCCAGGCGTCGACGGTGCGGCCGTAGCGGTCGGGGCTCGCGGCGGTGCCGACGTGCGGGAGGCCGAGTGCGGCGGCGTCGTCGACGACCTTCTCCAGCTGGGTGGCGAAGGTGTAGTCGTCGGGGTTGTCGGAGTGGTAGCCGACGTGGCTGCCGATGCCGCGCAGGCCGTTGTCCCGCATCAGCTGCTTGAGTCGGCGCAGCGTGATGTCGCCGGTGCCCTGGGTGTAGCCGGCGAACTCGACGCTGTCGTAGCCGTAGCGGCGCAGCTCCTCGAAGACGCGGGCGAAGCCGAGCTGCTCCGTCTGGTCGCGCAGCGTGTAGAGCTGGATGCCGAGGCGGCCGGGCGGGACGAGCGGGCCGTGCGGGTGGGGCGCGGGGTGCGGTGCCGGGGCCGCGCCGGCGGTGCCGGTGGTGCCGAGGAGAGCGGCGGCGGTGGCGCCGGCGGCGACACCGAGGAAGCCGCGGCGGCGCAGCCGGTGGCCGAGGGCTTCGAGTCCGTCCGGGGTGCTGCCGGCGGGGGTGGCGGGTCTGCGGCTCATGTGGGGTCTCCCAGTGCGAGGTCGAGGAGCAGGCGTTTGACGTCGGTGGCGGGGAACGGGGTGTCCGCCGGGTGTGCGCCGAGGGCGTCCGCGCGGGAGCACAGCAGGACGGGGCCGTCCTCGGTGCGGGCGGGCAGCCGGCCGTGGCTGCCGCGGATGGGTGCCGGGTCGAGCGGGACGACGGCCATGCGGTAGCGCAGGCCGGCCTTCTTGCGGGCGAGCGCGGCGGCGGCCTTCAGCTTGACGTACGGGTCGCGGGGGTCCATGAACAGCTCGACGGGGTCGTAGCCGGGCTTGCGGTGGATCTCGACGAGCTGTGCGAAGTCCGGTGCGCGCCGGTCGTCGAGCCAGTAGTAGTAGGTGAACCAGGCGTCGGGTTCGGCGACGGCGACGAGTTCGCCCGCGCGCGGGTGGTCGAGGCCGTGCTCCTTCTTGCCGGCGTCGTCGAGGAGTTCGCCGAGCCCGGGCACCCCGGTGAGGGCCTCGCGGGTGGCGGGCAGGTCCGCCGGGTCACGGACGTAGACGTGCGCGATCTGGTGGTCGGCGACGGCGAACGTGCGGGAGGTCCACGGGTCGAGGTACTCCATGCCGTCCTGGGTGTACACGTGCAGCAGCCCGGCGCGGCGCAGTATCCGGTTGATGTCGACGTGCCGGCGCACGGGTGTGATGCCGTACTCGGACAGCACGACGACGGTGCGGCCCTCGGCGCGGGCCTCGTCCAGCAGCGGTGCGAGGGCGGTGTCGAGTGCGGCGGCGGCGCGGTGGGAGCGGGGATCGTCCGGGCCGTACCGCTGGAGGTCGTAGTCGAGGTGGGGGACGTAGGCCAGGGCCAGATCGGGGCGACGGGTGCGCAGGATGTGCCGGGTCGCGCCGATGATCCACTCGGAGGAGACCAGGTCGGCGCCCGGGCCCCAGAACCGGAAGAGCGGGAACTCCCCCAGTTCCGCGGTCAGTTCGTCGTGCAGGGCGGGCGGACGGGTGTAGCAGTCCGGCTCCTTGCGGCCGTCGGCGTAGTAGACGGGGCGCGGGGTGACCGTCCAGTCCGTGTCGGCGCCCATCGCGTACCACCAGCAGATGTTGGCGACGGTGTAGCCCGGGTCGCGGGAGCGGGCGGCGTGCCAGAGCTTCTCGCCGGAGACGAGCGCGTTGTGCTGCCGCCACAGCAGGACGTCGCCCAGCTCCCGGAAGTACCAGCCGTTGCCGACGATGCCGTGCCCGGCGGGGAGTTCGCCGGTGAGGAACGTGGACTGGGCCGCGCAGGTCACGGCGGGCAGCACGGTCTGCAACGGCGTGGCGGCGCCCCGCTCCCCCAGGGCACGCAGCCGGGGCATCCGGGCGAGGAGGGCCGGGGTGAGGCCGACGACGTCGAGGACGAGGAGGGGCTGTTTCCCGCCGGGCCGCCGGGGGTGCCGGGAGTGCCGGGCGTCGTTCGGCCGGGGCGTGGGCGTCATGGCAGCTCCTTGAGGCCGAGGTCGGTCAACAGGTCGCGGGCCGTGGCCAGTTCGGCGGCGATGCCGTCGGCGAGCCGGGCCCGGGTGGCGGGCCGCCGTGCCGCGGGGAGCGCCTGCCAGGTGTAGGTCTCCACCTCCAGGTGCCGGGTGAGCGGGGCGGGCCCGCCCACCAGCTCGGCCAGCGCCTCGCGCAGCACGGGCAGGGTGGCGGCGAGCGGCGGCTCGGGCGGGGCGTGCAGCGGGACGTGGAAGTGGGAGCGCCACGGGCCGTCCGTGGGCAGGGCGCCGGGCAGCAGCGCGCGGTCCAGATCGTCGGTGCCGCGCAGGGTGCCGTCCGGGGTGCGGGCCCGGGTCTGGTGGAGGAACCGGGGTTCGGCGTAGGCGCCGAGGGCCTCGCGGACCGCCGCGCGGGACGGGTCCTCGGCATGCAGAGCGGCGGACAGCTGGGACTTGACGACGGTCAGGCCCGCCTCGCCGAGCGCGGCGACGGCCTTGGCCGGCTCCTCGAACGCGGTGGCCAGATGGCAGGTGTCGAGGCAGACGCCGATGCGGTGCGCGGGCGGGCCGTCCGGCCCCGTGAGCGCCTCGATCGCGTCGGCCGTGGTCTCCACGGTGCAGCCCGGTTCGGGCTCCAGGCCGACGCGCAGGGAGCGGCCCGTCAGCTCCTCCAGGGCGTCGAGCCGCTGGGCGAGCGTGTGCAGCCGGCCCAGCGCGCGCTCCCTGGCCCCGGCGTCGAAGCCGGTGCGCCAGGCCAGCGGCAGCGTGGAGATGCTGCCCTCGGTGACGTCGTCGGGCAGCAGGGCCGCCAGCAGCCGGGCCAGATCGGTGGTGTGGTCGAGCCGTGCCTCGTCGGTCCAGTCGGGCCGGTAGACCCGGTATTTGACGTGGCTGTCGCCGAACCCCTGGTACGGGAAGCCGTTGAGGGTGACGACCTCGAGCCCGGCGCGTTCCAGACCGGCTCGCAGGGCCCGCACGGCGGCCGGGTCGTCGGTGAGGGTGCGGGCGGCGTCGCGGGCCAGCCACAGGCCGATGCCGAGGCGGTCGCGGTGCAGCCGGCGGCGCACCGGCTCGGCGTAGGTCGTCAACTGGTCCAGCACGCCGTCGAGTTGTTCGGCCGCGTGCACGTTGGTGCAGTACGCGAGGTGGACGGTGGAGCCGTCGGGATGCCTGAATCGCATGGGCGCTCGCTTCCTTGCTCGCGGTGGTGCCCCGGCGCGTGCGCCCGCGGCGGTGCCGGGCGGGACACGCGGCGGGGCGGGGCGGCGGACCCTCGGCGGCGCGGGGCGGCGGACCCTCGCTGAGGGGGCGCGCTCATGCGCCGCCGCGCAGGATGGAGTTGCCCTCGAAGAGCTGCTCGGCGGGCGCGGTCACCTCCAGCTCCAGCCGTCCGGACCGGCCGTAGAAGGCGACGGGGTTGCGCCACAGCACCTGGTCGACGTCGTCCTCGGTGAAGCCGGCCGCGAGCATGGCCTCACCGACGTGCCGGGTCTTGAGGGGATCGCTGTGGCCCCAGTCGGCGGCCGAGTTGACCAGCACCCGTTCCGTGCCGTGCACCCGCAGGATGCGGATCATGCGGTCGGGGTCCATCTTGGTGTCCGGGTAGATCGAGAAGCCCAGCCAGCAGCCGCTGTCGGCGGCGGGGCCGACGGTCGTCTCGTTGAGGTGGTCGAGCAGACAGCGCTCCGGCGGCAGCCCCGACTCGCGCAGCACGTCCAGGGTGCGGGCCAGGCCCGCCACCTTGTCGCGGTGCGGGGTGTGCACCAGCGCCGGCAGCTCGTGCTCGCGTGCCAGCTGGAGCTGGGCCGCCAGCGCGGAGTCCTCGGCAGGCGTCATCGAGTCGTAGCCGATCTCCCCGACGGCCACGACCCGGTCCTTGAGCAGATAGCGCGGCAGCTCGTCCAGGACCGGGCGGCAGCGCGGATCGTTGGCCTCCTTCGGGTTGAGCGCCAGCGTGCAGTGGTGGGCGATGCCGTACTGGGCGGCGCGGTAGGGCTCCCAGCCGAGCAGCGCGTCGAAGTAGTCGAGGAACGTGGCGGGCGAGGTGCGGGGCTGGCCGAGCCAGAAGGACGGCTCGACCAGGGCGCGCACGCCCGCCGCGTACATCGCGGCGTAGTCGTCGGTGGTCCGCGACGTCATATGGATGTGCGGGTCGAAGATGCGCATCGTCAGCCTTCCCAGGTCTGCTCGGACGGACGGGCGGCGGGCGCCTCGGCGGCGGGCCCCTCGGCAGCGGTCCCCTCGGCGGCGGGGCCGGGCGCGGGGCCGGCGGCCCGCGGGCGGCGCGCGGCACGCAGCGCGCGGTGCAGATCCGCCGGCACGGGACGGGACGCGGCAGTGCGCTCGCGTGCGTAGTCCTCCAGCATGCGGGCCAGCTCCCCGTCCCCGGCGGCCCGCTCCTCCAGACCGGCGACGGCGCTCAACGGGACGCCGGTGAACAGGCACTTCAGGAGGGCGTGCCGCCACTGGTGCGCGTCCAGGTGCCGGGCCGACCAGGGGCCCAGGGCCGCCGCGATCAGCCGGGTGTCGTTGGCGCGCAGCGCGTCCTCGACCAGCGCGCGGGCGCCGTCGGCCGAGGGCTGCGGATCCAGGTGCGGCAGGGCGAGCAGCACGGCGCGGCGCTCGTCCGCCGAGCCGTGCGCGTACAGCCGGGCGAGCGCCTCGGTGTCCGGGCCCGCCGCGTGCAGCAGCAGGATCCGTGCCGCGTCGGCGGCCTCCGGCACCGTGCCGTGCGGCGTGCCGTGCGGCGCGTCCCCGGGCCGGGCCGAGGTGTCCCGGCAGTGCCGGCCGGCGGCGGCGAAGTGCCGCTCCCACGGCGGCAGTCCGTGCCGGCCGGCGTACCGGGGCGCGTCCGCCGCCTCCGTCAGCGCGAGATGCAGCCAGGCGCGGGCGTCCGCGCCGAGACGTAACTCCAGTCCGGTGCGGAGCGAGGCGAGCGGGGTCAGCACGGCGCGCCCTCCTCGTGGCCGCGCGGTGCGGGGGCCGCGGGAGGCGGGGCGGTGGCGCCGTCGCCGTCCGGGCCCGGCCGGACGTGCGGGTCCGCCACCACCGGACGGCGCCGTGGCCCGCGCGTCCCGGACGGACCCTCCGCCCGGGACGGGCCTTCCGTACGGGGTGGACCTTCCGTACGGGGCGGGCCCTCCGTACGGGGCGAACCTTCCCTACGGGGCGGGTCGTCTGCCCTGGGCGGGCCCTCCGCCCGAGTTCGACCCTCTCTCCGAGCCGGGTCCTCCGCCCGGGGCGAACCTTCCCCACGGGGCGGGCCGTCTGTCCGAAGTGGGTGCTGCGTCCGACGCGGGGCCGAGGGGCCGGGGGACGCCTCCCGCTCGGCCTGTGCGAGGAACGCGAGGGAGTCCGCCGCGCGGTCCGGGCCCGCGTGGGAATCGCGGGGCAGTTCGACGGTGACGAGGCCGGTGTACCCGGTCTCGCGCAGCGCCGCCAGGACCGGCGGGAAGTCGATCTCCCCGGCGCCGAACGGCAGATGCTCGTGGACGCCCCGCCGCATGTCCTCGACCTGCACATGCCGCAGCCACGGCGCCGCGTCCCGCACACACTGCTCCGGCGGCACCGGCTCCAGACACTGGCAGTGCCCGATGTCCAGGGTCAGACCGAGCAGCGGATGCCCGTCGAGGGCGGCACGCAGCCGGTGGAAGTCCGCCAGCTCGGCCAGCAGATGGCCCGGTTCCGGCTCGACGGCCAGCGGGACGCCGACCGCCTCGGCAGCGGCCAGCACCGAACCCAGCCCGTCGGCCAGCCGGGACCACGCCGTGTGCGGTGCCGTGCCGTCCGGCAGCTTCCCGCTGAAGCAGTGCACGGCGTGCGCGCCCAGGTCCGCCGCGACCCGGACCGCCCTCAGCAGCAGATCCGTGCGGGTGGCCCGTGCCTCCGGCGCCGGGTCCAGCAGTGTCGGATGGTGCTTGCGCCGGCGGTCGAGCACATAGCGGGCGCCCGTCTCGACCGTCACCTGGAGGCCGTGCCGCTCCAGGGCCCGCGCCACCCGGGCCGTACGGGCCGGGAGGCCGGGTGCGAGCGGATCGAGATGCATGTGGTCGAGCGTCAGCCCCACCCCGGTGTAGCCGAGGTCGGCGAGCAGGGCGAGCGCGTCGTCGAGCCGGAGATCGGCGAGGCCGTTGGTGCCGTAGGCGTAGCGCAGCGCGGGGCTCATGTGGGGCTCACCTTCCGGGACAGTCGGCGGGCGACGGGAAGCAGCGCCAGCAGGGGCGCGGCGCGCCAGGCGCCGCCCAGCCGGCCCCTGCCCGGCGCCGACCGGGCGGCCAGGGCCGCCTGGAGCGGGATCATCGCCCGGATACCGGCGCCGACGGCCCCCTGGAGCAGGGGTGGTGAGGGGTTGAGCGCGGCGTGTGCCAGCGGGCGGGCCGCCGTCGCCGCGTACGCCGCGGCGGACGCGAGCACCGGGGCCGCCGCACCGCCGCGTGCGTGCGCGCTCCCGCGCGGGGTGCGGCCGTGCGGGGTGCTGCCGTGCGGGGTGCCGCTGTGCGGAGGGCCGCCGTGCGGGGTGCGGCCGCGGGCCAGCGCCGTGGTGATGGCGCCGACGACGGCGAGCGCGCCCAGCGGGACCGCGGGGGCGCCGCCCTGGGCCTCCCTGCGGGAGACGGTGGTGACGGCGAGCGTGTGCAGCCCCATGAGCGCGGCGGCTCCGCCGGCTCGGCTCCCCCGTCCCGTTCCGCCGCTGTCGGCGGCGCGCCTGTACGCGTCTCCGTGCACGTACCCGTGCCCGTAGGCGTGGCCGTGGCCGTGGCCGTACGCGTGATCGTGTCCGGGCCCGCGCGTGCGCCCGTGCCCCTGCCGGGCGGGGGTTGCCGAACTGCCGCCTGTGGACCGGCCGGTCGGGGTCCCGGGCCTCGTGGCGCCGCCCGGGCGGCCGGTGCCGGCTGCGTTCCCCGTCCGGTCCCTGCCCGCGGTCGCGACCGTGCCGAGGAGGACGTTCAGGGAGCGGGCCGTCGCCATGGTGACGGGGCCCGCCGGAGTGTGCTTGAGGTGGAGGTCGTAGGCCCAGACGGTGGCGGCCAGGGCGCTCGCCGTGGCCAGGGCAGGCCGGCCGGCGCGGGCCGCCGTGGCGAGGCCGGCGACGGTCAGCGCGCCCGCCGCGACCAGCGCGGCGGACGGGGCGATCCGGCCCGACGGCAGCGGGCGGTCCGGGCGTTCGACGGCGTCCTCGTCCCGGTCCGCCCAGTCGTTGAGCGCCATGCCCGCCTCGTACAGGAACAGCGAGGAGACGGCGGCCAGCGCGGTGCCGCGGTTCGGCCGGCCGCCGACCGCCGCCGCACCGGCGAAGGCGTCGCCCGGCACGGTCGACACCGCGGAGACGCGCAGCAGTTGGGCCCAGGCCGCGGCCCGGCCCGTCATCGGCCGTCCCGGGCGGCCGGGGAGGCGTCGTCGTTCCGTGCGCCTCCCCCGCCGCCGGGAGGCGCCCCGTCCGCCGCGAGCCGGCCCGCCAGCTCCAGCAGCGCCATCCACTGCGCCGACAGGTCGGCCGGGCCGCTGTCCGGGTCCTTGAAGAAGAAGCCGAGGCCGTCGACGGGGCCGGCCAGGCCCCGCTCGTGGCAGCGGGCGACGAGCCGGGCCAGATCGAGGACCAGCGGGGCGGCCAGCGCCGAGTCGCAGCCCTGCCAGATCGTCTGGAGGATCATGCGGGAGCCGAGGAAACCGTCGAAGGCGACATGGTCCCAGGCGGTCTTCCACTCGCCCATCGCCGGCACGTCGTCGATGTGTACCTCGCCCTCGGGCACCGCGCCGAGCGTGTCCGCGAGCACCCGGGCCTTGCCCGCGTTCTTCGCCGCCGCCGCGGCCGGGTCGGCCAGCGCCGCGCCGTCCCCGCCGCCGAGCAGATTGCTGCCGGACCAGGCACGGACGGTCAGAGCACGCTGCGCGAACATCGGCGCCAGCACGGAACGCAGCAGTGTCTGCCCGGTCTTGCCGTCGCGTCCGGCGTGCGGGACGGACGCCGTGCGGGCCGCGTCCGCGAGCCGGGGATGGCGCAGCCCGGTGGACGGTGTGAAGTTGACGTACCCGCAGTCGGCGCGGAGTGCCGCCGCCGCGTACAGCGAGCTGGGCGGCAGCGGCGCCCCCGCGTCCGCGGCCGGTTCCGTGCTGGCGACGTTGACGACGACGGTACGGGCCAGGCCGTGGGCCCGGGCGAAGGCCGCCAGGTCGGCGGCGTAGCCGGCGATCAACTCCTCGGTGCCGCGCGGGTCCTCGGGTCCGGCGCCCGGCCGGATCCGCTCCTCGGCCGCGGCGAGTTCCGCCCGCAGCGCGGTGGGCAGGCCGTGCGGGAGCACCCCGGCGGCGGCCAGCGTCTCGGCCCGCTTGGGCAGGGGGACCGACGCGGTGTCGTGGCCGCCGAGGACGAGGGAGTCCAGGGGCGGGAGGGCGGCGGCGTCGAACGGCGCGGTCTCGGTGACCATGCCCGTCGGCGGGTGCAGGCCCGCCGCCACGGCTGCGGCTCCGGCCAGGGCCGTCGTGGCGACGGAGCCGCGGGCGCCGATGAGCCAGAGTCCTGTGCGGGGTGCGGTGGCCGGTGCGGGGTGGTGGGTGACTGTCACAGTGCCTCCCTCTCTGGGCGGGGGCCGGGGTTCTTCCGGGGGTGTTCCGGGGCCCGGGTGCGCGGGGGTGGGGCTGCTTCGTCCTGGTGCCTACGGTGCGGCAGCGGCGGGGTTTTCCCAACCCCGCGTGTGGTGTGCCCTCGTTGTGGTTGCTCGCCGTTTCCCTGCTCCCCTTTGTGCCGGGGCCCTCCTCCCCTTGTGCCGGGGCCCTCCTCCCCCTCTGTGCCGGGCCCCTTCTCCCCTGCGGTGTCCCCGCTTTCCTTCCGTGCCTGGTCCTGCTCCCCCAGGGCTTCGCCCCCGTT
>NZ_BJMM01000076.1 GCF_006539165.1 Streptomyces cacaoi | reverse complement strand
CCCGCGGAGCGGGTTATGCCCCCCCCGGGGGGCATAATGAACGAATTGCGCAAGCGCAATTCGATTTCCGCCGCAAGCGGCGGAAAAGGATTCCGCAAGCGGAATCCTGAAATAGAAAGCAATTCGCGCAAGCGCGAATTGCTGGGCACCCGCGCAAGCGCGGGTGCCTTGGCTGGCTACGGGGTGATGCATCACGCGCGGGGCCTGTGTAGGGCTTGGGAACCTCAGCTACCACCCCTCGGCAAGAAATTTGACGGGCCGTCAGCCCTGGCAGATGCCAGCTCACCGTGGTGACGGGCTCCGCTGCGCTCCACCCGAACCCCTCCCCCGCTCTCGAAACGGGTCCCGCTCACGCTCACCGATACCTCGCTGACATGTCCTGCGAACCGTACGCGCGGGGGTGGGAATCAATCACGTTTCATTTCACAAATGGGGAACCACAGCGAGGATGATGCATCATGAGCCGTGTCTGTGTAGAGTCTGGGACCAGACACCACCACCCCGGCCCGCCACTCACCGCGCGGACTCTCACTCCTCTTACGGTCGCGTTCCGCGAAAAGGAGCAAACGAAAATGGCCGTGAAACTGCGTGAACACCAGATTGAGGCTGTAGCCGCCATCGTGCGCGGCCTCGATATCCCGCCGGGCGGCATTCCTTGGAATGGTCTGCGCGGGCAGGTGCACGCCGCGTGCGGAACGGGGAAGACCATCATCGCGGCGGCCTCCGCGAAGAGGATTGTGCCCAAGGGACGCGTTCTCGTAGTGGTGCCGACCCTGGACCTCCTGGCGCAGGCCGTGAAGGCGTGGAGCGGGGTCGGGCACAAGGGGCCGGCGGTCATGGTGTGCTCGCCGCTGGACGATCCGGAGCTGTTCCACCTGGGTGTCCGCTCCACCACGAACCCCGTGCAGCTGGCGCTGTGGCACTCCACGGGGCCGGTGACCATCTTCGCCACCTACGCGTCGCTGGGCGTGCTGGTGGAGGCGTTCGAGGGCGCATACGGGCAGAAGCTCGCGCCGGTGGATCTGGCGGTGGTTGATGAGGCCCACCGGACGTCGGGCTCGATGGGTAAGGCGTGGGCGGACATCCACGACCAGGAGAGGATCCCGGCGCGCCGCCGGCTGTACCTGACGGCGACGCCGCGGATCTGGGAGGAGCGGCTGAACCACCAGGTCGCCGAGGGGGTGCGTGACCCGCTGCCGCGTGAGATGGCGGCCTCCATGGACGACGAGAAGGTCTTCGGGCCGGTCCTCTACAAGTTGTCGCTGGCGTCGGCGGTGTCGCGTGGTCTGCTGGCGCGGTACCAGATCATCGTCCTGGAGCTCCAGGACCCGGTCGTGACGCCTGATCGGCTGATGGGCGGGGAGCGGCACAGCGAGAAGGTTCGCGGGGAGCGTCTGGGGGCGCTCCAGGCCGCGCTGCTGCACACGATGGCGCAGCACAACCTCAGCACGTGCATCACCTTCCACCACCGGACCATAGAAGCGCAGGCGTACGCTGAGGGTCTTCAGCGGGTTGCGGCGAAGCTGCACGCTGACCAGCCGGAGACGTACCCCGCCCGGATCTGGGCGGACTGGCTGTGCGGCGAGCATGTCCCCGAGCGCCGGCGGGAGGTGCTGGGCGGGTTCGGGTCCACTGCCCGGCGTGCGGTGCTCTCCAACTGCCGTGTCCTGGGTGAGGGTGTGGATATCCGGGCGGTGGACTCGGTGGCTCTGCTGGACCCCAAGGGTGCGCCGCACGACATCGTGCAGGCGGTCGGGCGCGCGCTGCGCCAGAAGCCCGGGCAGGGAAAGCTCGCTTCTTTGATCGTGCCGGTGTTCCTTCAGCCCGACGAGGTGCCGGAGGACCTGTTCACTTCTGGCTCGTACCGGCCTTTGGTGAAGGTTCTTGAGGGGCTGCGGGCGCACGATGAGGAGGCCGTCGAGTTGCTGGCCATCCCGCAGGCTGCTCAGGAGGGTGTGGCTCAGCCGTCCGAGTACATCGGGGCTGCGCCCGGGGAAGGTGAGGAGGAATCGCGTCTGCTGCTGCGGTTTGCGGCTCCGCGGGATCCGGTGATGGTCGCGGACTGGGTCTCTTTCAATGTGATCGACACCGAGCGGCAGGACTGGGCCCGTGGCTGGGCCAAGCTCAAGGAGTACGTGGAGCGTGAGGGCCACGCCCGGGTCCGCTACGAGCACAAGGAGGGCGCGTTCCCGCTCGGGCAGTGGGTCGCGGAGCAGCGGCGTGCGTACGGGGCCGGGCAGATGACCGGCCGGCGCGCGGCGCGGCTGGAGAAGCTGGGCATGGTCTGGTCGGCGGGCGATGCGCGGTTCCAGGAGAACCTGGCAGCGGCCCGTGTGTACTCCCAGGAGCACTGGACGCTGTGCGCGCCCCGGACCGCGGCCGCGCTCGGCAAGCCGGTCGGGCAGTGGCTGTCCAACCTGCGCCGTCCCGGCACGCTGGCTGAACACCCGGAGTGGGAGGCCGCGTTGAGGGCGGTCGACGAGGACTGGAACCCGCCGTGGCCGGCGGTCTGGCAACGGCACTATGTGGCGCTGCGCGAGATGGTGCGCGAGGAAGCCGGCCTGGCGGAGGTCCTGCCCGGCGTCACCGTCCACGGCATGGACATCGGGAAGTGGCTGGCCCGGCAGCGCAAGCCCGAGGTGTGGGCGGCTCTGGCCGACGGGCAGCGCCAGCGCCTGGAGGACATCGGCGTCGCCCCGCTCGCCGCTCCGGCCCCGGTGGAGCCGGACGAGTCCGCGGAGCCTTCCACGGCGCCCGTGAGCGCCTTCGAGAGAGGCGTTGCGGCCCTGGACCGGTACAAGGCCCGCACGGGCTCTGTGAAGGTCCCCAGGGGCCACGTGGAGACGTTGCCGGACGGGACGGAGGTCAAGCTCGGAGTCTTCCTGTCCAACACCAAGACCAGGCGCGCGAAGTTGACCGTCGACAAGCTCGCCGCGCTCGCCGGCCTCGGACTGGAGTGGGCGGCCACGGAAGGAGCCGCGCGATGAGCGCGAGCGACCAGGAGGCGGCGAAGGCGGCGGGTGCAGGACGCCGTGCGGCGGCACGCGCGCACCAGGGCCTTCGCGGAGGCGGAGGACGTCATCACCGCTGTGCTTCCCTGGGGGTGCAGAAGGCGCGGGCCCGGGTGAAAGCGGCGGAGGATGGAGCTGGGCATGGAGCTGTGCGCCCGTCTCCAGAGGTTCGAGGACCGCTACGACCAAGCCGTGGCGGAGGGCGCAACGCGGCCCGGCTCACCGGACTCTGCGCGGGCAAGCCCGGCTGTTGAGGGCGGATCTGCGTCCTGCCCGACGGGCACGAGACCTCCATGGAGGAACCGCGCTGGGGCCGCAACAGCGAGGGCCGGCCGATCGCGTGGGTGGGCAGCGCACCTGACGGCTGGTGAGCGGCGACGGTGAGACCGGCGACAGGACCCCGGGGCGCACGTGCGCCCGGGGGTCCTTCGCTGTCCGGGAGCGGTACCGGACTCAGGGCCTGCACGCGCTGGGGCCGGTGCTCGGGGCCTCTGGGCTGCGGCATCGCCCTGGTGTGCGTGTAGGCCCTGGGTCTTGGGGTGCTCCCCCGGCGAGTTACGTTGCAGCGGGGGCAGGGTCGGTGAACGAAATCGGTTTGCCGGTGGCCCGGGCATAGTCGATTTCCCTGCTCGTGGACTCGCCAATGTATCCGCCAGGGTTGACGATCAGAACTCGGTCTGCCAGGTCGATCTTGCGCAGGTGGAGGGCGTCCAGCGTCTTCTTCTGCTTGTCGGTGATCAACTCGTCTGCTTCACCTGGCGCGACAACAATGACCCCGGCGAGGGTCAGATCGCGATTCACCGTACGTATCTCGTCCATGAATCGGGTAGAGCCGCAGATGCAGACGATTTCAGGTCGGTCGGGCACAGCTCAGCCCTTCTCTCGAACGGGGCACGCCCGCGTGCACGTTGGTACTGCAGTCGTCAGCCGTCGGCTCGTTCCTTCTCGATCACATTCATCCTGCGGGCCATATCGCTCTGCGCGTGGGTTATCGAGTCGATGCCACGGTCGAGGCCGGAGCCATCGCCGGGGCGCACACCATCCTCAGCGAGAGCAGCCTCTCTGTGGCGCACGAGGAGGCGTTCCAGGGCGGCTGGTTGACCGGGGTGCGGTCCGTGGCCAGTCAGTTCCTTCGGATCGCCGACCAGCGGGTGCCTGCTGTGCGTCCCGCGCACCAGGCCAGGGTGAGCGCTGTGGCCACGATGGTGAGGCCGATGGGTGATGCGGTCGGTGTGGTGATCCAGGGCAGGCCTGCGAAGAGGATGGCCGGCACGTGGTGGGTCGTGCGGGCTTTCGTAGCGGTCCGCCACGCCAACACAGTCATGGTGGGGCCCAGTTGGCCGATCATGCCGGCGCCGAGCGTGCTGATTACGGGTAGGGCGATCGGGAAGGTGGGGAGCCAGGTGAGCGCGGCGAGTAGCAGGGCCAGGCGTCGGTCGGTCCTCGCGGGTTCGGCCGCTGGTGGCATCAGCACGACGGTTGCCAGGAGTGGCAGCAGCCAGGCGGATGCGTGCGCCTGTGCGGCGAGCAGCGCCATGGCCAGTGCGCTGAGGGCTCGGGCCCGGGGCCAGTGGCCGGTGCATGCCAGCGCTCCGGCCGCCAGGGTGGCCAGGCAGACCATCAGGCCGCCGATGCCGGGGAGCGGGGCCGTGTCCGTGTCCCGGATGGCTTCGGCGGCTGTCGTCGTTGCCTGGGATGCGGTGAGGGAGGCGGCGGCCGCCAGCGCGTACGGGGCGGTGGTCAGGGTGAAGCGGCCGAGTGGTTGGTGGGAGGTGAGGGCGGTGCGTATGCGTAGGGCGTGGGCGGCGATGTCGCAGTTTTCGCGGCGCCGGGTGTGTGGGTTTGCGCCTTCGGTGGCGTGCCGGTAGAGCTGCGTGATTTCGTCGCCGTGCTCGGCCCGGTAGCGCCGTGGGTAGAGGGCCAGGATGCGGGGGGCGGGTTGTGGGTCTGTCGTGTGTGTCATGCGAGGGCCTCCGCCGTGCCGCTGTCTGTTGCGTTGTTCAGGCGGCGGGTGGCTTCGCGTGCGGTGGCGGCCAGTCGGCGTGCTTCCTCGGTCAGGGTTTGGCGTCCTTGGGCGGTCAGTGTGTAGGTGCGGCGCAGGCGGCCTTCGACTCGTTCTTCGGCGAAGACTGCGATGAGGCCGTCGGCTTGCAGGCGTTCCAGGGCGCCGTACAGCGTGCCGGTGCGCAGTTTGACCCGGCCTTCGGACATTTGTGTGATCTCTTGGCTGAGGGCGTAGCCGTGGCGGGGGGCGTCGGCCAGGGCGGTGAGGATGAGCAGGGTTGGTTCCTGGAGCGGTTTCTTCCGTTCGGTCACCCCACGCACCATAGTCCGTTCAACTGACTATGGGAAGCGGGTCGCGCGCCGGGTGGGTACGTCTGGGCGGGGCCGTGGTGCGCCTGTCGCCTGCGGCCTTGCCCGCCGGGGGGTGGGGTGTGCGTGACGCTCGGCGTGGCAGGCCGGGCCGGCTGGGCCGGGAGTGCGCGCAGCTGTGCTGTCCGGCGTACTTCCGTCCCGCCTCCCCTGGCAGACCGGCGTACTCCTCAGCCGGGATCTGGCCTGCGTACCGGGTGGATGGGCCGTGTCCGGCTGGGCCCGGCCTCCGCCCCCCGGCCGGTTCTTCCCGGCGCCGTGAGGATGTGTCCGTGCGGTCACGAGGTCTCCGCCCGCATTCGGTAGCCGTACGGCTGTTCTTTGCGGTCAGTGGGTGAACATGCGCCGGTAGGCCGTGGGCGTGGTGTTGAGGCTGCGCCGGAAGTGCAGGCGCAGGTTGGCCGCCGTGCCGATGCCGCACGCGCGCGCGACCTGTTCCATCGAGTCGTCTGTCGTCTCCAGCAGTTCGCGCGCCTTGCCGAGGCGGGCGTTCAGCAGCCACTGCAACGGCGTGGTGCCCGTCTCGGCGGAGAAGCGGCGCATGAAGGTGCGGGGGGAGACGCCGGCGTGCCGGGCGAGCATGCGCAGGGTGATCGGCTCGTCGAGGTGGTGCAGTGCCCAGTCGCGGGTGCCGGAGAGGGATGTCGGGCCCGCCTCGGTCACCGGTGCCGGGATGTACTGGGCCTGTCCGCCGTCGCGGTGCGGCGCGGCCACCAGGCCGCGGGCGATGCGGTTGGCCGTGGCGGCTCCCAGGTCGCGGCGCACGAGGTGCAGGCACAGGTCGATGCCGCAGCACACTCCGGCGGATGTGAGTACGTCTCCCTCGTCGACGTAGAGCACGTCGCGCTCGATCGTGAGGGACGGGTAGCTGCGTTCGAGTTCGTCGATGTGCAGCCAGTGCGTCGTGGCGCGCAGGCCGTCCAGGAGGCCTGCCGCGGCCAGGACGAAGGCGCCGGTGCAGATGGATACCATCCGGCTGCCTTGTTCGCGTGCCTGTCTCAGTGCGTCGCGTACCTCGTCCGGGAGTTCCGTCTGCGGCCGGCTGCCCGGTTCGTGTCCCGGGACGATCACGGTGTCGGCGGTCGGCACCTGGTCCAGGCCGCCTCCGGTGGTCAGGGAGAAGCCGCCGGTGGTCGCCACCGTGTCGCCGAGCCCGCACACGGTGGTCGTGTAGGGCGTCTCCGGCCGGGAGTTGAAGATCTGTGCGGGGATCGACAGGTCGAGTGGTGTGACGCCGTCCAGGGCCAGGATCGCGACCCTGTGCGTCGGTGCGGCGGGTGGGGCGGGTGGGGCAACAACCGGCATGGCAATATTCTAACGATAGGGGGCAAGGTTGCCACTCACCTGGTCACAGGCCTGCGTGCCAGCCTGGTGGGCATGACAGGAACGGCCTCCAGCCAGGTGGGCACCGAGGTGACCGCCGGCCTGACCGCGCTGCCGGACACCCCCCTCGCGGGTGCTGTCGTGCAGCTCGTCAAGCCGGTGGTGCCGCTCCCGGTGTTCCACCACAGCATGCGTACCTATCTGTTCGCCCGCCTCGTGGCCGCGCGCCTGGAACTGGCCGCGGGCCAGGACTACGACGACGAGCTGCTGTTCACGGCGTGCGCGCTGCACGACATCGGAGTGGCCCCGGACGGACCGCACACCCAGCGGTTCGAGGTCGAGGGAGCCGACCGGGCCGCTGCCTTCCTCATCGACCGCGGACGCTCCGAGGCGGACGCCGACCAGGTCTGGCAGGCCATCGCCCTGCACACCTCCTCGGGCATCGCGGAGCGGCGCGGTCCACTGTGCCTGCTCGTGCGCGAGGGTGTCGCGCTGGACTTCGGCGGCCCGATGGGCAACGCCTACGCCGGCGTGCTCAGCGACGCACAGGCCGAGGTGGTCCACGCCGCGTATCCGCGGCTGGAGATGATCCGCTCGCTGACCGACGCGATCGTCGCGCAGGCCGCCAAGAACCCGCAGAACGGCCCGCGTTACACGATCCCGGGTGAGTTCCTGCGCGAACGCCGCACCTACGGCCGGACCCGGATGGAACACGCCTGCGGCTCCTCCCGGTGGGGCAACTGACCCGCTCTGCCCGGCCCGTACGGATCCGGGCGCCCAGCAGGCCGCCGGCCCCCGCAACTCCGACAGCCCCGACAAGCCCCGACAGCCCCAGTAACCGAGAACAGGACACGCCCTCATGGCCATCCACCGCGTAGAGGTCCCCGACGGTTCACCGGTCTTCGGAGAGACCACCAGCGCCTTCGCCCGCTTCGGACACGCTCCCGCGGTCCGCTCGAACGGGCTGCTGTTCATCTCCGGGCAGATCGGCCGCCGCGCCGACGGCGTCCCCGGGAAGACCGCCGAGGAGCAGACCGAACTCGCCCTCCGGCGCCTGGAGGAGATCCTCCGGCTGGAGAACCTCGGCTTCGCCGACCTGGTCGAGGTGACCAGCTATCACGTCGACATCCGCGAGAACATGGCCGGCTTCCTCGCGGCGAAGCAGCGCCTCGTCAAGGAGCCCTGCCCTGCCTGGACGATCATCGGCGTGAGCGGGCTGGCCGGCCCCGAGCTCCTCGTCGAGATCCAGGCGACCGCCGCCCGTCCCGACGGCACCGCCCGCTCACACCACCCCACCCCAGGGTCCGGGGGCGATGCCTGACCCCTGCCTGGTCCGCGGGCCCCCTTTCGGGTCCCTGGGCCTCCCCCTTTCGGGTGGGCACCGGGGTGAGCCACCACGCCCAGGACACCGCCGCGGAGCGCCGTCCTGGCCGTCCGGCGCCCCCGGCTCCGCCCGGCCGGTGCGGCCGGTGCGGCCGGCGCCGGTGCCCGTCCCGCTCCCGCCGCGCCGAGCGCGCCGGCACCGCTCCACGCGCTCTGTGCGGCCCGCCGGCGCTTCTCCCCGGTCACCGGGTCACCACCACGGTCGTCTTCGGCGTGGACGCCCTCGCGCGCCCGACCGCGCCGCCCCCGAGGGGAGCGTCGACACGCCTCGGCCGCAGACCTGTTCTGCTTGCGGGGCTTGCACTGCGGGCCGTCGCCATGGCGGTGTTCGCCACGGCGACGGCGTCGGCGACCTGCTCGTCGGACGGGTGCCGCAAGGCATAGCCACCGGCATCGACCCGGGGGGGGGGGGCTGGGTGCGGCCGTACCGGACATCGACCGCGCACGCGGCACGCGGCACGCGCGCCAACTGGGCCGTGCCGGGCCTTCGTTCCGGCGCCGGCGCGCTGCTGTCCGGCCTCGTCGTGCAGTACCTGCCGGCACCCGCGCACGTGGCCCCCTGGTGGTCCGGTGGTCACCGGGGTCCTCGCCCTCCCGGCCACCGGGGTCGCCGTGCTGCCGGCCGCCGGGCACCGCGCGCCGGAGCCGGGCTCCCCGCTCGCACCCGAACCGGCGGTGCCGACGACCGCCGTCATGCCGACGAGCACCAGCGGGCGAAGGGAGACGGTGCCCGGAGTGCCGGCGGCGGGCGGCGGGCGGCGGGCCGGTAGTTCAGTAGTCGAGGTCCAGGTAGTCGATGTCGTTGATCGCGACATCCGAGAGCCCGACAGCGCGGCTGCCGCCGTCCTGGAAATACACTTCCCTGAATCCCTCGGCGATGATCTGGCGCATCTGCCGGTCGCCGGCCCCCTCGTTGCGGGCGGTGAAGAGGCGCTGGGCGTAGTCCGGGGGGAGGTGCACGGTGAGTCTGCGGAACCGTCCGTCGTCGGTCGTGCCGATGGGTGCGGTGTAGCCGAACCGGGCCCGGGTCTCCACCGTGATCCCGCCCGTGGTGGCAGCCTGCTTCTGCCGGCGCTTGCGCACCAGCGGCTGCCACCGCTGCCGTACGGCCTCCTCGATCGTCGCGGCGATGTCGGGGCGGGCGTGTTTGCGGGCGCCGCGCCGGTAGCGGTTGACGGAGTCGGCGGTGACGCCGATCTCCTGCGCGACGGCCTTCGCGCTGCCCAGTTGCCGGATCAGGTAGCCGATCTGGCCCTTCAACGTCTTGGGCGGCTGTTTGGTGAACGCCTCCCGGTCGGCCCGCTCGATCGCGTCGTCGATCTCCCCCACGGTCTACTCCCCTCCCTCCAGGACGGCGTCGCCGCCCTTGATGTGCCGGGCCGGGTTCAGCCCCTGCTCCATCAGGTCCACCGCCCACGCCATCGACTGGACGCCCTCCGGCTTCGCCAGACCCGGCGTCGGCCCGAGGCGGAACCCTCCGGGCTGCGGCTTGCCGGAGGCCGCATACGGCAGGAAGTCCAGCGGGCTCGCGCCCGGCGAGGGGTAGACGACGCAGTCGGAGAGCACCGCCAGCGGGAACAGGCCGGTCATCTGCGCCATGTTGCGCAGCTTGCGGTGCATGTTGACCCGGGCCTTGGAGATGACGGCGGCGCGGATGTCGGGGCGCCAGGTCGGCCGCATCATGGCCGGCCACGGCTCGCCCTCCGTGTAGTGCTTGCCCTGCGGGTTCTCGAACAGCTTCCCGATGCCGCCCTTCACCGTCGCCTTGATCGCGGCCAGCACGGCGGCCATCGCCGGGTCGACCTGCTTGTGCCGCTCCATCGCCGCCAGGAACTCGGTGTCGTCCAGGTCCCGGGTGACGCCGAGGTCGGCGAGGGTATCGACGTAGGCGGCCTTGAGCCGGTCGTGCCACGGGTCGAGGAATGCGCCCTTCTCGCGGCGCAGGTACGCCTCGGCCGGGGCGACGTTGTGGCCGAGTTCCTGGGCGTAGG
Organism: Streptomyces cacaoi; assembly: GCF_006539165.1. Lineage (GTDB taxonomy): Bacteria > Actinomycetota > Actinomycetes > Streptomycetales > Streptomycetaceae > Streptomyces > Streptomyces cacaoi. The sequence continues at coordinate 8,082 of NZ_BJMM01000076.1, read as the reverse complement.
CGACGGTGTGTGTCTGGTACCAGGCCGGTCCCGCCGGGCGGGTGCCGTCCGGTGTGAACGGGCTGGGCAGACGCGGATCCAGCTCGATGTGGGAGAGGTCGACCAGCCACGAGCCCGGAGTTTTGGGATCGAAGGCGGGGTTCACGACGTGCACCGGCTCCGACAGGCCGACGACCAGGCGGGCCGCGGCCGCCAGGAACGCGGTGTTCAGGTCCAGGCCCACCGCGAAGGGAAGCAGGCACTCCTCATCCGTGAGCGTGTCCACGTCCCGCACCCACTGGTACGCCTCTTCGTGCAGGAAGCCGCCCTTCCACCCCATGCGGTGGAGCGCGGGATGCTCGGGCTGGCCCTCCGGCGGCGCCGGGTCCATCGGCTGGGTGCCCAAGCTGCCGGGGTTGTGGCCGGGGACCCAGTTCCCCGTCCCGGTGTCCCGTACCGGCTTCGTGGGCGGGCGCAGCGCGGTCATCAGCTCCAGGCCGTTGACGGCCGTGGACCCGCGCGGGGTGATGACCCGCCGGGCGTAGACGCCGAGGACGCGGGCGATGTCGGCCGGGGCCATCTCCGCCACCCCCGGCCAGGACCGCTCATCGAGGGCGTCCCAGGGCAGGATCGCCAGCTGTACGCACTGCCGCTCGCGGCTCTGGGTCTTGCGGTAGATACGGGGCCAGGGGCCGAACCCGCGCTGGGTGAGCTGCCACTTCGCGCGTGCCAGCTGTTCGACGACCGGGTGATCGTCCGGCAGACGCAGCAGGCGGCGTTGTGCGTGGCCCTCCAGGCGCTCGGGCAGCCCCAGCTTCACCGCGGCTGCGGCCGTCAGCACGATCAGCGGGTCGGAGTCCCTGCCGTGCCGGTGGAGCCTCGGAGCACCGAGACCGGACTCGGTGAGGGCCCACTCCACCAGCCCCGGCACGGTGGTCGCCGGACAGTCCAGCACGATGCCGTCGATGCCGTAGGCCGAGCCGTCGCCGTCGAGGACGGCCAGCGGGCCGTGCGGGAACCGCGGATCACTGACAGGCTTCGCAGGCTTCCCGGCGTTCTTCGCAGGCTTCCCGGCGTTCTTCGCAGACTTCGCAGTGTTCTTCGCCGCCGGCCGCCGCGACGGCGCCGCCGCACAAGCAGCCGGACGCGCGGCCGGGCGCGGGTCCGGGTGCGCGGCCGGACGGGTGGAGGGCCGCGGCACGGCCGGGGCGGCGGGAGCCTGAACCGGCGCGGTGACCCCCGGCCCAGGGGCAGGAGCAGGGGCGGGTGCGGGGGCGGCCGGGTCGGTGGACGTGGCCGGCACCTCCGGCCGCGGCGCACCACCCGGGGCAGACAGGCCAGCGGCCGAGGCAGCGGCCGGGGCGGCGGGAGCGCCGTGCACGGGGTACTTCGCCGCCCAGCCCTCAAGCAGCCGCTGGTACGCCTCCAGACGCGGCGACTTCGGCTCGGAACGGCCGTTCTCCCAGTTCTTGACACTCTGTGTCGAGGTCTTCAGCGCGGTCGCGAGGCGGGCCTGAGTGATACCGGCGGCCTCACGCAGCCGGGCCCGCTCTGCCGGAGGCGGGAGCTGCGGCTCCTCCTCCAACAGCGCGTCAACCGACGCGAACAGCTCTTCCTCGGATGCCATACCCCCGCACACTAACAGGCACTTACCCTCGGATTTAGCCCATCTTTTTACTCACCCGGAGTGCGTGTCCGGCGTGCCGGCGGACCAGGAACGCTCATTCCCACAACAGCCGCAGACCGGGCGCGCCAGACCCACAACTCACCGCAGACGGCGCCAGGTTGGCCACCCGGCCCCTCGCGCCCAGGAAGGCCTCCCCGGGCGCCGGTGGGAACACCGGCGCCGGGCCCGCCTAGGATCTCGGCATCCGCGCTGGCGTTCCCAGACGGACACGACCCACCGGCCACGGGAGACACTCATGCATCCGGCTTCGCCCCCACCCGCCGAGAGCCAGGCCGGCTTTGGGCCTCCCGTGCCCGGCTACGGCCCGGCCCCCCTGCCCACCAGCGTGCGGGCGGCCAGGGTGGTGGCCTTCACGATCGCGGTGCTCGCCGTCGCGGTCTCCGTGCTCGCCGGCCAACTGGACGGCCCCAGAACGGCCGGAGCGGTCCTGGGAGCAAACCTGCTGAACCTGGTCATCGGCTGCCTCGCATTCCGCTTCGCCTCGGGCCGCAGCGGAGTGAGGGTCACCTGCATCATCCTGGCCGCCCTGCAGATCCTCTTCACACTCGGCGCCATGGCCCGCACAGCAGGCAGCGGTCTGCTGCCCCTGGCAGCTGACATCACTCTGATCGTCCTCATGACGCAGTCCTCGGCCAAGGCATGGTTCCAGCGGGACAGGTAAACGGCACCGACGGCCCCGGCACCGACACCCCGGGCCCGCCCCTCGCACCCGGACCCTGCACCCTGTCCCCTTGCCCTCGGCCGGCTGCCGTGGACGCCCGGCCTGGGCGCGCCGGCACAAGACCGGTGCCACGACGGCAAAAACGGCGCGGTCAGGCCCGTCTTCTCTTTGACCTCCTCGCGCTCGGCCAGTTCCTGACAAGTAGAAAGATCGCTGGCGTCACCGACAAGCCAGTACCGGCACGACATCCGGTGATGTGCACGTTCCTGCGAAGCCGCCGCCGGCAGCCGCCACCTTGGCACGGTGAAGGCGTTCCGGGGCCCGGACGGAAGAGCCCAGCGGCGAAGGCCGGCCGCGCGCCAGAGAGCATGCGGCCCCCCCTTCGCTTGCCAGGCCCGGCAGCCGCCCACCAAACCCCCTCGCACGCGGCGCTGCGGACGAAACGTCAGACGAAAGCACGGCGCACCTGGCAGCAGCGATATCCCCGTCGGGCCAGGACAACCAGCCCCCCCCCCGGGGTCATCGCGGTCCGGCTCGGGCTCGGGACGCTGGAGCACGATGGTCAAGGCAACAGGAGAGAGCGCCGGCGCAGGCGTGGAGAGCAGCCCTCGCCAGCCCGCTGCACGGCCGCTCAGGAGAGAGAGCGCCGGCGCAGGTGAGAGCGGCCATCGTCAGCCCGCTGCACAGCCACTCACCGGACACGACACCACGCCCCCGCCCGGATGCTTGCGGAACAGACCCGACCAGCCCAGGAAACCCCTGCACTCCTGGTGGCTTAAGGGAGTTACGCGGCTCGGCATCCGGCCCCACACACTCAACGCCTGCCCCCGACGCCGGCCTCCCCCCACCGGACCGGACTTGCGGTCCTTGGCATCCGGCACCACACGCTCACCCCACCCGGTTCCGCAACCACCCCGCCCACCCGGCACCGGGAGAAGAACACCCGTGATCACACTGGGAGCGCTCGCCCTCCCCCTCGCCGTCATCGGCACGTACATCGCCTACGAACACCCCGCGGCCGCCACACCGATACCGGTCGGCGCCGGCATCCTCACCGCACTCACCGCCCTCGCGGGCCGACGCCACCACAACAACACCTGACACATGCGGCCCCGGGCACACTACCCGGGCCACACCCCCGGTTCCGTCCCCACCGCCGGCGGGCTTCCCACCCACCGGCCCGCCCCAGCCGGAGCTGGACTCGACGCCCCCGGGGCCAGGCACCTCATGGCCGGCCGCCCCTCCCCTCCCGCGCCCTCCTCAGCACAATGGCTGAACGGGACGGAGACGACCCCGCGCCCGGTGGCGCCGACTGGTCGACACACGACGGCAACAGCGGGGCGAGCAGTAGCGCCTCGGAATTTCCGGCAACCGGGCCCCGCCGGCTGGCTGGGCGGGCCACGATGAGCGGATGACGACGCATTCCCGCCAGCCCGTCATGCCCTCATCCGCACGTCCACGGATCCCGCCTGCCAAAAGGCGACCATACGGGCTGTGGCCTTGTTCACCGGTTTCGACAGCGGTTGTTCAGTGCTTCGGGAGGCACTGGGCCGCGGCATGTTCGATGGTCACGAGAAGCGACAGCACCCGCGCATGCCGATCAGGCCGTTGCCGCTCCAAGCAGCCGCGAACTACCGGATGCTCACGCGGGCGCGGGTGGTCGGGGCGATGGGGAAAGCGAAGGCGTCGAGCTCGCCGGAGCGGCCGACGGTGGTCTTGGTGAGGGTGCGGCACGAAAGGCGGGCAGGTCTCGGTCCTAGCGGTCGGCCGTCGGCGTGGCTGTCGGGTGCCACTCGCGGCGGAGGAGGCCGAAAACCCAGGAGTCGGAGACGTCGCCGTTGACGACGCAGTCCTCGCGGAGGGTGCCTTCGCGGACGAAGCCGAGCTTTTCCAGGACCCGGGCGGACGCCACGTTGCGGGTGTCGGTCTCGGCCTGGACGCGGTTGAGGTCCAGGGTGCCGAACGCCCACTGCAGGAGGGCGTGCGCGGTCTCCGTGGCGTAGCCGTGGCCCCACGCGGCGGCGTCGAAGACGTAGCCCAGGGATGCGCTGCGGAAGTCCGGGTTCCAATTGGTCAGGCCGCACCAGCCGATGAACGCGCCGTCGCAGACGCGGTCGACAGCCAGCCGCGCTCCCGTGCCTTTCTCCTCGATCGTCCGGCAGGTCGCGATGAAGTACTGGGCGCGCGCCGGTTCGGTCCACGGCGGGGAGTCCCAGTAGCGCAGCACCTCGGCGCTGCTGTGCAGCGCGTAGAGCGAAGCTGCGTCGGCGTCGGTGAACGGCCGCAGTCGCAGCCGGGTGGTGTGCAGCTCGGGGGCGGACAAGGACATGCGGAGCATCCTGCCGCGTCACGCTCGCCCCCGGCCATCGGTTTATCCGGGGCGAGGGCCGGACCGGCTACTTCCGCCGCAGCCACTTCAGTTCCCGTCCCCGAGGTCTCCTCGTTCGCCGAGCTGAACGAGATGGTCGAGCAGTGGGACCGGCAGGATGATGCCCGCCGCATCGGGCCGAGACCCAAGACGGTCGCCGAGTGCTTCGCGCGCGAACAGCCGTTGCTGACGCCGCTGCCCGACGAGCCATGCGAGACGGGCCGGATTGTTCACGCCGCGGGTCGACCGCTACGGCCAGATCCCGGCCCGCACCAACCGCCGCTCAGCCTCGATCAGGCTGATCAGCAAACAGGTTCGGGCCGTACCGCACGCTTGTCACCCGGTCGTTCACAAACCAGAACGTGGAAGTGGCCCGGCCCGAACGCCTGGGCGCCAGGGCACCGTCCGCCTGGATCTGGACCACTGCCCGGAGGGCCCTGGCCTGCAATCCCGGCGCCTTCCCCGGCTCCGCTCCCTCGAACAGGCCCGCCAGGCAGGCAGGTTCACACCCGTCCATGACACCTGGTGGGCCCAGGCCAAGAAGATCCACCGCGAGAGAGACGGCACCCGGACCTTGATCGAGATGCTGCTTCTGGGCCGGCACCTTGCCCTCGAACACGTCGTCGCCGGCCTGGCCACGGACACCGCCGCGCTGGCACGGGCCAAGGCCGGCCGACCCCGACCACCACCCCACCTCAAGGAGCGGGCAGACGCTGTCCGGGAGAAGAGCACTCCGCGCGGAAGGAACGCTGTGAGCGCGGGCAGCGCGCTGGCGGCAAGAGAAGCGCTGTGCGCAGGAGAAGCACTGCGGACGAGGGGGGGGGTTGTGCACGGAAGGGATGCTGTGGGCGGAAGGAGGCTGTGCGCAGGAGAGGTGTCGTACAGGGCAGCGCACAGAGGCAGGCCGCAGGCGCGAGCCCAACCGGCTCCCGCAGGCCCCCCGGGGCCGTCTTCCGGCCAGGCACTCCAGGGACACGGGGAGTTCCGCGGCCAGACAGCGGCAGACACCCCCCGGCCTCCGGGCCCCCGGGGTGCACGCCGGAGGGACTGCGGCATGCACGACGCCCACACGCGACCAGCCAACACCACGACCGAACGCTGCAACAGCCAGGCCCGGATACGCGGACCCACCGGGGGCACCCGTGACACCGGGAACTCGACCGCAGCAACAAGAACGGCTCAACAGTAGGAAAGGGACTGTGGCGACACGGCCCGGGGTGTTCACGTTGCCGCACACGGCCAGGGAGCGCGCGCCGCCACACCGGCCGGTGACAACGCACCAGCCGCCATGACGGCAGCCCGCCCCTACAGCCGCTGGGACGAGCCGCCATACCGGGCATACCCGGGGCTGTGCCAGCAGGCGCAGCCACGAGTACACCCGGCAGCCGTACCGACCCGCCGCGCCCCTGGGCAGGCTTCCGCAGATTCCATGCCGCGAATACCCCAACTCCCTGCGCACACACAGTCATCAAGCGCACACTGAGAGAGTGCAGCCACTTGAGGACAACGTGCCCGCCTACCGCACCATTCGCGTCGCCGTACCCGAGGACCCCGCCGCAGCGCAGGCAGAAGAAGAAGCACAACAGGCCCGCGAACGCTTCCCCGACCTCATGGGCCTGGAACCGGTCTTCGGCCTGGCGCAGGAACGCGAGGCCGGCGGATGGAGCCTGCACGGGTACTTCTCCAACATCTACCCCCAGCAGGCCCGCGACTCCCTCGGCTCCCACCTGCGCCTCCTCGCCCAGCAAGCCGAACAGGACGGCGACGAGGCCGCACACGCACAACTCCAGCACGCCGCAGACCGGCTCGACCGGGAACGCGTGGACGAAATGACCGTATGCGGCATCCGCTACCGCGTAGTACGCGCCGAACAGATCATCCGCTCCGGCCCCGAAGGCCCCGAACCACCCCGCAACAGCGACCCCGACCCGGCCGAACCCGGCGAAGCACACCACGTGCCCGACCCCACCAAAGGCTTCGTCATCGACCCCGTCCTGCCCACCAGCCCCGCCCAGGCCCTCCTCAAAACAGACCTCCTGCGCCTCACCCACCTGACAGGCGCCACCCCCCACGCACAACGCGACGCAGCCACCGCACGCCACCACCACCCCGGCGCAGCCCTGCTGCCCACCACCTACTGCCTCGCCGAAGAAGAAAACGGACGCTGGCGCCCCAGAACACGCCACGCCACCACCCCCCAAGACGCCCGCGACACACTCGCCTACTCCCTGCGAGTACTCGACCCCGTCATGAAAAACCTCGACGAGACCGAACGCGCCGCCTACCGCGAAGCCGCAGACCGCCTCGACGCACAACGCCCCTCACACTTCCACTTCACCGGACGGCACATGCGCATCGTCCGCGTCGAACGCTTCATCCGCATCGGCCCCGACGGCCCCGAAGGCCCCCGCCCCTCCGACCCCGACCCCGACCCACCCATCCTGGTCCAGGACCAACAACTCCGCGAAACCGGAGAACTCCCACCCGACAACGAAAACACAGAACCCGACCTGCCCCCCGACATCACCGCACGCCACAAAGAACTCTTCCGACTGAGCATCCAAGAAAAAGAACGCCAGGAAAAACTGACACAAACCCGGCAACAGCGCCAAAACTAAAAACAGACAACACCCCGCCCTCAACCCGAGACGCTCATAGAACCGGCTGGCTGCCGCACGATCCGGCCGGGAAGGTGAGATTCCTCGCCCGTCCGCCGGGCGGGAAAGCCCCGCCTACGGTCGAGTAGGACGGGACAGTCGGCCGCCCTGGGCACAGCCGGCCACTACAGTGGCCGCGGCCGGTCACCCCGGCACGACGACGGTGAGAAAACTCCGGTGAGACACCCCTCCAGACCGGAAAAGCAGACCGACGAAACCGGGACACCCATCAACAGGAACGGGACACCCGAAACCGCAGGCAAGGGCAAGGGCGTGGGCGTGGGCGGCCCTGACGAGACAGCGGAACCGGCCGGAGGCTGGCAGACAGGCGGCAGGACCGGCTGAGCCGCGGACCACACCCCTTCCCCGGACAAGCGAGGTATGCGGGACACCGGGCACGAGGTCCCGATGACCAGCCAGCCAGCCAGCCAGAACCACACAAACCACAACTCCACCCACCCGCACGCCCGCACGAACCGCACCCGCACCACAAACCGCAACAACACACCAGGAACAGACAGAAGACAACGAACTACCTACCCGCAACACAGGACCACAAGTCCCAGCACAGACCAACCAGAAACCAGACCCCACCCCCACAACCCCCACCACAGGACGAACAGAACCCAGCCCATCACCCCGCCACCACACCCATCAACGCCCCAAACACACGCAACCCGCCACCGAAGCGACCGCGGCCGCACACCCCAACACAACAACACCGAGACAA
>NZ_BJMM01000075.1 GCF_006539165.1 Streptomyces cacaoi | reverse complement strand
GGGCGCCCGGCGCGAGCCGCTCCACCGGCCCGTAGCACGAGGCCCACGGGTCCTCCCCCGCCGACCAGCCGGCGTGCAGCGGCACCAGCGCGCCCGCCTCCTGCGTCTCGCGGGAGACGACGAGGAACGAGGTGCCGCGCGGGCACAGCAGCCACTTGTACCCGGCGCAGACCACGTAGTCGTAGCTGTCCACCGGCAGCGGGAGCCACCAGACGGCCTGCGTCATGTCGACGAGCAGCCGCGCGCCGACGGCGCGGGTCGCCTCGCGGATCGCGGCGAGGTCGGCCACGCGCCCGTCGGCCGACTGCACGGCGGCCACGGCGACCAGCGCGGTGTCGCCGTCCACGGCCTCGGCCAGCTTCTCCAGCGGGGCCTGCCGCACCCGCAGATCGTCCCGGACGGCGAACGGGTTGACCACCGAGCTGAACTCCCCCTCGGCGACCAGCACTTCGGACCCGGCGGGCAGCCCGGCGGCGACCAGCCCGACGTGCACGGAGACGGCGTTGCCGAGCGCGACCCGGTCGGCGGTGGTGCCGGTGACGCGTGCGAACGCGGCACGCAGCCCGTCGTTGACGGCGAAGTAGGCGGGCATGTCGATGTCGCCTGTGGCCATCCGCGCCACGGCCTCCTGGACGCGGGTGACGCAGCGCGCGGGCATCAGCCCGTGCGAGGCGGTGTTGAGGTAGGCGACGTCGGACCGGAACTCACGTGCGAGCAGATCGGTGTCCATACCGCCAGTCTCGGTGCGCGCTCGCACGTGCGTCCATGGGATTTGTGCTTGTCACAGGCCCAAGAAAGGCTTATGGAGGCCGGGTTGCCGGCCCGGCGCGGCGTGCGCCGGGCCCACGGCTCAGAACTCCTCGACCGTGTGCGGCATCAGCTCGGTGGCGAGCGCGGCCTCCAGCGCGGCCGCGGCACCCGGGGTGTGCTCGGTGACGAGCCCCGCGCGCACCAGCCGGGAGACGGGCACGGTGCCGAGGCAGCAGGAGGCGAGGTCCCGCACGGCGAAGGTCAGGTCGGGCTCCCCGGCGTCCCCCGGCTCGCCCTCCGCGACGAAGTCGACGTGCAGGTCATGGGCCGCACCGACAGCCGTGCCGGTGGCGGAGCCGCCGCCGTCCGCCGCTGTGGTGCGCAGCCGGTAGAGACCGCTGTTGGCCGGGACGCGGTCGTCGTGCACCCGCAGGGTCGTCTCCAGCGGTGCCGACCAGGTGCGGCCCTCCAGCGCGGCGCGCACATCGACCAGGCGCAGCCACAGCGCGGGGAACGTCCCGGTGACGCGCACCTGGTCGCGGTCCCCGGCGAAGGACAGCAGCGGATCGTCCAGCGGGCGGCCCCAGGCGCGGACCGTGCCGGTGAGGTCGATCTCGGTCAGATAGCGCCACAGCGCCGCGGCGGCCTGCGGGGTGCCGGCCTCCAGTTCGTCGAGCCGGACGAGCCCGGTGGTGCCCTCGGTGTCGTCGCCGCCCTTGGTGCGGTAGACGGCGTAGCCGGCCGGTTCCTCGCCGGGCTCGCCCAGCGCGACGACGCGGGGCGGCGAGAGGTCCTCGTCCTCCTCGTCGACGTCCACGAGCCAGTGCCGGCGCCACCACTCCTCGCTGCGGGCGGGGCGGCCGGGGCGCCGGGCCCGGGTCGCCTCGTAGGCGGGGCCGAGCAGCCGGACGGTCTCGTCGGCGTCCAGCAGCCGCAGCGGGCGGGGGTCGGGGTCGATGCGCAGCTTCAGCGGGCGGTCGGAGTCGATCTCGACGGTGGCGGCGAAGGTGCCGTTGCCGAAGCCGAAGCGGCCGTAGATCGCGGCCTCGGAGGCCCACAGCGCGGTGAGCGGCCGGCCGTCGGCGCGGCAGCGCCGGAACAGCTCGCCGAGCAGGGCGGAGAGGATGCCGCGCCGCCGGTGGGTCGGCGCGACGGAGACGAACGAGACGCCGGGGCAGGGCAGTTCGCCGCCCGGCACGGACAGGGAGAACGGCAGGGTGGCGAGCAGCCCGACGAGCTGCTCGCCGTCGTAGGCACCGATACGCTCGCAGCCGCGCAGCAGTTCGAGGTCACGCTTGTACTTCTCGTCCTCCCGCTTGACGTGGAAGACGAGTCCGGCCAGGTCGAGGGCGCGCTCCAGATGGGCCTCGGGGATGTCGCGGATGTCGGGACCGGTGGTGGATTCGAGGTTCACCCTGGTCACGCTAAATGCGGACAACCGTTCAGGCATCCGATTTCCGGACGGGTCCCGCCCGTTTCCGGACACCGGGGCGCCCGGCGGCTCCGGGCATCCCGGTGTCCCGGGCCGGGCCCCGGCGGTTCAGCCGCGCCGGCCGTCCACCCTGCGCGGCAGCCCCAGCGGGTTGCCGTCCCGCAGCTCGGGCGGCAGCAGCGGCTCGGGCGTGTCCTGGTGGACGACGGGGCGCAGCCAGCGCTCGACGGCGGTGGCGCCCACCGAGGTCGAGGTCGAGGTCGTCGCCGGGTAGGGCCCGCCGTGGTGCTGCGCGGGCGCGACGGCCACACCGGTCGGCCAGCCGTCGACCAGCAGCCGCCCGGCCAGCGGGGCGAGCCGGGCGAGCAGCGCCGCGGCGTACCCGTCCTCCTCGCGCGCCTCCGCCTCGCCGAGGTGGACGGTGGCGGTGAGGCTGCCGGAGAGCCGGGCGAGGACGGCGGCCGCCTCCTGTTCGCCGGCGTAGCGCACGGCGACGGTGACCGGCCCGAAGCACTCCTCCAGCAGCAGCTCGTGCTCCTCGCCCAGCGCGCCCGCGTCGACGGTGAGCAGTCCGGGGCGCACCGCGCGGCCGTCCTCGGCGCGGCCCGCCGTGACCGCCGCGGCGACCCCGGGCAGGGCGGCACGGGCGGCGAAGCCGTCGAGGAAGGCCGTGCCCATCCGCTCGTCCAGCAGCGGGCCGGGCGCGGTGGCGCGCAGCCGCTCCGCGACGGTCTCCAGGGTGCGGTCGCCCGCCTCGCCCTCGGGCACCAGGACCAGTCCGGGCTTGACGCAGAACTGCCCGGTGCCGAGCGTCATCGAGCCCGCCAGCCCCTCGCCGATCCGCTCGGCGCGCTCGGTGACGGCGGCCGGGGTGAGCACCACCGGGTTCAGGGAGCCCAGCTCGCCGTGGAACGGGATGGGGCGCGGCCGGGCGGCCGCGGCGTCGTACAGCGCACGGCCGCCGCGTACCGATCCGGTGAACCCGGCGGCAGCGACCAGCGGATGGCGTACGAGCGCGACGCCCGCGTCGAAGCCGTGCACCACCCGGACGACGTCCTCGGGCAGTCCGCACCGGGCGGCAGCCGCGCGCAGCGCCGCAGCGCACAGTTCGGAGGTCGCGGGGTGGTCGGGGTGCGCCTTGACGACGACGGGGCAGCCGGCCGCCAGCGCGCTGGCGGTGTCGCCGCCGGGCACGGAGAAGGCGAGCGGGAAGTTGGAGGCGGCGTAGACCGCGACGACGCCGAGCGGCATCTTCCAGCGCCGCAGATCGGGCCGGGGCGGGGTGGCGGACGGGTCGGCGTGGTCGATGACGACGTCCAGGAAGGCGCCCTCGTCGACCTCGTCGGCGAAGGCCGTCAACTGGCCGGTGGTGCGCGCCAGTTCGCCGTTGAGCCGGGGCTCGCCCAGGGCGCTCTCGGCGTCCGCCGTCGGCACGATCTCCGGTCCCCGCGCGGTCAGTTCGTCCGCCGCGGCACGCAGGAAGGCGGCGCGCACGGCGCGGTCGGCCAGCGCGGGCAGCGCCTCGTGCGCGGCCCGTACCGCGCTGTCCACCCCCTCGTGCGTGGTCTCGTCCGTGACCTGCTCCCGCCGCTTCCCGGTCCGGGGGTCGACGCTCCACACTGGTACAGCTGCTGCCACGGAAGGTTCCTCCTGCCGGTTCGGCGCCCGGGTCCGCCGGTTCGGTGCCCGCAGTTCAGCGTGTTCGGTATGCTGAACAACATCCCTGTGACTGAACTCAGCAGGGAACTCTAGGTCTGCGCGAACAAAGGGGTCAAGGTCGATGTCCACAGCGGGGGCAGGGGGTTCGCAGGTCAAGTCGGCCGTGCGGACGGTGGAGTTGCTGGAGTTCTTCGCCGGACGGCCGGGCATGCACACGCTCGCCGCCGTCCAGGAGGCGGTCGGCTACCCCAAGTCGAGTCTCTACATGCTGCTGCGCACCCTCGTCGACCTCGGCTGGATCGAGACGGACGCGACCGGCACCCGCTACGGCATCGGCGTACGCGCCCTGCTGGTCGGCACCTCCTACATCGACGGCGACGAGGTCGTGGCCGCCGCCCGCCCCACCCTCGACCGGCTCTCCGACGACACCACCGAGACGATCCATCTGGCCCGGCTGGACGGCACCAACGTCGTCTACCTCGCCACCCGCCAGTCCCAGCACTACCTGCGCCCGTTCACCCGCGTCGGACGGCGCCTGCCCGCGCACTCCACGTCCCTCGGCAAGGCGCTGCTGGCCACCTTCCCGGACGAGAAGGTCCGCGCACTGCTGCCGCAGAAACTGACGCAGCTGACCGAGCACACCCACACCGACCGCGAGGCCCTGATCGAGGAGCTGCACCAGGTGCGCGAGCAGGGCTACGCCGTCGACCGGGAGGAGAACACCCTCGGCCTGCGGTGCTTCGGGGTGGCCGTCCCCTACCGGGAACCCGCCCGGGACGCCATCAGCTGCTCGGTGCCGGTGGCGCGGCTGACCCCGGCGCACGAGCAAATGATCAAGGACGCGCTCTTCGACGCCCGCGACCGGCTGCTCCTGGCCACCCGCCGCCTCTGACCGCCACCGCGCACGGCCCGGTGCCGTTCCCGGGCCCCGTGTTCGCCCGGCTCCCCCGCAGGTCCCCCGCGCTTCCCCCGCACGGCGGAGACGGTTCACCACCCGGCAGGAGGCGCGCACGCCCGGCGAGCGGGAGCGTGGTGGCCATGAGGTTCCCGAAGAACGCGCTCGTCGCCCTCACCGTGGCCGCCTGCCTGCCGTATCTCGCACTGAAGCTGCTGTGGCTGTCCGGCGGCACACCGGGCATCCCGCGCGACAGCCCGCTGCACACGGCAGGCAGCACGCTGTGGGTGCTCAACGCGCTGACCGTGCTCATGGACACCGTGGTGGTGCTGCTGGCCCTCGCGCTCGCCCGGCCGTGGGGCAGGCGGCTGCCCGCGCCTCTGCTCGCGCTGCCGCTGTGGGGCGCCTCCGGGCTGCTCGGCCCGATCGCCCTGGGCTTCCCCGTCCAGGCGCTGTACCACGCGCTCTCCGGCGCCGCCCCGCAGCGGGGATCCGGGAACGGCTCCGGCGCGCTGCTGGAGGACTGGGTGTGGAGCCTCGTCTACTCCGGCTTCACCGTCCAGGGGCTCGCGCTGGGCACCCTGTTCGCGCTGTACGTACGCGAGCGCTGGGGCCCGCTGCTCGGCAGCCGTCCCGCTCGGCCCGTACCGCTGGGTCCGGCATGGCGGGCGGCGGGCGCGGCCGGGTGCGCGGGGGCGCTCGGCATCGGGGCCGTGCGCGCGGTGGAGGCGCTGGGGCTGTGGTCCGCCGACCCGGCCGACCACGGAGCCGACAGCCGCATCGTCGACGGATGCTTCGCCCTGTTCGCGCTGCTCGCCGTCGCGGGCACGGTCCGGCTGCTGCGCGGCGCCGGCCGCACCCGGCTGTGGGTCCCGCTGGCCGCCGTGTGGAGCGGTTCGGGCACCCTGGCGTGCTGGGGCGGCTGGCTGCTGCTGGGCGCGTTCAGCGGGAGCGGTCAGGTGTTGGGGCAGCGCACCGACGGCCTGCTGAACCTGCTGCACGGCACCCAGGCCGCCGCCGGCCTGCTGCTCGCGGCCGTCGCCGCCCACGCGGTACGGCACCGGTCGGCGACACCGGCGGCGGCACCGTCGGGCGCGCCTCCGGCGGCGGAACGGCAGACACGCTCCCGGTGACGGGACGGGAGGGCAGCCGGGCTGCCGTGGCGGGCCCGGCGGCCGCGCTGTCGCGGCGGGAGGACGACGGGCACGCTGCGTGGCGGGACGACGGGCACGCTTTCCTGACGGGACGAGAACGGGGAGGGAGCGCATGAGCGGGCGGGAGCGGGTACGGCGGTCGGCGCTGCGCTGGGTGCTGCTGCTCCAGGGCGGCGCGCTGCTCATGCCGTTCTTCCTGCTGGCCATGGTCGCGCTGGGGCTCGCGATCCCCGGCGTGGTGCCGCTGGGGCCGCCGCTGGCCTGGCAGTTCGCGGGGCTGGGCCTGGCGCTTCCGGTGGCCGCGCTGACCGGGCTGCTGCTGCCGCCGCTGCGTGCCCTGGAGGCGTCGGCGGTGCGCACCCTGTGCGGGGTGCCGCGGGAGGCGCTCGCGACGGGGCCGGCCACCTCGTGGGCGTCCCGCCGGCGGACGGCCGCCTGGTTCACGCTGCACGCGGGCGTGGGCGCGGTCGTCAGCGGGATGACGCTGGCCGTGCCGCCGATGGCCGTCGTGCTGCTCGTCTATCCGCTGGTCCCCGTGCTCCAGGAGGTGGAGTGGAGCTGGCCGTGGGACCACGCGGGCGCCGCCGTGTGGACGGCCCCGCCAGCCGGCTGCGCGCTGCTGCTCGGCCTCGCGGCGGTGGCGCACGGCACCGGCGCACTGCTGGCCCGGTGCGCCCCGGTACTGCTGGGCCCGACCCCGGCGGACCGGCTCGCGGCGGCCGAGCGGCGCGCGGCGGACCTCGCGGAGCGCAACCGGCTGGCCCGGGAGCTGCACGACTCCGTCGGCCACGCGCTCAGCGCCGTCTCGCTCCAGGCCGGTGCCGCCCGCCATGTGCTCGACACCGACCCGCGGTTCACCCGCGAGGCGCTCGCCGCGATCGAGGAGACCGCCCGGAACGCCGTCACCGAACTGGACTCCGTCCTCGGCGTCCTCGGCCTCCCCGGCCGCCCCGACGGTCCCGACGGTCCCGACCGCCCCGGCCACTCCGGCCACTCCGGCCACTCCGGCCACTCCGGCCGTTCCGACCGTTCCGGCCGCCCGCAGGAGCACAGGCAGCAGCCCGGGCACGGCGGACCCGGCCGTGCGCCCTCGCTCGCGGACGGGCTGGAGCCGCTGCTGGCCCGTACCAGGGCCACGGGCGCGGAGGCCCGGCTGACGCTCGATCCGGGGCTCGGCCCACTGGAGGAGCTGCCGTACGAGGTGTCCGCCGCGGCCTTCCGCATCGTGCAGGAAGGGCTCAGCAACGCGCTGCGGCACGCTCCCGGCGCCCCGGTCCGGATCACGCTGGAGGCCCACCGGGCGCCGCGCGGGCCCGAGTTGGTGCTCGGGGCCGAGAACCCGGTGCCGGATGTGCCGGTACCGGCGCGCGCCTCGGGCGGCCGGGGGCTGTCCGGCATCGCCGAGCGCGCCCGGCTGCTGGGCGGCAGCGCACGGGCGGGCCCGGAGGACGGCGTGTGGCGGCTGACCGCCCGGCTCCCGCTCCGTCCGGCACCGGCCACGGGCCCGCGTACGAGCACGGGCACGGGCACGACAACCAGCGGGGAAACGAACGCGGACGCGGGCGCGGACACAGACACGGAAACGAGCACGGACACGGTCGCGGAAGCGGGGCGGGAGAGCAGCGGGTGAGTGGAGAGGAAGCTGTGGAGGGCGGGGCGCCGGTGCGGGTGGTGCTCGCCGACGACGAGCACCTGGTGCGGACCGCGCTGCGCGCCGTGCTGGGGGCCGAGCCGGGGATCGAGGTCGTCGGCGAGGCCACCGACGGCAGTGAGGCGCTCACGCTCGTCGCGCAACTGCGCCCCGACGTCGTCCTCATGGATGTGCGGATGCCCGCCGTCGACGGCATCCGTGCCACCGAACGCATCCTGGCCACCGCGGGGGAGGCCGCGCCGCGGATCCTCGTCCTGACGACGTTCGAGAACGACAGCTATGTGTACGACGCGCTGCGGGCCGGCGCCCGCGGCTTCCTGCTGAAGCGGACGACGACGGCCGAACTGCTCGCCGCGCTCCGCCTGGTCGCGCACGGCGACTCGCTGCTCTTCCCGGAGAAGGTACGGGCCCTGGCGGCCCGGCACGCTCCGGCCGGTGCGCCCGGGCCGCTCACCGCGCGGCTGACCGAGCGCGAGGGCGAGGTGCTCCGGCTGCTGGCCCGTGGCATGACGAACGCCGAGATCGCCGAGGCCACCGGTACCGGCAGGGCGACGGCGAAGTCCCATGTGGCGGCCGTCCTGGGCAAGTTGGGCGCCCGGGACCGCACCCAGGCGGTGATCCTGGCCTACGAGCACGGTTTCGTCCGGCCGGGCTGAGCCCCGGGCGCCCGGGCCGGCGCGCACGGTCGCGCACGGCCCCGGGCGGCGGTCACGCCTTCGCGGCGGCCTGCGGTGACCGCGGGCGGCGTACGAACAGCGCGGCGACGAACACGAGCACCCCGAGCACGCCCGCGACGAGGAAGGCGGTGTGCAGCCCCGCAGCGTCGGGAGCGCCGGAGGCGTGCGAGGTGCCCAGCGAGGCGACGGTGACGAACACGGCGGTGCCGAACGCGCCGGCGACCTGCTGGAGCGTGGCGAGGATCGCGCTGCCGTGCGAGTAGAGATGGTCGGGCAGCGCGCCCAGCGACTCGGTCATCAGCGGGGTCATCATCGTCCCGAGGCCCGCCATCAGCAGCACATGGATGCCGATCACCAGGCCCAGCGGCGAGTGCTCCCCGAGCGTGGTGAACAGCCACAGCGCGACGGCCGTGGCCAGCGCGCCGGGGATCACCAGGGGACGGGCGCCGTAGCGGTCGAACAGCCGGCCGACGGGCCGTCCCAGCAGGCCGAGGACCAGCCCGCCCGGGAGCACCGCGAGCCCGCTGACGAACGTGCTCGTGCGCAGCACCGTCTGGAGGTACAGCGGCAGCAGGATCGAGGAGACCGCGAGCAGGCACATGAACAGCAGGGCGCTCAGGGCCAGCGCGACGACGAAGGGCCGGTGCGTCAGCGGGCGCAGGTCCAGCAGGGCGCGGTCCCCCCGCTGGAGGACGAGCTGGCGTGCCACGAACGCGGCGAGGGCGATCACGCCGACCACGATCGGGATCCACGGCTCGATCAGCTGCCCGCCGCCACCGGACTCGCCGATGGAGGACAGGCCGTAGAGGACACCGCCGAACCCGATGGCGGACAGCAGCACGGAGAACGCGTCCAGCGGCACCATGCGGGTGTCACCGCCCAGCCGCATCCGGACGGCGCCGACGGCCAGGGAGATCAGCGACAGCGGCAGCACCAGCAGGAACATCCAGCGCCAGCTGAGCGAGGAGAGCACCGCACCGCCGATCGTCGGCCCGAGCGCGGGCGCGACGGCGATGACGATGGTGATGGTGCCCATGGTGGCGCCGCGCCGGGCCGGCGGCACCAGGCGCATGACGGTGGTCATCAGCATCGGCAGCATGACGGCGGTGCCGCACGCCTGCACGACGCGGCCGACCAGCAGCACGGCGAAGCCCGGCGCGAGGGCGCTGAGCAGCGTGCCCACGCTGAACATCGTCAGCGAGACGAGGAAGATCTGCCGGGGTGTGAACCGCTCCAGCAGGAACCCCGTGGTGGGGATGACCACGGCCATCGTCAGCAGGAAGCCGCTGGTGAGCCACTGCACGGTCGTCGTGGAGACATGGAGGTCGACGGTGAGGTCGCGCAGGGCGACGCTCAGCACCGTCTCGTTGAGGATCATGACGAAGGCCGACATGACGAGCACGGCGATCATCACGGTGGCTCCCCGTGGAGTCGCACCGTCGTCGGCGACCGTGGACTCGTCGCCCACGGCGTCGTCGTTCAGTGGTTCGGATATCGCGGAAATGGTGTGCACCTCGCAGAACGAGGACCGGCCGCCGAGCGCACTCGGGACGGACCGGTCGGGTTCGAACAGGACGGCGTGGGGGGGGGGAGGGAAAGAAGGCAGACGGTGGGGGAGGCGGGCGCCCCGGGCGGCGGGCCGGCGGGAGGCTCTGTGCCGGGGGCGGACGGGAGGGTGAGCGGCGCGGCGGCCCGGCTCAGCGGCGGGCGGTGTGCACGGCGCTCACCGCGCTCATGCGCTGCGCATCGCGTTGAACCGGCCGAGCAGCCGCGCCAGGGCGGCGACGTCGTCCGGGTCCCACGTGGCGAACTGGGCGCGGCGCCACTCCCATTCGGCGTTCCAGACGGAGGTCAGCTCCTTGCGTGCTCTGTCGGTGGGGCCGAACAGCACGGCACGCGCGTCGTCCGGGGCTGCCCCGCGTTCGAGGAGCCCCAGCCCCTCCAGCGCCTTGAGCTGGCGGCTCATCGTGCCCTTGCCCACCTTGTAGTGCTGGGCGATGTCGGTGAGCCGGGCGGGGCCCTCCTCGGCGAGCCAGGCCAGGATCATCAGGCCGTTGAACTCCAGAGCGGGATCGATGTGCGTCGCGACGTCCCGCATGTCGCGCCGCCAGGCGTCGAAGAGCACGGTCAGTTCGCCCCGGATGGCCTCCGATGCGTCCATGAGATTCATTCCCCCACTTTGTTGCCTTAAGGCAACTATGACAGCCGCCGACCATCGATCGCAACCGCGTACCGGAGCGGGGCGAGGCACATCGGCGCACGCCTCGGCAACCGCCCGGGGAGGGCTCGGGCGCGCACGACGGGGCGCGCCGGAGCCGGAACCGGAGCCCCGCCGACCGGTCCGCCGCCCGCAGGCGCCCGTGACCGCGCGGATGAGCGCGCGGACGGGCGCACGGACAGGCGCACGGAGGAGAACGAGGACGAGAACGCGGATGAGAATGCGCTGAGAAAACCGCCCCAACCGGAACCCACCGCCCGAAGAGCCGCGTTCTTCCCCGAGGTGAACAGGACGATCAAGCGAGCGGGCACGGTCACCCTGCTCCTGGTGATAGCGCTGCTGGCGCGGGTCACATGGGTGCAGATGGTGCACGGTGAGGCGCTCGCGGACAGCGACAAGAACCGGCGCAACGCCATGGAGCGCTACAGCCAGCCGTTCGGCGACATCATCGTGGCCGGGGACCCGGTCACCGGCTCCAAGCCCACGGACGAGGGCGGCGACCTGAAGTACCAGCGCACGTACACGGACGGACCGCTGTACGCACCGGTCACCGGATTCGGCTCCCAGGTGCGCGGCTGGACACAGCTGGAGGGCATCTACCGCGACGTGCTCGACGGCAGCGACGACCGGCTCAAGAGCCCGCTGGACCTCGTCACCGGAAAACAGGGCAAGCCGGGCAATGTGCTGACCACCATCGACCCGGACGTGCAGCGCGCCGGCTATCGGGCGCTCGGCCACAAGAAGGGCGCGGCCGTGGCCATCGACCCGTCGAACGGCAAGATCCTCGGCACCGTGAGCACCCCGTCCTTCGACCCGTCGAAGATCACCGGCGGCGGCGAGGACGACGCCGCCGCCTGGAAGAAGCTCTCCGCCGAGGACGACGGGGACAAGGACGACACGAAGCCCACCCTGAACCGCGCGCTGCGCCAGCCCGTGCCGCCCGGTTCGACGTTCAAGCTGGTCGTCGCGGCCGCCGCGCTGGAGGACGGGCTGTACTCGTCCGTCGACGAGCGCACCCACAGCCCGGACCCGTACACCCTCAAGGGCACCTCCACGCCGCTGGAGAACGAGAACAAGTCGGCACCCTGCAAGAACGCCTCCCTGCGGACGGCGCTGCGCTACTCGTGCAACAACGTCTTCGGCAAGCTGGCCACCGACCTCGGCAAGGACCGGGTGCGCGAGCAGGCCGAGAAGTTCGGGTTCAACGACAGCAAGCAGGATGTGCCCGTGCGCGCCGCCGAGAGCCACTTCCCCACGTCGATGGACGAGGCACAGACCGGCCTGTCGGGCATCGGCCAGTTCGAGGTCACGGCGACACCGCTCCAGATGGCGATGGTCAGCCAGGCCATCGCGGCCGGCGGCGAGCTGACCGATCCGCACATGGTCTCGCAGGTCCAGGACTCCGGCGGCGGCACGCTCCAGTCCTTCGACGATCCGGACGCGCACCGGGTCATGAGCGAGGACACCGCCCGCCAGCTGCGGTCCGCGATGCAGACGGTCGTCGACGAGGGCACCGGCTCGAACGCGAAGATCCCGGGCATGACCGTCGGCGGCAAGACCGGCACGGCACAGCACGGCGTGGACAACAGCGGTACGCCCTACGCCTGGTTCACCTCGTACGGCGAGAATGCGGACGGGAAGCAGGTCGCGGTCGCGGTGGTGGTGGAGGACTCCGACGCCGCCCGCGCGGAGGTCAGCGGCAACGGCCTGGCCGCCCCCATCGCCAAGAAGATGATGGCGGCGGCCCTGCGCTGAGCGCGGGAAGACTCGGCGCCGGGCCCACCGGACCGGTGGCCGGCGCGGCGGTCAGCGGGCCGGACCGGCGGACAGCGCGGCGGTGACGGCCGTCAGATCCGCCGGTCCGGCCAGGCCCGCGTGGTAGAGCCGGGCCTCGTGCGCGCCCAGGTCGCGGGCGTGCGCCAGGTCCTCGCGCAGGGTGCCGGGCGAGCCGCCCATCCCGGAGACGACGGTGAGATTGGCCGCCACCACCCGGTTCCCGGTGTGCTCCCCGGCGTGCGCGACGAACGGCCGCAGCGCCTCGGCCCGGCCCGCGGCCCCCGCCGGCCCGCCCGGGCACGGCACGACGACCCCGTCCGCGTAGCCGAACACGGCCTCCGGCGCGACACCCGCGTCGGCGCCCGTCCGGTGCCGGGCCGGATCCGCGTGCAGCAGTACCCGGAACCCGTCCCCGCCCGCCTCCCGCACGGCGGCGACCACCTCCCGCCGGAACCGCTCGGCCGCCCCGTCCCGCCAGCCGGCCACCCGGGCCGCCTGCTCCTGCCCCAACAGCCGCTCGATCGCGTCCCGTTCGGCGGCCCGTGCGCCGGTGAGCCCGTCCGCCCCCGCCGCGCCCTCGCCTCCTGCGGCGACCGGGCCGGGCGCCCCGCGCCACAGCGGTTCCAGCGCGGCCACGACGGCGGCCCGCAGCCGGTCAGGATCGGCGCCCTGCGCGGCGTACCCCGTCTCGCACACCTCGCAGAAGCACAGGGACATCAGCGCGACGGCGGCGCCGTCGAGCGGTACCCCGCCGGTCTTGTCGTGCGCGTGCAGATGCGCGAATCCGTACCAGCCGCAGGACTCCAGCTCGGTGCCGGTGGTGCCGGTGCCGGGGCGCACCGCCGCCTCGGCGGCCAGCCGCACCGCCCAGGTCCGCACCTCGGGCCGGGCGATGCACGGGGCCCACGGGTAGCGGTCGCCGTACGCGTTGCGCACACACACGTCCGGGAACTCCTCGCCCAGCAGGGAGTTGTGGGCCAGGACGACCCAGGCGTGCACATCGAGCCCGGCGGCGGTCAGGGCGCGCGCCGCCTCGGCGTACGGTCCGCCCGGGTCGTCGGAGCGCACCCACTCCTGCGGCCGCGGCCGGGGCGCACCGGGGGGCCACCGACCGGGATCGGGCGGGTAGAGGACGGCGGAGTGCCGGGCCACGACGACGCGGTGGCGGGGGTGGTACGGGGTCAGCGCCCGGGTGGAGTGGTAGGCGGAGGCGAGGGTGACCTGCCGTACCCCGAGGGCGGCGATCCGCTCGGGGGCCGCCGGATCGCCGACGACGTCCCAGGGGTAGACGAACGCCGAGGTACGCATCAGCGCCCGCCCGGACCGTCGTCGCCCGGTACGGCGGCGGGCGGCTGCGCGCCCGGCCCGTGCGCTGCCGGGTCCGCTTCGAGCGCGTCGGCCAGCTCGTGCCCCCGCTCGATCAGCGCGCGCAGCTCCTCGATGTGCTCCGGCGCGGGCTCGCTCAGCGGCGGGCGCACCCCGCCGACGTCCAGCCCGCCCAGCCGCACGCCCGCCTTGACCAGCGAAACCGCGTACCCGCGCCCCTTGTTGCGCAGTTCGACGAGCGGTACGTAGAACCCGTCGAGCAGCGCACGGACCGTCGTGCCGTCGCCGCGCCCGAGTGCCCGGTGGAAGGCGAGGGCGATACGCGGGGCGAAGCAGAAGACGGCCGAGGAGTACAGCTCGACCCCGAGCGCGCGGTAGGCGAGCCCGGTCAGTTCGGCCGTGGGCAGACCGTTGAAGTAGCGGAATCCGTCGTCGAGTCCGGCCACGCGGACCCGGGTGATGATGCGCTGGAGGAGGTCGAGGTCGCCGAGCCCGTCCTTGAGCCCGGTGATGCCGGGCTGCCGGGCCAGTTCGACGACGGTGCCCGGGGTGAAGACCGCGTTGTCCCGCTGGTAGACCACGGTCTCCAGCCGGGTGGCGCGGGCGATCGCCGTGTAGTGCCGCAGCAGGCCCTGCTGGTCGGGGGTCACCAGATAGGGCGGCATCGCCAACAGCCCGTCGGCGCCCGCCTGTTCGGCCAGTCCGGCGTACTCCACGGCCTGTGCCGTCCCGTGCCCGGTGCCCGCGACGACGGGCACCCGCCCGGCCGCCTCCTCGACGGCCACACCGACGCAGGTGCGGAACTCGCGCGGCGTGAGCGCGTGGAACTCCCCCGTTCCGCAGCAGGCGAAGACGGCACCGGCTCCGGCGTCGATCCCGGCCCGTACATGGGCGCGGTAGACCTCCGGAGCGAGGGAGCCGTCCGGCGCGAAGGCCGTCACGGGGAAGAACAGCAGACCGCCGAGGCGCCGGCCGAGCGAGCGCGCACCGGACGCGGGGCGGGGCGGGGGCTGGGACGAGGGCATGCGGCGCTCCTTGGCGGTGGCTCCGGGCCGGCCGTGCAGGTTCCGTGCATGTTTCTGATTGACGTCCATATTCCTGAACAATCCTCACGCTACGGCAGCCACTCGGCGCCGGTCAAGGCCGAACTTCCGCCACCACGACGGGAGATGACCCCGTCCACCCCGGAGACGCGGCACCCTTGACGCCCGGAGGCCCGCTTTCTAGCGTGCGCCTCACATATGTGAACCACGGCCACGAACGGAGACCGAGGCGGATGCCCGCACCCCGTACCGTCCTGCTCACCGGCGCCGCCGGCGGAGTCGGCACCCTGATGCGCGACCTGCTGCCCGAGTACGGCTACACGCTCCGCCTGCTCGACATGCGCCCGGTCGACGGCGCCCCCGACGCCCTCGTCCTGGACCTGGCCACCGCGGGCGACGAGGCCGTCCGGGCGGCCGTACGCGGCGTGGACGCGATCATCCACCTCGCCGGGATCTCCGTGGAGTCCTCGTTCGAGAAGATCCTCGACGCCAACATCCGCGGTACGCACGCGCTCTACGAGGCCGCACGCGCGGAGGGCGTGCCCCGCGTCGTGTTCGCCTCCTCCAACCACGCCATCGGCTTCACCCCCGTCCCGGAGAGCGGCGGCCTCGTCCCCGTCGACGCGCCCCGCAGGCCCGACACCTTCTACGGGCTGTCCAAGTGCTTCGGCGAGGACCTCGCGCAGCTGTACTGGGACCTGCACGGCATCGAGACCGTCTCCGTCCGCATCGGCTCCTGCTTCCCCCGGCCCACCTCGGTACGCATGCTGTCGATCTGGATGAGCCCCGCCGACGGCGCCCGGCTGCTGCACGTCGCACTCACCGCGCCGGACGTCGGCCACACCGTCGTCTACGGCTCGTCCGCCAACACCCGTCTGTGGTGGGACCTCTCCCCCGCCCGCGCGCTCGGCTACGCGCCGCAGGACGACTCCGAGCCCTACGCCGCCGAACTCCTCGCCGAGCAGGGCCCGTTGGACACCACCGACCCCGGACAGTCCCGCATCGGCGGCCACTTCTGCACCGAGCCGCCCCAGTGGCCGTACTGAGGCGTACACCCGGAAGGCATCATGGGGGCCGCACCAGACCGACCAGGGGGAGGCCCTCTTGCTGTCCACCGCACTCGCGCACCTCACGCCCCTCGCCGCCGGGGACGACTCCTCGGACGGCGGCTCGACGCTCTCCGACCTCGCACACTCCGGCGTGGTCAGCTGGATCGTGCTCGGGCTGGTCGCCGGGACCGTCGCCAAGGTGCTGCTGCCGGGGCGCGACCCGGGCGGCCTCGTGGGCACGGTGCTCATCGGCATCGCCGGCGCCTTCGTCGGCGGCTGGCTCTCCGCCACCTTCCTCGACAGGCCGATCGAGAACAACTTCGTCGACCCGAAGCTGTGGGTGGCCGCCGTCGCCGGCTCGCTCGTGCTCCTCGTCCTCTACCGGATCTTCTTCGGCCACTCCCGCGAACGCCGCTGACCCGGCCCGGGCCCGCCCGGTACGGTCGTCGGGCCCGCCCTCCCGGAACGCTTCGCGCGGCCCGCGTACGAAGTGGTAGAAACGCGGAGGAAGTACCCGCACCATCGCGAAGGGAGGACGCCATGTCGTCCAAGCGTCGCCGCAAGAAGAAGGCCAGGCGCAAGAACGCCGCCAACCACGGCAGCCGCCCCCAGTCCTGAACAGGACGGACACGGACCGGAACGGGCCGCTTCCCACGCCCCCGCGGGGGTACGGAAGCGGCCCGTTCGCCGTCCGCGAGCGGCCGGCACCGCACGAGCCGCGGCCCGAGGGCCCCGGCCGCCGGCCCGTCACTCCTCGAACAGCCTCAGTACCCAGTCCGGCGTGATGTCCGCCTCCGTGATGGGCGGCCCGAACTCGAAGCCGTGCCGCCCGGCGTGCCCCTCGTACAGCCCGCAGCACTCCTCCTCGACGGTGCCCGCCAGGAACTTCTCCGCGCAGGGCGGCAGCGCCAGCGTCTCGCGCAGCGGACCGTGCTCGTCCCCGTCCGGCCAGCGCGTCCACAGCGTCCGCGCCGGCTCGTGCTCGGTGCCGTGCAGCCCCTGCGTCAGGGTGTGGTGCAGCCCGGCGTGGCCCTCCTGGAGGTAGCACCACAGCGAGCGCTCGACGCGGAGCACGCCGTTCTCCAGCGCCTCCAACTCGGCGATCTCCGCATCCCGAAACGTGGTTCTCGCCGGACACGAGATCTTGTGCAGCGACATACGACCACTATCGCGCCCCCGGCCCCTCCCCCGGGCGAAAACCCTGTACTCCCCACCTTCCGCCCGGCGCACCCTCGTTGAGAGTGCGCCGGGGGTGCACCGCCCGAGCCGGAGCCGGGCTCCCCTCACGCCCCGTGGAAGGCCGGCAGCACCTCGTCGCGCCAGACGCGGAAGAACTCGTCCTGGCGGGGGCCGATCTGCTGGACGAACAGCTCGTCGAAGCCGGCGTCGGCGAACTCCTGGACGCGGGCGCGGTACCGCTCCGGGTCCGGGCCGCACGGCATCTTCCCGGCCACGGCCTCGCGGGTGACGAGGGAGGACGCCGCGGCGAAGTCCTGGGGACGGGTGAGGGTCGAGGGGAGCTGGCCGGGCAGGAGTTCGGTGGCCCACAGCCGGTGCGCGGTCTCCACGCCCTCCTCCTCGGTCGGCGCCCAGCACACCTTCATACCGCCCTGTACGGCGCCCCGGCCGCCCGACTCCCGGTAGGCGCGCACGAGTCGGGCGTTCGGTGAGACGGTGCAGAAGGCGTCGCCGATCCGGCCGGCGACCCGGGCCGCGTGCGGCCCGAACGCCGAGACGGAGATCGGCACCGGCTGCTCCGGGAGCGTGTAGAGCCGGGCCTCCTCCACGGTGTAGTGCGCGCCGCGGAAGGTCGTCCGCTCCCCGCGGTGCAGCGCCCGGATGACCGCCACGGCCTCCTCCAGCATCTCCAGCCGCACCGGGGCCGGGGGCCAGTGCCGGCCGAGGATGTGCTCGTTGAGTGCCTCGCCGCTGCCGACGCCGAGGGTGAAGCCGCCCTTGAGCTGGACGGCCGCCGTGGCCGCCGCGTGCGCGACGATCGCCGGGTGCATCCGGAAGGTGGGGCAGGTGACAGCGGTCATGACGGGGAGGGTCGTCGCCTGGGACAGTGCGCCGATCACCGACCAGACGAAGGGGCTGTGGCCCTGCTCGTCCGTCCACGGATGGAAGTGGTCGGAGATCCACAGGCGCTGGAACCCGGCCTCCTGTGCCAGCCCGGCCTGTCGGACGAGCTCGTCGGGACCGAATTCCTCACAGGCGAGAAAGTAACCGATGCTGACCATGCGTGAGCGGTTACCGTGCGCCGCCGGCCCCGAAACGGAACGCGCCCGAACCTCCCCCGGCCACCGGCACACCGGCCCCCGGACGGCTCGTGCGGGACCCGGCGCACCCGGGCCCCGCACGGGCGGGCTGTCCTAGAGCGCGGCGGCGCCCGGCTTGACCATGCCGCGGACGGTGCGTGCGTCGATGTACTCGCCGAGCGCCGTCATCTCCCACTCGCCGGAGAACTGGCGGACGAACTTCGCCATCAGCACGCCCGTGCGCGGCTCGGAGTGCGTCAGGTCGAAGCGGACCAGTTCGTCGCCCGCGCCGTCGAGCAGGCGGCAGTACGCCTTGGCGACGTCGGTGAACTTCTGGCCGGAGAAGGAGTTGACGGTGAAGACGAGGCCGGAGACCTCCGGCGGGATGTCCCCGAGGTGGACGGTGATGGTCTCGTCGTCCCCCGCGCCCTCGCCGGTGAGGTTGTCGCCGGAGTGCTGGATGACGCCCTTGAGGATGACGAGCTTGCCGAAGTAACAGGCGTCGACCTTCTTGCGGTTGGCGTCGTAGGCGATGACGGAGGCGTCCAGGTCGATGTCCTTGGGACGCTTGCCCGCGCGGAAGGCGGGCTCCCAGCCCAGGCCCATCCGCACCGAGGTGAGCAGCGGCCGGCCGCCCTTGACCAGCGAAACCGTCTGGTTCTTCTGGAGGTTGACGCGGCCCTTGTCGAGATTGATCCGGCCGGTGCCGGGTGCGGGCGCTGCCTGCGGCGGGGCGGCCGGGGGCGGGGGCGCCGCGGGAGACGGAGCGGGAGCGGGGGGCGGAGCCGCCGCCGGAGACGGGGCCGGAGCGGCTG
>NZ_BJMM01000074.1 GCF_006539165.1 Streptomyces cacaoi | reverse complement strand
AGGAGACCCCCGCTACAGGGTGCCCGGGTGCGCATATCGGGCCTGTTCGGTGTGGGGTTAGGTGTACGGTACATGTATTGCGGTGGGGTGGTGTTGTGGAGAGCGTGAGTACATGGGTTGGGTGAGCTCGCTCGGGCACACCGTGCGCAATGCGTTCAGGACGGAGCGGGCCTTCGCCGATCCGTGGGCCCTGGCGCGGGCGGTGCTCGCGGTGACCGTCGGGGCCGTCATCGGCCGGCTCCTCGACGACGTGCTGGCGACGACGATGATGAGCGTCGGCGCCTTCATCTGCGGGATCGGCACCCTGCTGACACCCCTGCGGCACCGGGTCGTCAACGCCTTCGTGATGGCGTTCGCGTTCAGCGCCGCCGTCACCGTCGGTGTGCTGCTCCAGCCCGTCCACTGGTGGTTCCTGCTCGTCCTCGCGCCGGCCGCGTTCTGGGCGGGGGTGTGGCGCGCGCTGGGGGCGGCCGCGGGGATCCGGGCCTGTCTGGTGGTCGTCGGGATGCTGATCACGGCGGACATCTCGCCGGGCGTCGACGCCGGCCTGGAGATGACGCGGTGGATCGCGGCCGGTGCCGGGCTCGTCGTGCTCGTGCAGCTGCTGCCGCCGTACGGGCGGCGCTATGCCGCGCAGCGCCGGAAGCTCGCCGACGTCTACCGCTTTCTGGCCGGGTTCGCGCGGGAGGAGGCCGCGGCGCCGGGCAGCGGGCGCGCCGCGTCCACGGCCTTCACCGCCGCCCGGACGGCGCTCGGGCTGCTGCCGCAGTTCGCGCGGCCGGCCGCCGCCCCGCTCTTCGGGCTGCTCGGGGAGGCCGAGCGCATCCGGCGGGCGCTCTACGCGGCCTCGGGTGCGCCCGATGTGCCCTGGTCCGTGCTGGCCGACGGGCTCGACGACGTCGCCCGCGCCGTCGGGGACCCGCGGGCGCGGCCCGCACCGGCGGGGGCCCGGGCCGAGCCGGACCGGTGGCAGGGCCCTGCCGCGCGGGGGCTGTTGCCGAAGCTGCGGGAGGCCGAGCGGCTCGCGGGGCTGGAGCTGGGGTCGCGCCGGGGTGAGCAGGCCGTGCCGCACACCGAGGTGGCGGGGCTGTACGCCGGGGCGGGGCCCGCCGTGGGCGGCGCGCGGCGGCTCGGTCAGGCGCTGCGGCCGGGGGCGCCGCTGTTCCGGCACGCCGTCCGGCTGGGCGTGGGGACGACCGTGGCCGAGGCCGCGGGACGGGCGGTCGGGGACTTCTGGGGGCACGGGCTGCCGGCGCACGGGTTCTGGGCCGCGCTCACCACGATGCTGGTGCTCTTCCCGGACTACGAGCACACCTTCGCGCGGGCCTGGAGCCGGCCGGCCGGGTCCATCGTCGGCGGCCTTCTGGCCTGGGGACTGCTCCAGCTGCCCTGGAGCCACGGTGCGCTCGCCGTCGCCGTCGTGGTGTTCTCCGCCGTGACCTTCGCGCTGCTGCGGACCGGGCAGCACGTGCTGAACCTGGTGCTGACGGCGTGGCTCGTCTTCCTCATCCACCGCACGGGCACCGCGCAGGAGGCGGTGGCCTTCGGCAGACCGGCCGACACCCTGCTCGGCGCCCTCATCGCCCTGGTGATCTTTCTGCTGCTGCCGACCTGGCACCACCACCGGGTCCCCGCGCTGCTCGCCCGCCGGCTGCGGGAGGAGGGGCGGCTGCTGTCGGCCGTGCTGACCGGGTACGCCGATGTGGCCGCCCTGGACCGCGGCGAGCTGGAGACGCTGCGCGGCGCGGTGCGGCAGGCCCGCGAGGAGCTGGACGAGGCCGTCGCCCATCTCGCGCACGAGCCGCGGAGCCACCGGGCGCGGTGGTCCGAGCCGGAGCTGCGGCGGATCACGGTCGCCGTGGCCGACCTCGGGCACGCCACGTCCGTGCTCACCGAGCACCTGCCCGTGCGGGAGGACGAAGTGGTGCCGGAGACGGCCGAGTTGGCCGGTCCCGTGCGGGAGCGGCTGGCCGCGCTGGCGGAGGCCGCGGGCGGTGGGGAGCCGGTGCGTCCGGGCGCGCTGTGCGAGGTCTTCGACACGCTCGCCTCCTCCAGCGGGCTCGCCTGGATCGGCGACACGGCGGCGCCCGGGGGCGTCTCGCCGGTGCGCGCCCGCGCGCTCAGCTCGTGCCTCGGCCTGGTGACCGCGGTGGAGGCGCTGGCCGCCGAGCTGGACGGGGCCGGACGGCACGGCCCGCACCGGCACCGTGCCGTGCGCTGAGCCGGCGCCTGTCCGGCCGGCTCACCGGTCCGGGTTCACAGCGTCAGGCCGCGTTCCAGGGTGTGCAGGGCGCGGGAGACCAGCGTGCGCAGGGCGTCGAGGCCGCCGTCGCCGCCGGAGTCCGCCCAGTCGTAGAGGGCCTCGGTGAGCGCGCACAGCATGGCGCCGGTGACGATGCGCAGCTCGATGTCGTCCACCGGGCGGCCGGTGCGCTCCGAGAGCGCGCGCAGCAGCACCTTCTTCGTCTGGAGCGAGTGCTCCCCGAGCCGCCCGCGCAGCGCGGGCACCTCCCGGACGAGCCCGATGCGCTGCACCGTCTCCCGGGCGTTCGCCCGGTAGATGCCGTCGAGCGAGTGGAACAGCGCCTCGCGCAGCGCGGTGACGGGCGGTTCGTGCGGGGGCCGCTCGCGCAGCGCCTCCTCCATCACCGCGTCGTACTCGTCGGTCAGCACGATGTCTTCCTTGGTGGGGAAGTAGCGGAAGACGGTGCTGGGGGAGACCTCGGCCTCCTCGGCGATCTGGTCGACGGGTGTGGCGTCGTACCCCTGTTCCTGGAACAGCCGGTAGGCGGTGCTGCGGATGGCACGACGGGTCTGGATCTTCTTCCGCTCGCGCAGCCCCGGCCTGCCGGGGGGAACGGCTGCGTCGGTGGTGGCGGAGTGAGCGGGTCGGGTGCGTGCGGGGGCCATGTTCCCCATTCTCGGCCATGGCGCCTGACCTGGCCATGTCCGTGTCAGCCGACGGCCGCGTGCCGGTTTCCGGCGCTTCGCCCGTGCGACGCGGGCGCCGGATGTGCCGGGCGTGCGTGGTGAGCGAAAACACAGCCTCGGCGGCCCACGCCGTCAAGTGCGCCCGTAAGGTTGCGCCATGCAGGTCATCCAGTCGACGAAGCTCGCCAATGTCTGTTACGAGATCCGGGGCCCGGTCCTGGAGGAGGCGATGCGGCTGGAGGCGGCGGGCCACCGCATCCTCAAGCTGAACACCGGCAATCCGGCGGCGTTCGGCTTCGAGTGCCCCCAGGAGATCCTGGAGGACATGCTGCGCAACGTCGGCACCGCGCACGGCTACGGCGACGCCAAGGGCCTGCTGTCCGCCCGCCGCGCGGTGATGCAGCACTACCAGACGCGCGGTGTCGACCTGTCCGTCGAGGACATCTACCTCGGCAACGGCGTCTCCGAGCTGATCCAGATGTCCATGCAGGCGCTGCTGGACGACGGCGACGAGGTGCTGGTGCCCGCGCCCGACTACCCGCTGTGGACGGCGTCCGTCTCCCTGGCCGGCGGCACGGCCGTGCACTACCGCTGCGACGAGCAGTCCGACTGGATGCCGGACCTGGCGGACATCGAGCGGAAGGTCACCGACCGGACGAAGGCGCTGGTGATCATCAACCCGAACAATCCGACGGGCGCCGTCTACGACGAGGAGATGCTGCGCGGGCTCACCGACATCGCGCGCCGGCACGGCCTCGTCGTCTGCTCCGACGAGATCTACGACAAGATCCTCTACGACGGGGCGACGCACACCCCGACCACGCTCGTCGCGCCCGATCTGATGACGCTGACGTTCAACGGGCTGTCGAAGTCCTACCGGGTCGCCGGCTACCGCAGCGGCTGGCTGGCGGTCTGCGGCCCGAAGTCGCACGCCGACAGCTACATCGAGGGGCTGACGATCCTCGCCAACATGCGGCTGTGCGCCAATGTGCCGGCCCAGCACGCGGTGGCCGCGGCGCTCGGCGGCCGGCAGACGATCGAGGATCTCGTGCTGCCCGGCGGGCGGCTGCGCGAGCAGCGGGACGCCGCGTACGCGCTGCTGACCAGCATCCCCGGGGTGAGCTGTGTGAAGCCGAAGGGCGCCATCTACGCGTTCCCGCGGCTGGACCCGGACGTGTACAAGATCAAGGACGACCGGCAGATGGTGATCGATCTGCTGCGGGCCGAGAAGATCATGATCGTGCACGGCACGGGCTTCAACTGGCCCGAGCCCGACCACTTCCGGATCGTCAACCTGCCGAACGTCGACGAGCTGACGGACGCCGTGACCCGCATCGGGACGTTCCTGGACGGCTACGCACAGCACTGAGCCGCCACGGACCGGCCGTCCGTGAATCCGGCACAACTTTAGACTTCGTCCAAGGTAAGATGGTTTCCTGAGAGCACCAGTCGGGAGGCCGTCCATGTATGAACCGATCCGCACCGCCTCGATCCACACCGTGGCCGAATCCACCCTCCGGGATCTGCCGCGGCGCACCCGCCAGGAGGAGCTGGACATCCGGCTCGCCGGGCATCTGACCGCCCTGCTGACCGTCACCGACGAACTGCGCGTCCTCGCGCCCGAACCGGCCCTGGAGGACGCGGCGCGGGAGCTGGCCGCGCACGTGGAGCGGCTGTCCGGGCGGGCGCCGCTGCGCGCCGAGCCGTCCCGGCGCAGCGCCGGGGCCGCGCACATCGCGTCGCTGCACACGCGTGCGCGGCGGCTGGCCGGGAACGCGCTGTCCGTCGCCACCTCGCGGGGTGACGAGGCCGCCGCCGAGCTGGCGGCCGGCCGGCTGCGCGTCCACGAGTCGTCCGAGGCACCCGTACCGGCCTGACGCGGCCGGAGGCCCGGGCGGACCTCCGGCCGTGCGCCCGGCTCAGCCGAGGCGTTCGACGAGGGCGCGGTACTCGTCCCACAGGGCCTTGGGCGTGTGCTCGCCGAAGGTCTCCAGGTGGGCGGGGATGAGCGCGGCCTCGTCGCGCCAGACCTCGCGGTCCACGTCGAGGAGGAACTCCAGCTCGGCGTCGGACAGTCGGAGGCCCTCGGTGTCCAGGTCCTCCGTGCGCGGCAGGATGCCGATGGGCGTCTCGACGCCGCCGGCCGAGCCGTCGAGCCGCTCGACGATCCACTTGAGCACCCGGCCGTTCTCGCCGAACCCGGGCCAGACGAACCGGCCGTCGTCGCCCTTCTTGAACCAGTTGACGTAGTAGATCTTCGGCAGCTTCGCGGCGTCGGCGCCCTCGCCGACCCGCAGCCAGTGGGCGAAGTAGTCGCCCATGTTGTAGCCGCAGAACGGCAGCATCGCGAACGGGTCGCGGCGCAGTTCACCGACCTTGCCCTCGGCGGCGGCCGTCTTCTCGCTGGCCACGTTGGCGCCGAGGAAGACGCCGTGCTGCCAGTCGAAGGACTCGGTGACCAGCGGCACGGCGGTGGCCCGGCGCCCGCCGAAGAGGATCGCCGAGATCGGCACGCCCCGCGGGTCCTCCCACTCGGGCGCGATGATCGGGCACTGGCCTGCGGGCACCGTGAAGCGGGCGTTGGGGTGGGCGGCCGGGGTCGGCGACTCGGGCGTCCACGGGTTGCCCTTCCAGTCGGTGAGCCGCTCGGGCTTCTCCTCGGTCATGCCCTCCCACCACACGTCGCCGTCCTCGGTGAGCGCGACGTTGGTGAAGACCGAGTTGCCCCACAGGGTCTTCATGGCGTTGGCGTTGGTGTGCTCGCCGGTGCCGGGGGCCACGCCGAAGAACCCGGCCTCCGGGTTGATGGCGTAGAGCCGGCCGTCCTCGCCGAAGCGCATCCAGGCGATGTCGTCGCCGATCGTCTCGACCGTCCAGCCCGGGATGGTCGGCTCCAGCATGGCCAGGTTCGTCTTGCCGCAGGCCGAAGGGAACGCCGCCGCCACGTACTTGGCCTCGCCGCGCGGCGGCGTCAGCTTCAGCACGAGCATGTGCTCGGCCAGCCAGCCCTCGTCGCGCGCCATGACGGAGGCGATGCGCAGCGCGTAACACTTCTTGCCCAGCAGGGCGTTGCCGCCGTAGCCCGAGCCGAACGACCAGATCTCCCGGGTCTCGGGGAAGTGCGAGATGTACTTGGTGGAGTTGCACGGCCAGGGCACGTCCTGCTCGCCCTCGGCGAGGGGCGCGCCCAGGGTGTGCACGGCCTTGACGAAGAAGCCGTCCTCGCCCAGTTCGTCGAGGACGGGCTGTCCCATACGGGTCATGGTGCGCATGGAGACGGCGACGTAGGCGGAGTCGGTGATCTCGACGCCGAGCGCGGAGAGCGGGGAGCCGAGCGGGCCCATGCAGAAGGGCACGACGTACATCGTGCGGCCGCGCATCGCGCCGCGGAAGATGCCCTGCTCGCCGCTGAAGATCTCCCGCATCTCCGCGGGGTCCTTCCAGTGGTTGGTCGGGCCGGCGTCCTCCTCCTTCTCGGAGCAGATGAAGGTGCGGTCCTCGACGCGGGCGACGTCCGACGGATCGGAGGCGGCGTAGTAGGAGTTGGGGCGCTTGACGGGGTCCAGCGCGGTGAACGTGCCCTTGGCCACCAGCTCTTCGCACAGGCGCTCGTACTCCGCCTCGGAGCCGTCGCACCACACGACGCGGTCCGGTTCGGTGAGGGCGGCGATCTCGTCCACCCACGCGCGGAGTTCGCGATGGCGGGTGGGTGCGGTGGAGGGGGTCGACGAGGGGGACTCCTGCTCGCGCGGGGCGGAGGAGGGGGAGGGAGCCGCAGAACTGCGCGCCACGATTGCTCCAGACAAAGTTGAGGGTATGGGGCGGACACAGGCACATGTATCCGCTTTTCTTCGGTTGTCAGCGCGCCCCTTGGGGGCCGCGACCCGGATGCTTTCGTGGCTGAGGATCGCTCATCCGGTGCCGCTTGTGCTCATCTGATCATGCGAGCCTACGGGGCATCTGTCCAGATGGGAACCGTGTGTCCGTCACCACGTCCGTGCGGAGGGTGGCCGGCGGCGGGGGTACCGTGACACCGGTGACGGGGTGCAAGAAGCCCGTAACCTACGGACCCGTAAGTCATAGGTACGATGGCGCGATGAGTGACTCCGCGCCCTCGACCCCGTCGTCGGCCCCGCCCGTCCCGCCGGCCTCGTCGGCCCCGGGGGACGCCCCGCAAGGGGCCGCACCGCGCGGCACGACCGCCCGGCTGTCCGCCTCGGCCGCCACCGCGGCACAGGTGCTCAAACCCCGGCTGCGCGGCTGGCTGCACGCAGGGATGTTCCCCGCGGTCCTGATCTCCGGCGTCTTCCTCACCGCGCTGGCCGGCAGCACCCGCGGCCGGATCGCCTGCGCCGTCTACACGTTGACGGCCTGCCTGCTCTTCGGTATCAGCGCCCTCTACCACCGCGGTGACTGGAGCCCCCGCGTCAGCGCGGTGCTGCGGCGCCTCGACCACGCCAACATCTTCCTGATCATCGCCGGCACCTATACGCCGCTGACGATCCTGCTGCTGCCCGACGGGCGGCGGGCCCTGCTGCTGTGGGGGATCTGGGCCGCCGCCGCGGTCGGCATCGCCTTCCGGGTGCTGTGGGTCGGCGCCCCGCGCTGGCTGTACACGCCCTGCTACATCGCCATGGGCTGGGCCGCCGTCTTCTTCCTGCCCGACTTCCTGCGCACCGGCGGGATCGCGGTGCTCGTCTGCGTGATCGTCGGGGGGCTGCTCTACAGCGCCGGCGGCGTCATCTACGGCATCAAGCGCCCCAACCCGTCACCGCGCTGGTTCGGCTTCCACGAGGTCTTCCACTCGTTCACCCTGGCCGCCTTCGTCGTCCACTACGTGGGTATCTCCCTGGTCGCCTACCAGCACACCTAGGGGCTTCCGCCCCGGCATAATGGCACCAGGAGGTGGCCGACGTGACGGTGATGGACGATCTGCTCGCGCGCGGAGCCGTACCCGAGGGATACAAGGTCGAGATCTTCGACGGGACCGTGATCATGACCCCGCAGAGCCCTGAGCAGTACTGGACCGTGCTCGAGGTGCACGCGGCCGCGAAGGCAGCCGACATCGCACGGGAACGGATCTTCGGGGACGTGCTCGTACGGTTCCCGGGGGAGAACGACGCGGCGCCCGACCTGACCATCGTCGCCGACGGCGCGGGGCGGCACGGGCAGACCTACGACTGCATCGACGTCCTCGCCGTCGTCGAGGTGACCTCCGAGCCCGACGACGAGAAGGACTACGTCCGCAACGTGCGCAAGTACGGCCGGTTCGGCGTGGACTGCTACGTGATCGCCGACCCGTTCAAGCGGATGTGCACGGTGCTGACCGAGCCGGTCGCGACCGGATATGCCAAGCGGCGTGAGATCGCTTACGGGGATCCGGTCACTCTCACTCTCGCGACCGGAGAGCGGTTGACGGTCGACACCTCGGATTTCCCGGTGCGCGACCCCGGCGAGTGACCGGGGCCGCGTTCGTGCGCCGGGGCCGTCAGGGGCGGTTGTGGCGGAGGGCGCGGCCCGGGAGGGTGTCGGTGCGGTGGCCGTCCTCGATGACGGGGCGGCCGTCGACCAGGACGTGCGGGATGCCCGTGGGCAGGGTGCGCGGCGCCTCGAAGGTGGAGCCGGCGGCGACGGTGTCCGGGTCGAACAGGACGAGGTCGGCGCGGTACCCCTCGCGGACCAGGCCGCGGTCGCGCAGGCCGAGCCGGGCGGCGGGGCGTGCGGTCAGATGGGCCACGCACTCGGGGAGGGAGAGCACGCCCAACTCCCGTACGTAGTGGCCGAGATAGCGGGGGAAGGTGCCGTAGGCGCGGGGGTGGGGCTTGGCGCCCTGGAGGATGCCGTCGCTGCCTCCGGTGTGCACCCGGTGGCGCATGATCGCGCGGACGTTCTCCTCGTGGCCGACGTGCTGGAGGATCGTCGGGCCGAGCCGGTCCTCGATCAGCAGCCGGCGGGCCGTGGTGAACGGCTCCTCGCCGCGGGCGGCGGCCGAGGCGGCGACCGTGCGGCCGATGTACTCCGACAGCTCCGGGTCGTTGACGCCGGAGATCTCGATGGCGTCCCACTCGATGGGCACGCCGTGGCAGCCGTCGGCGCCCTCGACCTCCATCACGTGCCGGATCCGGGCGCAGGTCTCCTCGTCGGCGAGCCGGGCGAGCGTGGCCTCCGGGCCGCCCTCGTTGGCCCAGCTGGGCAGCATGGCGACCAGGGTGGTGCAGCCGGGGGTGTACGGATAGGTGTCGAGGGTGATGTCGGCGCCCTCGTCGAGCGCGGCGTCCAGCAGGGACAGCAGTTCGCCGCCGCGGCCCTTGTTGACGCCGAAGTTCATGGTGGCGTGGGCCAGATGCAGGGCGCAGCCGGCCTCGCGGGTCAGCTGCACCATCTCCGCGTACGCCTCCAGTGCGCCCGCGCCGTAACTGCGGTGGTGCGGGCAGTAGTAGCCGCCGTGCGCGGCCACCACCCGGCACAGTTCGGTCAGTTCGGCGTCGGAGGCGTACATGCCGGGCGTGTAGGTGAGCCCGGAGGACATGCCGAAGGCGCCCTGCTCCATGCCCTCGGCGACCAGCTGCTTCATCCGGGCCAGTTCGCCGGCGGTGGCGGGGCGGTCGTCCCAGCCGACGGCGAGCATGCGTACCGAGCCCTGCGGGACGAGGTAGGCGGCGTTGACGGCGGTGCCCTGCCGGTCGATGCGGTCCAGGTACTCGCCGACGGTGCGCCAGTCGAAGTCGATCCGCTCGTCGCCCGGTGCTCCGCCGTTCCAGCCGGTGATGGCCTCGCGGACGGCGGCGAGCGTGGTGTCGTCCACGGGCGCGTAGGAGAGCCCGTCCTGGCCGAGCACCTCCAGGGTGACGCCCTGCGCGGCCTTCGCCGAGTGGTCGGGGTCGCGCAGCACGGCCAGGTCGGAGTGGGCGTGCATGTCGATGAAGCCGGGGGACAGGGCGAGGCCGTCGGCGTCCAGGGTGCTCGGCGCGCTCGGGCGGGGCGTGCCCTCGGGGGCGATGTGGGCGATACGGCCGTCGGCGACGGCGACATCGGCGCGGTAGGGAGTGGTGGCGGTGCCGTCGACGACGGTGGCGTCACGGATGACGAGATCCATGCGGTGCCTTCCGGGGCGTGCGGTGCGGTCAGAAGTAGGTGCGGACGAGGTCGGTGACCGTGCCGTCGGCGGTGACGACGGGCAGCAGCTGCCACTTGTCGAACATCGTGCACGGGTGGGACATGCCGAAGCCGATCCAGTCGCCCACCTCGACGGGGGTCTGCTCGTCGGTGCGCAGCCACAGGTGCTGGTCGCTGGCGGAGGTGACGGTGATGCCGTCGGCGGGGCGGGTACGGCCGTCGGCGCCCCGGACGGTGTGCGCGGTGGGCAGGTGCAGGTCGTAGGCGGCGTCCCGCTTGCCGGCGTTGACGAACGCCTGGCCGGGCTCGGGCCGGGAGACGACCTGGGCCCACAGGGTGATCGCGGCCTGGAGCCCTCCCTCGTCCGGGACGCGGTTGAACGGGGTCAGGGCGCGGTAGTGGCCCTCGTCGTGCGAGACGTAGGCGCCGGAGCGCAGCAGCGGCAGCACGGGAGCCGAGAGCGGGGGCAGGGCGCCGAAGGCGTCGGCGACGGCGTCGAACCAGGCGCTGCCGCCGGCGCTCACCACGATCTCCTCCAGCCCGGCGAACCGGCCCTCCGCGTCGAAGGCGGCGGCCAGCGCGGTGAGCCGGTCCAGCCAGGAGCGGACCGACTCCGGGTCGGCGCCGGGGACTTCGCCCTCGTAGCCGGCCACGCCCGCCAGCCGCAGGGTGCCGGTGGCGGCGACCGCGTCCGCGACGGCGGCGCACTCGGCCTCGGTGCGCGCGCCGGTGCGGGCTCCCTCGCCCGCGCCGAGTTCGACGACGACGTCCACGGGCCGGCGGGCCCCGGCCGCGCGCAGCGCCTCGTCCATGAGGGCCACGCCGCGCACGGAGTCGACGTAGCACAGGAAGCGGAAGTCCGGGTCGGCGTCGAGGTCGGCGGAGATCCGGCGCAGCGCCGCCGCGTCGACCAGCTCGTTCGCCAGGAAGATCCGCGGGACGCCGAACGCCCGTGCCACCCACACCTGGTGGGGCACGGCGAGGGTGATGCCCCAGGCGCCGTGCTCCAGTTGGCGGGCGAACAGCTGCGGCGCCATGGAGGTCTTGCCGTGCGGGGCGAAGGCCAGTCCGTGGCGCGCGGTGAAGCTCTCCAACGCGGCCAGGTTGTGCTCCAGCCGCTCGGCGGACAGGGCGATGCACGGGGTGGGGAAGCCGC
Source organism: Streptomyces cacaoi (assembly GCF_006539165.1). Lineage (GTDB taxonomy): Bacteria > Actinomycetota > Actinomycetes > Streptomycetales > Streptomycetaceae > Streptomyces > Streptomyces cacaoi. The sequence goes on along the minus strand of NZ_BJMM01000074.1, from coordinate 10,077 downwards.
CGGTGAACAGGTTGCGGCGCTCGGCCGCGAGGGCGCCGAGGGTGCTCGCTCCGGTCGCCGTGTCCGGCGGGAGGCCCTTGAAGCGGTGGTCGGCGGGCTCGTCGGCGATCCGCGCGGCGGCGGCCGTCACGGCGGCGGCGGGGGCGGCGAAGGGAGCGGCGGCGTCGGGGGCGGCCATGTGGGTCTCTCCGTGGAAGCGAGGGGGCGGGAGCGGGGCGTGCGGTCCGGACGGAAATCTTGTTGCAGCTTGTGCAACGCCCATTGCGTATGACGCTCGTAGCTGTCTAGCATCCCGCCGAACGCCGGTCAATGGAGCCGGACACCCCCCGCGGACCGCCGCACGGCGGCCGTGGACGACCCCCGAGGAGCTGTACGGATCGTGGACACCACCTGCGACGTCGACGTCGTCTGCCTGGGCGAGTCCATGATCACGTTCCTGCCCGGGCGGCCCGGCCCGCTGGCCGACGTGCCCTCCTTCGACCGGTCCATCGGCGGCGCCGAGTCCAACGTGGCCTGTGCGCTGGCCCGGGCCGGGTACCGGGCGCGGTGGGTGAGCCGGGTCGGCGCCGACGGCTTCGGCGAGCACCTGGTGCGCACCGTCGCCGCGCACGGCGTCGACGTCGCCGCCGTCCAGCGCGACCCCGTCCGCCCGACCGGCGTCTACTTCCGCACCGACGGCGAACGCCCCACCGGGGAGCCGGCCGCGCCCGACGGCGCACAGCCGCTGTCCGAGGTCGTCTACTACCGCGCCGGCTCCGCCGCCTCCGCCATGTCGCCGGCGAACATGCCGCACGCCGCGCTCACCGCCGGCCGCGTGCTGCACCTGACCGGCATCACCGCCGCGCTCTCCGCCGACTGCCTCGCGCTGATGCGGGCCCTCACCGGGGAGCGCGCCGCCGGCGGCCCGCTCGTCTCCTTCGACGTCAACTACCGCGTGGACCTGTGGCGTCGGGAACCGGCCGCCGCCGGGCCCGCGGTGCTGCTCGACCTCGCCCGCGGCTGCGACCTCGTCTTCGTCGGCGAGGACGAGGCGGCCGCCGCCTGGGGTGTCGACGGCGGCCCCGACGCCGTCCGCCGGGCGCTGCCCGAGCCCGGGGTGCTCGTCGTCAAGCAGGGCGGCGCCGGCGCCACCGCGTTCGTCGGGGACGGGCCCGCCGTCTTCGCCGCCGCGCCGCGCGTGGACGTCGTCTCCCCGGTCGGTGCCGGCGACGCCTTCGCCGCCGGATTCCTCGCCGCGACGCTGCGCGGTCTGCCCGTCCGCGACCGGCTGCGGCACGGGCACGTGACCGCTGCCGCCGCCCTCACCGTGCCCGGCGACCTCGCCGTGCCCTGCACCCGCGAGCACGCCGACCGCCTGGTGGCCCTGGACGACGCGGCGTGGGAGAGACTGCGGCTGGGCCCCGGCTGGACGACGCGGGGCCGCGACGGCGCGCAGGGAGAGGAGCCGGAGGTGCCTTCCGTATGAGCAGTTCCCGTACCCGGCAGGGGCAGTTCGCCGGAGAGATCCGGGACGTCCGAGGGGCCCGGGGGCCCCGGGAGGTCCGGGTGACCCGCGAGGCCCCGGGGCGAAGGACGGGCCCCGCATGAGCCAGACCGTGGACCGGGCGCTGAGCATTCTGCCGCTGCTGGCCGAGGGCCCGGCGAACCTGGAGCAGGTCGCCGGCCGCCTCCAGGTGCACAAGTCGACGGCGCTGCGCCTGCTGCGCACCCTGCACGAGCACGGCATCGTCCACCGGCAGCCCGACCAGCGCTACCGGCTGGGCGCACGGCTGTTCGCGCTCGCGCAGGAGGCCGTGGAGAACCTCGACATCCGCGAGATCGCCCACCCCTACCTCGCCGAACTCAACGCGGCCTGCGGGCACACCGTGCACCTCGCCGTGTACGAGGAGGACGAGGTGCTCTACATCGACAAGGTCGAGAGCCGCTACCCGGTGCGGATGTACTCGCGCATCGGCAAGCCCGTGGCGATCACCGTCGCCGCCGTGGCCAAGCTGCTCCTCGCCGATCTGCCCGAGCCCGAGCGCCGCGCCGTGGCCGAACGGCTCGACTACCCCCGCTACACCTCCCGTTCGACGTCCGGCCCCGCCGCGTTCCTCGCCGAGCTGGCGAAGGTGCGCGAACAGGGCTGGGCCACCGATCTGGGCGGCCACGAGGAGTCCATCAACTGCGTCGCGGCGCCCGTCAGGGGAGCCGACGGGCGGGCGGTGGCGGCGATGTCGGTGTCCGCGCCGAACGTCGTCGTCTCCGCCGAGGAACTCCTCGGCCTGCTGCCTCTCGTCCGGCGCACCGCCGAGGCGATCAGCGCGGAGTACGCGGGGCAGCCTCCCCCCGGCGCCCCGGCCGGTGGGTTCCCCGGGCCCGCCGGTGCGTCCCCGTCCGTGTCCCCGTCCCCGTCCGTGTCCCCGAACCCCCCACCACCCAGAAAATCCTCCAAGAAAGCAGCACCATGAGCGAGAAGCTGACCAAGACCGCACTCACACCCGCGACCCACACCACGCCTCCGGCGAAGTTCTCGCACGGCGTCCGCAAGGGCAACATCCTCCAGGTGGCCGGACAGGTCGGGTTCGGCCCGGCCGTCGAGGGCCAGGCACCCACGCCGGTGGGCCCCGGACTGCGCGAGCAGACCCTCCAGACGCTCGCCAACGTCGAGGCCATCCTCAAGGAGGGCGGCGCCGGTTGGGAGGACGCGATGATGCTCCGCGTCTATCTGACCGACACCGCGCACTTCGCCGAGTTCAACGAGATCTACAACGAGTACTTCGCCTCCCTCCAGGAGGCCCCGGCCGCCCGGACGACCGTCTACGTCGGTCTCCCCGCCGGGCTGCTCGTCGAGATCGACGCGCTCGCCGTCCTCGGCTGACGGCCCCACCGGGCTCCCCGCCGACGACCCCACCGCGCACCCCGGGCGGCCCGGGGCGGGCCACCACCGATCCGGTCCGCCCCGCCGCCCCCACGGCACCGCGCCGCCCCGCACCGCCCCGCGCAGGGCGTCCCGTCGCAGACCTGTGACGGCCCGCCCGGGCCCGGGGCGCCCCCGGTGCCGCCCGCCCGCCGTACGCCGCGCCCCCTGGCGGCCGGCCGGGCTTCTCCCCGTCACTCCTCCCCGCCGCTGCCGCGGCCCAGCCCGCACCGGGCGCCGCGGGGACGAGCGCTGCCCGCCCGGTCCGCACCGGGACCCTCCGGGCCACCTTCCGGGCCCGCGGCCGCCCCCGGCCGCACAGCGGGCCACAACCCACGGGAAACGACGAGGTTTTCCATGTTCTCCCAGTTCTCCCAGCTCCCACAGTTCTCCCCGTCTGCGCAGCTCTCCCAGGTCTCAGAGTTCTCGCAGCTCTCCCAGCCCGTCCGGCACCTCGCCGCCGGTGCGTCCGAGGAGGGGCCGCCGCACACGGGCGGACTGCTCGCGCTCATACCCGGGACCGGGGGTCTGCTGACCGTCGCGGCCCTCGGGATCGTCCTTCTGCTGTTCCTGATCATCAAGGTCCGGCTCCAGCCGTTCGTGGCGCTGCTCGCGGTGTCCATCGCGGTCGGGCTGAGCGCGGGCCTGTCCGTCACCGAACTCTTCGGCACCGTCCAGAACTCCGACGCCGTCTCGATGATCGAGTCCGGGATGGGCGGGATCCTCGGCCATGTCGCCGTCATCATCGGGCTGGGCACGATGCTCGGCGCGATCCTGGAGGTCAGCGGGGGCGCCGAGGCCCTCTCGGCGCGGCTGCTGGGCCTGTTCGGGGAGCGCCGCGCCCCGCTGGCCATGGGGCTGACCGGTCTGCTGTTCGGCATCCCCGTCTTCTTCGACGTCGGCATCTTCGTCCTGGCGCCGATCGTCTACGCCGCGGCCAAGCGCAGCGGCAAGTCCGTGCTGCTGTACTGCATGCCGATGCTGGCCGGCCTGTCCATGACGCACGCGTTCCTGCCGCCGCACCCCGGGCCCGTCGCCGCCGCCGGTCTGCTGAAGGTGGACCTGGGCTGGATCATCCTGATGGGCATCGTGTGCGGCATCCCCGCCGTGCTGGCCGGCTGGGCGTACGCCGCGTGGATCGGCAAGCGGGTGTTCGTCGAGGTCCCGCAGGAGATGCTGGAGGCCGCCGAGGAGGCCAAGAAGGCCGTCGTCGCCGAGCAGCGCGCGGCCGGCCGGGAGGGCGACGAGCACCCCGTCGGCGTCGGCACCGTCCTGACGATCATCGGCACGCCGCTGGTGCTGATCCTCGCCGCCACGTTCTCCTCGATCGCGCTGGACCCCTCCACCGGGCGCTCGGTGATCGAGTTCATCGGCCACCCCTTCGTGGCGCTCACGGTCGCGCTGCTGCTGGCGTACTGGCTGCTGGGGCTGCGCAGGGGCTGGAGCCGCAAGGCGCTGGAGACCGTCTCGACCTCTTCGCTCAAGCCCGTCGGCAACATCCTGCTGGTGGTCGGCGCGGGCGGCATCTTCGGTGCCGTGCTCCAGGGTTCGGGCGTGGCACAGGCGCTCGCCGACGTCTTCGGGGACGCCGGGCTGCCGGTGATCCTGCTCGCCTATCTGATCTCCGTGGTGCTGCGGGTGGCACAGGGCTCCGCGACGGTCGCCATCGTCACCACCGCCGGGATCGTCGCCCCGCTGCTCGCCCAGAGCGACCCCTCGCAGGCGCACGTGGCGCTCGTCATCATGGCGATCTCGGCGGGTTCCATCTTCGCCTCGCACGTCAACGACGGCGGGTTCTGGATGGTCGCCAAGTACTTCGGGATCTCCGAGCGCGACACCCTCAAGTCCTGGACGGTGCTCGAATCCGTCCTGTCGGTCGCCGGGTTCGTGGTGGCGGCGCTCGTCTCGCTCGTCGTGTAGACGGCGCGCACCTGTCCGGCGGGCGCGGCGCAGACACCGGGCAGACACCGGGCAGGCGCCGCGCGGACGCCGGGTGGACGCCGGGCGGACATCGCGTGGGCGGGGCCGTACCGCCGTGGCACGCGCCTCAACACCCCCGCGTGGGGCGTGTGTTACCGGTGGTGCGCTCACTCTTGTGGGGGACCGGTCTCCGGGCCAAGAATGCACGGCGTCCCAACCGGAAGACCTTCGGTACCCGGAGAGGAAACCCCCACATGAAAAGACCTCTCGTCGGTTCGCTCGCCGCGGCGTTCTTCGGCGCCGCCGCGTTCACCGGACTCGTCACGTCGCCGGCCACCGCAGCCACCGCTGAGGACTCCGGCGCATCCGCCCACAAGCCCGCGGCGGCGCCCGGGTTCGAGGGCACCGTCGCGCTCAGCAACTGTTCCGGCTCCGTGGTGCGGATGCCGGACTCGCAGCCGGACGACCCCGCGCTCGTCCTGTCCAACGGGCACTGCCTGGAGGAGGGCATGCCGGGGGCCGGTGAGGTCATCACCGACCAGCCGTCCAGCCGCAGTTTCACGCTGCTCAAGGACGACGGCGGCGACGCCGGAACGATCAAGGCCACCAAGATCGCGTACGCGACGATGACGGACACCGACGTCTCGCTGTACGAGGTCGGCTCCAGCTACGCCGACATCGAGTCGCAGTTCGGCGTCAAGCCGCTGGACCTGGAGGCGGCCCACCCCGAACAGGGCAAGGACATCACCGTCGTGTCCGGGTACTGGAAGGAGACCTACTCCTGCGCCGTCGACGGCTTCGTCCCCACGCTCAAGGAAGCCGACTGGACGATGAAGGACTCGATCCGCTACACCGCCGAGTGCCAGACCAAGGGCGGCACTTCGGGCTCGCCGGTCGTCGACGACGCCACCGGCAAGGTCGTCGGCGTGAACAACACGCGCAACGAGAACGGCCAGGAGTGCACGATGAACAACCCGTGCGAGGTCGACGAGAACGGCGAGGTCACCGTGCGCGAGGGGATCGGCTACGGGCAGCAGACGTACCTCCTCGCCGCCTGCATCGGCGACGGCAACCAGCTGGACCTCGGCCGGGAGGGCTGCACCCTGCCTAAGCCGTGAGCGGGCCGTACGGGCCGCGGGTCCTGCTCGGTACGCCGGGACCCGTGAACCCCGGCCCGTAGAACGGGCCTTGTGAACGGTGCGCGCCGGAGTCACGGCCTCGGCCGGGGCCCCGGCGCGCACACGTGCACGTCACCCGGCGCGTACGCACGGGCGTCACCCGGCGCGTACGCGCACGAACACGCGGATGCGGGCACATGCGAGCGCCCGGTACGTACGCACACGAGTGCCCCCGCGGCGGTGGAGCCCCGGACCCGCCGGTCCAGGCCCCGCCGCCGCGGGGGCGCGGTGTGTGCGCGGTGCGCGTGGTGCCGTGGCGGCGCCCCGGTGCCGGAGGCCGCCACGGCGGGCCGCGTCAGGACATGCCGTGCACGTGCGGACCGACCGTGCTCGACCAGGAGTTGCCGTTCGCCGCGTCCCAGGCGGTGGACCAGGCCATCGCCCCGCGGATGCCCGGCCACTTCTCGTCCGGGGTGAAGCTGCCGCACTTCTCGCCCTTGGCCAGGCAGTCCAGCGCGTCGTTGACCACGCCCGGCTCCACGTACCCGGAACCGGCCGCGTTCGACGACGCCGGGGTGCCCAGGCCCACCTGCGACGGGTCGAGGCCGCCCTTGATCTGGACGCAGGCGAGCGCCGTGAGGAAGTCGACGGTGCCCGAGGAGTACACCTTGCCGTCGCAGCCGTTCATCGAACCGCTGTTGTAGTACTGCATGTTGACGACGGTCAGGAAGTCCTTGATGTTCAGGGCCGTCTTGAAGTAGTCGTTCTCCGGCGACTGCATGTCGACCGTCTGCGGCGCCATCGTGACCACCACATCGCTCTTCGCGTCGTGGATCGACTTCAGCGCCTTCGTCATGTACGTCGCGTTGAGGCCGTTCTCCAGGTCGATGTCGACGCCGTCGAAGCCGTACTCGTCCATCAGCTTCACGATGCTGTCGGCGAAGGCGTCCGCCGAGGCGTCGTCGCTCACCGAGACGGCGCCCTTCTCGCCGCCGACGGAGAGGATCACCGACTTGCCGTCGGCCTGCTTGGCCGCGACGTCCTTCTTGAACTGGTCCTCGGAGTAGCCGAGCGCCGGGTCCACCGCGAAGTCGACCTGCCCGGCCGTGGTGGTCGCCTCGGCGAAGGCCACCGCGATGATGTCGTACTCGTCCTGGACGTCCGCGAGGGTCTGCACCGTCGCGCCGTTGTCGAAGTTCTGCCAGTACCCGGTGACCGCGTGCGCCGGTACCTGTGAGGCGCCGACGTGCGGGCCGGGGCGGGCCGCCGTCGCGCCGCCGCTCACGTCGGCCGACGCCGTGCCCGTCGCGAACAGGGCGGTGGCGGCGGCGAGCGCGGTGGTGGCGAGGGCGGCCACGGTACGGGTCCGCAGCGTCCTGCGGCGGTGGGACGTGGGTTCCTGTGCTGGTCTGACGCGTGCCACGAGTGCCTCCGGTGTGGGGGTGTGTGGGGGTGGGTGGAGGGTGCGTGCGATGGGGGGTGCGGAGGGTGGTGGTGCGGTTGCGCCGTACAAGGTGGTCCAGACCAATGGGGATGTCAAGGGGTGGCGCGTCAACTCGACGGCCGGGAGGGGGCGTTGCGGGCCGCCCCGTCCGTCTCCCGCACACCCCTTGTGCCACCCGTCCCGGCGGGGTTACATGCGCGGGCGGCACCCACCGCCCGGCCTGGGAGAACCCGGACGGAACACTGCGCACGGCGAAGGCGGCACGGCATGTCGACGCACGACGCGACCCCCACGACCGGGGGCGCCAACCCACCTGTCCGCACACCGAGTTGGAAGATGATCGGCCCCGGCATCGTCGTGGCCGCGACGGGCGTCGGAGCCGGCGATCTCGTCGCGACGCTCATCGCGGGCAGCAAGTTCGGTTACACGCTGCTGTGGGCGGCCGTCGTCGGCTGCATCGTCAAGATCGCGCTCGCCGAGGCGACCGGCCGCTGGCACCTGGCGACGGGCCGCACCATCTTCGACGGCTGGCGCAGCCTCGGCCCCTGGACGACGGTGTACTTCGCCGTGTACGTCGTGCTCTGGGGCTTCGTGTACGGCGCGACGGCCATGTCGTCCTCGGCGCTGCCCCTCCAGGCGCTCTTCCCGGACGTGCTGGGGCTGAAGTGGTGGGCCATCCTCACCGGACTCGTCGGGCTGCTGTTCGTGTGGACGAACCGCTACGCCATCGTCGAGAAGATCATGATGGTCTTCGTCGGCGTCATGTTCGTGGTCGTCGTCTACGTGGCCGTCCGGGTGGCGCCCGACCTGCCGGACGCCTTCGCCGGGCTGCTGCCCGTGCTGCCGTCCGGCTCCATCGTCTACACCCTGGGCCTGGTCGGCGGCGTCGGCGGGACGATCACCATGGCCGCCTACGGCTACTGGATCAACGCCAAGGGGTGGACCGACAGCGGCTGGATGCGGATGATGCGCCTCGACAACCGCGTCGCCTACGTCACCACCGGTGTCTTCGTCGTCGCCATGCTGATCATCGGCGCCGAACTGCTGCACGCCTCCCACACGGCGCTGGCCTCCGGCGACAAGGGGCTGCTCGACCTCGACGAGGTACTGGAACAGCGCTTCGGCCGGTTCACCTCCACGCTCTTCCTCGTCGGCTTCTTCGCCGCCTCGTTCTCCTCGCTGGTCGGGGTGTGGCACGGCGTGAGCCTGATGTTCTCCGACTTCGTCGAGCGGTTGCGCGCCGCACGTGCCGGCACGGCCGACGGGGGCGTCAGCGAGGTGGCACGCGGTGACGCCGAGCGCTCCTGGCCCTTCCGCGGCTACCTGCTGTGGCTGACCTTCCCGCCGATGGCCCTGCTCTTCCTCGACCAGCCGTTCGGCCTCGTCATCGCCTACGGCGTCCTCGGCGCCTTCTTCATGCCGTTCCTCGCGCTCACCCTGCTGTGGATGCTCAACTCCACCCGCACACCCCGTGAATGGCGCAACGGCTGGCTCAGCAACACCCTCCTCGCCCTGTCCGCGCTCCTGTTCCTCGTCCTGTGCGTCCAGGAACTGCGCGACCTGCCCTGGTGAACGGCGTCCCGGGGCGGCCCTGCCCGGCCCCGGGGCGAGCCGTCAGTCGTCGGCCCGGGGTGTCTTCTCCGTGGCCGGGGCATGGGTGAAGAGGTCTTCGGCCCGGTCGATGCGGAGGGCGCGGTTCAGCCACTCGTTGAGGAGGGCGGGGTCCGCGTGGGTGGTGATCCGTGCCTCTTCCTCGGCGGACACCGGGACACCGCGCATCCGGAGCACCTGCAACACGGCTGCGGCAGTCGTCCCAGCCTCGCCTTTCGCCTTGCCCTCCAGGTACGTCTCCTCGACGAGCGTCCCCCGGCCGGGGAAGTAGCTGCCGTTCTTCATGAGGTTCCTCCAGGTCTGCCGGGCGGGGATGTTCCCCAGGCCGGTTTCCAACAGTTCCGAGTAGTAGTGCAGCGACGCGGTGTCGGAGCGGCCGAGCGCGATGGCGAGGGCTTCCAGTATCGCCGGAGCGTCGGCGCTTCTGCCATGTGTCATCGCCGCGAAGGTGGCCATCGGGAGATCCTGTTCGGCCTCCTCCGGGTCGAGGATCACGGGCACGTTGCCGGGGCCGAGGACGAGGGGGCGCACGGTGAGGGTGTTCCAGTCGTGCGGGCCGAGGTCGAAGGGGCCCGAGGCCCACTCCGCGGTCTCCTTGTCCTGGCAGACGACGACCAGCAGGGCCGGGCAGCCGTTCTTCGCCTCCAGGAACGCGAGGTAGTAGGCCCAGCTGACGGCCTTGTCGGTGTCCGGGCGGCTCTGGGCCTCGATGGCGAGCATCGTCGGAGGGCTGCCGTCGCGCGGGGACAGGCGCAGCACGCTGTCCGGCCGGCGTTCGAGGGGTTTGAGTTCGGTGGCGTCCGGGGTGAGCACCTCGACGCTCGCGTCCTCCGGCAGCGTGACCCCGAGCAGCCGGAAGGTGGGGGCGAGCAGCGCCGGACGTTCCTGGAAGATCCGGTGCGCTGTCTCGTGTCGGGAAGTGACCATGCCGGGAACGTGGAGCCCGGTCGGTGGCGTACCCGCCGATGCCGGGGACGTCCGCCTGGACGAGTGAACGCATGTACGCAGAGCGGGAGTTGGTGTGATAAGTCGGGGTCGGGCCGGGTCAGGATTGGCGTTGGTGTGGGGGCGGGTAGGGGTGTGGC
>NZ_BJMM01000073.1 GCF_006539165.1 Streptomyces cacaoi | reverse complement strand
CCGCACCAGTGAAGCCACGAACGAAGACCAGCCGGCATGGGAGACGTTCAGCAGAGGACCTCCGACCGCCTTGGAGTCGCGGATGTGGATGGTGGAGTCGGCGCGAGCGACCTCGACACAGTTGCCGCCTCCCCCTCCGCTGTAACTGCTTTTGAACCACGGCAGCAACTGCTCAGCAGCAGTCGGAACTTCAGGCATTTCCACCTTCCTGGCACACGAAGACGTAACGCCACGCACAAGTCACCGCACCAGTGAAGCCACGAACGAAGACCAGCCGGCATGGGAGACGTTCAGCAAAGGCCCCCCGACCACCTTGGAGTCGCGGATGTGAACGGTGGAGTCGGTGTGAGCGACCTCGATACAGTTGCCGCCTCCGTCCCCGCTGTAGCTGCTCTTGAACCATGCCGACGGCTGCCCAGCAACAGTCTGCCGCTCACTTCCCATCGTGCTCCTCCAGCAACTGCTCGACGAACGCTGCGGATTCCTCCGTCTGCAACGCTTTCGAGCGCAGCCTCCCATAGCGCAGGCCAAGGGTGCTCACCCATGTTGCATCGCTGATCACAAAGCCCAGGTTCTGCGACTCGATGTAGCCGTAGCGTCGGTACTGCTCGGCCGTCTCCAGCAGTACGAACGCCCCACTCAGCCCCGTGTGGTAGCCCGACAGGTTCGGCATGACCTGGATTTCCACGTTTCCCGTCGTCCGCAGATCCAGCAACCGGCGGAGCTGTTCCCGCATGACGTCGCCCCCGCCGATCCGGTTGCGCAGCGCCGTTTCTCCGATGACGAAGGAGAACTCGACGCCGGGTGTCTTGGTCAGCAGCTTCTGCCTGCCGAGGCGGGCCTCGACGTTCTGCTCGACCAGTTCTTCGGACATCTTCGGGCAGTACGCCTCGAACAGCGCGCGAGCATAGGCGGCGGTCTGCAACAGGCCCGGTACCAGCAAGGGTTCGTAGGAGTAGTGGCTGACGGCGTCGAGTTCGAGGAGGGCGAAGTCGCGGAAGAAGGCGGGGAGTTTGGCGAAGTCGACCTCTTCCTGGACCGCCGCCAGGACGCCGCCGGCGTCGAGGAACCGTTCGGCGGCCTCGGTGAAGGCGGCTTTCGCGGGGCGGCGGCCCTGTTCGATGGACGCGGTCTGTTCCAGGGAGTAGCCCGTGGCTTCCGCCAGTTGCTCCTGGGTGACACCTGCCTTTTTCCGGGCGAGTTTCAGCAGTTTTCCGTAGGCCACCCATACGCCTGGCCTGCTGTCGTGGCTCCGGCCGATCGTCGCAGTCTGCCGGCCGTACTCCCGGCGCCTGGTCATCGCGCCCACCTCGTCGCTCGTCCGTGCGGTTACGGTTGGCGACCCTGACGGCGGTGGGCCCTCGCCCTGACCAACTGCCCCCACCTCACGGGTCGATGGAGCGAACAGTAGCCGCGTGACGCACTCGTCACCCTGTGAACACGGAAATGCTCGGCGGACGGGGTGATCAGCCCTCGGTGTGGGCCGTCTCGGCTCGTCGGGCCCGGTACTCCGCCGCGCGGGCGACGTAGCGGCGGTGCTCTTCCGCGTGGTCGGGCGGGAGGTGGGGTGCGTCGGGGGTCGTGGTGGCGAAGAAGCGGGTGAGGGCCTGGTTCGCGTCGGCTGCCAGGTTGCCGGAGCGGGCGAACATGTGGGGTTCGTACCGGGCGACGGCCTTGTCGAGGCTGGGCTCTTCCGCGACGGCGTGGGCGAGTTCGGCGCCGTCGAGCAGTGCGAGGTTGGCGCCGTGCCCGCCGAAGGGTGCCATGAGGTGGGCGGCGTCCCCGAGCAGGGTGACTCCGGGGACGTGCTGCCAGGTCAGCGGGGCGGGCAGGGCGTGGAAGGCGCGGGGCACGTAGTCGCTGTCGTTGCCGGTGACCAGCGCGCGCAGGGGGTCGGCCCAGTGGGCGTACTCCGCGGCGAGGAACGCGCGGACGGCGTGCCGGTCGGTGAGGTCGACGCCTGCCTGCTCGTGCCAGTCCAGCGGCGCGCGGAAGGCGATGTAGCCGCGGACGACGCCGTCGCTGTTGCGCTGGACGATCACGGCCCGGCCGTCGTTGTCGTTGGCGAACATGTGGCCGTCGCCGACGATTTCGGCGACGCCGGGGTGCCGGGTGTCGACGTCGTCGAACCGGGCGTCGAGGAAGCAGACCCCGAGGTGGTGCGGTACCGCGTCGGTGACCAGCGGCCGGACCTTCGACCATGCCCCGTCGGCGCCGACGACGAGGTCGGCCTCGGCGGTGGTGCCGTCGGCGAACTCCAGGCGGTGCACGCCGGCACCGACGGGTGACACACGGACGAGCCTGCGCCCCCAGCGGACGGTGCCGGGCCGCAGATGGTCCGCGAGCAGGCGGCGCAGTTGTCCGCGGTCGATCTCGGGGGCGGCCTCGTCGCCGGGGGCGGGCGTGAACTGCGCCAGGACCGTTCCGTGGTGGTCGCGGCGGCTCTTGGCCTGCCCTTCGGGCCGTGCCAGCGCCGCGAAGGCGTCCAGCAGACCGGCGTCCTCCAGGGCGATCTGGCCGGAGTCGGCGTGCATGTCGAGGGTCCCGCCGGGGTCGCGTGCGTCCACGGCGGCGTCGGCGTCGTACACCGTGACGCCGACGCCGTGCCCCTGGAGGACGCGGGCACACATCAGTCCGGCGGGTCCTGCGCCGATCACGGCGATACGGGGTGTGCTGCTGGTCATCGTCCGTCCTCCCGGGTCCGGTGGCGCGCGGCCGAGGCCCGGCCGGCGCGTGGCGGTACACCGGCGACAGTAAGTGCAACCGTGCAAAACATGCAACCGTTCAACTTTGTGAGCCGATACAGGTTGGGTACGGTGAGGGCATGACGCAGAGCGGGCGCCGAGAGCGCAAGAAGGCAGCCACCCGCCAGGCACTGGCCGACGCGGCCACCCGGTTGTTCCTGGAGCGCGGGTACGACGAGGTCGGCGTACGGGAGATCGCCGAGGCCGCCGACGTCTCGGTGACGACGCTGTTCAAGCACTTCCCCGACGGCAAGGAGGCGCTCGTCTTCGATCAGGAGGCCGACCGCGAGAGCGCGTTGATCACGGCCGTACGTGAACGCCCCGCCGGGCTCACCGTGCCGGGAGCGCTGCGCCGGATGATGGCGGACGAGCGGTCGCGGCAGGTCCGCGAGGACCCCCGGTTCCCCGACTTCCTCCGCCTGATCGAGGAGACCCCGGCGCTACGCGAGTACGCCCGGCGGATGTGGCTGCGGCACGAACAGGCACTGGCCGCGGCGATCGCCGACGACGCCGGGCTCTCCCCGGACGACGTGGGCTGCCGCGCCCTGGCCCACTTCGCGCTCGAAGCGGCGTCCCTCGTCCGTGGACAGCAGGACCCGGACGACGCCCTCGACCGCATCTTCGCCCTCCTCGACAACGGCTGGTCGGGGAGTTCAACCGGCCGGTCTTGAGGGATAGTTGACGGGCCCGGCCTCCGAGGCGGCCCCGGACTCGGAGATGGCCCCGCCCCCGGCTCCCGTCCGCGTCGGGGGCGCGCCCGCGGGGCGATCAGCGCGGACCGGCGGGCCGGGGCGGAGGAGCGGTCAGCGGGGGACGGTGAACGTGGCGGCGTCCGGCACGAACGTGGTGTCGCCGTCCTCGCCCTTCGCCAGTACGGAGACCTTCCACGGGCCGCGCGGCAGACCGGCCGCCTCGTCCGCACCGGCCTTCAGCGTGTAGGTGCAGCGGGACGTCTCCTCGCCGGTCTTCTCGCACGTGGCGCTCTCGGCCTTCTCCAGCTCCCCGGCCTTCGGGTCCAGATGCGAACTCTTCGGCCAGGCCAGGACCTTGAGGTCGCGGACGCCGGAGTCGTCGCTCACCTCGGCCGTGAAGGTGACCTCGGCACCGCCACCGCCCGCCGGGGCCTGGTAGCGGGCGGTGGCGTTCTCCACCGTCGGCTCGCTGGACGCGGTGGCCGACGCGATACCGCCGGCGGCGACACCACCGAGAGCGACGGCACCGACGAGCGAGGCCACAACAACGCGCTGGGACATGGGAGTTCTCCTTCGGGCGGAAGCCGGATACGACTGCGGAAGGCGAGGCGAACGGGCAGGCACACCGGAAATGCCCCGGCTCGCCCGGGGATCGACCGGTGCGGGCGATCCGTTCCTCGACTCCTTCGAGCCTATGGGCGCCGGGGCGGGCGGTCTTCGGCCTCCGGGACGAACGGGGTCTCCAACCGGGGGTAGAGCGGGGGTGTTGCGCGGGGGTCCCGTGGTTCGGGTGCTCTGCGGCGTGTGGTTCGGGTGGTCGGGAGCGAACGCGGGCTGCCGCGGCCCTCCCGCCGGTGCGGCGAAGCTTCGCCGCAGCTACGGCGGTACGGCGGTGCCTCGGGCTGCCCGGCCCGGCGGGAACCCCTCTGCGCGGGGTGCGTGGTGCGGAGTGCGGGGGCGAGGTGCGGCGTGGAGTCACCCGGTACTGGTGGGCGTGGAGTCACCCGGTACGGGTGGGCGTGGAGTCACCCGGTGCTGGTCGCGGCGGTGGCGGTGAGGACGTGCCAGGTGTGGGTGGGGAGGTCGGCGGGGGTCCCGTCGAGGATGCGGGCGGTGCGGTCGGCCGGGTCGAGGGCGACGGTCGCGAGGCTCCCCCAGCGGCGGCCGAACGGCGCGGCGGGGTCGGGCAGACAGGTCACCGGGGCCTCGCCGGGACCGGTCACCAGATACCGGGCCAGCTCGTCGGCCGCGCCGGACCCGTCCGTTGCGGCACCGTGTCCCGGTCCCGGCGCTTCCGCCAGGCGGGAGCGGACGAGGGCGCGCCGCGCGGTCGAGTCGGGCTGGTAGAGCCAGGTCTTCTCGCCTGCGGCCGGGGCGGGCGTCAGAAAGTGGTTGGTGCGGACGTGGATGCCGTGTTCGGGCGGGACGGTGAAGACCCCGGCGGGGCTCAGGTCGAGGAGTGCGACGTCGGACTCGTCGAACAGGGCGAACGAGCCGGACGAGGTGAGGGGCGCGCCGCGCACCAGCTCGACGGCCTCGGCGACGCTGCCGGCCTCTTCCAGGACGAGGGCCGCGAGGACGTGCACGGGGATCCCGCCGACGCGGTCGTCCACGTGTCCGAGGATGTTGAAGTGCAGGGCGAGCCCCGCCGAGTTGATGCCGATCTTGCCGAGGATGCCGTCCTCGGTGAGGCCGACGACATCGTGCCGGCCGCCGCGCGAGGCCAAGGTGTGCCACCGCGCGGCCAGTTCGACGTGCCAGTCCCAGGTCTGGATCCCGGTCGGACGGGGCGGTCCCGCCGCGGCGGGGCGGCGGCGCACGATCGTGGTGCACTCGCCGGGCGGCACCGCGGCGCTGCGGGCGAGTATCTCGGTGCGGGCGTTGAGGCAGCCGATGTGCCAGGTGTCGGTGCCGGAGCCCTGGGCGATACCGGCCATCTCGGCCCGGGCGGCGGGCCGGAACCGGCCGACCGCGTCGAGAGCCCGCTCGGCGTCGTCGCGCACCTGTGCGGGGCTGATACCGCCGAGCGTGAAGAGCCGGTCGTAGACCTCCAGCGCGGCGGGCACGCTCTCGCGGAGCTGTTCGCCGCGGGCGACGCCCCGGCTGAACGGGTCGTCGGCGGCGGCCTCGACGTGGCGGCGGTGTGCGGGGCGGGGAATCGGCGTCGGAGTCACTGGTGTCCTTCCGCTGCGGAGGGGGTGTGGAGCTGGACGGAGCCGCCCTCGGCGCGCGTCGCGAGGACGGCGTTACCGGGGCGTTCGCCGGGAGGCGAGGCCGAGGGCGAGGTACGGGGACGAGGGCGACGGCAGGGGACCGGGGGGCGACGGCAGGGGTCGGTGGTCGAGGCGATCGGGGCGGCTGGGCCGGGCGGGGTCGACAGCCGGGATCGGCACCCGGGGCCGGCGCTCGGCGGGGGTGAGGGCGGCGCGCCCTGGGCGACGGCGACGAGGCGGTCCTTCGAGACGCAGCGACACTCCACGCCCACCACCACCCCGTTCGTCGCGCGGGAGACGACTTCGCCCCTCGTACCGGCCACCGGACCACCGGACCACCGGGCCGCGGGGAGCGCAGGGCTGCGGCTGACCGCCGACCGCGCCCGGCCCCGGCCCCGGCGCACAGCCACCAGCCACCAGCCACCAGCCACCAGCGACAGCTGGTTCCCGTCCCGGACCGGCCCGGGCCTCACCGGACGCCACCTCACGAGGATCAGTGTGGCGCCCGGCCCGGACACCCGGTACGGGCGATCTGCCCTGGGATCATCGGGCCATGCTCCACGTGCTCTACCTGATCGGGGTCTCCGCCTTCGCCGCGAGCGGGGTCCTGGCCGCATACCGGGCCAACATGGACCCCTTCGGTGGGCTGGTGCTCGCCTTCGCCGCCTCGATCTCGGGCGGGACCCTGCGGGAGGTGATCCTGGGCCGGGAGCCGCTGTACTGGACGCACGACTGGGTGCTCCTGACCGTGATCATCTCCGTCGGTCTCGGCACGATGCTGTATCTGCGGTTCTGGACGCTGCCGAGCAGATCCCTGCTGGTGGTGGACGCCGGCGGGCTCGCCGTCGTCACCGTGATCGGCGCCCGCGCCGCCATCCAGGAGGGCGTGACCCCGCTGGCCGTGCTCATCCTGGCCGTGCTGACCGGCGTCGTCGGCGAGGTCGTCCGGGACGTGCTGTGCGGGGAGTTCCCGCCGCTGCTGCTGCGCGAGGACGTCTACGCCCTCGCCGCGCTGGCCGGGGGCGGCTGCTACCTGCTGCTGCACCACCTCGGCACAGGGCCCGGCCCCGCCGCCGTCGTCTCCGCCGGCCTCGTCTTCGCCCTGCGCATGGCCGCCGTCTACCTCGGGCTCCAGCTGCCCCGGCCGCACCGGGCCGGGGAGTAGCGCGGCGCCGGGATGCGATCTCCGCGCCGCGGCCCCACCGTGGTGCCATGGTCCGCCCCGAGAGGAGACCCAGGTGAGCGAGCAGACCCCCTCCCAGGCCGAGGGCGAACGCGACGACGACCAGGAGCTCCGCTCCGGCCCGTCGGCCGGGCAGCGCAAGCCCCAGCACCCGGACTGCCCGCGGACGACACCGTCGCAGGCCGAAGGCGAACGCGAACGCGACGAGGAGGGCACCCGGCGCGGCCGGAACCGCCCCGGCGGCTGAACCGGGCCGTGGCCGCCTTTACCCACAAATGAGCTGGTGGCGGTGGCCTCGGGCCGATTACGGGGCATAGGGTCACGCTGTGCAGGAACCCGAGACGTCCGAGCTGCTCATCGGGCACGACGAGCGCGAATGGGCCTTCGAGGCCCTGGCAGCCCATCTGAAGGCGGGCCGGCTGACGACCGAGGAGTACGGCGAGCGCGCCGAGACCCTCAACGCGGCCCGGACACGCGGCGAGGTCCACGCCCTCTTCACCGATCTGCCCCTGCCCGGGCCCCGCTTCGAAGACGCCCCCGGCCGACCGGCGCCCTCCGCGGCCCCCACAGCCGCCTCCTCCGGTGAGGTCTCGCCCGTCCCCGTCCCCGTCGATGGGACGACGGCGCCCGACACTCCGGCGGACGACCCCGCGCCGCTCACCACGCGGGAGCGCTGGGCACGGGCGAGCGTGCCGCTCGGCGCGGCGGCCGCCGTGGGGCTGAGCTTCACCACCGGCCAGTGGGCGCTGATGTTCCTCATGCCGCCGCTGGCCTACGCGGCCAAGTCCGTACTGCGCGGCGGACGCCCCCGCCCCCACTCCCGCCCACGCTGAACCGACCCCGGCAGCCGACAGCCGGCAGCCGACAGCCGTCCTGAGCCGACCACGACGGCAGCAGAAGCCACCAGAAGACTCGGAAGGCGGTCAAAGGCCGTCAAGATCATCAGGGGGCACCGGAGCGCCAGGGGTACCAGGAACTCGGACGTTGCAGGAGCGCCAGAAGCGCCGGGAGCATCGGGAAGTCGGTCTGGGGGGAGTCTCGGAAGTTCTCAAGGGGCGTTGTGGCGGCCCCGGTCCAGCTCCTCCTCCACGGGCGGCTTCGGGGCCTCCCGCTGATGCTGGGCATGCCCGCCCCGGGTGTCGCGACGGGCCTGGGCCGCGCGCTGCCCGGGGCTGTCGGACACATCGTCGTCGTCCTCGGGACGCAGCCGCACCGACGAGGCGACCTCGCTCTTGCTCTCGTACGTCTCCGGCGGCATGGCCCGCAGCGCGTCGATGATCTCGGGCTTGGCGTGATTGTCCTCGGCCGCCCGCAGCAGCTCGTCCTTGTCGGCGGGGAACGGCGCCGTGCTGACCGCGTCGAGGATCTCGCGTTTCTCCGTCTTGTCAGCCATGCGCGGCGGGTTCCCGCCGGTCCCCGACGCCATACATGGACGGCTTGACGGCACGGCGGGTGCCCGGGCGAGGCTTGCCGCGGCAGACCACCACGGCACGGATACGGAGAGTGCGAAGCGATGTCCTTCCACGAGGTAGAGATCGACGCCCTGCGGGGCGGCCCCGCCGAGCTGGCGCAGTACCGGGGCACGGCCGTCCTGGTCGTCAACGTCGCATCGAAGTGCGGGCTGACCCCGCAGTACGCGGGCCTGGAGGAACTGCACAACCGGTACGCGGACCGCGGCTTCACCGTGCTCGGCGTCCCCTGCAACCAGTTCATGGGCCAGGAGCCGGGCAGCCCGGAGGAGATCGCCACGTTCTGCTCGGCCACCTACGGGGTGACGTTCCCGATGACGGAGAAGATCGAGGTGAACGGGGAGGGACGGCACCCGCTCTACGACGAACTGGTCGGCACGGCCGACGCGGAGGGCCACACCGGCGACATCCGCTGGAACTTCGAGAAGTTCCTCATCGCCCCCGACGGCACCGTCGCCGCCCGCTTCTCCCCCCAGACCACCCCCGACGCCCCGACCCTCACCTCAGCCATCGAATCACTCCTCCCCCACTGACTCCGCCCACCCGGGAGGAAGCGAGCACGACGGTCCCCCCCCCCACGTCCGCACAGCCACACGAACACCTCGCGCATTGAACGCCCTTGCCTTGGGCCGGTTTCCGGCCGGGGCGGGGGCGGCTCGTCGGGCCGATGCCGGGCGGGCGGGACGGCCGGTGCGGCCCTGCACGCACGGGAGTCCAGGCCGTGCCGTGCCGGACCCCGGGTCAGCCCTTCCGGGCAGCGCCCTCGGGCCACACCACGGTGACACCGAGCCCCTCGGCCCGCGCCTGCTGCACGGTGTCGGCCGTGCCACCGCCCTTCCCTGACGGCTGCTGACCGTCCCAAACCGCCAACAGCCGGTCCGCACGGCGCAACAGCTCGGTGTTGGCCGCCTCGTACGCCGCTCGGTCCGCGGTCTCGTGCGGCATCACGATCTCCTCCGACGCCGCCTCTCGGAGCCGGTCGAAGGTGAGCGCGTGCTCGGCCTTGACCTTGGCCTCCCTGTAGTCCCTGCTGGGCAGCACGATGACGAGTCGGCCATCGGCCGCCAGGACGGCCTCCGCGAACAGGCTGTCGCTGCCCTTGGCGATGCAGGAGAGACCGACCAGTTCGGTCGGCTCGTAGTCGGCCAGGACCTTGTCCAGCGCGTCACGGACGAGCGGCACGGTCTCGTCCGTCAGGTCCATGTGTCCTGTCACCGCGAGAGTGATCATCAGGGTGTGGCCCTTCATCGGTTCGCCAGCAGGTCACGGAGGCGCTCGCGTACGTCGCGGACGGCACGCGCCTTACCGTGCCCGACCGTATACGAGTACAGGCCGCCGAGTTGATCACGCACCCGGGCGGAGGCCGTCCGCGCAGCCGCGTCCACTGCCCGGTGCGTCTCCCGGACAGCGCCTGTCACGTCCCCGGCCAGGAAATGGCACTCGGCCAGGCCGATTCGGTCGAGAGCGTGGCTGCGCGCCGCCTCCGGCCCTCGGCGATCGAGAGGCCGAGGGATGCTTCGTCGGGTCCATCCCCGCGTGCGCGGGGAGCAGCGCGGGAGGTAAAACCGTCCGGTTCCTGGTCAGGGTCCATCCCCGCGTGCGCGGGGAGCAGGCTCGGTGGCCTGCGGATTTACTCGGCGGGACGGCCGCTCTGAGCAACTTTTGGAATTTCGGGCATTTTTACCAATGTGGGACACGAACGGCATCGACTTGCCTTGCCGAGGAGTCCCGGAAATCGACGGTGCAGTCCACGCGAGCAGCCTCGGCTCAGCCGCTACCCCTCCGCTGTAGCCGCTATCGAACCATGCCAACGGCTGCCCAGCAGCGGTCCGTAGCTCACTTTCCATCACCCCCAACTGTCCGCCGCACGCCGCCGATTCCACCACATGCCCCCTCGAAGCAGCGTGCCACAGCGCGGGCCGAGAGTGCTCAGCCGCACAGCAATCCAGACTTCGGCACGTCGAGGTGGCCCAGGTGTCCCACGCAGGCGAGGGGCGTCCCCTTGGCAGCAGCTAGTCGCGGGTCGCGCCGTCGGGCCACAGCACGTCGACGGGCACGCCGGTGCGCCGTGCGTAGGCGACGACGTCGGCCGTCCCTCCGTAGCCGCGGGCCTCCTTGCCGTCCCACACCGCGACGAGCCGGTCGACCAGGCCGACGAGGATCTCGCTGCCGGCCATATGGGCCTGCGCCGTCGAAGCACGCATGCCGGTGTGGTGCACCTCGGCCGCCTGCGCGAGCAGTTCGTCGTAGGTGGGGTGGTGCGAGTCGGGCAGCCCGTCGCGGTACTGCTCGGCCGGTACGACGACCTCGATCCGGCCGCCGCTGTCGAGCACCGCCTCGGCGAACCATGCGTCGGGCCCGTCCGCGATGCACGACACCCCCAGCAGCTCGGCCGGGTCGTACTTCCGCAGCTCGTCGTCGAAGGCATCGCGAACCGCCCGTTCGACCTGGGCGGACAGACCGCGGTGTCCGGTAATTCCCAAACGCACAGTCCTTACCTCTCTCCGTCAGGAACACGCCGTCACAGGAACACGCCGTACAGGCGGTCGTCGAAGTCGCGCACGACTTTAGGGGGCGTGGGCCCGGAGTACGACCGGCGCACGGCTCGCGCCCGTTCCACGATGCGCCCCGACTTGTAGCGCAATCCCGTTTCAAGTGCCTGCGCCGCCATGGTGAATGCGCCATCGAGACGGCCTGCGGCGAGATGCCCCGACGCCATATCGAGTTGAAGCAGCGCCCGTTGCTTTTCGTGCCCCGAGCTCATCACCGCGGCGGCCGAGTCCTGTTCGTCGGCGATCCACCGGGGCAGCCCGAGTCGTGCGCCGCACGACACCCGGGTCGCCCCGACCTTGGCTTCGGTGAACGAGAACACCCACGGCCACGGTGGCGCACTCTCCCGTTCGATGTTCTTCGCTCGACGTGTCGCTGTTCGCAGCGCCTGGTCGGCGGAGTCGGCGTCACCGGCCGTGGCGTGGGCGAGGGCCTCGACACCGGACAGCCACGCATCCGCAATGGCCGGCATGTTCGGCCCGAGCTGCCGGCGCGCGGAACGGGCGAGGCTGAGTCCCTGCGCCGCGTTCCCTGAGTGTGCTTCGAACTGCGCCAGGCTCCCCAACTGGTACGCGACAAGAAGCGGGTTGGCCGCGCGCCGGGCAGTCTTCACCGACGCGCCGTACCAGGTACGTGCCGACCCGTGGTCGCCCATGTCCCAATGCAGCCACCCGGCGAGGCTCGCGACTTCGCTGCCGACGGCGGCGAGTGTCGTCCGCTCGTCTTCGCCCTCGGCTGTCTGTGCGATCGACTGTGTCAGCTTCAGGTGCGACAGCACCGTGTCGACGAGTTGACGCGACGGTGTGGTGCCGTCGAGGCGTCGAAATGCGGTGGTGGCCACACGAAGGGTGGCGGCCTGCCCGGTCCGGGCCGCGTGTGCTTGCCCCGTGGCCGCCATGGAGAGCGCAGGTGCTGCGGCGACCGCCGCGACCCCACCGAGGAAGTGGCGCCGTTCCACGTCGTCTCCGTTCGCGTCTCCCCGGGCGACGATCGCCGCTGCGTGGTCGGCCAGGCCGACGAGGTGCGGGGGAATCCGAAGTCGGCTCGACACCCGTGACAGTTGCGCCGTTTCGTACGAGCTCGCGCCTCTTCCCTCAAGGCGCGATACCGCGGATTGGCTCATCCCGCAGGTTTCTCCGAGTTGGCCTTGCGAAAGGCCGGCCGCGATCCTGGCGAGTTTCACCACCCGGCCGTAGTCGCCTGCTCGTGCAGCGTCGCGGATCGCTTGCGCGGACCAATTCACCGCTCTGCCCTCCCTCCCCTTCTTACTACGCGGTACGGGTCCGGAATGCGGCACCACTAAGCGCTGCGCGCATCGTCGTATGCAGTCCGCGGGTGGTTCGTGGCCCCTCCAGGATGCCCCGGGGTTGAGTGACCGCACCATCCGTCACCGGGAGGACACCCATGGTCGATAAGCGGCAGCATGCACGACAGCTCATTCCGGAACCCGATCAGCGTCGAGAGTTGGTGCCGACGGGCGAAGCTCAATCGGCCCGCGCAACTCGCCATTTCGGCTACAAGTACGCGAGGAACAGCGAGCCGGCAGCCGCAGTTCTGGGACCACGGCCGTTGGGAGATCAGCCGTGAGCTGGATGACCCTTCGCGTCTCCCGCGACGGCGGGCGCACCTGGACACCACGCCGCGTCGTACGGCCCGTCCGAGGACCGGTAGCGGGCGGGGCCTGGCCACCGTGCCGCTGTCCGAAGTGCCGCCGCGCCCACGCCGGTTGACCGATCGAGGACCCTCGCACACCTCGCCGTAACCGCCGAACGGGATCAACCCCGCGTGCGCGGGGAGCAGCGGGCCCCGATCGGGCCGCCCGCGGCAGTCTCGGGTCCATCCCCGTACGCGCGGGGAGCAGATCCTCGCCCAGGACAAGGGCAAGTGGTACACGGGTCCATCCCCGCACACGCGGGCAGCAGATCCTCGCCCAGGACAAGGGCAAGTGGTACACGGGTCCATCCCCGCACACGCGGGGAGCAGATCTGGGACGACAGCCTGCCCATCCAGCACGCGGGTCCATCCCCGCACACACGGGGAGCAGTACCTGCCCCGGCGGCGCTGTATGGGCACCGGGGGTTCATCCCCGCACGCGCGGGGAGCAGTCCGTCCGCTGGAGCACCACCTCCAGGCGGCCGGGTTCATCCCCGCACGCGCGGGGAGCAGGCGAGCGACGACAGCAAGTCGGCGAAGGCCGCGGGTCCATCCCCGCACGCGCGGGGAGCAGTGGTGTCCTTTGCCTTAGCACCGTTTCGCCCTGGGTCCATCCCCGCACGCGCGGGGAGCAGGCTCGGCGACCTGCGGTTTTACCCCGCGCGATGGCCGTTCTGAGCAACTTTCGAGAGTTCGGGCATTTCCTCCAACTCGGGACATAAAAGGCAACAACCATCGACGCAGTCCGTGTGAGCAGGCTCGGCGCAGTTGCCGCCCGCCCCTCCGGGCACAGTCAGCCTGCCACAGGGCACCAACGTATGTTCGCCCTCCCCCGTCGGCACCACGTCGGGCCCGGCCGAGGCTTACCCGTGCCGCACGGGACAGCAGGCGGGGCCTTCCCGGCGCGCAGAGGGGGCCACCTGGCCGGGTCTGCGGGTTCTTCCAGCGGGAAGGGCGTCCCGGGCGGCGACCCCGAGCACTCAAGCCCCCAAGAATCCGGACTGTCCACGGAGCCGGGCTTCAGGGCGAGTTGGCCCGGTGGGTCAGGGCCTGGTGGGTCAGGGTCTGGTGGGCCGAGGCGATGGTGGTGGTGAGGTGGGGGTGGTGGGCGCCGGGCCAGTAGAGGTGGGTGCAGGTGGTGCAGCGGGTGAAGGTGTCGTAGGTGCGGCGGGTGCCCGGGGGGAGGCGGTGGGCGATCTCGGCCTTGGGGACGGGTTCGAGGAGTCCGTTGCAGGCGGGGCAGCGGGTCCAGGGGGCGAGGGGTACGGGGAAGCGGCCGAGGACGTCGGTGAGTTGGTCGTCGGGCCGGCTGCCGCGGACGTGGGCGCCGAGCCAGAGCGCGCGGCGGTGCAGGAGGGCGCGGTCCCTGGTGAGGAGGATGCGCCGTTCGTCGTCGGCGCGGGCGACGAGCGCCGCGTCGGGCTCGGTGCCGTAGGCGGTGTCGACGCCGACGAGCCGCAGCCGGCGGGCGAGCGCGCCGAGGTGGACGTCGAGCAGGAACCGGGGCGGCGCAGGCGCGTCCTCGGGCAGCGGCTGGGGGCGCGGTACGGGGGCGACGTCGACGAGGGCGCCGGGGTGCGGGCGGTGCGTGGGCGGTACGGGTCGGCCGTCGGCGCGCAGGGGGCCGACCTCGGTGCGGGGGATGCCGAGCGATTCGACGAGGTGTTCCAGCGTGGCGGTGCCGTCGTACGGGCAGTGCAGCTCTCCGGCGGCTGCGGCGGCGCGGTGCCGGGAGTGCAGCAGGAAGTGCAGGTCTTCCTCGATGCGGAAGCGCACCTCGGTGGTGGGGGTCACCGGCGCGGGGTGGGGGTCGGGCGCACTTCGAAGCCCTCCAGCCCGCCGGGCTCCTGCTCGAAGATCTGCACGTCGTCGACGAAGGCCGCCGGCGATCCCTCGTGTGCCCATTCCACGAGCCGTTCGACGGCCTCGGGTTCGCCTTCGAAGAGCGCTTCGACGCTGCCGTCGGGCAGGTTGCGCACCCAGCCGCGCACGCCGTGCCGGACGGCGGTGCTGCGGCAGGTGTCGCGGTAGTACACGCCCTGGACATCGCCCGAGGCGATCACGCGCTTGCTGATCATCACGTCCTCCCCGACGGCGGGCCTCCTCTCCACCCTCCCGCACGGGCGCGGACGGGGCGAACCGAGCCGTCGCCACAGGAAACAACGGCGGATTACGATTCAATCGAAGGTTTAACGAGCGGAATTCTTAAGGGACTTGGGAAGCGTCTTCCGGTTGACCTTGCATGGCCAAGTTCCGCCATCGCGCTGCGCCACCTCGGCCGCTCCGAGCTGCGCGGACCCTACCCCGACTCCCCCGCCGAGCGGTCCGGAATGCGAGACAAGCCCTCACAACCGGCCACCGCCGCAGCACCATACGTGTCCGGTTAGCAGGGGCGCTCCGTGCGTTTCCGGCGAATCCCCAGCAAGCTCTCGCCGGGGCGACACAATCGCCCGCCACCACCGACCGTCCGACCCAAGGAGAGTCATCGTGCAGACCAAGCACTGGGCCGTCGCCACCGCCGCCGCCCTCTGCGCCCTCGGCACGCTCGGCGCCACCACCGCCACCGCGGCACCCGCCGTCGAGAGCCTGTACGCGCCCTCGGCCGTCGTCATCTCCAAGACCCAGGGCGCCTCGGCCGACGCACCGGCCCAGCGTGCCGTGACGCTGCGGTGTCTGCCCGTCGGCGGGGACCACCCGGCGCCCGAGAAGGCGTGTGCCGCGCTGCGCGAGGCGGGCGGCGACCCGGCGGCCCTGCCCCGGTACGTCGAGGACACCGGGCGGGTGTGCACCCGCGAATACCGTCCGGTGACCGTCTCCGTGCAGGGCGTGTGGGACGGCCGCCGGATCGACCACGCGCAGACCTTCTCCAACTCCTGCGAGCTGGAGAAGCAGACCGCCTCGGTCTACGCGTTCTGAGCGCCCGCCGGACCGGCCCCGCGCCGGTCCGGCGTCACCGGGCGGCCGGGCCCGCGCCCCGGGGCGGCCGACGCCGTGCCCGGCAGGCGGGCGGCCGGCCGCCGCGGGCGTCACCGGGCGGCGAGCAGCCCCGCGAGGGCGGCGAGCGTGACGAGGAGGACCGGCACGGTGAGCACGATCCCCGTGCGGAAGTAGCGCCCCCAGCCGATGTGGATGCCCTTGCGGCCGAGGACGTGCAGCCACAGCAGCGTCGCCAGACTCCCGATCGGTGTGATCTTGGGGCCGAGGTCGGCGCCGATGACGCTCGCGTACACCATCGCGTCGTGCACCGGGCCGCTCGCGCCGACGGCGCTGACGGCCAGGGCGGCGATCAGGACCGTCGGCAGATTGTTCATGACGGACGCCAGCACGGCGACGACCAGCCCGGTGCCCAGCGCCGCCGCCAGTACGCCGTGCTCGCCGAAGAAGCCCAGCAGCCGGGCCAGTTCGTCCGTCAGCCCCTGGTTGCGCAGCCCGTAGACCACCAGGTACATGCCGACGCTGAACAGCACGATCTGCCAGGGCGCCTCCCGTACGACCCGGCCCACCTCGATCCGCCGCCCGGCCGCGCCCGGCCCGGCCGGACCGTCCGTCCCCGCCGGGGAGGTGCCGGCCGCGCCGCGGGACGAGGACCGCCGGAAGAGGACCGCCGGTCGCCGGGCCGCCACCGCCAGCAGTGCGACGGCCGCGGCACCGGCGACGGCGGACAGCGGAACGCCCAGCGGGTCCGCGGCCAGATATCCGACGAGCAGCAGGCCCAGCACGATCCATCCGGCGCGGAAGACGACCGGGTCCTCGATGGCCGTCGCCGGCCGGGGCAGCGCCTCCGTCTCGTAGCGGCGCGGGATCGCCCGCCGGAAGTACAGCAGCAGCACCACCAGGCTCGCCGCGACGGAGACCAGCCCGACGGGCAGCATCACGGCGGCGTAGCGGGTGAAGCCGATCCCGAAGTGGTCGGCGGTGACGATGTTGACGAGGTTGGAGACGACCAGCGGCACGCTCGCGGAGTCGGCGACGAAGCCCGTGGCCATCACGAACGCGAGCGTGGCGGCGGGCGGGAAGCGCAGCGCCAGCACGATCCGCACCACGATCGGGGTGAGGATGAGCGCGGCGCCGTCGTTCGCGAACAGCGCCGCGACCACGGCGCCGAGCAGCACGACCGCCGCGAACAGCGCCCGCCCACGGCCCCGCCCCCACCGGGCGACGTGCAGCGCGGCCCAGGAGAAGAACCCGCTCTCGTCCAGCAGCAGCGAGATCAGCACCAGCGCGACGAACGTCAACGTGGCGTTCCACACGATGCCGACGACGGTCGGCACGTCGCCCGCGTGCACCACCCCGAGCCCCAGTGCGACGGCCGCCCCGGCCAGCGCCGTCCAGCCGATCCCCAGCCCCCGCGGCTGCCACACCACGAGAACGAGCGTCACGACGAAGACGGCCAGCGCAGCCAGGAGCACGGGAGGGACCTTTCAGGGGGAACAGCAGCGGGGAGCGGGGGCGTCCGTCGCCGGGGCGCGACGGCGCGGGGCCCCTCCGGGGGGGTGACAGGGGACCGGGGCCGGGAGCCGGGGCGCGGTCTCAGTCGCGTAGCGCGTCCAGGCCCACGGCCACCTCCTTGAGGGCCTCCAGTACCGGTGAGACCAGCGGGTGGCCCTGCACTCCGCTGCGGACGGCGGCGAACACGCGCCGGGTGGCGGTCACCCCGTCCACGGCGCGCACCACGACGCCCCGCCCGTCGGCGCCGACCAGCGCGGAGCGCGGCACCATGGCGACGACCGAGTCCCCGGCGGCCACCAGGGCGACGACGGCGCTGAAGTCGTCCGAGTAGTGCTCCAGCTGCGGCTCGAAACCGGCGTACTCGCAGGCCAGCACGGTCACGTCGTGGCAGGGGTTGCCGGGGTAGGGCCCGGCCCAGCGGGCGCCGGAGAGATCGGCGAGCGCGATGCGGTCGGCGGCGGCCAGCGGATGGCCCGCGGGCAGGACGGCGTCGAACGGTTCGGCGTACAGGGGGGTGCGCAGCAGCCGCTGGTCGTCGGGGCGTGGCGCGCCCCGGTAGTCGACGCCGACGGCCAGGTCGGCCTCGCCGTCCAGCACCATCAGCAGGCTCTCGTCGCCCTCGGCGTCCCGGACGCGGACGCGCAGCCCGGGGGCGCGCTCGGCGAGCGCGGCGACGGCGGGGGCGACGACGAGGCCGATGCCGGTGGCGAACGAGGCGACGGTGACCTCTCCCGCCGTCCCGGCGGTGTAGGCGGCCAGCTCGGCCTCGGCGCGTTCCAGCTGGGCGAGGACGGCATCGGCGTGGGAGAGCAGGATCTTGCCCACGGCGGTCAGCTGGATGCCGCGCCCGTTGCGTTTGAGCACCCGGTGGCCGATCTCGCTCTCCAGCGCGGCGATCTGCTGGGAGACGGCGGAGGGCGTCAGGTACAGGGCGGCTGCGGCCGCGGTCACCGTACGGTGGTCCGCCACCGCCTGGAGGGTCCGCAGCCGCCGACTATCGATCACCTGTTCATTTTCCCAGAGGCCGGACGGAACCCCGCCCGGCGGTCGGGCCGGGCGGGATCACAGGCGGGCCCGGGGGCGGGCCCGGCGGGGCTCAGCCCGCCGCGAGCGCCTCCCGGGCCTTCACGAACGCACCGACGGCGTGCTCGACATCCCGCTCCGAGTGGGCCGCCGACAGCTGGACACGGATCCGGGCCTGCCCCTGCGGGACGACCGGGTAGGAGAAGCCGACCGCGTAGACGCCCTGCTCCAGCAGCAGATCGGCCATGCGCCCGGCCTCGGCGGCGTCCCCGATCATCACCGGGACGATCGGGTGGTCGCCCGGCAGGATCTCGAACCCGGACTCCGTCATCCGCGAGCGGAACAGCGAGGTCGCCGCGCGCAGCCGCTCGCGCGGCTCGGGCGCGTGCTCGATCAGGTCGAGGACCTTCAGCGAGGCGGCGGCGATCACCGGCGCCAGCGAGTTGGAGAACAGGTAGGGGCGCGAGCGCTGCCGCAGCAGCTCCACGATCTCGGCGCGGGCCGCCACATAGCCGCCGGAAGCACCGCCGAGCGCCTTGCCGAGCGTGCCGGTGAGGATGTCGACACGGTCCATCACCCCGTGCAGCTCGTGGGTGCCCCGGCCGCCCTCGCCGACGAAGCCGACGGCGTGCGAGTCGTCGACCATCACCATCGCGTCGTACCGCTCGGCCAGCTCGCAGATCTCGGGCAGCGGCGCGAGATAGCCGTCCATCGAGAACACGCCGTCGGTGACGATCAGCCGCCGGCGCGCGTCCGCGCTCTCCCGCAGCCGCTCCTCCAGCTCGGCCATGTCCCGGTTGGCGTACCGCAGCCTGCGCGCCTTCGACAGCCGGATGCCGTCGATGATGCTGGCGTGGTTGAGCGCGTCGGAGATCACCGCGTCCTCCGCGCCGAGCAGGGTCTCGAACACACCGCCGTTGGCGTCGAAGCACGAGCTGTACAGGATCGTGTCCTCGGTGCCGAGGAACGCCGACAGCCGCTGCTCCAGCTCCTTGTGGATCTCCTGCGTACCGCAGATGAACCGCACGGAGGCCATGCCGTAGCCCCAGCGCTCCAGCCCGTCCCGGGCGGCGGCCACGACCTCGGGATGGTCGGCGAGACCGAGGTAGTTGTTGGCGCAGAAGTTGAGCACCTCGCCGGGCGCACCGCCCGCGGTGACGGTGACCCCCGCGCTCTGCGGAGTGCCGATGACACGCTCGGGCTTGTACAGCCCCGCGTCCCGGATCTCGTCGAGCGTGGCGCGCAGCTCACCGCGTACGGAGTCGAACATGGCAGCTTCCTCCAGGAAGACGGGGGCGGGAAGACAGGGGCGGGAAGAGGGGAAGGCGGGCGGGGAGAGCAGCCCGAGGGGAAGGTTCAGGCGGTCCAGTCGAGGACGACCTTGCCGCCGGTGCCCGCGGCGGCCTCGGCGAAGGCGTCGTCGAAGTCGCGGTAGGAGTACCGGCCGGTGATCACCGGCGTGAGGTCCAGGCCGCCCTCCAGCAGCACGGACATCGAGTACCAGGTCTCGAACATCTCCCGGCCGTAGATGCCCTTCAGCGTGAGCATCGAGGTGACGATCCGGGCGAAGTCGACGGGGAACTCCTCGGTGGGCAGGCCGAGCATCGCGATCCGGCCGCCGTGCGTCATGTTGGCGACCATCTCGCGCAGCGCCTCCGGCCGCCCCGACATCTCCAGCCCGACGTCGAACCCCTCCCGCAGGCCCAGCTCCCGCTGGCCCTCCTCGATCGTCCGGGCCGAGACGTCCAGCGCCAGGCCGGCGCCCACCTTCCGGGCCAGCTCCAGCCGGGGCTCGCTGACATCGGTGACCACCACATTGCGGGCACCGGCGTGCCGGACGACGGCGGCGGCCATGATGCCGATCGGCCCGGCGCCGGTGATCAGCACGTCCTCGCCGACCACCGGGAAGGACAGGGCCGTGTGCACCGCGTTGCCGAACGGGTCGAAGATCGCGGCCACATCGAGATCCACCGGCGTCCGGTGCACCCACACGTTCGAGGCCGGAAGCGAGACGTACTCGGCGAACGCGCCGTCCCGCCCCACACCGAGCCCCACGGTGGCCCGGCACAGATGACGCCGCCCGGCCAGACAGTTGCGGCAGGTGCCGCACACCAGATGCCCCTCGCCGCTGACCAGATCGCCCACCGCGACCTCCGCGACATCGGCGCCTGTCCCGACGACCTCCCCGACGAACTCGTGCCCCGGCACCAGCGGCGTGCGCACCGCCCGCTGCGCCCACCCGTCGTAGGCGTGGATGTGCAGATCCGTGCCGCATATCCCGGTGCGCAGCACCTTGATGAGGACATCGTGCGGCCCGACGGACGGCTCGGGCACCTCCGTGAGCGTCAGGCCGGGCCCGGCCTGCTCCTTCACCAGTGCTTTCACGGCTTGCGGCTCCTGGGTGCGGCGGGACTCGACACGTCGGAGCACGGCGCGGCACACACGAAAGCCGCGCACCCGCACACACTGCGGCACCCGCGGCCCGCGCACACGACGGCGCCCACGCTCCGCACGGTCGACGGCGCACGCGGCGGCCTGACGGCGCGCTCCGGCGCAGCCCAATCTGCCGCCTGCGCGCCCCCGGGTCCATCGAGCTTTTCTTAAGCCCGGCCACAGCCGGTCTTCACACCGGCCCTCCGGGGCACCCGCCTCCGCGTCCGCGTCCACCTCCGCGTCCACATCCACGTTCGCGTTCGCGTCCACGTCCCGCCGCCGTCCCCGGCACGGGACCGGCACGCGGCCACGACACAACCGCACCCGCACAACGCGCCCGACCACCGCACCCGACCACCGCCGACACCCGCACCCCCACACCGCGCGGCACCGGAAAGGAGAGCACCAGTGGGCGAGAGCGAACCCGAGCGGTCGCACACCGGCACGACACAACGGCGCATCCGCACCGCACCGGCCCGGCTGCGCGACCACGCCCGGCGCGTGACCAGGCGGCCCGGACCCGACCGGGACCTCGCGCTCCTCACCCTCAAGAGCGGCACGGCCGGCGTCCTCGCCTGGTCACTCGCCGCCTACGTGATCGAGTCGCCCCAGCCCACCTACGCGCCGTTCACCGCGCTCCTCGTCGTCCAGTCGACGGCCTACCGCTCCCTCCTGCACTCCGGGCGCTACGTTCTCGCCGTCGTCCTCGGCGTCCTCGCGGCCGGAGCGGCCGGACCGGCGCTCGGCGAGAACCCGGCCGCCTTCGCCGCGATGCTCGCCGTCACCCTCGTCATCGGACGGTGGCAACGGCTCGGCAGCCAGGGCCTCCAGGTCTCCGTCGCCGGGACGTTCGCCTACAACGCCCTCTCCGGCACCCATCTGTCCATGCTGGCGCAGATCATCGAAATGGCCGCGCTCGGCGCCGCCACCGGGCTCACCGTCTCCCTGCTCGTCCTGCCCCCGCTGCGCTACCGGACCGCCGAACAAGGCAGCGCCCAACTCGCCCACGCCGTGCAGCTGTTGCTGCGCGACGTCGGCCAAGGGCTGCGTGACGGGCTGCCCGACCAGGAAACCGTCCAGGACTGGATGCGGCGCGCACGCCGGCTCGACCGGACGCTCAGCAGCGCGCGCGAAGCGGTGGAGACCGGCGCCGAGAGCACCCGGTACAACCCGCGGCTGTGGCTGCGCCCCCACTCCGCCTCGACGAACTTCCGCGGCTACCGCACGCTGGTGGAATCACTGGCCCGCGCCAGCGAACAGCTGCGCAGCATCTGCTACGGGCTGGCACGGCTGCGCGAGCTCGACCCCTCCGTGACGCCCGACGAGGACTTCCTGCGGTGCTACGGGCAGCTCCTCGGCACGCTGTCCCGGGCCGCGAGCGAGATCGGAACGCTCGCCGGGGACGGGGCCGACGAGGCGCCCCTGCATCGGTCCCTGCGGGAAGCCCGGGCGCAGCGGGGGGCTCTGGCCGAGCAGGCTGCCGGGGAGGCGTGGGTGAGCCATGGTGTGCTGCTCACCGATGTCGAGCGGTTGCTCACCGAGTTCCACCACGCCCACGAACACGGCGCCCCCCACCCCACCTGACCCCCGAACACCACCCTCCACTCCTCCTTGAGCCCACCCTCTTCCAACTCAAGCTCGCGCAGCTCGCGCCCCTTCCAACCCAAGCTCGCGCAGCTCGCCCCAAGCCTGAACAGCTTGCGCCCCCCTTCCACCCAAGCTTGGGCAGCTCGCTCCCCCTGTCACCCAAGCTTGGGCAGTCTGCGCCGGGGGCGCAGGGTGGGCAAGCGCAGCCCCCCACCGGGGCGAGGTGTACATCGAACCCCTGCCCCCGGCCCCTACACATGGGGCTTCGCCCCTGTCCCCCTTGGCCTCGCCGGCCGGGCGTCAGGGGGCTCCTCCCCCAGACTCCGTCCGGGGGCACCCCCACCCCGACAG
>NZ_BJMM01000072.1 GCF_006539165.1 Streptomyces cacaoi | reverse complement strand
TGGGGCCCAGGCCCATGGAGACGGTGGGGAACTCCCACAGCCAGGGCAGCCGGCGCGGGTGCGGATAGGACGGTAGGCCGGAAACGGGGCCCCCGCCGGCCTCCTGGCGGAAGCGGTCGAGGTGCGCCTCGGTCAGCCGGCCGTCGAGGAAGGCGCGGGCGTAGATGCCGGGGGAGGCGTGGCCCTGGACGTACAGCTGGTCACCGCTGCCGTCGCCCTCCTTCCCCTTGAAGAAGTGCTGGAAGCCCGTCTCGTACAGCCAGGCGGCGGAAGCGAACGTCGCTATGTGGCCGCCCAGGCCGTACCGGCTGCCGCGGGTGACCATGGCGGCGGCGTTCCACCGGTTCCAGGCCGTGATCCGCGACTCCATCGCCTCGTCCCCCGGGAAGGCGGGCTCGGCGGAGGTGGGGATGGTGTTGACGTAGTCCGTCTCCAGCAGGCCGGGCACGGCCAGGCCGCTGTCCTGCGCGTGCTCGACGGTGCGCCGCACCAGATAAGCGGCTCGGTCGCCGCCCGCGTGGGTGGAGACGGCGTCGAGCGACTCTCGCCACTCGGCGGTCTCCTGGGGATCGCGGTCCGGGAGCTGGTCGAGCTCGCTAGGCCGCTGCGGGCGTACGGGATCGGGCATGGTGGCCACCTTCCGGACGTGTGGGCCCCTCGGACGGTGCCTGGGGGACAGTTGTGCGGGTGGGTTGAGACCCTGACGGGCAGGACAGGGGGCACCCAACAGAGCGACCTTACGCCCCTGATCGATGATCGATCAAAGGTCGGGAAGGGAAAAAGCGCCCGCACAGCGAAATTGGCATTCCGTGCCCTGAAATAGGGCACTCCGTGTCAGCCTATGGGGCCCGGTGCGCGGCGCACGTGTGCCGCGGACCCGCCGTGAGGGACCCGGCGCGCTGCCCGGCGTCCGGTCGGATGGATCGCTGCCCTGCGTCCGGTCGGACGGGCCGCTGACCGGCGTCCGGTCGGGTGGGCCGCTGACCGGCGTCAGGGTCAGGCGGGCCGCTGTCCCAGGACCGCACCGCGGGGCGCCGGCGCGCACCCCAGCACATGCGCCTTCACCAGCGGGCCGATGTCCGCGTCCCGCCGCTCGATCGCGGCCAGCACCGCCTCGTGCTCCTCGGCGTACGACTGCTGCACCGTGCCCAGCCAGCGGATCGACAGCGCCGTCCACACCTCGATGCCCATGCCCTCCCAGGTGTGCAGCAGCACGCTGTTCCCCGAGGCACGCACCAGCTCCCGGTGGAAGGCCACCGTGTGCCGCACCTGGGCCTCGCCGTCCTCCCGCCGGTCCGCCTCGTACAGCGCCTCCACGTGCGGGCGCAGCGCCGCGACGTCGCCGTCCAGCCGGGGCACCGCCAGCTCGGCGGCGATCTGCTCCAGCCCGGCGCGCACCGGATAGATCTCGTCCAGGTCGGCGGCCGACAGCTCGCGCACCCGCACGCCCTTGTTCGGCGCCGACTCGATCAGCCGCAGCGCCTCCAGCTCGCGCAGCGCCTCCCGGACCGGCGTCTGGCTGACCTCCAGCTCCACCGCGATCCGCCGCTCCACGATCCGCTCCCCCGGCTTCCAGCGACCGCTGACGATCCCCTCCACGATGTGTTCGCGGATCTGCTCGCGCAGCGACTGGACGACGGGCAGGGTCATGAGTGCGCTCCTCGACGGAGACAACGGGGGCTCCTAGACGATACGACCTGACCCGGCACCCGGTGCCACTGCGGATGGTGAGGGATCCGTCACCGTGACGTGTCCCGCCCCCGAACTCCCCCTGCTCCCACGGCATTCGGCCGCCCCGGGCCGCCCCCGTCACCGCGGCGGCCCGTCCCCGTCCGGATCCGCCCGCACACCTGCTCCGGCTACGCGCACCGACGTACGAGGCGCTCGACACCCGCGTCCTCGCGCCCGCCGGACGGCGCGGCACGCGGGCACTCGGTACGACGGCGGCGCCCCGCCCGGCCGGAAAGCCGGGCGGGGCGCCGCCGTCGAAGAGCCGGGCTCCGCGGAGCCGGAGGGCTCAGAGGCCGAGTTCGGTCTCGAACTCGCCGGCCTCCAGGATCTGCTTGACCGTCGTCAGGTAACGGGCCGCGTCGGCACCGTCGACCAGGCGGTGGTCGTAGGAGAGCGCCAGGTACGTCATGTGACGCACGGCGATGGTCTCGCCCAGCTCCGGGTGCTCGATGACGACCGGCCGCTTGACCGTGGCGCCGATGCCCAGGATGGCGACCTGGCCGGGCGGCACGATGACGGTGTCGAACAGGGCGCCGCGCGAACCGGTGTTGGAGACGGTGAACGTCGCCCCCGCCAGGTCGTCCGGCGTGATCTTGTTGCCGCGGACCTTGCCGGCCAGGTCGGCCGTCTGCCGGGAGATACCGGCGATGTTCAGGTCACCGGCGTTCTTGATGACCGGGGTCATCAGCCCCTTCTCCGAGTCGACGGCGATGCCGACGTTCTCGGTGTCGAAGTAGGTGATGGTGCCCTCGGCCTCGTTGATCCGGGCGTTGACGGCCGGGTGGGCCTTCAGCGCCTGGACGGCGGCCTTGACGAAGAACGGCATCGGCGAGAGCTTCACGCCCTCACGCTGCGCGAACGCGTCCTTCGCCCGGGCCCGCAGCTTCATGATCTTGGTGACGTCCACCTCGACCACGGAGGTCAGCTGCGCCTGCTCGTGCAGGGCCTTCATCATGTTGTCGCCGATGGCCTTGCGGATCCGCGGCATCTTGATCGTCTGACCGCGCAGCGGCGACGCCTCCAGGGCCGGAGCCTGCGGAGCGGCCGACGGCGCCGGGGCGGCGGCCGGGGCCTGCGCCTTGGCGGCCTCGGCGGCGGCCAGGACGTCCTGCTTGCGGATCCGGCCACCGACACCGGTGCCCTGGACCGACGCCAGGTTCACACCCTGCTCGGCGGCGAGCTTGCGCACCAGCGGGGTGACGTAGGCGCCCTCGTTCTCCACCGCGGCCGGTGCCGGGGCGGGAGCCGCGGGAGCCGGGGCGGCGGTCGGCGCGGGCGCCGGGGCGGCCGGCTGTGCCGGAGCGGCCGGGGCCTGCGGGGCCGGGGCGGGCTCGGGCGTGGCGGGCTGCGCCGGGGCGGGAGCCGGAGCCGGGGCGGGCTCGGGCTGCGCCTGCGGGGCCGGGGCCTGCGGGGCGGGCTGCGCCGCGGGGGCGGCACCGGCCGCGCCGATGACGGCCAGCTTGGCGCCGACCTCGGCGGTCTCGTCCTCGCCGACGACGATCTCCAGCAGGGTGCCGGCGGCGGGGGCGGGGATCTCGGTGTCGACCTTGTCGGTGGAGACCTCCAGCAGCGGCTCGTCCTCGGCGACCTCCTCGCCGACCTGCTTGAGCCAGCGGGTGACGGTGCCCTCCGTGACGGACTCGCCCAGCGCGGGCAGGACGACGTCGGTGCCCTGCGCGGAGCCGGCGGCGGGTGCGGCGGCCGGCTCGGGCTGCGCCGGGGCGGGCTCGGCGGCCGGCTGGGCCGGGGCGGCCGGGGCCTGCTCGGCCGGGGCGGGCTGCTCGGCGGCCGGGGCGGCGGCGGGGGCCGCGCCGGAGCCGTCGTCGATGACGGCCAGCTCGGCGCCGACCTCGACGGTCTCGTCCTCAGCGACCTTGATGGAGGAGAGGGTGCCGGCGGCGGGGGCGGGGATCTCGGTGTCGACCTTGTCGGTGGACACCTCCAGCAGCGGCTCGTCGGCCTCGATGTGCTCGCCCTCGGCCTTCAGCCACCGGGTGACGGTGCCCTCGGTGACGCTCTCGCCGAGCGCCGGCAGGGTTACGGAAACCGGCATGGTTCCTGGTGCTCCTAACGGTGGTTCTCCCGGCTTCTCCGGGCCGCCCGCCGCCCGCCGGAGCGGGGGCCGGGACGCCGGGAGCGCGGGAAGTGCGGATGTGTCGCGCCCTGGTGGGTTCGGCGGTCAGTCGTGGGCGTGCAGCGGCTTGCCGGCCAGCGCCAGGTGTGCCTCGCCGAGCGCCTCGGTCTGCGTCGGGTGGGCGTGGATGAGCTGGGCCACCTCGGCCGGCAGCGCTTCCCAGTTGTAGATGAGCTGGGCCTCGCCGACCTGCTCACCCATGCGGTCACCGACCATGTGGACGCCGACCACGGCACCGTCGCGGACCTGGACCAGCTTGACCTCACCCGCCGTGCGGAGGATCTTGCTGCGGCCGTTGCCCGCCAGGTTGTACTTGAGGGTGACGACCTTGTCGGCGCCGTAGCGCTCCTTGGCCTGCTCCTCGGTGAGGCCGACGGAGGCCACCTCGGGGTTGCAGTAGGTCACGCGCGGCACACCGGCGTAGTCGATCGGCACCGGGTTCAGGCCGGCCAGCCGCTCGGCGACGAGGATGCCCTCGGCGAAGCCGACGTGCGCGAGCTGGAGCGTGGGGATGAGGTCGCCGACGGCGGAGATCGTCGGGACGCTCGTGCGGCAGTACTCGTCGACGGTGACGTAGCCGCGGTCCATCGCGACCCCGGCCTCCTCGTACCCCAGGCCCTCGGAGACGGGGCCGCGGCCGATGGCGACCAGCAGCACCTCGGCCTCGAACTCCTTGCCGTCGGCCAGGGTGACCTTCACGCCGTCGTTCGTGTACTCGGCCTTGTCGAAGAAGGTGCCGAGGTTGAACTTGATGCCGCGCTTGCGGAAGGAGCGCTCCAGGAGCTTGGAGCTGTTCTCGTCCTCGATGGGCACCAGGTGCTTGAGGCCCTCGACGACGGTCACGTCGGCGCCGAAGGACTTCCACACGGAGGCGAACTCGACGCCGATGACGCCGCCGCCCAGGATGATCGCGGACTTCGGGACCCGGTCCATGACCAGCGCGTCGTCGGAGCTGATGATGCGGTCGTGGTCGATGGTCAGGCCCGGCAGGGTCTTCGGCACGGAACCGGTCGCCAGCAGGATGTGGCGTCCCTCGTAGCGCTGGCCGCCCACGTCGACGGAGGTCGGCGAGGACAGCCGGCCCTCACCCTCGACGTACGTCACCTTGCGCGAGGCGACGAGACCCTGGAGGCCCTTGTACAGGCCCGAGATCACGCCGTCCTTGTACTTGTGCACGCCCGCCATGTCGATGCCCTCGAAGGAGGTCTTGACACCGAACTCGGAGCTCTCGCGGGACTGGTCCGCGATCTCACCGGCGTGCAGGAGCGCCTTGGTCGGGATGCAGCCCCGGTGCAGACAGGTACCGCCCACCTTGTCCTTCTCGATCAGGGCGACATCCAGACCGAGCTGTGCGGCGCGAAGGGCAGCGGCATAACCGCCGCTACCGCCTCCGAGGATCACTAGGTCGAAAACGGTGCTGGCGTCGTTCGCCACGTCACGTCCTCCATGCATGGGTACGCCGGAGCCGGTCTCCTGTGACCGGGCGGCTTCTAGGTTCGGCCGCTACTTGCTTGCTCGGCCCTGGTCTCGGCTTATCGCAAGCCGCGCGGGGGCCCTGTCCTGCCGGTGACCCATCTTCGCACTTGTTCCCGGAAACCGGGACGCGGGGCCGGGTACGCCCGGGCGTGCGGGCCCGCGCCGACGGCGGCGTGCACCGTCGTGCGGCCCGCTCCCGACGGGCGGTTGCCTCCCGGTGGCACCGGGTGCCGCCCGGAGGCGGCGCGTGCTGTTCGCCCACAGCGATCGCGCCGCCCCCGGGCGGGCGGCCCCGACGTCCCGTGCCGGTCTCCGGTCTCCCGTCCCCCGGCGGGCGTCAGCCCAGCTCGCCCTCGGCGGTGCGCTCCACGAGCCGGATCAGGGTGCGCACGCCGGAGCCGGTGCCGCCCTTGGGGGTGTAGCCGAAGGGGCCGCCCTCGTTGAAGGCGGGCCCGGCGATGTCCAGGTGGGCCCAGACGGTGTCCTCGGAGATGAACTCCTCCAGGAACAGTCCGGCCGCCAGGCCGCCGCCAGCGCGCTCGCCGACGTTGGCGATGTCGGCGACGGGGGAGTCCATCGCCTTGCGCAGGTGCGTGGGCAGCGGCATCGGCCACGCCTCCTCACCGGCCTCCTCGGCGGCCTCGTGCAGCCCCTCGCGGAAGTCGTCGTCGTTCGACATGATCCCGAAGGTGCGGTTGCCGAGCGCGACCATCATGGCGCCGGTCAGCGTCGCGATGTCCACGACCGCGTCCGGCTCCTCCTCGCAGGCGCGGGCGAGCGCGTCGGCCATCACCAGGCGGCCCTCGGCGTCGGTGTTGAGCACCTCGACGGTCTTGCCGCTGTACATGGTCAGCACGTCGCCGGGGCGGGTGGCCGAGCCGGACGGCATGTTCTCGGCCAGCGCCAGCCAGCCGGTGACGTTGACCTGGAGGCCCAGCCGGGCGGCGGCGGTGACGGCGGACAGCACGGCGGCGGCGCCGCTCATGTCGCACTTCATCGTCTCGTTGTGACCGGCCGGCTTGAGCGAGATGCCGCCCGAGTCGTAGGTGATGCCCTTGCCGATCAGGGCGACGGTGCGCTCCGCCTTCGGGTGGGTGTGGGCGATCCGGACCAGCCGCGGCGGGACGGCGGAGCCGACGCCGACGCCGAGGATGCCGCCGAAGCCGCCCTTGGCGAGCGCCTTCTCGTCCAGCACCTCGAAGGCCAGCTCGTGGTCCTTGGCGACGGCGCGGGCGCGGTCCGCGAAGGTCTTCGGGTTCAGGTCGTTGGACGGGGTGTTGATCAGGTCGCGGGCGCGGTGCACCTCGTCCGCGAGCACCTGGGCGCGCTCGGCGGCGGCCTTGTGCGCCTTGTCCCGCGGCTTGGCGCCCGCGACGGCGATCTCGGCGAGCGGTGCCGAGGTGTCCTTGCCGGACTTCGCCTTGCCGTTCTTCTTCCCGCGGAAGGCGGTGAAGGAGTACGCGCCCAGCAGGGCGCCCTCGCTCACGGCGGCGACGGCCTCGGCGTCCTCGACCGGCAGCGCGAGCACGGCCTTCTTCGAACCGGCGAGCGCGCGGGCGGCGGCACCGGCGGCGCGGCGTAGCGTCTCCGCGTCGAACAGCTCGTCCTCGTCCGGCAGTTCGCCGAGGCCGACGGCCACCACGAGCGGCGCCTTGACGCCCGCGGGCGCCGGGAGCTTGGTGACCTCTCCCTCGCCGCCGCTCGCGCCGAGCGTCTCCAGCGTCGCGGCGAGCTTGCCGTCGAACGCCTTGTCCACGGCCTCGCCACCGGGAGCGACCACGACGGCGGTCCTGGCCTTGTCGGCCTTCCCCGCCTTGTCGCTCTTGGCGACGCCGACGACGACGGCGTCCGCGCGCAGTGCCGCCGCGGACGAGGTGCTGAGAGTCAGTGCAGACACGGTGGGAGAGACCTTCTTCCTGAGAGGTTCGCTGACAACCGGCCGTTCGCGAGGTTCGCCTACGGCTCCGTACGTTCCGGGCATGGTATGCCCGCCTCGTCCCCTCCCGTTCGGGTGCCCGGGCCGTGCACGGGGCCGCGGGCGTCCTCCCCGCCGCCCCGGACAGGCGGTGTGTGCGCGCCCGACGCCGGACCGGTTCCCGGTGGGACGGCGTAACCGACGGTACCCGCAGGGGAGTTGACGCGCCGCCGGAGCGCGGCATTCCCCCCGGCCTCCCGTGCGGTCCGGCCGCCGGCCCGGTCCACGGGCGGGCACAGCCCCCGGTTCACAGGAGGGTGAGGACGACGAGTGCGACGGTGCCGGCCGTCTCCGTCACGGCGCCGAGCACATCGCCGGTGACACCGCCGAACCGGCGGACGCAGTGCCGCAGCAGCGCCTCACCGGCGGCCGGACCCAGCACGGCGCCCGCCGCGTACAGCGCAGCGCCGCCCGCGCCCTGCGACAGCCCGGCGCAGGCCGCGAGGACGACGACGGTGCCGACGGCCGCGCCGGCGGTCCCGCGCGGCACCGTGCCGGCGACCGCCGCGCCCAGACCCTCCGGACGCGCGGCCGGCACCCCGTCCCGGCAGGCCGGAGCCAGCGCGGTGCGGGCCACGACGGCGCCGACGGCGAACCCGGTGGCGCCCGCGGCCCAGCTGTGCGCGTACAGCCCGGCCACCGCCGCCACCTGGCCCAGCAGCACCAGGACCAGCGTGAGGACGCCGAACGGGCCGATGTCGGAGCGCTTCATCACGGCCAGCGCGCCCTCGGCCGGCCTGCCGCTGCCCAGCCCGTCGGCGACATCGGCCAGCCCGTCCAGATGCAGGCCCCGGGTGAGGACGGCGGGCACCGCGACGGTGGCGACGGCCGCCAGCAGCGGGCTCGCGCCCAGCACCAGCAGCACCCCGCCCACGGCCGCCGCCGCACCGCCCACCACGAGCCCGGCCAGCGGCGCGCACACCATGCCGTACCGGGCCGCCGGGCGGTCCCAGCGCCGGACCTGCACGGGCAGCACCGTGAGCGTGCCGAAGGCGAACCGCACACCGTCGGCGAGCGTGGGCCCGGTGGCGGGCGCGGAACCGGGAGCGGGGGAGTCGGGGGACATCGGCGTGCAGATTACCCGCGGGTGCGGCGCAGCAGGCGGGGCGGGGAGGGCAGATCGAGGAAGCCCTCGGCCCGCGCACTGGCCAGGCCGATCCTGGGCAGCTCGCTGGACTTGGCGAACAGGATGAACCTCGGCTCCCACACGGGGCGGTACTTGGCGTTGGCGCGGTACAGCGACTCGATCTGCCACCAGCGCGAGAAGAAGCTCAGCAGCGAGCGCCACAGCCGCAGCACCGGCCCGGCGCCCAGCTGCGCGCCCCGCTCGAAGACGGAGCGGAACATGGCGAAGTTCAGCGATATCTGCCCGACGCCGACCTCGCCGGAGCGTTGGATCAGCTCCAGCACGGCGAACTCGATCAGCCCGTTGTCGGCTTCCCGGTCGCGGCGCATCAGATCCAGCGAGAGGCCGCGCCGGCCCCACGGCACGAACGACAGCAGGGCACGCGGCCGGCCCTCGGCGTCGTGGCACTCGACCATCACGCACTGCCCGTCGGCCGGATCGCCGAGGCGGCCGAGCGCCATGGAGAAGCCCCGCTCGGTCTCCCCGTCCCGCCAGGCGTCGGCGTGCCGCATCAGCGCGGTCATCTCCTCGGCGGGGATGTCCGCGTGCCGGCGCACCCGCACCGTGTATCCGGCCCGCCGCACCCGGTTGTACGCCTGCCGCACATTGCGCATCGCCCGGCCCTCCAGCGTGAACTCGCCGGTGTCGACGATCGCTTCGTCGCCCAGTTCGAGCGCGCTCAGCCCGTGCCGGGTGTAGACCGTGCCCGCCGTCTCGCCCGCGCCGATGACCGCGGGCACCCACGCGTGCGAGCGCGCCTCGGCCAGCCAGGCGTCGATGGCGCCCGGCCATGCCTCCGGGTCGCCTATCGGGTCGCCGGAGGCGAGCGAGACCCCGCCGACGACGCGGTAGGTCACGGCCGCCTTCCCGGACGGCGAGAAGATGACGCTCTTGTCCCGGCGCAGCGCGAAGTACCCCAGCGAGTCGCGCTCCCCGTGCCGTTCCAGCAGCGCGCGCAGCCGCTCCTCGTCCGCCGGGCTCACCGGGTCCGTGGCCCGCCGGGAGCGGAACGCGGCCCACAGCACCAGCAGAAGCAGCAGCGCCGCCGTCACGTTGATGAACACATCGACCCAGCCGGGGATGGCGATGCCGTCCACCCGGTCGTCCGTGCCCGCGATGAACACCAGCCGGGCGAGCGCGTAGCTCAGCCGCACGCCCAGGTCCGAACGCTCCTCGACGGGCGACTCGTTGGTGACGGTGACCAGCAGCGTCGCCAGCGCCGTCGCCACCAGCAGGCCGCCCAGCGCGACACCGGCGGCGAGCTTCGGGTTCGAGCGGTCGCCCTTGGCCGTGAACTCCCGGCGTGCGACGGGCAGGGCGGCGACGAAGAGCGCCGTCACCGCCAGCGAGAACCAGTTGAACGGGTGGGCGCGGAACTCCGGCAGCAGCGCCATCACACAGCTGTACAGCGCCAGGACGAGCAGCCCGAAGACGAGGTTGAGCAGCCAGGCGGCCCGTTTGCGCCGGCGCATCGTCACCGCGAGGACGGCCGTGAACAGGGCGCCGGTGAACCCCGCCGCCACCAGGTGGGGGGTGAAGAAGTCCCCGTCGTTGTGGCGCTTGAGGTCCTGGCCGAAGGACACCCAGACGGCACCGAGCAGATCGACGCAGACGGCGACGCGCAGATACCAGACGGTGAGCCGGGCCGCGCCCCGGCTCAGCCGGCCCGAGCCGCGCCGACCGCCGCACGGCACCACGCCCGGCGGCTCGTTCCGGCCGGCGGGCCGGGCGCCGTCCGGGGCGGTGCCGGGGGAGCGGTGCGGGAGGAGGGAGGTCTTCTGTGACATACGGAGATACCTGACGGAGCGGAATGGGCGGGAAGCACGCTGCTCCCGCCTTCAGCAGACGTGTACCGACCCGTCCGGGTTGCTCCGTTGCCGCACCCGCTCACCGGTTCGCCCGGTGCCGCCGCAGGGTGAGAGCCCCCGAGCCCCCCCTCGTCGCGGCGTCCCGGCCCGTCAGGTGGCGTCGAGCACACTCTCCCCGTCGGCGCGTCCGGCGGGTTCGGACGGGCCGGCGCCGTCCGGCCCGTCCTCGCCGTCCGCCGGCCGCTGCGGCAGCTCGGCGGCGAGCGCCCCCGCGGCGCGCACCAGCGGCAGGGCCAGCAGCCCGCCGACGCCTCCGCCGACGGCGACGCCCTGCTCCAGCAGCGGATCGAGCGCCATCCGGTCCAGCGCCCTGGTCTGCGCGGGCTCGCCGCCGGCCTGCCCGGCCAGCCACCAGTCGGGCGCGCGGAAGGCGATCCGCTGGGCGACCAGGGCGCACGCGGCGGAGACGACGCCGTCGAGGATCACCGGCGTGTGCCGGACGGCGGACTGGAGCAGGAAGCCCGTCATCGCCGTCAGATCGGCGCCGCCCACCGTGGCCAGCAGCTGGAGCTGGTCGCCCAGGACGGGGCGGGCGCGGCGCAGCCCGTCGCGGATGGCGGCGCACTTGCGCATCCACGTCAGATCGTCGATGCCGCTCCCGCCGCGGCCCGTCACCACGGAGGCGTCCGTTCCGCACAGCGCGGCGACGAGGGTGCCGGCGGCCGTCGTGCCGCCCACGCTCAGATCGCCGAGCACGACCAGGTCCGTGCCCGCGTCGGCCTCCTCGTCGGCGACGGTCATCCCGGCGCGGAACGCCTCCTCCGCCTCCTGGAGGGTCAGCGTGTCCTCGATGTCCAGCCGGCCGCCGGAGCGGCGCACCCGGTGCCGGGTCACCTCGGCGGGCAGCTGCGCGGGGTCGCAGTCCAGCGCCATGTCGACCACCCGCAGCGGGACGTCGAACTGCCGCGCGAGGACGGCGGCGGGGGAGGCGCCGTCCAGCGCCTCGCGCACCAGCGCGTGCGCGTCGCCCGCCTCCCGCGTGGAGACACCGAGCCGGGCCACCCCGTGGTCACCGGCGAAGACCACCAGCCGGGGCGCCGCGACCGGCCGCACCGGCACCCGCGCCTGGGCCGTGCCCAGCCACTCGCCCAGCTCGTCGAGCCGCCCGAGCGCCCCGGCGGGCAGCCCGGTACGCGCCCGGCGTTCCTCGGCCTCCCGGCGCAAACCGCCGTGGGGACGCTCGATGCGGTCGGAGAAGTCGTCCAGATCCAGGCTGCGCTCGCTCATGTCCGCGAAGCGTACGTGACGCACCACACCGGAGCCGACCGGTCACCCGGGACCGGTTCCGCCCCACGCCCACCGGGCGCCCGCCCCGCCCCCGGCGTCCCGCGCGGCCGGATCAGCGCAGCGGGCGCGCCACCCCCGCGACGGTCAGCACCACCTGCTCGCACTCGGCGGCGAACGCCGCGTTCAGCCGCCCCAGTTCGTCCCGGAACCGCCGCCCCGCCGGCGTCGCCGGCACCACCCCGGCGCCCACCTCGTTGCTGACGGCCACGACCCGCCGCCGGGTGCGGCGCACCGCCGCGACGAGTGCCGCCACCCGCTCCGCGAGACGCCCCGCGCCCTCCCGCGCCCACAGGGTGTCGTCCCACGCCTCCACCTCGTCCATCGCGTGCGTCAGCCACAGCGACAGACAGTCGATCAGCAG
Source organism: Streptomyces cacaoi (assembly GCF_006539165.1). GTDB lineage: Bacteria > Actinomycetota > Actinomycetes > Streptomycetales > Streptomycetaceae > Streptomyces > Streptomyces cacaoi. The sequence continues at coordinate 11,230 of NZ_BJMM01000072.1, read as the reverse complement.
CGGCGGACCGTCCGCCGACAGCAGCGGCACCAGATCGCAGGTCTCCTCCGTGCTCCACGAGGCCGGCCGCCGCTCCCGGTGCTCGGCCACCCGCGCACCCCAGTCCGGGTCGCCCTCGCGGGTCCCGCCCGTCGCCACGTAGACCACGCCGGGGAACGCCGCCAGCCGGCGCTCCGCCTCCACCGACTTGCCCGAGCGCGCCCCGCCGAGCACCAGCGTGCGGCGCGGGATGTCCGGCACCGCGTGGTACTCGCCCACCGTCAGCGTCGTACCGTCCGGCTCGGCCCGGGCGCCCGCCGTCGCCAGCCGGCGGTGCAGCTCCGGGCCGGGCGCCCCGCCGTGCGCCTCGTGCCCGAGGTGCACCGCGAGGACGTCCGTCGTCGCCGTCACGATGCCCGCGGCCCGCAGCCGGGCCAGCGCGTCCGGCCGGCCCAGCACGTCCATCAGCACCATGTCGCAGACGGGCGTCTGCTCCCCGTGCGCCCCGCCCTCGCCGGCCGGGCCCGCGCCCGGCGGCAGATACAGCAGCCGCTCCCCGTCCGGCCCCGTCACCAGGTACCCGGTGCCCGGCGCGTCCAGCGCCAGCGCCAGCACCCGGTGCCCGCTGATCAGCGCCAACTCCTGCCGGTCGGGCACCCGCACCGGCGCGGGCAGCCCCGCCGGCACCTCCAGCGCGGGGCCGTCGTGCGGATGGGAGAGCAGCACCTGCCGCACACCGCTCAGCGACTGCCCGGCCCGGGCCGCCGCGAGCGCCGGCCCGGGCGTCAGGTCCAGCAGCAGTGTGCCGTCGACCAGCACCGCGGTGGCGGCCCGTGCCTCGTCGCCGACGGCGCGGGCGCAGCGGGCGCAGGGACAGTCGGGCAGCGGGAGTCCGGACGGTGCTCCGGTGCCGAGCAGAGTGAGTTCCACGCCCCGATCGTCTCGTGACCTGCCGCGCACCGCGCACAGGGGACTACGCTTCCGGGAGCAACTGACGATCTCGGGAGGGTCAGATGGCGTGGACGTGGCGGTTCGAGAAGGCCGACGGCACGGAGACGGAACCGGCCGTCCGCCCCGAGGAGTTCCCCACCCAGTCGGACGCCGAGTCCTGGATCGGCGAGGTGTGGAAGGAACTCCTGGAGGGCGGCGCCGACCAGGTCACCCTCCAGGAGGACGGCACCACCGTCTACGGCCCGATGAGCCTGCACGCCGAGGAGAAGCTCACCGACGACTGAGGCCGCTCACGCGCTCCAGTCCGGGTGGCCCGGCATCTTCGGCAGCTTCGTCGAGTACAGCCAGGAGTGCAGGAACGGCTTCAGGTCCTGGCCCGCGACGCGGCTCGCGAGCCGGACGAACCCGGCGGTGCTTCCGGTGCCGTCGCGGTTCTCCCGTACCCAGGCCCGCTCGATGTCCTGGAAGGTCCGCTCGCCCACCTTCTGCTGGAGCGCGTACAGCGCCAGCGCCCCGCCCTGGTAGGCGCCCCAGCCGTAGGGCGCCCTGTCCCGCGGCTCGAACGCCTCGCGCCGCGGCGCCGCGACCGGGCCGGAGGCACGCAGCTCCTTGTTCGCGCGCTCGTAGGCGTTGCGCATGGCCTTCTCCAGCCGCGTCCCGTGCTCGGCCTGGCTCCACAGGTACTGGTAGAGGACGGCGTGGCCCTCGCTGAGCCACAGATCGCTCCAGCGGTGCGGCGAGACGCTGTTGCCGAAGTACTCGTGGACCGCCTCGTGCGCGAGGACGCCGTCCGTCCCGTTCTCCTGCATGCCCTGCGCCGTCAGCTGGTCGGCGGGCATCAGCGCCAGCGACTGGGTCTCCAGCTCCCCGCCGGCCGGGGTGGCGTAGACGCCGTAGGTGCGCTGCGGGAACGTGCCCAGCCGCCCGGTCAGGAACTCCAGGATCCTCGGCACGGTCGCGTCGAGCTGCGGCAGGATCTTCCCGGCCTGGTCGCGTGGCACCGCGTGCCGCAGCCGGACGCCGTGCGGCCCCTTCCGCTCGACGACCCGGAACGGCCCCACGCCGATCTGGAGCAGCTGAGTGGCGAGGGCCTGCCGGGTCTCGAACCGCCGCTCGGTCCAGCCGCCCGCGCTGCGGCTGGAGGTCTGCTCGCCGTTGGCGATCGTGCCGAAGCGGGAGGGCGCCGTGACGGTGAGCGTGGCGGGCGCCTTCTGCGCCGGATGGTCGGCCAGCGCCGCGATCCGGTGGGCGCCCGAGGGCTGGGCGGCCGTCTGCACGAACCCGCCGTACCGCACCATCCCGTACGCGGACGTGCCGAGCTTCGCGGCCTCCTCGGCCGTCGGCACCTTCGCCCCGACCCGCACCCGCACGGTGAAGCCGGCGCCCTCGGGCAGGTCCTCCGGCGGGGTGATCCGCAGCTCCTCGCCCGACCGCGACCAGTGCGCCGCCTGCCCGTCGACCCGCACCGAGCGGACCTCCGTCCCCGTCAGGTCCAGGTTGAACCGGGAGAGCGCCCGGGTGGCCCGGGCCTTCAGGACGGTGGTGGCCGTGTAGGACTTCAGGTCCTCGGCGAAGCGCATGCCGAGCGCGTAGTGGCGGACGTCGTAGCCGCCGTTGCCCAGGCCGGGCTGCACGGAGTCGCCCAGCCCGGCGGCGCCCGGGCGGGCCGGTGCGTCGGCGGGGGAGGCCGAGGCGGCGGTGCAGGCCGTCAGCCCGAGGACGACCGCGGTGGCCGTGGCGCCGAGCCCGGCCCTGGACAGTGCGTTGCTGCGCGAACGAGACATGGCCCGAGCCTCGCCCGGGAGCGCGGGCCCGGGGATCGGCCGCCCGGCCGGTTCCCGGCCCCGGCCCCCGGCCGAAAGGACGATCCCGGCCGGTCAGGGCCGGAAGCGGGGGCCGGGGCGGGCCGTCGGGAGGCTGCCGGGCCCGGCCGGGTGGCCGGGCCGCTCACTCGGCCGCCGCTCCCCGCGTCTGCCGGACGCCGAAGAGATGCACCAGCGCCGCGATGTCCCGGTACGGGGACTGCCGCCCGGCGCGTTCCTCGGTGGCGAGGAGCCGCTCGTCCAGGGGGTGCGCCGGGTCGGCCGCGGGGGCGTCGGCCCGCTCGCGGCTGAATACGTCCACGCCGTACCACCGCTCCAGCGGGGCGCCGATCCGGCTGAGCAGCTTCTCCAGCGTCTCCCGGCGCAGCCAGCGCTCCTCGTCGCCGGGTTCGGTGAGCGCGGCCTGCGCCGCGGTCCAGTCCCCGGCCAGGCCGGGGCCCATCGCACGGGCGGTCACGTTGGGGATGACCACCGACAGCAGCCCGCCGGAGTCCAGCACCCGCGCGAGCCCCGCCAGGGTGCTCTCGGGGTCCCGGGCCGAGGTGAGCGGGCCGTGGCAGAGCACGACGTCGAAGGTGCCGGGCAGGAAGTGGACGCCCGTGTCCTGGCCGGTGCCCGCCATGACACGGCAGCGCTCACGTATGCCCTCCGGCTCGTCCTCCAGCGCCCCGCGGACGAGATCGAGCAGGGCGGGGTCGGATTCGAGGCCGGTCACCTGGTGTCCCGCGCGGGCCAGCCGCAGGGCCTGGGTGCCTTCGCCCAGGCCGATGTCGAGTACCCGGAGCCGTCGTCCCACCTCGAAGTGCGCGGCGAGGCGCTCATCGAGCTGTCGGGCGACCAGCTCCTGCCGGATCAGGGCTTCTCGCCGCGGGCGACCTGCGGCTTGGGCAGGCGCATGCGGCGGAACTGGAGGGTCCGCATCAGGGCGTAGGCGACGGCGCCGCGCTTGGGCTCGTCCGGGTAGCGCTCGCGCAGCCGCTTCTTGAGCCGGATGGAGATCCCGACCGAGTCGATGACGATCAGCAGCATCAGCGCGAGCCACAGCAGCATCGACAGCTGCTTGAGCAGGGGCGAGGACAGCATCCCGAGCACCAGGATGATCACGGCCCCGGGCAGGAAGAACTCCGCGACGCTGTACCGGGCGTCCACGAAGTCGCGGGCCAGCTTGCGCACCGGGCCCTTGTCCCGCGCGGGCAGATAGCGCTCGTCGCCGCTGGCCAGCGCCTCGCGCTGACGCGCCATGTCCGCACGGCGGGCCTCGCGCTGGCGCCGGGCCGCGTCCTTGCGGTTCGTCGGCGCCGTCGCGAGCGTGCGGCGCTGTGGCTGCGCCTCGCTGCGCTTCGGGGTCGGGCGGCCCTTGGGGGCCTGCGGGTCGCGGGGCTGTCTGGGCTCGGCGGCGGCCTGCTGGGGCTTCGCGGCCTGCCCTTCCTTCGAACGGCTTCGGAACACGCCTCAAGGGTACGGTGTGGCCGCGAGTGGCCCCCAGCCCCTGCGGGAACCCGGTGGGGAACCGGCCGGGAGCCCGGCGGCTTCCGGGCGTCCGCCTACTCCCTGCGCCGGAGAGGCCGGGGTGTCGATCGTTCTCCAGGAGGAGCGCATCCGTGCCCGGACAGTGCGTCAATGGAAGAAGGCCCCGTACCCTGGGGTCTGAAGATGTGCCGAGGGCTTGAGTCCGTTACGAAGGGGGCGCGCGAGGCCCATGAGCGGTGTCATGAAGCGTATGGGAATGCTCTTCCGCGCGAAGGCCAACAAGGCCTTGGACCGGGCTGAGGACCCGCGCGAAACGCTGGACTACTCGTACCAGAAGCAGCTGGAGCTGTTGCAGAAGGTCCGCCGGGGTGTGGCCGATGTGGCCACCTCGCGCAAGCGGCTGGAGCTCCAGCTCAGCCAGCTCCAGGGCCAGTCCACCAAGCTGGAGGACCAGGGCAAGAAGGCGCTCGCGCTCGGCCGGGAGGATCTGGCCCGCGAGGCGCTCTCCCGCAGGGCCGCGCTCCAGCAGCAGGTGACGGACCTGGAGAGCCAGCACCAGACCCTCCAGGGCGAGGAGGAGAAGCTGACGCTCGCGGCGCAGCGCCTCCAGGCCAAGGTCGACGCCTTCCGGACGAAGAAGGAGACGATCAAGGCCACCTACACCGCGGCCCAGGCACAGACCCGTATCGGCGAGGCGTTCTCCGGCATCTCGGAGGAGATGGGCGACGTCGGCATGGCCATCCAGCGTGCCGAGGACAAGACGGCACAGCTCCAGGCCCGCTCCGGCGCGATCGACGAGCTGCTGGCCTCCGGCGCGCTGGACGACCAGTCGGGCATGGCCAAGGACGACATCACCGCCGAGCTGGACCGCCTCTCCGGCGGCACCGATGTGGAGCTGGAGCTCCAGCGGATGAAGGCCGAGCTGGCCGGTGGCACCTCCGGCAACGGACAGCAGGCCATCGAGGGGGGCGCGGGCCAGGAGGGCTCGCAGAAGGCGCAGGACCCCCGGGAGGCACCGCGCTTCGACAAGCAGTGATCTCCCACCCGCAGTGTTCCGTGGCCCACCGAGGGAGAGCGTCATGATCGTGAGGATCATGGGGGAAGGCCAGGTGAAGCTCGACGACAGTCACTTCGCCGAGCTGAACAAGCTGGACGACGAGTTGCTGGCCGAGGTGGAGGGCGGTGACGAGGAGGGCTTCCGCCGCACCCTGGGCGCCCTGCTCGACGCCGTGCGCCGGCTCGGCAGCCCCCTGCCCGCCGATGCCCTGGAGCCCTCCGAGCTGATCCTGCCCGCTCCGGACGCCTCGCTCGACGAGGTGCGCGGGATGCTCACCGACGACGGACTCATCCCCGGCTGACCGCGCCCTCCGCCCTTCCGGCCCCTCGCCCCCGTGCGTCCGCGCGGGGAGCCGGTACGGCCGGGTGCAGCCGGTGCAGCCGGTACGGGCCGCTGTGGGGCCCGGCACGGCGGGCTTACGGTGCCTGCTGTGAACCTCCGCGAATTCCGTGCGCGACTGGGCGCGCACCCGTATCTGGTGGATCTGCTGGTCGCGGCCGGCACCTTCGTGTGCATCCTGACCGGTGCCGCCACCGAGCCGCACGGGCCCGGCGGCTCGCCGCAGTTCGGGCAGCGCGAGGTGAACGCCCAGACGGTGGTGCTCGCGCTGCTGGCCTGCGGGGTGCTCACGCTGCGGCGCCGGTTCCCGCTGCCGGTCCTGGTGCTCACCAGCCTCGTCTCCGTCGCCGCGCTGCTGCTGGACCCCACCTCGGGGGCGCCCTCGGACCGCCGCGCGCCGCTGGTGTTCGCCGCCGCGATCGCGCTGTACACCGTCACCAACTCCACGGAACGGCCCACGAGTCTGCGGGTCGGCGGGCTGACCGTGCTGGCGCTGACCGGCGCGGGCATGCTGTTCGGCGCCCGGCCCTGGTACGCACAGGAGAACCTCGGCATATTCGCCTGGACGGGCATGGCCGCCGCCGTCGGTGAGGCCGTGCGCAACCGGCGGGCCGTCGTCGCCGCGATCCGGGAGCGGGCCGAACGGGCCGAACGCACCCGCGAGGAGGAGGCCAGGCGCCGGGTGGCGGAGGAGCGGATGCGGATCGCGCGGGAGCTGCACGATGTCGTCGCGCACCACATCGCGCTGGTCAACGTCCAGGCCGGGGTGGCCTCGCACGTCATGGACCAGCGTCCCGACCAGGCGAAGCAGGCGCTGGCGCATGTGCGGGAGTCCAGCCGGCACGCGCTGAGCGAGTTGCAGGCGACGGTCGGGCTGCTGCGGCAGTCGGGCGAGAGCACGGCGCCCACCGAGCCGGCGCCCGGGCTGGCGGTGCTGGACGAGCTGGTGGCCTCCTTCCGGCGCACGGGGCTCGACCTCACGGTGCGGGCGCCCGCGCTGGAGCGGCCCGGCGGCCCGGCGCTGCCCTCGGCCGTCGATCTGACCGCCTACCGGGTGGTCCAGGAGGCGCTCACCAACGTCCAGAAGCATGTGGGCAGCGGAGCCCGGGCCACCGTCCGTATCGACCGCGCCCCGGGAGAGCTGGAGGTCACCGTCGTCGACGACGGGGCGGGCGGCCCGCAGCGGACCGGCCGGGGCGAGCAGAGCGAGCAGGACGCACACGGCGAACACCACGAACGCCACGAACACCACGAACACCACGAGCACCGCGAGCACCACGAACGCGACCAGCGCGGTGAACACGGCCAGTCGGGCGGTGAGCGGTCCGGTGGTGGCCACGGGCTCGTCGGAATGCGGGAGCGCGCCGCCGCGCTGCACGGAACGTGCGAGACCGGGCCGCTCCCGGGGGGCGGTTTCCGCGTCCACGTACGGTTGCCGCTCCGGACCCCGCCGCCGAAGGAGACCTCCGCATGATCCGTGTCGTACTCGCCGACGACCAGGCGCTGTTGCGCAGCGCGTTCCGGGTGCTCGTCGAGTCCGAGCCGGACATGGAGGTCGTGGGCGAGGCGGCCGACGGGGACGAGGCGGTCGCACTCGTGCGGGAGCGCGGTGCGGACGTCGTGCTCATGGACATCCGGATGCCGGGCAGCGACGGGCTGGAGGCCACCCGGGCGATCAGCGCGGACCCCGGGCTGAGCGCGGTGAAGGTCGTCATCCTCACCACGTTCGAGGCGGACGACTACGTCGTCGGGGCGCTGCGTGCCGGGGCCGCGGGCTTCCTCGGCAAGGGCGTCGAGCCGGACGAACTGCTGGACGGCATCCGGACGGCGGCCCGGGGCGAGGCGCTGTTGTCCCCGGCGGCGACGAAAGGGCTGATAGCCAAGTTCCTCGCACAGGACGGCGGTTCACCCGGCGCGGGCGAGCCGCTGCCCGGCGCCCGGCAGCTGGACGGGCTGACCGGGCGGGAGCGCGAGGTGCTCACGCTGGTGGGCGCCGGGCTGTCCAACGACGAGATCGCGGCCCGCCTCGACGTCAGCCCGCTCACCGTCAAGACGCATGTGAACCGCACCATGGCCAAGCTCGGGGCCCGCGACCGGGCGCAGTTGGTGGTGGCCGCCTACGAGAGCGGGCTGGTGCGGCCGGCGGCCGGGGCCTGACGGGCGCGGCCGGGCGGGGAGTACGGGGGATGACGTCCCGGAGGAGTAGCGCGTACTGCGTGCGCAGTATCCGGGGCCCGGCAGAAGGGGACCTGGGGCGGAGAGATGGGCGCCGTGCGTGCGCGAAGGTGTAAGCGGCACCAGGTGTCTGCCCGTGCAGGCGGCACCCGCACCACCCTTTTCCGAGAGAGAGACCGCCCACCATGTCCTGGCTGTCCCGCCTCAGCCTCGTCCAACGCGGGCTGATCGGCCTGATGGCGATCGTCGCGATCGTCTTCGGCGTCATATCCGTACCGCAGCTCAAGCAGCAGTTGCTGCCCTCCATCGACCTGCCCATGGTCTCGGTGATCGCGCCGTACCAGGGGGCTTCCCCGGATGTCGTCGAGAAGCAGGTCGTCGAGCCCCTGGAGGACAACATCCAGGGCGTCGACGGCGTCACCGGCGTCACCTCGACCGCCAGCGAGGGCTCGGCCGTCGTCATGGCGCAGTTCGACTACGGCGACACCTCCGACCGCACCATCTCCGAGATCGAGCAGGCGGTGAACCGCGCCCGCGCGAAGCTGCCGCAGGATGTCGATCCGCAGGTGGTGTCCGGTGGTACCGACGACATACCGACGGTGGTGCTCGCCGCCTCCGCCAAGAACCGCGACCAGCAGTCGCTGGCCGACGCGCTGGACACCTCGGTCGTGCCCGTCCTGAAGGACATCAAGGGCGTCAGCCAGGTCACCGTCGACGGCGTGCAGGACCAGGTCGTCTCGGTCACCCCGGACGCCCGGAAGCTGGCCGCCGCCGGGCTGTCCCCCGCCGACCTCAGCAAGGCCCTGGAGGCGGGCGGTGCCTCCGTGCCGGCCGGCTCCTTCGACGAGGGCGGCAAGAGCAGGACGGTGCAGGTGGGCGAGGGCTTCACCTCGCTGAAGCAGATCGAGGCGCTCGGTGTCCCGGCCAAGGGCGCCGGCGGCGCCGTCACCGTCGGGGACGTCGCCACCGTCCGGCAGGTGCCCGACCAGGCCACCTCGATCACCCGCACCAACGGTGAGCGCAGCCTCGCCGTCTCGGTGACCATGGACAACGACGGCAGCGCCGTCGACATCTCCGACGCGGTGCAGGACAAGCTGCCGCAGCTGAGGGACGACCTGGGCAAGGGCGCCGAGCTGACGGTGGCCGCCGACCAGGGTCCGCAGGTCTCGAAGTCCATCAGTTCGCTGACGACCGAGGGCGCGCTCGGCCTGGTCTTCGCCGTCGTCGTCATCCTGGTCTTCCTGCTGTCGCTGCGCTCCACGCTGGTCACGGCGGTCTCCATCCCGCTGTCGGTGGTGCTCACGCTGATCGTGCTGTGGACGCGGGACCTGTCGCTCAACATGCTCACCCTGGGCGCGCTGACGATCGCGATCGGCCGGGTCGTCGACGACTCGATCGTCGTCCTGGAGAACATCAAGCGGCACCTCGCCTACGGCAAGGAGCGGCAGACCGCGATCCTGGACGCCGTCAAGGAGGTCTCCGGCGCGATCACCTCCTCGACGCTGACGACGGTGGCGGTCTTCCTGCCGATGGCCTTCGTCGGCGGCATGGTCGGCGCCCTGTTCGGCGGCTTCTCGCTCACCATCACCGTCGCGCTGCTCGCCTCGCTGCTGGTGTCGCTGACGGTCGTGCCGGTGCTGTCGTTCTGGTTCCTGCGCGCGCCCAAGTCGCTGGCGGGGCTGTCCCCGGACGAGCAGCGCCGCCGCTCCGAGGAGAAGGAGGCGCGCAGCCGGCTCCAGCGCATCTATGTGCCGGTGCTGCGGTTCGCCACCCGTCGCCGGATCACCAGCGTCGTCATCGCGCTGGCCGTGCTGGTCGGCACGTTCGGCATGGCGCCGCTGCTGAAGACGAACTTCTTCGACCAGGGCGAGACCCAGCAGCTCACCGTCAACCAGGAGCTGGAGCCGGGCACCAGCCTCGCCGCCGCCGACAAGCAGGCCAAGCGCGTCGAGAAGATGCTGGAGGGCGTCGACGGCATCGAGGACTACCAGGTGACCGTCGGCTCCGCCGGCATGATGGCGGCCTTCGGCGGCGGTACGGACGCCAACCAGGCGTCGTACCAGATCAAGTTGAAGGAGGACGCGGACAGCGACAAGGTCGAGGACGCCGTCACCAAGGGCCTCGACGGGCTGGGGAAGGCCGCCGGCGACACCAAGGTCTCCGCGGGCGACGGCTTCGGGAGCCAGGATCTGAGCGTCGTCGTCAAGGCGGGCGACGAGGGCGTGCTGAAGAAGGCGTCCGAGCAGGTACGCGGCGAGGTCGCGAAGCTGGACGACGTCACCGATGTGCAGTCCGACCTGTCGCAGTCGGTGCCGCGGATCTCCGTCACGGCGAAGGACGCCGCCGCGCGCTACGGTCTCTCGGACGCGGCGCTCGGCCAGGCCGTCGCCCAGGCGGTCAACGGCTCCAAGGCGGGCAAGGCCGTGCTGGACGACACCGAGCGCGACATCGTGGTCCGCTCGCCCGAGCCGGCGACGACGGTGGCCCAGCTGAAGAAGCTGCCGCTGGGCAAGACCACGCTCGGCGAGGTCGCCGATGTGCGTACCGTCGAGGGCCCGGTGCAGATGACCCGGATCGACGGCGCCCGCGCGGCGACGATCACCGCCAAGCCGACCGGTGACAACACCGGCCAGGTCGGCACCGAGCTCCAGTCGAAGATCGACTCCCTGGATCTGCCGAAGGGCGCGACCGCCGAGATCAGCGGCGTCTCCGAGGACCAGGACGAGGCGTTCACCCAGCTCGGGCTGGCCATGCTCGCGGCGATCGCGGTGGTCTTCATGCTGCTGGTGGCGACGTTCCGCTCGCTGATCCAGCCGCTGATCCTGCTGGTGTCGATCCCGTTCGCGGCCACCGGCGCGCTGGGTCTGCTGGTCGCCACGGGCACCCCCATGGGCGTCCCGGCGATGATCGGCATGCTGATGCTGATCGGCATCGTCGTCACCAACGCGATCGTGCTGATCGACCTGATCAACCAGTACCGCAGGCAGGGTTACGGCGTGATCGAGGCCGTGATCGAGGGCGGCCGGCACCGGCTGCGGCCCATCCTGATGACGGCGCTGGCCACGATCTGCGCGCTGACCCCGATGGCCCTCGCGGTCACCGGCGACGGCGGGTTCATCTCCCAGCCGCTCGCGGTCGTCGTGATCGGCGGCCTGGTCACCTCGACGCTGCTGACGCTGCTGCTCGTGCCGACGCTGTACGCGATGGTCGAGCTGCGCAAGGAGCGCCGGGCCGCCAAGAAGGCAGCGAAGCGCGGCGGTTCGGACGGCCCCGGGGACGGCCCCGCGCAGACGGCGGCCCCGGACGCGCCGGAGCCCGAACCGGCGGGCGCCGGCCGCTGAACACCGGGGCCCGGCCCGACCCGTGGGGGGTCTTCGGCCGGGCCCCGGCTCCCGCACCGGCGCGGCGGCCGGACGGCAGTGCGCGCCGTCCGGCC
>NZ_BJMM01000071.1 GCF_006539165.1 Streptomyces cacaoi | reverse complement strand
CGAAGACACCGACCTCACGCGCATCGCCCGCACCGGGTTCCAAGCGCTGTCCACCCGGGACGGCCTGGAGCTGTTCGACCGCGCGACCGAGTCTCCCGAGAGCCTCCTGCTGGCCGCCCGTCCCGACGCCCGTGCCCTCGGTACGGCCGATCCGAACGCCCCGCTGCACCCCCTGCTGCGCCACCTGGTGCCCCGCCCCGCGGCCCCCCGCCGACGTGCCCTCGCAGCGGCGGAGACCGCTCCCGGCACCGACGGGCCGACCGCGCTGCGGCAGCGGCTGCTCGCCCAGCGTCCGAACGACCGCCGGAACACGCTGCTCGACCTCGTACGAGCCCAGGTCGCGGCCGTCCTCGGGCACGCCGACCCGGACTCCGTCACACCGGACCTGGCGTTCAAGGACCTCGGGCTGGACTCCCTGACGGCCGTCGACCTCCGCAACCGGCTCAACACCGCGACCGGCCTGCGGCTGCCCGCCACGCTCGCCTTCGACCATCCGAACGGCAGCGCCCTCGCCGGGCACCTCCTCACGGAGCTCGTCGGCCCGGACGCCCCCGGCGCGGAAGGTGCGGCCCTCCCGGCTGCCCCCGCCGCTCGGGCCCTCGATGCCACCGACCGCTCCGAGGACCACGACCTGATCGCCATCGTCGGCATGGCCTGCCGCTATCCCGGCGGTGTGACCACACCCGAGGAGCTGTGGCGGCTCGTCGCCTCCGGCGGGGACGCGATCGGAGGACTGCCCACCGACCGAGGGTGGGACCTCGACGCGTTGCACGACCCCGATCCGGACGCACCTGGCCGGATCTACGTCCGCGAGGGCGGATTCCTCTACGACGCGGGCCGCTTCGACGCAGAGTTCTTCGGCATCTCGCCTGTCGAGTCGCTGGCCATGGACCCGCAGCAGCGTCTCCTGCTGGAGACCGGCTGGGAAGCGGTCGAGCGCGCCGGCATCGTTCCGGCCGCGCTGCGCGGCAGCCGGACCGGCGTGTTCGTCGGCGCCCATTACCAGGAGTACGGCCCCCGGCTGCACGAGGCCGGGGAGGCCGGTGAGGCCGGCGAGGGCGCCGAGGGGCATCTGCTCACCGGCACCGCCGGCAGCGTGGTGTCCGGGCGGCTCGCCTACGTCCTCGGCCTGGAGGGGCCCGCGGTCACCGTGGACACCGCCTGCTCGTCCTCCCTCGTGGCCCTGCACATGGCCGTACGGTCGCTGCGCACCGGCGAGTGCGACCTCGCCTTGGCCGGAGGCGTCGCCGTGATGCCCGGACCCGGCGCGCTGATGGGCTTCAGCCGACAGCGCGGCCTGGCCGCCGACGGCCGCTGCAAGGCGTTCTCCGAGGACGCCGACGGGACCTCGCTGGCCGAAGGCGCGGGTGTGCTGCTGGTCGAGCGGCTGTCGGACGCCCGCCGCAACGGGCACCGCGTCCTGGGCGTTGTCCGTGGCACGGCGACGAACCAGGACGGCGCCTCCAACGGGCTGTCGGCCCCGAACGGAACCGCCCAGCAGCGCGTCATCCGGGCCGCCCTCGCGGACGCCCGGCTCGGCCCGGCGGACGTGGACGCCGTGGAGGCGCACGGCACCGGCACCAGGCTCGGGGACCCCATCGAGGCCCAGGCCGTACTGGCGACGTACGGACAGGACCGCGGCAGCCACGGCAGTGGCCGGGGGCCGCTGTGGCTCGGCTCGGTCAAGTCGAACCTCGGGCACACCCAGGCCGCGGCGGGAGCGGCCGGCGTCATCAAGATGGTGCAGGCCCTGGAGCACGGCGTGTTGCCCGCCTCACTGCACCTCGACCGGCCCTCGGAACACGTCGACTGGTCCGATGGCGACGTCGCGCTGCTGAGGGAAGCAGTGGACTGGCCCGCGGGGGACCGGCCGCGGCGCGCCGCCGTCTCCTCGTTCGGCATCAGCGGCACCAACGCGCACGTCATCGTCGAAGAGGCCCCGGTCGAGGCCCCTGTCGAGGACCCGGTCGAGGACCCGACCGGGGAGAAGGCCGAGGAGGAGACCGAGGAGAAGAACGCCCCTGCGCCCTCGCCCCCCGCGGCCCCGACGACCGTGCCGTGGATCGTCTCGGCGCGCTCCGCCCCCGCACTGCGGGACCAGGCGCGGCGCCTGCTCGCCCAACTGCGCGGCGGGCGGCACGCGGTGCACCCCGGCGCGCCCGCCGGCCCGGCGGACGTCGCGGCGGCCCTGGCGACCCAGCGGTCGGTGTTCGAGCACCGGGCAGTCGTGCTCGGCGAGGGGCAGCAGGACCTCGCCGCGGGGCTCGCGGCGCTGGCCGACGGGCGGTCGGCGCCGCGGCTCGTGACCGGCACCGCCACCACGGCGCGCACGGCCGTGCTCTTCACCGGGCAGGGCAGCCAGCGCGTCGGCATGGGGCGCACGCTGTATGCCGCCTACCCCGTCTTCGCCGACGCCTTCGACGCGGCCTGCGCCCACTTCGACGCGCTGCTGCCGGGCCGGCCGGCCGTGCGCGACGTCGTGCTCGGTGTGCACGAGGGGGCGGAGCGCGAGCTGTCCCGCACCCTGTACGCCCAATGCGGCCTGTTCGCCGTCGAGACCGCGCTCTACCGGCTCGTCGAAGCCTGGGGCGTACGGGCCGACGCCGTGGCCGGGCACTCCATCGGCGAGGTCGTCGCCGCGCACGTCGCCGGAGTGCTCACCCTCGCCGACGCCTGCGCGCTCGTCGCGGCGCGCGGCCGGCTCATCCAGGAACTGCCGGAAGGCGGCACCATGGTGGCCGTCCGGGCCGCCGAGGCCGACGTGCTGCCGCTGCTCGCCGGCCGGGAGGACGAGGTCGCCGTGGCCGCCGTCAACGGGCCCGAGGCCGTCGTCCTCTCCGGCATGCGCGACGCCGTCGAGCAGGTCGCCGGCGTGCTGCGCGAACGCGGTGTCGAAACGAAACGGCTCGATGTGTCGCACGCCTTCCACTCGCCGCTGATGGATCCCGCACTGACCGCGTTCCGGGACGAGGTGAGCCGACTGGACTTCGCCGCGCCCGAGCTGCCCGTGATGTCCCACCTGACCGGCGAGCCGCTGCCCGAGGACCGCCCGTGCGGACCGGACCACTGGGTCCGGCACATCCGGGAACCGGTCCGGTTCGCCGACGGGGTGGCAGCGCTCACCGCCCGGGGCTGCACCAGCTTCCTCGAACTGGGCCCGGACGGCGTGCTGTCGGCCCTCGGCCAGGACTGCGCGCCCGAGGCGGAGTTCCTGCCCGCGCTGAGCCCGGACGCCGAGGAGACGGCGACCCTGACCGAGGCGCTCGGCCACCTGTTCGTCCGCGGCACGGACGTCGACTGGTCCGCCGTCGCCCGCACACCCGGCCGTGCGCCGCGCCCCGTACGCCTGCCGACGTACGCCTTCCAGCGGGCGGACTACTGGCTGCCCTCCCACAGGGCCGCCGCGCCCCGCGACGACACCCCCGACGGCCGGCTGCGCAGCGACGCGGCGCGCGATGACGACGCGGCGCTCGCCGCCGAACTGGCCGCCGGCGACGCGGAGAGCGCCGCCATGCTGCTGCCGCTGCTCGCCGCCCACCGGCGCCGCCGCGAGGACGACGCGCTCGTCGACGGCTGGCGCTACCGCACCACTTGGACGCCGGTCACCCTCCCGGTCCCGGCCGCCGAGCCGGCCGGGACCTGGCTCGTCGCCGTCCCGGAGCGGCTCGCCACCGACCCCTGGGTCACCGGCGTCACCGAGGCGCTGTCCGCCGCAGGCGCGGCCACGGCGACCGTGACCGTCGCGCATCCCGACCGCGCCGCCGGGGAACTCGCCGGTGCGCTGGCCGCGGCCGGATCCGTCTCCGGGGTGCTGTCCCTGCTCGCGCTCGCCGCCGGGCCCGACCCCGAGTACGACGCGGTGCCCCGGGGTGTGGTCCTCACCCTGGCGCTGCTGCGAGCCCTGGAGGAGACCGGTGTGAGCGCCCCCGTGTGGCACGCGACCAGGTCGGCCGCCGCCGTCGGCGGCGCCGAACGGGTGCGCGCGCCCGAGCAGTTCGCGGTGCGGGCACTCGGCCGTGTCGCCGTCCTGGAGACGCCCGAGCAGTGGGCCGGTACCGTCGATCTGCCCGAGCAGCTCGACGGCTGGGTGGGCGACCGGCTCGGCGCCGTGCTGGCGCAGGACCTGGGGGAGAGCGAGCTCGCGGTCCGCGGCAGCGGAGTCTTCGCCCGCCGAGTCGTCCCGGACACCGTGCCCGCCCGCGTCCCGGCCACCGTCCCTGTTCCGGACGCCGCCTCTGTTCCGGACGCCGACCCGGTTCCGGGGCCCGCGTCCGGCTCGCGCCCCGCGCCCGACCCAGGTCCTGCCCCCGCTCCCGCCGCCACCCGCACCGCGACCCCTGCCTCCGGTCCGTGGCCGTCGACCGGCACCGTCCTGATCACCGGCGGTACCGGCACCCTCGGCCGGCAGGTCGCCCTGCGGCTCGCACGCGCCGGTGCGGGGCACCTCCTGCTCGCCTCCCGGCGCGGACCCGACGCCGACGGCGCCGCCGCGCTGCGCGCCGAACTCACCGCCCTCGGCGCCCACATCTCCCTCGTGGCCTGCGACGTCGGCGACCGCGCCGCCGTCGCAGCGCTGCTGGACGGCATCCCGGCGGACCGGCCGCTGACCGCCGTCGTGCACACCGCGGGCGTCCTCGACCACGGCGACCTCGGCGGGATGACCACGGCACGGTTCCAGGCGGTGGCGCGGGCCAGGTCCCGGGCCGCCCGGCACCTGCACGACCTCACCCGGGACCAGGACCTCACCGCCTTCGTGCTGTTCTCGTCCTTCTCCGGCACCGTCGGCACCGCAGGACGGGCCAACGACGCCGTCGCGAACGCCCTGGTGGAAGCGCTCGCCGAAGAACGGCGCGCCGCGGGGCTGCCGGTGACCTGCATAGCCTGGGGACCGTGGGCCGACGCCGACGCCGACGCCGACGCCGACGCCGACGCCGACGCCGACGCGGCGGTCGCGGGCGGTGCGGCCGGCCGCACCGCCGCAGTCGGCGGCCTCGCCCCGATGGAGCCCGGCCTCGCCCTGCGGGCGCTGGAGCGAGCCGTGGCCGCCGGGGACAGCCGTGTCGCCGTCCTCGACGCCGACTGGCCGCGCTTTGCCGGACACCTCACCGACGACCCCCGGGCCCGCCCCCTCGCCCGCGTCCTGGACGGTATTCCCGCCGTCCGCCGGGCGGCCAGGGCAGCGGAGCCCCCGAGCCCGTACGGCCCGGAGGAATTCGGGCGCCGGCTCCGGGCCAGGCCCCCGGCCGAACGCGAGGCGGAGCTGCTGCGCGTCGTGTGCAGCCACGCCGCCGTGGTCCTCGGGCACGGCACGGCGGAAGCCATCGACCCCCGCCGCGGCTTCGTCGAGATGGGGTTCGAGTCCCTCACCGCCACCCGGCTGCGCAACCGGCTTGCCGCCGCCACCGGCATCCAGGTCAGCGCCGCCGCCGTCTTCGCCCACCCCACGCCGGACACCCTGGCCGCACACCTGCTCGGGCTGTACGACACCCCGCGCGCCCGGCAGCGCCCCCGGCTGCGCCCGCGCAGCCGGGACTGACCGCGCCGCAGCCGTGGCTGTGGGTCTCCCGGACGGATGGACGGACGGACCCGCGCCCACGCCCGCGCGTAACTGCGGCGAGCACTGGTGCCGTGCGCGGCGCCCTCATGGAGGATCGCATGCACACCGAGGTGGAGATGAACAGTCGGCCCGTTTCTCCAGCGGACGTCGTACGGCGGCATACGGAGGAGATCGTGCGAGCAACCCAGGGACCGGCACCCCACGCGCCCGGCCTCGTCGGCGTCGGCACCGCCGTGCCCCCCGACTCCTACACGCAGCGGGAACTTCTCGACACCTTCGGCATCACCGACCCCCGCATCCGCTCCGTCTTCCTCGGCGGCGCGATCGAGCGGCGCAACCTCACCCTGCCGCCGCCCGGCCCCGACGGCGCGCCCGCCACCGAGACCCAGGGCGAGCTGCTGCGCAAGCACACCGGGACCGGGCTGCGGATGGGTCAGGAGGCCATCGAGCGCTGCCTGGAGGACACCGGGGCCACCCTCGCCGACATCCGCTACCTGTGCTGCGTCACCTCCACCGGCTTCCTCGCGCCGGGCTTCTCGGCGCTGCTCATCAAGGAGCTCGGCATCGAGCGGTTCTGCCAGCGGCTGGACGTGGTCGGCATGGGCTGCAACGCCGGCCTCAACGCCCTGAACGCCGTGTCCGCATGGGCCGCGGGACACCCCGGCGAACTGGCGCTCATGGTCTGTGTCGAGGCGTGCTCCGCCGCGTACGTCTTCGACGGCACGATGCGCTCCGCGGTCGTCAACAGCCTCTTCGGCGACGGAGCGGCGGCCGTCGCCGTACGCACCCCGAAACCGGGATCGGAACCGGACGGCGCAGGGCGCGCGGCCCCGGCCCTGCTGCGCTTCGCCAGCCACCTCATCCCCGAGGCGGTCGGCGCGATGCGCTACGACTGGGACGACGCGCACGGCAAGTTCAGCTTCTACCTCGACCCCGAGATCCCCTACGTCATCGGCGCCCACGCCGAGACCGCCGTCTCGCGGCTCCTCGCGGACGCCGGGGTGCGCGCGGCCGACATCACACACTGGGCGCTGCACTCCGGCGGCAAGAAGGTCATCGACGCGGTGCGCGTGAACCTCGGCCTGTCCCGGCACGACGTGCGGCACACCACCGGCGTGCTGCGGGACCACGGCAACCTCTCCAGCGGCTCGTTCCTGTTCTCCTACGAGCGGCTGCGCGACGAGAGGGCCGCCCGGCCCGGCGACCTCGGGGTGCTGATGACCATGGGGCCGGGGTCGACCATCGAGACGGCCCTGGTGGGCTGGTGACGGAAGGGATCACTGCTGACATGAAGACGGAGCCCGACCGGACCGGGCTGCCCGACGAGCTGGGCGTCTCCGCCCGGCTGGACGGCGGCAGGCCGCTGCCCGAGCTGACCGCGGCCGTGAACGCCGTGTGCGAGGAGGTGGAGGACCTGCGGGCGCGGACGGTCGTCGTCCTCCGCTTCCCGCCCGCTCCGGTCCGGCCGCGCGAGTGGCCCGGCGACGTCTCGGTCCGGGACGTCAGCCGCTGGGAGCGTGCCGTGCGCCGGCTGGAGCGCCTCGACACCGTCATCATCGCCGTGGCGGAGGGCACCTGCGGCGGGCCGGTCCTCGACCTGCTGCTCGCCGCCGACTTCCGGATCGGCACCCCCGACCTGACCCTCATGCTGCCCGTCAACGACGGCCACTTCTGGCCCGGCATGTCCCTTTACCGCCTCGTGCACCACATCGGTCTGGCCCGGGCCCGCCGCATCGTGCTGTGGGGCACCGACATCCCCGTGGCCGAGGCCACCGAGCTCGGCCTCGTCGACCAGGTCAGCGACGACCTGACGGAGGCCGTGCACGCTGCGGCGGTGCTGCGCGGCCGGTTGTCCGACGAGGAGACCCGGATCCGGCGGCGGCTCCTGGAGGAGGCCGCGTCCGCCGAGTACGACGACGCGCTCGGCGCCCATCTCGCCGCCTGCGACCGCGAGCTGCGGCGGCTGCGCACCGCCCAGAGCCCGGCCGCGCCGCGAGCGGAGGCCGCCGGATGACCGCAGCGCCCCTCCTCCTCGACGGCGGCATCGAGCAGGACGCCACGCTCCTCGCCACGTACGTCGAGGAAGGAGAGCGGCAGTTGGCCGCGCTGCCGCCCGTGCCCGACCGCACCCCCGCCGACCGGAACCGGGCCGCCGCCGTCCACGCCGCCGCCCGCCGCGCCCGCCGCGCCTTCCTCGCCCGCCACACCGAGACGGCCTACGGGCTGCTCACCGGTGGGCTGACCCGCTCCGTCCGGCTGCCGGACCTCGTGTACGAGGCCGCCGACCGCTTCCCCGGCCTGGTGCCCACCCGTCAGCAGATGGCCGCCGAACGCGCATCCGTTCAGGCGCACAAGGAGGGCCGCGAGATCGACCAGGGCCTGTTCTGCGGCGCCGTGCTGCGCTCGCCCACCGCAGGGCGGCACCTGGTCGAGACGATGCTGCGGCCCACCCCGCGAGCCCTGACCCTCCTCGACGGCTTCCGCGCCGAGGGACGCGCCGCGCTGGACACCGTGCTCGTGACCCGCCGCGGCTCGGCGGCGCACGTGGAGTTCCGCAACGCCGAGCGGCTCAACGCCGAGGACGAGCGGCTCATCGGCGATCTCGACACCGCCGTCGACCTGGCCCTCCTGGACGACGCGGTCACGGTGGGCGTGCTGCGCGGCGGCCCCGTCGACCACCCCAAATACCGGGGACGGCGCGTCTTCAGCGCGGGTATCGACCTCACCGACCTGCGCGACGGGCGGATCCCGTTCGTCGAGTTCCTCCTCGGCCGCGAACTCGGCTACCTCCACAAGATCCTGCGGGGCCTGCTGACCGGCCCGGAGCCCGGCGGCGCGTGGGGCGAGCGGGTCACGAGCAAGCCGTGGATCGGCGCCGTCGACACCTTCGCCATCGGCGGCGGCATGCAGCTCCTCCTCGTCCTCGACCACGTCATCGCCGGACAGGACGCCTACGTCAGCCTGCCCGCCGCCGAGGAGGGCATCGTGCCAGGGCTCGGCAACCTCCGGCTCACCCGGCACACCGGGGCCCGCCTCGCCCGCCAAGTGGTGCTCGGCGGGCGGCGCATCGCGGCGACCGACCCGGAGGCCCGGCTCGTCTGCGACGAGATCGTGCCCGTGCACGGCATGGACGAGACGGTCGAGCGGGCCGTGCGGGCCCTGTCGGCGCCCGCCGTCGGCGCCAACCGGCACATGCTCGCCGTCGCCGAGGAACCCCTCGACCTGTTCCGCACCTATCTCGCCGAGTTCGCGGTCGCCCAGGCGCAACGCGCCTACGCGCCGGACGTCCTGGCCAAGGTGGAGCACCGGTGGCAGGAGCGGGAGCGGCGGCGCGCCGCCGCGCGGAGCCGGTCGTGACCGCCGCGCCCGACCTGCACGCGCAGGACCTGCACGGTGCGCTCCAGGACCCGCTCCTCGGCTCGATCGGCTTCCTCAACGAGGTGATGGGCCGCCACCCCGACGCCATCTCCTTCGCACCCGGCGCCCCGCACCCGGAGTTCGTGCGGGACCTGGACACCCGGGCGCTGGCCGACCGGTTCGTCGACCACCTCGTCGCCGACCGCGGCCTGGACCCGGCCCGCGCGGAGCGCATCTTGTACGAGTACGGGCCCGCGCAGGGCCTGATCAACGGCCTGGTCGCCGAGGCGCTCGCCGGGGACCAGGGCATCCGTGCCGACCCCCGCGAGATCGTCATCACCGTCGGCGCCCAGGAAGCGCTGCTGCTGACGCTCCGCGCCCTGTTCCGGCACCCCGGCGCCGCCGGTGGCGGCGATGTCCTCGCCGTCACCGACCCCTGCTACGTCGGCATCACCGGCGCGGCCCGGCTGCTCGACATCCCCGTGGCCCCCGTGCGGGAGGGGCCCGCCGGACCGGACATCGACGACCTCGCCGCCCGGTGCCGCGAGGCCCGGCGGGAGGGCCGCCGGGTCCGGGCCTGCTACGTCACCCCCGACTTCTCCAACCCCGGCGGCGCCCGCATGCGCCTCGACCTGCGGCACCGGCTGCTCGAACTGGCGGCCCGCGAGGACCTGCTGCTCATCGAGGACAACGCGTACGGCTTCACCGCGGCCGAGGACGACACCCTGCCGGGGCTCAAGGCACTCGACAGCCGGCGCCGGGTGATCCACGTCGGCACCTTCGCCAAGGTGGGCTTCCCCGGCGCCCGCGTCGGCTACGCCGTCGCCGACCAGCGCGTCCGGCACCCGGACGGGGAGCGGCTGCTGGCCGAGGAGCTGGCCGACCTCAAGACGATGGTCACCGTCAACACCCCACCGCTGGCCCAGGCGGTCGTCGGCGGCCTGCTGCTGGACCACGGGCGCTCCCTGACCGCGCTCGCCCGCCGCAAGGCGGAGCGCTACCGGCGCAACCTCGACTGCCTGCTCGAAGCGCTGGACCGGCACCTCGCCGACGGCCTGCCGCCCGGTATCGCCTGGCACCGCCCCGCCGGCGGGTTCTTCGTGCGCGTCGACCTCCCGGTCCCCGCCGACCTCGCCCTGCTGGAGGTGTCCGCCGCCGACTACGGCGTGCTGTGGACGCCGATGAGCCAGTTCTCCCTCACCGGAAACGGCGAGCGGCAGCTGCGGCTGTCGTGCAGCTATCTGGACCCCGACCGGATCGAGACGGGCGTCCGGCGGCTCGTGGCCTTTCTCCGTAAGGAGGCCGCGGCATGAGCGGCGCGCGCCACACCACCGAACCCCGCCTCACCGACACGAAAGGTCACCGTCGATGCGCCTGAAGAGCTACGACGACTTCACCCCGCTGAAGGAGGTCGTCCTCGGCTCCGCGGACGGCTACCTCGACCGCGTCCGCGACATGTCCTTCGACATGTTCATCAGCGACAACCTCTCCGGCGCCCGCGGCTACTACCCCTCCCTGTCCACCTGGCGGGACAGCGAGGAGCGCCGGGAGCGCAACTCCCCGCACCGACTGGCGATGAAGGAGCGGTTCCTCCACGAACTGGTGGAGGACGTCGAGGGCCTCGCCGCACAGCTGACCGCGCTCGGCGTCACCGTGCACCGCCCCCGGCAGCCGGGCCCCGGCCTCACCCGGGTCGCCACCCCTGCCTTCGAGGCCACCGTCACGCCGCCGCTCAACGTCCGGGACAACACCCTCGTCCTCGGTGACGAGATCATCGAGACGCCGCCCATGCTGCGCGACCGCTACTTCGAGACGCAGTTCCTCAAGCCCGTGTTCCTGGACTACTTCCGGCAGGGCGCCCGCTGGACGACCATGCCGCGCCCCATGATGACCGACCGCTCGTTCGACCCGGCCAATGTGGCGAACGCGGCGCCGAACATCGAAGTCCCCCTCGACCCCCAGGACTCGCCCTACGACGTCGGCCCGGAACCCATGATCGATGGCGCCAACTGCCTGCGCCTGGGCCGCGACCTGATCGTCAACGTCTCCAACGCCAACCACGAGCTGGCCCTCGCCTGGCTGGAACGCCACCTCGAAGGGCGCTTCCGCGTGCACCGCATGGACCGGCTCACCCAGAGCCATATCGACAGCGTCGTCGTCCCGCTGCGCCCCGGCACCCTGCTGCTGCGCGACGCGGACGTGGTCGACTATCTGCCGCAGGCCCTGCGCGGCTGGGACACCATCGTGCCGCCGCCGCCCGGCATCGACGACTACCCGCAGTACGAGAACGGCGACCCCATCCCGGCCAGCCCCTACATCGACCTGAACGTGCTGTCCGTGGACGAGCGCACCGTCCTGGTCAACGACGCCTGCAAGACCCTCATCGCCACCCTGGAGCAGCACGGCTTCGACGCCGTCCCGGTCCGGCACCGGCACCGGCGGATCTTCGGCGGCGGCTTCCACTGCTTCACCCTGGACACCGTGCGCACCGGCGGCGCCGAGGACTACCTCTCCTGACCGTCCCCGTTCCTGTCCTCGCCGCCGTCCGGGGCGGTCTCGATGGACGCCACCGCGAGGAGCCGCCCGGACGCCGCGTCCCGCAGCGCCATGTCGGCGATCTCCGCGCCGGGCCGCTCGGGCCCGCCGCGCCAGCGCCGCACCTCGATCCGGAAGGCGGCGCCGGGGTCCGCGTTGCCGAAGAAGCCGATCCGCTCGTCCACCACACGGCGCCGGAGGAACTGCTCGTCGGCCCGGCCCAGCGCGCGCCACGACCGCAGCAGGGCGGTGTCGAAGATGGCGAAGTACGCGGCGAAGTACACCAGGCCCGCGCCGTTCAGGTCCCGGACGGTGTCGAGCTCGTACCCGCAGCTGAAGCCGGGGCCCGCCGGCGCGAAGCCGGGCGGGGGAGCGGAGTGGAAGGAGCCGGCCTCCCGGGCCCGGCCGACGGGGGAGCGCGGCGAGTGGGCGTTCGGCAGCCGCGGCAGATGCCGGTGGGCGAAGTCGGGCGGGGCCGTCTGCGCGAGACTCTCGTTGCTGCCGGAGCGGGAGCGGGCGATCCAGCGGTTGAAGTTCTCCGCGTAGAGGCAGTCCGGGTGGGGCCGCTCGTAGACCTCCGCCGCATCCAACGGCCCGTCGGGCAGGTCGAGCCCGGCCGGGGCGAGCCGGTGCAGGGTGACGGCGGACCTGCCGCCGAACTGGAACACCCGGGAGTCGACGCGCAGTTCGTCGCCGAAGCTCAGGCCGTGCGGGTGCAGGGTGCGGCCGGCGCGCACCCGGTAGTAGTAGAACGACAGATAGGCGGGGCGGCCGTCGGCGGTGCGTGCGGCGTGCACGTTCGTGCCGCAGGCCGCGGCGACCGCCTCCCAGGTCCAGTCGCCGATCTGCCCGAACACCAGCGAGCCGGCGCCGCACATGCCTGGCGAGATCAGGACCTCGCGGCGCAGCGAACTCGTGTCGGGCCTGTGGCCGGGCAGCGTCATGAGACTCCCGGAGCCGGCGCAGCGGGAGTGCCGGGAGCGCGGTCCGAGGCCGGGGCACGCCGCTCGGCCAGCAGCTCGGCGACGTCCGCGACGGTGTCGGCCTCCAGCACCTCGTAGTCGTGGATCCGCACGCCGTACCGGCCGCTGAGCAGCGCCGCCAGCTCCACAGCCGCGAGCGAGTCCAGGCCGACCTCTTCCCGGCCGGCCGTCGGAGCGACGTCCTCGGCCCGCACCTGAAGCTCGTCGACCAGAATCTCCTTGAGCTCCTCGTACACCTGCGCTCCTCCGTCCCGTCTCATCCGGTCTGCCCCCCTCGTCCGGCGCGCCGCTCCCTCAGACCGACGGCGACGTCCACGATCAGGTCCTCCTGCCCCGCCACCGCCTGCCGTCGGCCGAGTTCGAAGAACACATCGCGCGGATCGACGTCCTGCCGCGCCGAGATGTCCAGAACCCGGTTCTTGAACCCGGAGAACACCCCGGCCAGGCCGCTGACGATGCCCACCGAGTCGATCGTCGGCGGCTTCGGCATCAGCTCGCGCTCCGCGACGTCCGCCGCGTCGAGCAGCCGGTAGACGTCGATGCCGGTGCGCCAGCCCATCCGTGCCAGGACCGGGACCAGCACTTCCAGCTGGGTGTTCCCGGCCCCCGCGCCGAAGCCGCGGGCGCAAGCGTCCAGGATGTCCGCGCCCGCCTCGGCAGCGGCCACCGAGTTGGCGACCGCCATGCCCAGATTGTTGTGGCCGTGGAACATCACCGGTACGTCCACAGCGGCGCGCATCGCCGCGATCCGCGCGGTCACGTCCGCCGGCAGGTAGTGGCCCGAGGAATCCAGGATGCCGACGCCCTGCGCGCCGTAGCTGACCAGTCGGGCGCACTGGTCGGCCAGTTGAGCGGGCGAGGCCATGTGGCTCATCAGCAGCACGCCGTGTGCCTCGACGCCCGCCTCGCGCAGCAGACCCAGGTGCCGCTCGGCGAGGTCGGCCTCGGTGCAGTGGGTGCCGATGCGCACCACGTCTGCGCCGTGCGCGACGGCCCGCCGCAGATCGCGCATGGTGCCCCAGCCGGGCAGCATGAACACGCCCATACGGCTGTGCGGCAGGGCCTCGCGGACCACCGACAGCATCTCCTCGTCGCTCAGCCGCGCCGGGCCCGCCTGTAGCGACGAGGCGCCCAGGCCGTTGCCGTGCCCGACCTCGACCACCGGTACGCCTGCCGCGTCCGCCGCCTCGGCGTATCCGCGCAGCTGGGCCGCGGTCAGCTGGTGGCGTACGGCGTGGTGGCCGTCCCGCAGCGTCGGGTCGTGCACGAGGAGGTGCCCGCGGCCGGTGTCGTCCGTGCCGGTGGTCTGCTGGCTCATGAGGTCTCCGTACCGGCGGTGGGAACAGCGGGCGCCGACCCGTGGGCGTCCGCGATCAGCTCTGCGACATGCACTGCGGCGGAGTTGATGAGGTCGAGGTTGCCGCCGTAGCGCGGAATGCGGTCGCCGCAGGCGGCGACCTCCACGGCGACGAAGGCCCGCTCGCCCTCCGCGACGCACGCCGTGATCTCGAACCCCGCGGCGTAAGCCCGCACCCGGCCGGCCGCCTCCTCGGCGGCGGCGCGCACCGACTCGGGCGTGAGGTCCTGGCCGACCATCGAGGTGGCGACCCGGAACGTGGCCGGGGGCCGGGCGGGACTGATGTTGAGGATCGCCTTGACGTCCTTCACACCGGTGAGGTCGCGGACGGCGTCCTGCGTGGTCTCCACGTACTCGTCGAGATTGAGCCGGGTGCCCCGGCCGACGCTCCGGCTGGCCGCCGTGGTCACGACCTCCACGTGGTCCACCCGGTGCCGGCGGGTGATGGCGTGCAGCAGCGGGATCGACGCCTGGCCGCCGCAGCTGACCATGTTGATGTCGCGGTGCCCGACCGCCTCGGCGCCGTTCACCGTCGGCACCACCATGTGCCCGACCTGACTCGGCGTCAGGTCGATCAGTGTGCTGCCGAGCGGGCCGAGCAGCCCGGCGTGCTCGACGTGCGCCATGGCGTTGGTCGCGTCGAACACCACGTCGAAGGGCTCGTCGGCCGCCAGCAGCGAGCCGACGCCGTCGGTCGCCGTGGCCAGCCCCGACGCCCTCGCCTGCCGTAGCCCCGGGGTGTCCGCGGCGCGCGCCACGACGAGCCGGCACTCCAGGGCGCGTGAGCGCGCGACCTTCGCCGCCAGGTCGATCCCGATGAGCCCGGCACCCAGCACGGCCACGGACAGTCGTCCGTTTGGTTTCATGGCTGTATCGCCTTTCCCGTCGCCCGCCCCGCCTCGGCGAGGACGTGCGTCGTCTCTACGCGCCGTCGACGTGCAGGGTGACGGCGCCCAGCCGGTCGAACTCGGCGGTGAAGGTGTCGCCGGGCCGCATCGGGACCGCCGCGTGCAGCGCGCCCGTCATGATCAACTGGTGCTGTTCCAGGGCCACTCCGCGCTCTCCCAGCGTGTTGGCCAGCCAGGCCACGACGGCGTGCGGGTCGCCGAGGGCCGCGGCGCCCGCGCCGGTGGCGACCAGCTCCCCGCCGCGCCGGAAGGCCATGCCGGTCAGCCTCAGATCGGCGCCGGCCGGCGGCGGGAGCGGGCGGCCGAGGACGACTGCGCCGTTCGACGCGAGATCGGCGACGGTGTCGGCGAGCCCGATGCGCCAGTCGGCGATCCGCGAGTCGACGATCTCCAGGCCCGCCGACACCTCGGCGACCGCCCCGCGCGCCTGAGCCACCGTGACGCCCGGGCCGCGCAGCGGCGCGCCGAGCCGGAAGACGAGCTCCGCCTCCACCTTCGGCGCGATGAAATCCCCGAACGGCACCCGCGCCCCGTCCGCGTACACGGTGGAGGCCAGCACGGGCCCGTAGTCCGGGGTGCCGACGCCGAACATCTCCTGCATCGGCGCGGACGTCAGCCCCGCCTTGTAGCCGACGACCCGATCGCCGTCGGCGAGCAGCAGCCGGACCAGCTCCTGCTGCACGGCGTACCCGTCGTCCATGCCCAGCGAGGGGTCGGCGTCGGTGAACGGCGGCACGGGGACGCGCCGGGCCCGCGCCTCGTAGAGGGCGCGTGCTCGGGCCGCGGTGTTCTGGTCCGGCATCGTCAAGCGGCTCCTTCCCGACGGCGGCCCGGCGGCGACATCCGGCGTCATCCGGCGTCACCCGGCGGCAACGAACACGCGGCTGCCGGGCATCCGCTGCGGGCTGCTCGACACCTCGGTGAACCCGGCGCGGCGGAACGCCTCGTGCCACACCTGCTCGGGCGGCAGGTCCACCTCCATCGACGAGGCGTGCAGATAGCTGAACAAGGCGCTGAAGGCACGCTCCCGCGGGTCCGGCGCGTACGGCACCGCGTCCGTCACCACCATGCGGCCACCCTCCGCCAGCGACTCCCGGCAGGCGCGAAGCACC
This sequence comes from Streptomyces cacaoi, assembly GCF_006539165.1. Classification (GTDB taxonomy): domain Bacteria; phylum Actinomycetota; class Actinomycetes; order Streptomycetales; family Streptomycetaceae; genus Streptomyces; species Streptomyces cacaoi. The sequence continues at coordinate 7,723 of NZ_BJMM01000071.1, read as the reverse complement.
CCGTCGAGCACCTCGGGACGCCCCACCACGTCGTGCAGGACGAATCCGGCGTGCACCACGTCGGCGCCCCGCACCGGAGCCGGGTCGTCGGCGAGCGACTCGACGGAGCGGTGCACCACGTCCAGCCGGTCGGCCAGCCCCGCCTGCCGCGCGGCCCGCCGGGCCTCGTCGCAGGCGGCGGCGCTCAGATCGAGGGCGACACCGGTGCTGTCGGGCAGCTCGCGCAGCAGCCGGACCAGCAGCCCGGCCGCGCCGGCCCCGAGGTCGACGACGCGACGCGGCGCACCCGAGGTGATCTCCTCGACCACGCCCGGGTAGAAGCCCCGCGAACCGATCCACCGCGAGGAGACCGCGACCCTCCGTCCGTCCCGCGCGTACTTCCCGCCCGCCGTCTCCGGATCCCGCAGGAACAGCGCCGCGTGGTCGATGTAGGGGCGGTTGGCGTTCAGCGCCCAGGACAGATAGCCGGCCCGGTAGCGGCGGTCGACCAGATCGGCGACGGGCGTGTACGGCCCGCCCTGCGCCGCCTGTTCGACCAGGCCCGCCGAGACCAGAGCACCCAGATAGGCCGCCGCGCCCGGCGCGGGCACCGCCGCGAGATCGGCGGCCTGCTCCAGAGTGAACGGTTCGGCACCGTCCAGCAGGTCGGACAGCCCCAGCTCCTCGGCGATCTCCAGCAGCGCCGCCTCGGCGGCCAGATCCGCGGCGGCCTCGTCAGTGGTCTCGGCGGAGTCGGTCCTGGTCATGCGTCACTCCCGCAGTGCGAAGGGGCGTACATCTCGAAGGAGGGCGCTGCGCGCCGGGCCGCGCCGTGTCACCGGTCGTCGCGCCGAAGCGGCCTGCCCGCCGGGCCCGGCGGCCCGCCCGGCACCCGATCTCGTCAGGCCATGGTTCGGCGCTCCGCACGGACGGGCATCCGCGACCCCCGCCGTTACGGTCGCCATGGCACCTGCGCCGCCCTCAGCGCCCGACCTCGGCAGGCGCCGCCGCCGGGCGCCGCGCGGGGTCCCGTAACTGTGGCTCCCACCGATGCCCCCACCCCCGCGGCCCCGCACGATCGCAAGGGTCGGCGTGGAGCCGGACACACAGACCGGTGCGGCCCCGACGCGCACGGGATCGCCGACCGCCCCGCATTCCGCCCGAACACCCGTTGCCAGTCCTTCACCGGATGCGCCCGCACTAAGGAGTGCACGTGATTCCTGCGTCGTACGCGCAGCGTCGGCTGTGGTTCCTGGACCGGCTGGAGGGGGCCGGCGCCCTCTACAACGTTCCGCTCGTCCTCCGGCTGACGGGCCGGCTCGACACGGCCGCGCTGCGGGCGGCGCTGGCCGACGTGCTCATCCGCCACGAGAGCCTGCGCACCCGCTTTCCGCAGCACGGCGGGGAGCCCGTCCAGGAGATCGTGCCGCCCGACGACATCGGCGACCCGCTGACCGTCACCGCCGTGCCCTCGGACCGGCTGGAGGCGGAGATCGGCCGTGCCGCGCGGCACGTCTTCGACCTGGCCCACGACCTGCCGTGCCACGCCCGGCTGCTGACCGCGGGCGCCGAGGAGTCCGTCCTCGTGCTGGTCCTGCACCACATCGCCGCCGACGGCTGGTCGGTCGGCCCGCTGTGGCGGGACCTGTCCGCCGCCTACGCCGCGCGCGTCGCCGGGGGCGCGCCGCGCTGGGAACCGCTGCCGGTGCAGTACGCCGACTACACCCTCTGGCAGCGCAAACTCCTCGGCGACGCCGACGACCCCGACAGCGTGCTGGCCACCCAACTCGCCCACTGGCGCGCGGCCCTGGACGGCGCTCCCGAGGAACTGCCCCTGCCCACAGACCGGCCCCGCCCCACCACCTCGGAGCGCGCCGGCGGCACCGTGCGCCTGGAGGTGCCGGCCGGGCTCCACGGACAGCTCGCCGAGCTGGCACGCACCCAGGACGCGACCCTCTTCATGGTGTGGCGGGCCGCGATCGCCGTCCTGCTGTCCAAGCTCGGCGCCGGCGAGGACATCCCCGTCGGCAGCCCCGTCGCCGGACGTGACGAGGCCGACCTGGAGAACCTGGTCGGGTTCTTCGTCAACACGCTGGTGCTGCGCACCGATCTGACCGGCGATCCCGCCTTCACCCAGCTCGTCGGCCGGGTCCGGCAGGCCACCGTGGCGGCTTTGCAGCACCAGGACGTGCCCTTCGAACGGCTCGTGGCGGAGCTGGCCCCGCAGCGCTCCCTGACCCGCCACCCCCTCTTCCAGGTCAACCTGACCCTGCATCAGGCCCCCGAGGCGGCCGTCGAGCTGCCGGGACTGACGGCCACGGCGGAGACGGCCGAGCTGCCGCTGGCCAAGTTCGACCTCGACTTCCAGGTCCTGGAGCGCCGCGACGCGCGGGGCGGGCCCGCCGGGCAGCACGTCGAAATCACCTACTCCGCCGACCTGTTCGACCACGCGACGGTGGAGTCGTTCGCCGCCCGCCTGCTGCGCGTGCTGCACGCCGTCGCCGCCGACCCCGGCATCCGGCTGCACGCCGTCGACGTCCTCGACCCCGACGAGCACCGCGCGCTGGACGAGGCGTCCGCAGGCCCCACCCGCGCCCTGCCCGCGGCCACCCTCCCCGGCCTCTTCGCCGAGCAGGCCGCCGCCCGCCCCGACGCGGCCGCCGTCACCGCGTCCGGCACCAGCCTCACCTACGCACGACTCGACGCCGCCGCCAACCGGCTGGCCCGCCACCTGACCGGGCTGGGCGTCGGCCCCGAGACCCTGGTCGCCGTCGCCATGGACCGCACCCCCGACCTCGTCACCGCGCTCCTGGCGGTCATGAAGGCGGGCGGCGCGTTTCTGCCCGTCGACCCCGCATACCCGGCCGCCCGGATCGGCACCCTCCTCGCCGACGCGACGCCCGCCGTCCTGCTCACCACCACCGGACTCGCCGGGCAGCTCCCCGAAACCGGGGACACCCCCCGCGTCCTGCTCGACGACCCGGCCGTCCGCGCCGCCGTCGACGCCCGCTCCCCGGACCCGCTCACCCAGGACGAGCGCCCGGCCCCGCTGCGGCCCGACCACCCGGCGTACGTCATCCACACCTCCGGCTCCACCGGCGCCCCCAAGGGCGTTGTCGTCGCCCACGCCCAGGTCACGGCGCTGCTACGAGGCGCCGCCGCACGCTATGGGCTCGACACAGGCGACGTGTGGACGTGGTTCCACTCGCACGCCTTCGACTTCTCGGTGTGGGAGATGTGGGGCGCCCTGCTGACCGGCGGCCGGCTCGTCGTCGTCGACCACGACACCTCCCGATCCCCGCGGGAGTTCCTGCGCCTCCTCGCCCGCGAGAACGTCACCGTCCTCAGCCAGACCCCCTCCGCCTTCCACCAGCTGGCGCACGCCGAGGCGAGGGAACCCGAGGCCGGCCCCGGCCCGCAGCTGCGGCTCGTCGTCCTCGGCGGCGAGGCACTGGACACCGCCCGGCTCGCCGACTGGTACACCCGCCACGCTCCCGGCGCCCCGCTGCTGGTGAACATGTACGGCATCACCGAGACCACCGTGCACGTCACCCACCTCGCCCTCGACACCAGCACGAGCGACACCGGCACGCGCCCCGGCCCGCACGGCGCGAGCCCCATCGGCCGGCCCCTGGACAACACCCGCGTCCACGTGCTCGACGCCCACCTGCGCCCCGTGCCCCCCGGCGTACCCGGCGAGATGTACGTCACCGGATCCGGCGTCGCCCGCGGCTATCTCCACCGGCCCGGGCTGACCGCGGGCCGCTTCGTCGCCTGCCCCTTCGGGCCCTCCGGCGCCCGCATGTACCGCACCGGGGACCTCGCCCGCCGGACCCCCGACGGCGGCCTGGAATACCTGGGACGCGCCGACGACCAGATCAAGCTGCGAGGCTTCCGCATCGAACCCGGCGAGGTCGAGGCGGCGCTGCTCACCGACGAACGCGTCGCCCGAGCCGCGGTCGTGGTCCGCGAGGACGCCCCCGGCGACCGTCGGCTGACCGCCTACGTCGTCCCCCGCCGCCCCGACGACGCCACCGGGGAAAACGCCACCGGGCAGACCGGCACCGGGCCGGCCCGGTCGCTGCGCGACGCCGTCGCCGGGTTGCTGCCGGCCCACATGGTGCCCGCGGCAGTCGTACCGCTGGAACGGCTGCCGCTCACCGTCAACGGCAAACTCGACCGCGCGGCCCTGCCCGCCCCCGCCACCGGCCCCGGACCCGCCGAGGGCCGCGGCCCCGCCACCGTCCGCGAGGAGATCCTCTGCGCCGCCTTCGAAGAAGTCCTGGGCGTGGAACGGGTCGGCGCCGACGACGACTTCTTCGCCCTCGGCGGGCACTCCCTGCTCGCCGTGCAACTCGTCGAGCAACTGCGCACCCGCGGAGTGCCGGTCGACATCCGCACCCTCTTCACCGCCGCCACACCGGCCCGGCTCGCCGCCGTCGCCGACCGCGAGCCCGTCGAGATCCCGCAGAGCACCGTGCCGCCCGGCGCCACCCGGATCACCCCGGACATGGTGCCACTGGCCCAGCTCACCGCCGCCGAGCTGGACACCGTCACGGCCGCCGTCCCCGGCGGCGCCGCGGACATCGCCGATGTCTACCGGCTCGGCCCGCTCCAGGAAGGGCTGTTCTTCCACCACCGGGTGCACACCGGGTCCGGCTCCGGCGCGGGCGACCCGTACCTCGTCCGGTACGTCCTGCGGTTCGACACCCGCACGCTGCTGGACGCCTTCCTCGCCGCCTGGCCACGTGTCCTCGCACGGCACGACGTGCTGCGCACCGGCCTCGCCTGGGAAGGACTCCCGCATCCGGTGCAGGTCGTGCACCGGCACGTCGAGCTGCCGGTCGCCGAGATCGACCTCGGCCCCGAGGCAGCGGCCGACGACGCCGCACTCGCCGAACGGCTCCTCGCCCGCGCCGACGACCCCATGGACCTGCGCCGCGCCCCGCTCATGGACGCCCGCGCCGCCGCCGAACCCGGCACCGACCGCTGGCTGCTCCTCGTCCGCATGCACCACATCACCCAGGACCACACCACCCTCGAACTGGTCCTCCGCGAGATCACGGCGCTCCTCGCCGGACGCGGCGACGACCTGCCGGCGCCGCTGCCGTACCGCACCTATGTCGGCCAGGCCCTTCTCGGCACGCCCGCCGAGGAACACGAAGCGCACTTCGCGCGCGTCCTCGGCGATGTCACCGAGCCCACGGCCCCGTTCGGAGTGCTCCAGGTCCGCGGCGACGGCCGCGACGTCACCGAACGCCGCACCCCCCTGGATCCGGCCCTCACCGTCCGGCTGCGCGAACAGGCCCGCCGCGCCGGAGTCGGCGCCGCCACTGTCCTGCACGTCGTCTGGTCCCGGGTGCTGGCCGCGCTCTCCGGCCGCGACGACGTCGTGTTCGGCACCCTCCTCTCCGGCCGCATGCAGGGCGGAGGGAGCGACCGCGTCCCGGGCATGTTCATCAACACCCTGCCGGTGCGGACCCGCATCACCGACACCGGCGTAGCCGAAGCGGTGCGCGCCATGCACGCCCAGCTGGCCGAGCTGATGGTGCACGAGCACGCCTCGCTCGCCGCAGCGCAGCGCGCCAGCGGCGTACCCGTGCCCGCGCCGCTGTTCACCACCGTCCTCAACCACCGGCACAACTCCGCCGGTGACGCGGGGACCGTCCTCCCCGCCGGCACCGACGTCCTCGCCTTCCGGGAACGCACCAACTACCCGCTGCTCGTCTCCGTCGACGACGAGGGCCACGACCTCGCCTATACCGTGCAGGCCGCCGCAGCGATCGACCCCGCCGCCGTCACCGGACTGCTGCTCGCCACCACCGAGCGCGTGGTCACCGCCCTCGAACAGGCCCCGCACGCGCCGCTCGCCGGCATCGACGTGCTGCCCCCCGACGAACGGCACCGCATCCTCGTCCAGCTCAACGACACCGGCCGGCCCGACCCCGCCGCCACCCTGGCCGACGTGTTCGCCGACCGGGCCGCCGCCACCCCCGAAGCCGAAGCGCTCGCCTTCGGCACCGAACGCGAACGCCTCACCTACGCCGAACTCGACGAGCGCGCCAACCGGCTGGCCCGCCACCTGCTCGCGCACGGCGCCGGACCCGAGGCCCGCGTCGTCCTCCTCATGGACCGCTCGCCCGAGCTGATCGTCGCGCTGCTGGCGGTACTGAAGTCCGGCGCCGCCTACGTGCCGATCGACCCCGACCAGCCCGCCGAACGCCTCGCCCAGCTGTGCGCCGACGCCGCCCCGGTGGCCATTCTCACCACCGCGGCGAGCGCCACGACCCCCGCGCACGCTCCGCCGCCCGGCCCCGCACCGATCGTCGTCGACGACCCGGCCGTCCGCGCCGCCGTCGACGCCCGCTCCCCGGACCCGGTCACCCAGGACGAGCGCCCGGCCCCGCTGCGGCCCGACCACCCGGCGTACGTCATCTACACCTCCGGCTCCACCGGCACACCCAAGGGCGTCGTCGTCCCGCACGCCGGCGCCGTGAACCTGCTCGCCTTCACCTGGCCGCAGCTGGAGCGCGGCAGCCGCCTGCTGCAGTTCGCCTCGATCGGATTCGACGTCGCGACCTGGGAGATCATGACGGCCTTCGCCGCCGGCGCCTGCCTCGTGGTCGCCCCCGCCGCCGAACTCCTGCCCGGCGCCGGGCTGGAGGAGACGGTCGCCCGGCACGGCGTCACCCACCTCCAGCTCCCGCCCACCGTCCTCGGCGCCGTCGCGGAACCACACCGGCTGGCCGGCGTGCGGACCCTGCTCGTGGCCGGTGAGGCCCTGAGCCCCGCGCTCGTCGACCGGTGGGGCGCCGACCACTGGCTCGGCAACGCGTACGGACCCACGGAGATCACCGTCATCGCCGCCGCCGACGGCCCGCTGCGCCCCGGCGCGGCGCCCACCATCGGCCGCCCGCTGCCCGGCGTGCGGCTCTACGTTCTCGACGCCCGCCTGCACCCCGTACCGGACGGCGTCGACGGCGACCTGTACGTGGCCGGAGCCGGCGTCGCCCGCGGCTATCTCGACCGCCACGGCCGCACCGCCGAGCGCTTCGTGGCCGACCCGTTCGGGCCCGCGGGCACCCGTATGTACCGCACCGGCGACACCGTCCGGCGCACCCTCGACGGCCGCCTGCTGTACGTCGGCCGCTCCGACGACCAGGTCAAGATCCGCGGCTTCCGCATCGAGCCGGGCGAGGTCGAGACCCACCTCGCCGGCCACCCCCGGGTCGCCCAGGCGGCGGTCGTCGTCCGCGAGGACACCCCCGGCGACAAACGGCTCACCGCGTACGTCGTCCCGGCCGCCCCCGACGCGCCCGGCGGCCCGGACCTGGCCGCAGCACTGCGCGACCATCTCGCGTCCCGGCTCCCCGCTCACCTGGTCCCGTCCGCCTTCGTCGCCCTCGACCGGCTGCCGCTGTCGGTCAACGGCAAGCTCGACCGCGCGGCACTGCCCCGCCCCGAGCACGGCACCGGCACCGGGCCCGACGCCGTCCGCTCGGCGAGCCCGCGCGAGGAGCTGCTCTGCGCGGCGTTCGCGCAGGTCCTCGGCGTGCCCCGGGTGGGGGTGGACGACGACTTCTTCGCGCTCGGCGGGCACTCCCTGCTGGCCGTCCGCCTCGTCAGCCGGATCCGCACCGTCCTCGGCGTGGAGATTCCCGTGCAGGCCGTCTTCGAGCTGCCCACGGCCGCCCTGCTCGCCGCCCGTACGGCCGACCCGGACGGCATCCCCGTACGCCCCGAG
>NZ_BJMM01000070.1 GCF_006539165.1 Streptomyces cacaoi | reverse complement strand
CCCCAGCCGTATCTGCCGGCGGGCCTGCGCTACGACCCGCAGGAAGGCCCCGGCGAGGTGCAGACGCCGTTGCTGGGCCCGCCCGCCGACGATCTGCTCATCGGTGACAAGGTCTGGTTCCGGCACGCCAAGGCCGGTGAACTGTGCGAGCGCTTCGACCGGTTGCACCTCGTCGAGGGGGACCGGGTGACCGATTCCGTGCCGACGTACCGGGGCGAAGGCATGACGTTCCTGTAGGAGACCATGACGGTCCCGTAGGACACGGCGCTCCGGCGCGGCCCGCACAGGGCGGAACCTGCACAGGGCGGAACCCGCGCAGGACGCGGACGCGGCCCGCACAGGACGCGGCCCGGCCCCGCCGCCGGTGCGGGCGGACGGAACCGGGCCGGTCGTCAGGACGGTGCGGCGCGGTGCGCGGGCCCCGTCAGGCGCCGAAGGCGGTGTCCCACTGGTCCGGGACGACGGAGCCGTCGTCGCGCCGGACCGGGCCCAGGCTGCCGTCGGGCCGGGTGAAGCCCTCGGTGGCGCACGGGTAGGACTCCTTCTTGCGCGGCAGCGGCTCGATGAACATCGGGTTCACCGCCCAGCGGCCGTCCGCGTCGTCGTAGCCACGGCACATGATCTCGGGCTTGTTGCGGTTGAGCACGAGGTGGGTGCCGGTGGCGTCGCCGACGAAGGTCACATCGGTGTCCGCGTCACCGCCGCCGATGGCGATCCGGTGCCGGGCGTCCTGCTTCTTCCACGCCGCGGCGCCCTTGATGCCGTAGATCCGCTCGTTGATCGTGCAGCGCTTGCCGTCGATGTACGGGATCGTGCCGCCCTTGCTGACCGGCTGCCCGCCGCAGCCCTCGGTCCAGGTGGTGATCCGGCCGTGCCGGACGACGCTGCGGATGGCGAGGGTGTGCCGGCGGTCGATGCCGACGCCCTTCGACCACTCCTCGGTCACCGGCTCGGAGCCGGCGGAGACGATGTAGACGTCGAAACCGGCCCGCTGCAAGGTGCGGACGAGGTCCTTCTGCTGGTCGTAGTAGCGGCTGTAGGCGGGCACCGTGTGCGTGCCGACCTTCTGCTCGCTGCCGATCGGCGCGGCGAGCGCCTCGTCGCGGGCCGCCCGCGCGTAGGCGCGCAGCTCGGCGACGGTGTGCCCGGCGAACAGCTGCGGTACCCAGGCGTACTGGGGGACGGTACGGCGGTGGTTCCACTCGCCCTCGAACGCGGGCTCGCCGCTCATCGTCTCGGCCTCGCCGCGCACCTGGAGGATCTCGTCGGCGCAGGCGTCGTTCGTCGAGGTCGGCAGCGGGCTGCCGACGGGCACGTCCGTACCGCACGCCTTCGTCAGCGCGCGGTCGGCCTCCGGGGTGAGCCACTGACTGGTGTCGGACCAGCGCTCCGGGCGGAGGATCTTGTCGTGCCGCAGGGCCCAGGCGATGGTGGCGTCCGTCGAGTCGTTCTTGACGATCGTGTTGTCCCAGTCGAACGCCGCGATCGGACGGTGCTTGCCGCCCCGGTGGTGGGGGGAGCAGGTGCCGCGCTCGTCGATGGTGCGCTGGAGCTTGGCGCGGTTCGCGCCGTACCAGGGGAGGTCGTCGGAGAGCTGGGGGCAGTGGTGGGAGCGGGTGTCCGGGCGGGGGTCGGCCTGGGCCGGGGCCGAACTGAGGGTGGCGGCGAGGGCCACGGCCACGGTCAGGACGGTCAGGGCGGGTCTGCTGCGCATGCGCCTCTCCTGCGTTCTCCTGCGGTCAGCGTTGACCTGTGCACGCTACATCCGCCTCCCCGCACACCTCTCCACCACCCCGCCCCCGCGCCCCGAAGACCGACGACCGCATGAAAGCCCGTCCGGCGCTGGAGGACAACGAAAAGCCCGTCCGGCGCTTGAGGACAATGGAGAGCCCGTCCGGCGTTTGAGGACGAGCGCCCTGGCGCGACGCCTGAACAGCAGGGGGCAGACGCCGCGGACGCAACAGACGCCGCGGACGCAACAGACCCAGCAGCCGGACGGAGCACGACAGGGCGACAGGCGACAGGGCGACAGGGCGACAGGCGCCTACAGAGGCGTCACATAGGCTCCGGCGATCCCCCCGTCCACGAGGAACTCCGCGGCGTTCACGAACGAAGCGTCATCACTGGCGAGGAACGCCACAGCGGCAGCGATCTCCTCCGCCTCGGCGAACCTCCCCGCCGGCACATGCACGAGCCTGCGCTGCGCCCGCTCGGGATCCTTGGCGAACAGCTCCTTCAGCAGCGGGGTGTTGACGGGCCCGGGGCACAGCGCGTTGACCCGGATCCCCTCGCGCGCGAACTGCACCCCCAGCTCGCGGGACATGGCCAGCACCCCGCCCTTGGAGGCGGTGTAGCTGATCTGCGAGGTGGCGGCGCCCATGACGGCGACGAAGGAGGCCGTGTTGATGATGGATCCCTTGCCCTGGGCCCGCATATAGGGCAGCGCCGCCTTGCAGCACAGATAGACGGAGGTGAGGTTGACCTCCTGCACCCGCTTCCAGGCGTCCAGGCCGGTCTCCAGGATGGAGTCGTCGTCGGGCGGTGAGATGCCGGCGTTGTTGAAGGCGATGTCGACGGAGCCGTAGGTCTCGTGGGCGCGGGCGAAGAGCGCCTCGACCTGGTCGGCGTCGGTGACATCGGCGCGGACGTAGCGCCCGCCGGTCTCCTCGGCCGCTGCCTTCCCGCTGGTGTCGTCGATGTCGGCGCAGACGACGTGGGCGCCCTCGGAGGCGAGCCGCCGCGCCGCGGCCAGCCCGATGCCGCTGCCGGCCCCGGTCACGACGGCGGTGCGGCCCACGAGGCGGCGGCAGACGGCGGTGGTGTCGGTTGCGGTCACTGCTGCTCCCCGGTGCTGATGAAGACGTTCTTGGTCTCGGTGAAGGCGGCCAGGGCGTCGGGGCCGAGTTCGCGGCCGAGCCCGGACTGTTTGAAGCCCCCGAACGGGGTCGAATAGCGCACGCTGCTGTGCGAGTTGACCGACAGATTGCCCGCGGCGACGGCCCGTGAGACCCGCAGGGCGCGGGCGCCGTCCCGGGTCCACAGGGAGCCGGACAGCCCGTACGCGGTGTCGTTGGCGAGCCGGACGGCCTCGTCCTCGTCGGCGAAGGGCAGAACGACGGCGACGGGCCCGAAGACCTCCTCGACGGCGGCGCGGTCCCCCGGGCGGCCCTCCAGGACGGTCGCCGGATACCAGTACCCGGGCCCGTCGGGCACCCGGCCGCGAATGAGCGCGGGGGCGTCCTCGCTGACGTAGCCGCGGACGCGTGCGCGCTGGGCCGCGGAGATCAGCGGGCCCATGGCGGTGGCCTCGTCGGCCGGGTCCCCGGCGGTGAAGGCGTGGACGGCGGGCTCCAGCAGCTCCAGGAACCGGTCGAGGACGTCGCGTTGGACGAGGATGCGGCTGCGGGCGCAGCAGTCCTGCCCGGTGTTGTCGAGGAAGGAGCCGGGGGCGCTCGCCGCCGCGGCCTCCAGATCGGCGTCGGCGAAGACGATGTTCGGGCTCTTGCCGCCGAGTTCGAGCGTCACCCGTTTCACGGTGGCGGCGCACCGGGCCATGATCTGCTTGCCGACGGCGGTGGAGCCGGTGAACACGACCTTGGCCACGCCCGGGTGGTCGACCAGCGCCGTCCCCGCGACCGGCCCCTCGCCGGGCAGCACCTGGAAGAGGCCCTCGGGCAGCCCGGCCTCCAGGGCCAGTTCGGCCAGCCGCAGCGCGGTGAGCGGGGTGGTCTCGGCCGGTTTGAGGACGACGGCGTTGCCGGCTGCCAGCGCGGGTGCGGTGCCCCAGGCGGCGATCGGCATGGGGAAGTTCCACGGGGCGATGACGGCGACGACGCCGAGGGGCTCGGCGAAGGTCAGGTTGACGCCGCCGGCGACGGGGATCTGTGCGCCGGTGAGCCGTTCGACGCCGCCGGCCGCGTACTCCAGCAGATCGCGGACGTTGCCGGCCTCCCAGCGGGCGTTGCCGACGGGGTGGCCGGCCTCGCGGACCTCCAGCTGGGCGAGTTCCTCGATGTGCGCGTCGACGGTGCCGGCGAAGCGGCGCAGCAGCCGGGCGCGGTCGGCGGGCGCCAGGGCCGCCCAGCCGCGCTGGGCCTCGGCGGCGCGGGCGACGGCCCGGTCGACGTCCTCGGGGAGTGCGGCGCGGACGGTGGTCAACTCCCGGCCCGTGGCGGGGTCGTGGACGGTGAGCTGCTCCCGGGGCCCGGCGGGCGGCGGAGGCGGGTGCGCAGTGGCGGTGGCGGCCGCGGTGGCGGTGGCGGCGGTGGCGGCTTCGGTCGGGTCGGGCAGGTCCGGCAAGGGGGTCCTCACATGCGTTCGAAGGAGCGGACGCGCTCCCAGTCCGTCACGGCGGTGTCGAAGGCCCGTTGTTCCACGCGGGCCATGTTGCGGTAGTGGTCCACCACTTCGGTACCGAAGGCGTCCCGGGCGAGGGCGCTCTCCTCCCACAGCGCGGCGGCCTCACGCAGCGTCGTGGGCACGTGCACGGCGTCACCGGCGTAGGCGTTGCCGGTGCACGCCTCGGGCGGCTCCAGTTCGTGGTCGATGCCGTACAGCCCGGCGGCGATCATCCCGGCGACGGCGAGGTAGGGGTTGACGTCCCCGCCGGGCACCCGGTTCTCCAGCCGGTGTCCGGCGCCGTGGCCGATGACGCGCAGGGCGCAGGTGCGGTTGTCCGGCCCCCAGGCGACGGCGGTGGGCGCGAACGAGCCGGGCTGGAACCGCTTGTAGGAGTTGATGTTGGGCGCGTAGAGCAGGGTGAACTCCCGCAGGGCGGCGAGCTGTCCGGCCAGGAAGTGGCGCATCAGCGGGGACATGCCGTACGGCGCCGAGTCGTCGGCGAGGACGGGGCGCCCGGCCTCGTCCCGCAGCGAGAGGTGGATGTGGCAGGAGTTGCCCTCGCGCTCGTCGTACTTCGCCATGAAGGTGAGGGAGCGGCCCTCCTGGGCGGCGATCTCCTTGGCGCCGGTCTTGTAGACGGCGTGCTGGTCGCAGGTGGTGAGCGCGTCGGCGTACTTGAAGGCGATCTCGTGCTGGCCGAGGTTGCACTCGCCCTTGGCGGATTCGACGGTCATCCCGGCGGCGCCCATCTCGTTGCGGATCCGCCGCAGCAGGGGTTCGACGCGGCCGGTGCCGAGGATGGAGTAGTCGACGTTGTACCGGTTGGCCGGGGTGAGCCCGCGGTAGCCGCCGTCCCAGGCGGACTCGTAGCTGTCCTGGAAGACCATGAACTCCAGCTCGGTGCCCGCGTAGGCGCTCCAGCCGCGCTCCGCGAGCCGGTCGAGCTGGCGGCGGAGTATCTGCCGGGGCGAGGCGGCGACGGGGCTGCCGTCGTGCCAGGCGAGGTCGGCGGTGAGCAGCGCGGTGCCGGGGTTCCAGGGCAGACGGCGCAGGGTGGCCGTGTCGCCGAGCATGGCGAAGTCGCCGTAGCCGCGCTCCCAGGAGGCCATGTCGTAGCCGTCGACGGTGTTGAGGTCGACATCGACGGCGAGCAGATAGTTGCAGCCCTCGCTGCCGCCGTCGAGCACGTCCGAGAGGAAGTAGGGGGCGGCGAAGCGTTTGCCCTGGAGGCGTCCTTGCATGTCGGTGAAGGCGAGGACGACGGTGTCGATCTCACCGCTGTCGACGAGGCGTTGGAGCTCGTCGACGGCGAGTGGTGGGGTGCGGTCTGCCACGCGTGGCCTCCTGTCGGTCCGCCGGGAGCCATAAGGTAGCCATGAAGACCTTTGCAGCGGAAGGGTCGGCCGGACACCGGGCGGAGGAGTCCGGGACCGGAAAGCAGCACGAGCAGCGGAAGCAGGGGGCGAGGGCGCCATGACCGAGGGGCGGACCGGCGTCGGGCCGGGTACGGACAGGCTCGCCACGGTGCTGCGCACCGTACGCGCGGGCAACGGCTTCGAGGAGGCGCTGGAGCAGATACTCCAGGTGCTGCGGCTCGGCCTCGTCGGCGCGGGCGAACGGCTGCCCGCCGAGCGGGAGTTGGCCGAGCGGCTGGGCATCAGCCGGGTCACCCTGCGCGAGGTGCTGCGGGTGCTCACCGAGGAGGGGCTCGTCGAGGCGCGGCGCGGGCGCTACGGCGGGACGTTCGTCCGGGCACCGGCGCCGGGCGAGGGCGCGGCCCGCAGCCTGGGCCCGGACGTGGACCTGGAGGACACCCTCCGGTTCCGCGAGGTGCTGGAGGCCGGCGCGGCCGAACTGTGCGCGGCACGCGACCTGTCCGACGCGGAGGAGGAGCGGCTGCGCCAGGCGCTGGACGCCACCCGGGACACCGCGCTGCCCGACTACCGCCGGCACGACACCCTCTTCCATCTGACCCTCGCCGAGCTGTCCGGCTCGCCCTCGCTGGCCGCCCAGTACGCCGCCGTCCGGGCCCGGCTGAACGATCTGCTGGGCCGGATCCCGCTGCTGGTGCGCAACTTGGAGCACGCGCAGCACCAGCACGCCGGGCTGGTCGCCGCGGTGCTGGACCGCGACCCCGAGGGCGCGCGGGCGATCGCACGCGAACACTGCGCGGGCACAGCATCCCTGCTCCGCGGCTTCCTGGCCTGAACACCGCACTCCCCTGACCCTTGCGGCCCGCCCGGACCGCACCCGTCCGGCCGTGCAGCCCGGACCTACCGGCCCCTCCGCCTGACCGGAGCTACCGGACCGTCGTGGCCCCCGGGCCACCCGGGACCCGCCCGGCACTCCGCCCACACCTACCGCCTGCGCTCTGCGCCGACCGCCTGCGCCCCGCGCCTGCTCGCGCCCGGACACCTGCTCACACTCGGAGCGCCTGCTTCTGCACACGCCGCGCACCCCCGCACCCGCACCCGCACCCGCACCCGCACCCGCACCCGCACCCCAACCCCTCTTTCCCGCAGGGGGGTTGCGCCGCGGGCTCCCCCGGCACAAAGGTATGCCAGCACACCAATGGCTGACGGCGGGAGTGTGGTCATGTCCGAAGGAACCGACGAACGCGGGGCGGCCGGACGGACCGCGCCACCGGGCCGGGCCGACGGCGCACCCTCCGACGCCGACGCCGCGTATCTGGAGCGGCGCACCCTGCGGCGCGGCAGCGCCGGACCGCTGCTGCTGACCGGGCTCGGCGTGGCCTATGTCGTCTCCGGCGACTACTCCGGCTGGAACGCGGGCCTGGCCGAGGGCGGATTCGGCGGACTGGCGATCGCCGCGGTGCTGATGGGCGTGATGTACACCTGCATGGTCTTCTCGCTGGCCGAACTGGCGGCCGTGCTGCCCACGGCGGGCGGCGGCTACGGCTTCGCGCGCCGCGCCCTGGGCCCCTGGGGCGGCTTTCTGACGGGCACCGCCATCCTCATCGAGTACGTGCTGGCCCCGGCCGCCATCGTCTGCTTCATCGGCGACTACGTCGAATCCCTGGGGCTGTTCGGGCTGGAGTCCGGCTGGCCGGTCTACCTCGCCTGCTTCGTGCTCTTCATCGGCGTCCATCTGTGGGGCGTCGGCGAGGCGCTGCGGTTCTCGCTGGTGGTCACCGCGGTGGCCGTCGCCGCGCTGCTGGTCTTCGTCTTCGGCGCCTTCACCGAGTTCAGCACCGCCCACCTGAACGACATCCCCGCCGACTCCGGCGCCTTCGGTTCCGGATCCTGGCTGCCCTTCGGGGTGCTGGGCATCTGGGCCGCCTTCCCGTTCGGCATGTGGTTCTTCCTCGGCGTCGAAGGGGTGCCGCTGGCGGCCGAGGAGACCCGCGAGCCGGCCAGGACGCTGCCGAAGGCCATGGCCTCCTCGATGGCCGTCCTGCTGGTGCTCGCGCTGCTCACCTTCCTCGCCGCGACGGGCGCACGCGGCTCGTCCGCGATCCAGGACGTCGGCAATCCGCTCGTCGAGGCCCTCCAGCCGCACGGGGAGCCGACCGCGCTCTCCCGCATCGTCAACTACGCGGGTCTGGCCGGGCTGGTGGCGTCCTTCTTCTCGCTCATTTTCGCCGGCTCCCGCCAGCTGTTCGCGCTCTCCCGCGCCGGGTACCTGCCCCGCTTCCTGTCCCTGACCAGCCGCCGCAAGGCGCCCTACCTGGGGCTGCTGCTGCCGGGCGCGCTCGGTTTCGCGCTGGCGGCCGGCAGCGGGGACGGCGCGAAGATGCTCAACATCGCCGTGTTCGGCGCGACCATCTCCTACGCCCTGATGTCGCTCTCGCACCTCGTGCTGCGCAGGCGCGAGCCCGGGCTGCCCCGGCCCTACCGGACGCCGGGCGGCGTGGTCACCTCCTCCGTCGCGTTCCTCCTCGCGCTGGCGGCGCTGGTGGCGACCTTCCTGGTGGACGAGCAGGCGGCGCTCATAGCCCTGGGCGTGTACGCCGTCGCGCTCGCCTACTTCGCGCTGTACTCGCGCCACCGGCTCGTCGCTGCGGCCCCCGAGGAGGAGT
The DNA here is from genome assembly GCF_006539165.1 of Streptomyces cacaoi. Lineage (GTDB taxonomy): Bacteria > Actinomycetota > Actinomycetes > Streptomycetales > Streptomycetaceae > Streptomyces > Streptomyces cacaoi. The sequence continues at coordinate 15,523 of NZ_BJMM01000070.1, read as the reverse complement.
TCGCCGCGCTCGCCGAGGCCGAGGCGGAGCTACGCGACTGAGCGAGACCTGCACGCCTCCCCGGCCCGGCCCCGGCAGCGGGACCGCCCCCAACGCCCGGCCCCGGACGCCGGGGCACTCCGGCCACCCCCGGACGCGCGGACGCCCGGACGCCGGGGCACACTCCGGCCACGCCCGGACGCCCGGACGCCGGGCCACCCCGGCCACCCCGGCCACCCCGGCCACCCCGGCCACCCCGGCCACCCGCAGAGCAGACACCCGGCGCCGCCTCCCACCCGAGCCCCAAGCCCCGCCAGACGCCACCGCACTCGCACCCCACTCCCGCCGAGCGCCCACCGCACACGCCCGCCCCCGCGCGCACCTGCCCCCGCCCCACCCGCCGCTCCCCCACGATGGACACGCGGCACAGTTCACCCCTGCCCCCGCACGGAACGGACCGGCATGACCCAGCCAGCAGCAGCCCCCGCGCCCGGCGCTCCCCCGCTCATCGGCGTCAGCACCTATCTGGAACCCTCGGCCCGCTGGGGCGACTGGCAGCTGCCCGCCGCCCTGCTCCCGGCCGGCTACCACCGGCTCGTGCAACGGGCGGGCGGCCGTGCGGTGCTGCTGCCGCCGGACGACGATCCCGCGGCGGCGGGCGACACCCTGGCCCGGCTGGACGGCCTCGTCACCGCCGGCGGCCCGGACGTCGACCCGGCCCGCTACGGCGCCGTGCGCGACACCCGCACCGGGCCCGCCTACCCGGAGCGCGACGCCTGGGAGCTGGCGCTCACCCGTGAGGCCCTGGCGCGGGGCGTGCCGCTGCTCGGCGTCTGCCGGGGCATGCAGATCCTCAACGTCGCACGGGGCGGCACCCTGCTCCAGCATCTGCCGGACACCCCGGCGCACCGCGGGCCGCGCGGCGTGTTCACCGACCACGGGGTGACGCCCGTGCCGGGCTCGCTGCTGGCCTCGGTGCTGCCGGAGCCCGTCGTCGAGGTGCCCACCTACCACCACCAGGCCGTCGACCGGCTCGGCGACGGGCTGGTGGCCGGGGCGCACGCCACGGCGGACGGCACCGTCGAGGCGCTCGAACTCCCCGCGGCGGAAGGCTTCGTGCTCGGTGTGCAGTGGCATCCCGAGGCGGGCGACGATCTGCGCCTGATGCGTGCGCTCGTCGAGGAGGCCCGGAGAGCGCGGCACCCGGGCAGGCGGCGCCCCGCGGACGCCGGCGCCCCGGGCGCTCAGCCGCCCGCCGCGGGCTCCACGCGCTGGGAACGGGTGAGCGAGAGCAACTGACGCGCCGGCCCGGCCGGGCGTGCGCCCCGGGGCCACACGGCGCGCAGCGCACGCACCGGCGCGGGCCCCTCGATCCGCACCTCCACCAGCCGGTGCGCCGACAGCTCCTCCCCCACGGCCAGTTCACCGAGCACGGCGGGGCCCGCCCCGCTGACGGCCGCCGCCTTCACCGCCGTCGTGGAGGCCAGCTCCAGCAGCGGCGGCGCGAGCCCGCCGTGCTCGGCCAGCGCCGCGTCCAGCACCTGCCGGGTGCCGGACCCCGGTTCGCGCAACACCAGCCCGGCGGCGGCCAGTTCGGCGCGCGGCAGGGGCGTGCGGCGGCGGGTCCACGGGTGCCCCGGCGCCGCCACGACGAGCAGCCGGTCGTGCCCGATGACGGTGCCGTCCAGGCCGGCCGGCACCCCGAGCCCCTCGACGAACCCGAGGTCGGCCTCTCCGTCCAGCACGGCACGCGCGACGGCGGCGCTGTTGCCGGCCCGCAACGAGACGGCCGTGCCGGGCAGTTGGGTGCGCAGCGCGATCAGCCAGCCGGGCAGCAGATACTCGGCGATCGTCATGCTGGCGGCGACGCTCAGCCGGGAGTCCCGCTGGTCCCGCAGCGCGGCCACCCCCGCGTCGAAGGACTCGGCCGACTCCACGATCCGCCGCGCCCAGTCCGTGACCAGCGCTCCCGCCGGGGTGAGCCGGGAGCCGCGCGGCGAACGCTCCAGCACCGTGACGCCCAGCTGCCGCTCCATGGCCCGGATCCGGCCGCTGGCCGCCGGCTGGCTCACGCCCGTCTCCCGCGCGGCCCGCCCGAGGCTGCCCAGCCGGGCGACGGCCAGCAGCAGCTCCAGCGCGCCCAGATCCGGCACCCGGTGCGCCAGCTCCCCGGCCCGTGTCCGACTCATAGCCCCAGCTTATGCCCTCATAGGGACGGACTCCCTGGTGGAGGCCCTGACCAGGCGCAACAGTGGTTCCATGACCGCCGTACCGACACCCGCCCGGCAGACCCAGCAGTCCGCGGCCCCCGGCCCCGCCACCACCGCACCGACGGACGGGCCGCCACCGGACACGGCACCCGGGCCCGCGCCCGGGCCCGCGCCGACCGGCCGGCTCCGCGCGCTGGGACCGAACTGGTACGCGGCCGTCATGGGCACCGCGATCGTCGCCGGCGCCGGGGCCGCGCTGCCCGTGGAGCTGCCGCACGCCCCGCTCGTGGCCGTGTGGCTGCTGGCCGCCGCGCTCCTCGCCGTGCTGCTCGTGGCCCGCGCCGGGCACTGGCTGCGCCACGGCGACCAGGCACGCGCCCATCTGCTCGACCCGGCCGTCGCCCCCTTCTACGGCTGCCTGTCGATGGGCATGCTGGCGGTCGGCAGCGGGGCGCTCGCCCTGGACCTTCCGGGCGGCGTCGCCATCGACGCGGTGCTGTGGACGGCGGGCACCCTCGTCGGCCTGGTCGCGACCGTCGCCGTGCCCTATCTGATGGTGGCCCGGCACGCCATCGAGCCGGGCACCGCGGGGCCGGTGTGGCTGCTGCCCGTCGTCGCCCCCATGGTCTCGGCCGCGCTGGGCCCGCCACTGGCCGCCCATCTGCCCGCCGGGCAGGCCGCCTCGACGATGGTGCTCGGCTGCTTCGCGCTGTTCGGCATGAGCCTGCTGACGACGCTGCTGATCCTGCCGGCCGTCTTCTCCCGGCTCGTCCACCACGGCCCGCTGCCGCCCGCCCTCGCACCCACGCTCTTCCTCGTGCTCGGGCCGCTCGGCCAGTCCACCACGGCCCTCGGCAACCTCGCCGACGCGGCACCGCACACCTTCGCCTCGGCCGCGGTGATCTACGGAGTGCCCGTCATCGGCTTCGCACTGCTGTGGCTGGCCCTGTCCGTCGCCCTCGTGGTCCGCGCCGTACGCCACGGCATGGGCTTCTCCATGACCTGGTGGGCCTTCACCTTCCCCGTCGGCACCTGTGTGACGGGCGCCGCCTCCCTGGAGCGCCACACCCAACTGGCCGCGTTCGGCTGGCTGTCGGCCGTGCTGTACGTGTGCCTGGTCGTCGCCTGGGCCGTCGCCGGCTTCCGGACGGCACGCGGTGTCCTCAGCGGAGAGCTGCTCGCAGCGCCCCGGCGATGTTCCGCGGCGCCTCCTCCAACGACGGCCCGTACCAGGTGAGATGGCGTCCGCTGACCAGCGCGGCGGGCACCGCGGGGAACGCCTCGGGCCCGTCCCGCCCGGTGAACCGGTAGGGCTCGTCCGGCAGCACGACGACGTCCGCCCGCCCCTCGGCGGCCAGTTCACCGATCGGCACCCGCGGATAGCGCTCGGCGTGCGCGGCGTACACGTTGCGCACGCCCAGCTCCGCGAGCAGCGCCCCCGCGAAGGTGTCCCGGCCCAGCACCATCCACGGCCGGCGCCACACCGGAACGACCGCCCGCACCCCGGCGAACTCCGCCCGTACCGCCGCCCATTCGGCCTCCGCCCGCACCAGCCACCCCGGAACGGGCAGCCCGCACCCCTGCGTCAGCACGCGCCGCAGCTCGGCGAACCCCTCCTCCAGCGACCGGATCCGCGTCACCAGCACCCGCAGCCCCGCTTCCCGCAGCGCCGCGAGGTCGGCCTCCCGGTTCTCCTCCTCGTTCGCCAGCACCAGGTCGGGCCCCAGCGCGACGATCCGCGCGACATCCGGATTCTTCGTCCCCCGCACCCGGACCACCTCCAGCCCACCCGGATGACTGCACCAGTCCGTCGCCCCCACCAGCACCCCCGGCGCGGTCACCGCCACAGCCTCACTGAGCGAGGGCACCAACGACACGACCCGGGGCCCGGGCCGGGCCCGACTGGCCTCGGGGTCGCGCTGGTTGTCGGCGGACACGTGGACGGACGGCAGCCGGGGCGGCGGCTCCTCGGCGGACGACCCTCGGACGGGTGGCTCTTCGGCGCCTGTCTTCGGAACGGCCCCGTTCGTTCTGTCGTTCATGTCGTCCTCCTCGCGAACTGCTCCCGCACGGCCGAGAACGGATGTGCCGTCACGACGGAGGGGACGGTCACCGCCACGACGGCCGCGCCCAGGATCCCGAGCGTCCAGGGCAGGTCGAGGGTGGGCAGCACACCGGCGCCGAGGGCGGCGGCGAACGGCACCAGGCAGACGACCGCGGTGGCCGCCGCCAGCGCCGCTCCGACCACCACGGCGCCCGCGCACTCGTACAGGACACAGCGCGCCAACTGGCCCTTCCCCAGGCCGATCGCGCGCAGGTGCGCACGCTGCGCCCGCCGGTCGCGCTGTGCCAGTGCGCAGCTGTTGGCGGCGGCCAGCAGCGTGTATCCCGCGACGACGGAGACGATGAGGCGGGCGGCGAGGTCGTCGGCCGGTGCGCGCGGCCGGAGACCGTCCAGATGGTCGGCGCGCGCGGCGACCCGCTGTCCGGCGTGCCGTGGCCACTGCTGGTACGCGCCACGGATCAGCACCTTGTCGGCGTGCGGGGCCTCGGTGTGCGCCAGCGCGGTCCCGCGGGGCAGGACGAACTGCGGGAAAGCCAGGTCGCGTCGGTAGATCACGGCCAGGGTGAGGGTCCGGTGCCGGCCGTCGGCCAGGGTGAGCCGCACCTGCTGGCCGGTTCGCCAGTGGTGGGCGTCCGCCTGGGTGGCTCCGGCCGCGAACGTGCCCTCGCGCAGGGCCGGCATCCGGCCCGCCCGCTCGTCGAGATCGACGGTCCGCGCCAGCGCACGCCCGTCCGCGCCCCAGGCCGCCACCGGCGCGGGTCCGTCGTCGTAGGGCGTCGGGGGCGGCACCACCTCGGTGGCCACCGGCGCCGCCACCGTGGCGCCGGGGAGCGCGGCCGGCTCGGCGGGCAGCCGGTGCCCGGGTTCCGCGGTGACGACGGCGTCCGCGCGCAACGCCTGCTCGGTCTGGGCGCGGACGGCCTCGCCCATCGTGGCACCGGTACCGAGCAGGCAGGCGGCCGTACCGACCGCGAGCAGCACGGGGACGGCCATGGCCGTGGTCCGTGCCGGTGCGGCCCGCAGCCCCGCCGCGGCGATGCGCCCCACCCGCCGGTCGACGCGGAGCACGGCGGCCACCGGACGTACGAGAGGAGGCACCAGCCAGGGGGCGAGCACCGCGAGCGTGGGAATCAGCATGAGCGCGAGCCCCGGGGCGACAGCCGCCCGGATCGTGACCGGCAGGTCCAGGAACGCCATGACGCACAGCAGCGGCAGGCACAGCCCGAGAACCATGGCCAGCCCTGTGACGAGACGGCCCCGGCTGCGGGTGGACGCCACGGCCGCCCCGGCGTCCTTGAGAAGCGTGGCCGGCCGCACCCGGCCCGCGGCGAGCACACCGGCGAGCGCGGCGAGCACGGCCACCGCGCCGGTTCCCGCGCACACCGCGGCCGCCACGGCCCACATCTGACCCGCGGAGGGCGCGGGCACCCCCGCGGGGAAGAGCGCACGCTCCCGCAGCAGCCGGTGGCCGAGCCTCGCGAGGGGAGCCGTGCCCACGGCGCCGACGGCCGCGGCGACGACGGACAGACGCGCCACATCGCCCGCCACCAGCCGGCGCAGCCGTCCCGCGGTCACCCCGAGCGCACGCAACACCGCGAACTGGCCGAGACGTTGGCCCGTCCACAGGGACGTGGTCGTCCCGATCACCAGCACGGCGCACATGAGCAACAGGGACAGCAGCAGCGACAGCAGATCCCGTGCGTCCCGCGCCTGTGCGGCGGCCACCGAGCCCTCCGGGAGGTCCCCGGACCCGGCGCGTACGAGCAGCAGCACGCACGCCCCCGTCGCAGCCGCCGTCAGCGCACAGGCCAGCGCGGCACCGGCCACCCGGCCGGGATGTGCCCGTACTTCGGCGACGAACAGCCGGCGCGCCGACGCACCGGCCGGCAGCCACTGCGGGCGGGACACCCCGTACCCCGCTTCCACGGTCCCTCCCCTGCGCATGCCGCACGGCCCCTGTCCCCGTGCGGCGCGACGACGTTGCCGCCCGCTCGACGGAAACGCTTCCCCCTCCGGTTCCACCGCTCGCCGCCCACGGGAGGGCCCGCCCGGTGCGCACCGGTGTGACGACGGCCGGCGCACCCGTCACCGGGAGGAGGCCGACGGCTCCCCGCCGCCGGCCCACCGCCGTGTCACGTGAAGTGAGGCTAGCGGGGCCCCGGTTCCCCGGGAAGGCGGCCTCGGTTGCCGAGCCGGACCGAGGTCCGGGTGGGCACACGGCCTCCCGGCAGTCCGCCCGTCTCGCGCCACGGCCCTCTCGGGCGAGGAAGGCCCCCGGACACGCGTCAGGCGCCCGGAGGTCAACTCCGGGCGCCTGGGCGGGTGTTCAGGGCCGCTGAGGGCCGGGCGGGGTCAGCCGGCCGGTTCCGGGGGGCGGTCCTCGGTGGTGCGTGCGGCGGGCACCTTCCGGTCGGCGGCGTCGTCGGCCTGGCCGTCCTCCAGCGCGGCGACGGTCCGGTCGATGATGCGTTCCTGTTCGGCGGTGCGGCGGGCGGCCTCGTAGGCCCGGTGCTCCGCCAGGAAGGCTCTCGTCGTGGCGATACACATGCCGATCATGACGATGCTGAACGGCAGGGCGATGATGATGGCCGTCGTCTTGAGGGTGTTGAGCGAGGACGCGCTGGCCAGGTCGGAGGCCAGCAGCAGCGCCGCGGCGACGGCGCCTCCCATGACCGCCCAGAACACCCGGCTCCACACCGGCGGGTTGGGGTTGCCGCCGGAGGAGAGCATGTCCACCACGAAGGAGGCCGAGTCGGAGGACGTGACGAAGAACAGCACGATCAGCAGGATCGCGATCCCGGCCACCAGCTTGCCGCCGGGCAGTGTGTCGAGCAGCTGGAAGAGCGCGTTGTCCGTGCTGACGGCCCCGTCGACCAGGTAGTTCTCCTTGCCGGTGGACTGGCCGTGCACGGCCGTGCCGCCGAAGACGGCGAACCAGAAGAAGGTCAGCAGCGTCGGCACGAGCAGCACGCCGCAGACGAACTCGCGGACGGTGCGGCCGCGCGAGATCCGGGCGATGAAGACGCCGACGAAGGGTGCCCAGGAGATCCACCAGCCCCAGTAGAAGACGGTCCAGGTGTTGACGAAGGACTGTCCCTCGGCGCCGTGGGAGGCGCCGGTGTCGAAGCTGAGCCGCAGCACGTTCTGCAAATAGCCGCCGACGTTCTGCACGAAGCCGTTGGCGATGAACAGCGTCGGGCCGACGATGATGACGAACAGCATGATGAGGGCGGCGATGCCCATGTTGGCGTTGGACAGCCACTTGATGCCCTTGCCGATGCCGGAGGCCACCGAGAGCGTGGCCAGCCCGGTGATGGCGGCGATCAGCACGACCATCAGCGGCTTGCCGGGTTCGTCCACCCAGCCGAGGAAGTTCAGCCCGCTGGCGATCTGCATGACGCCGAGGCCGAGCGAGGTGGCCACACCGAAGAGCGTGCCGACGACGGCGATGACGTCGATGGCGTCACCCCACTTGCCCTTGACGCGGTCGCCGAGCAGCGGCTCCAGCGCCCAACGGATCGACACGGGGCGGTTCTTGCGGTGCACCGCGTACGCCATGGCGAGGCCGACGACGACGTAGATCGCCCACGGGTGGACGCCCCAGTGCAGGAACGTCTGCACCATCGCGGCCTCGGTTTTGGCGGGGTCGCCGTCGCCGGTGCCGGGCTTGGGCGAGACGAAGAAGTTCAGCGGCTCGGCCGCGCCCCAGTAGACCAGGCCGATGCCCATCCCCGCGGCGAACAGCATCGCGAACCACGAGGACGTGGAGAACTCCGGCTTCTCGTCGTCCTTGCCGAGCCGGATCCGGCCGAACCGGCCCAGACCCACCCACAGGACGAAGATCACGAAGAGCGAGGTGAGGGCGGTGTAGAACCAGCCGAGGTTGTCGCCGATCGCCTCCTGGACGCCTGCCACCTGTTCCGCGGCGCTCTCCTGGCCGATGACGGCATAGAGGACGAAGGCGAGAATGATCACGGCGGATGGCCAGAACACCCGGTGCGCGACCGAGGCCGTCAGCCGTCCCAGGCCCTGCTGCTCCAGTGGATTCTTCTCACCGGGTGGGTGTGCCGATGGTTGCGCAGTCACGCATCGAGCCCTTCTGTTGCGTTGTGGCGTCACAGACGGGACCGCCGGGTCTCCGGCGATCCGGGGAGCGCGCCTGCCCGCACCGCGCAAGGACATGCATCACAAACGAGTTGCCGAAAAACAACGAGCCGTTACACAAAGCGGAGCCTCCGCTTCACCGCGGTGATCACCGGGGTGAAGCGGAGGCTCCGCTGTCTGTGCAGTTGTGCGGGGGCCGGTCGGCCGGATCAGCTGACGGGCGCCAGCTTGTCGATCAGGCCGGGACGGGAGTCGAGCCACTTACGGGCGGACTCCTTCTCCTTGCCCTTGCCGCCGTTCTGGATCGCGGCCTCCAGCGAGCCGAGGTCGTCCTCGGACATGTGGAAGTCCTTCAGCCACCCGTACAGCTCGGGGAAGTCCTTCTTGAAGTCCTTCTTGGCCGTGACGTGGATCTTGTCGCCCTTGCCCCACGAGCCCTTCGGGTCGTCGAGCTTCTTCATGGGGTACTTGCTGTACACCCAGTGCGGGGACCAGGTCGTCGTCAGGATCGGCTTCTTCTGCTTCACCGAGCGGTCGATCGCGGACAGCATCGAGGAGGTGCTGGACGAGACGACCTTGTACTCCTTGTCCAGCCCGTAGTCCTTGAGGACCTTCTTGAGCACCTTCATCTCGCCCGCGCTGGACTCGATGCCGGTGATCTTGCCGTCGAACTTGTCGCTCTTGCCCTTGAGGTCTTCGAGCGAGTCGATGCCCTTGACGTACTCGGGGACCGACAGCTCCAGCGAGGTCGGGCCGTACCAGGGACCGACGTCCGTGAGTCTGTCCTTGTACTTCTTCCAGTACTGCTCGTGCGTGGTGGGCAGCCAGCCGTCCGTCTGGAAGTCCATCTGCCCCTGCGCCAGCGAGGTGTACAGCGGACCGGGGTCGAGCTGCTTGACGTTCGGCTTGTAGCCGCGGTCCTCCAGGATGTTCTGCCACAGGTAGGTCGTCGCGATGGCCTCGTCCCAGGGGAAGTAGCCCACGTTGACGGCCTTGCCGGCGTCCTTGCCCTGCTTCTTCTTGCCGCCGGGCACCGGGGCCATCTTGTCGATGAAGCCCTTGTGCTCGTCCAGCCAGTCGGCAGCGGCCTTCTGCTCCTCGCCCTTGGGCGCGTCCTGGATCTTGTTCTCCAGCGAGGTGAGCTGCTCTTCCTTCAGGTGGAAGTTCTTGAGCCAGTGCGCGACCGTCGGCTGGTCCTCCGCGAAGCCCTTGCGGGCGACGTTGTAGAGGTTCTCGCCCTTGCCGAAGGAGCCCTTGGGGTCGTCCAGCTTGGTCAGGTCGTAGGCGTTGTACGCCCAGTGCGGCGACCAGAGCGTGACGACGACCGGCTCCTTCTTCTGGATCGAGCGCTTCAGCTCGGCCAGCATCGAGGAGGTGCTGGAGGCGACGACCTTGTACTCGCCCTCCAGGCCGTAGTCCTTGAGGACCTTGTCCTTGAGGATCTTCATCTCACCGGCGCTGGACTCGATGCCGATGATCTTGCCCTTGAACTTCTTGCCCTGGCCCTTGAGGTCCTCCAGCGACTTGATGCCCTTGACGTACTTGGGCACCGTCAGCTCCAGCGACGTCGGGCCGTACCAGGAACCCAGCTTCTCCATCTTGGAGCCGTACTTGTCCCAGTACTGCTTGTGCGTCGTGGGCAGCCAGCCGTCGGTCTGGAAGTCCGTCTGGCCCTGCGCCAGCGAGGTGTAGAGCGGGCCGGCGTCCAGCTGCTTGAGGTTCGGCTTGAAGCCGCGCCGCTCCAGCACCTCCTTCCACAGGTAGGAGGTGGCGATGCCCTCGTCCCACGGGATGTAGCCCATGTTGAGCTGCTGGCCCTTGCCGACGTTCGTGCCGGCGGACGCCTTGCCCTCGTCACCGGAGCCGGCGATGTTCATCCCGCCGGCGACCAGCGCCAGCACGACGACACCGCACAGGGCGACGGCGGTGCCGGGCTTGTAGCGCGCGAAGCGCATCCGGCCCATCATCGCGGACGCCTTGGCCGCGGCACGGCGGCCCAGCGGCGAGACACGGGCGTTGAGCGCACCGGTCATCCGGTCCAGGTACATGGCCAGGATGACGACGGCCACACCGGACTCGACACCGAGGCCGACCTGGACCTGGGTGACGGCCGCGTAGACACGCTCACCGAGGCCGGGCGCACCGGCCATACCGGCGATGACCACCATGGACAGCGCGAGCATGATGACCTGGTTGATACCGGCCATGATCGTCGGCAGCGCGAGCGGCAGCTGCACCCGCGTCAGCGTGTGCTTGGGCTGCGTACCGAACGCCTCGGCGGCCTCGACCAGTTCGCTGTCGACCTGCCGGATGCCCAGCTCGGTCATGCGGACACCGGGCGGCATGGCGAAGATGATCGTCGCCAGCAGACCCGGGGTCGTACCGACCGAGAAGAACATGACGCCCGGGATCAGGTACACGAACGCGGGCATCGTCTGCATCACGTCGAGCACCGGGCGTACGAAGGCGCTCACGGTCTTGGACCGCGAGGCCCAGATACCGGCCGGCACCGCGATCACGATCGTGATCACCGCGGCGGCCAGCACCAGCGAGAGCGTCGACATCGCCTCGGACCACAACCCGAAGGTGTCGATCAAGGCGAAGCCGACGAACGCCACCACACCGGCCAGCAGCCCGCGCAGCCAGAAGGCGATCACGGCGAAGATGCCGGCGAGCAGCAGCGGCTCCGCGCCGCCGAGGACGGCGTTGATGGCGTCGAACAGTCCGGACAGGACCGTGTTGATGAAGTCGAACAGCCAGCCGAGGTGCTTCTGCAACCAGTCGACGGCGGATTCGACCCAGTCACCGGGGTGGAACTCAGGCACGTGCGGTCACCCCGGAGTTCTTGGCGCCGTCGGCGGTCTCGGCACCGCCGTCGGACGCGGCGTTCGCTGCGGCGTTCTCGTCGACCTGCGGCTCCTCGCCGAGCGCGGCCAGCAGCCGCTCCCGGTCGATGACGCCGACGGGCGCACCCGAGTCGTCGGTGACGATCATCGCGTCGTCGCTGGACGAGAACGGCGTGAACAGCTCGTGCAGCGGCGTCTCGGCGGTGATGGTGGACGCCTCGTCGCCGTCCTTGCCGAGGGCGGCGGCGTCGGTCTTGGTGTCCTCCATGATCGCGCCGGCGGTGAGCACGCGGGAGCGGTCCACGTCCTGGATGAAGGAGGCGACGTAGTCGGTCGCGGGACGCACCAGGATGTCCTCGGCGGTGCCGTTCTGGACGATCCGGCCGTCCTTCATCACGGCGATCCGGTCGCCGAGGCGCATGGCCTCGTTCAGATCGTGGGTGATGAAGACGATCGTCTTCTTCAGTGTCTTCTGGAGTTCGAGCAGCTGGTCCTGCATGTCCCGGCGGATCAGGGGGTCCAGGGCGCTGAAGGACTCGTCCATCAGCAGCAGGTCCGCGTCGGTCGCCAGCGCGCGGGCCAGACCGACCCGCTGCTGCATACCGCCGGACAGCTCGTCGGGCCAGGACTTCTCCCAGCCCTTCAGGCCGGCCAGTTCCAGGGCCTCGGTGGCGCGCTTGTCGCGCTCCTCGCGAGGTATGCCCTGGACCTCCAGCCCGTAGGCCGCGTTCTCCAGGACGCTGCGGTGGGGGAAGAGGGCGAAGTGCTGGAAGACCATGCTGATCTTCGTCGCACGGACCTCACGCAGCTCCCGCGGCTTGAGGGCGGTCACATCCTGCCCGTCGAACAGCACCCGGCCGGAGGTGGGCTCCAGCAGGCCGTTCAGCATGCGCAGCAGCGTGGACTTACCGGAGCCCGAGAGCCCCATGACCACGAATATCTGCCCCTCCTCGACCTCGAAGGAAGCGTCGATCACGGCAGCGGTCGTGCCCTGGGCACGTAGCTCCTCGCGGTCCGCTCCGGCCTCCAGCCGGCCCACGGCCTGGTCTGGTCTCCTTCCGAACACCTTGTACAGGTGTTCAGCTCTCAGCCTGGACACATTCACCTCTTGGATCGACAACAGTTGTCCGGCATCCCCGCACGCCGTGTCAGTGGCGGTGCAAATCGCATCAAACGGCGCATACCAGAAAGGTGCAGCCTACACCAGCCCCACACAGCTGCTCCTGCTCGGAGTTCAGGATTCCAAACCAAACGTGACGCCAGTCACAGGAAAAGGTTTCGAGCCAGCCGGCTTCCCGCTCGTCGGAGCACCCGCGTCACGGTCCGTGTCCCCGCCGTGCGGCATCATCGGCCCGTGACCATCACCACAGCCCACACCGCACACAGCCGCCTCATGCTGCTGGACACCGCATCCCTGTACTTCCGCGCCTACTTCGGCGTCCCGGAGACCGTCCGCGCCCCCGACGGCACCCCCGTCAACGCCGTCCGCGGCCTGCTCGACTTCATCGCCCGGCTCGTCCAGGACCACCGCCCCGACGCGCTGGTGGCCTGCATGGACGAGGACTGGCGCCCGGCCTGGCGGGTGGAGCTGATCCCCTCGTACAAGGCGCACCGCGTCGCCGAGGAGCACACCGGCGGCCCGGACGAGGAGGAGACGCCGGACACCCTCTCCCCCCAGGTGCCGGTGATCGAGCAGGTACTCGACGCGATCGGCCTGGCCCGCGTCGGCGCCCCCGGCTACGAGGCCGACGACGTCATCGGCACCCTGGCGACCCGCGCCGACGGCCCCGTCGACGTCGTCACCGGCGACCGCGACCTCTTCCAACTCGTCGACGACGAGCGGGAGATCCGGGTGCTCTACCCCGTCAAGGGCGTCGGCAGCCTGGACGTGTACGACGGCGCGGCCCTGCACGCCAAGTACGGTGTGGACGGCGCCGGTTACGCGGATCTGGCGCTGCTGCGCGGCGACCCGAGCGACGGGCTGCCGGGCGTACGCGGCATCGGCGAGAAGACGGCGGCGAAGCTGCTGGCCGAGTACGGCGATCTCGCCGGGATCCTGGCAGCGGCCGACGACCCGGTCTCCCGGCTCACCCCGGCGCAGCGCACCAAGTTCCGCGACGCCGCCGCCTATCTGGCGGCCGCTCCCCGCGTGGTGCGGGTGGCCCGGGACGTGGAGCTGCCCGAGGTTCCCGTCGCCCTGCCGCGCACCCCACGCGACCCGGAGGCGCTGGAGGCGCTGGACGCCCGCTGGGGCCTGGGCGGATCGCTGCGCCGCCTGCTCTCGGTTCTCGCGGAGTGATCTGCTAACTTAGGTAAGCCTAAGTTGAGCACCGCCCCTCGTCGCGCCAGGAGGCCCCCGTGGCAGAGCGCCCTGCCCGCAAGCAGCCCCAGCTCCACCGTGCCCGCGTGGTGCGCACCGAGCAGCTCACCCCGCACATGGTGCGCATCGTCGTCGGAGGTGACGGGCTGGACCAGTTCGAGGCCGGCGAATTCACCGACCACTACATCAAGCTCCTCTTCCCGGTCCCGGGCGTGGTCTACCCGGAGCCGTTCGACATGGCCCGGATCCGCTCCGAGATGCCGCGCGACCAGTGGCCCCGGATGCGGACGTACACCGTGCGTGACTGGGACGCGCACGACCGCGAGCTGACCATCGACTTCGTCGTGCACGGGGACGAGGGCCTCGCCGGCCCCTGGGCGCTCGCCGCCCGCCCCGGCGACGAGCTGCTCTTCCTCGGCCCCGGCGGCGCCTACACGCCCAGCCCCGAGGCCGACTGGCACCTCCTCGCCGGGGACGAGAGCGCCCTGCCCGCCATCGCCGCCGCCCTCGGCCGGATGCCCGCCGGCTCCCCGGTGCACGCCCTGATCGAGGTCGCCGGGCCGGAGGAGGAGCAGCCGCTGCCCGCGCCCGAGGGCAGCGAGATCGTCTGGCTGCACCGCGGCTCCGGCCGGGTCGGCGACCGACTGGTGCGCTCCGTGCGCGAGTTGACCTTCCCCGACGGCCGGGTGCACGCCTTCGTCCACGGCGAGGCCGGCTTCGTCAAGGAACTGCGCCGGCATCTGCGCCTGGAGCGGGAGGTCGCCCGCGAACAGCTGTCCATCTCCGGCTACTGGCGGCTCGGCTCCGACGAGGACGGCTGGCAGGCGTCCAAGCGGGAGTGGAACGCCCAGGTCGAGGCCGAGCAGGAGAAGCAGCCCGCCTGAGCCCGGCCGGAGTTCAGCGCTCCGGTGTGCCCGGCGGGCAGCGCCGCACGGTCACGGGGTTGCAGCGCACCGGGCCGTCGGTGCCGGGCAGTTCGGCCACATAGTCCGAGCCGTACCGCTCGGCCAGGCCGGGCACCGGGAAGTCGGTGCTCACCATCTGCGCCCCGGAGCCGAGCGCGGCCCGCAGCATGGCCGTGTCCCCGCTGGTGGCCTGCTCCAGCGGGACGTCGGAGCGGGTCCGCACGTAGTAGCCGCGCCGCACCAGGTCCCGGATGACCGCCTGGTTCCGGCCCGTCGGGTCGTTGACCTTCATGAACGCGGCGTCCGCACGGCCCGGTTCGGAGTCGGTGAACAGCACCCGGCCCTCCAGGCTCGCGCGCCCGCCCGCCCGGTAGGCGTCCTGGATCTCCCGGTCGTCGTTGTCCATGAGGAACACGACCCGGCCCCGGGTGTCCCGCACCTTCGGCCAGCCGCGGGCACGCACCGACTCCCCCAGCGTCCGGCCGCGCTGCCGCAGATCGTCCGGGGTGACCATCTCGTCCTCGGCGAAGACCGAACGGATCTCCGCGTCCAGCGCGTCGAGCATCGCCGTGTCCCACGGCGGGCTCTCGGCACCGCCCCGCTCCTCCAGCCGGGGATCGGTCTGCTTCAGCTCCAGCAGCACCGGCACCGCCACATGGCCGGGCCGCTGGTGCGACCAGCGCCGCACCTGCCGGAGGCAGCCCCGCAGCGTCGCACAGCTGCTGTGGTAGTCGAAGTCGGCCCAGTGCAGCACCTTGAACCCCGGCTTGCGCAGCGCCGGATCCACGGGCCCGGGCAGCCCGGCCGCCCGGCGGATCAACGGCTCGGCGTAGAGCCCGCCTTCGGGATCGGGGAAGACGTCCAGTTCGATACCGCGCACCCGCTGCCGCTCGAACTGGTCGGGCAGATCGGCATGGCCGTACCGCAGCGTCCGCCAGTTCGGATCGTGTCTCCCCATCAGCCGCTGCTCGGCCCGGGGCGCCTCGCGGTGGTAGCTGTTGTGCGTGGCCATGGCCTGGAGCTGGGTCAGCCGCAGCTCGCCCGCCGGATCACCGTGCCGCGCCCCCGTCGCACCGGCGGGCCCCGCCGGGACG
>NZ_BJMM01000069.1 GCF_006539165.1 Streptomyces cacaoi | reverse complement strand
GCGGCGGGAGCGGGGACGCACCCTCCGCTCCCGCCGCGCCTGCTGCGTCTGCGGTGGCCGCGCCGCCCGGGGCGCTCTCCGGCTGCGGGTCCGCGGGCCACGCCGGCGCCTGCTGCGGCGCGGACGGGGTCAGCGGGTGCGGCGGGACGGCGTCCCGCGGGCCCGTCTCCTCGGGTGCGGGAGGTGGCGGCGGCTCCGCGGGGGCGCTCCCGGGGGACGGCGCGGGAAGGTCGAAGTCGTAGGAGGCGGGGATGGCGTCCTGCGGCTCCCTCCGGCGCTCCTCCGCACCGGTCCGGGGCTCGTCCGGGCCCGCGCCGGACCGCGCCGTCGAAGACCGCGCCCCGTCGTCGGAGTTGTCGGCGTCGTCGGCGCCTGCGGAGCTGCCGGAACCGGCGGAGGTGGCCGAGCCGGTGGGGCCGTCGAACGTCTCGGACGCCTCGGGGGCCCCGGACGCGTCGGGTTCGCGGGAGGCACCGGGCACATCGGAGTCGCCCGGCACGGGGCCGTCCGGCTCGATGCGGCGGAGGGTGAACGTGGCGGCACCGGACGGTGCCGGACGCGCCGGCTCGGCGGACCCCGCCGACTCCCCGTCCCCGCCCGGCTGTTCGGGCCGGTCGGTGGCGCCGGGCTCTCCCTGCTCGCCGGAGCCGGAGCCCGCGCGTGCGGCGTGCGCGTCGCGTCCGGCGTCCGGCTCGTCGTCGCGGCCGTCGGCCGTCCGTGCGCTGCGTTCCTTGCCCTCGGCCGCGTACTGCGCGATCTCACGGCGCAGCGCCGCGGCCGAGAAACGCACCGTCGTGCCGTCCTCGATGTCCCCGGCGCCCCGGGCGCCTTCGGCGCTCCCGTCCTCGTCCTCGTCCGCGGGCTCCGTACCGGGAGCGGTCGTGTCCCGCGCGGACGTCGCGGCGGCAGCGGCCTCCTCGGCGCCCGGCTGTCCGGTGCCGGGGACGTCTGCTGCGGGGGCCTCGCGGCCTGCCGGGGCCTGTGCACCGAAGTCGGTGCGGGCGCCGGCGGAGCCGCTGCTGTCGGCGGAGGCCGGGCGGCGGGGGGCCGCCGACCACGCCGGAGGCTCGGGGCCGAAGGCGGCGGCGCCGAAGGAGTCGGGGCCGAGGGGCTCCGCGAACGCGTGCGCGTCGCCGTCGTCGCTGTCGCTCCCGCCGTCCGTGGCGTCCCCGGGGCGCTCGGAGCCTGCGGAACGCGCGGTCCCGGCGGGGCTGTTGGAGCCGGTGGAGCCGTCGGGGTGCCGGTCGTGCTCGTGCGGCCGGTGGGGCTCGGCCGGTGCCGCGCCGTCCTCCGCCTTCTGCGCGCGGTACGGCTTCAGCGACGGGAAGGCAGGCAGGTCGGGCGCGGCGTCCGGAGACGGCGGGGTAGCGGCGCCGGTCGCGGCAGGCGCATCGGAGGCGCCGCCCGACGGCGGGTAGGGCGTGCCCGACGGGGCGGGAGGGGCGCTGAACTCGCCCGCGGCGCCCGGGAACTCACCGGAACCGCCCGGCGTGCTCCCGGCCTCCTGCGTGTACCAGGCGGGAGGGGTGTAATCGATGGTGAACTGGCCCGTGGATTCCGTCTCCTGCTCGGACTCGGCATCCGCGTCGAGCCGATCGGAACCGGGCATGGTCCCGCCGACGCGGATCTCGTCCCGATCGCTGCTCACACTGCCTCCTGCTGTGGTCATTTCACCCCGAAAAACCACGCGCCTGCCCACGCGCGTCAGTCCAGCCTAATCATCACAACAACCGCCGTGGGAGGCTGGTCCCGCCGCCGGAACCGTAGAGAAACGGGCCTGTGGAAAACCCTCCATCCCGCTCCCCGACGACGCAAGCGGATGCGCTCGATGGGATGCCCGTGAACGCCCCCGCATACAGCCGCCGTTGGCGTTCCGCACGCTTCCGTCACCCTTCCGGCAGGCTTTCCGCACCGCCTCCCGTCGCCACGCCGACAAGGCGGCGACGGTGGCCGGTGCCGGACCGCGCGAGAGCACGGAAGCGGCGGGCGCCGTCCCGGCGGTGGCCGGACGAACCCGGCGCCGGAGTCCGGCGCCGGTGCCCGAACGTCCGGCGGGCGGCCGTCAGTCGAGCCGTCTGGGCATGCCGAGGAGCCCGGATTCCGCGTCCGTCGGCTGCGTCATGGCGTACTGCCGCTCGCGGCGCGTGCACCAGAGGGTCCAGCCGTCGCCCAGCGTCGGCAGGGCGTCCACGTCCTGCTGCGGCAGCTGTACGAGACGGCCCAACTGCGCGGCCTCGTCCGGGGAGACCCGCTGGATGCCCGCGAGGTCGGCCGCGCGCAGCAGCCGCGGTGCGACCGGGCTCAGATACGGCAGCAGCGTCAGCACCGCCTGCCACGGCATGGACGAGACCCTGCCGCGGGGCGGGCGCATTCCGCAGTCGCGGATGACCACGACCGGGCTGCTCACCGTGGGGCCCAGCGCCGGCACCCGGCCGACGTCGTACAGCGCGATGCACTCCTGGCCCGCGCCCGCCGCACGCACCAGATTCGTCCACACCTGCGCCCGGCCCGTCTCCACGGCCACCCGCGCGCCCGTGCCCGCCATGCGCAGCGCCAGCACCTGGGCCGTCCACAGCCCGCCGATGAGCACCGCGTTGAACGCCGAGGGGTGGTGGAAGCCGACGATGCGGGGGCGGCCGCCGGTGTCGTCGCCGACCACCACGCCGTCGTCCCCCAGGGGCAGCGCCAGCGCCCCCACCTGGGCCGCGGACAGGACGTGAGCCGTGCGGCGCGGGCCCAGCAGCGCGCGCGCCGAAGTCGGTCGCGATGCCATCAGTGGATGCCTCCCAGCGGGAGCGTCGCGAGCACGCCCGGCAGCTGCTCCCTGTCCAGCCGTATGAGCCCCAGGCGCGCGTGGCGCGCCGCGCCCTCCAGATGCCGCCGCGCGCCGGTCAGTTCGGCCTCGGAACGGCCCGTCACCCGGACGTGTCCGCCGACCGTCACGGCGCCGCGGCGCGAGGAGCGGCCCAGCGTCAGGCTGAACGTCGTGGTGAACGCGGGGACGGACGTCAGCAGCCGCACCAGGCGGGGCAGCGGCTGCGCCGAGCGGCCCAGCTCCGGCCAGCGGCCCACGGCGTAGGTGGTGTGCAGCCTGTCGTCGCACCGCCACACCCGGGACGACTCGGCGGTGCGCCGCGCCGGGGCCGCGTCCGGCCTGCTCGCGCGCGCCGTCGCCGCCGGGCTGACGCACGCCGAGGTGGCGACGGCGGAGATCAGCTCGGCCTCGTTCAGCACCGTGGCGACGAAGCCGGCGCCCGTGGCCCGGCTCGCCAGATGGTCCGCCGCCCGCAGCAGACA
The DNA here is from genome assembly GCF_006539165.1 of Streptomyces cacaoi. Classification (GTDB taxonomy): domain Bacteria; phylum Actinomycetota; class Actinomycetes; order Streptomycetales; family Streptomycetaceae; genus Streptomyces; species Streptomyces cacaoi. Next base: position 20,713 of record NZ_BJMM01000069.1, on the reverse strand, counting down.
GCGCTGTGCGCCCAGCAGGCCGCCGCCGCGCTCCCGTACCGCGTCCGGGCACAGCTCCGGGTCGAACTTGAGCGCCACCCACGTCAGCCGCAGCGCGGGCGCGCCCGTCTGCTCGTGCAGCGGCCGGTAGCTCGTGCGCGCCACCGACTGCTCGGGCAGATGCGGCGCCGGAGCCGGCTGGACGTGCTGCACCACCTGCACCGACTCCAGGGCGATGCCGTCCACGTCCAGCGCGTCCTGCATCAGCCCCAGCGGCAGGGCGCGGGCGCCGAAGGCCGGACGCAGCGCACCGGGCGCCGCCTCCAGCCGCACCAGCGCCGTCAGGAAGCCGCCGTCACCGACCATGCCGATCGAGCGGCGCTTGGCGTCCAGGTACGCGTACGTGCGCAGCCCCGGGGCGCATTCGACGACGGGGAGGAAACCGGCGTCGACGCGCTCGCCCCGCTCGTCCAGCGCCATCGCCGCCGTGAGCGGCAGCGCCGCGGCACGGCGGCGGGCCCGCAGCGCCAGCAGCGTGCCCGCCCAGTCGCTGACGGAACGCTGACGGCGGCGCATCAGCGCCAGCACCACCAGCAGACCGGCGACCACGACACCGGGCACCAGCATCAGCCGGTCGACCGCGGCCGCCACCAGCAGCACGGCGGCGGCGAGTTCCAGCAGCACCAGCTGCTGGAGATGCAGAGGGCCCAGCCGGCTCGTCCGCGACTCGGTACGCAACGAGACGGACGGGGGTGGCGCGTGCGGAGCGCGGGCGGGCGCTGTGGCGGAGCCCGCACGCCGTGCCGCGCCCCGCCCAGGGCGGTTCGCAGCGCCCTGGACGCTCCGCGTCCGCGTCGCAGATCCCATTCCGGAAGGCCCCCTCATGTCCGAATTCGCCCTCGCCGTGCGGGGCGTTGGGCGGCGGATCACCCTACCGGAGCGGCACGGCCCGACCCCCAACCGGCATAGTAGGGGGCCGGTCCGACAATCGGGCGGCCCGGACAACAGGGGAACCGGCGGCAGCGGGGACCACCGGACGGCAGGGGAGCGGCTTTCACCGATGGCATCACGGCGCGACGAGCTCAACGCCTACACCTTCGCGAAGAAGCGCCTGGTGTCGGCGTTCCTCCAGCCCTCACCCACCGGGACGGAAGAGGGCGCTCCGCGTCCGGTGCGCGGGATCGTCCCCGGCATCGTCGTGGGCGCGCTCATCCTGGCCGGGTTCGGGGCGTGGGGCATGTTCAAGCCGAAGGCGCCCAACGGATGGGACAGCACGGCGGAGAAGGTCATCATCGGGTCCAAGTCGACGACCCGGTACGTGGTGTTGAAGACGGACGGCGAGAAGCAGCTGCACCCCGTCCTCAACCTGGCCTCCGCCAAGCTGATCCTCGACCCCGGCAAGGGCGAGGTGGTCAAGGTCGACGAGAAGGTGCTCGACAACGGCAAGATCCCGCACGGGGCCACCCTCGGGATCCCGTACGCGCCCGACCGGCTCCCGGAGCCCGACGAGGCGTCGAAACAGAAGCGCTGGGCCGTCTGCGAACGCCCGGGCGAGGGCGGCCGCGCCGTGCAGAAGGCCGCCTTCGTCCTCGCCGACCGCGACAAGGGCAAGGTCGAGGGGAAGAACCGGCTCAAGGGCGGCGAGCTGCTGTTCGTCCAGGGCCCCGACGACCGGATGTACGTCGTCGACAAGAAGGGCTGGCGGTACGAGGTCCAGGACGACGAACTGCTGCTGCGGGTCCTCGCGGAGAACCGCACACCACAGCGCGTCTCCCGCGCCTGGCTCGCCACCCTGCACCCCGGCCGCACCATCCAGTTCCCCAGGCTCCAGGGGGACATCGGCGGCTCCGCGGGCGTCCCGGGGCTCGACGACCGCCTCGACAGGATCGGCACCGTGCTCCGCGCGCCCTCCGGAAACCACCAGCAGCAGTACGTCGTTCTCCAGGGCCGGGTCATGCCCGTCAGCGATTTCATGGCACAGCTGCTGCTGAGTTCACGCCAGCTGCTGCCCGTCGGGCAGGGCAGCCGGCCCATCGACGTGAACCCGGGCGCCATCTCCCCCACCAAGCAGTGGTTCGGCGGCTCCCTCAAGTGGCCCGAGGAGAAGGGGCACGCGATCAACTCGGCCAACCCCGACAAGGGACACCGCAACGTGGCGTGCAACGTACTGCGGCACGTCAACGGCAAGAGCGGCACGACGACGCTCAGCACCTGGTCGGGCGAGGACTTCCCGGAACAGATCCCGGCCGGCTCCACCAGCGCCTACGTCACCCCGGGGACGGGCCAGCTCTTCCGCCAGGTCAAGGGCCGCGACACCAAGACCGGCGGCGTCTTCCTCGTCACCGACACCGGGCTGCGCTACGCGATGCAGTCCAACACCGACAGCTCCCAGGACGACGCCGGCATCGGCCAGGACAGCAGCAAGAAGAAAAAGGACCAACAGCAGCAGGAGGGCTCCAACGCCCAGCGCAGGCTCGGCTACGAGGGCGTCAAGCCGGTGCCGGTGCCCGCCGAGTGGTCGGACTTCCTGCCCACCGGGCCCCGGCTGTCGACGGGCAGCGCACGCCAGCCGCAGGGCTCCTGACGGCCCGGCAGGCACGAACACCACCGCACCGCCACAGCTGCCAGCGGCGGCGGCACGGCGGCACACGACGGTACGACGGACACGTACGCGGACACACACATGCGGACACCCACGCAGGACGCGAGGAGGAGCGGGACATGAGGCGCACGCGGGGCGGGCCGGCCGCCCGGAGGCGGACACGGGCCGGCACGCCTGCCCGTCCGCCGCGCCACCCGGCAGCGGGGGCACGCACGGCCCTGCGGCGCACCGGCGTCGTCGCGGCGGCCACAGCTGTGCTCGCCTCCGGCCTGACGCTCCCCGCCGCCGCACCGGCCGCGGCCGCGGCTTCCACACAGTGCAACTTCCCCTCGGAGCCGTACAAGGGCCGCCCCTGGTCGCTCCAGCGGGTGCTGCTCAACGAGCTGTGGCGCGGCACCGGTCAGGGGGCCGGGGTCAAGGTCGCCGTCATCGACACGGGCGTCGACGTCGAGCACGAACAGCTGAAGGACGCCGTCGACCCGAGCCTGGGCAAGAACCTGCTCCCCAAGAAGCCGAAGAAGGACGAGTACGGGCGCGCCCAGCCGCGCGGCAAGGCCGACGGCACCACGGACACGGTGGGCCACGGCACGAAGGTCGCCGGCATCATCGCCGCCCGCCCCGCCGACGACACCGGCTTCGTCGGTCTCGCGCCCAAGGCGACGATCATCCCCATCAAGCAGAACGACGCCAACGGCAGCGGCACAGCAGAGTCGCTCGCGCGGGCCATCGACTACGCGGTGAAGGTGCACGCAGATGTCATCAACATCTCCCAGGACACCGCGGAAGCGCTGAAGCCGGACTCCGTGCTGAAGGCCGCCGTCAACCGGGCGCTCGCCCAGGACGTGGTCGTCGTCGCCTCGGCCGGCAACGACGGGCTCGGCGGCAACGTCAAGGAGACCTACCCGGCCTCCTTCCCTGGCGTGCTGGCCGTCGCCTCGTCCGACCGCAACAACGAGCGTGCGCCCTTCTCGCAGTCCGGCGAGTTCGTGGACGTCGCGGCACCCGGGGTCGACATGATCTCCACCGTGCCCAAGGGCGGACACTGCGCGGACAACGGGACCAGTTTCTCCGCCCCTTATGTGGCAGGCGTCGCCGCACTGCTGCGGGCCAAGCACAACAGCGGCGACGACCGCTGGACGCAGCGGAACATCGTCGCCCAGATCGAGCAGACGGCGGAGCGGTCCGTGGCAGGCCACGACCGGCTCGTCGGCTGGGGCGTCGTCGACCCGGTGCGGGCGCTGACCGAGGACGACGAGCGGATCGAACAGCCCGTGGCGAAGGAGGGGCTGACGAGCGGGAAGAAGCCGGAACCTGCGAAACTTGTACTGGGCGAAACCGAACAGGAGCGGAACGAGCGGCTTGCCACCTACGTCCTTGTAGGTGGCGGTACTTCGGTCGCGGTCGTCATCGGCACCTCGCTGATCTGCCGCGACTGGCGCCGCAGGCGCGGAGCGGCCGCCTCCGGTCGATGACGGAGAGGCCGGTCAGCGGGCCCGGGGCGACCGTTTCGAACTGACGGGTGCTCATGTTCGATGCGCGCAGTCGTATGCTGCGACTACAGTTACACGGCGCGTACGGAGCGCAACGGGGACCGCGAGGGCGGAGGGGGCTGCTTCGAGATGGGCTACACGGTCGACAGACACCGGGGGAACGCCCTTCCCAAGAAGGACTTGGAGAAGGGCGCCGAGGAACTGCGGAAGTTCAAGCGCAAGGTCGACGCCATCCTGCGCGACCTGGAGGACAGCCCCGCGGCGACGAAAGCCGTGGCGTGGCAGGAGATCACCAGGACCTCGCTCAGCGGGCTCGGCGTCGACTTCAAAGAGGCCGACAGCCTCTACAAGGCGTACACCATGGTGCACACCGAACTGCTGACGCTCTCCCGGACGGTCGGCGAGCAGATCGAAGCGATCGGTATCGCCGTCCACGCGGCGGACATCGGCTTCGACAACCTCGAAGTCGACCAGCAGCGCAGGTTCTGGGAGATCCAAAGCAGGGCGCAAGAGCTGGAGCGGCAGCGGGAAGTGGAACGGCAGCGCGCGGAACAGAAGGACGGGCACGGCAAGCCGGAGCACGACGAGCCGAAGCACAACAAGAAGACATCGGTCAACTTCTGATCCAGCAACGGTAGAAGGGAGGGCACGTGAGCGACAAGGGCGGAGCGAAGGGCAAGGAGCCGAGCGGAAACCCGGACGGCTCGGGATACTCGCCGAAAGAAATGACGAAGATGGGGGAGCCGGATGTCGACCCCCAGGTACAGGGCATCAGCCTTCAGTACGACCTGAGCCGCGTCCCTTCGATGATCAGCCCGCTGCTGCAGTCCTTGATGCCGGGCACCGCATTCGACGAGTGCGAACTCAACGACCTCATCGACCTCGTGGAGGATGCCAAGCCGCAGGACCTGGAGGACGTCGGCAACGCCCTGTGGAGCGCGGCCGCGCGGCTCAAGAGCGCCGGCAGCGAGCTGAAGAAGCATGTGAGCGACGTCCACTGGGACGGCGAGGCGGCGAGCTCTTTCCGCGAGTGGGGCGACCGTCTGGGCAACCACACCAAGGGCCTCGGCGATTTCGTCGCCACCGTCGGCACTCAGGTCAAGGCGGCGGGCGTCGGCCTCGGCATGGTCCAGAAATATGTGACGACGCTGCCGAGAAGCGAGAAGCCGGAGGACGGTCCCAAGGGCGGAAAGAGCGGGAAGGGCGCCAAGAAGAAGGACGAGAAGTACGAGGCGGACCGGCAGGAAGCCATCACCCAGCTGAACAAGCTGGCGTCCTACTACTCCGTTTCGCACGACTACATCCAGCAGGCGTACCAGAACCGGCCGGCGTTCGAGGCGATGCCGAATGTGGGAGTTCCGCAGCCGCCGCCGTTCGATGGTGTCGACCCGGGCAAGTCCGGGGGTGGTTCACAGGCCGTGACAGGCAGTGGGCCGGGGGGCCTGCTTGCCAGGAGCACCAGTCCTGGCGCTGGTAGTCCGGACAAGTTCGACGTCGCTGGTGGGACTGGAGGGCAGCCCGACAGCACGCCGAATCTCAAGCCGGGTGTGCCAGGCGTTGCGGACTCTCACGTGGGCACCGAGATCGACAACGTCGCACCGCCGCTCTCCGAGAACCATCAGCTTTCCAACACCCCGCCCACCACGGATCCCGTCGGTGGGACGCCTCCGCTGCGGCAAGGGGGAACTCCACCACCGGTGGCCCCGCCCGTGCTGGGCAAGATGCAGTCCCCGCCCGTGACGGGCCGGACCCCGGGCACACCGCCCATCACCGGTCGCCCGGGAATCCTGCCGCCGTCGCCCGGTGGCAGAGGCCCCAACTCCCCTCCGACAGGGCGGCCGGGGCCGGTGAGCAAGGCGGTCGGCGGGCCGGTGGGGGAGCCGTCTCGTGGAGGACCGCAGGGCACCGGCCAGGCTGGTGGTCGGCCCGGAATGATGGGAGTGCCCCCCGGCGGGCACGGCAACGGCGCCGGGTCCGGCAGCGGGAGGACCGGCGGCACGGGATCCGCAAGGGCTTCTCGACCGGGTGGGATCGTAGGAGGGACGCCCAGGCAGAGCGACGGAACTCCCGCCAGGGGCATCCCTCGCGGCACGGTGGTCGGCGGTGAGTCGGCCACCGGCACAGGTGGGCGGCGTGGTGCGGGGGTTCCTGGCGTCGGTGGGGCGGCCGGCGGCCAAGCAGAGGCCCGCAAAAGCACTGGCGGGAAACGGCGGGGCGCCTCGGCTCCCGGAGGCGTGGTGGGAGTCCCGCGGGAAGATTCTCCCAAGCGCCGTGGACGGAAGGGTTTTTCCCGGGGAGGCGCTGGCCTGGTGAGGGAAGACCCCGGGTACGACAGCAGCGAGACCACTGGCACGGCTGGTGCTCGCCGCGGCCAGAGAAAGCGGAACCCCCGTGAGGACTGGGATGCGTCAGAGAACGAGTCGCGGGACACGGGACGACGTGGCGATGGCACGCCACCGGTAAACGAATGACTCCGAGAATGGAAGTTCCAGCGATGACTGGTACGGGCCGGGCCGCGCGAACCGGGCGACTAAGCCTTGCGATTGCCGCGGGGGCTCTCACTTGGGGCATGCTGCTTGTCGGGGCCGCCCCCGCATCGTACGCGGCCGGGGCGAGCGAAAAGCAGTGGTACCTCGATTCCATGCAGGCTGACGAAATGTGGAAAGTCAGCACTGGCAAGGGCGTCAAGGTGGCTGTGATCGACTCCGGAGTGGATAAGTCCTCTCGCGCACTGAAGGGCAAGCTCCTCCCGGGGCGTGACTTCTCGGACGCTCAAGGAGATGAGACGACTGATCCTGACGGCCACGGCACAACCATGGCTGAACTGATCGCAGGTTCAGGCGCGAAGGGCTCGTTGAAAGGGCTTGCTCCGGACGCGCGTATCATCCCCATGCGCATCCCTTTGGGGGGGATGCCCGGAAAGCGTAGCGACGTGGCAGCGGCCATCAGGGCCGCTGCAGACAGTGACGCACAAATCATCAACATGTCATTCGCTGGATTCTCGGATCAAGGCCTCATCGACGCATTGAAATACGCAAGCCGGAAGGGGAAGATCCTTCTTGCGGGTGTTGGCAATGAGGCCAAGAAGGGAAATCCCTCGCAGTGGCCGGCAGCCGACCCGGAAGTTGCGGGAATCGCGGCTGTCGACAAGTCCGGTGAGGTGGTCGACTTCTCCAACCACGGGAAGAACGTCGATCTCGCCGCGCCAGGCAGTGAGGACATTCCTGGCAAGTGTGATGGAGGCGGAAGTGCGTACTGTTCCGGCGGCGGCACCAGCGCCGCCACAGCCATCACCTCCGCCTCCGCCGCCCTGATCTGGTCCAAGCACCCCACATGGACGGCGAATCAGGTTCTGAAGGTTCTGCTGGACACCGCCGGTCGTACCTGGAAGGACAAGGACTCCAGCAGTACGTATGTCGGCCGTGGTGCTGTTCGTCCCCGGGTGAATCTTCTGGAGGGGAAGGGGGATCCGGGGCCGCCGGATGTCAGTCCGCTGACGGGGGTCAAGACGCGCACGCCGGGTGACGGCGTCGGCAAGTCCACGGGTGACGGGAAGGGCGAGTCGGGGTCCGAGCCCTCCCGGTCGGCGGAAGCCGGTGCCCCTGACAAGGTGAAGGTGGCAGACTCGGCGTCCGGCGGCAACGACGGGGGAGGCGACGGGAATTCGACGGTGTGGATCGCCGCGGGGGCGGTCGGCGCAGTCGTGGTTCTCGGCGGGGGAGCCTTTCTCGCGCTGCGGTCCCGGCGCGGCTGATCCGCGCGGCGGAAGTCCGGCAACGGAACCGCATCACGGGGTCCGGGACAGGACCCAGTAAGGCGCTGTAAGAGAGCGCATGTAGCGATTACCGAGGAGGTATCCATGGGCGACCGCCAGGAATTGAGTGACAGTCAAATCCTGAAGCTTAAGGAGGACCTGGGTGGGATGTTCGAGTCCATCCAGGGGCGGGTGAACAAGCTCAACACCCTCATCAACAACCTGGAAGGGCAGTGGCAGGGCATCGGGCGTGGGGCCTTCGATGTCGTGCAAGAGGGCGTGAAGAACGACATGAAGTACCTGAACAGGCTTCTCGTCGGCTTCACGGAGGCGATGGACGCCACCGTCAAGGCGAAGGGCTCCAACGAGGACATCGTCGCGCAGGGCATGCGGAAGCTCGTGAGCGACGACATGAAGGGCATGGACCTCGGCGGTTCCGGGTCGCAGGGCTGGGCGTCGAAGATCGCGCAGTACTGACCGGCCGGCCGGTGTCCGGCGGCCGGGCCGTGGGATGCGGCCGCGCCGTCCGGCGAGCCGTTCTCCGGCGTGGCTGCCGTGGAGGGCCCGTCGGGCACGGCCTGCCTCGCGGCACCGGCGGTGCCCCTTCCGTCCTTCCGTTCATATCCGTACACATCAAGGAGCGCTCATGGGAGCCAATGACGGCGACCACCTGAAAGTCCGGTACTCCAGCCTGGAGGCCGCTGCCTCGGCCATCACCACGGAGGCGAACCAGCTCCGTGCCGACCTGGACGCGGTTCAGGCGAAGATCCGTTCCGCCCTGGAGGTCTGGGCCGGTGACGCGCAGGAGGCGTACGACACCGTGCAGAGGGCCTGGGACGCCAAGGCCAACGACCTCCAGAACCGGCTGATCGTCATCGCCAACGAGGTGCGCAACTCCAGCGATCACTACTCGGGCACGGACAGGAGGGCCGCCAAGTTCTTCCAGCAGTGACCGGAAGCGGCGGCAGCTGAGAAGACGGCATCACGACACCGGGGTGGGTGCGCGCGGGAGGCGCCCACCCCGGTGCCGTGTGCGCGCCCGTCCGCCGGCCGGGCGGCGGTCAGGCGGTGATCAGGCGGTGATCAGGCGGTGATCAGGCGATGTCGAACTCCCCGTCGCGCACCCCGAGGACGAACGCGTGCCACTCGGCTTCGGTGTAGCGCAGCACGGTCTCCGGCTCCTTGGAGTTGCGCATGGCGACGGCTCCGCCGGGCAGGTGGGCGATCTCGACGCGTTCCTCGTCCTCCTCGGTGCCGGGCGCGCTCTCCCACACGGCGTCCGAGATGTCCATCGCGTACAGCTCGTCCTTCTCCTGCTGAGTGCCCATCGGCGCGGTTCCTCCCCTTGTGTACGGGCCGTGGACGGCGTCGTCGCGGGCCCCTTGGTCGTGTGCCGATGTTCCCAGCCCGCGGGTGGCCGGTCCAATTGCGCGGCCACGGCCGGGGGACGGGCTCATCTGTCGGGTGTCCAGCCGACCTGGACGAGGGGCGCACCGCGCTTGCGGGAGACGAAGAAGCCGCGGCCGGGCGGCATGGGCCGCGGCCGGACGTTGCCGAGGATGTCGCCCTCGGAGGGGTCGCCGGAGAGGACGACGCCCTGGGCGCCGAGTTCCTTGAGGCGGGTCATGAACGTCTCGAACATGGAGCGGGCGGCGCCCGCGGAGTTGCGGGCGATGATGAAGCGCACGCCGACGTCGCGGGCGAACGGCAGATGTTCGGTCAGTTCGCCGAGGGGGTTGCCGCTGGAGGTGGCGACGAGTTCGTAGTCGTCGACCACGATGAAGATCTTCGGGCCGGACCACCAGCTGCGGTCCCGCAACTGCTGTGGGGTGACATCCGCCGCCGGGGCGCGCCGCGCCATCAGATCGCGCAGCGCGGTCATGTGCGCCTCCATGGCGTTGGACATGGGCGCGTACTCCAGCAGATGCGACTCGGGGACGGCGCCCAGCAGGGAGCGGCGGTAGTCACCGACGACGATCTTGGCCTCTTCCGGGCCGTAGCGTTCGCTGATCTGCTGGGTGAGCAGCCGCAGCAGTGCGGTCTTGCCCGACTCGCTCTCGCCGAAGACGAGGAAGAACGGGTCGGTCTCGAAGTCGACGAAGACGGGCTCCAGGTTGTTCTCGTCGAGGGCGAAGGCGATGCCCCGGTCGGGGTGTTCCCCGCCGCCGGGCAGCTGTGCGGCGTCCAGCTCGCGGGGGAGGAGGCGCACGGCGGGCGCGGGCGGGCCGTCCCAGTGCGCGCCGACGGTGCTGCACAGCTGTGCTGTGGCGTCGGACAGCTCCTCGTCGGTGCCGACGCCGTCGAGGCGGGGCAGGCCGGCCATGAAGTGCAGGTGCTGCTGTGTCTGGCCGCGTCCGGGCACGCCGGGCGGGACGTTGGCGGCGACCTTGCGGTCGAGCTCGGAGTCCATGGTGTCGCCCAGGCGCAGCTCCAGGCGGTTCATCAGCAGGTCCTTGAGCGCGGCCCGCACCTCCATGCTGCGCGCCGCGGTCACGACGACGTGCACGCCGTAGCCGAGGCCGCGGCCGGCGATGTCGTGGACGATGCCGTCGAGCATCTCGTAGTCGTTGCGGAAGTTGCCCCAGCCGTCGATCACGAGGAAGACGTCGCCCCAGGGCTGGTCGGTGATCTCGCCGCGGGCGCGCCGACGGCGGTAGGTGGCGATGGAGTCGATGCCGTGCGCGCGGAAGTACTCCTCGCGCCGGTTGAGGATGCCGTAGACCTCGGCGACGGTGCGCCGCACCCGTTCGGGGTCGAGCCGGGAGGCGGTGCCGCCGACGTGCGGCAGGTCGGCGATCGCGGACAGTGCGCCACCGCCGAAGTCCAGCCCGTAGAACTGCACTTCGGAGGGAGTGTGGGTGAGCGCGAAGGCGGAGATGAGGGTCCGCAGCAGGGTGGACTTGCCGGACTGCGGACCACCGATGATCAGCATGTGGCCGGCGGCGCCGGAGAAGTCCAGGAACAGCGGGTCGCGCCGCTGTTCGAAGGGCTTGTCGACGAGGCCCACCGGCACCACCAGCTGCCCGAGCTGCGGGTGGCCGGGCACGGTGAGGCCGCGCCCCTCGACGGGCGCCAGGCCGGGCAGCAGCTCGTCCAGGGGCGCCGCGGTGTCCAGCGGCGGCAGCCACACCTGGTGAGCGGGTGTGCCCTGGCCCTCCAGCCGGCGGACGACGACGTCGAGGACGGTGTCGGCGAGCGCGTCGTCGTCGGCGGGGCCGGGCTGTGCGGGCACGGGGACCGCGTCGGGGTCGGGCCGGGGCATCGGTACGGGAGCGGCCGTGAACAGCACGGGCCTGCGGTGTCCGGTGGTCCGTACGGCGGGTAGCTCGTCGTTCCCGCCGAGGCCGCCGGCGGGCCGGTAGGTGCCGGAGACGTAGGCGGCCTTGAACCGGGTCATCTCGTCGGTGCCGAACTTCAGGTAGCCGGAGCCGGGGACGGACGGCAGGTGGTAGGCGTCCGGCACACCGAGGGCGGCGCGGGACTCGGCGGCCGAGAAGGTGCGCAGACCCACGCGGTAGGACAGATAGGTCTCCAGACCGCGCAGCCGTCCCTCCTCCAGCCGCTGCGAGGCCAGCAGCAGATGCACGCCCAGCGACCGGCCGATCCGGCCGATCTGGATGAACATGTCGATGAAGTCGGGCTTGGCGGTGAGCAGTTCGCTGAACTCGTCGATGACCAGGACGAGTGAGGGGATGGCGTCGAGGGGCGCCCCGGCGACGCGCGCCTTCTCGTAGTCGTGGATGTTGGCGTAGTTGCCGGCGTCGCGGAGCATCTCCTGGCGGCGGTTGAGTTCGCCGCGGATCGAGTCGCCCATGCGGTCGACGAGGCTGAGGTCGTCGGCGAGGTTGGTGATCACGGCGGCGACGTGCGGCATCTGTGCCATGCCGGCGAAGGTGGCGCCGCCCTTGAAGTCGGCGAGCACGAAGTTCAGCGTCTCGGAGGAGTGCGTCACCGCGAGCCCGAGCACCAGGGTGCGCAGCAGTTCCGACTTGCCGGAGCCGGTGGCGCCGACGCACAGCCCGTGCGGGCCCATGCCGTCCTGCGCCGCTTCCTTCAGGTCGAGCATGACCGGCTGCCCGTCCTCGCCGACACCGATCGGCACCCGCAGCCGCTCCGCCTGCGAGCGGGGCCGCCAGCTGCGGGTGACATCGATCGAGGCGGGGTCGCCCAGGTTCAGCAGATCGGTGAATTCCAGCTTCGCCAGCAGAGGTTCGTCGTCCTCGCCGCCGGAGCCCATGCGCAGCGGCGCCAGCTGCCGGGCGACGGCCTCGGCCGCCTCGTAGGACAGCCCGTCGGGTGCGCCGTCGTAGACCAGCCCCTGGCCCGACTCCAGCCGCAGCGAGCGCGGGGTGACGACGACGGACAGGCCGCCGCGCGGCCCGTCGATGTCGCCCGGCACGATCTCCAGAACCGTCACGCCCTGGAGGCCCTCGGGCGCCGACAGCAGTGCGCCCGGCGGCACGGACGTGCCGTCCAGAACGATGAGCAGATGCGGCTGTTCCAGCAGCGGCTCAGCTGTGGCGTTGAACCTGGGGCGGCCCTCCAGCTGTCCGGCCAGCAGCTCCTCCAGCTCCAGCGCGTCCCCGACGATCAGCCGCCGGGACCCGGCGCCGTCCCCGGCGTCCCTGGCCTGCGCGTGTGGGAGCCACTTGACCCAGTCCCACTGCTCGTAGCTGTCCCGGCCGGCCGCCACGGTGACGACGAGGTCCTGGGGCGAGTGCAGCGCCGCCAGCGAGCACAGCATGGCGCGGGCGGAGGAGTGGACGGACTCGGGGTGCCCGCTGACGGTCACGTGGTAGAAGGCGCGCAGCGACACCGCCATCGGCAGCCCGTCGAGCGTGCCGTGCGTGTTGAGGAACTGGTGCATGGCGCCGGCCGAGAGCGGCTCCAGCTCGTCCACCGGCGCGGTCTCGGGCGCCACCAGCGGTGTGGCCAGCTGCTGGGAGCCGAGCCCGACGCGTACCTGTCCGAAGTCGGCGTCCTGGGCGCGGCGTTCCCACACCCTGCTGCCCTCGGCGACGAGCGACCACAGCTGATCGGGGGAGGGGTGCAGATAGAACTGCGCGTCCCGCTGCTTGAGCGCGGTTTTGCGCACGGTGCGCCGCGTCTGTGCCAGGTATTTGATGTAGTCGCGCCGCGTCTGCGCCAACTCGCCCTGGGTGCCCCGCCGCATCCGGATCACGGAGACGATGACCATCGCCACGGTGGACGCCAGCATCAGCACGCCCATGATGCGCATCATCGGATGGGCGTTGTTGCCGGGCATCAGGAAGAACATGCTGGAGCCGCCCATGCCGAGCATCGGCAGCACCTGCAACAGCGCGCCTTCCTGCTGTCCGCGCGGCAGTTCGGGCGGCGGTTCCAGCCGCAGCTCCTCACCGGGCACCTCGTCCGGCAGGGCCCGGGGCGGACGCTTGACGACGATCTGGGTCACTGGCGCACCGATCCCCTTCGAGTTCCCTCGTGTTGCCTCATTGCCCGTGCGGTCCGGTCCCCGTCCGTGGCCTGACGGCCCGTCATACAGGGTCTCCGGCCGGACGTTCCGGACGGAACAGAAGAAGCCGACCCCCGATGGTCCGGCGTCGGCGCCGTGGCGCCGTTCCCCCTCCGCGGCTGGCGATCCTAGTGGTACGCCCGGTTGACGGGGAGCGGTAGGGTGTCGCGCGCTACCGGCGTGACCGCGAGGCCCGGTGTACCGAGCGTTCCGGGACACCCGTGCGGAGCCGCCGCCTTCCCGCACCACGAAGCCGGCAGTCCGTCGCGTGGCGCCGCCGGAGCCGCACGGGGCACCGGCCGGCCCGGCGTGGCGACCATCCGAGCCCGAGCAGGCGTCAAGGGGGACACACAGGTGAGTACGACGGCTTCCGCTGCTCCCGCCGGATCCGGCAGGGGGCCGGCCGGAGGGAGCACGGCACCCGGGCCGGTCCCGGCCGCCGTGGACACCGGATTCTGCCGGGTGACGATCGTCGCGCCCGACAGCCGTATCGACGTCGCGCTCCCCGAGGACATCCCGGTGGCCGACCTGTACCCCGAGATCCTCCGGCTGTCCGGCCAGAGCCCGGCCGAGGGCGCCCCGGTCGGCTACCACCTGGTGCGGCGCGACGGCACCGTGCTGGACTCCTCCCGCTCGTTCCTGGCCCAGCGCATCCTCGACGGCGAGGTGCTCAGCCTGCGCCCGTTCGCCGACTCGCTGCCGCCCGCCGTCTTCGACGACGTCTCGGACGCCGTCGCCTCCGCCGTCACCCGCGACCGCGCCCTGTGGAACGACGGGATGATGCGTGCCGCCGGGCTGATCGGCGGCAGCGTGCTGCTGTTCCTCATGGCCGTCGTGCTGTGGTTCTCCGACCCGGTGCGGCACGACATGCACGGCCTCGCCGGAGTGCTGGCCGGCGTCACCGGAGTCCTGCTCGTCGCGCTCTCCGCCGTCCGCGCCCGGGTCTACGGCGACCGGCCCACCTCGGTCGCCCTCGGCCTCGCCGGGCTGCCGCACATGCTGGTCGCCGGCAGCGGGCTGCTCCCCCTGGAGGCGGGCCAGGGCATCGGACGGTTGCAGTTCCTGCTCGGCTGCGTGGCCGTCCTCCTGGCCTCCTGTGTGCTGGTCGCCCTCACCCCGCAGGGCGACGGACCGTTCGTCGCGGGCGCCTTCACCTCCACCGTCGGCACCCTGATCACCTTCATCGCGATCGTCACCGACATCGAGCCCGTGGAGACCGCCGCCATCTGCGCCCCGGTCGCCGTCGGCCTGCTCGCCTTCCTGCCCGGCCTGTCGACCCGCTTCGCCCGGCTGCCCATCGGCTTCGAGACGACGCGTACGACGATGACCGACTACAGCGACTACACGGCCGACCCGGACGTCACCCCCGAGACGCAGGGCCCCATCGACGCCGAGCGCATCGCCGAGCAGGCGCGGCGCGGCCACGAACTGCTCGTCGGGCTCGTCGGCGGCTGCGCCGCCGTGGTCGCCGTCTCCACCGCCGTACTGAGCCTCAGCGGCAACGGCTGGGGCCGGCTGCTGGCGCTGGCCACCGGCTGCGCCATGCTGCTGCGCGCCCGGCTCTTCCGGTACGCCTCGCAGGTGGGCTGTGCGCTGATCGCCGGCCTGGTCGCGCTCGTCCTGCTGGGCGTCGGGCTCGCGGGCGACTTCCCGGCCGACGGGGGCGCCCTGCGCACCGTGTGGCTGAGCGCCGCGCTGGCCGGTGCGGCGATCCTCGTCACCGGGATCGGACTGAGCGTTCCGGAACGCGGAGTGACCCCCTTCTGGGGACGTTTCCTGGAGATCCTGGAGACGTTCGTGCTGCTCACACTGGTTCCGCTGTGCCTGGCCGTCATGGACGTCTACTCGGCCGCCCGGAGTCTGACCAGTTGACCGCTGGTACCCTGTACCGGCTCGTCGAGTATCGAAGAATCCCCTGCGAGGAAGACCAGGGGCGCTCGGCGGCCCGAACCCAAGGAGTACGCGTGTCCTCTCTCGACGCCGCGACGAAGAAGCAGATCATGAGCGAGTTCGCCACCAAGGAGGGCGACACCGGCTCCCCCGAGGTCCAGGTGGCCCTGCTCTCGCGCCGCATCAGCGACCTGACCGAGCACCTGAAGACCCACAAGCACGACCACCACTCGCGCCGCGGTCTGCTGCTGCTCGTCGGCCAGCGCCGTCGGCTGCTTCAGTACCTCGCCAAGAAGGACATCCAGCGCTTCCGTACGCTGGTCGAGCGCCTCGGCATCCGCCGCGGTGCGGCCGGCGCCCGCTAGCAGCTGACGAAAGGGAGCGGTTCCCGCAAGGGGCCGCTCCCTTCGCCGTACCGCAGTACGGCCACATCTCACGTGTCGGCGAAGCTTTGTAGTCTTGTCACGCGAGGTGTAACCCCACGACAGTACGAGGCAGGGGCGCGCCCGCCCGACGCCGGTCCTCGGTAGTGGCCCCCGGACAGCAGTGTTCCGGGTGCTTCGATCGAAGACCGGCCCGCATGGGGAGCGCTCCGCCGCAAGAGTCCGCCGCACGACGAAGCAGCGGACACGAACGAGGAGATATTCCTGGTGGAGAACGAAACCCACTACGCCGAGGCGGTCATCGACAACGGCGCCTTCGGTACCCGCACCATCCGCTTCGAGGCGGGCCGCCTGGCCAAGCAGGCCGCCGGTTCCGCCGTCGCCTACCTGGACGACGACACGATGGTGCTGTCGGCCACCACGGCCTCGAAGCAGCCGAAGGACCAGCTGGACTTCTTCCCCCTCACGGTCGACGTCGAGGAGCGGATGTACGCCGCCGGCAAGATCCCCGGCTCCTTCTTCCGCCGCGAGGGCCGGCCCTCCGAGGACGCGATCCTCACCTGCCGCCTGATCGACCGGCCGCTGCGCCCGTCCTTCCAGAAGGGCCTGCGCAACGAGATCCAGATCGTCGAGACGGTCATGGCGCTCAACCCCGACCACCTGTACGACGTGGTCGCCATCAACGCCGCCTCCTGCTCCACGCAGCTGGCCGGCCTGCCCTTCTCCGGCCCGATCGGCGGCACCCGGATCGCCCTGATCAAGGGCCAGTGGGTGGCCTTCCCGACGCACAGCGAGCTTGAGGACGCCGTCTTCGACATGGTCATCGCCGGCCGGGTGCTGCCCGACGGCGACGTGGCCGTGATGATGGTCGAGGCCGAGGCGACCGAGAAGACCATCGAGCTGGTCAAGGGCGGTGCCGAGGCCCCCACCGAGGAGGTCGTGGCCGCCGGTATGGAGGCCGCGAAGCCCTTCATCAAGGTGCTGTGCAAGGCCCAGTCCGACCTCGCCGCCAAGGCCGCCAAGCCCACCGGCGAGTTCCCGATCTTCCTGGACTACCAGGACGACGTGCTGGACGCCCTCACCGAGGCCGTCCGCGACGAGCTGGCGCAGGCCCTGACCATCGCCGGCAAGCAGGAGCGCGAGTCCGAGCTGGACCGCGTCAAGGCGCTGGCCGCCGAGAAGCTGCTCCCGCAGTTCGAGGGCCGCGAGAAGGAGATCTCCGCCGCCTACCGCTCGCTCACCAAGACCCTGGTGCGCGAGCGCGTCATCAAGGAGAAGAAGCGCATCGACGGCCGCGGTGTCACCGACATCCGCACGCTGGCCGCCGAGGTCGAGGCCATTCCGCGGGTGCACGGCTCGGCCCTGTTCGAGCGCGGCGAGACGCAGATCCTCGGCGTCACCACGCTGAACATGCTGCGCATGGAGCAGCAGCTGGACACCCTCTCGCCGGTGACCCGCAAGCGCTACATGCACAACTACAACTTCCCGCCGTACTCCACCGGTGAGACGGGCCGCGTCGGCTCCCCGAAGCGCCGCGAGATCGGCCACGGCGCCCTCGCCGAGCGCGCCCTGGTGCCGGTGCTGCCCACCCGCGAGGAGTTCCCCTACGCGATCCGCCAGGTCTCCGAGGCTCTGGGCTCCAACGGCTCGACGTCCATGGGCTCGGTCTGTGCCTCGACGATGTCGCTGCTGAACGCCGGTGTGCCGCTCAAGGCCCCGGTCGCCGGTATCGCCATGGGTCTGATCTCCCAGGAGATCGAGGGCGAGACGCACTACGTGACGCTGACCGACATCCTCGGTGCCGAGGACGCCTTCGGCGACATGGACTTCAAGGTCGCCGGCACCAAGCAGTTCGTCACCGCCCTCCAGCTGGACACCAAGCTGGACGGCATCCCGGCCTCCGTGCTCGGCGCCGCCCTCAAGCAGGCCCGGGACGCGCGGCTGCACATCCTCGACGTGATGAACGAGGCCATCGACGTTCCGGACGAGATGTCCCCGAACGCGCCGCGGATCATCACCGTCAAGATCCCGGTGGACAAGATCGGCGAGGTCATCGGCCCGAAGGGCAAGATGATCAACCAGATCCAGGAGGACACCGGCGCCGACATCACCATCGAGGACGACGGCACGATCTACATCGGTGCCGCCGACGGCCCGTCCGCCGAGGCCGCCCGCTCCACGATCAACGGCATCGCCAACCCGACGATGCCCGAGGTCGGCGAGCGCTACCTGGGCACCGTCGTCAAGACCACGACGTTCGGCGCCTTCGTCTCGCTGCTGCCGGGCAAGGACGGCCTGCTGCACATCTCGCAGATCCGCAAGCTCGCCGGCGGCAAGCGCGTGGAGAACGTCGAGGACGTCCTCGGCGTCGGCCAGAAGGTCCAGGTCGAGATCGCCGAGATCGACCAGCGCGGCAAGCTCTCCCTCATCCCCGTCCTGGACGAGGAGGAGAACGCCTCCGGTGACGCCGCGGGTGACAGCGAGGACGAGTCCGAGAAGTGACGCGTACGCCCCGTACGACGGCCCGCCCCGCCCCGCAGGCGCGGCGGGCCGTCGCCCGTACCAGGACGCTTCTACAGGGCACGAACGGCGCGGGCACCGTCCGCAAGACGGTCCTGCCGGGCGGCCTGCGCGTCATCACCGAGACGCTGCCCACCGTCCGGTCCGTCACCTTCGGCATCTGGGCCCACGTCGGCTCGCGTGACGAGACCCCGGCGCTGAACGGCGCCACCCACTACCTCGAACACCTGCTCTTCAAGGGCACCGGGCGGCGCAGTGCGCTGGACATCTCCGCTGCCCTGGACGCGGTGGGCGGCGAGATGAACGCCTTCACGACGAAGGAGTTCACCTGCTACTACGCCCGTGTCCTGGACGCCGATCTGCCGCTGGCCGTCGACGTCGTCAGCGACATGCTCACCGGCTCCGTCATCGACCCGGCCGAGGTCGAGTCCGAGCGCGGCGTGATCCTCGAAGAGATCGCGATGACCGAGGACGACGCGGGGGACTGCGTCCACGACCTGTTCGCCCACACCATGTTCGGCGACTCCCCGCTCGGCCGCCCCGTCCTCGGCACCGTGGAGACGGTCAACGCGCTCACACGCGACCGGGTCGCCCGCTTCTACAAGAAGCACTACGACCCCACCCGGCTGGTCGTCGCCGCGGCCGGCAACCTCTCGCACGCGGATGTCGTCCGCCGTGTCCGCGCCGCCTTCGAACGCGCCGGCGCCCTGGGGCGCACCGAGGGCGCGGAACCGGTGGCGCCGCGCGGCGGGACGCGCACCATCCGCTCCGGCGGCCGCTTCGAGCTGCTCGACCGGCCCACCGAACAGGCCCACCTCGTGCTCGGCATGCCCGGCGTCTCCCGGCACGACGAGCGCCGCTGGCCGCTGGCCGTGCTCAGCACCGCCCTGGGCGGCGGCATGAGCTCCCGGCTCTTCCAGGAGATCCGTGAGAAGCGGGGCCTGGCCTACAGCACGTACGCCTTCACCTCCGGCTTCGCCGACTGCGGCCAGTTCGCCGTCTACGCCGGCTGCCGGCCCAGCCAGGTGCCCGAGGTGCTGAAGCTGTGCCGCGAGGAGCTGGACCGCGTCGCACAGCACGGCCTGCCCGACGAGGAGGTCCGCCGCGCGATCGGACAGCTGTCCGGCTCCACCGTCCTCGGCCTGGAGGACACCGGCGCGCTCATGCACCGGCTCGGCAAGAGCGAGCTGTGCTGGGGCGAACAGATGTCCATGGACGCCATGTTGGCCAAGATCTCGGCCGTCACCCCCGAGGACGTCCGCGCGGTGGCGCGCGAGGTACTGGGCCGGCGCCCCACCCTGGCCGCCATCGGCCCGCTCACCGACCGCCAGACGGCCCATCTCCACGACGCCGTCGCCTGACGGCACCCGCCCACCCACCAGGTAAGGAACGAGCACAATGAGCAAGTTGCGCGTAGCCGTCCTCGGCGCCAAGGGCCGTATGGGGTCCGAGGCCGTAAGGGCCGTCGAGGGCGCCGACGACATGGAGCTGGTCGCGGCGCTCGGCAGCGAGGACCCGCGCAACACGCTCACCGACGCCGGCGCCCAGGTCGCCGTCGATCTGACGCGGCCGGACGCCGTCATGGGCAACCTGGAGTTCTGCCTCGCCAACGGCATCCACGCCGTCGTCGGCACCACCGGCTGGACGGAGGAGCGCCTGGAGACGCTGCGCGGCCTGCTCGCCGCCTCTCCCGGCACGGGCGTCCTGATCGCCCCGAACTTCGGCATCGGCGCGGTGCTCACCATGCGCTTCGCCCAGCAGGCCGCCCGTTTCTTCGAGTCGGTCGAGGTCGTCGAGCTGCACCACCCGAACAAGGCGGACGCACCCAGCGGCACGGCCGCGCGCACGGCCCAGCTCATCGGGGAGGCCCGGCGCGCCGCCGATCTGCCGGCCCAGCCCGATGCGACGACGACCGCCCTGGACGGGGCGCGCGGCGCCGATGTCGACGGCGTACCGGTGCACGCGGTACGGCTGCGCGGTCTGGTCGCCCACCAGGAGGTGCTCTTCGGCGACGAGGGCGAGACCCTCACCATCCGGCACGACTCCCTGCACCGCTCGTCCTTCATGCCGGGCGTGCTGCTGGGCGTGCGCCGGGTCCCGGAGACCCCCGGCCTCACCTTCGGCCTCGAAAACTTCCTCGACCTGGACTGATCCCGACCGACCTCGACGGACCGACTGCGACCCGGACCGAGCTGGACCGATCCGGACCGAGCCGGACCGACCCGGACCGACGGGGAACACGGAAGAAAGCCGGCAGCATGCGCGCGAAGCTCACCTACCTCGTTCTGGCCGCCGTCCTGGTCGTCTACTTCGTCCTGGTCGGCAGCCGCGGCGTGCTGCTCATCAAGCAGGGCACCGCGGTCACCGTGCTCTTCGGTGCCGCGGTGCTGGTACTGCCCTTCATCGGCGCCTGGTTCCTGTGGCACACCACGCGCTTCGCACGGCGCGCGGGCCGGCTCGCGCGCCTGCTGGAGGCCGAGGGCGGCCTGCCGCCGGACGAACTGGAGCGCACCCCCTCCGGCCGTATCGACCGGGACTCGGCGGACGCCGTCTTCGCCCGCCGCAAGGCCGAGGCCGAGCAGCAGCCGGACGACTGGCGGG
>NZ_BJMM01000068.1 GCF_006539165.1 Streptomyces cacaoi | reverse complement strand
CCCCGCCTCCGTGTGTGCCGGCGGCCCGCCGGGCGCACCGGGCCCCGCTGCTCAGCGGGCCTCCGGCGCGCCCGGCGGCTCAGCGGGCGAACCGCATCCGCAGCGCCACGGCCCAGCGGCCGGGCCGTCCTGCGGCGCGGCGCAGCGCGTCGGCGAGCCGGCGGAGCGTGGACGGCGGCAGCAGCACGGCCCGCAGCCGCAGCCTGCGCGGCGCCGCCTCCCGCAGCCCGGCGTGGACGCGCCGTACGTCCTCGGTCACGCCCGGGGCGGGCCGCGGCTCGGGCGCGTAGAGCACCTGCTCCACCGCCAGCGCGACCCGGTGTGCCGCCTCGGCCTCCGCCGGCTTCAGCTCGCCGATCCGGGCCAGCCGGTCGGCCGCGGTCCGCGGGGTGGCCGCGTCCTGCGGGACGATGCCGTGGTCCCAGCCGGTGTCGAGCAGTTCACGCCAGGCGTCGAGCACGCCCGCCGCGGCCCCGGCCGGACCGTCCTGCGGATGTGGGCGCAGCCTCCGGTTCCGTTGCCTGCGGCGCAGCAGCATCGGCAGCAGCGGTACGAGGAGCACGAGCAGCGCGGCAGCGGAGGCCGCGAGCACGGTGCCGACCGGGATGCCGGCGTCGTCCCCGCCGTTGCCCGCCGACGGGACGGCAGCACCGCACGCGGGGTCGGTGCGCCGCTCCTCGGCGGAGCAGCTGTCCGAGGCCGAGGGGCCGGGGGAGGGGGTGGCGCTCTGCTCCCGGTCCGGCAGCTGCTCGCTCGGGTTGCGGTCCGGCGTGGGGGAGTCCGGCTGCGCGTACGAGGGGGTCGTGCCGCGGGTCGGGGTGGGCTCGAACCGGGTCCAGCCGACGCCCTCGAAGTACAGCTCGGGCCAGGCGTGCGCGTCCTGGAGACCGACCTCCATCTTGCCGTCGCCGCGGGCCGTGCCCGGGGTGAAGCCGACCGCGACCCGGGCCGGGATGCCCAGCGTGCGGGCCATCGAGGCCATGGCGAAGGAGAAGTGGATGCAGAAACCCTCCTTCTGCTCCAGGAAGTTGGCGATGGCGGCCGTGCCGCTGCCGGCCCGCACCTCCGTGTCGTAGGTGAAGCCGCCGTCCTCGGCGAACCAGTCCTGGAGCTGCACGGCGCGGTCGTAGTCGTCCCGGGCGCCGCGGGTGACCTTCCGTGCCGTCTTGCGCACCACGTCCGGCAGCGACTCGGGCACGTCGGTGTACTCGCGCTTCAGCCCGGCGGGCGGCTCGGGTGCGCTGCGCAGCTGCTGTTCGGTGGGCTCCACGAGGAGGCTGTCCACCTGGTAGTGGGCGCCGCGGGTGGTCTGGCCCTGGTAGCCGACGAGGGTGCGGCCCTCCGGCTCGAACCGCCACTTGCCCTTCAGCCGCACCCGGTCGGCCGGGAACGGCATCGGCAGCCAGTCCTGCGCGTACCAGTCGCTCGCGGAGACGGTGGTGCGGACCGTGCGGGTGCGTACGTCCGGCGCGAGGCCCTTGGGCGTGGGCATCCGGCCGGGGATGTCGGTGATGCGGCGTTCGGAGGGCTTCCAGGCGGAGCCGTCGAACTTGTCCAGCGCGACGATCCGCATGTACTGCTCCTGCGCCTCCTCGGAGTCGGTGCTGTAGACCAGCGCGGTGCGGTTCTCCGGCTGGTTGAGGCTGTCCTGGAGCGCCACCAGCGGGTTGACGGCGGAGACGGTGCCGCCGCCGTTCCCCCGCGAGCCCCCGTCGTCGTCCCGGGCCGCGTCCAGCAGGCCGCCGCTCATGGACGGCAGGGCCAGCGGCACGATCAGCGAGATGCCGAGCGCGAGCGCGCCGATGCGCCGGCCGGTGCGCACCGGTGCCGCCCCGCCGGGGCCGCCCGGCCGCCGGCCGGCCGTGCGGTCGGTGAAGACGCGCCCCCACTGGGAGAGCCGTTCGCGCCCCTCGGCCAGCAGGAGCAGCAGATAGCCGGCGGCGGCGCACAGGAACCACAGCCAGCGCGCGCCCCCTTGGGAGAGCCCGGCGGCGACGGAGTAGAGCGCCAGCAGCGGCAGCCCGGCCGGCGCGGCGCTGCGGTAGGTGACGGCGAGCGCGTCCACCAGCAGCCCGATCGCCAGGACACCGCCGACGAGCATCAGCCGGATGCCGTCCGTGAGCGGGGCCGGGATCGCGAACCGGCTGACGTCCTGCGAGCCTTCGGCGAGCAGGGCGCCGAAGTGTGCGAAGACCTGCGGGCTCGGGAAGAGCCCGGCGACCGCGGCGTCCCGCGCGAAGGCCACCGTGAGCAGCAGCAGCGAGATCACGGCCTGCACGAACACCGTCACCGGCCGGGCGAGCGGCACCCGGCGGGCCGCCGTGCCCACGGCGCTCTGGACGACGACCAGCAGCGCGGCCTGGAGGAGCCAGGTGGCCGGGTCCACCAGGGGGAGCAGCGCACAGCTTGCGGCGAGGGTCGCCAGCGCGGCGCACAGCGCGAGCCGTACCCGTCCGCTCATCGGTCCAGCCCCTTCAGGGTCGAGTTGTCGGCTTCCTGCCACAGCTGTGCCAGCCCGGTGCCCGGTCCGCCGCGCAGCGCCGTCCAGCCGGCCTCGCGCAGCACGCCCAGCGCGGCCTCGCCGGAACCGGAACCGGAACCTGAACCGGCCCCGGCCCCGGTGGCCGTGCCGCCCGGCCCGGCGACGAAGGCCACGGCACGCTGCGAGCGGCGGCACATCCGGCCGACCGTGACCGCCTGTTCCTCGTCCAGTCCGCCCAGGAACGCCACCAGCAGGCCCTCGGTCCCGGTGTGGCTGCCGCGCAGCGCGTCGTACGCCTTGGACAGGCCGGGCTCGTTCGAGTGCTCGACGACGGCGAGCAGGTCCAGCAGCAGCCCGGCCGTGTCCGAGGAGTCGGCGCCGAAGCCGCCCGCGGGGCCGGGCGCCGCCGTGCCCGCGTCCGTCAGCAGCCGCACCGAGTAGCCGCGCTCCAGCAGATGCATGACCACCGAGGCGGCCCCCGCCACCGCCCACTCGAACGGGGAGTCGGGCCCGGAGCCGACCCAGCCCGCCGCGCGGGTGTCCAGCAGCACCGTGCACCGGGCCTGTTGGGGCTGTTCCTCGCGGCGCACCATCAGCTCGCCGTAGCGCGCGGTGGAGCGCCAGTGGACGCGGCGCAGATCGTCGCCGTGCCGGTAGCCGCGCGGGATCACGTCGTCGTCCCCGGCGAGCGCGAGCGCCCTGCGGCGCCCCTCGCCGTAGCCGCTCGTCTCACCCGCCAGACGCACCGGAGGCAGCGGCTCCACCGGCGGGACGACGGTCAGGGTGTCGAACGAGCTGAAGGAACGCGTCAGTTCGCACATGCCGAAGGGGTCGGTCAGCCGCAGCTGGAGCGGCCCCAGCGGATAGCGGCCCCGCAGATCCGAGCGTACCCGGTAGGACACCTCGCGCCGCCCGCCCGGCTCGATCCGGTCCAGCACGAAACGGGGCCGCGGCCCCAGCACGTACGGCACCCGGTCCTGGAGCATCAGCAGCCCGGTGCGCAGCCGTGAGACGTTGTCGATCCGCAGATGCACCCGCGCCTCGGCGCGCGCGGGCACCCGCGAGGGCGACAGCCGCCGCGAGCCCGAGACCCGGTGGCGGGTGCGGTGCAGCACCAGCACACACACCAGCGGCAGCACCGCCAGCAGGATCCCGACCCGCAGCAGTTCGGCCTGGCCCAGCACATAGGCGCACAGCGCCGCCGCGAGACCGGCCGCGAGGAACGACCGGCCCCGCGTGGTGAGCCCGCCGAGCGCGGTGCGCAGCGGCCCCTTGCCGTTCCGGCCGCCCTTGCCTGTGGGCCCGCCCGCGGCCGGACCACCTGTGCCGGCGCCGTCCGAGGGCGCCGGACCGTGCGCCGTCGGCGCAGCCATTCAGTACCCCCGGGGCCGACCGGCCTGCGGCGCCCCGGGCCGGCCGCCCGGAGCCTGCGGCTGCGCGTACGGGTTCGGCTGCGCCGTCCCCCGCGCCGCGGGCGCCTGCGCCGGACGGCCGGCGGCCGGGCCGTGCGCGCCGCCGGGGCTGCCCGGGCTGCCGGAGCCGCCGGGGCCGTGCGGGCCGTTGGAGGACGGCCCGATGGCGGGCACCGGCACCCGCTGCACGATCTCCCCGACGACCTGCTCGGCCGTCCGCCGGTTCAACTGCGCCTGCGCGGTGGGCAGCAGCCGGTGCGCCAGCACCGGGACGGCCAGCGACTGCACGTCGTCCGGGAGCGCGAACTCCCGCCCGGCCAGCGCGGCCGCGGCCTTCGCCGCCCGCAGCAGATGCAGCGTCGCGCGGGGTGAGGCGCCCAGCCGCAGATCCTGGTGCGCCCGTGTGGCGGCGACGAGTTCGACGGCGTACCGCCGCACCGCGTCCGAGACGTGCACCCCGCGGACGGTCTCCACCAGCTTGACGATCTCGTCGGCGTGCGCGACAGGGCGCAGCTCCTCCAGCGGCGAGGGCCCGCCGTGCACGTCGAGCATCTCCAGCTCGGCCGCCGGGCTCGGGTACCCGATGGACACCCGCGCCATGAACCGGTCGCGCTGCGCCTCCGGCAGCGGGTAGGTGCCCTCCATCTCCACCGGGTTCTGGGTGGCGACGACCATGAACGGGTCGGGCAGTTCGTAGGTACTGCCGTCGATCGTGACCTGGCGTTCCTCCATGGACTCCAGCAGGGCCGACTGCGTCTTGGGGGAGGCCCGGTTGATCTCGTCGCCGATCACGATCTGGGCGAACACGGCGCCGGGCTTGAACTCGAAGTCCTTGCGCTGCTGGTCGTAGACGCTGACCCCGGTGATGTCCGAGGGCAGCAGGTCGGGCGTGAACTGGATGCGCCGCACCGAGCAGTCGATGGATCTGGCCAGGGCCTTGGCGAGCATCGTCTTGCCGACCCCGGGCACGTCCTCGATCAGCAGGTGCCCCTCGGCGAGCAGCACCGTCAGCGCGAGCCGGACGACCTCGGGTTTCCCCTCGATCACCGATTCCACCGAGCGGCGCACCTCCCCCGCCGTATTGCTCAGATCGCCAAGGTTCGCTCGCTCTTCATAGGTGGTCACCGGCCCTCCTCGGCCCCGCTTCACATCGTCCCCAGGTCCCCGGGTACCCGCGGCACGGTCCCGCCGGGTCTGCCCGCACTCCTGCCGCCCGCGATGCGCGACGACTGCACACCGTCCGCTGGCTGTTCCGGGTGCGCTTCCCCGTATTCTTCACGGCCACCCGGGCGTTCGTCACTCTCCCCCGGGGAACGCGGGCGCGATCTCCCGCAGCCGTCCGGTCGTCACGTCGAAGACGAAGCCGCGGACGTCGTCCCGGTGCAACAGGAACGGCGAGGTCCGCACGCGCTCGATGGACTGCCGTACGTCCTGGTCGACATCGGTGAAGCACTCCACGGCCCAGGAGGGGCGCTGGCCCACCTCGCGCTCCAGATCCTGCCGGAAGTCCTCGGTGAGCGACTCCAGCCCGCAGCCGGTGTGGTGGATGAGCACGATCGCACGGGTACCCAGGGCGCGCTGGCTGATGGTCAGTGACCGGATCACGTCGTCGGTGACGACGCCGCCCGCGTTGCGGATGGTGTGGCAGTCGCCCAGTTCGAGACCGAGGGCCTTGTGCAGGTCCAGCCGCGCGTCCATGCAGGCGACGACGGCGACCCGGCGGACGGGGCGCGCGTCCATGCCGGGGTCGGTGAACGCGCCGGCGTACCGGGCGTTCGCCGCGACGAGCTGATCGGTGACGGTCGTCGCGTCCGGCCCGCCGCCCGTCGGTGCCGGTCCGGTCTCGGGGGTCTCACTCGTGTGCATGGAAGGGATTGTCTCCCG
Source organism: Streptomyces cacaoi (assembly GCF_006539165.1). Taxonomy (GTDB): domain Bacteria; phylum Actinomycetota; class Actinomycetes; order Streptomycetales; family Streptomycetaceae; genus Streptomyces; species Streptomyces cacaoi. The sequence continues at coordinate 20,091 of NZ_BJMM01000068.1, read as the reverse complement.
GGCGGCGCCGGTCGGCCGCACGCGAGGTGGCGGCCCCTGCCCGGAAGGGGGTCTCGCGCGCCCCCGCACACCCGGTCCCAGCAGCGCGGACGCCCCCGGGACGCGCGTCTCCCCGTAGTTGACCGCGGGGACGAGTGGACTAAAGTGGCGCGAAGTGGGAGGCCAAGGCGTACCGGCACTCCCCATGGATCCGATGAATCCCCTCGCGTGCGCGGGCGCGCACGTGCGGCTCGGCCTCCTCCCGCTCCCGACTCTCCGGCGCCCCGGTGGCGCGGGCGGGTCACTCCCCTTCGAGCGGGCGGGGACCAAGGAGCATGTGCACCGTGCCCGCCAGATCTGAGAGGGCACATGACCACCAACGAGCGGCCGGTAGGCGAACGCCACAACCCGGTCATGCTCCGGCGCACTCTGGACCTGCTCGCTCCCGCACTCGCCGAGCCCGGCGCCACCGTCGTCGACTGCACCCTGGGCCTGGGCGGCCACAGCGAAGCACTGCTGTCGACCTTCCCCTCGGCCCGCCTCATCGGCCTCGACCGCGATCCGGCGGCGCTCGCGCTGGCCCGGGAACGCCTCGTCCCGTTCGGCGACCGCGCCACCCTCGTGCACGCCGTCTACGACGAGCTGCCCCGCGTGCTGCGCCGGCTGGAGGTGCCCCGCGTCCAGGGCGTCCTCTTCGACCTCGGCGTCTCCTCCCTCCAGCTCGACGAGGCCGAACGCGGCTTCGCCTACGCCCAGGACGCCCCGCTGGACATGCGCATGGACCAGACGACGGGCATCAGCGCGGCCGACGTCCTCAACACCTACGCACCCGGCGAACTGGTGCGCATCCTGCGGGCGTACGGCGAGGAGAAGCAGGCCAAGCGCATTGTCGAGGCCGTCGTCAAGGAGCGCGAGCAGGAGCCGTTCAGCAACAGCGCGCGGCTGGTCCAGGTCATCCGCGACGCCCTCCCGCAGGCCGCCAAGCGCACCGGCGGCAACCCGGCCAAGCGCACCTTCCAGGCGCTGCGCATCGAGGTCAACGGCGAACTGGCCGTCCTGGAGCGGGCGCTGCCCGCGGCGCTGGACGCGCTGGCCGTCGGCGGCCGGATGGTCGTCCTCGCGTACCACTCGCTGGAGGACCGGCTGGCCAAGCAGCTGTTCACGGCGGGCAGCCGCAACACGGCCCCGCCCGGGCTGCCCGTCGTCCCCGAGCAGTACCAGCCCCGCCTGCGGCTGCTGACGCGCGGCGCCGAGGTGCCGGGCGACGAGGAGATCGCCGAGAACCGCCGCGCCGCGCCGGCCAGGCTGCGCGCCGTGCAGCGCATCCGGGAGGCGAGGTAGCGAACATGCCCGCACAGCAGCGTCTGGCGCGGCTGGCCCGCATGGTGCCGGCCGGGAATTCGAGGGCCGCGCGCACCCCCTTCGTCCTGCTGGTCGTCCTGCTGCTGGGCTCCGGCCTGCTCGCGCTGCTGCTGCTCAACTCCGCGCTCAACAACGGCTCGTTCCAGCTGAGCAGGCTGGAGAAGCAGACCGAGGAGCTGTCGGACCAGAAGCAGGCGCTCCAGCAGCAGGTGGACGGCTACTCGGCGCCCTGGCGGCTGGAGAAGCGGGCCCGTGAGCTGGGGCTCGTCCCCGGGGGCAACCCCGTCTTCCTCAATCCCGACGGCACCGTGCGCGGTGACCCCGACCCCGGGCAGGTGGAACCGTGAGCGAGCGTCCCCGCGAGCCGGGCCGCGGAACCCGCGCCGACCGCAGGGAGGGCCCCGGGCGCTCCGGCGCCGGGAGCGGGCGGGGCGGCCGGGAACAGCGCCGGGTGCCGCGCCCTGCGCGCCCCCCGCGCGCCTCCGCCGGCCGGCCCCGGCCGCCGCAGGGTTCCGGCGGGGGAGCGGTGCTGCGGCTGGCGAATCCGCGGCCCCGGCTGCGGCTGGTCGCGGTCGGGCTGACGCTGGTGATGCTCGTCTTCACCGTCCGGCTGCTCCAGGTGCAGGCCGTCGACGCGGACGTGTACGCGCAGAAGGCCGCGGTCAACCGGTACGTCAAGGTCCCGCTCGCCGCCGAGCGCGGGGCGGTCACGGCGCGTGACGGCTCGGCCCTGGCCAGCACCGTGGACGCCTACGACATCACGGCCGACCCGTATCTGTTCACGCCGGACCAGGCCAAGACCCGGGACGCCCCCGAGCAGGCGGCGAAGATCCTCGCGCCGCTGCTCGACCAGGACCGCGCCGAGCTGGCGGAGAAGCTGTCCAGGAAGGACACCCGCTACGTCCTGCTCGCCCGGCAGCAGACGCCGCAGACCTGGCGGAAGATCAAGAAACTCAAGTCGCGGATGGCGGCGAAGTCCTCGTCGGCGCCCAAGGGGAAGTACCCGAACGTGCTGGCCGGGGTCTTCCAGGAGAAGCACGCCAAGCGCGTCTACCCGAACAAGGAGCTCGCCGCCAACGTGCTCGGCTTCGTCAACCGTGCGGGCAAGGGCGGCGCCGGCGTCGAGGCGATGCTGGACAAGAAGCTGGCCGGCGAGGACGGCAGGGTCACCTACGCGCAGTCGGGCGGCCGCCGGGTGCCCACAGCAGGGGTGCACGAGCAGGAGCCGCGGCCGGGCTCGGGCGTCGAGCTGACCCTGGACCGGGACATCCAGTGGTCGGCGCAGCAGGCCATCACCGACCAGGTCGCCGCTTCGCACGCCGACAGCGGCTACGTCATCGTCCAGGACACCCGCACCGGCCAGCTGCTGAGCATGGCGGCGGCGCCGGGCTTCGACCCCAACGACCTGTCCGGCGCCAAGGTGAAATCCTTCGGCAATCCGGCCGTCCAGGACGCCTACGAGCCCGGGTCCACCAGCAAGCTGATGTCCATGGCTGCGGTGCTGGAGGAGGGCAAGGCGACCCCGGGTACGGCGGTGACCGTACCGAACCGCCTCAAGCGCGCCGACCGCTCCTTCGCGGACGACATCGACCACCCCACCTGGCATCTCACGCTCAACGGCGTCCTGGCCAAGTCCAGCAACATCGGCACCATCCTGGCCACCGAACAGCTGGGGAAGACCCAGAGCGAGGCCAACAAGGTCCTGCACCACTACATGAGCGAGTTCGGTATCGGCCGGCCCACGGGGCTCGGCTTCCCGGGCGAGACCAGGGGGCTGCTGCCGAAGCCGGAGAAGTGGAACGCCTCGCAGCAGTACACGATCCCGTTCGGCCAGGGGCTCTCCCTCAACGCCGTGCAGGCCGCTTCCATCTACTCGACGATCGCCAACGGCGGCGAGCGGATCGAGCCGTCACTGGTGCGCGGCACCACGGGACCGGACGGCCGCTACTCGCCGGCCGACCCGCCCGAGAAGAGCCGCGTGGTGAGCGAGAAGACGGCGAAGACGCTCTCCCGGATGCTGGAGTCCGTCGTCGCCGACATGGAGGGCACCGGCACCACGGCGAAGATCCCCGGCTACCGGGTGGCGGGCAAGACGGGCACGGCCAACCGGGTGGACCCGAAGACGGGGCGCTACCACGGCTACACGGCGTCGTTCGCCGGATTCGCGCCCGCCGACAAGCCCCGGGTGACGGTCTACTGCGCCGTCCAGAACCCGAAGAAGGGCAGCTACTTCGGTAGCGAGGTGTGCGGCCCGGTCTTCAAGAAGGTCATGAAGTTCTCCCTCAAGAGCCTCCAGGTACCGCCGACCGGTGCGAAGCCGGCCCGGCTCCCGGTCTACGCGGACCACAAATCGAACGGCTGAAAAATGCGCGACGTGAGAACGATCACTGACTCCGAGTGCAACCAGCAGGCAGGTGCGGCTGCCGCAGGCCCCTCGCTTCGCGGCACGGGCGCCCCGCCCGGTACGCTCACCGCCGTGCCACACGCTGATCACACCTCCAACGAGTCCTTCCCCGGGCCGCCCCGGCCCATGCGGGTGACCCCCGTGCCGCTGGCGGAGCTGGCCCGGCTGCTGGACGCCGGGACGACGGGTGCGCTCCAGGACGGCTCCGCCGGCTCGGCGGACGCGCCGTCCGCCACGGGCATCACCCACGACTCGCGGGCGGTGCGGCCCGGTGACATCTACGCGGCGCTGCCCGGCGCGCGGCTGCACGGGGCGGACTTCGTGGCGCAGGCGCAGAGCCTCGGCGCGGTCGCCGTCCTGACCGACCCGGGCGGCACCGAGCGCGCCGCGGCCACCGGCTTGCCCGTGCTGACCGTGCCGGATCCCCGGGGCCGGATGGGCGAGCTGGCCGCCGCCGTCTACAGCGAGCCCGGCGAGGACCTGCTCCAGATCGGCATCACCGGCACCTCCGGGAAGACGACCACCGCCTATCTGGTCGACGGCGGCCTGCGCAAGGCGGCCGAGAAACAGGCCGACGGCGGCGCGCTGACCGGGCTGATCGGCACCGTCGAGTCCCGGATCGGCGACGAGCGCATCAAGTCCGAGCGCACCACGCCCGAAGCGACCGATCTCCAGGCGCTGTTCGCGGTGATGCGCGAGCGCGGCGTCCGCTCCGTCGCGATGGAGGTCTCCAGCCATGCGCTGGTCCTCGGCCGGGTCGACGGCTGTGTCTTCGACATCGCGGTGTTCAACAACCTCAGCCCCGAACACCTCGACTTCCACCCGGACATGGAGGACTACTTCCAGGCCAAGCGGCAGCTGTTCACCCCCGCGCGCTCGCGGGCCGGCGTCGTCAACTTCGACGACGAGTACGGCTACCGCCTCATCGGCGAGCTGAAGGAGGAGGGCTTCCCCGTCACCTCCTTCTCCGCCGAGGGCCACCCGGACGCCGACTGGCGTGCCGAGAACGTCGAACTCGGCCCGCTCGGCTCGACGTTCACCGCCGTCGGCCCGGACGGCGAGCGGGTGCCGGCCGTGGCGCCGCTGTCCGGCCCGTTCAACGTCGCCAACGCGCTGGCCGCGCTCACCGCCCTGGTCGCCGCCGGGATCGACGCCTCGACCGCTGCGGAGGGCATCCGCACGGTGCCCGGCGTGCCCGGCCGGCTGGAGCGCGTCGACGCCGGCCAGGACTATCTCGCCATCGTCGACTACGCCCACAAGCCGGACGCCGTCGAGTCCGTGCTCTACGCCGTCCGCAAGGTCACCGAGGGCCGGGTGCACGCCGTCCTCGGCTGCGGCGGCGACCGCGACCCCCACAAGCGTCCCGCGATGGGCTCCGGGCTCGCCCGGCTCGCCGACACGGCGGTGCTCACCTCTGACAACCCCCGCTCCGAGGACCCGCTGGCGATCCTGGCGACCATGCTCGCCGGAGCCGCCGAGGTGCCCGCGTACGAGCGCGGCACCGTGCTGGTCGAGGAGGACAGGGCCGCCGCGGTCGCCGCGGCCGTGGCCCGCGCGGAGCCGGGCGACGCCGTCCTCGTGCTCGGCAAGGGCCACGAGCAGGGCCAGGACATCGCCGGTGTCGTCCGCCCCTTCGACGACAAGGACGTGCTGCGCGAGGCCATCCGGGAGCGGACGCGCCGCGAGGCCCGGATCGCCCGGGAGGCCCGCGAAGCCGAGGAGACCCCACAGGCCCGGGAAGCCCGGGAAGATCTGGAAGCGCCACACCCCCCACGCCCATCCGCAGCCGAGACACCTCACCGGACAGACAACCAGAACCGATGATCCCCCTCTCCCTCGCAGAGATCGCCGCCCTCACCGGCGGACGGCAGCACGACATAACGGACCCGGAGGTACGGATCACCGGGCCCGTGGTGATCGACTCGCGCGAGGCGGGCCCCGGCGCGCTCTTCGCGGCCTTCGCCGGCGAGCGCGTCGACGGCCACGACTTCGCCGCCGGCGCCGTCGCGTCCGGTGCCGCCGCCGTGCTCGCCACCCGTCCCGTCGGCGTCCCCGCGATCGTCGTCGACGACGTCACCCGCGCCCTGGGCGCGCTCGCCCGCCATGTGGTCACCGCCCTCGGTACCCAGGTCGTCGCGCTCACCGGCTCCAGCGGCAAGACGAGCACCAAGGACCTCATCGCCCAGCTGCTGGAGCGGCTCGGGCCGACGGTCTGGCCACCGGGCTCGTTCAACAACGAGATCGGGCTGCCGCTGACCGCGCTGCGCGCCGACGAGTCCACCCGCCATCTCGTCCTGGAGATGGGCGCGCGCGGAATCGGCCACATCCGCTACCTCACCGAGCTGACCCCGCCGCGCATCGGCGTCGTCCTCAACGTCGGCACCGCGCACGTCGGCGAGTTCGGCAGCCGCGAGCGGATCGCCCAGGCCAAGGGCGAGATGGTCGAGACGCTGCCGTCGGCCGACGAGGGCGGCGTCGCCGTGCTGAACGCCGACGATCCGCTCGTACGCGCGATGCGCAGCCGCACCCGCGCCCGGCTCATCCTCTTCGGCGAGGACCCGGAAGCGGACGTACGGGCCGAAAACGTACGACTCACGGACGCGGGCACCCCTGCCTTCACGCTTCACACACCCACCGGGTGCGGTGACGTGACCATGCGGCTGTACGGTGAGCACCACGTGTCGAACGCGCTCGCCGCGGCGGCCGTCGCCCACCAACTGGGCATGTCTGCCGGGGACATCGCCGATGCGCTCTCCTCGGCCGGCTCCCTGTCCCGTTGGCGGATGGAGGTCACCGAGCGCGCCGACGGCGTCACGGTCGTCAACGACGCCTACAACGCCAACCCCGACTCGATGCGGGCCGCACTGCGTGCGCTGTCCGCGATGGGCCGGGCGGCACAGGACCGGGGGGGACGGACCTGGGCGGTGCTGGGCGAGATGGCCGAGCTGGGCGACGAGGCGCTCGCCGAGCACGACGCGATCGGGCGGCTCGCCGTCCGGCTCAACGTCAGCAAGCTCGTGGCAGTCGGTGGCCGGGAGGCCGCATGGCTCGACATGGGCGCCAAGAACGAGGGTTCGTGGGGTGAGGAGTCGGTGCACGTGTCCGACGCTGAGGCGGCCGTCGACCTGTTGCGCGATCAGCTGCGCGCGGGGGATGTCGTACTGGTGAAGGCGTCCCGGTCCGTCGGTCTGGAGCGGGTGGCGAACGCGCTCCTCGACGGCACGGGTGAGGGCGGAGGCGCCGCCCGATGAGGCAGATCCTTATCTCCGGGGTCATCGGACTCTTCCTCTCCCTGATCGGGACCCCGCTGCTGATCAAGCTGCTGGCGCGCAGAGGCTACGGGCAGTTCATCCGGGACGACGGGCCCCGCAACCACCACAGCAAGCGCGGTACGCCCACGATGGGCGGTATCGCCTTCATCCTCGCGACGCTGCTCGCCTACGGGTTCACCAAGCTGATCGCGGGCGAGAAACCGTCCTTCTCCGGCGTGCTGGTGCTGTTCCTGTTCGCCGGTATGGGCCTGGTCGGCTTCCTGGACGACTACATCAAGATCGTCAAACAGCGCAGCCTCGGTCTGCGGGCCAAGGCCAAGATGGCCGGCCAGCTCATCGTCGGTATCGCCTTCGCCGTCCTCGCGCTGAGTTTCGAGGACGCCCGCAAGCTCACCCCGGCGTCCACGAAGCTGTCCTTCACCCAGGACTTCGGCTGGGCGCTGCCGCCCGTGCTCTTCGTCGTCTGGGCGCTGTTCATGATCCTGGCGATGTCGAACGGCGTGAACCTCACCGACGGCCTCGACGGCCTGGCCACCGGCGCCTCCGTGATGGTCTTCGGCGCCTACGTCTTCATCTGCGTCTGGGAGTACCAGGAGTCCTGCGCGCACATCGCGACGGCCGGGCCCGGCTGTTACGAGGTACGGGACCCACTCGATCTCGCGGTCGTCGCCGCGGCCTTGATGGGCGCCTGTTTCGGCTTCCTGTGGTGGAACACCTCACCGGCCAAGATCTTCATGGGCGACACCGGCTCGCTGGCCCTCGGCGGTGCGCTGGCCGGCCTGGCGATCTGCTCGCGCACGGAGCTGCTGCTCGCCGTCCTCGGCGGCCTCTTCGTCCTGATCACCATGTCCGTGGTCATCCAGGTCGGCTCGTTCCGGCTCACCGGCAAGCGCGTCTTCAAGATGGCGCCGCTCCAGCACCACTTCGAGCTCAAGGGGTGGTCCGAGGTCCTCGTCGTGGTCCGCTTCTGGATCATCCAGGGCATGTGCGCCATCGTCGGCGTCGGCATCTTCTACGCGGGCTGGGCGGCGAGCAAGTGAGCACGGCCGGTACCGCGGACCTCACCCGCCTCGGCAAGGAACTGTCCGGTCGGCACGTGACCGTGGCCGGCCTCGGCGTCAGCGGGCTGCCGGCCGCACGCGTCCTGCACCGGCTCGGCGCCCGCGTCACGGTCGTCAACGGCGGCGACGGCGAGGGCCCGCGCCGCCAGGCGGCCGAACTGGAGCAGCTGGGCATGACGGTGCGGCTCGGCGACGACCGCACCCTGCCCGAGGGCACCGAGCTGATCGTGACCACCCCGGGCTTCAAGCCCACCAGCCCGCTCTTCGCAGCCGCGGCGGCAGCCGGGGTCCCGGTGTGGGGCGACGTGGAGCTGGCCTGGCGGCTGCGCGGCCCGGACAGCCCGCCGTGGCTCGCCGTCACGGGCACCAACGGCAAGACGACGACGGTCCGCATGCTCGCCTGCATCCTGCGGGCCGCCGGACTGCGCACCGCCGCCGTCGGCAACATCGGCGTCTCGCTGATCGACGTCGTCCTGGAACAGGAGCCCTACGACGGGCTGGACGTGCTCGCCGTCGAACTGTCCAGCTACCAGCTGCACTGGGCGCCCAGCCTGCGCGCCCACTCGGCCGCCGTCCTCAACCTCGCGCCGGACCACCTCGACTGGCACGGCTCGATGGAGGCGTACGCCGCCGACAAGGGCCGGGTGTACGAGGGCAACCAGGTCGCCTGCGTCTACAACGCCGACGAGACGGCCGAGGTGCGCAGCGAACAGCTCGTCCGCGAGGCCGACGTCGTCGAGGGCGCCCGCGCCATCGGCTTCACCCTCGGCACCCCGGCACCCTCCCAACTCGGCGTCGTGGAGGGCGTACTCGTCGACCGTGCCTTCGTGCCCGACCGGCAGCAGCAGGCCCAGGAGCTGGCCGAGGTCGGCGATGTGCGCCCGGCGGCGCCGCACAACGTCGCCAACGCCCTCGCCGCCGCGGCCCTCGCCCGCGCCTACGGCGTCCCGGCCACCGCGGTCCGCGACGGCCTGCGCGCCTTCAGCCCGGACGCCCACCGCATCGCGCACGTCGCGGACGTCGGCGGGGTCGCCTACGTCGACGACTCCAAGGCCACCAACACACACGCGGCAGAGGCGTCCCTCGCCGCCTACGACCCGATCGTGTGGATCGCCGGGGGGCTCGCCAAGGGCGCCACCTTCGACGAACTCGTCCGCGCCTCCGCGTCCCGGCTGCGCGCGGCCGTGCTCATGGGGGCCGACCGCCATCTGATCAGGGAAGCCCTGGCGCGACACGCGCCGGATGTTCCGGTGGCCGACCTGGAGCGCACCGACACTGGGGCGATGGCGGAGGCCGTGCGCACGGCGCACTCCCTGGCCCGCCCCGGCGATACCGTACTGCTCGCCCCCGCATGCGCTTCGATGGACATGTTCGTCAACTACAACGCGCGCGGCGACGCGTTCGCCGAAGCGGTCGGAGCACTCGCTTCCGCGCAGACCACGCACACCACGAGCGAGGAGTAACCCCGCAGGTCCCCGCGGACCGCGCGGGTGGGACGGAGGGGACAGGATGACGGCGCGATCCGCCAAACCGCCCACGGCGCGCGGTGCCCCGAGACAGCCGGCGCCGGTACGCCCGCCCCGGCGTCCCGGCTCCCGCGTCCCGCGTGGGCCGCGCGGCCTGTTCGAACGTGCCAAGGGCACCTGGGACCGGCCGCTGACCGCCTACTACCTCGTGCTCGGCGGCAGCCTGCTCATCACGGCCCTCGGTCTGGTGATGGTCTTCTCCGCCTCACAGATCCAGGCGCTCCAGTCGGGCCTGTCCTCCACCTACTTCTTCAGCAAGCAGCTCATCGCGGCCGTGCTCGGCACCGTACTGCTGCTGATCGGCTCGCGGACGCCGGTACGGCTGCACCGGGCGCTGGCCTACCCGCTGCTGCTGGTCTCCATCGTGCTGATGTGCCTGGTGCAGGTGCCGGGGATAGGGCAGGAGGTGAACGGCAACCAGAACTGGATCTACCTCGGCGGCCCGTTCCAGCTCCAGCCCAGCGAGTTCGCCAAGCTCGCCCTCGTCCTGTGGGGCGCCGACCTCCTCGCGCGCAAGAGCGAGAAGAACATGCTGACGCAGTGGAAGCACATGCTGGTTCCGCTCGTCCCGATGGCGCTCCTGCTGCTGGGGCTCATCATGCTCGGCGGCGACATGGGCACGGCGCTCATCCTCACCGCCGTCCTGTTCGGGCTGCTGTGGCTGGCCGGTGCGCCGACCCGGCTGTTCGCCGGCGTCTTCGCCGCCGCGCTCGCCGCCGGGGCCTTCCTCGTCCTGACCAACCCCAACCGGCTCTCCCGGCTCGGCTGCATCGGCGCCACCGACCCCGGCACGAACGACCAGTGCTGGCAGGCCGTCCACGGCATCTACGCGCTCGCCTCGGGGGGATGGTTCGGTTCGGGGCTCGGCGCGAGTGTGGAAAAATGGGGTCAACTCCCTGAACCGCACACCGACTTCATCTTCGCCGTGACCGGGGAGGAACTCGGACTGGCGGGGACGCTGTCGGTACTCGCTCTCTTCGCGGCTCTAGGCTATGCGGGTATCCGCGTGGCCGGACGCACGGAGGATCCCTTCGTACGGTTTGCCGCGGGAGGCGTGACCACCTGGATCACCGCTCAGGCAGTGATCAATGTCGGTGCGGTGCTCGGTCTGTTGCCGATCGCCGGCGTCCCGCTCCCGCTGTTCTCCTACGGTGGTTCCGCGCTGCTGCCGACAATGTTCGCCGTGGGGCTGCTGATCGCGTTCGCGCGCAGCGATCCCGCGGCGCGCGCTGCCCTGGCCCAGCGGCCCGCTTCCGGGCGGCGCGGGCCACGGGGAGGGCCGGCAGGGGTGCTGCGTATCCCGGGGGGCACCTCCGGCCGGAAGAGAGAGAAGACGATGAGACGGCGGACCTCACGGCCGCCGTCCGGAGAGCGGTGAAACAGCGTGCACGTCGTACTCGCCGGTGGGGGGACCGCCGGCCATATCGAGCCCGCGCTCGCCCTCGCGGACGCCCTGCGCAGGCAGGACCCGACCGTGGGGATCACGGCCCTCGGTACGGAGCGCGGCCTGGAGACGCGACTCGTGCCCGAGCGCGGCTACCAGCTGGAGCTCATCCCGGCCGTACCGCTGCCGCGCAAACCCACACCCGAGCTGATCACCGTGCCCGGGCGGCTGCGCGGCACCATCAAGGCGGCGGAGCAGATCCTGGAGCAGACGAAGGCGGACTGCGTCGTCGGCTTCGGCGGATACGTCGCGCTGCCGGCCTTTCTGGCGGCCAAGCGCGTGGGCGTGCCCATCGTGGTGCACGAGGCCAACGCCCGCCCCGGCCTTGCCAACAAGATCGGTTCGCGTTACGCGCACGCGGTCGCCGTCTCCACCCCCGACAGCAAGCTGCGCGGCGCCCGCTACATCGGCATTCCGCTGCGGCGCAACATCGCCACCCTGGACCGCGGCGCCGTACGCCCCGAGGCGCGCGCCGCGTTCGGGCTCGCCGCGCATCTGCCGACGCTGCTCGTCTCCGGCGGCTCGCAGGGCGCGCGCAGGCTCAACGAGGTCGTGCAGCAGGCCGTCCCGTCCCTCCAGCGGGCCGGTATCCAGGTGCTGCACGCGGTCGGCCCGAAGAACGAACTTCCCCACGTCGACCAGATGCCCGGAATGCCGCCCTATGTCCCGGTACCGTATGTGGACCGCATGGACCTCGCGTACGCCGCGGCCGACATGATGCTCTGCCGCGCGGGCGCGATGACCGTCGCGGAACTGTCGGCCGTCGGGCTGCCCGCCGCCTACGTCCCGTTGCCCATCGGCAACGGCGAACAGCGGCTGAACGCCCAGCCGGTCGTCAAGGCGGGCGGCGGACTGCTCGTGGACGACGCCGAGCTGACGCCGGAGTGGATCCAGAGCAATGTGCTCCCGGTCCTCGCCGACCCCCAGCGGCTCACCACCATGGCCCGCTCCGCTGCCGAGTTCGGCCGGCGCGACGCCGACGAGCTGCTGGTCGGCATGGTGTACGAGGCGATCGCCGCGCGCCGCCAAGGCTGAGGCGGGCGGGCGCGGCCGGCGAGAGAGAGCAGGGTGTCCCGGTGGTCAGAGCGGCCAGAGCGACCAAGGCGACCGAGACCACCGGGCCGGCGGGCCCGGCCGGCCGGGGCGGACGCGCGAGCGCACGCCCCGGCCCGTCGCGCGCCCCCGGCGGCGCCGGCTCCGACGACGGCGGCCGGCCGGGCCCGCGGCTCTCCCGCCGCCGCACCCTGCTCCTCGTCGCCGTCCTGGCCGTGCTGCTGGGCGGGTTCGGCACCTGGGCGCTGTACGGCTCGCCGTGGCTGCGCCTGGAGCACGTCTCGGTCAGCGGCACCCGGGTGCTGGGCGAGCGCGAAGTGCTCCGCGCCGCCGCCGTCCCCACCGGCGCCCCGCTCGTGACGATCGACACGGCGGCCGCCGAACGCCGGGTACGCGCCGCGCTGCCCCGCGTACGGGACGTCGAGGCGGTCCGCTCCTGGCCGCACGGAATCGGCCTGAAGGTGACCGAGAGACGGCCGGAACTGGTCATGGAGAACGCCGGGGAATACGTCGAAGTGGACTCCGAAGGCGTGCGATTCGCCACAGTCGGCAAACCGCCACGAAAGGTTCCGCTTCTCGTCCTGGACCGCGAGCACGGCCGTGGATTCCGCTACTTCGGCACGGCGCGGCTGCGCCGCGAAGCGGCGAGCGTGGCCGCAGCGCTTCCGCAATCCGTCCACAGGGCCACCCGTGTCATCCGCGTCCGCTCCTACGACGACATCACCCTGGAGCTGTCCGGTGACCGTACGGTCCGTTGGGGAAGCGCCGAACGCGGTGCCGCGAAGGCCAAGTCCCTTACGGCGGTGATGAAAGCCGCGAAGGGCGCCGACCGCTTCGACGTTTCCGTTCCGGGCGCTCCCGCTGCGTCGGACAGTTGACGGGTCGGCCGTGTCAGTTGACGGGCACAGTCGCAGGTGAGCACCCTGGTTCGGCAGCCGCACGGCACGACCGCGCGGCCGCGGAAGGCTCTTCGCGAAGCGCGGTCCGGCACGTTCGGGACACCGGTACGCAGGGGCCGACGACAACCGGCCCGGCACGCAAGGTCAGTTGACGGGCACAGCCGCAGGTGAGCACCCTGGATGGCTACCACACAGCCTGATCACATAGGGTGAAAAGAAAAACGGGAGGTTCGGCGTGTTCGTTGAACACCCAGCACTTGTCGACTTAGTGTCCGTTGCGAAGAGTCCGACTGGGACAGGCACTGGTAACCCTAAACTGCACGCTTAGGGTTCGGGTCGGCGTTCGAACCGCCCCACAGGGATACGTAACTCGAGGCGAGAGGCCTTCGACGTGGCAGCACCGCAGAACTACCTCGCAGTCATCAAGGTCGTCGGAATCGGCGGCGGTGGCGTGAACGCCATCAACCGGATGATCGAGGTCGGTCTCAAGGGCGTCGAGTTCATCGCGATCAACACCGATGCGCAAGCCCTGTTGATGAGCGACGCCGACGTCAAGCTCGATGTGGGCCGTGAGCTCACCCGTGGACTCGGCGCCGGCGCCAATCCGGATGTCGGCCGCAAGGCCGCCGAGGACCACCGCGAGGAGATCGAGGAGGTCCTCAAGGGGGCCGACATGGTCTTCGTCACCGCGGGCGAGGGCGGCGGCACCGGCACCGGCGGCGCACCCGTCGTCGCCAACATCGCCCGCTCGCTCGGTGCCCTGACGATCGGTGTGGTCACCCGCCCGTTCACCTTCGAGGGCAGGCGTCGCGCCAACCAGGCCGAGGACGGCATCGCCGGCCTGCGCGACGAGGTCGACACCCTCATCGTCATCCCCAACGACCGGCTGCTGTCCATCTCCGACCGCCAGGTGAGCGTGCTGGACGCGTTCAAGTCGGCGGACCAGGTGCTGCTCTCCGGTGTCCAGGGCATCACCGACCTCATCACCACCCCGGGTCTGATCAACCTCGACTTCGCCGACGTCAAGTCCGTGATGTCCGAGGCCGGCTCGGCCCTCATGGGTATCGGCTCGGCGCGCGGTGACGACCGCGCGGTGGCCGCTGCCGAGATGGCGATCTCCTCCCCGCTGCTGGAGGCGTCCATCGACGGGGCCCGCGGGGTGCTGCTGTCCATCTCCGGTGGCTCGGATCTCGGTCTGTTCGAGATCAACGAGGCGGCCCAGCTGGTGAGCGAGGCCGCGCACCCCGAGGCGAACATCATCTTCGGCGCGGTCATCGACGACGCGCTGGGCGACGAGGTCCGGGTGACGGTCATCGCCGCGGGCTTCGACGGCGGCCAGCCGCCCGCCAAGAAGGGCGAGAAGGCGCTCGGTTCGTCCTCGTCCTCGTCGGCCGCCTCCTCGTACAAGGAGGAGACGCCGTCCGTCCCGAGCCCCGAACCGGAGCCCGAGCGGCCGTCCTTCGGCGGCCTCGGTGCGGTCACCCCGCGCGAGGAGGAGCCGCCCGCGCGTACCGAGCCGTCCCCGGTGAGCGAGGTGCCGCCGCCTCCGACGACCTCACCGCAGGTGCCCCCGGCCCGCCCGTACCAGGACAGCCAGGCGGAAGAGCTGGATGTGCCGGACTTCCTGAAGTGATAACGCAGCACGAGACGGCCGGCGGCGCCCACTTCGCCTTCACCGACAGGTGGGGCGGGGTGAGCGCCGCTCCGTATGAGCAGCTCAATCTCGGCGGGGCCGTCGGTGACGACCCGGAAGCGGTACGGACCAACCGCCGGCGCGCAGCAGAGGCGTTGGGGCTCTCGCCCGCGGGTGTGGTGTGGATGCACCAGGTGCACGGGAGCGACGTGGCCGTGGTGGACGCGCCGTTCGGCGACGAGGCGCCCGCGGTGGACGGCGTCGTCACCGCGCGCCGGGGCCTCGCCCTCGCGGTGCTGACCGCCGACTGCACCCCCGTGCTCCTGGTCGACCCCGTCGCCGCCGTCGTGGGAGCGGCGCACGCCGGGCGCCCGGGTGTGCGGGCGGGCGTGGCGGAGGTGACCGTGGAAGCGATGGCGAAGCTGGGCGCCAGGCCCGAACGCATCGTCGCGCGTACGGGGCCCGCCGTCTGCGGCCGGTGCTACGAGGTGCCGGAGCAGATGCGCGAGGACGTCTCCGCCGTCGTACCGGAGGCGCGCGCGACGACCCGGCAGGGAACCCCCGCCGTCGACATGGCCGCGGCCGTCCGGGCACAGCTCGCACGGGCCGGTGTCACAAGCCTGGAACAGTCGCCGGTCTGCACCCTGGAGTCGGCCGACCACTTCTCGTACCGCAGGGACGGGACGACGGGAAGACTCGCGAGTTATGTCTGGATCGAGGAGAGCTGAGTGATGACGGCTCAGGCTGCGCCGGAGCCCCACGAGTCGGCACGGAAGGCCGAACTGGCGGGCAATCTGGCACGCGTCGAGGAGCGTATCGAGAGCGCGTGCGTCGCCGCGGGGCGCAAGCGCGAGGACGTGACGCTCGTCGTCGTCACCAAGACCTACCCGGCGAGCGATGTGAGGCTTCTCGCGGAACTCGGCGTGCGGCACGTGGCGGAGAACCGCGACCAGGACGCCGCACCCAAGGCGGCCGCCTGCGCCGACGCCCCGCTCACCTGGCACTTCGTCGGTCAGTTGCAGACCAACAAGACGCGCTCCGTTGCCGGTTACGCGCACTACGTGCACTCGGTGGACCGGCTGCGGCTCGTGACCTCTCTCTCCCGCGCGGCCGAACGCGCCGAGCGTGAACTCGGCTGCCTGGTGCAGGTCGCGCTCGATGCCCCGTCAGGCTCCGTGGGAGAGCGCGGAGGTGTGGCGCCGGACGGCGTCGAGGAGCTGGCCGAAGCCGTGGCCGGCGCCCAAATGCTGCGGCTGGACGGAGTGATGACGGTCGCTCCGCTGGCCGGTCCGTACGCTGGGAACCCGCGGGACGCCTTCGAGCGGTTGAGGGAAATCTCAACGGGCCTGCGGGAGGCGCATCCTGCTGCCAACATGGTCTCGGCAGGGATGAGCTCGGATCTTGAAGAGGCGGTACTGGCGGGAGCGACACATGTGCGCGTCGGCAGTGCGGTACTCGGAGAGCGACCCCGGCTCCGGTAACGTCGCGAAGCGAGTCGGACCACAGCAGAAAATATGGTCATTTCCGCCCGGAAAA
The DNA here is from genome assembly GCF_006539165.1 of Streptomyces cacaoi. Classification (GTDB taxonomy): domain Bacteria; phylum Actinomycetota; class Actinomycetes; order Streptomycetales; family Streptomycetaceae; genus Streptomyces; species Streptomyces cacaoi. Next base: position 3,922 of record NZ_BJMM01000068.1, on the reverse strand, counting down.
GCGAGCGGAGAGGCTGCGTGGATCCAGGGCCACCGGGGACGGTGACGGAGTCGATCCACCACAGAGCGGAGGACGCAGAGAATGGCCGGCGCGATGCGCAAGATGGCGGTCTACCTCGGCCTCGTGGAGGACGATGGGTACGACGGCCGGGGGTTCGACCCCGATGACGAGTTCGAGCCCGAGCCGGAGCCCGAACGGGACCGTCGGCGGTACCAGTCGGAACCGTCACATCACTCTCTTGAGAAGACCGAACCCGAGGAGTCGGTGCGGGTCGTGCACCCGCCGGCGCAACGCGAGAGCGAACAGGAGCCCTCCTCGGCGGTAGTTGCCGAAAACGGACGAGCCGGGAGAATTGCTCCGGTGTCATCCATCACACCTGAACGCCAGAACGTGGAGAAGAGCGCACCGGTGATCATGCCCAAAGTTGTGTCCGAACGGGAGCCGTACCGGATCACCACGCTGCACCCACGGACCTACAACGAGGCCCGTACCATCGGGGAACACTTCCGTGAGGGCACTCCGGTGATCATGAATCTGACGGAGATGGACGACACCGACGCGAAGCGACTTGTCGACTTTGCGGCTGGTCTGGTCTTCGGTCTGCACGGCAGTATCGAGCGAGTGACGCAGAAGGTGTTCCTGCTGTCTCCTGCTAACGTCGATGTCACGGCGGAGGACAAGGCCCGCATCGCAGAGGGTGGGTTCTTCAACCAGAGCTGAGACGCAGGAACAAGGGAACGGGCCGTAAGGCCGCACGAAGCACCCAGGGGAGAGGGACGCGCAGATGAGAACCGCACTGGACGTGGTCCAAGTCGCGCTGTACTGCTTCCTGCTCGTGCTGATCTTCCGGCTGGTGATGGACTACGTCTTCCAGTTCGCCCGCTCATGGCAACCCGGCAAGGCGATGGTGGTCGTTCTGGAGGCCACCTACACTGTCACTGATCCGCCACTCAAGCTTCTGCGGCGGTTCATCCCGCCGCTGCGCTTCGGGGGCGTGGCGCTCGACCTGTCCTTCTTCGTGCTCATGATCATCGTCTACATCCTGATCAACGTCGTGGCCAGGCTGTGAACGATCGGAATGGTCTTGCCGGTATGCCGACGACTTACGTTGAGGTGAAGAGATGCCACTGACCCCCGAGGACGTGCGGAACAAGCAGTTCACGACCGTGCGTCTGCGTGAAGGCTATGACGAGGACGAGGTCGATGCCTTCCTCGATGAGGTCGAAGCCGAACTGACGCGGCTGTTGCGGGAGAACGAGGATCTGCGGGCCAAGCTGGCCGCTGCCACACGCGCTGCCGCGCAGAATCAGCAACAGGGCGGCATGCGAAAGCCACCTGAACCTCAGGATCGGCAGCAGCAGCAAGGGCAGGGGCCCGTCCCCGCCGCCATATCCGGACCGCAGCCCGTGCCGCCGCAACAGCAGCAGGGCATGGGTGGTCCCCCCCAGCTTCCCGGTGGACAGCCGCAGCTGCCTGCCGGTCCCGGCGGTCCGGGTGGTCCTGGCCCGCAGGGTGGCCCCGGGCCGCAGGGCGGTCCGATGGGCCCGGGCGGCCCCGGTCACCAGCAGGGTGGCCCGATGGGTGGCCCCGGTGGTCCCGGCGGTCCCGGTGGTCCGGGTCCGCAGGGCGGTCCCGGGCCGCAGGGTGGTCCGCCCCAGATGCCGGGTCAGAACAACGACAGCGCGGCCCGCGTGCTGTCCCTGGCCCAGCAGACGGCCGACCAGGCCATCGCCGAGGCGCGTTCCGAGGCCAACAAGATCGTGGGCGAGGCACGCAGCCGCGCCGAGGGTCTGGAGCGGGACGCCCGTGCGAAGGCCGACGCCCTGGAGCGGGACGCCCAGGAGAAGCACCGGGTGGCGATGGGCTCGCTGGAGTCCGCGCGCGCCACGCTGGAGCGCAAGGTCGAGGATCTGCGTGGCTTCGAGCGGGAGTACCGCACGCGGCTGAAGTCCTACCTGGAGAGCCAGCTGCGCCAGTTGGAGAACCAGGCGGACGACTCGCTCGCCCCGCCGCGGACTCCGGCCACCGCTTCGCTGCCGCCGTCTCCCTCGATGGCTCCGGCGGGCGCGGGTGCCCCGGCGGGCGCCGCCACCAGTGGCGGTGGCTCGATGGGCGGCCACCAGGCGATGGGCAGCAACGGCCACTCCATGGCCGGTCCCGGCAACGGGCCCGCGGGTGGGCCGCACACGCAGGGCGCCGGTCAGTCGTACGGCGGCCAGCAGCAGATGTCGCCGGCGATGACGCAGCCGATGGCGCCCGTGCGTCCGCAGGGCGGTCCGCAGCCCGCGCAGGCTCCCTCGCCGATGCGAGGCTTCCTCATCGACGAGGACGACAGCTGAGTTCGATGCGCTGAGGCGCGTGCAACGACGGGCCGGGCCCGAGAGTGGTTGCCACTCTCGGGCCCGGCCCGTTTGTGTGGGGCGCGCTCCTCGGGCGTCGCCCTGGGGCGCTCAACGGGCGGGCGTGCGCCGGGAGATGGGGTGGTCATCCGTGCCCCGTGTCGCTGATGCGGGTGAGCCGGGCGGCGCCGGTCCTTCCGCCGGTTGCTTCCGGGCACGCTCCTGTGAGGGTTCCGGCCGTGCGCCGTGGAATGAGACGGCGCGCTGCGGCCGGGGCCCGGAACTGTGGGCGAGACCGGGAGGGGACGGTTGTGACGGATGTGTTCCGTGGACCGGAAGCGGAGACCGAGGCGGAGGAGTTCCCGCTGCCGCCGCCGGGCTGTGTCGGACCGCCTGTGGAGTACCGGCGGATGCGTGCCGAATGTCCGGTCGCACAGGTGCGGCTGCCGTTCGATGCCACCGGATGGTTCGTGACGCGCTACGACGATGTGCGGGATCTGCTCGCCGATCGTCGGCTCGTCCGGCCCCCGGTGGACGGCTGGCCCGCGCGGCCCGAGGGCGCCGACGCCGACGGGGAGCCGTTGCTGGTCACGATGATGGAGCTGGACGGCCCGGACCATCTGGCCCTGCGTGCCGCGGTCTCCGAGGCGTTCAGCCCCCGGGAGATCCGTCGGCGGCGGCCGGCCATCCGGCGCCAGGCGGAGTCGATCCTGGACGAGTTCGCCGGTGGCGGGCGTGCCGGGGACCTGGTGACCGGCTTCGCGGAACCGTTTCCGTTGCTGGTGGTGTGCGAGCTGGCCGGGCTGCCCTACGCGGAGCGGCACGACTTCCTCGCCCCCGCCGACGCCGCCCTGGGCGCGTTGATCGCGCAGGACGAACGGGCGCGGGTGGCGGCGTGGTTGCACGAGTACATGCTGGAGATCCTGGAGCGGAAGCGGCGGGAGCCGGGCGACGACGTGCTCAGCGATCTGGTGCGCCGCCGGGACGCCGGTGAGCTGAGCACGCGGAGTGTGGTCGCCTTCGGGCTGTCGATGCTGGTCGCCGGCTACCGGACGACCACCATGTTCCTCGCCAACGCGGTGCACCAGTTGCTGAGCCGGCCCGCGGAGTTCGCCCGGCTGCGCGACGACCGCACGCTGCTGCCGCGTGCCGTGGAGGAGCTGCTGCGCTTCCTTCCCGTGATGAACGGGCCCGTCATCCTGCTGGCCACGGAGGACATCCAGGTGCGGGGGCGGCACATCCGGGCGGGGGAGGCGGTCATTCCGGTCATTGCGTCGGCCAACCTCGACGAGACGGTGTTCGAGCGCGCGGACGTGCTGGATCTCGGGCGGACGGACAACCCGCACGTGGCCTTCGGCCGGGGAGTGCACAACTGTTTCGGGGCGCACCTGGCCAGGGCCGAACTGGAGGTCGGGCTGGAGGCGTTGCTGGACCGCTTCCCCGGGCTGCGGCTCTCCGACCGCGAGCTCCCACGCTGGGACGACGACTCTCCCGCCAAGTCGCCCCTGTCCCTGCCCGTCGAGTGGTGAGCCGGCGCCGGAGCGCCGGGCGGCCGGGCGGACCGGTGTAGGGTCCGCCCGGCC
>NZ_BJMM01000067.1 GCF_006539165.1 Streptomyces cacaoi | reverse complement strand
GGTACGGACGCCGAGGTGTGCGGCGGGGCGGAAGAGCCGTCGTCCGACGGCGACGGGCCGCTCGGCTGGCCCGGTTACGGCGCCGCCCGGCAGCGGGCCGCCGCACGCACCGGCGAGCGCGAGTCGGTGGTGTGCGGCACCGGACGGGTCGCGGGCGTCGAAGCGGTCCTGCTCTCCTTCGAGTTCGGCTACCTCGGCGGCTCGCTCGGCGAGCGCACCGGCGCGCGCATCGAGGCGGCGCACCGCACGGCACGCGCCCGCAGGCTGCCGGTGGTCAGCATCGTCGCCACCGGCGGCAGCCGGATGCAGGAGGGCATGCGTGCCCTCGTCCAGCTCCAGCGCGTGGCCCGGCAGACCTCGCTCACCCGGCGGGCCGGCCTCGCCCAGCTCGCCGTCGTGCGCGACCCGACGACCGGCGGCGGCTGGGCGACGCTCGCCGCGGCGGCCGACGTGGTGCTCGCCCTGCCCGGCGCCCAGGCCGCCTTCGCCGGCTCCCGGGTGCGCCCCGCCGGCGCCGACCCGGCCGCCTACACCGCCGAGGCCCAGCACGCGGCCGGACATCTCGACCAGCTCGTCCCCGAGGCGGCGCTCGGCCGCGCCGTCGGCCGCTGGCTCGCGCTGCTGACCGGTGGCGGTCCCGCGCCGGAGCCGGCGCCCGTCCCGTACGCGCTCCCGGCCACCGACGGGCCCGGCGCCGCGGCCGCCGGAGCCCTGCCGCGCACCGGCGGCGAGGCCGTCGCCCGCGCCCGCGCCGCCGGGCCGCCCCGCGCCGAGGCATATCTGGACGCCTACTTCGACGACCGCGAGGAGATCAGCGGCGACCGGTGCTCGGGCACCGACCCCGGGATGCGCTGCGGCTTCGGGCGGCACGCCGGGCGCACCGTCGCCTTCGCCGCACAGTGCGGCACACCCACCCGCCCCGCCGGGTACCGCACGGCCGTACGGCTGCTGCGCACCGCGGACCGGCTCGGCATCCCCGTCCTCACCCTGATCGACACCCCGGGCGCCGCCAACGGGCCCGAGGACGAACGGGCCGGTACCGGCGGGGCCGTCGCCGAGACCTTCGCCGCCGTGGCCGAGACGGGCGTCCCCGTCACCTCCCTGCTGATCGGCGAGGGCGGCTCCGGCGGCGCGCTGGCGCTGGCCGCGCCGGAGAGGCTGTGGACCACACCCGACAGCTACTTCTCGGTGATCGCCCCCGAATCCGCAGCGGCCGTCCTCAAGCGCGGCCCCGACCGGGTGGCGGAGACCGCCGAGAGCCTGCGGCTGCGCCCCCAGGACGCGGTGACGCTCGGCGTCGCCCGAGGCGTGGCTCCACCGGCTCCCTAGGTCGTGTCCGCACCGTCCCGCCGCCTCCCGTCCGGACCGCCGCCGGCCGCCGCCGGGCGCGCGGAGCCTGGGACCATGGCAGGCACGGCCCCCACCCGGCCACGGCGGGAGCTCCCTGGCTCTGCGGCCGTGTGGCCGTGTGGCCGTGTGGCTGGGTGGCCGGGTGGCCGGGTGGCCGTGTGTGGCGACCGTGTGGCCCTCCACCGCGCCCGACGTGTGAGAAAGGACCGGCGATGACCGAACGCAAGCCTCCCGGCGTCAGCTTCGAGACCTGGGCCGACCGCCAGATCCGCGAGGCCGAGGAGCGCGGGGACTTCGCGCAGCTGCCCGGTGCGGGCAAGCCGCTGCCCGGCCTCGACAAGCCGTACACCGAACAGTGGTGGGTCGAGCGCAAGATGCGGGACGAGAACCTCTCGTATCTGCCGCCCTCCCTCGCCCTGCGCAAGGACGCCCAGGAGGCGCGGGAGAAGGCCGCTCGGGCCCGGTCCGAGCGCGAGGTGCGCACGCTCCTCGACGAGATCAACTCCCGGATCGAGGAGGCCGTCCGGCACCCGCCGGAGGGCCCGCCGCACCGGCTGGTCCCCTTCGACGTCGAGGCCGCCGTCGAGGAGTGGCGCCGGGCGCACGGCCGCTCCTGAGCCGCCGCCGGTCCCCGGACACCGGCGGACACCGGCCGTTCCCGTCACCGTTCCCGTCCTCGTCACCGGACCGCGGCCGCCGCCCGCTCCGGGCCGACGGCCGCGGTCCCGTCACCGGTGTGCGGCCGTCACCGGTGTGCGGCCTTCACACCTCGCCGCGGGCCATGCCGATCAGCCGCTCCAGCACCGCGCCGCCGCTCACCCGCAGCGCGTCGTGCTCCCACTCGTTGGTCACCCACACCCGGGTGTTCGGCACGGCCCGGGCGGTGGCCAGCGAGTGCTCGCGGTCGACGTACATGTCGTCGTGGTAGACGGCCGCGTACACCGGCACCTCGTTGGCGGCCAGCCGCCGCGGGTCGTAGAGGTCGGGCCAGTCGCCCCGCTCCGCCAGCCGCCGTGCCGTCTCCCGCAGCGGGATCAGCGCCGGGTCGACGTCGAACATCCAGGGGTAGATCATCTCGCCGGTGAAGTACACCGGTGCGTCCGGCGTCCGCAGCGCGCGCTCCGCATCGAAGTCGGGGAACTCCGCGCGGACCCGCTGCGCCGCCCACCGCGTCCCCTCCGGGCTCACCGACCGCTGCGCGTAGCACGACTCGTGCACCGTGGCGAACAGCGGGGCGCCGGCCAGCGAGACCTGCGCACGGACGGCCTCCAGGAAGCCGTCCGACAGCTCCGGTCCCGTCACGCCCCGCACCCAGGCGTTCTCCAGCAGATAGTGCAGCGTGTGCGCGCCGCTGCCCTGGCCCAGCAGCATGCCCAGCCACTGGAAGCGCTCCACCGTCAGCGGGCTGCCGTCCGCCAGCTTCACCTCGTGCGCCGCCAGATGCTCCACGATCTCCCGCACCCGCCGCACATCCCCCGGGTAACGGGCGTAGAACTGCGCGTTCTTGGCGGCCACCCGCGGGTACGCGGCCCGGTACACCTCCGCCACGTCGGTGCGCAGCCCCGGCAGGCCGCCGGTGACGAACGCCTCCCGGATGCTCTCCGGCGCGTACGACAGATAGGCGAGCGTGCAGAACCCGCCGAAGCTCTGCCCCAGCGTCGACCAGGTGCTGCCCTCGCCCAGCAGCTCCCGCCGGATGTGTTCCGCGTCGCGGACGATGGAGTCGGCACGGAAGTGCGCCAGATACGCGGCCTGGTCCTCGGCCGCGCCCCGGGCGGCGAGCGACTGGCGGTTGGCCGGGGTGGAGCGGCCGGTGCCGCGCTGGTCGAGCAGGAGCACCCGGTAGTGGCGCAGCGCGACCGGCAGCCAGGCGTCCCGGCCGACCGGGCGGGGCGAGGAGTGCCCCGGCCCGCCCTGGAGGAACAGCAGCCAGGGCAGCTCCTCGCGCTCCTTGTCCGCCGCGACCACTTCCCGGGCGAACACCTCGATCCGCTCGCCGTCGGGCCGGGCGTGGTCCAGAGGCACGGAGAAGACGTGGTCCGTCAGCACGGTGCCGGGGTGCCGCAGGATCTCGGGCACGGGGTTCCCTCCTCGGGTGCGGGTGCGGGTGCGGGCGTGCGGGCCCGCGGGGGCGCGCGGGGCGCACGCTGCGGGGCCTGCCCATTCGACCATGTGTCCGGAGCGAGCCGGCCCCCGGTGTGCGCCGCGCACCCGCCCTCGGCCCCGCCGACGGACGTCAGCCCGGCGCTGTCCGTCCCGAAGGAGCGCGTTCCGAGGGAGCGCATTCCGAGGCAGTGCGTCCCGAGGGAGTGCCTTCCGAGGGAGTGCCTTCCGAAAAGGTGCGTTCCGAAGAGGTGCGGTCCGAGGTGCGGGGCCACGGGGCTCCCGGTGTCCGCCGGGCGCCGCCCCCGGGCGGGGGCTCCTGTTCGGCGAGGGCGGTGCCCAGCGCCTCGGTGAAGCGGTCCGTCGTACGCCGGTCCCGGACGGCCAGCCGGAACCACTCCTCGCCCAGCCCCGGGAAGGTGTCCCCGCGCCGCACCGCGAAGCCGAGCGCGCGCAGCCGGGAGCGGAGCGCCTGCGCCCGGGGGTGGCGCACCAGCAGGAAGGGCGCCCGGGGCGCGGGCGTGGCCTCGCGCAGGCCCGCGGCGGCGAACACGGCCAGCCCGCGGCGCAGATGGGCGCGGTCCCGGGTGAACCGCTCGGCCGCCGTCTCCGCCTCGGCGAGCGCCTCGGGCGCCGAGCACGCCTCGGCCGCCGTCAGCGCCGGAGCGGAGACCGGCCACAGCGGCTGGTGCGCGGCCAGTTCCCGCACGGTGGCCGGGTCCGAGAGCACATAGCCGATCCGGAGCCCGGCCAGCCCCCAGGTCTTGGTGAGGCTGCGCAGGACCACCGTCCGCCCGGGAAGCTCCCGCAACAGCGGTACCAGCGACTCCTGTTCGCCCGGCACCGCGTCCATGAACGCCTCGTCGACGATCAACGTACGGCCGGGCCGGGCGAGTCGGGCCAAGGTGGCCGCCGGGTGCAGGACCGACGTCGGGTTCGTCGGGTTGCCGACGACGACGAGATCCGCGTCCGCCGGGACGTCCTCGCCGCGCAGCGTGAACCCTTCCCCGGCGCTCAGCAGTACCCGCTCCACGAGGTGCCCCGCGTCCCGGAGCGCCGCCTCCGGCTCGGTGAACTGCGGATGCACGACGACCGGCCGGCGGGCCGGGAGCGCCCGGGCGAGCAGGACGAACGCCTCGGCCGCGCCCGCCGTCAGCAGCACCTCCTCGACGGACAGCCGGTGCCTGCGGGCGACGGCGCGGCGCGCGGGCCCGTCGTCGGGGTAGGAGGCGAGCCCGGCGAGGGAGGCCGTCAGCCGGGAGACGAGCCACGCCGGGGGCGTGCCCGTGCGGACGTTGACGGCCAGATCGGTCAACGCCGCGCCCGCGCCGCGTACTTCGGCATCGCCGTGGTGCCGCAGATCCGGCCCGTGCGCGCTCATACCGCCTCCTTCGGTCCCGGCCCGGCCGCCACGGCCGCCGTGGCCCGCGCCGGGCGTCCGCCGCTCACCGGCGACCGCGTCTTCCCCACGAGCAACCGCACCCGGCCGGCACCACCGCTCCCGGACTCCCGTCCCGCACCCACCGCGTCCCGACCGGGCACCGTCCGACCGTGCACCGGGTCCGTGCGCGCCCGGCCCGTGTCCGCCGGGGCCGTGTGCCTCTGGTCCGTGTGTGCCGGGCCCGTGTGTGCCGCGTCGTCCCGGCGCACCGTCCGGCCGTGGGCCGTCTCCCCGTGGGCCGTCTCCCCGTGCGCCGTCTCCCCGTGCACCAGGCCCCCGTGCGCGCGGTCTCCCGGGGGCGCGCCGCCCCCGGTCTCCTCCCCGGCCGCCGCGAGCAGTGCCGCCGCCTCCGCGACCGAGGGTGTGCCCAGCGTCGCGTGGGCGAAGTCCGAGGGGTGGGGGACCCGTTCGCGGGCCAGCCGGGCCGCCGGGTAGGCGCGCAGCGGTACGCCGAGCGTGGCCGCCGCCGCCCGCAGGCCCGGCTCCCGTGAGCGTGCCTCGACGGTCGCCAGGAGCGTGACCTGCCCGGCGGGCAGCCCCGCCCGGAGCAGGACGGCCCGTACCAGCTCCAGCACCTCCGGTGCGCCGACCCCCGCGCAGCAGCCCACGCCGACGGCGACGGTCTCCGCCCGCCGGCCGTCGTCCCCGGTGCCGGTCCGCCGTCCGGTCATGCCGCGTCCCTGGCGCACCGGGCGGCGAACCGCGCCGCCATCGCGGGCGCGGCGGCCCAGTGCACATGCAGATAGGAGGCGTGCACGGCGCCGTCGGCGCCGCCGATGTGGCCCTCCGTGCGGCGCTCAGGCCGGGTGACGCCCCACGCGGGTGTGGCACCGCTGCCGGGTTCGAGGACGGTGCGGTGGAACTCGTGGCCGCGCACCCGGGTCCCGGCCGCCGCGAGGGCGCTGTCCGCCACCGCGACGGCCTCGCGGTAGCCGAGGGTGAGCCGTTCGCTCATCGTCGCGGTGGCGTCGAGCACCCCGCACATGGGCTGCCCGTCCAACTCCCGTGCCAGGTACAGCAGTCCGGCGCACTCGGCGGCCACCGGGCCGGTGAAGCGGGCGATCCGGGCGCGCAGCGCGGCGTTCTCCGACAGCTGCGGCGCGTACACCTCGGGGAAGCCGCCGCCGATCACCAGCCCGTCGGTGCCCTCCGGCAGCGTCTCGTCCCGCAGCGGGTCGAAGGGCACGACGTCGGCGCCCGCCGCCCGCAGCAGTTCGCCGTGCTCGGCGTAGGAGAACGTGAAAGCGGGCCCGCCCGCCACCGCGATCCGGGGCCGTGCCGCGCCCCGCGGGACCTCGGCGGCCGGGTCCCAGGGCGCCTCCGGCAGCGGGGGAGCGGACCGTGCGAGCGCGAGCAGCGCGTCCAGGTCGCAGCCCGCGTGCACCTGTGCGGCGAGCGCGTCGACGGAGTCCAGCGCCTCCCGGCGGCGCTCGGCCGCCGGTACGAGCCCCAGGTGACGCGAGGGCGTGTCCACCGCGCCGGAGCGCCGCAGCACGCCGAGCACCGGCACCCCGGAGGCGTCCAGCGCCTCCCGCAGCAGCGCCTCGTGCCGCTCGGAGCCCACCTTGTTCAGCACGACGCCGCCGAGCCGCACCTCCGGGTCCCAGGAGGCGAACCCGTGCACCAGCGCCGCCACCGACCGGGACTGCGACGAGGCGTCGACGACGAGCACGACGGGTGCCCGCAGCAGCTTCGCCACATGGGCGGTCGAGGCCAGCTCGCCCTGGCCCGCCGCGCCGTCGAACAGCCCCATCACGCCCTCGACGACGGCCAGTCCGGCCCCGGCGGCACCGTGTCCGAACAGCGGCGCGATCCGGTCCGGCCCGCACAGATAGGCGTCCAGGTTGCGGCCGGGCCGGCCGGTGGCCAGCGCGTGGTAGCCGGGGTCGATGTAGTCGGGCCCGACCTTGTGCGGGGAGACGGCCAGGCCGCGCCGTGCGAACGCGGCCATCAGCCCGGTGGCCACCGTCGTCTTGCCGCTGCCCGAGGCGGGCGCGGCGACGACGAGCCGCGGTACGTCGATCACACCGTGCTCCCCGCGGCGCCCGGGCACTGCGCCCTCACCACTCGATGCCCCGCTGGCCCTTCTGGCCCGCGTCCATCGGGTGCTTGACCTTGGACATGTCGGTGACCAGGTCGGCCGCGTCGACCAGCGCCTGCGGCGCGTTGCGGCCGGTGATGACGACGTGCTGGGCGCCGGGCCGCTCGCGCAGCACCGAGACGACCTCGTCGACGTCGACCCAGCCCCAGTGCAGCGGGTAGGCGAACTCGTCGAGCACCAGCAGCCGGTAGGTCTCGGCCGCCAGATCGCGCTTGACCTGCTCCCAGCCCTCGCGGGCCGCCGCCTCGTTGCTCAGGGCGCCGTCCTGGACGTTGCGCTGGATCCACGACCAGCCCTCGCCCATCTTGTGCCAGGTGACGCTGCCGCCCTCGCCGGTGGCGCCGAGTACCCGCAGCGCCCGCTCCTCGCCGACCTTCCACTTGGCGGACTTGACGAACTGGAACACCCCGATCGGCCAGCCCTGGTTCCAGGCCCGCAGCGCCAGCCCGAAGGCCGCCGTGGACTTGCCCTTGCCGATACCGGTGTGCACCGCGAGCAGCGGCCTGTTCCTGCGCTGCCGGGTCGTCAGCCCGTCCTGGGGTACGACCTCCGGCTGTCCCTTCGGCATTACGCGGCCCTCCGTGTGTCCGTGGCGTGGCGTACGAGTTCGGAAACCGTGTCGGCACGCAGCTCGTCCAGGGTGACGGCCTCGCCGCCCAGGTGCGCGGCCAACTCGGCGGCGAGGCCGAGCCGTACGTACCCGGCCTCGCAGTCGACGACGACCGAGGCCGTCCCGTCGGCGGCCAGCAGCTGTGCCGCCTTGCGCGCCCGTACGACGGGCTCCGGCCCGCCGGTCGCGCGCCCGTCCGTGACGGTGACCAGCAGCGGGCGCCGCGCCGGGTCGCGCAGCCGCTCCACCCGCAGCACCTCGCGGGCCCGCAGCAGCCCGGCGGCCAGCGGGGTGCGCCCACCGGTCGGCAGCGACTCCAGACGCGCTGCCGCCGCGTCCACCGAGGAGGTCGGCGGCAGCGCCACCTCCGCCTCGCCGCGCCGGAAGGTGATCAGCCCGACCTTGTCCCGCCGCTGGTAGGCGTCCAGCAGCAGCGAGAGCACCGCGCCCTTGACCGCGCTCATCCGCTGCCGCGCCGCCATCGAGCCGGACGCGTCCACGACGAAGAGCACGAGGTTGCCCTCGCGGCCCTCCCGCACGGCCTCCCGCAGATCGTCCCGGCGCACCAGCAGGCCGCTGCCGGCGCGCCCGCGTGCGTGCTGGTGCGGGGCCGCCGCCTGCACGGTCGCGGCCAGGTGCAGCTTGCCCAGCGCGCCCTGCGGCCGGCGCGACCCGGTCGTCCTGCCGTGTGCCGTGCGCGCGCGGGAGCGCCGTCCGGCCGCGCCCTCGCCCAGGCCGGGGACGGTCAGCGTCCGGGCACGGAACGTCTCACCGGTCGGCGCCGCGGGCCGCTCGCCGGCCGCGCCGCCGCCCGCGCCCTCCGCGCTCTCGCCGCTGCCCGCGCCCGGTGCGCCCTCGGGCTGCGCCCCGGCGTCCGCCTCGCCGGGCGACGGCTGCGGGGCCTCCGGCGCCGCGGGGCCGTCCTGTTCGGCTGCGGGCGGCTCCCCGCCCGCAGCCGGAGTCTCCTCCCGGCCGTCCCGCTGCGGCGGCACACCGCCGCCGGGCCCGTCGTCCGGGCCCTGCGGCCCGTCGTCCGGACCGTCCGGCTCCGGCCCGTCGTCCTCGCCGTGCTCCTCCAGCACCCGGTCGAGCTTGTCCTCGTCCAGACCGGGCGCGTCGAACGGGTTGCGGCGGCGCCGGTGCGGCAGCGCGAGCAGCGCCGCCTGCCGCACGTCCTCGGCGAGCACCTCGGTACGCCCCGCCCAGGCGGCCAGCGCCGTCGCGGTACGGGCCATCACCAGGTCGGCCCGCATGCCGTCCACCTCGAACTCCGCGCAGGTGGCGGCGATCCGGCGCAGCGCCGAGTCGCCCAGCCGCACCTGCGGCAGCAGCGCACGGGCCGCCGCGATGCGCTCGCGCATCTCCTGCTCGGCGTCGGCCCAGCGCGCGGCGAAGCCCTCCGGATCGTCCTCGTAGGCCAGCCGGCGGCGCACCACCTCGACGCGCTGCTCGGGATCCCGGGACGCGGCGACCTCGACCGTCAGCCCGAACCTGTCGAGCAACTGCGGCCGCAGCTCGCCCTCTTCGGGGTTCATGGTGCCGACGAGCAGGAACCGGGAGGCGTGCGTCACCGAGACGCCCTCGCGTTCCACGTGGCTGGCGCCCATGGCGGCGGCGTCCAGCAGGACGTCGACCAGGTGGTCGTGCAGCAGATTGACCTCGTCGACGTACAGGATGCCGCGGTGCGCCTCGGCCAGCAGCCCGGGCTCGAACGCCTTGACTCCGTCCGCGAGGGCCCGCTCGATGTCCAGGGCGCCGACGAGCCGGTCCTCCGAGGCGCCGACGGGCAGTTCGACCATCCGGGCCGGCCGCAGATCCGAGGACGCCGATGCCCCCGCCTCGTGCGGCCCGTCGGGGCACTGCGCGTCGGGCGCGGCCGGGTCGCAGCTGAACCGGCAGCCCGGCACGGTGCGCACCGCCGGCAGCAGCTCCGTCAGCGCCCGCACCGCCGTGCTCTTCGCCGTGCCCTTCTCGCCGCGGACGAGGACACCGCCCACCGCGGGGCTGACCGCGTTGAGCAGCAGCGCCAGCCGCAGATCGGCCATGCCGACGACGGCGGTGAACGGATACCGGGTGGTCATGTGGTGGTCCTCCTTCGAGTGGGGCATCGGTTGCCTGTGGCCGGTGGTCCGCCGTGCCCGGGCGGTCCCGGGGCGCGCCGGGGCCGCCTCCCGGCACACGGTGGAGGGAACATCCGGGCGCTCACGGCGCCCCCGGCCCGACGAACGGCAGCCCCTTCGGGGCGCCCTCCTCGATCAGCCGCAGCAGGGCCGCCGTGTCGGCGTGCTCCTCGATCAGATCGCCCAGCGTCTCCAACTGGGCCTCGCGCAGGGCCGCGAAGCAGGTGCCGGGGGCCGGCACGAAGGCACGGCCCGTCTCGGCGGCGACCGTGCGCAGGAACGCCCGGCGGAAGCCGTCCGACTCCAGCGACCCGTGCCAGTGCGTGCCGCGCACCGCACCGGCCCGGCAGCCGTCCAGCGCCGCCCCGGCCGCGTCCGTCATGAACGGCTCCCCGCCGAGCACCTCGGCGACGCCGTGGTGGATCTCGTAGCCCTCGACGTCCTCGCCCAGCGCCCGCCCGGCCGGCCGCGCCAGCGTCTTCTCCGGCGCGAACCGCACCCGCACGGGCAGCAGTCCGAGCCCGTCGACCAGCCCGGCCCGGGACTCGACGTCGTCCTCGATCCGCTCGCCCAGCAGCTGGTAGCCGCCGCAGATGCCCAGCACCGGCCGCCCCTCGGCGGCCCGCCGCGCCAGCGCCGCCGCCAGTCCGCGCTCCCGCAGCCAGGCCAGCGCCCGGACGGTGCCGCGCGTGCCCGGCACCACCACGAGGTCGGCGTCCGCCAGCTCCTGCGGCCGGTCGGTGAACCGCACCAGCACGCCCGGCTCGGCGGCCAGCGCGTCCACGTCCGTGAAGTTCGACATCAGCGGCACGGGCAGCACCGCGATCCGCAGCACCTCGGCACCGTACGGCTCGCCCGCACCGCCCTCGGCGCGCTCCCCGCCCCCGGCGCCCGGGCCGCCGCGCAGCGAGAGGCGGAGCCCGTCCTCCTCGTCGATGCCCAGGCCGTGCCGGAACGGCAGCACACCCAGCGTCGGCCGCCCGGTCAGCTGCCGCAGCATCTCCAGGCCCGGCTCCAGCAGCGAGACGTCACCGCGGAACTTGTTGACGAGATAGCCCGCCAGCAGCTCCTGGTCCTCCTCGGCCAGCAGCGCCGTCGTCCCGAACAGCGAGGCGAACACCCCGCCGCGGTCGATGTCGCCGACCACCACGACCGGCAGCCGACAGGCCCGCGCCAGGCCCATGTTGACGATGTCGCTGTGCCGCAGATTGATCTCCGCGGGGCTGCCCGCGCCCTCGCAGATCACCGCGTCGTGCGTGCTGCGCAGCTCCTCCAGACAGCCGGCCACCGTCTCCAGCAGCTCCTCACGCCGCCCGTAGCGGACCGGGCCCGCGCCCGACCTCCGCCCGAAGTAGCCGCGCGCCGACATCTCCCCGACGGCCCGGCCCATCAGCACGACCTGACTGGTGCGGTCCCCGCCCGGCTTCAGCAGCACCGGGTTCATCAGCGCGCTCGGCTCCACCCCGGCCGCCGCCGCCTGCATGGCCTGCGCCCGGCCGATCTCGGCGCCGTCCCGCGTCACATACGAGTTGAGCGACATGTTCTGCGCCTTGAACGGCGCCACCCGTACGCCCCTGCGGGCCAGCCAGCGGCAGATCCCCGCCGTCACCACGCTCTTGCCCGCGTCCGACGTCGTCCCCGCCACCAGCAGGCCGCCGCCCGGCCGCCCGGCGCCCGCCCCGAGATCCACGCTCACCACCCCGACTCACCTCTCCCAAGGCCCCCACCGAACCCACGCCGGCGCTCACTCCGTCCACCGCGCGCACGCCCGGGCCCCGGCCCGCTCTGTGGACCGCTCCGTTCACCGGGCCCGGTTCCGCCCTGGCGCCCGCCCTGTTCGTCACGCCCGCGTCCGGGCCCGCGTCCGCCCTTGCGCTCGTTCCGCTCGCCGCGCCCGCGCCCCGCGGGACCGCCCGGCTCCGGCGCGGGCTCCTCACGACGCACGGGCCTGCCATGGCGCGCAGGCGCCCCGGCATCCGGCAGGTCGCGGCCGCGCCCACGCCCCGCGGACCCGCCCCGTGCCACCGCGCGCCCCGCCGCACCGGCCACGCCCGTGACGGCCAGGGCCAGCAGGCCCACCCGGCGGGAGAGCCGTACGGCCCGCTCGATGTCCGTGCGCCGCACCGCACGCCCCGGCGCGTTCAGTACCGGACGGTACTCGGTGCGCCCCGCGTAGCTCAGCGTCCCGCCCAGCCGTACGCCCAACGCCCCGGCGAACGCCGCCTCCACCGGTCCGGCGTTGGGGCTCGGATGCCGGCCGGCGTCCGCGCGCCAGGCCCGCAGCGCGCCGCGCGGATCGGGCCCGGCGAGCACCGCGAGGGCCGCGGTGAGCCGCGACCCGGGCAGCCCGGCGGCGTCGTCCAGCCGTGCCGCGGCCCAGCCGAACCGCCGGTGGCGCGGCGAGCGGTGCCCGACCATCGCGTCCAGCGTGTTGACGGCGCGGAACCCGGCCAGCCCGGGCACCCCGGCCAGCGCGCCCCACACGAGTGCGCCCACCACGGCGTCGGAGGTGTTCTCGGCCACCGACTCCACGACGGCACGCGCCACGCCCTCCGCGTCGAGCCGGTGCGGGTCCCGCCCGCACAGCCGGGGCAGCCGCTCGCGCGCCAGATCCAGGTCCCCGGCCTCCAGCGCCGCGGCCACCGCGCGCGCCTCACGTGCCAGCCCGGTACCGCCCAGCACCGACCAGGCGACAACGGCCTGCCCCAGCACATCCGTTGAGCGCGCCCCGCGTCCGGCGCTCCGCACCGCCGCCTGCCACAGCCCGCCCAGCGCGGCGGCGCCGCCCGCACACGCCACGGTGTGCAGCGCGCCCCAGGCCCGGTGGTCGTGCCACAGCCGGCGCTCCAGCGCGGCGGCCGCCCGGCCGAAGGCGGCCACCGGATGGCCCCGCCCGGGGTCACCCAGCAGCGTGTCGGCGAGGTATCCCAGCGCGGCTCCGTACGCCTGGACGTGAAAGGCCCGACGTCCTCGTCCCATGGCTCAGCGCGCCGCGCCGCCTCGACCACCGCACGGGAGCGCACCACGTGGTGGCGCGCCGCCCACGGCCGAGGGGTTCGCGAACGCCCCGAAGTCCGCGGGGGTTCCGTACGGGGAAGGGGCTCCGGCTGCTGCGGAGGTCACGGGTGCCGCGGGCGCGGCAGGTGCTCCGGGTACCGCGGTGACCTCGGAGGTACCGCGCACAGCGACGGCAGGGGCGGTGGCAGGGCCACGCATGGCGTTGTGTCCTCACTCAGGGTCCTCGCCCTGGCTCGACTCGACCGGCGGCGAGAGTCTCCTGGCTCCCGGATCCGCGCCGCTCCCGCCTTCCAGCCCGCTGGGCCGTGGCTTCGCTGGGAGGGCGCTCCCCGGTGACAGTGGCGGGACCGCGCCGGATTCGCACCGGCTTCCTCTCCGTGCCGCCGTTGGGCATCCGAAGTCCACCACGCGGGTCCGACCCCGTCAACTCGCCCTTGACCTGCGACGGCGCGGACGTGACGCACACAACGGAAAACGCCTCCGGGGCGGGTGCCCTGGAGGCGTCCGAGGCTGCCGGAGATGCTCCGGCCCGGGGTGCTCCCGTGCGGCGCGGATCCGAGCCGCCGGCAGACGGCGGATCTAGGCCGCAATCAGATAGATGCCGTACGCCACCGCCACGAGGCACAGCGCGTAGCACAGATACCCGCCGGCGCGGGCCACCGGGGACGCCTGCGACACCCGGCCCGCCGAGCCCGCGGGGGAAGCAGCGGCCGCGGCGGACCCCGAGGAGGCGGTGTCCTGGGTGCGGCGGGGCGCGTGGCCGACGATGCCGAGGGTGAACAGCCCCACCAGCCCGACGGTCGCCACCAGGCTGACGCCGAAGACCTGGCCGAGCGCGGCCCAGTCGATGTCCATTCCGGTCTTCCTTCCTGTCCGGGCGGAGCGCCGCCCGGACGAGGTGCTGTGGGGGGAGTTGCGGTCGGGGAGTCGCGGTCGGGAAGGGGTTGTGGGGGGTGCGAGGAGTGGGGGTGCGGGGGAGCGGGTCAGGAGACGCTGGAGGCCGAGGCCGAGGCCGGGCGTCCCGGTGCGGCGTGCGCGCCCTGCTCTCCCGGGCGTTCCCCGGGCCGCTCCTCGGGCCCGGCGGTGCCGGAGAGCGCGGGCGCCGCGGACACCTCGCCGGTACCGGCGGGCGCGGGAGCGACGGCCTGGAGCGCGGTGGTGACGACCCCCGCCGGCTCCGGCGCCTCGCCCGCGGCCGCCTGGGCCGGCACGGGCGCACCGGCGGGCCGGACGTCGTTGACGTTGGTGTGGTCCACGGGCTCGCGGCGCGAACGCAGCCAGATGGCACCGCAGATGGCGACGGTCAGCACGGCGACGGCCGTGACGCCCCAGTCGCCCTGCTCGGCCAGGAGCGCGGCCCCGGCGGCGACCAGCCCGGCGGCCGGCAGCGTCAGCGCCCAGCCGACGACCATCCGCCCGGCCGTCGACCACCGCACGACCCCGCCCTTGCGGCCGAGTCCGGAACCCATCACGGCGCCGGAGCACACATGCGTCGTGGACAGCGAGAAGCCGATGTGCGAGGAGGCGAGGATGGTGGCCGCCGCGCTCGTCTGGGCGGCGAAGCCCTGCGGCGGCTGGATGTCGGTGATGCCCTTGCCCATGGTGCGGATGATGCGCCAGCCACCGAGGTAGGTGCCGAGCGCTATGGCCATACCGGCCGAGGCGATGACCCAGACCGGCGGGTCGGAGCCGGGCGCCAGCGCGCCGCCGGTGACCAGCGCGAGCGTGATGACGCCCATCGTCTTCTGCGCGTCGTTGGTGCCGTGCGCCAGCGAGACCAGCGCGGCGGAGGTGATCTGCCCGGCGCGGTAGCCCTTGGCGGTCTGCTCCTCCTGCGCGTGCCGGGCCAGCCGGTAGGTGAGCCGGGTGGCGCACAGGGAGGCGATGCCCGCGACGAGCGGCGCGGCGAGCGCGGGGATGAGGACCTTCATGACGACGACGTCGCCGTTGACCGCTCCGGTGCCGACCGCGGCGATGGTGGCACCCATCAGACCGCCCATCAGCGCGTGCGAGGAGCTGGAGGGGAGACCGGCCAGCCAGGTCAGCAGGTTCCAGATGATCGCGCCCACCAGCCCGGCGAAGATCACTTCAGGCTGGACGCCGGACCCTTCGTCGATGATCCCGGAGGAGATGGTCTTGGCGACCTCGATGGACAGGAAAGCGCCGACGAGGTTGAGGCCCGCCGACATCGCCACCGCGATTCTCGGGGTCAGTGCCCCCGTGGAGATGGTGGTGGCCATGGCGTTGGCCGTGTCGTGGAAGCCGTTCGTGAAGTCGAACACCAAGGCCGTGATGATCACGATCCCGATGAGAAGCGTGATGTGTTCCATTCACCAGGCACAATCAGTTTGGAGGGCATTGACGCCGTGAACGTAAGGACGGTGGGTGAACGGAAGGTGAACTGGGACGGGCATCGAGGTGTCACCCCCCGACGCCTGTTGTGAGTGCTTGATCACTCTCCGTCCGAAAGTGGTCACGTTACCCCTCCTGTCGCCTCTCGTCCCTCTCCGCCGCCCTCCTCTCTCCGTGCCGCCCCGGCGGACCGCGGGCCGCCGCACCCTGCTCCGGGATCGCCTCCCGCCGCTCCGGGAGTCGCCGCCCCACCGCTCCGCAGGCCCCGTCCGGCCGCTCCCGGTGGCCGGATCGCGGCGGCGGGCGGAGACTGGGGAGGATGCGTCTGCGAACAGCGGCGACGGCCGCCACCTCCGTGCTCGGTGCTGCAACTGCCTGCCTCGCGGCAGGCAGGTACATCGCCGATGCCGTCCTGCGCCCCGTACGGCTGCGCCCCGACGGCGGCAGCGCGCCCCCCGCCGGCTTCGAGAACACCCGGCTGACGGTGCACTCGCACGGCTCCGGCAAGATCGCCGTCACGCGCTCGCTCGTCGCCCGCCTGCCCGGCACCTACGCCCTCACGGCGCGCGGCACGCACGCGGTCGTCGGCCGGGTGCTGGACGCGGCGCGGGCCGGCACCGGCGAGGGCGGCGACCTGCCCGTGGGCGACGGGCACGCCGTCGTCGTCCGCGAGCTCGAACGCGTCGTACGCGGCCGGCTCGAACCCGGCAGCACCGTCCGGCTCACCCCGCAGATCCACACGGGCGACCCGGAGGAGGCGCTGGGCATCCCCTTCGAGGACGTGCGGATCCCCGGTGAACTCGGCGCGCTCCCCGGCTGGTTGGCGCCCGGCGCCCGCAACACCTGGATCATCGCCGCGCACGGGCTGCGTGCCACCCGCGAACAGGCCCTGGTGGTCTTTCCCTTCTACCGGCGCCACCATCTGCCGGTGCTCGCCCTGGCCCACCGCGGCGATCCGGGCGCGCCCCGCCCCGCCGGCGGCATCAACCGCCTCGGCGATGTGGAGTGGCGCGATCTGGAGGCCGCCATCCGGTACGCCGTGGGCCGCGGCGCGCACCGGGTGATCCTGCACGGCTGGTCCACGGGCGCCGCCATGGCCCTGCACGCCGCCGCCGAGTCCGAACTCCGCGAGCACATCGCCGGCCTCGTCCTGGACTCGCCGGTCCTCGACCGGAAGCACACCGTGCGCGCCCTCGCCGAGGCCCGCGGCACCCCGCAGTACCTGCTGCCGCTCGTCCTGCGCGCGGCACTCGGCCGGGCCGGGCTGTCCCCCGGCGAGCTGAGCCCGGTGGTGGACCCGGCCCGCCTGGACGTGCCCACCCTGCTGCTGCACGGCCCCGCCGACACCATCGCCTCCTGGGACGACTCCCGCGCGCTGGCGGGGGCCCGGCCGGAGCTGGTCTCCCTGCACACCGTCGCCGAGGCCCCGCACGCCGCCATGTGGAACGCCGATCCGCACGGCTACGAAGAGGCGCTGCGCCGCTTCATCACCCCCCTGGTCTGACGCCCGGTCCGACGGCTGGTCCGACGCCCGGTGGGACGCCCGGTGTGCGGGGCACCGGCCCCGCGCCGCGGTCGCCCCGCCGCCGGTACCGCCCGATCGCCCCGAAGATGGGCATATGCCAACTCCCGGGCCCTGGAAGCGGAATCGGTACCCCAGGTTTGGGTTTCCCCCGTACACCGTGAAGACTGCTCCTGTGACGTCCCGTACACCGCGCGACACCCGGCTGCGACTCGTGCCCCAACAGCCCGTCGCCGCGGCCCGGCGCACCGTGACCACCAGGCGCGCCCGGAGCATGCCGCGGCCACCGGACGGGGTGCTGCCACGCGAGCAGCTCGCCCGGCACGCCCGCGCCGCCCTCTCCGACGCCGTCCGTCTCGCCCGGTGGTCCGCCCGCACCGGCGCCGCCCTGCGGAACGCGGCCGAGGCCGAACAGGCCGCCGCCGCGCTCCGCCTGACACCGCCACAGGTACGGGCCCACTGGGACCGGGCGCGCCTGGCCGGCCTCGTCGAACTGCACGACGGCACCGCCCGGGCCGGCTGGCGCCTGCGCGCCTGGGACAGGGACGACAGCGCCGTACTGCGCGGCTGGGTCGCCCTGTTCGACGCCTGGTCCCTCGCCCACCCCGCGCCGGCCCCGCACGGCCAGGGGCTCGTCGCCGAGATCGTCGAGGCCGTGCCGCAGTTCCTCTCGGTCATGCACCTCTCCGGCGGCCCCGTGACCTTCGCCCTGCTGCACGATCTGCTCGCCCAGCGCATCGCCGAACTGCGCGCCGAGCGGGACCCGGCGGCGGCCCGTGCCGTCGGCGTGGCCCTGCCCGGCCTGCTCGACTGGGCGCTCGACGGCCTCTCCGCCGTCGGCGCCCTCACCCGCTGCCCGGACGAGGAGACCGGCGTACGCCAGGGCTCGGCCGTCCTGACCCCGCTGGGCAACTGGGCGGTGTGGACGAAGCTGGAGCAGATCTGCGTCGCGGCCCAGAGTCCGGCGGGCAACATCGAGCAGTCCGCCGAGGAGATGCTGCGCGGCTGCGCGGGGATGACGCCGGGGCCCGCCCGCGACGAGTACCGGGCCTGGCTGGCCGCGCGCCCCACCGGTCACGCCGTCACCGAGCTGCTGGAGGCCGCCCGCGGCGACGACGCCCTCATCCGCGGCCTGGCGTTCGAGGCCCTGCGGGTGGTCGGCGCGCCCGCCGAGGACGCCGTGCGGGAGGCCGCCGACGAGCCGACGCTGCGCCCCTACGCCCTGCTGTGGCTCGCCGAACAGGCCGGCACCGACCCGGAGGACCTGGCGGGCGGCGCCCCCGGCGTGCTCACCCGCGAGGAGGCGACCTGGCTGTGGGTGGACACCGCGGCCGCCGTCGCCGACCACGGGGAGGAGCGGCTGCTGGTCGAGCACCTGGGCACCGCGCTCCAGGGCTCCGTGCCGGGGCTCCTGGAGGAGGTCCGCGCCACCGGGCACCCGCGCACGGTGCAGGTCCTCGTCGCCCTCGCCGCCGCGCACCCCGACCCGGTGCTCGCCAAGGCCGTGCGCAGGGCCGCGTTCCAGGTGCACACCAACGGAGAGTGACGGCGCCGGGCGCCGGGGCCGCCCGGCGCCCGGAAAACGGTTTGCGCTCCGCCGGTAGAATGGCTCCATGCCTGCTCTCCTCGTGCACTAGACGTG
This sequence comes from Streptomyces cacaoi, assembly GCF_006539165.1. Lineage (GTDB taxonomy): Bacteria > Actinomycetota > Actinomycetes > Streptomycetales > Streptomycetaceae > Streptomyces > Streptomyces cacaoi. The sequence goes on along the minus strand of NZ_BJMM01000067.1, from coordinate 7,663 downwards.
CGTCCGCACCAGCGCACCCTCTCCCCGCACGTCCGTCATCCCTGCCTTGGAGCCCTCAGTGATCACCGCAACCGGCCTTGAGCTGCGCGCCGGCGCCCGCGTCCTTCTGGAGTCCGCCACCTTCCGCGTCACCAAGGGCGACCGCATCGGCCTCGTCGGACGCAACGGGGCCGGCAAGACGACGCTGACCAAGTGCCTCGCGGGCGAGGGCATCCCGGCGGCGGGCTCGATCACCAGGAGCGGCGAGGTCGGCTATCTCCCGCAGGACCCGCGCACCGGCGACCTCGACGTCCTGGCGCGCGACCGCATCCTCTCCGCCCGCGGCCTGGACACGGTCATCCGCGGGATGAAGGAGAACGAGCAGCGCATCGCCACCGGCAAGGGCGCCACACGCGAGAAGGCGCTGAAGAAGTACGAGCGCCTGGAGACGGAGTTCCTCACCAAGGGCGGCTACGCGGCCGAGTCCGAGGCCGCCACGATCGCCGCCAGCCTCGGCCTGCCCGAGCGGGTGCTCGGCCAGCCGCTGCACACCCTCTCCGGCGGTCAGCGCCGCCGCGTCGAGCTGGCCCGCATCCTCTTCTCGGACGCCGACGTCCTGCTGCTGGACGAGCCGACCAACCACCTGGACGCCGACTCCATCGCCTGGCTGCGCGACTTCCTCAAGAGCTACCGCGGCGGCCTCATCGTGATCTCCCACGACGCCGACCTCGTCGAGACGGTCGTCAACAAGGTCTTCTACCTGGACGCCAACCGCTCGACGATCGACATCTACAACATGAGCTGGAAGCAGTACCTGACCCAGCGCGAGGACGACGAGAAGCGCCGCAGGCGCGAGCGTGCGAACGCCGAGAAGAAGGCCGCCGCCCTCAACTCGCAGGCGGACAAGATGCGGGCCAAGGCCACCAAGGCCGTCGCGGCGAAGAACATGGCCCGCCGCGCCGAGAAGCTGCTGTCCGGCCTGGAGAGCGAGCGCCAGGCGGACAAGGTCGCCAAGCTCCGCTTCCCCGACCCGGCCCCGTGCGGCCGTACCCCGCTGATGGCCGAGGACCTCTCGAAGTCCTACGGCTCGCTGGAGATCTTCACCGGCGTCGATCTGGCCATCGACAGGGGCTCCCGCGTCGTCATCCTCGGCCTCAACGGCGCCGGCAAGACGACGCTGCTGCGGCTGCTCGGCGGGATCGAGGAGCCGGACACCGGCAAGGTCGTCCCGGGCCACGGCCTCAAGCTCGGCTACTACGCGCAGGAGCACGAGACCCTGGACGCGGACCGCACCGTGCTGGAGAACATGCGCTCGGCGGCCCCCGACATGGACCTGGTCGACATCCGCAAGACGCTGGGCTCCTTCCTCTTCTCCGGCGACGACGTCGACAAGCCCGCCGGGGTGCTCTCCGGCGGTGAGAAGACCCGGCTCGCGCTGGCCACGCTCGTGGTCTCCTCGGCGAACGTCCTCCTACTGGACGAGCCCACCAACAACCTGGACCTGGCCAGCCGCGAGGAGATCCTCGGCGCGCTGCACACCTTCACCGGCGCCGTCGTCCTCGTCACGCACGACGAGGGCGCGGTCGAGGCGCTCCAGCCCGAGCGCGTCATCATGCTGCCGGACGGCGTCGAGGACCTGTGGAGCGCGGAGTACGCCGACCTCATCGCCCTGGCCTGATCCACCTCTTCTGGATCATTCGGCCGACGGATGATCCTTCATCTGAGTGAGGACGGCTGGTACCCCGGTGCCGCCTCGCCGCCGGGCGCACGCCGCTGTGGCATGCGCCCGCGCACCTTCCGGGGCCGTGCGCGAGCCCTCCACCGGTCCGCCGCTGACCTGCCGCTTCCCGGCCACGGGCGGTTTCCGCGCGGCGGGCCGCGCCCTTCCGCTCCCGCTCCCCGGCCGCTTCCCGGGCCGCGCCGGGCCCGTCAGCACGGGCCGAGCCTCTCGATGAGACCTTGCCGAATGGGTGGCCAGAAGGCGGAGGAGGGGTGATCATGAGAGTCACAGAGCGCACTTCCCACTGAGGAGGCACGGGTGGCCGAGACTCTGAAGAAGGGCAGCCGGGTGACCGGCGCCGCGCGCGAAAAGCTCGCGGCAGACCTCAAGAAGAAGTACGACTCCGGTGCGAGTATCCGGGCGCTCGCCGAGGAGACGGGCCGTTCCTACGGATTCGTGCACCGGATGCTGAGCGAGTCGGGCGTGACGCTGCGTGGCCGCGGCGGAGCGACGAGGGGTAAGAAGTCGGCCTCGTCCTGAAGCCGGCCCATTCCTGACCCAGCTCCCCTCCGGCCGGGGTTCCGGGCCCGCACACCGGTGGTTACTCTTCGGTTGTCGTACTGCGGAGTAACCACCGGAGGAAGCCCGATGACCCTGCTGGAGAAGGACGGTGTCCGCGTCACGGCGGACGCCGAGGTGGCCACCGTCACGCTGGCCCATCCCGCCAAGCGCAACGCCCAGACGCCCGCGATGTGGCGGGCGCTGGCCGAGGCCGGGCGGGTGCTGCCGGGCGGGGTACGGGTGGTCGTCCTGCGGGGCGAGGGCAAGTCCTTCTCCGCCGGGCTGGACCGGCAGGCGTTCGAGCCCGAGGGCTTCGAGGGCGAGCCGTCCTTCCTGGACATGGCGCGCGGCTCCGAAGCGGAGCTGGACGCCCTCATCGCCGAGTACCAGGAGGCGTTCACCTGGTGGCGCCGCCCCGATCTCCTCAGCATCGCGGCCGTCCAGGGCCACGCCATCGGCGCGGGCTTCCAGCTCGCGCTCGCCTGCGATCTGCGGGTGTGCGCACAGGACGCGCAGTTCGCCATGCGGGAGACCAGCCTGGGCCTCGTGCCCGACCTCGGCGGCACCCATCCGCTGGTGAACCTGGTCGGCACGGCCAGGGCGCTGGAGATGTGCGCCACCGGGCGCTTCGTGCACGCCGACGAGGCCGAACGCCTCGGCCTGGCCAATCTCGTCGTCGCGCCCGACGAGCTGGACGGCGCCGTCGCCGATCTGTCGGCCGCGCTGCTCGCCGCCCCGCGGAACGCCGTGGTGGAGACCAAGGTGCTGCTCGCCGGCGCGGCCGGACGCGGTTACGACGAGCAGCGGGCGGCCGAACGCGCCGCGCAGGGGCGGCGGTTGCGCGACCTCGCCGGCCTCGGCGACTGAGCACCGGCCCCGGCGACCGATCAGCTGTCCTGGCCGGACCTCGCGTCCCGGCCGGACTCGACGTGGGTGATCAGCACCGCGACGGTCGCCCCGGCTCCGGCTCCGGCCCCCGTTCGGCCCCCGGCACCCGTTCCGGTCCCGGACTCCGTCGGGCGTGCCGCCTCGGCCGTCGCCCGGCGTGCCGCGCGTGCCACCTCCAGCGGCCGGTGTCCCCGCGCCACGGCCAGCTGCACCAGGACATGTGTGCCGCCGGTCCGCTCGGCGCCGGCGTCCTCGGTCACCTGGACACCGTGGGACGGGCCGCCCGTGAACGGGAGCGACGGGCCGAGCACCGGGGCGAGCCGCAGCACACCGGGCACGGCGCGGACGGCGCCCGCCACCCGCTCACCGGCCTCGTCGGAGGAGCCGGGCCCCGACCCTTCGCCCGCGCCGACGTCCGCACCGTCCGGGCCCCCGCCCGGGCCGCCGTCGTCCCCGCCCTCCGAAGCGTCCGGGGAGTCCCGGCCGTCCGGGGTATCCGGGGCGTCCGGCTGTTCCCGCAGGTCCGTGACGCGCAGGTCGACGGTCGCCAGCGGCAGTTCCAGCTGTCCGGCCGTGCGCAGCAGCGCGGTGCGCACGGCCTCGGCCGCGGCCGGGATGGGGGCGTCGGGCGGGAGCGTGAGGCCGGCCGTGAGCGTGAGCGGTCCCGGGGGCAGGGCGCTGGGCGGCGCGGGCACCGCCGCGGGCGCCGGGTCCCCGGGGCCGGGGCCGATGCGTACCGCGTGCAGCCGCGCCCCGTGCGGGACGTCCGCCGCGCGGAGAGCGTCCAGCGCGGCCTCCTCGGTGATCCAGGTGCCGTCCGCCGCCTCGCCCAGCGGCAGCAGCCGCCCCGGGCGCAGTTGACGGCGTACGGCTCCGGCCAGTCGGTCCGCTGCCATGGGCCCCACTCCTTCCGCTGCCTGGTTCCGCGCCCTCGGCGCCTGCGGAACCCTCACGCGCAGCCTCCCCGCGCCGCCCGCGCCGGGCGCCGGGTGTCACCCGTACGGGCCCGTGTGCGCGCGCCGGGTGCGCGGGGCGTGCTTACGGTGGACCGCACGGGGCGGCAGGCCGCCTCGAACCTCCGGAAGGAGCGCGGGAGATGTCCGAAAGCACCGCAGGCCGGCGTTCGGAGAGCGGCGAGGGCACCCGGGACGAGAAGGCCGCGTCCTCGGCTTCCCCGTCGTCCTCGTCCCAGTCCTCCTCGGCGTCCGCGCCGTCGGCGTCCACTCCCCGGCGCGGGAGCGGTGGTCCGGCGGCCTCGCGCGGGCGTACGACGATCGCCGACGGGGTCGTGGAGAAGATCGCCGGGCTCGCCGCGCGGGACGTCGTGGGGGTGCACGCCATGGGCGGCGGGATGGCCCGCACGCTGGGCGCCGTCCGCGACCGGGTCCCCGGCGGCGGCAAGTCCGTCACCCGCGGGGTGAAGGCCGAGGTCGGCGAGGTGCAGACGGCGCTCGATCTGGAGATCGTCGTCGAGTACGGGGTGTCCATCGCCGAGGTGGCGCGGGCCGTGCGGGAGAACGTCGTCTCCGGCGTCGAGCGGATGACCGGTCTGGAAGTCGTCGAGGTCAACATCGCGGTCAGCGACGTCAAGCTGCCCGACGAGGAGGACGAGGACGAGCAGGACAACCAGGACCAGGACCGGCCGCGCCTCCAGTAGCGCGGGACCGGGCGGGGTGGAGCGCGGGCCGCGGAGCGTGGCGCGCGGCGGCCGATCGGACACCTAGCGAGGGAGCGCACGATGAGCATGGCCCTTGTCGGCTTGATCGCGGGGATGGCGCTGGGCTTCGCCGGGTACTTCGGCGGCTTCGGCGCGTTCCTGCTGGTGGCGGCGCTCGGCGCCGTCGGCTTCGTGGTGGGCAGATTCCTGGACGGCGATCTGGAGCCGGGGGACTTCTTCCGTGGCCGCGACGAAGAGCGCCGCAGGTGACGCGGTGAGTGGAGCGGAGGTTCCGGCGGGCGGGCGCGGTGCGACCCGGATCGCCGACCGGGTGGTCGCCAAGGTCGCGGCGCAGGCCGCGCGGGAGGCGCTGCGGGCCCAGGGCACCGGGCCGGTCCTGCCGGACGGCAGCCGTCCGTCCCCGCGGACGACGGTCACCGTGCGGGAGCGGACCGCGCGGGTGCGGGTGGTGCTGGAGCTGGCCTACCCCTCGGACCTGGGCGCCCAGTGCGGCGCGGTCCGGCGGCGGGTGGCGGCCCGGGTGCGGGAACTGGTCGGCATGGAGGTGCCCGACGTGGCGCTGGACATCGAACGGCTGCACTCCGCCCACCAGCGGCGCGGCGGACGCGGGAGGGTGTCATGAGCGCCCCGGGCGGATCCGCCGAAGCGGCGGAGCGTACGGCCGAGCCGGAGCGGCGGCCGGCCGGTGGCGGGGGCGAGGGCGCGCCGCCGCCTCCGCGCGAGGGGTCGGGCAGGAAGGGCAGGTTCTGGTCGTCCCGGCGCGGGCCCGCCTCCCTGGTGGCGCTGGTGATCCTGGCGGCGGCCGCGCTGCTGCTGTACGACGTGGCGTCCGTCCGGGCCGGGCGGGGCGCGATGTCCTGGCGCAGGACGCTCGCGGACGGGCTGGCCACCACGCGTGTCGACAGCGTCTACGTGCTCGCGGGCGCGGCGGCTGCCGCGGCCGTCGGGCTGTGGCTGCTGGTGCTCGCCGTGACGCCGGGGCGCCGCGAGATGCTGACGATGCGGCCCGACGTGCCGCAGGTGCGGGCCGGCCTCGAACGTCCGGCCGCCGCCCTGGTGTTGCGCGACCGGGCCATGGAGGTCTCGGGGGTGCGCTCGGCGCGGGTCAAGGTCAGACGCCGCAAGGTCGTCGCGCGGGCCGAGTCGCACTTCCGGGACCTGGACGTGGTGCGGTCCGACCTCGAAGGGGCGCTGTCCGAGGGCATCGGACAGCTCGGGCTCGCACACCGGCCCCGGGTCTCGGTGCGCGTCGGACGTCCGAAGAAGACATGAGGCGAGGACGATGCTGCGGACCGTGAACCGGGTACTGAGCGGGCTGGCCGGAGTGCTGCTGCTCGCGCTGGGGCTGGCGGTGCTGTTCGGCGGGCTGGATCTGCCGCACAAGTGGGGGCTGACGGAGGCGTTGCCGTCCGGCTGGCCCTGGTCGCGGCCGGGGGACGTGCTGCTCAGCGACGACGGCAGGACCCGCTGGCGGGGCGAGGGCTGGTGGTGGCCGGTGGTGATCGCGGTGCTCGCCGTGCTCGTCGTCCTCACCCTGTGGTGGCTGCTCGCCCAGCTGCGCAGGCGCCGGCTGGGCGAGCTGTCGCTCGATGTGCCGGACGGCGGCGGGGCGCGGCTGCGGGGCCGGGCACTGGAGGAGGCGATCGCCGCCGAGGCGGAGTCGCTGCCGGGCGTGGACCGGGCCCGGGTGGTGCTCACCGGGCGGTCGACGGCGCCCCGGGCACGCGTCGGGCTGACGCTGGCGGCCCACGCACAGCCGGGCGAGGAGGTCCGCAGGCTGCGCGGTGAGGCCATCGAGCACGCGCTGACCTCGGCCGGGCTCGCTCAGCTGCCGGCCGAGGTCAGGATGCGGGCGGCCCGGCACCGCGCGGAACGGGCCCGGTAGCGGGAACGACGCGGAGCGCGGGGCGAGGGCGGGGCGGGGAGCCTGTCGGTCAGCGGCCTCCGGTGCGGGCGGGTTCAGAACCCGCGCAGGACGCCGCCGTCGACGGGGAGCATCAGCCCGGTCAGATAGGAGGCGGCGGGGGAGAGGGCGAACGCGGCGGTGCGGCCGAACTCCTCCGGGGTGCCGTAGCGGCGCAGCGGGATGGCGGAGCTGTTGCGCTCGCGGGCGGCGTCGCCGTCGCCGGAGAGCGAGTCGAGGTACTGCATCCGCTCGGTGGCGATCCGGCCGGGCAGCAGACCGAGTACGCGGACACCGCGCGGGCCCAGCTCGTCGGCGAGGGTCTTGGCGTAGCCCGCGAGGCCCGGGCGCAGCCCGTTGGAGAGCGTCAGCCCGGGGATCGGCTCGTGCACCGAACCGGACAGCACGAAGCCGATGACGCCGCCCTCGCCCAGCTCGCCCGCGGCGGCGCGGGCCAGCCGGACGGCGCCGAGGAAGACGGTGTCGAAGGCGGTGCGCCACTGTTCGTCGGTGAGCTGGTCGGCGGCGACCCCGGCGGGCGGACCGCCGACGCTCACCAGCAGCCCGTCGAACCCGTCGAAGTGTTCGCGGGCCGCGGCGATCAGCCGGTCCGGGGTGTCGGCGTCCGCGTTGTCGGCGCCCACGCCCACGACGCGGCCGGTGGCGCCGGTCTCCTCGGCGAGCCGTGCCGCCGCCTCCCGCGCGGAGGAGTCGGAGCGGCCGGAGACCACCACCCGGGCGCCCTCGACGAGGAGTTGGGAGGCCGTGGCGAACCCCAGGCCACGCGTGGCCCCGGTGATGACGTAGACGCGGTCAGTGAGTCCAAGGTCCATGGGAGCAGTCTGCCGCAGGCCCCCGGGGGCCCGGCGCGCAGGTCAGTCGGTACCGGCCCGGGCCGCGGACCGGTCGCCCGCCGCAGCCGTGGCGGGCGCCG
>NZ_BJMM01000066.1 GCF_006539165.1 Streptomyces cacaoi | reverse complement strand
GCTCGGGCCCGGCTTCCGCAGGGAGCCGGGCCCGAGCCGTTGTGCGTGCCGGAGGTCCGGCGCGCGTTCCGTCGAGGCGGCGGCACGCTCCGTGACGACGGCGGGGTGCGCCGGAAGCCGGGCCGGCACGGCGGGCCCGGTGTGCACGCGGGGGCAGAGGTCGTCAGCAGGCCTGGAGGCCGGCCCTCCCTCAGAAGCTGATCTGGTTGATCGTCTCGGCGATGGAGTTGAGGAAACGGTTGATCGAGGGCGCCATGCCCGTCGAGGCGAGGAAGAAGCCGAAGAGCGCGGCCACCACGGCCGGCCCCGCCTTGATCGATCCCCCTCGGATCATGACGACGAGGATGACCAACAACAGCACCACTACGGACAGCGAGATGGCCACAACTGCTCACACCCTCACGTCGGAACACAGGTCGGAACGCCTCACCGGCCTGGGGGTCTGCCGCACCGCCACACCCCCGCTTGGTCCCCCATCGTGCCACCAACTCCCGTTCACGAGGAGCGTGATGACCGACCGGTGGACGGCGGGCGGCCGGGTGTGCCCGCGTGCGCGGTCGTCGAATTCCCAAGTCGGCAATTCGACCTGATCAATACGTATGCCACGGCAGGATGCACCAGGTGCATTCGTCATGACACCGGGTGCCGGGGATCAGCGGGGGCGTCGAGGACAATCCGCGAAGGTGGCGTGAATTCTTCGCAGGGGGCGGGGAATTGTGTGCTCACTCACACCGCGGGAAGCGGGAGATAGTGGGGCAAACCCGGACAGGATCGCGTGCCTACGCCACGCTTAACTGGGGCATTGAGCGGCAAAAGCCGACGCCGTTGTCACGGTACGTCAGCTCCCTTGAGCGAGAAGGGGAATAGCGCCTCACAGGCCGGGAAGAAGGCCACGGACGAGAATTTACGGCCCACAGGTTCAAGCGCTATGGTGCGGCAGATGTTGCACGCCGGTCACGAGCGGGCGCCGCTCCCCCCCGTCCGCCAGGAGTCCCCACCTCAGGCGTCGCCGACGACGACACCTGAGCCACCTGCCGCAGCGCAGCAAAAAGCCGCTACTGGCGCGGCTGACAAGGCCAAGAAGCGCGACCCCTTCTTCGACAACGCGAAGTATCTGACGATCCTCCTCGTCGGGATCGGCCACGCATGGGATCCGCTGCGTGCGGACAGCCGTACGGCAGAAGCCCTGTACTTCGTGATGTACACGTTCCACATGCCGGCGTTCATCGTGATCTCCGGCTATCTGTCGCGCAGCTTCGAGGCGAAGCCCCGGCAGATCCAGCGGCTGGTCACCGGTGTGGTGGTGCCCTACCTCGCCATCCAGTTCGTCTACACCTTCTTCATGCGGTGGGCCAACGACGATCCCGACCGCGAGTTCCACTTCCAGGAGCCCGGGTTCGCGCTGTGGTTCCTCGCCGCCCTGTTCGTGTGGCGGCTGACCACCCCGCTGTGGAAGAGCCTGCGCTGGCCCATGCCGGTGGCCCTCGCGATCGGTACCGCGGCGAGCGTCACCCCGACGATCAGCGCCGACCTCAATCTGATGCGGGTCGCGCAGTTCCTTCCGTTCTTCGTCCTCGGACTGCTGCTGCGTCCCCACCACTTCGAGCTGCTCAAGCGGCGTGAACTGCGGCTCGCCGCCGTGCCGGTGATGCTGTGCGCCATGGTCTTCGCGTACTGGGCCGTGCCCAGGATGTCGAAGTCCTGGTTCCTGCACGACAAGGCCGCCGCCGACATGGGCGTCCCCTCCTGGGCGGGCGCCGCCATGTACCTGGCGCTGTTCGGCTGCGGGCTGGTGCTGACCGCCTGCTTCCTGACGCTGGTGCCGCGCCGCCACATGTGGTTCACCGCCCTGGGCGCCGGGACGCTGTACGCGTACCTGCTGCACATCTTCTTCATCCAGAGCTCGCGCCAGTTCGACTGGTACGAGATGGACTGGGTCGACCATCCGCTCAGCCGGGTGCTGATCACCGTGCTCGCCGCGGTGATGATGACCGTGCTGTGCACCCCCTGGGTGACACGGATGTTCCGGTTCGTCATCGAGCCGAAGATGGAGTGGTTCTTCCGCAAGGACGCCGCCACCGAGGCGCGGCAGCGGGAGGCCGCGGGCGGGGCCGGGGCGGACGCGCCCTCCCGCAGGCGCCGGGCGGGGTCGCACCGGCGCAGGTAGCCGGCGGCGGACGCCCCGGCGTGCAACCTCCGCGACGGGGGCCGTGCCACGAACTCCTCCTGGCACGGCCCCCGTCGCGTCTTTCCGGGCCCCGGCTGATTCCGGGCCCCGTCCGTCGGCGTGCGGCCGGGCCCCGTCGCGGCCCTCCGGCGTGCGGAGCAGGCGGACCCCGGGGTGCCGGTGCGGTGCCGGTGCCGGTGCCGGTGTCATTGCCTGTGCCTGTGCCTAGTGCAGGTTGAGCACCAGGTGGGCCATGAGGAAGTAGATGATCAGGCCCGTGGCGTCCACGAGAGTGGTGACCATGGGGGCCGAGACGACCGCCGGGTCGATGCCCAGGCGCTTGGCCAGCAGCGGCATGGTGCCGCCGACCGTCGCCGCCCAGGAGCAGATGACGATCAGCGTGAGCCCGACGACGACCGCGATGTCGGCGCCGACGAAGAACACGCCCAGCACCAGCCCGAGCAGCGCCAGCAGCACCCCGAGCACCAGGCCGACCCGGCACTCGCGCCAGATGACGGCGAACAGGTCCGAGGTGCGCACCTCGCCGACCGCCAGCGCGCGCACGGCCGAAGTGGCCGCCTGGGCGCCCGCGTTGCCGCCGGTGCCGATCAGCAGCGGGATGAACATGGCCAGCTGGGTGACCTGTTCGAGGGTGCCCTCGAAGAACTGGGTGACGCCGACCGTGAGCGTCGCCGCCAGCAGGAGCAGCAGCAGCCACACGATGCGGTAGCGCGCCAACTGCCAGACGGACGCGGCCATGTAGTGCCCCGTCCACGGTGACGAGCCGGACTGCCGGGCCACGTCCTCGGTGTCCGCCGCCTCGATGACCTCCACGGCGTCGTCGATGGTGAGGAGCCCCACGAGCCGGTCCTCGCTGTCGACGACGGGCAGGTCCAGGACGTTCGTCTCCCGCATCAGCCGGGCGGCGCTCTCGGCCGGGTCGGTGGCCTGGGCGCGGGGCGCCTGGGTGACCACCAGGTCGGCGACCGTCCGCTCCGGCGGGCTGAGCACCAGCTCCTTCAGCTCGACGACGCCGGTCAGCCGGCGGCCGGAGTCGACGACGGGGAGGGTGTAGACCGTCTCGGCGCCCTCACCGCGGGCGCGGACGCGCTGGAGTGCCTGCTCGACGGTCAGCTGCTGGTTGAGCGGCACCGTCTCCGGCGTCATGTACCGGCCGACGGAGCCCTCCGGGTAGCCGAGGAGGGCGGCCGTCACACCGCGCTCGCGCGGGCCGAGGCCGGCCAGGACGCGCTGGACGACCTTGGCGGGGGCCTCGCGGAGCATCCGGACCCGGTCGTCCGGCTCCAGGCCGCTCACCACCTCGCCGAAGGCGGAGTCGCGCAGGCCCATCAGAATGCCCTGCTGGTCCACGGGTTCGAGCTCCTCGAAGACCGTGATCGCCTTGTCCTTCGACAGCAGCCGGAAGGCGACCACGGCGTCGACCGTGTCCATCCGGGCCAGTTCGTCGGCGACCAGGTGGGGCGGTTGCTCGTCCAGCCAGCGCTGGGCGCTCGTCAGATCGTGCCGCTCCAGGGCGTCCTGGAGGCCGGTGGGCAGCTCGTCGGGCAGCTGGGAATGGGTCATGGCGGTTCCTCGGCGCAGCGCCCCGGGCCTGCGTGCTGCCCGGGGACGATGGGTGCTGACACACGTGTGCCCCGCCCTTCGCCCGGAACAGGCCGTGCAGGGGGTGTCGCCGACCCGATGGGCCTACGACGCCGACGGGCCGGCGGCCGCTTCGGGGGCCGTGCCGTCCCGGAGAAGGGCGGTGCCGGATGGTCGACTGGGAGGCTCGCTTCGCACGGCGCCACCTCCTCGCAGTCCGTCGCGGCTCACCGCCGCCGCTGGTCGCGCGCGCTCACCGCGCGCTCTCGGCCGTACGCCTGGCGCGCACATGCCGTCCACAGGATAACTCCCGGTCTTCACACACCCGGCGGCGCGGTACGCCGGGGCTCCGGGCCCTCTCCGCCGGGCTCCTCTCCGCCGGGCCCCTCTCCGCCGGGCTCCGCGCCGGCTGCCCGCCGGTGTGCGTCCGCCGCCGGGCCCGTCCCCCGCGGGCCCGGGTCACCGGCGCGGCCGGTGGGCGCGCAGGGCCTGGCGGGCCGGCAGCTCCGTGGCGAGGAGGGCGAGGGCGACGACCGCGCCGGCGAAGGCCGCGTACAGGCCCGGCGGGATGGTCGGGGCCGCCCCGAAGAGCCCGTGGACCATGGGCGTCAGCGTCGCCAGCGCGAGGGCCGTGCCCAGGCCGACGCCGGAGACGGCCACCAGCAGGGCCTCCCAGCGGACCATGCGCAGCACCTGGCCGCGGGTGGCGCCGAACCGGTGCAGCATGCCCAGCTCGCGGCGGCGCTCCGCGACCGTCGTCACCAGGGTGTTGGCGGCGGCCACCGCGGCGAAGCCGGCCAGGACGGCGGCCATGACGCCGTTTCCCCAGCGGTTGACGGCACGGTCCCGGTCGGCCGCCCGCGCCCAGGCTGCCTTGTCCTGGATGTCCCCGAGCCGGCCGAGCGCCCGGGCCGTCCGGGCCGCGGCGTCCGGCCCGGGCCCCGGCTCCGTGCGGACCAGTACCTCGCTGTCGTAGGCCGAGGCGGTGTGCCCGTCGAGCGCGGAGCGCGGCAGGGTGACGGCCGGCAGGCCGGCGCCGCGGGTGTGGACGGCGATCACACGCGGACGGGTGCGGGTGCCGTCCGGCAGCCGCAGGTCGAGGCGGTCGCCGACGCCCGCGCGGGCGCCGTCGGCGAGCAGCCGGTCCACGGCGACCGTCCCGGGCCGCAGGCCGTCGAGCGAGCCCGCCGCGACGCCCGGGTCCTGCACCTCGCGCAGGGCGCGCCCGGTGCCCGTGACGCCCTGCGCCTCGGCCGTCCGCAGGCTCGTCCCGTCGGAGCGCACCGCGACCAGGACCTGGGCGCGCCGGACGCCGACGGCGGCGGACACCCCGGGCAGTGCGGCCGCCCGGTGTGCGGCGGTGCGGGGCAGTCCGGCGCCGGCCTCGGCCGCGGCGGCGGGCGGCCGCACGAGATGGTCGGCGGTCAGGCCCGCGCGCTGCTGGCGCGCGGTCTGCTCGTCCTCGCTGGTCTGGAGGAACACCAGCGTCGAGCAGAAGGCCATGGCCAGCACGACCGGGGTCAGCGCGGAGGCCAGCCGGCGGGCGTGCGCCCAGGAGTTGGCCGCTGCCAGCCCGGCGGCGGCCGACCCGGCGGCCCGCAGTGGCAGACCGAGCAGCCAGGCACAGCACTTGGCGACGTACTGGCCGAGCAGGGCGACGGCCGTCATCAGCAGCAGCACCACGGCCGGTGCGAGGTCCGCCGCCTCCTCGCCGCCCGCACCGCCCGCCGCCCGGGCCAGCGCGACACCGCCGGCGAGGGCGGCCAGCCCGAGGACGGTGCGCACGAGGCCCGGCCGGAACCGCTCGTGCGCGGCCTCGCTCAGCGCCAGGCCGGGCGCGGTGCGCGAGGGGCGGCGGGCCGCCAGATGGCCGGCGAGCAGCGCCGTGACCGCGACGGTGCCGACGGCGGCCCCCACCGGTGTCCCCGTCACCAGCAGTTCCATCCCGTCGGGCAGGGCGCCCCGGTCGCGCAGCGCACCGAACCACCAGCGGGCGAGCCCGAGTCCCGGCAGGGTGCCGAGGAGGCCGGCGAGCGGGGCGACGCACAGCGCCTCGGTGGCCACCGCGCGGCGGATCCGGCGCGGGGTGGCGCGATGGCCCGCAGCAGCGCGAACTCGCGGCGGCGCTGGGCGACGGCCAGGGTGACGGCGCCGGAGGCCGTGAAGACGGCGGTCAGGGCCGCGATGCCGCCGAAGGAGAAGCCGAGCGCGGTGAGCGTCTCCTGGGCGTAGGCGATGTCGGAGCCCTCGGCCGCGCCCCGGTCGTCGCCGGTCAGCACCCGGGCGCCGGTGCCGCGCAGGGCGGTGCGCAGCGCCTCGGCCGTGGGCTCCGGGCGCGCCCCGGGCCGGGTGCGGACGACGAGCGCGTCGGCCCGTTCCGGGTGGCCGGCCAGCTGCCGGGCGCGGGCGTCGGTGAACCAGGCAGCCGGGGGTGGCGGACGGGCGCGCGGAGGCGGTGGTCCCGGTCAGGCGGAAGGCGCGGTCGCCGTCCGGGGTGGTGAGGGTGACGGTGTCGCCGGGCCGGGCGCCGAGGTCGTCGGCTGCGGCGGAGTCCAGGGCCAGTTCGCGCGCGGAGCGGGGCGCTGTGCCGCGCTCCAGGGTGGTGCCGGTGAGCGGGGCGGAGCCCCAGCCCTGCCCCGGCGAACGGGGTGTCGCCGTGCCGGGCGCTCACGGTGAGGCGGACATCGGGCACCACACGCGCCACCGCCGGCACGGCCTCGGCCCTGCGGGAGAGCCGGGCGACGTCGAGCCGGGCACGCTCGGGCACGCGCTCGGCGGCGTCCGTACGGTCCTCGCCGCTGCCGGTCACCAGGTGGGCGCGCTGGTCGGCGGTGACGACGACGGGCGCCGAGGCGTAGCGGTGCGGGGTCGGGTGCGCGCGCACTCCGGTCTCGGCGAGGAAGCCGCAGGCCGAGATGATCATCGAGGCCATGGCCAGCGCGACGAGGGTCCCGACGAAGGAGGCGGGCTGGGAGCGCAGTGCGGCGCGGGCCAGACCGGTGGGGGCCGGCAGCCGCGGGCGGGAGGCGGGGGGCGTGCCGGTCATACGGCGGTCCGGGCGGTTCCGGCGGTCCTTGCGGGGCTCGGGGTGTCAGGGGTGTCTCGGGTGTCTGGGGTGTTCGGGGTGGTCAGAGTGTGCAGGCGGTCGGTGACGGCCTCGGCCAGGTGTGCGGGGGTGTGGCCGGGGGTGCGGTCCAGGCTGTCGGCGAGGACGCCGTCGGCGAGGAAGAGGACGCGGTCGGCGTGTGCGGCGGCGTGCGGGTCGTGGGTGACCATCACGACGGTCGCCGCCGGGCGGCCGGGGGGCGGCGCGTCCACGGACTGCCGCAGCAGGGCGAGGACTTCGGCGGCCGTGCGCGTGTCGAGCGCGCCGGTCGGCTCGTCGGCGAAGACCACGTCGGGCTCGGTGACCAGAGCACGGGCGAGCGCCACCCGCTGCTGCTGGCCGCCGGAGAGCCGGTCGGGGCGGCGGCGGCCGAGTGCGCCGAGTCCGACCTGTTCCAGGACGGCGGCGACGCGGCGCCGGTCGGGCCGGCGGCCGGCCAGCCGGAAGGGCAGCGCGACGTTCTGTTCGACGGTGAGCGAGGGCAGCAGGTTGAAGTCCTGGAAGACGAAGCCGAGCCGGCTGCGGCGCAGGGCGGTCAGCTGGTTCTCGCGGAGCGCGGTGAGTTCGGTGCCGGCGAGGCGGACGGTGCCGGAGGTGGGGCGGTCGAGTCCGGCCGCGCACTTCAGCAACGTCGACTTGCCGGAGCCGGAGGGGCCCATGACGGCGGTGAAGGTGCCGGGGCGCAGGGTGAGGTCGATGCCGCGCAGAGCGTGGGCGTCGCGGCCGTAGCGGCGGGTGACGGCGCCGAGTTCGACGGCCGGGGGCGTCCCGGTGCCGGGCCGGTGGGGCTCCTGGCCGGATGCCCGGTGGGGTGCGGGGCGCCGGGCGCGCAGACGCATGCCGTTCTCCGTTCCTGGTTCGTCGGTCCGCCCTGCCGGCTCGGACGCCCCTCGAACGTAGGGACGGGCGGGGGTGCCCGGCCATGGCGGCTGCCGCCGGACCGGGGGTGGGGGCAGCCCCCGGTGGCGTCGGGGGCCCTCCCCCGGCGGCGGGTCCGGGCCGGTGGCGGCGGTGCGCGAACGGGTCCGGCGTACGGGGTCCGGGTGCGGCGGGGGCTCATGCGCCGCGCTCGGTTCGGGCCTCGATACGGGCCTCGATACGGGCGAGTTCGAGGAGGTCCCGGCGGACCGCGGGGGGCTTCCTGGCGAACAGGCTCCGCCAGGTCAGCGCGCCCAGCCAGGGGAGCGCGGCCGTGGCGAGGGCGAGCGCGTGGAGCCACGGGGTGTGGGTGGTGACGGCGGCGGCGACGAAGGCGGCGGCGGGCGTTCCGGCCGCGAGGGCCGCTTTCGGCTGGCGTGGTTTCTTCATGCCCTCAGTTTCCGGCGGGCGCGGTGACAGCCGGAAGGAGTCCCGCGATGACATCGCGATGAGCGCCCAACGGCCGGTCAGGGGGCGGACGGTGGGGCGGTCACCGTGGTGTCATCGGCGGTCGTCGAAGGGGGTGCCGGGGCGCGACGGCAGGGGCGGCTGCGGGGGCCGTGGCGGTGGGCGGCTCAGTAGGCTGGGGACATGGCCATGACGCCGCCGGGCCGGCACACCGGCATCAGCGTGGAGATCCTGGGGAGTCCGCGGGTGCGGCGGGAGGACGGCACGGACTGGAAGCCGCCGCAGCTTCTCGCCGATCTGCTGGTCACCCTGGCGCTCGCGGGCGCGGACGGCCGCTCGCGGGAGTGGCTGCGCCGGGTGCTGTGGTCCCAACTGCCCAGCACGGACGCCAATCCGGTGGTGCAGGCCGTGCAGCGGCTCCGCAAACACGTGCCCATCCCCAAGCCGGCGCCCGGCGGTCCCTATGTGCTGGACGTCCCGGCGGAGCGGATCGACGCGCTGGCGTTCTGCCGGGGCGTGGCCGAACTCGCCCCCGACGGCGGGCGGTCCGGGCCGACCGGGGCGACACCACCCGACGAACTGGCCCGGGTGGACGGGCTGCTGGGGATGTGGCGCGGCAGCCCCTGGGCGCGGGATTCCCGGCTGCCGGAGAGCGCCTGGAACGACGTGCGCCGGGCGCGGGACCGGCTCGTCGCGCGGGTGCGGGCCCTCCCGGCGGACGAGCAGGCCGGGTTGGCGCACTGGAACCGGTTCCGTGAGCACTTCCACGGGGAGCCGGGCACGGGCCGGCCGGTGGCTCCGGCGGCGCGCCGGGAGCCCCGTAAGCGGGTGCTGATCGTGGACGACATGATCGGGCACGCGCTGGCCGTCGCGCTGGACGGGACGTACGACTGCGAGGTCGTCGGCTCCCTGGCGGCGTGGAAGCAACTGCTCGGCCAGGAGCCGCCGCTCGACTACGCCTGCGCCCTGGTGGACCGGCATCTGAGCGAGCGGACCGCCGACTGCGGCGGGGAGATCGTGCTGCGGGATCTGCGGCGGCTGCGGCCCGCGCTGCCGACGGCGCTGATGTCGGTCGATCTGCCCTACGAGGACTCCGAGAGCCTCCGCGAGCGGCTGGGGGCACGCGCCGTCATCCCCAAAAAGCACAACGACGCGCACGAGTCCCTGGTGCCGCTGGTCGACCTCGTCGAGAAGCTGATCGCCCGGGGTCAGAGCGGCTGACCGGGCGCCCCGGCAGGCTCCCGGCCCTCGGTGCGGGCCTGTGGCAGCCGGATGCGCAGATGGGCCCCGCCCAGCGCGGAGCGGTCCGGCAGCCGCTCCAGCCCGCCCCGGCACGCCTCCAGGTTCCGCTGGGCATGGCGGAGCCCCTCGCCGCCGGGCATGCCGTTGCGGCGGCGTACCAGATCGAGTGCGGAGCGGTCGGCGTTGCCGAAGCCGGGGCCGCTGTCCTCCACGTCCGCCACGACGAAGCGTTCGGTGGCGGTGTCCTGGTGGCGCACGGTGATCCGCACCGTGCGCCGGGGCGAGTCCGCCGCGTCCATCGCCTGGGCCGCGTTGAGGACGAGATCGTCCAGGGTGAGGCGGACGAGCACCGGCGTGGCCGTCACCAGGGAGGAGCCCCGGGTCTCGTCCACGATCTCTACGGTGGCGCGGCCGGCGTGCTGCTGGCTCTCGGTGAACTCCCGTACGAGGGCGACGAGGTCGAACGTGGCGGACTGCACCAGCGCCTCCACGTCGCGCCGGCCGATCGCCTCGTGCTCGGCGATGCGCTGCCGCAGGGCCTCGATCCGGCGGCGCAGCACCTCCCGCTCGGCCGGCTCGGCCGTCCGCTCCAGCCGTTCGAGGAGCTGTTCCCGGGCGAACTCGTAGCCTTTCCTGGCGTGTTCGTTCTGCCGCGTGGTGCGGTTCAGCAGGACGAGCCGGGCGTGCTCCTCGACGCGGTCGCGGTCCTCGTGCAGCCGGCGCAGCTCGCGGACCGTCCAGCCGGTCAGCTCCTCTCCGGCGAGCAGGGCGACGAGCCCCTGGCCGGGCAGCACGGTGGCGGGGGCCGCCGGGGCGGCGCCGGGCCCGGTGTCCGGCCCGTCGGGGGCGGTGTCCTGGTCCGGTTCGGCCAGACCGGCCGCCTCGATCCGCTCCAGCGCGCCGTCCACATCGATCCGCTCCGGCCGCAGATCCGGCTCCCGGCTGCCCTCCCGCTCGCACTCCTCCATGACCAGCACCGCGAGGTCGTCCAGTTCGTCGAGGAGCGCCTCGGCCGGCACCCGCGCGCCGCCCAGCTGGGCCGCGCGGCCGAGCAGCGCCCCGAGGACGACCCGGGCCGGCAGATCGTCCAGCAGGCCGAAGACGGCGTCGCGCACGGCGCGGACCGCCTCCGGCGACGTCCGCAGCCCGCTCAGGTGCTCGTGGGTGAGGCGGCCGGGGCGCCCCAGGGTCCGGGAGAGTTCGCGGACCACCGCCGCCAGGGCCTGCGGCACGGCCGCCGTGTAGTACAGCGCCATGTCCGGCACCTCGGGCGAGGTCCGGAAGCCGAGCAGATCCAGGATCCACAGCAGCGCCGCCCTGGTGTCGGCCTCGTCGCCGAGGTCCACCCCGGCCACGTCGACGACGTGTGCGAAGGGCAGCCGCGCGCACACCTGCCGCAGCAGGTTCACCCGCCGCCACTGGGTGTTCGGCGCCCGCCCGGCACTGTCCGGCTCCACCAGGACGAACAGCTGCCGGGGCTCCAGCAGGGCCGTGCCCGGCGGCAGTTCGGGCGGCCGGTACGCCGAGGTGGGCAGCCACAGCTGCGGGGAGCGGTCGTCGGCGGGCGGCTCGGCCCCGATGTGCAGCGGCAGCCGGCCGGGCAGCGCGAGCCAGGGGAACCGCGGGTCGGTGAAGCCGCACAGTTCGACGGAGAAGCCGTCGCCGGCCTGCTGCGGCCGGTAGCGGACGGGCACGTCGCTGACGAGCGCGTCGAGTGCCGCGGCGAGCCGCTGTGCGCTCTGCGCGGTCAGCCCCGCGTACACCTCGTGCAGGGCGTCGATCAGCTCGCGGCCCTGGGTGTCCCCGGGCGCGGGCAGGTGCTGGCCGAAGTCCGGCGGTGCCGGTGCCTCGCCGGTGAACCAGCGCAGCGCCTCCTCGTCGGCATGCTGTGGGTAGTCCCACCACGAGGGCCGCGGCACGGTGGCGGGCGCGTCCAGCCAGGTCTCCGGCTCCGGCTGGGTGGCGACCTGTTCGGCGACGGCGTACTCGCCGCTCTCCAGGCAGGCGCGGGCGATCCGGGCCCGCTCCTCGTCGAGTTCGGGGAAGTACGCCTCGACATCCGCCCTGCGCTCCTCGGCGGCCGTCGCCAAGTGCGCGGCGAGACGGTCCAGTTCGGCCTCGGCCTCCCGCCGGCTGCGCGACAGCAGCGCGCTCCACGTCCCTTCCCCGGCGGACACGTTCAGCGCCCTCGCCTGGGTCTCCAGGTGGTGGGCGCGGGGCTGGAGCCGGTTGCGGGCCGCCGCGACGGCCCGGTCGATCCGGCCGGCCAGCTCGCCGGACAGGCCGGTGCCCGGCTGGGCGAGCAGGGCGCGGGCGGCCGCGAACTCC
Source organism: Streptomyces cacaoi (assembly GCF_006539165.1). Lineage (GTDB taxonomy): Bacteria > Actinomycetota > Actinomycetes > Streptomycetales > Streptomycetaceae > Streptomyces > Streptomyces cacaoi. The sequence continues at coordinate 15,073 of NZ_BJMM01000066.1, read as the reverse complement.
CCGGCGTCGACGAGCCGTCCGAAGCAGTCGGCGGGCTCGGTGGCCGGCTCCATCAGGTCGGTGAGCAGCGCGTCGGCCGCGGTGGCCGCGTCCGTCGGCGCGCCCTGCGCGCTGAGGGCGAACAGCGTCGGATGCCGCCAGGCGTCCGGCCAGTCCGCCAGCACCGATGCGAGTACCTCTGCCTCAAGAGCGCTCAAGGGTGCCCCACTCCCTGATGTCCCCCATCTGCTTCAACGCGTGTTCGGTGAGATGGCGTTCGGCGGCAGTCTGTTCCGCCGGGTCGGCCCGCAGCTCCGGCCAGAGCCCGGAGAGCCGGCCGGCCAGCGCCTGCGCCGGCTCCACCTGGTAGGCCGCCGTCGCATCGGCCCGCTCGTCCCGGAACGCGGCGACGGCACCGGCCGCCGCCTCCACCCTGCGCAGCCTCTCCAGGTAGGCCCGGCGCTTGCTGCTGTGGATGACGTGGTTCTTCAGCCCGGCGGCGATCTCGGCCGTCGTCCGGTCCAGGAAGCCGGGCAGATCGGCCAGTTCGGGGCGCTGCGTCCAGGCCGCCGCCGCGAACAGGTCGCGCCTCTCGGCGGCGGACCGCAGCTCGCCGAACAGGCCGTTGGCGTGGAAGAGGTGCGCGTTGGTCTTCAAGCCGGCCTCGAAGGAGAACTTCGTCTCCGTCGCCGAGCTGAGCGCCTCGTCCAGCGCCTCCCACGCCTCGTCCAGGCTGCTGTTGCGGTACTCGCGTGCGAGCTGTCTGCGGGCAACGGCGGCCGGCCCGGGATCGTCCAGCTCCGGCGGGCAGGACACGGCGGCGCCCGCCAGCTTCGCCCAGCAGGGCGCGACGTCCTTCGCCGCCAGATAGCGCAGCGCCTCCCGTACCCGCAGGGCCACCTCCGGGGGGACGGCGGCGGTTCCGCCGCGTCCCGGCCAGGCCAGCACCTGGGCGGCGCCGACGGCGATCAGCGCGGCCGTGCGGCCGGGCGTCCGTCCGTCCTGGAGGGCGCACTCGTCCAGCGCGTCGGCCACCGCGGGCGTGCCGATCGTCGCGGCGGTCCTGGCCAGCAGCGGCGGCGGCCCGCAGTCGGGCAGCGCACTGCCCAGCACCCACGCCTCGACGAACCGGCCGCGCGACCACAGGTCCTCCAGCAGCCACCCGGCCCACTCGCGCAGGGCGGGCTCCGGCCCGTCGGTCCTGCCGCGCAGCGCGGCCGCCGCGGTGATCCGCAGCAGCTCGTCCGGGGCCTGCGCCTCGCGCAGTTCCGCCAGCAGCCCGGCGGGGTCGGGCGCGCCCACCGCCTCGGTGACGACCTGGGCCCGCTGGGCCGGGTCCGTGCACGCGTCCAGTGCGGCCAGCAGCCGGTGCGAGCGGCGGTGCGCCAGATGGGCCTCGCCGGCGCGGGGCCTGCGCCGGTGGACGGCGGGCGCGCCCAGCAGGACGGCGGCCTCCCCCGCCACCCCGCCGCCGGAGACGCGCAGGCCCACCTCGGCCGGGGGCCGGCGGCCCGGCTGGCCGCTGTAGAAGCCCTCGTGGGCGAGGAAGTCGAAGCTGCCGACGACCAGTTCGTCGTCGCACACCAGGGCGCGGGCGGACGAGCGGCCCTCGTGCAGGCCGAACGCCGCCGGCACCTCGGCCGCCAGCTCCGCCAGCCGCTCCTCGGCGTCGGCGGAGCCCTTGCGCACGTGCCGGAACAGCACGTCGACGCGGACGCCCGCGCCGAGCCGTTCACGCAGCACGTTCGTCAGGCGCCGGCTCACGACGGTGGTGGCGAGGTGCTCCCCGGCGACGACCACCTGCCGCTCGGCGGCCCGCACCCCGTCCCACAGGGCGTCCCGGTGCGCGGCGTCCTCGACCAGCGTCACCGACGGCCGGGTGCGCCCGTTCAGGGTTCTGCGCACCTCTGCCGCGCAGTTGCGCCAGGCCAGCGCCCAGCTGCGGACGGCGGCGTCGGACGCCGCGGTGTCCTGCTCCAGCGGCGCGGGCGGCTCCGTCCAGGGCAGCCGCTCGGCGGGCGGCGTCCAGCCCTCCTCGTGGCCGGGGAAGTCGCGCTCGCGGAAGTGGACGGCCGAGGCGGTGATCCCGTCCGGCATGGCGCGCCGCACCCAGCGCAGGATCGACTCCACGGGCTCGCAGCCGCCGGGCTCCTGCGCGGAGACGACGACGCCGAGCTGGTCGGTGCCCTTGTCGAGCAGCCCGAGATAGCCGTAGCCGCCGACGAGCGCGGTGTGGTTGTCGGCGACGACCATGTTCGCGCTGACGTTCGCCGAGCGGCGTGCCACCAGCACCGTCGAGGGGCTGAGCCGCCGCCCGGCCGCCTCCATGCGCAGCTCCTCCAGGACGTTCTCCGCCTTCTGCTCGATCCGGTCGGAGTGCCGGCGGCCCCACAGCAGCACCAGCTGGACGCCCCGCGCGACGGCGGCCCGCAGATCCGGCAGCAGATCCGCCAGCCCCTCGTAGCGCACCGTCGAGGCGACGAGGACCACCTGCCGCCGGGCCCGCTCGATCACCGAGCGCAGCGCGGCCCGGTAGTCCTCCTGGGCGCGCAGCAGATCGACCCGGGCCTCGCCGCCGACCCGGGCCTCGACCTGCGAACGGGCCGTGCGCAGCGCGTCCGTGAGCTGTTCGTGCAGCGCGTCGCGGGTGCCGGCCGAGGCGGTCAGCGCCTGACCCGCCAGGCCCGTCAGCCGGTTGATGCTGCGCTCCAGGGACGGCGGATCGGCCAGCCGGGTCTCCACGCTGGCCCGCAGCTTCTGCGAGAACCGGTGCCCGGGCCGCTGTTCGAGGAACTGGGTCAGCAGCCGGCCGATCCGCTCGCACTGGGCCAGGCTGCGCCGGGAGTCCTGGACGACGGTGACCCGCACCAGCTCGGTGTCCGGGTCCAGCCGCACCGTGATGTCGACGGGGAACCAGGCGCGGCGCCGCGCCCCGGGCCGCTGGTGCGCGGGCACCAGCCTCGTCTCCATGACGCGCAGGTTCCGGCCGTGCGGCACGATCGGGGCGCCGGCCGCGGCGCCGCGTGCCTGGCCGCGCTCGCTGAGCGTCTCCTGCGCCGCGCGGACCAGATCGCTGCCGCTGACGTCGTCGACCGTCGCCGAGAACAGCGCGTCCGACGGCACGGCGAGCTCCGGGTCCGGCGGGCGTGCGCTGCCGGACCGGCCGGTGAGGTGCCCGCCGACCCGGTCCAGCCACACGTCGATGGTCTCCAGCTTGAACTCCCCGCTGGAGAGCCGCTGTTGCTCGCCCTGGGCGAAGGCCGCCACGACCGCCGGGGTGGGGGCGACCCGCGCCCGGTAGAGGTCGAGGGTGATGTACTCGCGCCGCCACAGGTCGAAGACCAGGTCCAGGGTCATCCGGTAGCCCAGCCCGAACAGGGTGTTCAGCCGGCTGAGCCCCACCCCGCCGGCGTGCGCCGGGTCGGCGCCGGGCGCGGCGGCGAGCTGCTCGTTCCACAGCTCGACGACGGCACGCAGCACCGTGACCTCGATCCGGGACAGCTCGTCGCCGTACCCCAGCCGCACCCGGACCGGCACCGACTCGTACGGCAGATGGACACGCAGCGCGGGCATCACACCACCCCCAGCTCACCGGCCGGCACGACGCGGCCGTACCGCTCGACCAGCGCGCACACATCCGCCCACATCGCTCCCCCGTACCGGCTGAAGTGCGCGAACGAGCCGACGACGACGAGGTGTTCGCGTGCCCGGGAGAACAGCACGTTCACCAGCTCCGGCTCGTTCAGATGGCCGATGCTGCGCCAGGGCTGCTCCGGTGCGCCGCGCTGCTGGTCGCGTACCAGGGAGACCACCACGGCGTTGGCCTCGCGGCCCTGGAAGGCGTGGATCGTGGAGGCGTGCGGGCGGATCTCGCCCCAGGACTTGAACAGGTCGAGCTGGCGCCGGTACGGGGTGAGCACCGCGATGGGATGGTCGCCGTAGCCGTCCTTGCCGGGCACCGGGCGCGGGCGCAGCGACTCCACGACGGCGTTGACGATGCGGACCTCGCCGGGGTTGCACCAGGCGGGCTCGTCGGAGCACTCCGGGAGTCCGGTGGTGTCCAGCCAGACCACCGTGTTCCGGGCCAGCACCGGCGGTTCGCGCAGCACACCGGTGTCGTCCCGGCCGGTGGCCAGCATGCCCTCGGCGTCGATGTCGACGTGCTCGCCCGGCTCGGGCGGGACGAGCGGGTAGAACGCGCGGCTGACGATCTCGCCGATGGCCGGGCGCATCCGGTACTGGGTGCGCAGCGTGTGCCGGGGCGGGTGCGCCACGGTGGCGGAGGGATCGTCGACGAACAGGTTGTCGAACAGCCCGAAGACCTTGCGGTAGTCCTCCTGCCGCTCCCCGTGCACCCGCAGATCCTCGTCGGTGGAGGCCGCGCACGCCTCAAGGAAGCGCAGCACCTCGCGGCGGCGGTGCGCGGGCAGCTGGCGGTGGTCGCCGACCAGCGACCAGCGGGTGCCGCGGGCCAGCGGGATCGCCAGCTCCGTCGGCCAGGCTTTGGCCGCCTCCTCGATGACGACCCAGTCGAAGATGTCGGCGGCTGCGGACCGCGCCAGCGTCGCCGGGGTCGCCGAGGAGCAGGTGGCGAAGACCAGATTGGCCGCGCGGTGCAGCCGGTCGATCAGCTCCGGCAGGCCCGCCTCCACCACCTCGCACCAGTCGGCCAGCAGCCGCCGGGTCGACTCGTCGGCCGCCTCGCGCAGCCGTTCTCGCGCGCCCGCGACGATCTCGCGCTGCCGGCGCTCGGCCAGCTTGTGGATGAGGAACGGCTCCACCAGCGGATGGACCTTGCTCTCGCCGCGCGCCCCGGTGGCCCGCACGGCGATCACGTCCGAACCGGCCTGCGCCACCGGTGCCTCGCCCTCCAGCAGCCCCAGCTTGCGCAGCAGCCGCTCGGCGATGTTGTCCAGCGCGAAGTTCGACTGGGTGGAGACCAGCACCCGGGTGCCGCGCTCGTCCTCCAGGTACCGCACGATCGCGTCCGAGGTGACCTCCGTCTTGCCGGTGCCCGGCGGGCCCTGGAGGGCGAACAGCGGCTCCGTGCTGCTGAGCGCCCTGGCCACCTCGGCGTTGCCGCTGCGCTTGGTCAGCCGCACCGTGTGCACCGCGTTCGGCTTCGCCAACTGCTCGACCAGCACGCGGTTGTCCAGCAGCTCCCAGCGGGCCTGCTCCTGTCTGCTGAGCGCCATCCAGGCACCGAAGTCGTCGGCCAGGGTGATCCAGCCGCGCTCCGGGACGGACCCGGTGCGCCGCCCCGCCGCGACGACGACCGTCTCGTTGTTGGCCTCGACGCAGTCGCCGGTGAACGCCGCGTGCCGGGCGGGTGCGCCGCGGTCGTCGCCGCGCAGGGTCACCGGGACCGCACCGTCCTCGCCGCCGGCGCCGGCGAAGAAGTCGCCCATCGGCGGGCGCAGCCCCGGGGTGTTGGCGAAGGCCGTCGCCATGGCCGAGCCGAACCGCCAGCGCTGGTCGCGCTCCTCGTCGTACCGGAGCACCACCTGGTCCTGCCGGCCGGCGCCCTCGGCGATGTAGGGGTACTGCCGGGACTCCAGCTCGGTGCGCTGGAACTGGAGCAGCCAGTCGAACGCCTGCCCGTAGGCGCGTTCGGCGCGGGTCGGCGGTGCCACCTCCCGCACGGCGTCCATCAGCGGGCGCCAACTGGGGCTGCTCTCCAGCTCGGCCCGCATCTCGCGGCGGTCGATGTCGGAGGCCACGATCCGCACGGGCGGCACCCAGCGGTGCTTGCGCACCTTGTCCGCCGCCACCCGCAGGCTCCGGCCCCGCGCGCTGTCCAGCTGCACCGGGTAGGTGAGCAGCAGGCCCCGCTCGTCGGGACCGCCGCGCCGCCCGAGGCCCACCTCGGGCGCGAACGGGCGGCAGAACCAGCCGATGTCGCGGCCGAGCAGCAGCTGGTCGGCCGCGTACAGCTTCTCCACCTCCTGGCCGGGGACGAACGGCGCCGCACCGCCGGGCATGTGCAGGAGGCGGGCGTCCTTGAGGTCGCCCAGGATGAACTCGACCGTCTCGATGCGGCCGTGCTCGGTCGCCGGGTCGAGGTCGACCAGCTCCCATTTGAGGAGGGTCTTGCGGGACTCGGCCGGGACGAAGACCAACAGGTAGTCGGAGCCGGTGAACTGCTCGGCGTCCGAGGTCAGATGCTCGTAGTGGTCGCTCAGCCGGCCCACGACGTCCGTCGCGCTCGGCCGGCCGGTCGGCTTCTCCCAGGCGAGCATGTCACGCAGCAGCGTCCTCAGCGGGCCGGGCAGTTCGTGCACCGCCGCCGCGAGGTGCCGGTTGACCTCGCCCGCCGCCGCCAGCAGCCGGTCCAGGTCCGGCCCGGCCGCCATGGCGGCGCCGACCTCCGCCAGCAGCTCCTCCGGTATGGGCCCCGTCATCCACTCGGCGACCATCATGCCGAGGCTGTACACGTCCGAGCGGTGGTCCTCCAGCCGGGCGCCGTCGGCGAGCAGGAAGCGGATGCGCTCCGGCGAGAAGTAGGCGAGGGCGTCGCCGCCCTGGGCGAGTATGAGTTCCCTGGCCTGCTTCGCCCGCTCGTTGGAGTCCAGCAGCGAGGAGCGCAGCAGGTTCGAGACGAGACTGCTCATCTCGAAGCGGCTGAGCACCAGTTGGTACTCGTCGCCGTCGAGCTGGGTCCAGCCGACCGTGCCCGGCCAGATGTTGCGGTGCACGATGCCCATGTCGTGCAGCACGGACAGGGCGTCGGCGAGCGACATGAAGTGGGCGACGGTCTCCCCGCGGTCGCTGCGTAAGGTCGCGATCGTCTCGACGTAGCCGGCGCGCAGCCCGTAGTCCTCGTCGCTCTCGTCGTAGACCTGCCCGTCGCCGGAGCGGGTGACGACGTAGGCACAGCCGCGGATGCCGAACGGTTCGGTCACCGATTCCTCGATGTGCCCGCCGTGCTGGATCTCCGGCAGCGCCGGGTGCCGCAGCGCCGCCACCCGCTGGAGCACCCGCAGTTCCTGCTTCCACAGCCGCTCGCCCAGGCCGGACACCCCGAGGTAGAACTGGACGGTCACCGGGGTGCGGGTGGCGCGGTCCAGGAGGCCGTAGCGGTAGAGGGTGCCGGGCAGCAGCTCGGTGCCGTGCGCCGGACGTCCGCCGGGCAACTCGAAGGAGCCGTACGGGCTTTCGGGCCCGCAGAACAGGTCCGTGACGAGCCTGTCCATGTCCTCCAGTGCCATCGACGCTCCAAGGGGTCCAGGGCAGCTCCACCGATCGGGCACAGAGCGTAGCAACGGGCTCTCTCCTTGCCCATGCCCGTCCGTTGAGCCCCGCGCCGAGGGCTCAGGGGTCCCGGCAGAGGAGCAGCAGGGCCCGGTCGTCGTTGACGTCGCGGGCCACGGACTCGATCAGATGCCAGGCGGCGCCGTGGAAACCGCAGGCGACATAGCGGTCCGCCGCGCCCGTGAGGCGGTCCATGCCCTCGGTGAGATCGCGCTCGGCGGTCTCCACGAGGCCGTCGGTGAACAGCATCAGCACATCGCCGGGGCGCAGGGTGCCCTTGACCGGGTCGAACTCGGCGCCGTCGTACACGCCCAGCAGCGGGCCCTCGGCCGCCTTCTCCTCCCACACGCCGGTGCCGGCGTTCAGCTGCATGGCGGGAACGTGGCCGGCGGAGAGCAACTCGTAGTCGCCGCTGTCCAGATCGAGGACCAGATGGACGGAGGTGGCGAAGCCCTCCTCCCAGGACTGGCGCAGCAGATAGCCGTTGGCCGCGGGCAGGAACGCGTGCGGCTCCAGCGAGCCGAGGAGGCCGCCGAACGCGCCGGACAGCAGCAGGGCGCGCGAGGCGGCGTCCATGCCCTTGCCGGAGACGTCGGTGAGCACGACCTCCAGGGTGCGGCCCTGCGGGCCGGTGCGCGCCGCGACGACGAAGTCCCCGGAGAACGACTGTCCGCCGGCCGGCCGCAGCGCCATCTCGCGGTGCCAGCCGGGCGGCAGCTTGGGCAGCTTGCTCTGCACACGGATGCGCTCGCGCAGATCGAAGAGCATGGTGCCGCCGCGCCGCCAGGGGACGCCGACCCGGCTGCGGAACTGGGCGACGAGCAGCCCGGAGAGACCGGCGGCGGCCACGACGAGAACGGTGCCGGGCGTCACCCGGCCCGCGCCGTCCACGTGTTCGGCATAGCCGGTGTACGGGCCGAGCAGCAGCGACTCGATCATCAACGCGACGGCGGAGGCCGCGTACAGCGCCAGCAGGCTGGCGGGGCGCAGCAGGAGGCCGCCCGCGATGATGGGCAGCACCAGGGCCTCCGGCGCGCACCACAGCGGGGTGAGCACGGTGGCGCAGGTCAGCAGCGGGACGGTCAGCAGCAGCCCGCCGAGCGCGACCCAGTCGGAGGCGCCGCCGCGGAACCAGTCGACGGCGGCCTTGCGCAGCTTCGTCCTGGCCCGGTGCAGCGCCTTGCGCGCCTGGTGCAACCGGGCCGCCCGGGGTGGAGGTACCGCGCGGCGTTCCGCCATGCCCAGTGAGCCTAGCCACCCGGCCAGTTGCGCGTCGATTCCCGACCGGGTCCCGGACGGCCGGGCGGAGGCGGCCGTGTGCGCGCTCGCGTGCGAGGACGGTGCGGTGACCGCCGCGGGCGGACGCGGACGGGCGGGCGCGGGCGGATGTGCCCGCGGCGCCGGGTCCCGCGGCGGTGAGCCGGGGTGGCGCGAGGCGTCCGGGGAGCGCGCCGAGGCTGCGGGGCGCGGCGGGCTCCCGCGCACGCCGGGTGGAGGCGTCCGAGCCGGGCCCGACACCCGGCGGACCGCCTCGTCCCCGTTCCGCAGAGCTTCGCCTCCCCCGCCCGCAGAGCCCCGCCCGCGTCCGATGCGGGGACGGGGGCCGGACGCGGGGACGGGGGGGGGACGGGGGGACGGCTCCGGCCGCGGAACCGGTCCGGGACGCGGGGACGGCTTCGGCGGTGGCCTCCGGCCCGGCTGCGGAGTCGGCTCCGGCTGCGGCATCGGCCCCGGCCGCAGAGTCGGCCCCGGCTGCCGAGTCGGTTCCGGCTGCCGAGTCGGTTCCGGCTGGGGGGCCGGGGTTCGCCTCCGCCGAACGGACCGCCGACACCCAGCCTTTGGGACGGGGCGGGCTCGGCCGCACGCGGGGCACGGCCCCGGCGGCGCGGTGGGGCAGGGGCTCGGCCTTCCGCACGGTGCGGGCCCGGCCGCCGCGCGAAGCGGGTTCGGGCGTGCGCCGGACGCGGGGACGGCTCCGGCCACGGAATCCGCCGGGCACCCGGCTCAACGGCCGCGGGAGCGCGGGGCGTTCAGCTCTGCTGGCAGCTCGGGCACCAGAACAGGTTGCGGCCGGCCAGTTCGGCCGTGCGTACCTCGCTGCCGCACAGATGGCAGGGCTGCTGGGCGCGGCGGTAGACGTACACCTCGCCGCCGTGGTCGTCCACGCGGGGCGGGCGCCCCATGGCCTCGGGGGTGTGCTCGTCACGGACGGTGTCGATCCGGTTGTTCCGGACGCCCTCGTGCATCAGCGCGACCAGGTCCGCCCAGAGCGCCTCCCACTCCGAGCGGTCGAGATCCCGTCCGGCGCGGTAGGGGTCGATGCCGTGCCGGAAGAGGACCTCGGCGCGGTAGACGTTCCCGACCCCGGCGACGACCTTCTGGTCCATCAGCAGCGCCGCGACGCTGGTGCGGCTGCGGGAGATGCGCGCCCACGCGGCGTCCGGGTCGGAGGCGACCCGCAGCGGATCCGGGCCGAGGCGCTCGCTGACGGCCTCCTTCTCCGGCTCGGTGAGCAGCTCGCAGCGGGTGGGGCCGCGCAGATCGGCCCAGTACAGCGTCTCCGGGGGCGCGCCGGGGGTCTTCCCCGGCCGGGTGGCCAGCCGCAGCCGGACCTGGCCGACCGGGGGCGGCGGCACCCGGGCCGGTTCCCCGTCCGAGAGGGCGTCCTCGGGAGAGGCGTCCTGGCTGCCCGCTCCCCGCGGGTGCCCGGCGCCGGTGCCGGTCTCGCGGGGGCTCGCGCCGAAGCGGAACGTGCCGTACAGGCCGAGATGGATGTGCACCCAGCCGAGCGGTCCGAAGCCGAGGAAGAGATGTTTTCCGTGGGCGTCGGTGCCGGTGAGGACGGAGCCGTCCAGCAGGGCCGCGCCGTCGGCGAACTTGCCCTGCGGGCTGGAGACGGCGAGATCCCGCCCCGCGAACCGCTCGGCGCAGTCCCGCGCCAGCCGGTGGATGGTGTGCCCCTCGGGCATCTCCGTACGCCCCCTCCCGTCGTCCCCTGTCGTCGTGCTCGTCCGCCGTGCGGCGGGTGCCGGGGCCCGGGCGCGGGCCCCGGCCGGTGGTTCAGGGCTGCGGGTGGTGCGGGGGGACGGGCGGAAGGTCGCCGGTCTTCTCGTAGTCGGCGAGCATCGCGATGCGGCGCGTGTGGCGCTCGCCGCCCGAGTAGGGGGTGTCCAGGAACGTCCGGACGAAGGCGACGGCCTCGTCGGCGGTGTGCATCCGCGCGCCGATGCTGACGAGGTTGGCGTCGTTGTGCTCGCGGGCCAGCGCGGCGGTCTCCTCGCTCCAGGCCAGTGCGCAGCGGGCGCCCTCGACCTTGTTCGCCGCCATCTGCTCGCCGTTGCCGGAGCCGCCGATGACGATGCCGAGCGCGTCGCCGTCGCCCACGGTCCGCTCGGCGGCACGCAGGCAGAAGGGCGGGTAGTCGTCGTCGGCGTCGTAGACGTGCGGGCCGCAGTCGACGGGCTCGTGGCCCGCGGACCTCAGCCACTCGACGAGGTGGTTCTTCAGTTCGTAACCGGCGTGATCGGAGCCGAGATAGACGCGCATGCTCCGAGTCTTTCATCCCCGGCGCCCGGGCCGCCCGCCAGGTCCGCCGGACGCCGGTGCCTCTCGCCGCCCGCCGTCGGACCCGTCGGCCCCCGGCGGCCCTGCATCACGATCCGGATTCAGCTCTTCCGATCGGGGCAGGTCACGCCTTGGATGTGAACGCTCGTTGACCACACCCCCACGAGGAGCGGGCCATGAACGAACAGCCCCCACCGGACCGGCCGCACGCCCCGGCGGAGAGCCGGGCGGAGGGACCGGCGGACGGACCGACGGACGGACCGGCGGGCGGAGGCGCCGACGGTCTCCGGGCCGGGTTGAAGAACCGGCATCTGTCCATGATCGCGATCGGCGGTGTGATCGGCGCCGGGCTGTTCGTCGGCTCCAAGGCCGGGATCGCCGACGCCGGCCCCGGCATCCTGCTCTCCTACGCGCTGGCCGGGCTGCTGGTCGTGCTGGTGATGCGGATGCTGGGCGAGATGGCCGCGGCCGACCCCAGCTCCGGCTCCTTCTCCACCTATGCCGACCGGGCGCTGGGCCGCTGGGCCGGGTTCACCATCGGCTGGCTGTACTGGTTCTTCTGGGCGGTGGTGCTCGCCGTGGAGGCCACCGCCGCCGCGGTCATCCTGGAGGGCTGGATACCCGCCGTGCCGCAGTGGGCCTGGGCGCTGCTGGTGATGCTCGTGCTCACCGGCACCAACCTGGTCTCCGTCGGCTCCTACGGCGAGTTCGAGTTCTGGTTCGCCGGGATCAAGGTCGTGGCGATCGTCGCGTTCATCGTCGTCGGCCTGGTCGCCATCGCCGGGTTCCCGCCCGCCGACCACGCCGTCGGCACGGAGAATCTGACCGGCCGGGGCGGCTTCCTGCCGCACGGGCCCGGCGCGATCCTCTCCGGCATGCTGCTGGTGGTCTTCTCGTTCATGGGCAGCGAGATCGTCACGCTGGCCGCCGCCGAGTCCCCGAATCCGGTGGTCGCCGTCCGCAAGGCCGTCAACAGCGTCATCTGGCGGATCGGGCTGTTCTACCTCGGCTCGATGTTCGTGATCGTCACCCTCGTCCCGTGGGACGCGCGGGCCGTCCAGGACGACGGGCCGTACGTGGCGGTGCTCGACGCGCTGAAGATCCCCTACGCGGGCACCGTGATGGACGTCGTGGTGCTCACGGCGGTGCTCTCCTGTCTGAACTCGGCGCTGTACACCGCCTCCCGGATGGCCTTCTCGCTCGGCGGGCGCGGGGACGCCCCGGCCTCCTTCGGGCGCACGAACGCGCGGGGCGTGCCCGCCACCGCGATCCTGGCCTCGGTGGCCTTCGGGTTCGTCGCCGTCTTCTTCAACTACATCGCCAAGGACACCGTCTTCGAGTTCCTGCTGAACTCCTCCGGCGCCGTGGCGCTCTTCGTCTGGCTGGTCATCTGCGCCTCGCAGCTGCGGATGCGCCGCCGGCTGGAGCGGGAGGCCCCGGAGCGGCTGACGGTGCGGATGTGGCTGTACCCGTATCTGACCTGGGCGACGATCGGGCTGATCGTCTTCGTCGTCGGCTACATGTTCACCGACGACGGCGGGCGGACGCAGATGGTCCTCTCGCTGGCCGTGGCCGCGTTCGTGCTGGTCGTCGGCCTGGCCGTGGACCGGCGGCGGGCGTCCGCGCGGCCGGGGAGCACCTCCGGGCGCCCCGCCCCGGCCGCCGAGGCACCCTCCGACGCGGGCTGACCCCGGGCCGCGGCGGGCCGGTGGCGGCGGACGGCCGCCCGGCGACGACGACCGTCCGCCGGCCCGCCCGGCGACGCGCCCCGCGGACACGCGAAAGGGGCGCCCCGCCGGGGACGCCCCTTCGTGTGCTCCTGCGCGCGGCCGGTCGGCGGCCGGGCCGGTGCGGTCAGCCGCGGCGGCCGGCCAGCTTCCAGGCGGTGGGCAGCGCGCCCATGGCGAGCGCGGCCTTGAGCGCGTCACCGACCAGGAACGGCAGCAGCCCGGCCGCGATCGCCTCGCCCGCGGACATCCCGGTGGCGAAGGCCAGGTAGGGCACGCCGACGGCGTAGATCAGCGCCAGCCCGGCCGCCATCGTGCCCGCCGTGCGCAGCGCTCCCCGGTCGCCTCCGCGCCGTGCCAGCGCGCCGACGGCGATGGAGGCCAGCATCATGCCGAACACATAGCCGAGCGAGGGGGCGCCGACGCCGGACACACCCTCGGCGAACCACGGCACCCCGGCCATGCCCACCGCGGCGTACAGCGCGAGGGCCAGGAAGCCGCGGCCGGCGCCGAGGCCCGCGCCGACGAGCAGCGCGGCGAAGGTCTGGCCGGTCACCGGCACCGGCGAGCCGGGCACCGGCACGGCGATCTGCGCGGCGATCCCGGTCAGCGCGGCGCCACCGACGACGAGCGCGATGTCCCGTACGCGGGCGCGCGAGGCCGTGGACGCGGGAAGCAGATCGGCGAGCACTGCTCCCGGGCGCGGCGTGACAGCGGAAGTGAGGGCACTCATCTGGGCATCTCCGTCCGGTACAGCTGGGCTGTGGTGGTGAGTCTGACCCGTCGACGCTAGCCGAATCCGTGTGTGCGCCGAGCGTGAGCAAGGCGTGAGCTTGCTGACAGTGGGCAGGGGAAGAGCCGGTGCGGTGCGGTCCCAAGTCCCGGCCGCACGGGGAGCGCTCGCCCGTGGAGGGTCCGCGGCCACGGCCCCGAGGCCGTCCGCATCGCGGGAGGCGCCGCACGATTATTGAAGTACCGGGCGCCCCTCCCGACACTGTGGGGAGCACAACAACCGCTCTGTCCCCACCACCGATCCCACACCCCAGAAACGGCATGAACAGATGACGCGCACCGAGACGTCCGACGCGCCACCACCCTCACCCCCGGCAGGGGACGGCCCCTCCGGGCGTTCCCTCTCCCACGGGCTCAAGCAGCGCCACCTCTCCATGATCGCCCTCGGCGGGGTGATCGGTGCCGGCCTGTTCGTCGGCTCCGGCACCGGCATCGCCGCTGCCGGCCCCTCCATCGTGCTCGCCTATGCGGCGTCCGGCGCGCTGGTGATGCTCGTGATGCGGATGCTCGGCGAGATGTCGGCCGCCCGTCCCGCCTCCGGCTCCTTCTCCGTCCACGCGGAGCGGGCCCTGGGTCCTTGGGCGGGTTTCGCGTCCGGCTGGATCTACTGGACGCTGCTGTGCGTCGCGATCGCCACGGAGGCCACCGCGGCGGCCAACATCATGACGGGCTGGCTGCCGGCCACGTCCTCCTGGATGTGGGTCGCGCTGTTCATGGTGGTCTTCTGCGGCAGCAATCTGGCCGCCGTCCGCAACTTCGGCGAGTACGAGTTCTGGTTCGCCCTGCTGAAGGTCCTGGCGATCCTCGCGTTCCTCGCGCTGGGCATCCTGGCGATCCTCGGGGTGCTCCCGGGGACGGAGGCGCCCGGCAGCGACAACCTCACCGGGCAGGGCGGCTTCTTCCCGACCGGCGGTGACGGGCTCATCGTCGGCCTGCTCGCCTCGGTGTTCGCCTTCGGCGGGCTGGAGACGGTGACGATCGCGGCGGCCGAGTCCGAGAAGCCGGTGTCCGGTGTGGCCAAGGCGGTGCGCACGGCGGTGTGGCGGATCGCCGTCTTCTACGTCGGCTCGATGCTGGTGATCGTCACGCTGATCCCGTGGGACGACAAGACGGTGCTGTCCGGGCCGTACGCCGCCGTGCTGGATCATGTGGGCATCCCGGCCGCCGCGCAGGTGATGAACGTGGTGGTGCTCGTCGCGCTGCTCTCGGCCATCAACGCCAACATCTACGGCGCCTCCCGGATGTCGTACTCGCTCGTCGAGCGGGGCGAGGGACCGGCCTTCCTCAACCGGCTGAGCCCGCAGGGCGTGCCCCGCTACGCCGTCGTCGCCTCCTCGCTGTTCGGCTTCGTCGCGGTGCTGCTGAACTTCTTCTGGGAGGACACCGTCTTCCGGTGGCTGCTCAACATGGTCGGCGCGGCGACGCTGGTGGTGTGGGGCTTCATCGCCGTCTCGCAGTACGTGACGCGCAAGCGGCTGGAGCGGGAGGCGCCGGAGAAGCTGGTGGTGCGCATGTGGCTGTTCCCGGGGCTGACCATCGTGGCCATCCTGGGAATAATCGCCATCCTGCTGCTGATGCTGCGCGAGGGCGACACCCGTACCCAACTGGCCTTCACCGGCGGGCTGACCGTGGTGCTCGCCCTCGCCGGGTATGTGCGCCAGCGGCTGCGGCCGCACCTGCGGAACGGCGCGGGCGCCGGCACCCCGGACTGAACCCCCGCATCCGCACACCTCTCGGCGGGCCACGACTCCGGTCGTGGC
>NZ_BJMM01000065.1 GCF_006539165.1 Streptomyces cacaoi | reverse complement strand
ACAACAGCGCGCCAACCAGACGAACCCAAAAAGGCACGCCACAACGAAACCCAAACAAAAGGGGACAAGGGGCGAAGCCCCGACCTCAGCCACGAGGGCGGGACCCCAATTACCCCTCGCTGACAGCCGCCTGCGGCCGAATGGGCAACTTGTTGACGGGCCGCCCACTGGCAGCCCGCACGGCCCCCGCCACCGCCGCAGGCGCAGTCACCACAGGCACAGTGGAAACCGCCTTGGCCCCGAACGGCGCCACGACATCCCGCTCCTCGACGAGCTTGACGATCCGGATGTCCGGCGCGTCCAGCGCCGTCGGCAGCGCGTACGCGGTGAAGTCCGGATGCCGTACGACGCCCTTGGCGACCCGCAGATGCTCGGTGAGCGCCGTCCCGACGCCCTGGGTGACCCCCGCTTCGATCCGGGCCCGCAGCTGCCGCGGGTTGAGGACGCGCCCGACGTCCTGCGCGAGCGCGATCTCGACGACCCGCACGGAGCCGAGTTCGATGTCGACATCGACGACGGCCCGCACGGCGGCGAAGGCCATACCGACGAAGGCGTCGCCCTGGCCGGATTCGTCGAGCGGCTCGGTCGGGTGGGGGCGGCACTGGGCCGTGGCCCACAGTTCCTTGCCTTCGAGCGCCTCGGCGACTGTCGTCGACAGGACACCGTCATAGGAGGTGATCTTGCCGTCGGCGATGGTGAGCAGCTCGGTGGACATCCCGAACTTCGCGGCGAGCGGCTGGAGAAGCTGGGTGCGCACCATCTTCGCCGCCCGTTCGACGGCACCGCCGGACACCCAGGTGTGCCGGCCGCGCCCACCGGCGCCGGACGGCGGCTGGTCGGTGTCGACGGAGGCGACGTGCACCTCCTCGATGCCCAGCGTCTCCTGCACGATCTGCCGGGCGAGCGTGTCGAAGCCCTGCCCGGCCTCGACGGCCGCGCACATCACCGTGGCGACGGGCCCGCTCACCTTCACGGTGGCGGTGGAGACCTCGTCGGTGCCCTCGGCGCCGAGCAGATGCACCATGCCGAGCGCGTACCCGACCCCGCGCCGCACGGCGGACGGTTCGCCCGCGCCGCCCGGCCCGCCGGGGAGCAGCCAGTCGGCCTCCGGGGTGTCCTTGGGCAGCGGCGGCAGCGGCTCCTCCCGTACGGCGGTGAGGAGTTCGGCGACCGGCGCCGGGCAGGTCACGGTCTGGCCGGTGGGCAGCAGATCGCCGGTGGCCATGACGTTGCGCAGGCGCAGCTCGGCGGGGTCGATGCCCAGCCGCTCGGCGAGCTTGTCCATCTGGCCCTCGTAGGCCGCGCACACCTGCATCGCGCCTTCGCCGCGCACATGCCCGGAGGGCGGGTTGTTGGTGCGCACGACCCAGCCGTCGATCACGGCGTGCGGCACGACGTAGGGGCCGCAGGCGAAGGAGACGGCGGCGGCCAGCGCGTCGGACGAGGTGTCGGCGTAGGCGCCGCCGTCGAGCAGGATCTGCGCCTCGACCTTGACGAGCCGTCCCTCGCCGTCGGCGTGGTGCCGGTAGCGCAGCAGCGTCGGGTGCCGGTGCGCGTGGCCGAGGAAGGACTCCTCACGGGTCAGCGCGATCTTGACGGGGCAGCCCGTGCGCATCGCGAGCAGGCCCAACGGCACCTGGAGCGCCGCGTCTTCGCGGTCGCCCATGGCCCCGGGCACACCCGTCACGACGATCTTGACGCTCTCCGGCGGCAGACCGAAGCAGGCGGCGGCCAGATCGCGGTCGGTGTGCGGGTCGGTGGAGGCGGTGTAGATCTCGACGCCGCCGTCCGGCCGGGGCACGGCCAGCGCCGCCTCGGCGCCGATGGGCGCCGGGTCCTGGCGGCCCACCCGGTACAGGCCCTCGACGACGACGTCGCCGGTGACGTCCGGGTCGCCGTAGCGCAGCGGGATGTGCCGCAGCAGATTGCCGTCCGGGTGCAGCGGTTCGGCCTCGAAGGACTTCTCCGGGTCGGTGACGGGCTCCAGCACCTCGTACTCGACGGCGATGGCCGCGGCGGCCAGCCGTGCGGCGTCCGGATGGTCGGCGGCGACGGCGGCGATGGGCTCGCCGTAGTACCGCACCACGTCCCGTGCGAAGGCGGGCTGGTCGGCGACCTTCCGGCCGTGCGCCTGGTCCCCCGGCACGTCGGCCGCGGTGACGACGGCGCGCACGCCGGGCATCGCGGCGGCCTGCTCGGTGTCGATGGAGACGATCCGCGCGTGCGGGTGCGGTGAACGGTGCACCGCCGCCCACAACAGGCCCTCCGCCCACAGGTCGGCGGCGTACGGGAACGTGCCCTGGGCCTTGGGGTAGGCGTCGGTGGGGAGCACGGAGGCGCCGAGCCCGTGCGGTTCGGGCTCGCCCCGTGCGCCGGAGGGCAGCCGGGTGCCGTCCGGGGGCGTCGCCGTCGCGGTGCCGGAGTGGCCGCCGCGGCCGTCAGCCGTGTCCGTCATGCCGCCGCCTTCCTGTCCGTGACCTCTCCGTACCCGGCGCCGAAGCGGCGCGTGCCTTCGCCGTCCGGGCTCCTCGTCGCCTGCTGTGTGCGGGGCGCTTCCCGGTGCGCGCGGGCGGCGCGCCCGGGGCTCCCGGCGCTTCCGGCATATCCGGCGGGCCTCACGCGTCCCGCTCCGGATTGCGTGCCTGCTGCGGGATCTGCGCCCCGTAGGAGACGCCGTCGCCGTGCGTGCCGTCGTCCTGGGCGTCGTAGCCGTCCTGCCGGGCCGCACGGGAGCGGCCCCTGTGGTGGTCGCCGGGACGGAAGACGCCCAACTGCTGGGTGTCCGCCGGGTCCGGCGTGGGCTCGTAGGCCGCACCGCCGTCCGGCGCGGCCCCGTACGCCGCACCGCCGTACTCGCCGCTGCCGTAGCCCTCGCCACCGCCGTACCCGTCGGCCGGGTACCCGGCGTGCCCGGCGCCCGGGCCGTACTCGCCGCCGCCGTAGCCGTTCGCGGCGTACTCGCCCGCGCCGAACTCCTGCTGCCCGTACGCCCCGGGGACGTGCTCGCCCGGACCGCCGTGGCCGTACCCGGCGCCGCCGTACGTCTCACCGTGGCAGCCCGGCGCGTACGCCTCGTGGCCCTGCGGGTGTCCCCCGGCCGTTTCGGGGCTCTCGCCCCACGGGGCCGCGCCGGCGGGCGCCGCCTCGGGGGCCCCGGGGCCGTGGCCCGGTTCGGCGGACGGCGCCTCGTCCTCCCGCCGGTCGGCCGACTCGGCCTCGGCCGCCTCCCGTTCGGCCCGCGCCGCACGGTCCTCGACGACGTGCCGGACCGCGTCCAGCACGCCCCGGTATCCCGAGCAGCGGCACAGGTTCCCGCTGATGGCCTGGCGGGTCTCCAGCTCGCTGGGGGCGTGGTTGCCCTCCAGCAGATCGTGGACGGTCATCGCGAGCCCCGGCACACAGAAACCGCACTGCACGGAGCCGCTCTCGGCCAGTGCGCACTGCACGTCGGAGGGCACGCCGTTCGTCGCCAGCCCCTCGACGGTGCGCACCTCGCTGCCCGCCGTCGTCGCGGCCGGCACCAGGCAGGCGGCCACCAGTCGCCCGTCCACCTGGACCGAGCAGGCGCCGCACTCGCCCTGCGAACAGCCGTCCTTGGCACCGGCCAGGCCGAGCCGCTCCCGCAGCACGTACAGCAGCGACTCCCCGATCCATGCGCCCGTCACGGGCCGGTCGACGCCGTTGACGTGCAGGACGTAGGAGACGAGCGGGTGTTCGTCCTGCGGAACCGGCGCGGGCTCGTCCTCGCCGTCCTCCGCGAACTCGCCCTCGGCTCCGTCTTCGTGGTCTCCCTGGTCTTCCTGGTCTTCCCGGTCTTCCCGGTCTTCCTGCTCCTGCCCGGGACCGGACCGCTGCTCGCCGTCGGCCTCGCGGCCGAGCTCCCGATCGTGTTCCTGTTCCTGTTCCCGGTCGTCGTCGTGCCCGCGTCCGTACTCGTCGCCGGACCCGTGCGCGCGCTCGGCCCCGCCCTCGCGCCCGGCCGCGTCCGGTGCCGGGCCGGACGGTTCCTCCGCGGCGGGCGACTGCTCACGGGCCGCGCCGTCCGACGTGTCCTCCGCGTCCGGGGAGCCTTCCGCGGCCCCGTCCGACGCTGCGTCCGCCACGCCCTCCGGGACGTCTGCCGCCGCGCCTTCCGCTGCTTCCGTCGCGCCTTCCGGTGCGGGGGACTCCTGTTCGGCCGGGGCGTGCTCGGCGGCGCCCGGCCCGGCGGCGGGCTCGGACGGGCCGACCGGCCCCGACGTGCCCTGGGACGTGAGCCGTTCGACGAGGGAGCCGACGTCGAAGGAGGGCGCGGCCTCCGGGGCGGACGGTGCCGCCGGGCCGTCCTGACCCGCCGGTTCACCCTCCTGCGCGGCACCGGCGGCACCCACCGCGTCCGACTGCCCCGACTGCCCCGACTGCCCCGACTGCCCCGACTGCCCCTGGGGAGCGTCCTGTTCGGGTCCCCCGGCCTGTGCCGGAGTCACGGAAGCGCCGGGTGAGGCGTTCGGCTCGTCCCCCGGTCCGGCCGGACCGGGCACGGGCGCGGCGCCGGGCAGCGGTGCGGAGCCCGGACCGGCGTGCTGGGGGGCGCCGGTGTCCGCGGGAACGCCGGGGGCCGCGCCTTCCGCGGCCCCGGGACGAGCGGTCGATGCGGCCTCCGGGCCCGGCACGGCGAACGGCAGCGGACCGGCGGGGGTTCCGGCGGGTCCGGCGGCATCGTCCGGGTACGCCGTGCCCTGCGGGGCCCCGGCGAATCCGGGCATCGCACCGGGCTGCTGCGGCGGCAACGGCCCCGGCCCGGCCCCCTGCTCGGCCCCGGCACCGGGCACGGGTGCACCGCCTTGAACGGGCGTGCCGTGCGCGGGAGTTCCGTGCGGGGACGTGCCGTGTGCGGGAGTTCCGTGCGCGGGCGTGCCGTGCGGCGAAGTCTCCTGCCCGGGCAGCCCTTGGTCCGGGAGACCCTGCCCGGGCGGCTCCTGGTCCGGGAGCGCCTGGCCGGGCAGCCCCTGCACGGGAGTTCCCTGCGCGGGCGTGCCGTGCGCAGGAGTTCCGTGCGCGGGAGTTCCGTGCGGCGGGGTCCCCTGCGCGGGCAGACCCTCGATCGGCATGCCGTGGCCGGGCAGCCCCTGCGGGGGCACCTCCTGGGCAGGCGTCCGCTGTACGGGCGTCCCCTGCACGGGAGTTGTGCCCGGCGGGGAGCCCGGCAGCGGTGTGCCGTGCGGGGGCGGCACCGGCCGGGCGGAGGGCCCGGCGTCCGGGCGCGCGGGGGCGGGGCCGTCCGAGGAGGTCCCGGGGTTGTCGGGAGCGCCGGGGCCGCCGGGGACGTCGATCCCACCGGGACCGCCAAGACCGCCGGGACCGCCGGGACCGCCGGGACCGCCGTGTCCGCCGGGCTGACCGGCACCATCGGGTCCGCCGGGCCCCTCGGGGCCGCCGAGGCCACCGGGGGCACCGGGACCGCCGAGCTGACCGCCGGAGGCGCCGGAGGCACCGGGTTCGCCGACGGGCGTACCCGCTGCGGGAGTTCCGGCACCGGGCACACCCGCCGCGGGCGTGCCGTGTGCCGGGGTCCCGTGCCCGGGTGCGGCCGTCGTCGGGGTGCCGTGCGGGGGTGTCGTGCCCGGGTGTGCCGGGGTGGCGGGGGGCGTCGCGGCGCCGGGCGGCGGGGAGGCGGGCCGGGGCACGCCGGTGCCGAGCGGCCGGCGCTGGGTGCGTGCCTCGTGGGAACCGGCCAGCGCGGCGGCGGCGCCCCGGCCCGACGGCCCGGCGCCGGGGCCGGTGCCGCCCGGCCGTGGCCCCCGGTCGCCCGGGGCCGGTTCCGGTGCGGGCCCGCCGGGGGCCGGCGGGCCGGTGGTCTCCTCGGCGCGTACCGGCGCGTCCGTGTGCCCGGGCGTCGCGAACGGCATGACCCACTGTCCGGCGGTCGCCGGGTCGCCGCCGGCCGCCGGTACGGCCGGGTCGGGGCCGGGCGCCTGCCCGGACGGGTCGAACGTCGGCGGGGTGTAGCCGCCCTGGCCGGTGCCGGGCGCGGCCAGCGGGATCTCGTCGGGCAGGCCGCCCGCGGGCAGCTGGACGAACGCGGTGGCGTCCGCGTCGTACTCGCCGCCGCCCCAACTGCGCGGCACGTGCTGCCCGTACGGCTGGGCGTACGGGTCGTGCGTGCCGTACGGCGCGGCGCCGGGCGCGTTCCCGTTCTCGCCCTGCACGGCCGGGCCGTGGGCGTCGTCGGGGTGGCCGGTGCCCTCGTGCGGGTCGCCGTTGTCGTAGCGCGGAGGTGTGCCGGTCATGCGAGAGCCCTCCCGAGTCCCCGGCGGGCCAGTGTCGCCACGGTGCGCCGCAGGTGCAGCGCCGCGGCCGGAAGCGGAGGCGGGGGCGACGTGGTGCCGTCCGGTCCCTCCTCGGGGACGGGGTCGGGGATGCACGCCATGGCGACGTACTCGCCGAAGGCGTGCAGCGCCTCCGGCGCGAGGCCCCGTTCGCCGTCCCAGTCGATGAGCGAGGCGATCCAGTTCTCGGCCTCCAGCGGGCGCAGCGGCATCGGCGCGACGGCACCGACCGCGCAGCGCACCCCGCGCCGCACCGGGTCGAGCACGACGGCGACGGAGGCCAGCGCGCGGCTGGGGCCCGTCCGGCTGGTGGCCTTGAGGAAGGACTGCGGTGCGTGCAGCAGCGGCACCCGGACGTGGGCGACGATCTCGCCGGGGCGCAACATGTCCATTCCGGCGAGGAGATGGCTCACCGGGAGTTCGCGGCGGGCGCCCGCGGGGCCCGCGATGGACAAGGTGGCCTCCAGCGCGGCGAGCACGGGCAGCGCGTCGCCGGTGGGTGCGGCGCTGACGATGTTGCCGCCGAGCGTGCCCGCGTTGCGCACCTGCGGCGGCCCGGCGGAGCGGGCGGCGGCGGCGAGGGCGGGGATGAGCGCGGCGAAGTCGGGGCGGCCGATGCGGGCGTGGGTGAGTCCGGCGCCGAGGACGGCGTGCCCGTCCTGGTAGGACCAGCCGCGGATCTCGCTGATGCGGCCGAGGCCGACGAGGGCCGCGGGGCGCAGTTGCCCGGCGTTGACGTCGGCCATGAGGTCGGTGCCGCCGGCGACCGGGACGGCGGCGGGCACCGCGGTGAGCGCCGCGGTCGCCTCGTCGAGCGTGGTCGGCAGCATGACAGACGCCCCAGCCTGCGTGTTGTGCGGTGCATGCTGTACGTGCGTGCTCAACCTAGCTGCCCCTTCCCCGACTCCCGGGCTCCCGGCTGCACTGCCGTACGGTACGTGCTCACAGCCCGGACGAGGCAACTCTGGCACATCTCGGCGGACGCTCGACACGAGGGTCCGGGAAGGACGGATCCGTCGCTTCCGCGGCGTGTGTTGGGCTCTGCGGCGCTGCATGGCCCTTCGTCGTACTGCGCAGTGGAACGTCCGCTTCGCACCGGTTGCTGCCCGTACCGGGCTGCCCGCGACCGGCTCTCGGACGCCCGGACGCGGGGGTTCGCCCGCGCCGTCCGGGGCGATACGGGCGCCGGGGCGGGCCCGGATGCCCGTCCGCCGTGCGTACTGCCGTTCCCGGCCGTTCGCGCCCGTTCTCCGTGCCCGGGTGCGCGTTCCCTGCTGTCCGCTCCCGGCCGTTCTGCCCGGGTGCTGCCTGCCTCGGACGCCGCTTGTCCGGGTGCTTCTTGTCCAGGTGTTCGGATGCGAGGACGCCGGAACGTCGCCGTCCGGTTCCCGCGCCGGGGAACCGGACGGCGACGGCGCTCAGTCGGCGGGCGGGGCGCCGTCCAGGGGGCGGCCGGGGATCCCGGGCCGCTGCTGCCAGGGGCGGGGGCCGCCCGGCGGCCGGTACTCGACGCCCAGCGCGTCGAGCCGGGCCAGATGGGCCGCGCCCAACCGCCGTTCGAAGTCGGCGAACTCGGTGGAGTCGGTGGAGTCGGTGCAGTCGTGGGAATCGGCGGAACCGAGGGAGTCGGCTGAGTCGGCTGAAACGGCGTCGCCTGCGGGGGCGACGGGGCCGCCGGTGCCGGTCGGGCCGTCCCCGGCGGGAACGGGAGCGTCCGGGGCGGCGTCGTCCCGCGCGGAGGCGTTCTCGGTGTGCGCTCCCCCGGCCCCCTCCGGGCGCGTCCAGGCCAGCTCCGCGAAGGCGGCCAGCCGCGGGAAGACCTGGTAGTCGAGGCGCTGCTGGCTCTCGGTGCACTCCGTCCACATGTTGGCCTGGAGGCCGAGCACATGGCGGGCGTGCGCGGTGCCGGCCAGTTGCCGCGGTACCGGGTCGAAGCCGTACACGTCGCGCAGCTCGGAGACGTGACCGAGCGGCACCGGTTCGTCCGGGCCGGGGGCCTGGCGTCGGTCGAGGTAGAGCGTGTGCTCGGGGCAGAGCACGACGTCGTGCCCGGCCCGGGCCGCCGCGACGCCTCCCGCGAGGCCCCGCCAGGAGGAGACCACCGCGCCCGGGGTGAGCCCGCTGCGGCCGGAGTCGGCCTCCAGGGTGCCGCCCTCCAGGATCTCGTCCCAGCCGATCATGCGCCGACCGCGCTCGGCCAGCCAGCGGTCGAAGTGGCGCACCATCCAGGACTGGAGGGCGTCCTCGTCCCGGAGCCCCTCGGTGGCGATCCGGGCCTGGGCGACGGCCGAGGCGCGCCACTGCTCCTTGGGCGTCTCGTCGCCGCCGATGTGGACGAACGGCGACGGGAACACCTCCAGCACCTCCTCCAGGACGTGCTCGTAGAAGCGGAGCGTGTCGTCGGTGGGCGAGAGGAGGTAGGGGCTCACGCCCCAGTCCGTCCACACCCGCACGGCGTCCGTGTCGACGGCGTCGCTGGTGCCCAGCTCCGGGTAGGCGGCGATCGCGGCCTGGGAGTGGCCGGGCAGTTCGATCTCCGGGACGACCGTGATGTGCCGCTCGGCGGCGTACGCCACGATCTCCCGCAGATCGTCCTGCGTGTAGTAGCCGCCGTGCGGGCGCTCGTCCCACAGCGGCGAGGCCCGGTGCCCGACGCGGGTGCGCGGGCGCCAGGCGCCGACCTCGGTGAGCCGCGGGTAGCGGCGGATCTCCATCCGCCAGCCCTGGTCGTCGGTGAGATGGAAGTGCAGGACGTTGAGCTTGTGCACGGCCATCAGGTCCAGCATCCGCAGCACGCCGTCCTTGGGCAGGAAGTGCCGGGCGACGTCCAGCATCATGCCGCGCCAGCCGAACCTCGGCGCGTCCCGGACCCGGGCCGGCGTGAGCCGCCAGCCGTCCGCCGGGGCCGCGCGGCGCAGCGCCCGCGGCGGTAGCGCCTGGCGCAGGGTCGCGGCGCCACGGAACACCCCGGCGGCGCCGCCGCCTTCGACGAGGACCCGCCCGGCCGCCACGTCCAGCCGGTACGCCTCCTCCCCCTCGGCCTCGGCCAGCGCGGGATCGGTGCGCAGCTCGACGGTGGAGCCCGCGGCCTGCCCGGGCACGTCCCGGGCGGCTTCGCCCGGTTCCGCGAAGGGCAGCGCCGGCAGCCCGCGCAGCCACCGCGCGACGCCCGCCGTCCCCGGACGCGCGACCAGCACGGTGCGCTCGTCCCAGACGAAGGGTGCGCCCTCGCGCTCCGTCACGGTCCGGGGGCGCGGGACGAGGTCCGACCAACTCACCGGGTGCTCCTCTCGTTTGGCGGGCCGCCGGGCGGCGGCCCGTCGCTGTCGCGGCGCGGACGCCGCACGCCGCCGGGCGGCGGGATCAGTCCTTCACGGCCCCGCCCAGCCCCGAGACCAGCCGGCGGTGCACGGCGACGAAGAAGACCAGCACGGGCAGCGTCATCACCGTGGAGGCCGCCATGACGCCGCCCCAGTCGGGTGTCTCGGCGTCGAAGAAGACCAGCAGGGCCATGGGCAGCGTGGAGTTCTCGGTGGCGCTGATGATGAAGGACTTCGCGAACAGGAAGTCGTTCCAGGTGGAGATGAAGGAGAACACGCTGGTGGCGATGAGCCCCGGCAGGACGAGGGGGAAGAGGATCTGCCACAGGAACCGGGTCCTGCTCGCCCCGTCGATGAACGCCTGTTCCTCCAGCGCCTCGGGCACGGCCTTGACGAAGCCGCGCAGCATCCAGATCGCGAACGGCAGCGAGAACGCCAGGTGCGGCAGCATCAGCGACAGCAGGGAGTTGAGCGCGCCGAGGTCCCGCATGAGGAAGAACATCGGGATGGTCAGCGCCTCGACGGGCACCATCTGCGCGGCGAGGAAGAGCACGAGCAGCGTCGTGCGCAGCCGGAACCGGAAGCGGGTGACGGCCGTCGCCGCGAGGAAGGCGATCAGCGCGGAGACGACGACCACGGCCAGCGCCACGACGAGGCTGTTGAGGAAGTAGCGCCCGAACTCCTGCTGTTCGAAGACGCGCCGGAAGGAGTCGAGCGAGGGCGAGAGCGTCCACGGCACGGGGCGCTCCGAGCGCACCTCGCCCGCCGGTTTGAACGCCGACAGCACCATCCAGTACAGCGGGAACGCCACCACGACGGCGATCAGCACCGCGGCGCACTCGGCGGCCGTTCGGCCGGGCTTGCGCAGCCACCGCCGCGGCGCCCCGGCCCGCCGCGTGGCCCCCGGCGGCGGCACCGCCGCGGGCGTCGGCGCCGCCGTCACAGCTGTTCCCCGTTCCGGCGCAGCAACTTCAGGTACACCAGCGTGACTCCCAGCAGGATCACCAGCATGACGATGCCGATCGCCGAGCCGAGGCTGTACTCGGAGGAGGCGAACGCCTTCTGGTACGCGTACACGTTCAGTACGAGGTTCTGGCCGGCGATGCCGCCGCCGTCCGTCATCACATAGATCTGCGTGAAGACCTTGAAGTCCCAGATGATCGACTGGATGGTGACGACGATCAGGATGGGCCGCAGCATCGGCGCCAGCACACTGCGCCAGATGCGCCACGCCCCCGCCCCGTCGAGCTGCGCGGCCTCCACGACCTCGGCGGGCACGGCCCGGATCCCGGCGTAGACCGTGACCATCACCAGCGGGAACGAGCACCAGACGACCTCCATGAGGACGAGCGCGAACGCGCTGTACTTCCCGTACGTCCAGGAGAAGTCGCCCAGCCCGAGCAGCTTGTCGACCGGTCCGAAGTCCGGGTCGAACAGGAACATCCACACCGTCGAGCCGGTGATCGCAGGCGTCGCCCAGGCCCCGAGCGCGGCCAGCATCAGCACCAGGCGCGGCACGGCCCGCACCCGGGTCAGCAGCACGGCGAGGGCGCAGCCGACGGCCAGGGTGCCCAGCACACAGGCCGCGGCGAACAGCACGGTGGCCAGCAGCACCGACCAGAACTGTGCGTCGCCGAACAGCGCGGTGTAGTTGTCGATCCCCCGGAAGCTCGTCGGCTCGCCACCGCTGACCTGGGCCTGGGTGTACTCCAGGAAGGAGATCAGGCCGAGCTGGTAGATGGGGTAGACGAGCAGCCCGCCCAGCACGACGAGCGCGGGCGCGAGATAGAGCCAGGGGGTCCAGCGGCCCTGGAGCCGGCGCGGCCCGGTGCGCGGTGCGCCCGTTCGCGGGCGCGGGCGCGGGTCCGCGGGCGGGGGCGGCGCCGGACCGACGGTGGGGGCGGGCGCGCTCACTTCGCGAACGCCTCGTCCATCTTCCCGGCCGCGTCCCGGGCCGCGCCGTCGACGCCCTGCTTGCCGCTGACGATCTGCTGGAACATGCCGGGCAGCACCTGCGAGGCGTCGATCTCGCCCCAGGCCGGGCTGGTGGGCACGAACTCCGTCCCGGCGTCGAGGGTTTCGACGAAGGGCTTCACGAACGGCTCCTTGCGCGCGGCCTCCTTCCGGGTGTCGGTGAAGGTCGGCAGGAAGCCCATGGCGTCGAACAGCTGCGCCTGGGTGCGCTTGCCCGCCAGCTCCTTCATCAGCGCCACCGCGAGCGAGCGGTGCGAGGAGCTCTTGAGCACGCCGATGTTGTTGCCCCCGGCGAACGCGGGCGCGATCTCGCCCTTCTCCGTGCCCGGCAGCGGAACCACCGCGTAGTCGCCCTTGACCTTGCCGTCCTCCATGGCCTGCCGGTTGAAGTCACCGCCGACGACCATGCCGGCCTTGCCGCCGGCGAAGGCTTCCACGACGTCGTTGCCGGTCATCTGGGCGCACTTGCCCGCCGGGCAGTTGTCGTCCCCGAACAGCTCGGTGTAGGCCCGGATGCCCTTCTTGGCCGCGGCGGTGTCCAGGGCCGACGCGAAGCCCTCGCCCTTCTTGCGGGCCAGTTCGCCGCCGTGCGCCCACAGATAGGGCATCGCGCCGTAGGTGTAGGAGCCGCCGACGGCGATGCCGTACATGTCCTTGTGCGCGGCGCGGACCTTGTGGGCCGCGTCGGCCACCTCGTCCAGGGTGCGGGGCGGCTCGATGTCCAGTTCCTCGAACACGTCCGTGCGGTAGTACAGGGCACGCACCCCGACGAACAGCGGCGCGCCGTACTGCTTCCCCTCGACGCTCACCGACCGGCGGGCCGTGGGGTCGATGTCCTTCGCCGCGTCCCAGGACTTCAGGTCCTTGCTGACGTCCGCCAGGCCCCCGTCGGCGACATAGCCCGCGGTGTCGGTGTTGCCGTACTCGATCACGTCGGGTGCCGAGCCGGGGTCGTTGAACGCCCCCTTGATCTTCTCCGCCCGGCTGTCGACCGGGATGTACTGGACGTCGACGCCGACCCCGTCGTGCTTCTTCTCGAACCGGTCGACGACGTCCCGGACGACCTTCTCCTTCGGCTTGTTGCCGACCTCCCGGAAGAGCCAGACCCGCAGGGTGCCGCTCCGGTCGTCCTTGCCACCGCCGCCTTCCGAGGTGGACGGCGCACACCCGGCCGCCGCCACCCCGGCCATCCCCAGCGCGACCACCGAGGCCGCCACCCGTACCGACATCCTCATGCCGAGAACCCCCAAAGCCGGGCGTTGCACGCTGTGCAACGAGAGTTTCGTCCTGCACAACTTTCAACTTCCGCAGGAGGCTACGAGCAGCGCGCCCACTCGGCAATAGGTCTCGACCAATCCGTGATGCACGGCGCCGCCCACCAAGTCGGCCGCCCCGCAGGCCCGTTGACCGCGCGCACGCCCCGCACCGGCCGGACGCCCCCGGCCACCGGGAAACCGCGCACACACCCGAAGGCCATGGACGCCGCCCCGGCACCTCTCCTAGGGTGGCCCGCCACGTACGGCACCGCCCCCGTTCCCGGCCGGCCACCACGTACGCGGACGACCACCGCGTACGGCCGCACCGGCGCGGACGACCGCACACGCGTCGGCGGCAGGCGAGCCCCCGGGCAGCGGAACGCCACAGACGGCGGGGACGGCACGGACGACGAGGGCAGCGAGTACGACGAGGGCGACGGGTACGACGAGTACGCCAAGGACGACGAGAACGACGAGAACGACGAGAACGACGAGGAACGGAACGACGGGGGAAGACGTGCGCAGCACACGAGGACGGTTCGGACTGATCGGCGCGGCGGCCGTGCTCGGCGCCACCGCGCTCGCGGGCACCGCCTGCGGCCCGCAGGACGGCGCCGACGACCGCGCGGGCGGGAAACCCGACCGCCCCGACAGCGAGGACGTCTCCCGGCCGCCCGGCTGGCACCCGTGGCAGACGTCCTTCACCGGCGGCGACCGCGACGCCTCCCCCAGCGAGGGCGAGGAGAACACCTGCACCACCGCGGACGCCGACGCCTCCCGGCTGCGCTGCACCGGCACCGGCTTCCGCGGCGAACTGCTCGACACCCGCGACGGCAGCCACCGCCCGCACCAACGCACCGGCTCCTACGGCGACTTCGCCCACACCGACGGCCTGGTCCTCACCTCGGACCCCGACGGCTGGTCCGGCCGGATCCGGGCCCTCGACGAGCGCACCGGCGAGGAACGCTGGCACCACAAGGCCGCCGGGGCGGTCCTCACCGCCGACGGCGTCGTCACCTCCGAACAGACCGCACAGCACTGGAAACCCGGCCAGGACCACGACGAGGAACCGCCCTCGACCGACCCCGGCGGCGACCTCATCACCCGGGACCCGAAGAGCGGCGCCGAACGCTGGCGGGCGCACACCCCGAAGGGCGCCTGGTGCTCCCCGCTCGACGCGGGCAAGCGGACCCTCGTCGCCTGCACCGCCGAGGAGACGGCGACACAGCCGGTCACCCTCTACCGGCTCACCGACGGCGACGCACCCGACGAGCGCCGGCTGCACCGGCTCGCCACCGTCCACGCGGGCACCCACCAGGGCGGCGCCCAGCCCCAGCTCCTCGGCACCGACCGCGGCGCGCTCGTCTTCCTGCCCACCGGTGAAAAACCCGCCTGGAACGGCGGCACCCAGCGGTACCGCACCCTCCTGCGGGTCGACACCCGCACCGGCGAGAAGACCACGGCACGGCTCCCCGACGACCTGCCCACCGGCCACCGGGCCCATCTCGCCGGCGGGGACCTGCACTTCCGCAAGAAATCCGGCGGAAAGACACAGCTGATCGCCGTCGACGCCCGCACCGGCAAGGAACGCTGGAGGACGAAGACCGCACTGCGCCAGCTCTCCGCCCCGGAAGCCTCGACGAAGCTGGGTGAGCTGTACTTCGCCGACCACGCCGGCCGCGTCCTCGCCCTGGACCGCGCCACCGGCGCCGAACGCTGGCGCATCTCCACCCCGCGGGCCGAGGACGGCGGCACCGACACCCGCGAACTGGGCGCCCCCTCCTCGGTCTCCCGCGCCCGCGACATCCTGGTCGTCTCAGCCGGCAACACCGTCTACACAGCCGACCCCTCCTCCCCCGACAAGAAACCCACCCACCACACGGCAAACCTGAACAACAACAGCTGAACGACCACCGGCCCGAGGCCCCACCGGACACACGGCCGCACCAGCCGCTCAGCAGTACGGACGCTGCCCCGTCAGCGACGCCGCGACCCGCTGGAAGACCCCGAACAGCCGGAACAACCGCACCACGTCGCCGGTCACTTCGACGGTCCTGTCGTCTCGCCGGGACACCCCGGGGATGCCCATCAGCTGCTCGGCGACGGAAGCGGACTGCCAACGCACGGCCAGGGCCGTGTGCGCGGCCCGGGGCCTGTTCCCGCCGTCCCCGGCGCGGGCGAGCACCGTGCGCACCCCCTCCTCAGCTGCCTCGGCGATGGCCGCGTGCGCGACGGCCACCGGCAGCAGTTCGGCGGCGAACCGGTCCCGCGCGTACTTCACGACCGCCGTGCGGACGGGTGGTTCGGCGTCCGCCGCCCATGCCCGCGCCTCCGCGCAGGCCACGTCGTCACCGGAGAGCATGGCGACCGGAGCGCCGAGCGCCGCCGCCGTGGCGTGTGCGAAACCGATCTCCCCGACCGGCCGCCCGTCCAGCCACATGTCCTCGATCTCGTGGCCGAAATAGCTGTGGCTGAGTACACCGAGCTGCCCGGCCCTGGCGTGGTAGCCCACGCACAGCGTGGCCGCGTGCCGCTCGTCGAGCCCCTCCAGCATGCCCATCGGCTTGGGCCGGCCGCGCACCAGGGCAGCGGCCGGGTGGAGTTGGTCGACGAGGAGATTGCGCATCGCACTGTGTGCGTCGTTGACGAGGACCCGGGTGGCGCCGCCGGCCAGCGCTCCGCCCACGGCGGCGTTGACGTCCTGCGTCATCATCGCCCGGCCCCGCTCGTAGTCGCGCCCGTCCGCCTGGACGTCATCGGCGTCGACCAGTCCCGTGATCCCCTCCATGTCCGCGCTGATGTAGACCCGGACCTCCATGCCCACCACCCGTCCTCGGAGATTCCCGCTCAGCCTCTCATCCGGCCCGCCGGATCGAACCGGTGCTCGTGCGGGGTGGGTTCGCGGCGGACGCGTGGGTGCCGGGCCGCCCGGACGCCGCCCGGTGGAGGGGTGTGCCGGGCGGGGTCCGGGTGGGGGTGGCCCCTGGTGGAGGGGGCGGTCAGTGGGTGCGGGTTGCCGGGTCGGTGATGCCCGGGGCGCCGGTCTCCACGTGGCCCGCGAAGCGGCGCAGCCAGGAGTCGTCGGTGTCGGTGGTCACCGACAGGTCGTACCAGCGCTTGGTCTCGCGCAGGCGCACCGTGCGCACCACCCGCGCGCCCGCCCGCACCGTGTGCGTCTCCTCGGCGCCGCCGTAGGCGTTGGCGACCGTCAGATGGCAGTCCTCGGTGCCCGGGTTCGTCATGGTCAGCTCGACGTCGCCGCTGGAGCCGAGGTGGCGGAGCGCGACCTCCGGGCCCGCCGTGCCGCCCGGGCCCCGGAAGGTGCCCAGCAGGCCGTTCGGGCCGTGCACCGTCAGGTCGTAGGCGCCGTCCGAGTAGGCCGTGTTCCAGGTGTCCGACAGCTGCTTGCCGGCCTCGGTGGTGTACGACCACGGGCCGTCCGTCCGGTTCGCCGACGTCACCAGGAAGAAGGCACCGGCCTTGTCGCCGCCGCCGAAGGTGAGCGTGAACTTCCCGTCGTCGGCGGCGAGTTCGCCGTCGACGAGCGGCGCGTACGGCAGGGGACGCGTCGGCCGGGAGCCCTTCTCCTGTGCGGGGAGCACCGGTTCGGCCGGGGGCTGGGGCACATAGCTGTCGTGGCGCTCGTGGTCCGGCGGCTCGTAGGCGTCCGTCGAGGGCAGGGACACCGGGTCCGTGTCCTTGAGGCCGAAGTCGAACGCCGAGGTCAGATCGCCGCAGATGGCGCGCCGCCAGGGCGAGATGTGCGGCTCGTGCACACCGAACCGGCGTTCCATGAACCGCAGGATCGAGGTGTGGTCGAACAGCTCCGAGCAGACGTAACCGC
Source organism: Streptomyces cacaoi (assembly GCF_006539165.1). Lineage (GTDB taxonomy): Bacteria > Actinomycetota > Actinomycetes > Streptomycetales > Streptomycetaceae > Streptomyces > Streptomyces cacaoi. Next base: position 10,199 of record NZ_BJMM01000065.1, on the reverse strand, counting down.
CGGTGCTCCAGGGGGAGACGACCAGCATGGGCACCCGCTGTCCCAGGCCGTAGGGGCCGGGCTCGTACCCCGACAGACCGCCCTCGTAGCGGTCGAGCGAGGTGTCGACGGTGGAGCGGCCCTGTGCGTCGGAGGCCGGCGGATAGGGCGGGACGACGTGGTCGAAGTAGCCGTCGTTCTCGTCGTAGGTGATGAACAGCGCCGTCTTCGCCCACACGTCCGGGTTCGAGGTGAGCGCGTCCAGCACCTGCGAGACGTACCAGGCGCCGTAGTTCGCGGGGAAGTTGGGGTGCTCGGTGAACGCTTCGGGCGAGGCGATCCAGGAGATCTGCGGCAGCCTGTCCGCCTTCACATCCGCCGTGAGGATGTCGAAGAAGCCGTCGCCCTTCTTGGCGTTCGTGCCGGTGCGTGCCTTGTCGTAGAGCGGTTCGCCGGGCCGGGAGTTCTGGTACTGGTTGAACCACATCAGCGAGTTGTCGCCGTAGTTGCCCCGGTAGGCGTCCTCGATCCAGCCCCAGCCGCCGTCCTTGTCCAGGCCGTCGCCGATGTCCTGGTAGATCTTCCAGGAGATGCCGGCCTTCTCCAGCCGCTCCGGGTACGTCGTCCAGTCGTATCCGGCCTCCTCGTTGCCGAGGACGGGGCCGCCGCCCTTGCCGTCGTTGCCCGCGTGCCCCGTCCACATGTAGTAGCGGTTCGGGTCGGTGGCGCCGATCATCGAGCAGTGGTACGCGTCGCAGATGGTGAAGGCGTCGGCCAGCGCGTAGTGGAACGGGATGTCCTCGCGCTGGAGGTACGCCATCGTGCCGGGCCCCTTGGCGGGGATCCACCGGTCGTACCGGCCCTCGTTCCAGGCTTCGTGGCCGCCGGCCCAGTCGTGGTTGAGCCCCGCGATGAACTGGAGGCCCAGGTTGTCCGCGTCGGGGTGGTAGGGCAGCACGTCCTTGCCGCCGTCCGACTGGTGCCACACCGTCTTCTTGCCGGTGGGCGCGGCGGGACGCGGATCGCCGAAGCCGCGGACGCCGTTGAGCGACCCGAAGTAGTGGTCGAAGGACCGGTTCTCCTGCATCAGCACGACGATGTGCTCGACGTCGTCGAGAGTGCCGGAGCGCCGGGCCGCGGGGATGGCGGCGGCCCGCGCGATGCTGCTGGAGAGGGCCGAGAAGCCGGCGGTGGCTCCGGCGATCTGGAGGAACCGGCGGCGGTTGAGTTCTGGCATGTGTCTGCTGACCTCGCAGGGGGTGTGTGCGGAAACACCGGGCCCGGCGAGTCTCCCAAGAACACCCGCCTCCTGGGAACCACCTGTATGAACAAGTTACCAACTCCCCGGGAACGCACGCTCGACTTCGGACGGCCATGACCAGCACCGACGTGGCGCCGGACGGCTCCAACGGCCCCGTATCGACGCCCGGTTGAGCGCACCGGGGCGCGGGCGGTGGCCGCCGCGGCGCGGAGGCGTCCGACCGTGGGGGGTGGGGTGGGGCGCCGCCGGAGGACGGACGGCGCACACCTGGAAGGCGGACGGCGCGCACGCGGAAGGCGGACGGCGCGCGGCGGGGAGAGCGGGCGGCGGGACAGCGGGCGGCGCATGTCAGAAGGGCGGACGGCGCGCGGTGGAGGGCGGGTGGCGCGCGTCCGCCCGCGGTGGGCGTCCGGGCGTGCCCGATCGCCTCCCGTGCACCGGCGCGCCCGGTGACCGCGCCCGCCCGGGCGGGGTTGAGCGGCACGAACCCCGCGGCCCAGTCCGCCGGGCCGTTCCGGCGCCCACGAGGAGCTCCCATGTCCGCACCTCTCGCCCCGCAGCAGAACACCGGCGGCACGCCGGCCTCCGCCACCCTCACGATCGGCGTCGTGGCCGCCCGCACCGGACGGCTCGCCACCCTCGGCGACCCCCTGGCCCATGTGACCGGCCTGCTGCGCCCCGCACTGACCCGCCTGGTCAACTCCGGCCGCACACACCCCGTCCGCATCGTCGCCCGCGACAGCCGTTCGACCGCCGAGGGCGGCCGGCGGGCGGTGCACGAGCTGGTGCACGTCGAGGGCGCCCACGTCGTCGTCACCCTGGCCGGCACCCAGGTGCTGCCGGCCGTCGCGGACGCCTGCGAGGAGGCCGGCACGGCCTGCGTGTCCAGCACCTTCCCCTGGCAGGTCTACTACTACGGCCGCGGCGCCGCCGACGCCGCCGACGCCGACGACGCCGTCTCCGGGCCGGCGTTCCGCTCGACCTTCCACTTCTGCTGGGGTCTGGACGACATCGCGGAGGTCTTCGCCGACCTGTGGGAACTGGCGGGCGGCCCCGCCCGGACCGTCGGCTGCCTGTGGAACGACGGCCCGCAGGGCAACTGGTCCCGGCACGAACGGCACGGCTTCGCACCCGCCGCCCGCGCCCGCGGCCACCGCCTCGTCGACCCCGGCGGCTACCGCGAACCCGGCACGGCCCCCACAGCGGACCACACGGCAGACCGCACGCCGGAACGCACGGCAGACCACGAAACGGACCGCACAGCGGACCTCCCCGCGGACCTCACCGCAGACCTCACCGCCTACGCCGACGCCTTCGACGAGGCCGGCGCCGACATCGTCACCAGCGCCGCCACCGCCCGCGACCTGGCCGCCTACCGCGCCCTCGCCGCCGAACGCGGCCGCCACCCCCGCCTGATCACCTGCTCCCGCTGGCTCGCCTACCCGCCGTCCGTCGCCGCCGTGCCCGCGTACGGCCCCGCTGACCGGCCCGCCCAGGCGGACGTCGCGACCCTCGTCTACTGGACGCCGTTCCACCCCTACCGCTCGTCGCTCGACGGCACGACCGCCGCCGAACTGGCCGAGTCCTACGAGCAGTCGACGGGCCGGCAGTGGCTCCAGCCCCTCGGTCTGGCCTACGCGCTCTTCGAGGTCGCCGCCCACGCCCTGCGCACCGCCGCCGACCCCACCGACCGCGCCGCCGTCGCCAAGGCCATCGCCCGCACCCGGCTGGACACCGTCGCCGGTCCCCTCGGCTGGACGACGGGCCCCGTCCCCAACGTCGCCACCCTCCGCCTGGCCGGCGGCCAATGGCAGCCCACCCACCGCTCCCACCACGCCTACGACCTGGCCATCCTGACCAACCGCACCGTGCCCCACCTCCCCCTCACAGCCGACCTGCGCCCCACGGGGTGAACTTTCCGCCGGAACCTCGCACTCGACTCCCGTCCCGCACCGGCCGGCCGATTCAGGTACGTCCTGCGCCCGTTGGGCCCGGACCGTTCGGTGACGCCTCCAGGTGCCCGGGCAGACCCCCCGGCCGGAAACCCTCAGCTCAGTGGGTCCGGGCCGAGAAGGAGGGTGTAGGCCGTGGGGAGGAAGGGGTCGGTGCGGTGGTAGCGGCGGGTGGTGTGGGCGGCGACGGCCACGTCCGTGCCGGGGCAGAAGCCGAGGAAGGTCTGCTGGCCGCTGGTGGCGCCGCAGTGGAAGTACGCCGGGCCGTGCTCGGTGGGGTGCTGGAACCAGGTGAGGGTGTGGGTGTGCCGGTGGCCGAGGCCGCGCCGCAGCAGGGGGGCGCGCACGGCGTGCAGGGCTTCGGCGAGCGGTGTGCGTTCCGGGTGGAGGTGCGCCTCCAGGAAGGTGAGGGCGTCCGCCGGGGTGGTCCGGACGCCCCCGGCCGGTGCGAAGCCGCCGATACGGAGCGGGGGGACGGGGGTGACGCCGTCGGCGCGGTGTCCGACCGCGTCGGCGGCGTCACCGGCACGGGCCGGGCCGGCGTCGGAGAAGTCGGGCGGGGGCGCCGGGGTGAGGGCGGTGCCGCCCAGGGCGAGGGGGGCCAGGATCCGTTCGTGCAGCAGCGTCTCCCAGGGGGTGCGGGTGGCCGCGGCGAGGGCGTGACCGAGCACGGAGACACCGAAGTTGGAGTAGTGCCAGCGGGTGCCGGGGCGCCGGCGGACGCGCCGTCCGGTGCGGGCGGTCTCCCGCCGGACGAAGGCGTCCACGACGTGCGCCGCCGGGTAGCCGGCGAACGGGTTCGTCGACCAGCGGGGCAGCGCCTGCCGGTAGAAGTCCCGTGGCAGGGCCGGAAGTCGCGAGGTGTGGGTGACGAGGTGCAGCAGGGTGACGGGGGCGTCGGGTACGGCGGCGCCGGGGGCGAGGCAGGCCAGTGCGGGGGTGCCGCGGCCGACCGTCCCGTCCAGCGTCAGGGCGGCCAGCAGCAGACCGGTGTAGGGCTTGCTCGCGGAGCCCGCCTCGTAGCGCAGCCGGGCACGCTCCACGGCGGGCGGCGGCGCGGTACCGCCGCTGCGGATCGCCCGCCGCCCGCCGACGGAGGCGGCGAAGACGACGTGCGGGGCCTCGACGGCGTGCACGGCGGCGTCCAGCCGGTCGTCGAGCGCGGAGCCGCCGGAGTCACCGGAGGCGCGGGAGCCGCCGGGGCCGCCGGACGCGTCGGATCCGCGGGGGCCGGTGGTGTGCGCGGCGGTGCCCCGGCCCGCGGTGGGCGCGGGGGTGGTCATACGGGCGTCTCCGCCAGGTGGTGGAAGGCGCGGGAGGTGGCCAGTACGGAGGCGAAGGCGGCGACCACCGTGGAGTGGTACACGGTGTCGAAGACGTCGTCGAACGTGCCCTCGGGCATCTCGCGGACGGCCGGCATCGCCCCGTCCGGCTGCTGTGCGGCGGCGAAGCCGTTCCAGGCGGCCTCGTCCAGGGTCGGGGACGGCAGACAGGCGTCGACGACGAGCAGTTCGCCGAGCAGGTCCCAGCGCCGCAGATCCAGCCAGTCGTCCAGCCAGACCGGGAGCCAGGTGGCCAGATAGTCCGCGGTCCCCGCCGGGAGCCCGGCGGGGTTCTCGCCCCAGTCGGTGAGGTGGAAGACGGTGTGGGTGATGTCGTAGCCGATGTTGCCCTCGACGGTCCAGGGCTCGGGCCGGCGGGCCAGCCAGGTGCGGGGGAACGCCTCGTCGGGCGGTGCGCTGGGCGTCAGCCCGAACTTCCGCTCGGATCTGCTCAGTCCGAGGCGGCGTACGGGCAGCACCTCCAGCGCGGCCCAGCTGGTCAGCCGGTGGTTGAGATGGACGGCGCGCTCGATGGCCGGGTCCTGGTAGCCCATTTCCATGAACGGCAGATACACCTCGAACGGCACCGGGGAGAGGGGCTCGCGCTGCTGGCCCAGCTCCAGCATCCGCCCGCCGTCGAGGGTTTCGCGCCACAGGTGGTCGATGAGCCGACGGGCCAACTCGGCCTGCCGGGAGCCGGCGACGCCCTCGCGGAAGAGAATGCGGGCGATCGCCGCCACCTCACCGATCGGCTTGAATCGCTGCTGGAAGCCGATCTCGGGATCGGCCTCGGTCTCCAGCCGGAAGCCGTCGCGGTGTGCCCACAGCCATTCCATGGCGCGCAGGCCGACGTTGTGGATCAGCGCGGTGTCCGCGCGGGGCGGCGCCCCCGCGTCCGGGCGGACCTCGGCGACCGGCCCGGCGCCGGCCGCCGTTCCGGGACCGCGACCGGGGCCGGGGCCGGGGCCGGGGCCGCCGGTGGTGGTGCTGTCGGTCATCGGTGCCCTCCGGGTCCGGGTGAGGACGGCGTACGGACGGTGCCGGCCGCCGGTGGCCGGCCGCCACCGCCGCCGCTCAGACGGGAGACGGCCAGGGTGGCGGCGAACGCGGCCACCAGCGTCGGGTGGTAGCAGTGGACGAAGTCCCGTGGCAGCGGCTCCCGTCGGCGTCCGGGACCGATCTCCACCAGCCCGCCGTCGGCGTCCTGCGCGTCGGCCATCCGCTCCCACGCCTCCTCCGTCGGTGCGGCGGGCGGCGGAGCGGGCAGACAGGCGGAGACGGCGAGCAGTTCGGCGCCCAGGTCCCACTGTTCGTCCTCCAGGCAGCCGTCGAGCCAGGCCGGGAGCCAGGTCTCCAGGTAGCCCGCGAGCCCGGCGGGCACCCGGCCCGGGCTCAGACCCCAGTCGCTGAGATGGAAGACGACATGGGTGAGCCCGTAGCCCGCCGCGCGTTCGAACGTCCACGGCTCGGGCCGGCCGCCCGTCCAGGTGCGCCGCAGCGCCTCCTCCTGGGAGGTGTGCGGGGGGATGCCCAGCCGCCGCTCGGCGTTGACGAGCCCGAGCCGCCGGGTCGGGTTCTGTTCCGTGTTCCGCCAGCCGCGGGTCCTGGCCACCACACCGGCCGCGTGCTCGTAGCCGGGGTGCCGGCGGCCGGTCGCCGTGAACGCGCCGTAGATCTCCATCGGGTACGTGGCGAACGGTTCGGCACGCTGCAACTCGGCGAACAGCTCTCCCTCGTCCGTCTCCTGCCAGGCGAACTCCAGCAGTTCGGCGGCGGCCGCACGGGCGGCCGAGCCGGGTGGGCTGTGCGCCTCGATCGCCACGCACAGCTGGGTCAGCTCGCCCAGCGGCTTCAGCGTGAAGTCGACGTTGCTGTCGTACCGCAGCACGTCCGAGGGCAGCCGGAACCATTCGCGGTGGCCGAGCACCCACTCCAGCGTGGTGTCGGCCATGCGCCGGGCGTGCGGGGCGGGGGACGGCGACGGCGGGGCGGAGGACGCCGGCCCGGCCGGAGCCGGGGCCGCGCCCGGGGCCCGGGACGGATCCGGCTGCCCCCTGCCCGACGGCCGGGCCGGACCCGTGTCCACCGGTTCCGCACCCACGGGGTCCGCGTCGACGGAGGCCGCCTCAACGCGGTCCGCGCCCGCCGGAACGGCGGGAGCGGAAGTCACAGCGGGAGCGGCCGGGGTGGCGGAAGTGGCCGGGGTGTCCGGGTCCCCGGTGCGGGCGGTTCTCCTCATACGGGCGCTCCCGCGCGCATCAGCCGCGCCGCCCCCACGTGCAGCGCGACCCGGGCGTCGGACCCGCCCATGTGCTGGACGAACTCCAGGCCGGACTCCAGTCCGAGCGTGTCGGGCACGCCGTCGACGAGGGCCAGCCAGCGGCCGGCGGCGGCTGCCTGGAGCCAGTCCCGCCGGCGTACGGCGCGGACGAATCCGCGGGCGAGGTCCACCGGACGCCCGTGTGCGACGCGGGCGACACCCGAGTCGGTGCCGGGCACCGCGAGGGCCGCGAGGACGGCCAGCTGGTGGGTGAGCCGCTGCCAGGGTGCCTCGGTCAGCCAGGTCACGTCCGGTTCCGCCGGCCCGGCGCCGGCCGGGCCGATCCCCGCCACCGGCTGTTCCCCGGCCATCCCCCGCCGTTCCCGCTCCATCTCGTCCGTGCGCCCGGCGGGACGGCCGCCCGGCCCGGGGCCGGTCTCCGTGCCGGGGGCGGTCTCCGTGCCGGGGCCGATCTCCGTGCCGGGGGCGAGGGTCTCCTCCAGCCGGTGGAGCGCCTGCGTCATGGCCCAGTGGCTCCACACGGTCACCACGGAGGAGGTGGCGTCGGGCGGAAAGGCGCGGACCGCGTTGTGGAGTGCGGTCACATCGGCCTGCTGCGGCCTGCGCCGGAACAGGGTGCTGGGCAGCAGCAGGTCCGCGCCCAGTACCCGCACGGCCGCGAGCCCCAGATCGTCTCCGGCGAACTGCCCGGCCTCCCCGCAGACAGCGGGCGAGTGGCCCCCGCCCCGGAGGGCGGAGACCACTTCGGAAGCCAGATCGTGCACGGCACCCGCGAGGCGGGTGGAAGCACTCGACTTCTCCATGTCCGTCGCGTCAGCCCTTCTTCGGGCGGGGCGTCGGAGGCGCCAGGAGAAGCGCACCGCCGCCGCCGATAATGGCCAGCGCCGCGCACTCCCTGGAGTCGCGGAACGTGCCGTCCGCTTCGGCCGGGTTGACGGCGGCTTCGACGTCGAGGTCCAGGTCGTATTCGACATCCCGCGCGGTGTGCTCGGTAGACATGGGTTTGTCCCCTTTCGGTGGGAATGTTCCGACGTAACTCAGTGGAACCCACCCCGGGGGGACTCGCAAACGGAGGACAGGCCACGGGCGCCCGGTCGGCCCACCCGCCGGGGCGGGCCGACCGCCCGCACGGGCCACCGCGCCCGCACGGGCCACCGCGCCCGGCAGGCCGAGGCGTCGGCACGGCCACCCGGCACCCGGCACCCGAGGCCGGCGCACCGGCTCGGGACACGGCGCCCCGTCAGCCCACCTGGCAGCCCAGGTCGCTGGCGTGCAGCGAGGCGGGGACGACAGGCAGCCGGACCGTCCCGGAAGGCTCGGGATCCGCGTACAGGTGGTCGAGGAACCGGCGGTCCCAGCGGCTCTCGTCCTCGCCGGGGTACCTGCTCAACTTCCGCCTGCCGCGCGGGACATCGCACGGCAGCAGCTCGGCCGTGCCCCGCGCGACGACCTGCCGGGCCGGGCCGCTCACCAGGTCGCACTCGTCGACGACCGGCGCCGCCCGCGGGTCCTCGGCCACCCGGCCGTACAGCCGGGCCGCTGGTCGCGGGGCGTGCGTCAGCGGCCCGGCGGGGGAACGCGTCGACGTCGAGAGCGCGGAGAGCCATCGGCGCACTCCCGCCCCGCCGCGCCACCGGGTACACGGCCCGAGTCGGACGGGCCGGGACGGGACGGCCAACCCGGGCCAGACGACGGGCCGTTGACGTCCGGCAGGCTGCGGCCCCCGGGGGGGGCAGGGCAGCGCCGGCACCGGGTACGGGGGCGAGGACACGCCCGGCACCGGGCGCGGGGCAAGGACACACTCGGCACCGGGCGCGGGACGAGGGCGTGCACGCACCCGCTACCCCTCGCGGACCCGCGCCCACTCCTCCGCCCTCTCCTGATCCCGCTCCCGGCGGCGCAACCTGCGGCGCAGCGGGTTGCGTTCGCGCTGTTCACGGGTCTGCCGGTCCAGCTCCTCCCAGAGGCGCTCGGAGCGCTTCTCCACGTCCAGCTCGTCCAGGATGCGGTCGACCTCCGCGAGCAGCGCCCCGTGCAGCTGCCACTGCCGCGGGTGCCGCTGGACGCCGCCGAGCAGTTGCTGCGCCACGTGCTCCCGGCTGGCACGGCTGGCCTCCAGCTCGCTGACGAGCTGCTCCTCGGCCGTTTCGGCGCTGTGGCTCACCTGCGTCGTGATCAGCACGGCGAAGTTCTCGACGGCGCGCGCCATATGGGTGAACAGGTCGTGCAGCCCGTCGGCGGTCTCCGGCGGGAAGAGCGGTTCGTCGATGCGCTCCTTGGCGAGGTCGGTGAGCGTGCGGCAGGTGGTGCGCAGGACGACGGCGGCGATCTCCAGGGTGTCGAGGCCGGTGCGCAGGACGACCCGGGAGAGCGTCGCCTCCCGCACCCGCGGGTTGAGCCGGAGGCTGTCCTCGGCACGGCGCAGCTCGACGTCCACGCTGACGATGTCCTGGTCCAGCTTCCGCGCCTGGTGCAGCAGCTGGGCGGCCTCGACGACGGTGGTGTGCCCGCGGACCTCGTCGCCGAGCGCGAGCAGCAGCCGCCGCATCCGGGTGGCGAGATCGATGACGGCCTCGCTGGCCGGCTGCACCCACACCGGCGGGACGAACAGCACGTTGAACGCGAGACCGACGACGGCGCCGATCAGGGTCTCCAGGACCCGGTCCCAGGCCATGGCCGCGACCTGGGTCACCCCCAGCACGAGCATGGCGCTGATCGCCGTCTCCGGCACGAACTCTCCGGCCTTGACGAACCGGCCGATGACGAGGGCGGCGAGGATGACGATGCCGAGGCTCCACCAGGTCAGCCCGACGAGCATGCTGAAGCCGGAGGCGATGAGCACACCGGCGACGACCGCGTTGACGCGGCGCATACCGGTCTTCAGCGTCGTGTAGAGCGTCACCTGGGTGACCAGCAGGGCCGTCAGCGGCGCGGTCAGCGGCGCCGGCTCCTTGCTGAGCTGGAGCGCGACGGCGTAGGCGATGACGGCGGCGACGGTGGACCGCGCCGTCTGCGCGACCACGGGTTCCCGGCGCCGGCGGACGAGGTTCAACAGGGGATCGGTGACTTCACGCACCTGTCGTCCCTCCCCGTTTTCACCCCGGGACCGGCAGCGGTCCCGCCCCGAGGAACCCACCCGGGTGACAACCGGCCGACGCCCGGCCGCCCGGACCCGCAGAGCCGGGCCGTCCGGCACACGGCCCGCACCGCGCGTCACCGCACGGACGCCGTCGGCCGGACCGGCGTACAACAGCGCGGCGCGGGGCCGCAGTTGCGGCGCGGCGGGGACGGGCGGAAGCGGCCGGGCGTACGGAGCGGCGCGCGCGGAACGGCCGGGCGCACAGTGGAGCCGGGTGCGGAGTGCCCCGGGCGTGGGGCAGCGGCGGGGGCGCGAGGGCAGGAGC
>NZ_BJMM01000064.1 GCF_006539165.1 Streptomyces cacaoi | reverse complement strand
CCCCCCGCTACAGGGGGCTCCGCCCCCTCTAGGAGACCCCCGCTCCCTGGCGCCCCCGTGCGCATATCGCGCCTGTTGGCGTCGAGTTGGGGCTACCCAGGCAACAGGGAAGGGCGAAGGGGGATTCAGGGGTTGAGGAGGGATTCGACCTCGGTGCGGTGGGCGAGGGACGGCTGGGCGCCGGGGCGCGTGGTGCTGACGGCCCCCGCCGCGGCAGCCCACCGCGCGGCTTCCTCCAACTGCCGCCCCTCGGCAAGCGCAACGGCCAACGCCCCACAGAAGGAGTCCCCGGCAGCGGTGGTGTCGACGGGCGTCACGGGAAACGCCGGAATGTGCAGCTGTGCCGTCCCCTCGCACAGCAGGACCCCATCACCCCCGAGGGTGACGACGACGGCCCCGGCCCCCCGCAGCCGCCGCGCGGCCTCCCCCACCTCTTCGAGGGTGCCGGGCGTCGAGGACAGCCCGGCGAGCGCGGCCAGTTCGGTCCGGTTGGGCACCAGCAGATCGACGCGGGAGGGCAGTTCGAAGCCGTCGACGGCGGGCGCCGGGTTGTACAGGACGGTGCCGCCGGACAGCCGCGCGGCCTCGTGGTTGGCCTCGTGGGGCACCTCCTGCTGGAGGACGGTGACCCGCGCCTGCCGCAGGGTGTCGGCGGCCGCGGTGCAGTCGGCCGCGGTGAGGCGGGAGTTGGCACCGGGGCTGACGATGATGGTGTTCTCGCCCTGGGGGCTGACGGCGATGAGCGCACGGCCGGTGGGAACGCCGGGGGTGCGCTGGATGTGGCCGACGTCGACGCCCTGTTCGCGGGCGGCGCCGAGCATCACCTCGGCCGCGTCGTCGTCGCCGACGCGGCCGATGAAGGAGACCTGGCCGCCGAGCCGGGCGGCGGCGACGGCCTGGTTGGCGCCCTTGCCTCCGGGGTGCTGGGCGATGTCCCCGCCGAGGACCGTCTCGCCCGGCACCGGGTGGTGCGGTACGGAGGTGACGAGGTCGAGGTTGAGGCTTCCGACGACTGCAATCACTGTGCTGCCTTCGAGGAGTGGGATGCGGACGGGCTGTCGGGGGACCGCGGGGCGGGGGCTGTGCCGCCGGTGGGTCCGGGGGCGGACGGAGCGGTGTCGCCGGTTCCGTGCGCGGGGTGGTCTCCGGGCTCGGTGGAGGCCCGGATCACGAGCTGGGGTGCGAGCCGCACGGTGCGGCAGGGGAAGGCCGCCGGGTCGTCGAGCCGCTGTTCGAGCAGCCGGACGGCTTCGACGGCGATGTCCCGCACGGGCTGGCGGACGGTGGTGACGGCAGGGTCCGCGAGGTCGGCGGGCGGGATGTCGTCGAAGCCGGTCACCACGGTGCGGCCGGGAACGTCCACGCCGAGCTGCCGCAGCCGCTGGAGCGCGCCGAGCGCGATGAGGTCGTTGCCGCACACGAGCGCGTCGGGTTCCGGGCCGGACTCCCGGTTCCACAGCCGGTCGACGGCGGCGCGCCCCCAGGCGGCGGAGAAGTCGCCCAGGGCGAGGCGGGGCGGTGCGCCGAGCGCTGCGGCGCCGACCTCGTAGGCGGCGCGGCGTTCGGCGGCGGCCGAGTTGGTGCCGTCGGCGCCGATGTAGCAGGGCCGGGTGCGGCCCCGCGCGGCGAGATGGTCGAGGACGAGGGCCATGCCGGCGGTGTTGTCGACGGCGACGAGGTCCGCGATGCCCGGCCCGCAGCTGCGGTCGAGCAGGACGAGCGGCACCCGCCCGGCCGCCGCGGCGACGGCGGTCCGGCTGCGCTCCTCGTCGACGGGCACGACGAGGAGCGCGTCGACCTGCCGGGCCAGCAGCGCCTCGATGCGCGCGGCCTCGGTGCCGGGGTCGTCGTCGCAGTCGGCGAGCAGCACGGCCCGGCCGCGCTCGTCCAGTACGTGTGTCAACTCCCGTACCAGCGCCGGGTAGAAGGGGTTGGTGATCTGCGGCAGGACGAGTCCGACGGTGGCGGTGCTGCGGCTGCGCAGCGCGCGCGCCACCTGGTTGGGCCGGTAGCCGAGGCGTTCGGCGGCCTCGCGGACGCGGCGTGCGGCGTCCGCTCCGACGGGCCGGGAGCCGGACAGCACCCGGGAGACGGTGGAGACCGAGCAGCCCGAGGCGCGCGCCACGTCGCGCAGTGTGACGTCGGAGCCTGGGTTCACGGGCGGCCACCACTTCTTCGTCGGAGTCCGGCGGTCCAGAGGATCGGCAAACGTTATCAGCAGCTTTCCGTCCGGGACAGACCTCTCTGTCCCGGTGTGACGCAGTCCTCCATTGACATCCACAGGGCGGCTACGCAAAGTCGTGGGAGAACGTTTTCCCACCGCCCGCCCGCCGCCGGTGTCCTCCCAGCCGCCCGTCGCACTGCCGCCGGGGCGACGAGAGGGGCGACGGGGAAGGGCTGAGCAAAGGGGCTCTCCGTGGCCAAAAAGATCATCCTCGACTGCGACCCGGGGCACGACGACGCCATCGCGATGCTGCTCGCGCACGGCAACCCGGACGTCGAGCTGGTCGCCGTCACCACCGTCGTCGGCAACCAGACGCTGGAGAAGGTGACGCGCAACGCGCTCGCCGTGGCCCGGATCGCGGGCATCACCGGTGTGCCGTTCGCCGCGGGATGCCCCAGGCCGCTGGTGCGCACGGTGGAGACGGCGCCCGACATCCACGGCGAGTCCGGGCTGGACGGCCCCGAACTCCCCCAGCCCGCTTTCGAGGTGGACGAGCGGCACGCCGTCGACCTCATCATCGACACGGTGATGTCCCACGAGCCGGGCGAGATCACCATCGTCCCGACGGCGGGCCTGACCAACATCGCGATGGCCGTGCGCAAGGAGCCGCGGATCGCCGAACGGGTGCGCGAGGTCGTCCTGATGGGCGGCGGCTACCACCAGGGCAACTGGAGCCCGGTCGCCGAGTTCAACATCGTCATCGACCCGGAGGCCGCGCACATCGTCTTCAACGAGCGCTGGCCCGTCACGATGGTCGGCCTCGACCTCACCCACCAGGCGCTGGCCACCCCCGAGGTCACCGAGCGCATCGCGAAGCTCGGCACCCGCCCCGCCACGTTCGTGGGCGAACTCCTCGACTTCTTCGGCGCCACCTATCTGGAGGCCCAGGGCTTCGCACACCCGCCGGTGCACGACCCGTGCGCCGTCGCCTACGTCATCGACCCGGACGTGATGACGGTGCGCAGGACCCCCGTCGACATCGAGCTGCGCGGCGGACTGACCCTCGGCATGACCGTCGCCGACTTCCGCCGTCCCGCGCCCGCCGACTGCCGCACCCAGGTCGCCGTCGACCTCGACCACGCCCGCTTCTGGGACCTGGTGGTCGACGCACTGGAGCGGATCGGCGCGGGCGGCGACGCGGCCGCGGCCGAGGCGGCGGCGGAAGCCGGTTCCGGCACGGTCGGCGCGGCGGCCGACGCCACCGCCGAAGTAGCCGGAGAAGCCGGAGAACGGGCGTGACCGCCGTGCCCGGCAGCACGTCCGCCGCCCCCGAGGGGCATCTGCGCCAGGGCCGGCCCGTACGGGTGGGTGTGCTGATGACGGCGCTGCTGGTGGCGTGCTTCGCCTTCCAGCTGAACGCGAGCATGCTCAGCCCCGCGCTCAGCAGCATCGAGCGTTCCCTGCACGCCAGTTCGGCCGAGATCGGGATGACGCAGACCGCGTTCTTCACCTCGGCCGCCCTCTTCTCCCTCTTCCTGCCGCGCCTGGGCGACCTCGTCGGCCGCCGCAAGGTGCTCGCCGGGATGCTCGGGCTGATGGCGCTCGGCTGCGTCGTCGCCGCCTTCGCGAACAGCGTGCCCATGCTGTTCGCCGGCCGGGTCATCCAGGGCGTCTCGGGGCCGACCGTCCCGCTGTGCCTGATCATGCTGCGGGTCGAGGTCACCGAGCCGAAGAAGTACGGCACGCTGCTCGGCGTCATCACCGCCGTCAACGGCGGCATCGCCGGCATCGACTCGCTCGCCGGCGGCTACCTCGCCGACCACCACGGCTTCGGCTCGGTGTTCTGGGCCATGGCCCTGGTCGCCGCCGTCGGCACCGTCCTCGTCGCCACCCTCACCCCGGAATCCCGCGCCGCCTCCGGCACCCGCATGGACTGGCCCGGCGTCCTCCTGCTCGTCGTCTCCGTGGGCGCCATGCTCATCGCGCTGAACGAGGCGGGAAAGCTCGGCGCCGCCGACTGGCCGCTCGCCGCGGGCCTCGTGGTCGTCTCCGGGATCGCCTTCGCGCTGTTCTGGCGCGCCCAGGACCGCAGCCCGCACCCGCTGGTGGCCACCCGCCATCTGCGCCGCCGGTCCACCTGGGCGACGCTGCTGACCACCGTGCTCACCATGACCGGCGTCTTCGCCGTCATGAACGGCCTGCTGCCCGCGTTCGCGCAGGACGCCGAGGCCGGCCTGGGCATGTCCGCCGAACAGTCCGCCTGGTGGACGCTGACGCCCTACGCACTCGCCGGGCTCGCCATGGGCCCCCTCGCCGGCCGGCTCGCCGCCACCCACGGCTACGGCCGCATCCTGCGCGCCGGACTGATCGGCGCGACGGTCACCGTCGTCCTGATGCTGCTCACCCTGGACGTGCACTCCCGGTGGCTGCTGCTGGCCGCCTCGCTCCTCGTCGGCGTCGCCTACGCGGGCGTGGCCAACATCGTCCTCAACGGGCTCGGCATCGTGCTCTCCCCCAAGGAGAACCCGGGCTTCCTGCCGGGCCTCAACGCCGGTGCCTTCAACCTCGGTTCGGGCCTGAGCTTCGCGGTGATCTACGCCGTGCAGACGGCGGCCCTGCCCGAGGACGGCTCCTCCACCACGGGGTACGCGGCGGGCATGATCGCCGGCGTGGTCCTCCTCGCCGTCGCCTTCGCCGCCTCCTTCCTCATCCCGAAACCGATGGCCGCCGAGGCGGACTGAGCCGCTCCGCCTGCCGGCCCGGACGCGGCGGGCCGGCGGGCCGGCGGGTCAGGAGCGCATCTCGAACCAGGTCGTCTTGCCGCGCGGCAGCAGATCGACCCCCCACCGGTCGGACAGCGTGTCGACGAGGAACAGCCCCCGCCCGCTGGTGTCCAGCGCGTCGACGGGCAACAGACACGGCAACCCCCGCGAGGGATCCCGCACCTCGATCCGGAACCAGCCGGACCGGCGCAGCATCCGCAACCCGATCGCGTGCGCGCCGGTGTGCCGCACGGCGTTCCCGACGAGTTCGGAGACCAACAGCACGGTGTTCTCGGCCAGTTGAGCGGACATTCCCCACCGCGTCCGCACCACGGTGTCGGTCAACTGCCGGGCTAGCCGGGCGGATTCGGGCCGGTTGGGAAGGGTCACCTCCCGCGCCGCCGGGTCGCCGACCCGGCCCAGGACACCGCCCTGCGCCTCGCCCGGCGCAGCCGGCTGCCCCCTGCCGGGCCCGGCCCCGGCAGGGCCTTCCGTCGTCGGATCGGCCACCCCCGCGGCATCCCTCTGCTCACCCGCCATGCCCCCCATCATGGCGCCACCCGGGCACCCGGGGGACGGTTCTCGGGCATCCGCGGACGCGCACCCCGGCCGCAGCGCACCGCACAGCGCGGCGCCCCGGAGCCGAACCCGGCCCGGGGCACCCGGCTGACCTGCGGTGACAACGAGTACGCGGGTGATCACGGACGGCGTGACCGCTACCGCTTCACCGGGGGACGGCACGGGAATTCGCCGGAAACCGCCTCCTCCCACCGTGGGAACGGCCACGGGCGCGCCCGGTCCCCCGCACGGGCGCCGGTGAGCGGTCAGCCGCGGTCAGTCGAAGACGGCCTTGCCCGGCCCCTCCTCGACGAAGCTGCGCATGCCCGTCTCCCGGTCGCGGGTCGCGAACAGCCCGGCGAACCAGTTGCGTTCGATGGCGAGCCCGGTGTCGATGTCCGCCTCCAGCCCGAAGTCGACGGACTCCTTCGCGGCGCGCAGGGCCAGCGCCGGCCCGCGGGCGAGCCGCGCGGCCCAGGCGTGCGCCTGCTCGTGGACCTCCTCGTCGGGGACGACCTGGTCCACCAGCCCGATCTCCCGGGCCTCCGCCGCCCGCACCTGACGCCCGGTGAAGATCAGATCCTTTGCCTTGGCGGGGCCGACGAGCCGGGAGAGCCGCTGGGTGCCGCCGGCGCCGGGGATCAGACCGAGCAGAATCTCCGGCTGGCCCAGCTTGGCCCGCTCCCCGGCGATCCGCACATCGGCGCAGAGGGCCAGCTCGCAGCCGCCGCCCAGCGCGTACCCGGTCACGGCGGCCACGACCGGTTTGGGGATCCGGGCCACGGCGGTGAAGGCGTCCTGGAGCCCGCGCGAGCGCAGAACCATCGCGGTGTGGTCCATCTCCCGCATCTCCTTGATGTCCGCGCCCGCCGCGAACACCTTCTCGCCGCCGTAGAGGACGACCGCGCGGACGTCCTCGCGCCGCCCCGCCTCCTCGGCCAGTTCCCGCAGCCGGTCCTGCATCCGGATGTCGAGGGCGTTCATCGGAGGCCGGTCCAGCCGCAACGTGCCGACGCCGTCCGCGACCTCCAACCGCACGCCCGCGTCCGGCGAGCCCTGCCCGCCCTGTCCGCTCTGCCCGCCCTGCCCGCTGTTTCCGCCGTCGGCGGTGCCTGTGGTGTGTGCCGTCATGCACGGCAGGTTAACGGCCGTTACACGCCGCGGGCCCGGTGCCGTTGCTCACAGCACCGGGCCCGCGGACGCTCACCGGCTCACTGCGGGGCCTTCCACTCGTCCCAGTCCATGTTCCAGCCGTTGAGGCCGTTGTCGGGCTGGATCGTCTCGTCCTGCGAGTTCTTGACCTCGACGACATCACCGACCATCGAGTTCTTGAAGAACCAGGCACCGGGTGTGCCGTTGCTGCCGCCGCCGCGCCGGTCGAACAGACCGACACAGCCGTGGCTGGCGTTCACCTGGCCGAACTGGGGCTGCGGAGTCCAGTAGTTGCCGTGGATGAACGTGCCGGAGGTGCTGAGCCGCATCGCGTGCGGCACATCCTTGATGTCGTACTCGCCGCCGAAGCCGACGGTCTCCCCGTTCATCCGGGTGACCTCGTACTTCTCGCTGACGACCATCTTCCCGTTGTACGTGGGGTTCTGGGGGCTGCCGGAGGTGATGGGGATCGTCTTGATCTCCTTGCCGTCCCGCGTCACCGTCATCGTCTTCTTCTTCGCGTCGACGACACTGACCTGCTGCCGCCCGACGGTGAACCGCACCGTCTTGCGCTGCTTGCCGTAGACGCCCTCGGAACCCTCGACACCACTGAGATTCAGGTCGAGCGTGACCTTCGTACCGGCCTTCCAGTACTTCTCCGGACGGAAGTCCAGCCGCTGGTTGCCGAACCAGTGTCCCTCGACGTCCACCTGCGGATCCGCGCTCACGGTGATGGCTTTCTCGACCTGCTCGCGGTGCGTCACCGGCCGGTTGAACTTGAGGGAGACCGGCATGCCGGCACCGACCGTGTCCCCGTTCTCCGGGGTGAAGTAGCCGACGAACGTGTTCTCGGGGACGAACGTGGTGAACGCCGCGTGCTTGGCGGACTCCCGGCCCTCCGCGTCCTCGGCGACCGCGTCGACGGTGTACTCGGTGCCGCTCGCCAGATGCGTGTCCGGCTTCCACGACGAACCGTCCGCCGCCATACGGCCCTCGACCCGGTTCCCCTTGCCGTCCTCCACCCGGACCCGGGTGAGCCTGCCCTTCGTCGCCCTCACCCGCAGCGCACCCGAGGTGGCCACCTCGTCACTGCCGTCCTTCGGCGCGATCGACACGGAGGCGTCGGACGCGCCCTTCGCGCCGTCCCCGCCCTTGCCGTTCGCGCTGGCGCCCGAACCGCCGCCGGACCACGTGGTGAACGTCAGCAGCAGCACGACCAGCACCGCCACCAGAGCAGCGGCCGAACCCCCTATGAGCCGCGCCCGCCCACCTTCCCGCAACCCCCCGAACCACTCCCGCACCCCGGCCCCACCCCGGGCCTGCCCGACTCGGGGCCCCCCGACCGGAGATACCTCCGCTGCGGGCTCCTCGGCCGGGGACGCCTCGACTGGGGACGCCTCCGCTCCGGGCTCCTCGGCTGGGGACGCCGTGACCGTCGACTCCTCGGCCGGGGACGCCTTGCCCGTCGACTCCTCGGCCGGGGACGCCTTGCCCGTCGACTCCTTGGCCGGGGACGCCTTGCCCATGGATTTCTTGGCTGCGGGCTCTTGGGCCGTGGACCCCTCGGCTTCTGGCTCCTCGGCCATCGATATCTCGGCGCCGGGTTCCTCCGTCGCCGATGCTTCGGTTCGGGGCTCACCCGTCTTCGACGGCTCACGGTGAGACCCGGGCTCCGGCTCCGGCTGCTCCTTCTCGGCGCGGGGCCGGGGCTCTTCCTGCGGCTTCTGGTCCTGGTGGGGCTCGGGCCGCCCCTCCCGACCGGATTCCTGTTGTGCGTCCTGCTGCGCGTCAGCCGGTGCGTCCCGCAGAGCGTCCTCGTGTTCCAAGACGGCTCCATCCCCCTTGAACGTCCCACATGTCCCGGGCTCCGCCTTCCGCGGATCCCCGTACGCGGCTGCCCGGCCGCGCCGGACCCTCGTGCCCCGCGTGCCCGCGCGGGAGGGGCCGCCGGCGTCACTTCCCGCACGGGGGCGCGCGTACGCCCGTTAGATAACCACACCGGACCGACGGCGCGGACCGGCGCACGGGTCACCGTTCGGTCGCGGTTTCACGGAAGAGCCCCGTGGGGCGCGACGGGCGCCGGGCACTGCCGGACGGGTCGCCACGGACCACCAGGGAACGGCCCGAAGCCGTCGAAGAGCGGTCAGTTCAGAGCGGATCCGGCCGTCCACCGCTCCCAGGACATGTTCCATCCGCCGAGCCCGTTGTCCGGCGCGACGGTGCGTTCGAGAGCGCCCTTCTCGGACCGCGAGCCCTGCACGGTCACCAGATCACCGACGAGCGCGTCCCGGAAGAACCGCCCCGCGGGCGAGCGGTCGCTGCCGCCCTTCTCGTCCTCCAGGCCGACGCAACCGTGACTGGTGTTCTTCCGGCCGAAGACCCCCGACCGCGCCCAGTAGTTGCCGTGCAGGAAGGTGCCGCTGGTGGTCAGCCGCATGGCGTGCGGAACATCGGAGATGTCGTACTCGCCGCCGAAGCCGACGGTGCTGCCGTTCATCCGGGTCACGTCGTACTTCTCACTGATCACCATCGTGCCGTTGTAGGTCGGGTTCTCCGGCGTGCCCGCCGTGACCGGCACCGTCGACACCCGCCGGCCGTCGCGCTCCACCGTCATCTCCCGGCGTGCCACATCGATCGTGGTGCGCTGATCGCGGCCGACACGGAACCACACCTTCTTGCGCTGCACCCCGTACGCACCGGGCGCCCCCCGCACCCCGCGCAGCCGCAGATCCAAGGTGACGCGCGTACCGGGGCGCCAGGGCTCCCGCGGCCGGAAATCCAGCCGGGTGCCGCCGAACCAGTGCGCGGCCACCGGAACACTGGGCTCTGCCGTCACCCGCACCGCCCGCTCCACGGCGGCACGGTCGGTCACCGGGCGGTTGAAGTCCAGCGAGACGATCATGCCGGTGCCGACGGTCTGCCGGTGCTCCGGCCGGAAGAAGCCGATGAACCGGTGCTTCGGCACCTTCGTGGTGAACGTGGTGTTCCTGGCGATCCGTTCACCGTCCGCCCCCACCGCCACCACCTGCACGCTGTACCGGCTCGACGGCTCCAACGCCCCGCGCCCGCCGTGCAGTTCCCCGTCCCGCGCCAACGGCCGCCACACACGCCCGCCCGCGGACATCCGCCCCCGCACCGGATGCTCGGCGCCATCGCCCCTGCGCACCAGCCGGACACTGCGCAACCGCCCCTCCGCCACGGAAACCCGCACCGCAGCACCCGGCGACACCCCGCGGGCCCGATCGTCCGGCGTGACCTGGACGATCTCCTCGGCCTGCTTCCCGTCCCCCACCAGCCCACAGCCCCCGGTCGCCACGGCCACCGCCATGAACACTGCCGCGAACAGGGGAAGTTTCAGTCCTGTGGTGAACGTCCGCAGGCGGCGGCCCCGTTGTGGGGTCGTGTTGTCGCCCGTGTCCGGCTTCCTGCTCTTGTCCGTCGCCGTCACCGTCGCCGTGCCCGTGCGCCGGTCCGCGCCCGGCCGAGCGACGGGCCTCCTCGCACCCCCCGCCATCGCACCCCCGTCTCCGCTGTGTCGCGTCTCCGCTGTCGCTGTCTCGCACTCGTACGCCCGCACGGAGCCGCCCGGCCCGCACCGACGAGGAGACCAACGAACCGCACGCAGCCGGGACACCCCTGGTCCGGCTGCGTGTGCGGGGTATCGGCCCTGGCCGGGGAGGGCCGCCGTGGGGGCGGTGACCTGGGGGTGCCGTGCTCTTGGCAGGGTCGGAGGGTGGGGGCGCGCCTTGGTCAAGTGGCCTCCGTTGGTGGGATGTTCACTCTTTTCGGGTGTTTGGGGCGGGGGTCGAGCCGGGGGCGGGGCGGCCGGAGGGCGACCGGAGAGGGCGTGAGCTGGGCGGGGCTAGGGTGGGGGGAGGTCAGGGGGTGGCGGGTGGTGGGCGCGGCTCCTTGATGGGTGGGCCCATCGTTGGACCTCGCGCGCGCCCCCACCCACCCCGTCACCCCTCCCCCCGGTAATCCCCTTGGCCCGGTCCAGACCTTTCCTCCAGACTGACCGGACGTGACCCCTCCCCGCACCACCCCCAACTCCCCGTCCGAAAACCCCGGTTCCTCCCCCACCGAAGGGCAAGGCCCCTCCCCCGCCGGAGGACAGGGCTCTTCCCCCGCCAAAACACAAGGCCCCGACGACGCCCCGGCCCCCGACACCCTCCGCTCCCGCAACTTCCTCTCCTTCTTCACCGCCCGCGCCGTCGCCAAGCTCGGCGACGCGATGCTGCCGATCGCACTCTCCGCCGGCCTCATCCAGCTGGGCCACGGCCCCGGTGCCATCGGTGCCGCCCTCGCCTCGTTCACCGTGTGCTTCGCGGGCTTCGTCATCTTCGGCGGCGTCTTCTGCGACCGGCTGAACACCCGCGCGCTGATGATCGGCGCCGACCTCGTCCGGCTCGTCACCCAGAGCGCGCTGGCCGTGCTGTTCGCCTCCGGCGGCGTCGAGTTGTGGCATGTGTGTGCCATCGGAGCGGTCAACGGCCTCGCCGCCGGTATGTTCCAGCCCGGCGTAGCAGGGACCATCCCCCGCATAGCCCGCGATGTGCAGGGCGCCAACGGCATCATCCGGACCGCCGAGTCGCTGGCCATGCTGCTGGGCCCGGCGGTTGCGGGGCTCCTCGTCGCACAGTTCTCCGCCGGCGGGGTCTTCGCCGCACACGGCGCGACGTACGCGATCAGCGCCCTCTGTCTGGCCCTGCTCCGGCTTCCGGTACCTGCCGTGCGCCCCGCCACGCGCCCCGGTTACCGGGCCGATCTCGTCGAGGGCTGGCGCGAGTTCAAGGCCCGTAGCTGGATGTGGGGCGTCATCGTCGTCTGGATGGTCTTCATGATCACCTCCTGGGGGCCGCTCGTACCGCTGACGGCCTCCGAGATCATCCCGGCCGACGGGCCGGGGGCCTACGGACTGGTGAACTCCGCACTCGGTGCGGGCACAGCGCTCGGCGGGCTCTTCGCGCTCCGCTACCGGCCCGTTCATCAACTGCGCGCGGGTTCCGTCGCGCTGCTCGGCTGCTTCTGCTTCCCCGCCGCCGTCGGTGCGGGGCTTCCCCTGTCGACGATGATGGCCGGTGCCGCCGTCTCCGGCATCGGCATGGGTTTCTGGGGCGTGATGTGGTCCACGAGCGTGCAGACGCAGGTGCCCGGGCCGATCCTCAACCGGCTGCACGCCTACGAGGTGGCCGGCTCGATCGCGATGACGCCCGTCGGCCAGGCGCTGGCAGGACCCGCCGCCGGGCTGCTCGGCGGCCGTACGGTGCTGCTGGTCGGTGGCGCGATGGCACTGGCCGTCAGCTGCGCTCTGTTGTGTGTACCGGCCGTCCGCAATCTACGGGCCGTCACCACCCGCTCCACCGCATCCGGCGGGGGCACCGCTGCGGCCGACGGCTCTCCAACCGACGAACCCGGCGGCCGGTGCGCACACCGCACCAACGGACCCGCCAACGGCCCCGCCACCGGCGGCAGCGCGCCGGAGTCCCATGGCGCGAAACCGGTCCGGGACGGGAAAAGCAGCTGAACACACCGGGCCGCCGCCCGTACGCTCGCGCGGTGGGTCACCGACGAGCAGCCCAGGACTCCGACCACCCCGCCCCGGACCCGAACCGCCCCCCGACACCCCGGCCTTCGGACGCGCACGAGCCCCCGCCCGGGCCCAAGCACCCGGCCGTAGCCGCACCCCCGACCAGGGCAGAAGGCACGGCCCACGCAGAGAACACCGCCCAGGCAGAGATCACCGCCCAGGCAGAGAACACGGCCCAGGCAGAGGTCACCGCCCGGGCAAAAGACACCGCCCCGGCAGAGGTGACTGCCCAGGCAATGAACGCCCCCGAGGCGAGCAGCGGCGCCGAGCGCTCGGCCTCGGTACCGGACGAGCCGCGTTCGACGGTGCGTTCGCTCCTCCGGCTGTGGCCTTATGTCCGGCCGGTGCGGGCCCGGCTGGGCACGGCCGCGGCGGTAGCCGTGATCGCCTCGTGCACGGGTCTGGTCGTCCCGTTGATCCTGAAGTGGATCGTCGACGGCCCGGTCGCGCACGGCGGCGGTGCCGGGGTGTGGTGGGGTGGGGCGCTGCTGCTGGCCGTGGGGCTCGCCGAGGCCGGGCTGTTCGGCCTGCGGCGGTGGCTGGTGGCCCGCCCCCTGGCCGGTGTGGAGGCGGCGATGCGCGCGGCGCTCTTCGGACGGCTCCAGCGGCTGCCGGTCGCTTTCCACGACCGCTGGGCGGGCGGGCAGCTGCTCTCCCGCGCCACCACGGACCTGCAACTGCTGCGCATCTTCTTCGCCTTCCCGCTGACGTTCCTGTTCGTCAACGGGGCGACGGTGCTGGTGGGTTGCGTCATCCTGCTCGTGCAGAAGTGGACGCTCGGGCTGGTGCTGCTGGCGCCGGTCGTGCCGCTGGTCGTGCTGTGCTCCGTGTTCGAGGCGCGCTACGCGCTCGCGGCGCGCCGGGCCCAGGACCAGCTGGGCGATCTGACCACCGTCATCGAGGAGTCGCTGCTCGGCATCCGCGTCATCAAGGGCTTCGGGCGGCACCGCAGCCAGGCGCGGGCCTTCCGTGCGCTCTCCGAGCGGCTGCTGGACACCGAACTGCACAAGGCACGGCTGCTGGCGAGGCTGTGGGCGCTCATCACCACACTGCCGGAGATCGCGCTGGGTGCGGCCCTGGTGCTCGGCACGGTACAGGTCGCCGACGGCGCGCTGTCCGCGGGCACGCTGGTGGCGTTCCTGTCGACGGCGCTGGCCCTGCGCTGGCCCGTCGAGTCGATCGGCTTTCTGCTGGCCCTCAGCAACGAGGCCGCCACCGCGACGGACCGCTTCTTCGACGTCATGGCCGCCCCCGTCCCACCCGACACCGGGCCGACCGCACCGACCACGCCCGGCACACCGGCCGCACCCGGCGCGCCGCCCCGCACACCCGGCACGCCCGGCACACCCGACGCCCCACGAGCACCCGACGCCCCCGCCCGGTCCGGCCTCCGCTTCGAGGGGGTCGTCTTCCGGTACCCCGGCGGCCCGCCCGGGGAGCCGCCCGTGCTCGACGGCGTCGACCTGCACATACGCCCCGGCGAGACGATGGCGCTGGTCGGCGCGACCGGCAGCGGCAAGACGACACTGACCGCACTCGTGCCGAGGCTGCACGAGGTCACGGCGGGACGCATCCTGCTGGACGGCGTCGACGTGGCGGAGCTGCCGCGCGAGCAGCTGCGCACCGCGGTGGCCGTCGCCTTCGAGGAGCCGACGCTCTTCTCGACCACCGTGCGGGAGAACGTGCTGATGGGGCACCCGGACGGGGCGGACGGCGCCGAACCGGGCGCGCTGGAGCGGGCGTTGCGCGTCGCGCGCGCGGACGGCTTCGTCGCCGCGCTGCCGCACGGGGCGGGCACCCAGGTCGGCGAGCAGGGGCTCAGTCTCTCCGGCGGCCAGCGTCAACGGCTCGCGCTGGCCCGCGCGGTGGTGGGCCGGCCGCGCTTCCTCGTCCTGGACGATCCGCTCTCGGCGCTCGATGTGCACACCGAGGCCGCCGTGGAGGCCGCGCTGCGCGAGGTGCTGGCCTCCACCACCGCGCTCGTGGTCGCCCACCGCCCGTCGACGGTACAGCTGGCGGACCGGGTGGCCCTCCTGTCCGACGGCCGCATCACCGCGGTCGGCACACACGACGAACTCCTCCGCACCGACCCTCGCTACCGCACCCTGATGTCGGGCACCGCAGCCGGGACGGACGGCACGGCCGCGACGAACGGCACAGGTGGCGCACACGGAACCGACAGCACGGACACCACGGACAGCACGGACGGCACGGGCGGAGCAGCAGGCCGAACAAGAGCCCGGACAACAGGCGGAGCACCCGCAGAAGGACCGGGAGAAACGGGTACCGACAGCGGGCAGAACACGGGCGCGGGGGCCCCGCAGGGCGGAAGCACGAACGCCCCGCAGCGCAGAAGCATGGACACCTCGCAGGGCGGAAGCACGGACGCCCCGCAGGGCGCGAGCGCCGACGTACCGCAGAGCACGAGCCCTGGGGGGCCGGAGGGCACAGGTGCCCCCGACCCCTTCGCCGACGACGTGCTGCCCACGCCGAAGGGCGCCTCCCGCAGGCTCCTGGCGACGCTGCTGCGCCCCCGCCGCCGGGGCGTGGCGCTCGCCGCGCTGCTGCTGTGCCTCCAGCAGGCGGCGGTGCAGGCGGGGCCGCTGCTGGTCGCGTTCGCGCTGGACCGGGCGCTGCCGGCGCTGCGCGACGGCGGGTACGGTCCGCTGGTCGCCGTGGCCGCCGGCTATCTGCTGTGTGCCCTGGCGGCCGGCTGGTTCCAGCACGGTTTCGTGCTCGCCGCCGCGCGGGTCACCCAGCGTGCGCTGCTGGAGCTGCGCGCCCGTATCCAGCGCCACGCGCAGCGGCTGGATGTCGACTTCCACGACCGCTACACCTCCGGGCGTCTCGTCTCCCGTGCCACCACGGACGTCGAGTCGCTGCGCGAACTGCTCGACAAGGGGCTCCAGGAGCTGCTCACCGTCGTGCTGTCCACCGTCTACATCCTGGTGACGCTGCTGTGGCTGGACGTGGGCCTGGGCGCGGCCGCGGTGGCGTCGTTCGTGCCGCTGGGGCTGCTGGTGCGCAACTACCGGCGGCGGGTGCTGCGGGTGCACCGGAGAAGGTCGACGGCCATGGCGCGGGTCGTCGTCGCGTTCGCGGAGACGATGAACGGTATCCGGCCGGTGCAGACGTTCCGTCGTGAGCGGGCCAACGACGCCCGGTTCGCGGAGCTGAACGGCCGGCACCGGCGCACCAACGGGGACGGCCTGCTGGAGATGGCCCGCTATGTGGTGCTCGCGCGCGGGGTGGCGAACGTCGCGGTGGCGGCGCTCGTCGTGTGGGGTGCGCTGCGGGTGGCGTCCGGCGGGCTGGAGCTGGGTGTGCTGGCGGCCGCCGCGCTGTATCTGCGCCGGCTGTACGACCCGATCGACCGGCTGGGCATGTTCCTCAACTCGTACCAGGCGGCTGCGGCTTCGCTGGAGAAGATCGCGGGGCTGCTGGCCCAGGAGCCGTCGGTGCCGGAGCCGGTGCGGCCGCGTCCGCTGCCGTCGCGTGGGGGTGGGCCGCCGGGGCGGGAGGCGGTGTTCGAGGCGGTGTCCTTCGGTTACCGGACGGGAGGCGAGGTGCTGCCCCGCTTCGATCTGACGGTGCCGGCCGGGCAGACGGTGGCGGTGGTGGGCGCGACGGGCGCCGGGAAGTCGACGCTGGCCAAGCTGCTGGCCCGGTTCTACGATCCGTCCGCCGGGCGGGTCCTGCTGGACGGCACCGACCTGCGCGAGCTGGAGGCGGCCGAGCTGCGGCGTGCCGTCGTCATGGTGACGCAGGAGGCGTTCCTGTTCTCCGGCACCGTCGCCGACAACATCGCGCTGGGGCGCCCGGACGCGTCCCGTGCCGAGGTGGAGGCGGCGGCGAAGGCCATCGGCGCGCACGACTTCATCGCCGCGCTGCCCGACGGCTACGACACGGATGTGCGCAAGCGCGGCGGACGGATCTCCGCGGGCCAGCGCCAGTTGGTCTCCTTCGCCCGTGCGCTGCTGGCCGATCCGGCCGTGCTGATCCTGGACGAGGCCACGTCCTCGCTGGACGTGCCGGGCGAGCGGGCGGTGCAGGCGGCGATGGCGACGGTGCTGCGCGGCCGTACCGCGGTCGTCATCGCGCACCGGCTGTCCACGGTGGAGATCGCCGACCGGGTGCTGGTGATGGCGGACGGCCGTGTCGTCGAGGACGGCCCGCCCGCCGAACTGGTCGCGGCGGACGGCCGTTTCGCCCGTCTCGACCGCGCCTGGCGCGACAGCCTCTCCCGGTCGCTGTCCGGCGCGTGACCCCCGTCCGGGGCGGCGGCGCACCGGCCGGGTCGGCGGACGCCCCCGGGACACCCCCGGGACGCCACCGGGACGCCGGGCACGGGCGCCTCAGGGCAGCAGCCGCAGCACGGCGTCGCGCGGCCCGGTGTGCCGGGTCGACATGACGCGGTGCAGGGTGCGGGAGGCGAGGGCCACGCGCTGTGCGGGGCGGCGGCGTTCGGCGTCGTAGGCGCGCAGGGCGCGGGACGGTTCGCCGGGGTGCCGGGCCAGTGCGCGGGTGAGGGCCTCGGCGTCGAGGAGGGCCTGGCAGGCGCCCTGCCCGAGGTTGGGCGTCATGGCGTGCGCCGCGTCGCCGACGAGCGCGGCGGCGGGCCCGGGGCCGCCGCCGTCCACGAAGGACGGCAGCGCCGGGTGCAGATGCCGCATCTCGTACCGGACGCAGGTGTCCGGGTCGGTGTGGTCGAGCGCCTGCCGCACCGGCGCGTGCCACCCGTCGAACAGCGCCCGCAGCACACGCGGACCCTCGGCGGCGGGTGTCGCGCCTGCCGCCGGTGCCGGGTCCGCTGCGCGTGCCGCGCCTGTTGCGGGTGCCGGGCAGGTCGTGGGCGGGGAGGCAGCAGCCCCGACGCCCACAGCAGATTCGGCGTGCCCCACACCCGCCCCCGCCGCGCGCTCGGCGTCCGCGGCACCGTCGGAAACCGGCACGGTCGCGTACCAGTTGGTCCGGCCCGGCTCGACGGGTGTCATGCCGAAGAACCGCCCGGCGCCCCAGGTTTCGCCGTACACCCCGGTCTCCACCTCGGCGGTGCCGATCCAGGCGACGGTGCCCACCCGGCGCACGCTGCCGCGCTCACCGAAGCGGGCCCGCCTCACGGCGCTGCCGATCCCGTCGGCGCCGACGAGCAGAGCGTGGCCGTCGGCCGCGCCGGGCTCCAGCGGGTGTCCGTGCGCGACGGCGACGCCTGCCGCGGCGAGCCCGTCGAGCAGTGCGTCGATCAGCCGGGGCCGGGAGACGAGCAGTTCGGGCCGGCCGGCCCGGCGTTCGATGCGTTCCAGCGGCAGCCGGGCGAGCACCGTCCCGTCGGGTCTGCGGATGTGGGCGTCGCGGTAGGGCAGGGCCTGCCGGTGCACCGCGTCGGCGACGGCCGGGTCGAGCCGTTCCAGCGCGGACTGCGCCGAGGGGTGGAGGCCGAACGCGGTGCCGTACCGGTCCGGTTCGGCCCGCCGTTCGAGGACGGTGACCTGCCAGCCGGCGTGCCGCAGCCCGAGCGCGGTGGCGAGCCCGGCAACGCCGGCTCCGACGACGAGCGCGGACCGGCCGGCCGGTGCCGGGCCACCGGTGCGCGGCGCGGGCGACGGGCGCGGCGGGCGGGAAGTGCGGCGCCGAGCGGTACGGGACGAGGGCGTGCGGGACATACGGGCCTCCCCGGTGCGAGGGTGGCCGCACCGTCAGCGACCACCACACCTGTGGTACCACACCTGGGGTACGGTGGCCAACGCACCTGTACGGCAACGGACTTGACGAGGAGCGGCCCCATGCCCGCCGACCGCCGTGACCTGCTGCGGGACGCCGCCATCGAGGTGCTGGCGGGCTCGGGCAGCCGCGGACTGACCCACCGCGCGGTGGACGAGGCCGCCCGCGTCCCCTCCGGCACGGCCAAGAACTACTTCCCGAGCCGGGAGGCACTGCTGCGCGCGGTGGCCGAGCGGTGCGTCGAGCTGTACCGGGCGGCCGGGGAACGCCTCGCCGCCCGACGGCCGCCGCGCGACCGCGCCCAGCTGACCGCCTTCCTCGCCGGTCTGCTGCACGACGCCGCCGGGCCGGGACGCGACCGGCTGCTGGCCTACCAGGAACTCCAGGCCGAGTCGTCCCGCAGACCATGGCTGTCGGCCGTGCTCGACCCCGTGGCGGCGGCGGACTTCCCGGCGTTCGAGCAGGCCCAGCGCGCCGCCGGGCTGCCGGCCACCGCCGAGCGCGCCGCGGTCGTCACGCTCGCCCTGCACGCCGCGCTCCCGCATCTGCTCTCCGCGGGCCCCGCCACCCTGGCGGCCTCCGGCCTGGACGACCCGGAACGCTTCGTCCGCGCCCTGCTCGACACCGTCTATCCGCACCGGCCGTGACCGGCGCCGGGCCCGGGCCGCGCCGCACCGGATCCGGGCCCGGACGCCCCGAGTTCCTGTGCGACGCGGCGCACGAACGTCCGATATGCGACACGGGATTTCGTCACAACGGACGGAATCCGGCCACGCGGCGCTTCCTACCCGGTGACATGTTCGCGCCACTCCTGGCAATCTGCCGTTGCACGGCATGCACCTGGCACACCCACGCCACGGTCACGCCCTGCGTTCTGCCCGGGCGGCCACCTCGACGCCGCCCGGTCCCCACGGCAGAAGGAGTCCTGCGAAGTGAGTCCCCTCACCAGGAAACAGCGGATGTCCGCCCTCGCCGCCACAGCGGCGCTGCTCGCGGCGGGCGTCACCGCGGGAACGGCGGGCGCGGCCCCCGGCGGACCCGCCGCGACCGACGGCGCCCAGCCCGCGCAGCTGACGGCCGATCAGCACACCCGGCTGGTCGAGAGGGCCGGCAGCGCGTCCGCCACGACGGCCGACGCCAGGGCCCTCGGCCTCGGCTCCCAGGAGAAGCTGCACGTCAAGGACGTCATCAAGAACAAGAACGGCTCCACACACGTCCGTTACGAACGCACCTACGCCGGCCTGCCGGTGCTCGGCGGCGACCTCGTCGTCCACAAGTCACCGGCCGGCAAGCGCACCGGCACCACCTGGGCCTCCAAGGCGAAGATCGCCGTGGACACCGCAGGCGCCGACAGCGCACCCGCCGCGCACAAGCCGGCCACCCCGAAGGCCGCGGGCAGCAAGGCCCCCCGCAAGGTCGTCTGGGCCGTGCAAGGCACACCCCGGCTCGCCTGGGAGACGGTCACCGGCGGCACCCAGCGCAGCGGCG
Organism: Streptomyces cacaoi; assembly: GCF_006539165.1. Classification (GTDB taxonomy): domain Bacteria; phylum Actinomycetota; class Actinomycetes; order Streptomycetales; family Streptomycetaceae; genus Streptomyces; species Streptomyces cacaoi. The sequence continues at coordinate 8,364 of NZ_BJMM01000064.1, read as the reverse complement.
CCCCCAACCGGCTGCACGTCATCACCGACGCCGCCACCGGCAAGAAGCTGCTGTCGTTCCAGGGCATCAAGGAGGGCACCGGCAACAGCCAGTACAGCGGCAAGGTGGAGATCAACACCTCCGGCTCCGACGGCAAGTACACGCTGAAGGACGACAGCCGCGGCGGAAACCACACCACCAACCTCGACGGCGCCACCAGCGGCGAGGGCAAGCCCTTCACCGACGAGGACGACGTCTGGGGCGACGGCACGATCAAGGACCCGGCGACCGCGGGCGTCGACGCGCACTACGGCTCGGCCCAGACCTGGGACTACTACAAGGAGGTCCACGGCCGCGAGGGCATCGCCGGCGACGGCAAGGGCGCGCTGAGCAAGGTCCACTACGGCAACAACTACGCCAACGCGTTCTGGGACGACTCCTGCTTCTGCATCAGCTACGGCGACGGTCTGGAGAACAGCAGGCCGCTCACGGCGGTGGACATCACCGCCCACGAGATGTCGCACGGCGTCACCTCGACGACGGCGAACCTCATCTACTCCGGCGAGTCCGGCGGCCTGAACGAGGCGACCTCCGACATCTTCGCGGCAGGCGTCGAGTTCCACGCCGACAGCCCGGAGGACACCCCGGACTACCTCGTCGGTGAGAAGATCGACATCCGGGGCGACGGCAAGCCGCTGCGCTACATGGACGAGCCGAGCAAGGACGGCAAGTCGCTGGACTACTGGGACACCGACGCGGGCAACGTCGACGTCCACAACTCCTCCGGCATCGCCAACCACTTCTTCTTCCTGCTGTCGGTGGGCAGCGGGGAGCGCGAGGTGAACGGCGTGCAGTACAACTCGCCGACGAAGGACGGCTCGAAGCTGGAGGGCATCGGCATCGACAAGGCCGAGAAGATCTGGTTCAAGGCCCTCACCGAACAGATGACATCGACGACCGACTACGCCGACGCACGCCGTGCGACGGTCACCGCGGCCACCGACCTGTACGGCGCCGACAGCGCCGAGACGAAGGCGGTCGAGGCCGCCTGGACGGCCGTGAACGTCAAGGGCTGACCGGCTCACCCCGGCCCGCCCCGGACCCCGTCCCCGCTCGCGGGGGCGGGGTCCTTCGCCGTGCCCCTCACCACCCTCACCACCCTCACCACCGTCCCCCCTCCCTCACCGCCCTCCGCCGCACCTCCCCGCCCCTCGCCGTCCCTCACCATCCCTCGCCGTCCACCGCCGCCCTTCGCCGCCCCTCGCACCCTCCGCCGCCTTGACCACTCCCGTCGTCCACCGGCGCCCGCCCCCGCCCTTCGTCGGCCTCCCACACCGGCCTCGGTCGGCCCCCACGCCGACCCCAACCGGCCCGCGCCGCACCGTCGTCGACCGGCCCGCACCGCACGATTGCCGACCGGCACCGGCACGCCCCCGCGCCCGAGCGCCCCCCACGCGCGCCCGCCCGCGCCACCCGGTGCCCGCTCCCGCCCGGAAGCCTCCCCGCGCCCCGCGCACCACGCCGGTATCCGGCCAACTCCGCGCCGTGGCCCGCCACTTGAGGGACCACGCGGGCTCCTACCTCCGCGCGGTGGCCCCGCCTACCGGGCGCCCCGTACCCACGGTTCGCACAGTCCGCACGGCGACGGTCCGCCCGCACGCGGCGCCGAGAACTGTTCGGTGAACTCGCATCCGAACCGGGTCCCCACCACACGGGTGAACGCGGCCAGGAGCGCTCAGGCCCCCGCCCCGGAAGCCCTCCACGGAACGGCTACAAAGTACGCAGAGTCCGTTATCTCCCGTTATGCCCCTAGGTGAGCCCATGATCGGTCGAATTCCCGTGCTCGACGTGCGCCCGCTCGTCGACTGCGGCACCCGTCCCGCCAAAGCCGTCGCGCAGGAGACCTTCGAGATCTCGGCGACGATCTTCCGGGAGGGGCACGAGGCCATCGGGGCCAATGTCGTCCTGCGCGGACCGGCCGGACGCGGCGCCCCCTGGACCCCGATGCACGAGATCGAACCCGGCACCGACCGCTGGGCGGCCCGGGTCACCCCGGACGCCGAGGGCCGCTGGAGCTACGCCGTCGAGGCGTGGAGCGACCCGGTGACCACCTGGCGGCAGCAGGCCCGGGTGAAGATCCCGGCCGGACTCGACACCGAACTGACGCTCGCCGAGGGCGCCGCGCTGCACGAACGCTGGGCCGCGGCCGTACCGAAGAGGGACGGCCGGGAGGTGATCCGGGACATCGCCGCGACCCTGCGCGACCCCCAGCTCCCCGACGCCGACCGGCTGGCGGCGGCGCTCTCCCCCGAGGCCACCGCCGTTCTCGCCCGCCACCCGCTGCGCGACCTGGTGACCACCACCCGCCCCCTCACCCTCCAAGTCGAGCGCCGCAGGGCCCTGTTCGGCTCCTGGTACGAGCTGTTCCCCCGCTCGGAGGGTGCCGTCGTCGAGGAGGGACAGCCACCGGTCAGCGGCACCCTGCGCACGGCGGCCGAACGGCTGGACGCGGTGGCCGCCATGGGCTTCGACGTGGTCTATCTGCCGCCGGTGCACCCCATCGGCGACGCCTTCCGCAAGGGCCCCGACAACAGCCTCAGCGCCGGCGAGCACGATGTCGGCTCCCCCTGGGCCATCGGCTCGGCCGCCGGCGGGCACGACACCGTCCACCCCGACCTGGGCACCCTGGAGGACTTCGGCCACTTCGTCTCCCGGGCCCGCGCCCTGGGCATGGAGGTGGCGCTCGACTTCGCCCTCCAGTGCTCGCCCGACCACCCCTGGGTCAAGGAACACCCGGACTGGTTCGCGCACCGCGCCGACGGCTCCATCGCCTACGCCGAGAACCCGCCGAAGAAGTACCAGGACATCTATCCGCTGTGCTTCGACGGCGACCCCGGCGCCTACCGGGAGATCGTCCGCGAGACGCTGCGGCTGCTGCGCTTCTGGATGCGCCAGGGCGTGCGGATCTTCCGGGTGGACAACCCGCACACCAAGCCGGTGGCGTTCTGGGAGCGGGTCCTCACGGACATCAACCGCACCGACCCCGATGTGATCTTCCTGGCCGAGGCGTTCACCCGCCCCGCGATGCTGCACACCCTCGCCCGCATCGGCTTCCAGCAGTCGTACACCTACTTCACCTGGCGCACGACCAAGCAGGAGCTGACGGACTATCTGCGCGAGCTGACCGGCGAGGCAGCCGCGTACATGCGTCCGAACTTCTTTGTGAACACCCCCGACATCCTGCACGCCTTCCTCCAGGACGGCGGACGCCCCGCCTTCGAACTGCGCGCCGTGCTCGCCGCCACCCTCTCCCCCTCCTGGGGCATGTACGCGGGCTACGAGCTGTGCGAGAACGTCCCGCTCCACGAGGGCAGCGAGGAGTACCTCTCCTCCGAGAAGTTCGAGCTGCGTCCGCGCGACTGGGCGGCGGCCGAGCGCGAGGGCCGCTCGATCACCGGGCTGATCAGCGCGCTCAACGCGCTGCGCCGCGACCACCCGGCGCTCCAGCAGCTGCGTGACCTGCACTTCCACCGGACGGACAACGAGCACGTGCTGGCCTTCTCCAAGCACAGCACCCACCCGTGGGCGGACGCCGTGCTGGTCGTGGTGAACCTCGATCCCCACCACACCCACGAGGCCACGGTGTCGTTGGACATGACGCAATTCGAAGCATCCGGACTGAGTGCCGCTCAGATGAGCGGCGCCGAGTCCTTCCCGGTGCGCGACGAGCTCACCGGAGCGACCTACCACTGGGGCAGGGACAACTATGTGCGCCTGGAGCCGGGAGGTGACTCTCCCGCTCCGGCCCACATCCTCACCCTGCGACCGTCCTCACAGACCGGAGGGTCACCCGCTCATGACCGTCAATGACCCCGTCCCCGACACCTTCGAGGACACCCCCGCCAAGGACCGCGACCCGGAGTGGTTCAAGCGCGCGGTCTTCTACGAAGTGCTCGTCCGCTCGTTCCAGGACAGCGACGGGGACGGCATCGGCGACCTGAAAGGTCTCACCGCCCGGCTGGACTATCTGCAATGGCTCGGGGTGGACTGTCTGTGGCTCCCCCCGTTCTTCAAGTCCCCGCTCAAGGACGGCGGATACGACGTCGCCGACTACACCTCGGTACTCCCCGAATTCGGGGACATCGCCGACTTCGTGGAATTCGTCGACGCCGCGCACCAGCGCGGCATGCGGGTCATCATCGACTTCGTCATGAACCACACCAGCGACCAGCACCCGTGGTTCCAGGAATCCAGGACCGACCCCGAAGGACCGTACGGCGACTACTACGTCTGGGCCGACGACGACAAGCAATACCAGGACGCCCGCATCATCTTCGTCGACACCGAGGTATCCAACTGGACCTTCGACCCGGTGCGCAAGCAGTACTACTGGCACCGCTTCTTCTCCCACCAGCCCGACCTCAACTACGAGAACCCCGTCGTACAGGACGAGATGATCTCGGCACTGCGGTTCTGGCTGGACCTGGGAATCGACGGATTCCGGCTCGACGCCGTTCCCTACCTCTACGCCGAGGAGGGCACGAACTGCGAGAACCTGCCGCAGTCCCACGCCTTTTTGCAGCGCGTCCGCAGCATCATCGACGCCAACTACCCGGACACCGTGCTGCTCGCCGAGGCCAACCAGTGGCCGGAGGACGTCGTCGACTACTTCGGCGACTACGCCAAGGGCGGCAACGAATGCCACATGGCCTTCCATTTCCCGGTCATGCCGCGCATCTTCATGGCGGTACGCCGCGAATCCCGCTACCCGGTCTCCGAGATCCTCGCCAAGACCCCGGAGATCCCCTCCGGTTGCCAGTGGGGCATCTTCCTGCGCAACCACGACGAGCTGACCCTGGAGATGGTCACCGACGAGGAGCGCGACTACATGTACGCGGAGTACGCCAAGGACCCGCGGATGCGGGCCAACATCGGCATCCGCCGCCGGCTCGCCCCGCTGCTCGACAACGACCGCAAACAGATCGAACTGTTCACGGCCCTGCTGCTGTCCCTGCCCGGTTCACCGATCCTCTACTACGGCGACGAGATCGGCATGGGCGACAACATCTGGCTCGGCGACCGCGACGCCGTCCGCACCCCGATGCAGTGGACACCCGACCGCAACGCGGGATTCTCCTCCTGCGATCCGGGGCGGCTCTTCCTGCCGGCCATCATGGACCCGGTGCACGGCTATCAGGTCACCAATGTCGAGGCGGCGATGAGTTCCCCCAGCTCGCTGCTGCACTGGACCCGCCGGGTCATCGAAATCCGCAAACAGAACCCGGCCTTCGGCCTCGGCACCTACGAGGAACTCTCCTCCTCCAACCAGGCGGTGCTTGCCTTTCTCCGGGAGATGCGACTGCCGGAGGGCGGGGACGACGTGGTGATGTGCGTGCACAATTTCTCGCGTTTCCCGCAGCCCACCGAGCTGGATCTGCGCGCCTGGGCCGGACGCGCCCCGGTGGAACTGATCGGCGGCGTACGGTTCCCCGCCATCGGTGAGCTGCCGTATCTGCTCACGCTCGCCGGCCACGGCTTCTACTGGTTCCGTCTGCGCCGGGCATAGCACGACCGCCGGGGCAAGGAGATCCGGCGAAGAAAGTGCGGGCCGTTTCCGCGGCGGGAATGCGGCGCAATCGCGGTGAATGCCTTCGACACGGCCCGCACACCCGGACAACAGACACCGTCATCCGGGACACTCTGCGTACCTTTCGTGTGCCCGGGGAAAGGACGCCATGTCGGACAGCTCCTTGCCCTCCCCCGAGCTCTCCGAGCAGGGGGCACCCCCACCCGAGCTCTCCGAGCAGGGGGCACCCCCACCCGAGCTCTCCGAACAGGGGCCGCCCCCGTTCGAACTCCCCGAGCGGTCCGCGGGCGCGGGGGTGGCCGGGGCCAACGGTGTGGCGCTGTTGCGTTCGCTCACGCCGGTCCTGCTGGCCTGGCTGCCGAGGCAGCGCTGGTTCGCCGGCAAGGGCCGGCCGCTGACCGGGTTCTCCCTGGTGTCCGCCACCGAGCTGCTGCCCTGCCGGCCCGTGGCCGCCCGCGCCGGACGGACACGACTGCCGGGGCTGCTGCATCTGCTGGTGCGCCCCCAGCAGCCGGACCGGGCCGGCTGCGCCGGACACCCGCGGGGCGGCGACTGCTACCAACTCCTCCTCGGTGTGCGGGAGGCGCTGCCGCCCCGGCTCGCGCCCTGCCTCATCGGCCGTCCGGAGAGCGGCCCCCTGGTGGGCACCGCGGTGTACGAGGCGCTGCACGATCCGCGGCTGACGGCGGTGCTCCTGGAGCGGCTGCGGGTGGCGGGCCGGCTGGGGCCGCTGCGCTTCTGCCGCGAGCCGGACGCGGACATCCCCACCGGGCTGCCCGCGCGTCCGCTGGCCTCGGAGCAGTCCAACTCCTCGGTGGTGTACGGCACTTCCGCGATCCTGAAGCTGTTCCGGCGCGTCGAGGCGGGGATCAACCCCGATCTGGAGCTGACCCTGGCGCTGGCCCGGAACGGCTACGCGCAGGTGCCCGCGCCCACCGCCTGGTTCGAGGCCGTCGCGCCCGTCCCGCCGGGCCGCGAGGGGCCGGCGGGCCACGAGGACCAGGAAGGCCGGGACAGCCGGGACAGCCACGAAGGCGTGCCGGCGGCGGGGGCGGCCGAGCAGGGCAGGACGTTGACGCTGGGGGTCCTCCAGCCGTTCCTCGGCGGCACGACCGACGGCTGGCAGCTGGCGCAGCGCGCCCTCACCGAGCGGCGCGACTTCACCACCGCCGCGCGGGCGCTGGGCCGCACGACGGCGCGGGTGCACACGGGGCTCGCCGAGGCGCTGCCCACCTCCACCCTCGGCGGGGAGCGCCTGGAGCGCGTGGCGCGGCAGATGGCGTCGCGGCTGGACGCCGCCTGCGCCGCCGTACCGGATCTGCGGCCGTACCGCGCGGGGCTGCTGCGTTCCTTCCGTGCGCTGGCCGAGCTGGGCCGCGCCGGCGGGGTCCGCGCGGCGCAGCGCGTGCACGGCGATCTCCACCTGGGGCAGGTCCTCGCGGCGGACGACGGAGGGGACGAGGAGCGCTGGACGCTGATCGACTTCGAGGGGGAGCCGGCCCGTCCGCTGGCCGAACGGCGGGCGCACCAGCCGGTGGTCCGGGACATCGCGGGGATGCTGCGCTCGTTCGACTACGCGGCCTGCCGCCCCGGGCACGGGCCCACCGACGCGTGGGCGCGGCACTGGGCGGCGGCGAACCGGGCCGCGTACTGCGCCGGTTACGCCGCCGCCTGCGGCGCCGACCCGCGTGACGACGGTGTGCTGCTGCGCGCCTACGAGACGGACAAGGCGGTGTACGAGGTGCTGTACGAGGCACGCAACCGGCCCGCGTGGCTGGGCGTTCCGATGTCCGCGATCCGCCGCCTGGCCGCCCCCGACGACGGATGACCCCGCCCCGCCTGCCCGCCGCGCGCCCGCGTCCCGCACGCCCCTCCCCCTTCCCACCCGAAGCCCGCCGTGCCCGAACCGGAGGCCCCGTGTTCCCCGAGCAGCCATCGACGCGGATTCCCGCCACCTTCGTCCGCGACCCCGCGCCCGCCGGCCCGGCGTCCGGCTCCACCGCGGCGCCGGCCCCGCCCCCGCCGGACGAGGCGCGTGCCCCGGCCGCGCGGACGGCCGGGCGCAGAGCGGAGGTGCCGGGGCCGCCGCCGCTGCCCGGGCCGGACCGGGCGCGGCTGGTGGCCGGTGAGCACCACGATCCGCACGCGCTGCTCGGGCTGCATCCGGTGCCCGGCGGGTTCGTCGTCCGCGCGCTGAAGCCGTTCGCGCGGGCCGTGACCCTCGTCGCGCCGGGGACGCGGGCCGAGCTGGCGCACGAGGCGGACGGGCTGTTCTCCGCGCTGCTGCCGACGGCGCCCGACGCTTACGAATTGGTGGTGCGCTACGGGGCGGAGCCGGGGGTGGACGAGGTGCGCGGTGCCGACGCCTACCGGTTCTGGCCGGCGCTGGGCGAGCTGGATCTGCATCTGATCCGGGAGGGCCGGCACGAGGAGCTGTGGCGGGCCCTGGGCGCGCACCCCATGACGCACCAGGGCGTCGCGGGCACCCGGTTCACGGTGTGGGCGCCCAACGCGCTGGGGGTGCGGGTGGCGGGCGACTTCAACTGCTGGGACGGCACGGCGGCGCCGATGCGTTCGCTGGGCGCTTCCGGGGTGTGGGAGCTGTTCCTGCCCGGGGTCGGCGAGGGCGCGCTGTACAAGTTCGACGTCGCGGGCCCCGACGGCGGGCACCGGCTGCGGGCCGACCCGATGGCCCGGCGCACCGAGTGCCCGCCGGCGACGGCCTCGATCGTGGAGCGCTCACGGTACGAGTGGCGGGACGGGGAGTGGATGGCGCGGCGGGCGGCGCGCGAGCCGCA
>NZ_BJMM01000063.1 GCF_006539165.1 Streptomyces cacaoi | reverse complement strand
CCCCGGCGAGCACACCCGCCCGCACCTCCAGCTCCGCGTAGGTGAGCCGCTCCTCGCCGCAGACCACCGCCACCGCGCCCGGCGTGCGCGCGACCCACTCCCCGAAGACGTCCAGCAGTGTCAGCCCGTCGAATCCACCGTCGGCCCGAACCCACTCGTCCAGCACACGGCCCCCCGCAACAGACACCGCCAACACACCTCCACGCAGAGAAAGGAAAACCTGGGAAAACACAGAAACCGGCCCGCCCCGCTTTCCGGGGAATGCGGAGCAGGCCCGGGCCGTCGGTCAGCCGAGCCGGCCGGTGCCTTCGCGCACCTGGAGCCGGCCGCCGCTCAGGTACATTCCGCCGACGCGGCCCGTGCGGGAGTCGCGGACGAAGCTGTAGAGATCGCGGGACTCGTCGCTGCCGTGCCGCGCGTCCCCCCGGGCGCCCTCCGGCTCGGTCCGCAGCCGGAAGGTCAGGCCGGGGTGCAGCTCCAGCCGGGCCGGCGGAAGCTGCGGACGGTCCAGCACCAGCCGGCCGTCGGCCTCCGCGCGGACCTTGACCGTCTCGGCGCCGGAGCTGTAGGCGCCGCACACCTCGTCGGCGGCGGCCCGCAGTGCGGCGCCGGCCAGCGGCTCCTCCCCCGCGGGCGCGGGCACCCGGCCGATCTCCCAGCCGAGCGCGGCCAACTCCTCGAACAGCTGGTTGCCCATCTGGCGGCCGGAGGTCGCGTTGGTCATGAGCGCGACGGCGGTGCCGCTCTCCGGGTGGAACCGCAGCGCGCAGGTGGCGCCGCCGGTGTTGCCGTCGTGCCCGTACCAGCGCCGCCCGGCGCCGTCGGTGTGCACGGCCAGCCCGAGGCCCCAGCCCTCGGCCAGCCCGTGGAGGGGGGCGTCGGTCACCGGCCGGCGCATCTCCTCCAGCAGCTCCGGCTCCAGGACGTCGGGGCCGTCGGCACCGTGGTGCGGCCCGGACAGGCGCAGCAGCCCGGCGGCGCTGGTCACCAGCGCCCCGGCCGGTACCAGCGCTTTCGGCAGCCCGGGCTCCTCCACGGGGTGCACGGACGAGGTGGGCAGGTGCACGGCGTGCTGGGCGGTCTGCGGGGCCGGGCCGGCGAGGCCGCCGGGGGCGTCGGGCGCGGCCCCCAGGAAGCCGGAGGGCACGCCCAGCGGCTGGAGCACGAAGGAGCGGGCCGCGTCCCACCAGCTCAGCCCGGTGACGGCCTCCAGGAGGCGGCCGGCGACGGTGTAGCCGAGGTTCGAGTAGGAGAAGACCCGTCCGGGCTCGCTCAGCAGCTCGACCCCGGCGCCGGCGGCCACGCAGGCGCGCAGGGACGGGTCGTGCTCGGTCGCGGGCATGTCGGGCAGCCCGGCGGTGTGGCTGAGCAGCTGCCGGACGGTGGACTCCCGCAGCGGGCCCGGCGCTTCGGCCAGCTCGGGCAGCAACGGGCCGATCGGGGCGTCGAGTTCGATGTCGCCGTCGCTGACGAGCTGCATCAGCAAGGTGGCGGTGACGAGTTTCGTCGTGGAACCGAGTGGAAAGAGCGTGTCGGCGGTGACGGGTTCCCCGGAGGACCGCGCCGCCACTCCGTGCAGAAACGTCCGCACCTCGCCGCGGTGCCGCACGGCGAATTGGGCACCGGGCACCAGATATTCGCGCGCAAGCCTCTCCAGGAGTGCGCTCACGTCGCTCTCCGTGGGCAACTCTCCGTGAATAGCAGCGGATTCGGACATGCAAAGCCCACCCAGGTCCAGGAATTGCGGGAACGGAAATCTGCGCGGTATCTGACTCAGCAGACGCCGGGCCAGCAAGGCTAGTCAGGGGTACCGGGCCCCTCAAACGCTGAAGTCTGGGGTTAAACCAGCAGGTGAAAAGGGGCCGGGCCGCCGCGTGGAGTGCTCCGCACCGGCGATGGTGTAGCAGGCTCCACCTTCGATACGGGATTCCGGCGGCTCGTGGCCGCCGCCGCCTCTCCCCTACGGTGAAGCCGCCGACGACCGGAAGGGCAAGAGAAATGACAACGGTACGGGGAGGGTCCGCGGCCACGATGGATACGCGGACAGCAGCCATGAGACTGGACAACGTCACGAAGACGTACGGCAAGGGGGACAACGCCGTCACGGCGCTGAGGGGCATCTCTCTGGAGGTGCCGCGCGGCACCTTCACCGCTGTCATGGGCCCGTCGGGATCCGGCAAGAGCACGTTCCTGCACTGCGTCGCCGGGCTGGACCGGCCGACGACCGGCCATGTCCACCTCGGCGACACGGAGCTGTCCGGCCTGAAGGAGGCCGCGCTGACCGCCATCCGCCGCGAGCGGATCGGCTACGTCTTCCAGGCGTACAACCTGATGTCGGCGCTGACCGTCAAGCAGAACGTCACGCTCGTGGCGCGGCTGGCCGACATGGCGGTGGACGAGGCGTGGCTGCGCGAGGTGCTGGCCCGGGTGGGGATGAGCGAGCACGTCGGCCGCAGGCCCAACCAGCTCTCCGGCGGCCAGCAGCAGCGGGTGGCGATCGCCCGCGCGCTGGTGACCCGGCCGGACGCGCTGCTGGCGGACGAGCCGACGGGCGCGCTGGACACCCGCACCAGCCAGGAGGTCCTGGGGCTGTTCCGGCAGATCGTCGACGAGATGGGGCAGACGGTCCTGATGGTGACCCACGACCCGGTCGCCGCCTCCTACGCGGACGCGGTGCTCTTCCTCGCCGACGGGCAGCTGGCCGGGCAGCTGAACCGGCCCACGCCGGCGCAGGTCGCCGAGCGCATGACGCACCTCGGCAACTGGTGAGGCGGCTGCCGTGTTCGACATCGCATGGAGCACCATCAAGAATCGCAAGGGCGGGTTCATCGCGGCGTTCATCGCCGTGATCTGCGGCTCCGCCGTCATCACCGCCTGCGGTGTGCTGTTCATGTCCGGGGTCCTCTCGGGCGTCGCGCCCGAGCGGTACGCCGGCGCGACCGTCATGGTCGGCGGACAGCAGTCGAAGGAGGTCAAGGAGAACTTCGACCCGCACTTCGCCGAGCGCGCCACCGTGCCGGCGTCCCTGGCCGACAAGGTCGCGCGCGTCGACGGTGTGAAGAAGGTCGTGGGCGACCACACGGTCGAGATGGCCCTCCAGAAAGACGACGGGAGCGCACGCGGCGCACCCGTCGAGCTGGACCACCCGCTCTACGGCCACGGCTGGTCCTCGACCGCGCTGGGCCCCTTCGAGCTGGCCGAGGGCAACCGGCCGGGCAGCGCCGGGGAGACGGTGCTGGACGCCGGGCTCGCCCGGAAGGCCGGGCTGAAGGTCGGCGACACCGCACGGCTGTCCGTGGGCACCACCGCGCACGCCTACCGCATCGTCGGCCTGGTCGACGCGCCGAACGGCCTGGACCGGCAGTCCGCCGCGTTCTTCACCGACAGCCGGGCCGCCGAACTCTCCCAGCGGCCCGACCGGTTGACGGCGATCGGCGTCCTCGGTGAGGACGGGGCCGACGGCCTCGCCGACAAGGTGAAGGAGGCCGTCGCCGGCTCCGGCGGCGTCGTCTACACCGGCGACGACGTCGGCGACCTGGAGTTCCTGGACATCGGGGAGTCCCGTGGCTTCCTGATCCCGCTGTCCGCCTCGTTCGGCGGCACCGCGCTCGCCGTCGTCATCTTCGTCGTCTCCTCCACCCTCGGCCTGGTCATCCACCAGCGCCGCCGGGAGCTGGCGATGCTGCGCGCCATCGCGGCGACACCGCGCCAGGTGCACCGGCTGATCGGCAGCGAGGTGCTGCTGGTCGGCGTCACCGGCGCCGTGCTGGGGGCCGCGCCCGGCTTCCTGGTCGCCGGGCTGCTGCGGGACGCCTTCGCGGGCGTCGGTGTGCTGCCGGAGGACTTCGAGCTGTCGTTCAATCCGCTCCCGGCCGTCGCCGCCGTCCTGTTGACCGTGCTGGGCGCGCGCCTGGCCGGGTTCATCGCCGCGTTCCGCATCGCCAAGATCCAGCCGGTGGAGGCGCTGAGCGAGTCCCAGGTGGAGAAGGACGAGCTGGGCAAGGGCCGCAAGGCCACCGGTGTCGGGCTGATCCTGCTGGGCCTGGTCGCGGCGATCGTGCTGCCGCTGGTGATCCCCGGCGAGCTGGCCGTCGCCGGAGCCGGCGGAGCGCTGGTGGTCCTCATGGTCGGCAGCGCGCTGATCGGCCCGATCCTGGTGCGCGCGGCGACGCGGCTGATGACGCCGCTGCTCAAGCGGTCCCGGGTGAGCGGCTTCCTGGCCTCGGCCAACAGCGCCGCGAACGCCCGCCGGCTGAGCAGCGCCGTCGTCCCGCTGGCGCTGGGCGCCGCGATGGCGCTGATGCAGCTGTCGATGCTGAACACCGTCGAGACGACGGCGAAGGAGCAGGCGGCCACCGGTGTCGTCTCCGACTACGTGCTCACCAGCGACACGACGGGCCTGTCGACGGACCTGGCGGAGAAGGTCCGCGCCGTCGACGGCGTGGAGACCGCCACCCCGGTGGCCCGCTCGCAGGCGATGCTCACCTACATCGAGATCGACAAGCCCAACACCAAGCCGTTCAGCGCCCAGGGCCTGGACCCGCGCGGCCTGGACCGCACGCTCGACCTGGACGTGCGCGAGGGCAGCCTCGACCAACTGCGCGGCGACACGGTGGCGCTCAGCTGGATCGCCGCCGACACGGCACGCCTGAAGGTCGGCGACACCGCGGACATGAACCTCGGCGACGGCGTGTCCAAGAAGCTGAAGGTCGTCGCGGTGTACGGCAACGGGCTCGGCTTCGGCGACGTCACCCTGCCGCACGACATGCTGACGGCGCACACCGCGAACCAGCAGGACGCGGCGCTGCTGGTGAGCACCGCCGGCGGCGGCGCGCAGCAGCGGGTGGGCGCGGAGCTGGACAAGCTGGCCGCTGCCACGCCCGGGCTGACCGTCCAGAACCCGGAGGAGTTCGGCGCCGTCCAGCAGGGCCAGTTCGCCCAGCAGTCCTGGACGAACCTCATCGCCAACGCGCTGCTGATGCTCTACGTCCTCATCGCCGTGGTGAACACGCTGGTGATGGCGACGACGGGCCGCAGCCGGGAGTTCGCCATGCTGCGCCTCATCGGCACCAGCAAGCGGCAGACCCGGCGGATGATGTTCATGGAGTCCTGGATCGTCGTGGTGACCGCGATCGTCGTCGGTGTGGCCATCGCCATCCCGCCGGCCGTGGGCAGCGCCCTGGGCCTGACGGGCCAGCCGATCCCGCACGTCCAGCCGCTGGCCTGGGGCGGTGTCGTGCTCTTCGTGGCCCTGCTGGGCTGGCTGTCGATCAGCCTGCCGACCCGCTCGGCGCTGCGTGGCCGGCCCATCGACGCGGTGTACGCGGGTGAGTGACCGCCACCCGAGGATCCGGCGGACCGCCCGCGGCTACCGCCATCTCACCGCGGGAGGCGTCGCGGGCGTCGTCTCCCTCGGCACCGGGGCGGCGTGGCTGGTGCTCGCACTGGCCGCGCTGCCCGGCGCGGGCCGCCGCGCCTGGGGGCCGCTGTCCCGCTGGACGGCGGCCCTCGCCGCGCGCGAACGCGAGCGCGCCGAGGCCCTCACCGGCACACCCCTGCCGTCCGCCTTCGCGCCCGTCACCGAGGGCGGCGGCAGCCGCCGGCTGCTGCGGCGCAACCTCGGCGACCGGGGATTCCGCCGGACGCTGGCCTGGCTGCCGGCGCACGGCTTCCTCGCCCCCGTCACCTTTCTCCTGGCGGTGGGGCAGCCGTTCAGCACCGCCGTGACGCTCCTCGTCTCCGGCCGCTGGCTGGTGGGGAACGCCACGGGCGGCGCGCGGCCGTACTCGTCCTCGTTCTTCTTCACCGTCGACTCGGCGCCGCTCGCCTGCACGGCGATGGCCCTCGACGTGGCGCTGACGCTGCTGATCTGGACGGCGGTCCCCTGGTTCGCGCGTCTCCAGGCCCGGCTGGCGCACACGCTGCTGTCCGCACACGCCAAGCCGTATCTGGCCGACCGGGTGCAGGAGCTGGCCGCGACCCGCGCGGCGGCGCTGGAGGCGCACGGGGCCGAACTGCGCCGTATCGAACGGGATCTGCACGACGGCGCACAGGCCCGGATGGCGGCCGTCGTGCTGCAACTGGGCGTCGCGGAGAAGACGTTGGAGCGCAGCCCGGAGCACACGGCCGAGCTGATCCGCCGCGCCCGGGACACGGCCACCGACTCGCTGTCGGAGCTGCGCGGCGTGGTGCGCAGCATCTACCCGCCCATCCTGAGCGACCGCGGGCTGCGCGGCGCCGTCTCGGCACTGGCCGGGCGCTGCCCCATCCCCTGCTCACTGCGGCTGGAGGACGTCGAGCGCGCCCCCGCGGCCGTGGAGGCGGCGGCCTACTTCATCATCGCCGAGTCCCTCACGAACGTGGCCAAGCACAGCGGCGCCGGGCTGGTGACGGTCCGGGTCCGGGCCGAGTCCGGCCGGCTGCGGATCCGGGTCAGCGACGACGGCCGGGGCGGCGCCGAGGAGAGCGCCGGCACGGGGCTGGCGGGCATCCGCCGCCGGGCCGAGGCGTTCGACGGCCGGGTACGGCTGACCAGCCCGGCGGGCGGACCCACGACGATCGAGGCGGAGTTGCCGTGCGCGTGGTGACCGCCGTGCGCGGGCACAGGTGTGCGGCCCGCACGCCGGTCACGCGTGCGGGCCGCACCCCCTCACGGGAAACTCAGACGCCGGAGCCCGCCTTCTCCGCCGCACCGGCCTCGCTCTCCTCCATGGCCTTGATCAGGCTGGCGGGCCGCATGTCGGTCCAGTTCTTCTCGACGTAGTCGAGGCAGGACTGGCGGGTGTCCTCGCCGAAGACGACGGTCCAGCCCGCCGGGACCTCCGCGAACGCCGGCCACAGCGAGTGCTGGTTCTCGTCGTTGACCAGCACGTAGAAGGAGCCGTTGTCGTCGTCGAACGGGTTGTCCATGAGTCTCCCCTTCGCTCATGTTCGATGGTGCCTCGGCTCCGGTCCTCTCACCGAGCGCCCCCAGGATCGTGCCGAACACCCCCACGCCCCCGCAAGATCTCAACTCCTGCCTTAACCGGGCTTGTCAGGCGGGCAGCGCGCCACCGCCCGTCTGCGGCCGACCCCTTCGGGTGACCTGCCACCATGCGCCCTTCCCGCCCCCCTCGCCGCCCGTCCTACCGTCATCGGCACGACACAGCCGATCCACCCAGGAGATGCCATGCTCGCTCCCCGCATCGCCGTGGCCGGGAACGACGGCGGCAAGCATGCCGGCCCGCCGGACGATCAGCCCTGGCCGGTGCCGGACGAGGAACCCAGCCCGGACGGCAGCCGCCCCCAGGAACCCGCCCCGTGACCACACGCCCCGCACGGGCCCGCACACGACAGGTCGCGCTCGCCGGAATGCTGGCCGAGCGCGGCCTGCTCTCCCCGCAGTGGCGCGCCGTCTGGGAGCAGACACCGCGGCACCACTTCGTACCGGACCCGGCCTGGAGACAACTGCGGCGCGGCTGCGAGCCGGTGACCGGCCGGGAGCGGATGGACCTGATCTACAGCGACGAGCCCGTCGTCACGCAGCTGGACAACGGTGAGCCGGACGGGCCCGGCATCGCCACGTCCTCCAACAGCATGCCCTCGATGGTCGCCCGGCAGCTCGACGCCCTGGACGTCCGGCCGGGCCACCGCGTGCTGGAGATCGGCACGGCCACCGGCTACGTGGCCGCCCTGCTGTGCCGGCGAGTGGGCGAGCGGAACGTGTTCTCCGTGGAGATCGACGGCGTGCTCGCCGCACGGGCGCGCGCCAACCTCGACAGAGCGGGGCTGAGCCCCACCCTCCGGGTCGCCGACGGCGAAACGGGCCTGTCCGCCCACGCGCCGTACGACCGGATCCTGTCCACGTGCGCACTGCGCGAGGTGCCGCACTCCCTGGCCCGCCAACTCGCCCCGGGCGGTGTGCTGGTGGCGCCGATGACCGATGTCTTCTACGGCGGCGCCACCGTGCGCCTGACCCGGCAGGACAACGGGAACCTCTCCGGCCGGTTCTTCCACGGCGCCTCGTACATGCCCATGCGCTCCCACCGGCTGGAGAAGCCGGGGCCGCCGGACACCTCCACGGCGCGGCGCCGGGAGACGGACACCGCCCCGGAGCGGCTCCATCCGCTGGGCTTCGCCCTGTACGGCAGCGCCCGTCTGCCGGGCGTGCGGATGACACACGGGTTCCACCAGGGCGTGCGGACCGTGTGGCTCCAGGACGAGCACGGTTCGGCGGCCGTGGCCGGCGGCGGGACGGTGACGGTGTACGGCCCGCGGGACCTGTGGGCGGAGGCCGAGGAGGTCGAGACGGAGTACACCGCCCTCGGCCGCCCGGACACCACGTCGTTCGGCCTGACGATCACACCACACGGCCACCACCTGTGGCTGCACACCCCGACGGAGCCGCTCCCCGCGAGGTCGCGGCGCTCGCCGGCCGGGTGACCGCTCACCGTCCGGGTAGAGCGGCGCGGCGGACGCGTGGCTCGCTTCCCCCTGGCCCCGGTCCTCTCAGCGGGGACTACCCGCGTGCCTCGGCGGACGCGGACATCCGGTGCACGAACGAGGCCCACGCGGCCGACGGCACGACGAGCACCGGACCGCCCTCGTCCTTGGAGTCCCGCACACCGACACACCCGGCCAGGACCGCGACTTCCACGCAGGCACCGCCGGTGTCGTTGCTGTAGGAGGACTTGAACCAGGCGTATTCCTCGGCCACTTCAACGGCCGGCGTCTTGGTATCGATGGCTGCCTCCACTCTCGTGTGATGTCTTCCGGGACCCGGCCGGGCGGGCCGGGGCAGAGCGCGGGGTACGTCGTGCCTGTCGGAGGGGCCGGTCGGCGCCACCGGCCTGTGGTCACCTGTAGCCGTAGCGCGGAGACGCGGCAACCCGCCCGGGCTCTGAGCGCCTCCGAGCGCTCAACACCGCCGGCGTCGACCTCAGTTGCCGAAAATCCCGCACCGCGCCGCCGACACGAAAGCCTGGAACGCCTCCGGAGCGCAGAGCAGCGCCGGGCCCGCTGGGTCCTTGGAGTCCCGGACGTGGATCGCGCTGGTCGTCTGGGCGATCTCCACGCACTGCCCTTGCTCCCCGCCGCTGTGGGACGACTTCCACCAGGTCAGGCCGCTCTTCTCATCGGTACGGGTGCAGCCGGTCATGAAAAGTTCTCCTCAAGGTGAAGGTTGATGCGATCCCGCGACTCTTCCGCGGAGAGCGCGAGTTCGGCGATCTTCTCGAAAACGACCGAGAGGGCGCTCACTTCAGCTGGTTCGTCCAGGAAGCTGCCGCCCAGGGAGCTGTCGATGGAGACGGCAGCGGGCCAGGGATGGCGGAAGTGCAAGATTGTCATGGCTTGGTTGGCAGCCGCGTAGGCGGGGACGTCCACCGGGACGATCTGGATGGTGATGTGGGGCTGTCCGGCGTCGTCGGCCAACTTGCGCAGCTGTTCCTTCATCACTCCCGGAGCTCTGGGGAATCGGTGCAAAAGGGCAGCTTCCGAGATCAGCGCGTGGAGGCGGACCGGATCCCCGGGACGGTGCAGGACTTCCTGCCGCGCCATCCGGATCGCGCTCAGCATGCCGGACAGCTCCCGGTTGTCAGGGTGGAGCGGTCCGTTGAAGATCTCCCTGACGTATCCGGGCGCCTGGAACAGGCCGGGGATGATCGCCGGGTGCTGAACCTGGATACTCGTCGCCTTCGACTCCAGGATCACGAAGTCGAGGAGCGCGTCGGAGATCCGTCCGACGTAAGGGGCCCACCAGCCGGACTTCAGCGACTCGTTGGAAGCTGCGGTCAACTCCCGGACCGCCTCCTCATCCCCGTGGATGCCATACGTCTCCAGCATCTTGCGGATGTCGCCTTCGGAGACTCGGTAGATACCTCTTTCGATACGACCTTGTCGCGTGGAGTCCCAACCGAGTTGTTTGGCGGCTGCGCCGGGCCCCAGGCCGGCCTGTTCACGGAAATCGCGCAGCAAGCCGCCTACGCGACGCCTCATGACAGGCGGAGGGAGCTTCCTCTGAGTCATGGGGAGCATTCTGGCAGTCGCGGGAAACATTGGCGATACAGACAGGTGTTCCCTCAACTCGCGGATTTCTCGCTCGATATTGCGCATCAGCGCTCGATGGGAGCAAGCTGTGACTCCGACGGGTCGTGACGCTGTGTCGCCATCTGGTTACACAGGACCGGGTGGTTCGTCGTGTCCCAGGGCCAGGTTCCCTCCTGGCCCGAGGAAAGCCGTTCGCCCCGACCGTGCAGGGAGCAGCAGAGACGGCCCCACTCATGGGCGCCGTGCTCGGGGCAGTCCCGCGCGGACGGCCACCACATCCTCAGAGAAGCCGAGGCCACGCTGCGCCAGACCACCACCCCCCACGAGCGCCCGGGCCGGACGGACCAGGTGCCCCGCCTCACCGCCGCCTTCCCCGCGACACGGCAGCAGGTCCCGCGGATGCGGCAGATCGCACGGGGCTGGCTGGAGCGGTGGGCGTTGCCGGCGGTGGTGGTGGGGGACGCCGAGTTGGTCGTCTCCGAGTTGGGGACGAACGCCGTCGAGCACGGCCGGGGTCCCGTCGGGCTGACGCTCGCGCACCTGCCGGGCGTGCTCCGGATCGAGGTCACCGACCGGTCGTCGACGCCCGCCCGGCCGCGCACGGTCGCCGCCGACGCCGAGTCCGGGCGCGGCCTGTTCCTCGTGGACGCCCTCGCCGGCGCGTGGGGAGTCAGCCGGGACGGGACCGTCACCTGGGCCGAGCTGCCGGTTGCGGACGACGGGGGCCGGCAGCGCGCCGAACCGGCGGGCGGGTGGTCACCGGGTGTCACGTCCACGTTTCAGTGACGGCTGAACCATTGGCTCCCGCGCCCGAGTCGGGCTAGGTTCCGTCCGGGAAGACGGACATGTGGCGCTCCGGAGGCCATCTCCGGGGAGAACGGGGGACACAGTGCCGATCAGCACGGTGAACGGGATCAGGCTCAGCTACGACGTGTCGGGCAAGGGCGATCCCGTCGTCATGGTCATGGGGACGGGCGCGGGTGGACGGGCCTGGCATCTGCACCAGGTGCCGGCGCTGGTGGCCGCCGGGTACCAGGTCGTCACCTTCGACAACCGGGGCATCCCGCCGACCGATGTGTGCGCCGAGGGCTTCACCGTGCACGACCTCGTCGCCGACACCGCCGGCCTCGTGGAGCATCTGGGCATCGGCCCCTGCCGGTTCGTCGGCACCTCGCTGGGCGCCCACATCGTCCAGGAACTGTGCCTGGCCCGGCCGGAGTTGGTGACGCAGGCCGCGCTGCTGGCGACGAGGGGCCGCAAGGACACCATGCGCCGGGCGCGCGACCGGGCGGAGCTGGAGCTGTTCGACAGCGGCATCGAGGTGCCCGCGAGCTACGCGGCCACCGTGCGCGCCATGGAGTTCCTCTCGCCCGCGACGCTCAACTCCGACCGCGATCTCCAGGACTGGCTCGACCTGTTCGAGATGTCGCCGACCTCGGCGGGCCCCGGCTACCGGGCACAGCTCGGCGTCACGATGGAGCCGGGCCGGCTGGAGGCGTACCGGGCCATCCGGGCGCACTGCCTGGTGGTCGGCTTCGCGGACGATCTCGTCCTTCCGCCGCATCTGGCCCGCGAGGTCGCCGACGTCATTCCGCGTGCGCGCTACACGGAAATCAAGAACGCGGGCCACTACGGCTACATGGAGCGGCCCGACGAGGTGAACGAGGAACTGATCCGGTTCTTCTCGGAGCCTTACTGACAGGTTTCGATAATCAGCGTTCGACAATGCGCGGAAAACTTCCGGGAGTTCGCGGAAGGGCGCAGCGGAGGGCACGGCGGAACGCGGAATTCCAGCCATCGCGGGCCGTCAACGGGCCCGTACCGGCCGAAGAACGCGTTCCGGTTGACCGCACGTCACACCAGGGATCAGGCCGTACGGAACCCTGGATTCCTGTGTCTCAGGTCGCTTTCCGCGCACGAAAGTTGCGCTCCTGTGACCCTCATGCTTCGCTGTGTAGGGATGGGCGGCACAGACGGCTTTTCCCGGCGCGCGCGGCCCGTGCCGCGCACCGGCGGAAAGGGCCCGAAGGCCACCTCCCATTCGGCACATGAGAACTTCACATCCGCACGGTGATTCCGACACTGTCTGGACCGTGGGCCCTCTGTGCAGAATCGCCGCCGGCGTTCCGTGCCGACCGACAAGGGGTGATCACCGTGCGGACCACCGCACCCCCCTTACCCCGGCCCGGCACCTCGGCGACCGCGGCCCACCGGGCGCGCACGACCAGCGCCCGCTCCGAGTAGGACACGCACCACGGGGGAGAGCACGTTCATGGGGGACGAGAACGAGCAGCCGGCCACGGCCGGCGGTGTGCGCACCGGCATTCCGGGCGGCCACCCGAGTACCGGCCGACAGGCCCCGCGCCCGCCCGTCCGCGCGCCGGCCCGGCCAGGCCAGGCGCCCGACGACCGCCTCACCGGCACCTCACCCCCGGCGCCGGCCGGGCACCGCGCAGCGCCGCGGGCCGAACAGCTCACTTCTCTCCCGCTGTTCGCGTAGCCCCCGACTCCACATAGTCTTCACCTGGGCGGCAAAACCTTTACCCATGTACCGGGGTTCGACGGACGAGACAAGGCCGATGCACGCACCCATGGCACATCACGATGACGACGAGATACCGAAGACGGCACCGTTACAGGGCAAGGCCACAAGCCGTACACCCGAGGTGCCCGAGTTCCCGGCTCCGCGCACCGCGCGCGCCGTGCTACGGGCCGCGCTGGCCTGCTGTCTGGGCGTCACGGCCGCCGAACTGCTGACGGCGGGGCTGCCGGCCGGCGCGGTCGCGGTGTCGCTGCCCTGTCTGCTGGCCGCGTTCGCCCTCCAGATGTGGCACGCGGAGCCCGCGGCGCGGTATGCCCCGGCCCGCCGGAAGGCGCTGACACTGGGCGCGCAGGCGCTGCTGACCTATCTTCCGGTCGTCGTCTGCCAGGCCCAATGGACCGCCATGGCGGGCTTTCTGGCCGGTTCGCTGCTGCTGATGCTGCCGGCGCGCCGGGCCTGGCCGCTGTACACGGCGGTGGGCCTCAGCATGTCGGCGGCGGCCGTGTGGACGGGACTGCCGCCCCAGGAGGCCGCCCGGCTGGGCTGGTCCACGCTGCTGGCCGGGGTCATCGTCTACGCGCTGGTCCGCCTGGCCGCCCTCGTCCGGGCCGCGTACGAGGCCCGCAACGGTCTCGCCGTCACGGCCGTCGCCAACGAACGGCAGCGCTACTCGCGGGACCTGCACGATCTGCTCGGCTACAGCCTCTCCTCGATCACCCTGAAGAGCGAGCTGGCCCGCCGGCTGATCGCCAGCCAGCCGCGCCGGGCCATGGACGAGGTCGGCGAAGTGCTCACCATCGCACGGCAGTCGCTCGCCGACGTGCGCGCCGTCTCCTCCGGGCTGCGCAGCACCTCGCTGCGGCAGGAGGCCGGCTCGGCGCAGTCCCTGCTGGAGGCGGCGGACGTCACCGTGCGGGCCGAGTTCACGCTCGACGGGCTCGACGCCAGGACCGACGGGGTGCTGGGCGCCGTGCTGCGCGAGGCGGTCACCAATCTGCTGCGGCACTCGCGCGCCACGTCCTGCTCCATGGGCCTGCTGTGGGAGGACGGGCAGGTGCGCCTCTACGTGGAGAACGACGGCGTGGACCCCGGCCACCGGGACGCGTCCCCGCACGGGGGCAGCGGGCTGCGCAACCTCGACGCCCGACTGCGCGCCGCGGGCGGCCGGTTGACGGTCGTCCGGCCCAAGCTCTGCACCTTCCGTCTGGAGGCGTCGGCCCCGCTGTCGGCCGACGGAGCCGCCGCCCGTCCCGGCAGTGCCGACGAATCCGACGGCGGCGGCACGCTTCCCGTCCGTGCGCCCGCAGCCTGACCCGCGCGCCACACGAGAGGAATGCACATGGCGATCCGCATCCTGCTGGCCGAGGACATGAACATGATCCGGGGCGCCCTGGTCGCTCTGCTCGACCTGGAACCGGATATGGAGGTCGTCTGCGAGCTGGAGCGGGGCGACCAGATCCTGGACGGCGCGCTGCGGCACCGGCCGGATGTCGCCGTCATCGACATCGATCTGCCGGGCCTGGACGGGCTGTCCGCCGCGGCTCTGCTGGCCGACCGGCTGCCGGACTGCCGCACCCTCATCCTCACCAGCCTGGGCCGCCCCGGCACGCTGCGCCGGGCGCTGGCCGCGCAGGTGGCCGGCTTCCTGCTGAAGGACGCGCCGCCGCACGAACTGGCCGCCGCCGTACGGAGCGTGGTCGCCGGCAAGCGCGTCATCGACTCCCAGCTCGCCCTCTCGGCGTGGAACAGCATGGAGTCCCCGCTGACCGGCCGGGAGACGGAGGTCCTCCAGCTCGCGGCCGAGGGCCTGGAGCCGGTGGAGATAGCCCGGCAGCTGAAGCTGTCCACCGGCACCGTCCGCAACTATCTGACGACCTCGGTCTCCAAGCTCAACGCCCGCAACCGGGTCGACGCCATAAAGATCGCGCGGGACGCGGACTGGCTCACCTGAGCCGTGGCCCCGGGCCCCGGCGGAGCACCGCCCCGCACCGGCGCGCAGCGGCACGAGCCCTGCTGAACACGGTGTCCTGGCCATGGAGTTCCCCGACGTCGTGTGACCGCTACGTAGAGTATGCGCTCAGGGCTACGCCCGGGTACAGCCAACGATTCATATTCTTGGCATGAATATTTCACGCGACCCGGAACCGGCGCGTTCGCCTCCGCAACGGCCGGCGCCCGCGCGCCGGCCGGGCCGTCGCCGTCGTCGGCGCGGTCAGCTCTCCACGCCCTTGTTCAGATAGGCCAGTACGGCCAGCACCCGCCGGTGACCGCTGTCGCTCGGCGGCAGTCCGAGCTTCGCGAAAACGTTGCCGATGTGCTTGCTGACCGCACGTTCCGAGACCACCAGCGTGGCCGCGATCGTCGCGTTGTCCCGGCCCTCGGCCATCAGCCGCAGCACCTCGTGCTCACGCGGAGTCAACGACTCCAGCGGATCGTCGCGCCGCTGCGCGAGGAGTTCGCCCACCACCTCCGGATCCAGGGCCGTCCCCCCGGAGGCCACCCGCTCCAGGGCGTCCAGGAACTCGTCGACCCGGCCCACCCGGTCCTTGAGCAGATAGCCGACCCCGCTGGCCCCGCCGCCCAGCAGCTCGGCCGCGTACGTCTCCTCCACGTACTGCGAGAGGACCAGCACCGGCAGGCCCGGGATCTCCTTGCGGGCCGCCAGCCCGGCACGCAGCCCCTCGTCACGGAAGCCGGGCGGCATCCGCACGTCCAACACGGCCGCGTCCGGCCGGTGTTCGAGGAGGGTGGGCAGCACCTGGGGGCCGTTGTCGGCCACCGCCACCACCTCGTGCCCCGCCGACGTGAGCAGCAGCACCATCCCCTCCCGCAGCAGGGCGTTGTCCTCGGCGATCACCACACGCACGGCAGCTCCACTTCGATCACGGTCGGACCCCCGACCGGGCTGGTCACATCCACGGTTCCGTCGAGCGCCGCGATCCGCCGCCGCACGCCGAGCAGCCCGCTGCCGCCCGACTCGTCGGCACCGCCGCACCCGTTGTCCTCCACCCTGATCCACAACGACCGGCCCATGCGCACCAGTCGGACGCCGGCGTGATCGCCTCCCCCGTGCTTGGCCGCGTTGGTCAGCGCCTCGGCGACGACGAAGTACGCCGCCGTCTCGGCCGCCGCCGGGGCGCGCTCCGCGTCCTCCACCCCGTCCTCGGACACCTCGACGTCCAGCGCGCTGCCCGCGGCCAGCGCCCGCACCGCGCCGACCAGTCCGCGGTCGGTGAGGATCGGCGGATGGATGCCGCGCACCACCGTGCGCAGCTCGGTGAGCGCCTCCTCTGCCTGGTTCTGCGCGTCCTCCAGCAGCTTCTCGGTGGCGTCCGGGTTCTTCTCGTAGGACTTCCGGGCCAGGCCCACCCGCATGGACAGGGCCACCAGCCGCGCCTGCGTGCCGTCGTGCAGATCCCGCTCGATCCGCCGCAGCTCGGCGCCGTGCGCGGCGACGGCACCCGCCCGCGTGTCGGTCAACTGCTGGACGCGGCTGGCCAGTTCGGCGTTGCGCCGGGCCTCCGGCGAGGGAATGAGCAGCGCCCGCGACCACTCGGCGTCCAGATCCGCGAGGCGCTCGATCAGCGGCAGCACCACCGGCCGGTTGCCCAGCGCCGCACACCAGACG
Source organism: Streptomyces cacaoi (assembly GCF_006539165.1). Lineage (GTDB taxonomy): Bacteria > Actinomycetota > Actinomycetes > Streptomycetales > Streptomycetaceae > Streptomyces > Streptomyces cacaoi. The sequence continues at coordinate 12,312 of NZ_BJMM01000063.1, read as the reverse complement.
CCGTCCACCATGACGCCGACGATCCACAGCGGCAGCGTCGCGTAGGCGAGCGCCCAGCCGTAGGCGTAGTGGGCGCCCAGCCAGCGCAGATCCCGGTAGGTGCTCGGGTCCTTGAGCGCGGCCCGCACCCGCACCGTCAGCTCGCCGGTCAGCGGCTGGTACGCCTCGGGGATCGGCTCCCCCGCCCACTCCCCCACGAGCCGCCGCTTGAACCCGGCGATACGGCGCAGCAGCAGCACCGTCTCCGGCAGCACCCCCGCGCCGATCACCAGACAGGTGGCCACGGCGGTGAAGATCAGAATTCCGGAGAAGAGAAACGAGGCCAGGGACAACCCGGCCGATTTCAGCAGGTGCACTGTCGCACGCTGCGCCCCCCGCACAGTTTCTCGCATGGCCCTCAGATTAGGCGACGGCGGCCGCACATGGGGGCAGCGGACGGATGCTCGACAGGGGTGTAGCGCGCTACACCATGGGTTCGGGAGGGCGCCCCCTCGATCCACGCGGCGGAACCCGGCATCGTGAGGAGCAGGACATCACCGCTCACCTTGGGAAGGACGCCATGAAGGCTCTCCTCTGGATCCTGATCGTGGTCTTCGGCGCCATCAACGTCGCGACCAGCTTCGCGTTCGACGGCGGAAAGCAGGTCGCGATCAGCGTCAGTACCGGAGTCGTCGTGCTCGCCTCGGTGGCCGGACTGATCATGATGCGCGTCAAGCAGCGCTCCTGACGCGGACGGCGACCCCCGCGGTGCGGCCCCGGCGAGGGCCCCCGCGGGCGCGGCCGCCGTCCCGCTCACGACCCCGGGGGCTCCCCGCCCCCGGCCCGGACGCCCTGGCTCCGCCCCCCGTCGGAGCCAGGGCGTTCTTCTGTGCGCGCCCGGGCCCGCGGCGGCGTGCGGTACGGCCCGCGGCGGCGGGGCCGGACCCGCGTTGCCGGGCTCCGGCAGCGTTCCGTAGGGTCTGGCTGCCGGACGGCGAAACCAGGGCCGCCGGGGGCGTGCCCGCCCGCACCACCGCGGGGCGCGCCCGGAACGCAGAAACGGGGGACCCGTGGCCACCACCGCCGCTACCGAGATTCCGGACGCCTACGTGCACGACTACGTGCGGATACTGAGCGACGTCTCGGCGACCGGCCGCCGCCTCACCCGCGACGAGCTGGACTCACGCCGCGCGCTCGGCGAACAGGCCGCCGAGGACGGCTACGGCCTCCGGGAGATCATCAACGCCCATCTGTCCGCGGCGCGGTCGGCCTGGCCGACGCTGCGCAGCGGCTCCGAGAGCGCGCTCGCCGGCATCCACCAGGTGATCGACGCCGTCGTCGAGGGCTTCGAGCGGGCACAGCGGCACGCCGTGCGCCAGGAGGAGGCCGCACGCCGCGAGTTCATCGACGACCTGCTCTACGGCCGCAGCGACCTCGGACACCTGGCCGAGCGCGCGGAACGCTTCGGGCTGCGCCTGTCGCACGCACACGCCGTCGCCGTCGCCCACGGCGCCGCCTCCTACGACGAGACCGACCCCGTCGCCCGCCGCGTCGAACAGGCCCTCATCGCCCGCTTCGGAGACCGCACCTTCCTGCTCACCAGCAAGGACGGCCGGCTGCTGTGCATCGCGCCCGGCGACCAGACGGACGTGCTGCACCAGTTCGCCAAGCAGGCGTACGCCGCGACCAACGGCGGGCAGGTGGCCATCGGCCGCGCCCAGCCCGGGCCGGGCGGCGTCGTCCAGTCCTACGAGGAGGCGCTCAGCGTCCTCGACCTGGCCATCCGCATGGAGCTGGACGCGCCCGTGCTGCACGCCGCCGACCTGCTCGTCTACCCGGTGCTCACCCGCGACCGGCAGGCCATGGCGGATCTGGTGACCCACACCCTGGCGCCGCTGAACTCCGCACGCGGCGGCGCCCAGCCGCTGCTCGACACCCTCACCGCCTACTTCGACTCCGGCTGTGTGGCAGCCGAGGCGGCCCGCAGGCTGTCGCTGAGCGTGCGGGCCTTCACCTACCGGCTGGAGCGCATCCGCCGGCTCACCGGAGCCGACCCCTCCGACCCGACGCACCGCTACACCCTCCAGACCGCGGTGATCGGCGCCCGCCTGCTGGGCTGGCCCCACTCCGAGCTGTAGCCCGGGCCGTGGCAGGGGCGGCGGGCCGCTCCTGCCGTCCTCAGCGGCCCTCGGCCGTCTGCCGGCACATCAGCGTCGTCAGCTCGTAGGCCGTGTGCGAGGCGGCGACGGCGGTGATCTCGGCGTGGTCGTAGGCCGGGGCCACCTCGACGACGTCCGCCGAGACCAGCCGGCAGCCCGCCAGGCCCCGCAGGATCTCCAGCAGCTCCCGCGAGGTCATACCGCCCGCCTCGGGAGTGCCGGTGCCCGGCGCGTGCGCCGGGTCGAGGACGTCGATGTCGACGGAGACGTACAGCGGGCGGTCCCCGATGCGCTGCCGCAGCTGGTCGGCGACCTCGTCCACACCGCGGCGCATGACGTCCGCCGAGGTGACGATGCCGAAGCCCATCTTCGCGTCGTCCGACAGATCGGACTTGCCGTACAGCGGGCCGCGGGTGCCGACGTGCGAGAGCGCCGAGGTGTCCAGGACGCCCTCCTCCACGGCCCGGCGGAACGGGGTGCCGTGGGTGTAGGCGGCGCCGAAGTAGGTGTCCCAGGTGTCCAGATGGGCGTCGAAGTGCAGCAGCGCGACCGGGCCGTGCCGGCGGGCGACGGCGCGCAGCAGGGGCAGCGCGATGGTGTGGTCGCCGCCGAGCGTCATCAGCCGGGCGCCGGTGTCCAGCAGCTCGCCCGCGGCCTGCTCGACCGTCTCCACGGCCTCCTCGATACGGAACGGGTTCGCGGCGATGTCCCCCGCGTCGGCGACCTGCGCGAGCGCGAACGGGGAGGCGTCCTGCGCCGGGTTGTACGGGCGCAGCAGCCGGGACGCCTCGCGGATGGCGTTCCCGCCGAAGCGGGCGCCCGGCCGGTAGGACACGCCCGTGTCGAAGGGCACACCGACGACCGCCACGTCCGCGCCCGGCGTCTCGTCCAGCCGGGGCAGCCGCGCGAAGGTGGCCGGGCCCGCGAAGCGGGGCACCCGCGAGGAGTCGACGGGGCCTCGCGGGGCCGGACGGGCGCCGTCTCCCGCGCGGCCGGTGGAGGTGTCGTCACTGGTCATGTCGTTCGTTCCTTTCCGGTTCCGGTACTCGTGGCGGAGTGGGTGGCCAACCTCCGCGCGGTGGTGGGTTGTTGGGCCCCGGCGGGGGCACCGCCGCTCGCCCGTACGGTTCGGGGCAGGTCTGCGCGTGCGGGGCCGATGGACCGGTTCGGGGCCGGCGGGCCGGTGCGGGGCCGGTGCCGCTCGCTCGTCCGCACGGTCCGGGGCCGACGCCCGGCCGTACAGCTCGGACCCGGCCCTCAGCGGTACGGCTCGGACCGCCGCTCAGCCGTACAGTTCGGGTCTGCGGTCGGCGAAGACGTCGTTGTGCGGGCCGAGTCGTTTGTCCCGGGCGCGGGCCGGATCGCAGGCGGCCGGCAGCAGGGCCCGTTCCGGTTCCGGGTGGGGCCCGGCGAGCGGGAAGCCGTCCGGGTCGACCACGACGGAGGCGCCCGTCCAGCGGGTGCCGCGTTCGGTCCCGGCCCGGTCGCAGGCCGCGATGTAGATCCGGTTGACGGCCGCGGCGGCCTGGACACGGACCACCTCGGCCGGCCGCTCGCCCTCCGGGCGGGGGAACAGCGGCCAGTTGACGGGCGCGCACAGCAGCTCGGCCCCGGCCAGCGCCACCCGCCGCACCCACTCGGGGAACTCCAGGTCGTAGCAGACCAGCACGCCGATCCGGCCGTGCGCGGTCTCCACCACCGGGGGCCGCTCGTCACCGGGCACGAAGAACTCCCGCTCGGTGCCGAACAGATGCGCCTTGCGGTAGACGGCACGCAGCGCGCCCGAGGCGTCGATCAGCACGGCCGAGTTGCGCACCCGTCCCGCGGGGTCGCGCTCGCACAGCCCCCCGACGACGGTGATCCCGTGCCGCCGCGCCGCCGCACGCCAGGCCGTGACCCCGGGCCCGTCGACCGGCTCGGCCAGCGCCGCTGCCTCGGCGGCGTCCTCGAACACGTAACCGGAGGTGGCGAGTTCGGGCAGGACGACCACCTGGGCGCCGGCCGCCGCCGCCTCGTCGAGCGCGTGCGCGGCGGCTGCGCGATTGCCCCGCACGTCCCCGACGGCGAGTTCCAGCTGTGCACAGGCCACGGTGACCGTGCTCATCCGCGCTCCTCCTCCCACGTCCGTCCACGGGACGGCACCGCCGCACCGTCCGGGTCCACCGGGCCGACCGGCACCCGCCGGTACCGTCCGGGCCGGGCTGTTCAGGCCCGGCCAGGGCCGGTCACGGCCGGCCAGGGCGGTCAGGGCCGGTCAGGGCCGCCGCGACCGCCGGTCCGTCCGGCGCCGACGGCGGGGACGTTACGCCTGCTCCGCCACCGCCTCGATCGCCCGGCGGGCGAATCCCCGGAGGCCGTATGGACACGGTGTCCAGCCCGGCGGCTCGGGGCGGCGGCCGGGAGCGCGGCGCGGCACGGGACACTGACGGCATGCCCGTGCTGCTCTCCGACCTCGTCGCCCGGCCCGAGCTCCAGCTCACGGTGGTCACCGGCCAGGAGCGGCTCGACCGGCCGGTGCACGCCGCGCACGTCTCGGAGCTGGTCCGTCCCGGGCCCTGGCTGCACGGCGGGGAGCTGCTGATGACGATCGGCCTGGTGCTGCCGATGACGGAGCGGGCGTGCCGGGAGTACGTGGCCGATGTCGCGGCGGCCGGAACGAGCGCGCTGGCGCTCGGACTCGGCGCCGAGCTGCCGTACCAGGCGGCGCCCGCACCGCTGCGCCGGGCGACGGCCGAGGCCGGGTTGCCGCTGCTGACGGTGGGCGGCCAGGTGCCGTTCCTCGCGGTCACCAAGGCCGTGTTCGCCGCGCGGGCGGCGGAGCAGCGTGCCGCCGTCGAGGCGGCGTTCGAGACGCACCGACGGCTGACGGCGGCGGCCGCGTCCGGGCGGGGCCTGGCACCGACACTCCACGCCTGGGCGCGCGCCACCGGGGTGCGCACGCTGGTGACCGACCCGCTGGGCCGCGTCCTGGCCGCCGGGGGCGACGGGGACGGCGGAGCGGGCGGCCCCGGTGGGGACGGCGGCGACGGTGTCGGCGTCGTCGACGGCGAGGGCGACGGGGACGGCGAGGGCGAGGGCGAGGGCGACGGGGACGGCGTCGTCGACGGCGACACCCCCGGCAGGGACGACGGCGACGGCAGGAACGGTGTCGGCCGGGACGGTGCCGGCAGGAACCATGGCGGTGCCGGTGAACTCCCCCCTGGCAGCGTCGAGTTGGTCGAGCGGGTGGTGGCCGGCGGGATCCGGGCCAGTGCGCGGGCGCCGGGTCTGGAGGTGCGACCGCTGGGGGCCGGGCGGCTGCGCGGTCTGCTCGTCCTCGTCGGTGAGGTGGGCGCGGAGGCGCGGATGCTGGTGTCCGGGCTGGTCTCGCTGCTCTCCCTGGAGCTGGAGCGCCGGCATCTGGCGGGCGAGCCGGAGCGGCGGCACCGGGCGGCGCTGCTGGGGCGGCTGCTGTCCCCGGAGGTGACGGCCGCGCGCGCCCGGGATGTGCTGGCGGCGGCGGGCCTGTCGGCGTCGGCCGTCCGCGCCGTCACCGTGGGAGCCGCCACCTTCGACGAGGGCCCAGCCACCTCCGGCCAGGACCGTGCCATGCCCGGCACGGCACCCGCCGCTTCCGGCCCGGCTCCCGCCGCCTCCGACGGGGAAACCGCGCCCCCGGGCGAGCTTGCCGCCGCTCTCGCGCTGGCGGTGCCCGGCGGGCTCGTCCGTGTGCGGGACGGACAGGTCGAGGCCGTCGTCGGCGAGGGGCTGGACATCCACCGGGTGCTGACGCGGTTCGCACCGGGCCGCCCTGCCGGTATCGGCTCGCCCGTGCCGCCGCACGCGGCCCACACGTCGCTGCGGGAGGCGAGCGGTCTGGTGGAGGTGAGCCGGGGCCTCGGGCGGCCCGTCGAGGCCGGGGGCGGCGACTCGGCCCGGCTGCTGCTGTCGCTGGGCGAGCGGCCGGCGCTGGCGGGGTACGCCGATGCCCTGCTGGCGCCGCTGGAGACGGCCGCGCCCTCCGGCGATCTGGTGGAGACCCTGGCCACCTGGCTGGACGCGGGCTGCTCCTGGGACGAGACGAGCCGCCGTCTGGGGCTGCACCGGCACACGGTGCGCAACCGGCTCGACAAGGCGATGCGGTTGACCGGCCGCCGTCTGGACAACGCCGACGACCGCTTCGATCTGTGGCTCGCGGTACGGGCCCGGCGTGCGGCCGGCGACCATACCCCCGGGCGGGGGTAGCGGACCTCCCGGCCGCACGGTTTCCCTGTGACATACGCCACCCGCCACCCCCTTCCCCGGTCCTCCGGGTGAGGTCAGGGCACCGGCCGCAGTCGTCAGGAGGTACCCGTGCCAGCTTCGCCCCCGTCCCCGTCGTCCCCGTCGTCCGAGCCGTCCCCGTCGTCCGAGCCGTCGACGTCGTCCGAACCGTTCCCGTCGTCCGGGCCGTCCGCACCGTCGGCGGCCCCCGAGCGCAGTTACGCCTCCGGGCCCTCGTCGACGGCGCTGCTCGGGGACACGATCGGGGAGAACCTGGAGCGCACGGTCGCCGCTTTCGGGGAGCGGGACGCGCTGGTCGACGTGGTGAGCGAACGGCGGTGGAGCTACCGGGAGTTCGCCGACGACGTCGACGCCGTCGCGCTGGGCCTGCGGGAGCGGGGCGTACGCAAGGGCGACCGGGTGGGCATCTGGGCGCCGAACTGCCCGGAGTGGACGCTCGTGCAGTACGCGACGGCGAAGCTGGGCGCCGTCCTGGTCACCGTGAACCCGGCCTACCGGGCGCACGAGCTGGAGTTCGTGCTGCGGCAGGCGGGGGTGCGCACGCTGGTGGCGGCGCCGCGCCACAAGAGCTCCGACTACGCGGCGATGACCGAGGAGGTGCGGCCGTCCTGCCCGCAGCTGGTGGACGTGGTGCTGATCGGCGAGGCCGGCTGGCGGGAGCTGCTCGACGCGGGCCGGGAACTGCTGCGCGGGGACGGCAGGGCCCAACTGGCGGCGGTCGCGGACACGTTGAGCGCGGACGACCCGGTGAACATCCAGTACACCTCCGGCACCACCGGGTTCCCGAAGGGCGCCACGCTCTCCCACCACAACATCCTCAACAACGGCTTCCACGTGGGGGAGTTGTGCCTCTACACCGAGGAGGACCGGATCTGTCTGCCGGTGCCGTTCTACCACTGCTTCGGCATGGTGATGGGCAATCTGGCGGCGACCAGCCACGGCGCCTGCATGGTGATCCCCGCGCCCTCGTTCGACGCCTCGGCCACGCTGCGGGCCGTCGAGCGGGAGCGCTGCACCTCGCTGTACGGGGTGCCGACGATGTTCATCGCGGAGCTGTCGGCGCCGGACTTCGCCGAGTACGACCTCTCCAGCCTGCGCACCGGCATCATGGCCGGCTCCCCCTGCCCGGCGGAGATCATGAAGCAGGTGATCGGCCTGATGGGCATGGAGCAGGTGTCCATCTGCTACGGCATGACGGAGACGTCCCCGGTCTCCACCCAGACCCGGGTGGACGACCCGGTCGAGCGGCGGGTCTCGACCGTCGGCCGGGTGGGCCCGCACCTGGAGGTGAAGGTCGTCGACCCGGACTCCGGCCGCACCCTGCCGCGCGGCGAACCGGGTGAACTGTGCACCCGGGGCTACTCGGTGATGCTCGGCTACTGGGCCGACCCGGACGGTACGGCGGCCGTGCTGGACGAGGCCCGCTGGATGCACACCGGCGATCTGGCCGTCATGGACGAGGACGGGTACGTCAGCATCACCGGGCGGATCAAGGACATGGTCATCCGGGGCGGCGAGAACATCTATCCGCGCGAGATCGAGGAGTTCCTGTACACGCATCCGGACGTGCTGGACGCGCAGGTGGTGGGCGTCCCGGACGCCCGGTACGGCGAGGAGCTGATGGCGTGGCTCCGGATGCGCGAGGGGACACGGCCGCTCACGCCGGAGACGCTGCGCACCTTCTGCGAGGGACGGCTCGCGCACTACAAGATTCCCAGATATGTGCACGTGGTGGACGCATTTCCGATGACGGTGACGGGCAAGGTCCGTAAGGTCGAAATGCGCGAGAAGGCAGTCGAGTTGCTCGGCACGGCCCCGTCGGATCCCGACACCGGAACGGATACGCGGAAGCCACCGGGCCCGGCCGTGGCGGCGGCACCCGGCGATCCCGGCGATCCCGCCGCCGAGGGCGCCGACGGGCCGCGCGAGCAGTCCCCGCCTTCCGCACCGCCCACGCCGTCCGCGCCGTCCGCCCCGCCGGCGCCCACCGCGCGGCCTGCGCCGGGCAGTTGACGACCGGCCGCCGGGAGGCGGCGGCCACGCTGTGAGAGAACCGACCGAGGGAGGCCGTGTGCCCGGGTCCGACCGCTCCCCGATCCGCCCCCGCCCCACGAGACCCGAGGGGGCGGCCTCCCCCGTCCCGGACGCGGACGCCTTCCGCCGCGCCCTGCGGGACGCCCGGCGCCGTACGGGGGTGCGCCTGGTGTTCGGCGGACGGGTCGGCGGGGCCGGGTCGCTGCGGCTGTCGGAGTTCCTGGGCACCTGCACGGACTCGATGAACGGGCTGCGGGTCGTCGCCGGCAAGGGCCTGGGCGGCCGTGTGCTGGCCCACCGCCGCCCGTTCTCCGTCAACGACTACGTCCCGGCGACGGCCATCTCGCACGACTACGACAGCGCCGTCCTGCGCGAGGGCATCCGCTCGATCGTGGCCGCGCCCGTCGCGGCCGGCGGCGAGGTGCACGGCGTGCTGTACGCCGCCGTCCGCGACGTGCTGCCGCTGGGCGACCGCACCACGGGCTCCCTCGTGGACGCCTCCCGGCGGCTGGCCGGCGAGCTGGCGGTGCGGGCCGAGGTGAACCGGCGGCTGCGGCTGCTGGAGTCCGCCACCCGCCCGGCAGCGCCCGACGAGCCGGCCCCGCCGGCCGTCGAGGCGGTCCGCGATCTGCACGCCGAACTGCTCGGCATCGCCCACGAGATCGAGGACACGGCGCTGCGCGACCGGCTGCGGCACGCCTGCGACCGCTTCCTGCGCACGGCGGCCGACGACCGCGACCGGCCGGACCGGGACGGCCCCGCCGAGGTGCCCCGGCTGGCCCCGAGGGAGCTGGACGTGCTCGCGCACATCGCGCTGGGCTGCACCAACGCGGAGACCGCGCGGCGGCTGGCGCTGGGCGCCGAGACCGTGAAGGCGTATCTGCGCAGTGCCACCCGGAAGCTCGGGGTGCACAGCCGGCACGAGGCCGTCGCCGCGGCCCGCCGCCACGGACTGCTGCCCTGACCCCGGTACCGCGCACACCGGGGCCGGCCTGTCCGCCCGCGCGCCCACGCGAGCCCTCGTGCGTGCGGACGGAGGCATCCGCGGACAGACGGACCGCTCCCGTGCACACGGGCGGCGGGCCCCGCGCACCCGCACTCGGCTCCCGTGCACACGGACCAGGGGCCACGAGGCCGCACATGGAGGGGCCGCCGCCCATGGGGCCGCCGATCCACGCCTGCGGGGCCGTCGTCCACGCGTACCGGACCGGCGGGGCCGACGCTCTTCGCCTCCCCGTCACGGAGGCGCGGCGGCGCCGGGCCCTGCGCCCGGCCCCATGGCGGCCCCGGGCCCGGCGGCGGCACCGGCCCCTGTACCGGCACCGGCCACCGCACCGGCCTCCGGGCGGAGGACGACGACGACCATGTCGTCGGCCAGGCCCGCCGCCCAGGACGCCACGTCCGCCTGGAGAAAGGTGACGACGTCGGCGGGATCCGGCGGGACGTAGCGCGAGCCCGTGCCGTAGCGCTCGGTCAGGCGTTCCGCGAGGGGATAGAACACCCCGGCCGCGTCCCGGGCCTCCGTCACCCCGTCCGAGTAGGCCACCAGCAGTTCGCCCGGGGCCAGCTCGAACCGTTCGGTCCGCGGCTCGCGCCCGGCCAGCTCGCCGAATCCGAGCGGAACCCCGTACTCCGCATCCAGCTCCGAGGCGCCGCCGGGCCCCAGCCTCAGCAGCGGCGGATGCCCCCGGTCGAGGACCCGCACCGCGCTGCCGTCGTCCTCGAACTCCAGCAGCACCGCCGTGACGAACACCTCCTCCGTCTCCGGCCGGTCCGCCTCGGCCCCCGGATCCGAGGGGCCCGCCCCCACGCCGGGCTCGCCCGCCCGCGCGTCCGCCCGGTCCAGGTCCAGGGCCGTCTCGATGCGCTCGGCCACCTCGTCCAGCCGCGGCTGCACCATCGCCGACTCGCGGAACGCCGCGGTCACCGTGGCCACCGTGCCGGTCGCGCCCACCCCCTTGCCCTTCACGTCCCCGACGACGACCCGGACACCGAACGGGGTGGGCCGGACGCTGTAGAGGTCACCGCCGATCAGCGCCTCGTCGTCGGCCGCCCGGTAGAAGCCGGCCAGCCGCAGGGGCCCCAGCCGCGCGGGCAGCGGACGCAGCAGCGCGAGCTGCACCGCCTCGGCGACGGCCTCGACGCGGCTCAGCCGCCACCGGGCCCGCTCCCGCACCGCCGCGAGGACCGCCGACACCGCCGTGACGACGACGAGCGTGAGGAGGATGCCGACCAGCCGCATCTCCACCACGCCGTCCAACGCGTGCAGGGCGAGCAGGGCTCCGATACCGACCAGCCCGGTGAGCGCCACCGCCGGCACCGGGTAGACGAGGGCGGCCAGCACCACCGAGGCGGCGATCAGCGAACCGAAGGTGTAGTGCGGCGGCAGCAGGACGTCCAGCGCCACGGTGAGGACGACGAGCGCCGGGGGGAGCCAGCGCAGCCACCGGGGCGGCCACGCGTGGTGCTCCTGCGCGTGCTGGGCAGCCGCGCGTCTTGTGCCCACGCTCCTCGCTCCCCTCGCCGGTTCAGGACCGCCGTACCGACGTCCCGGATCCAGTCACGCCGATTCGGGCCGCCCCCGCCACACGGGTCACACGGACGGGCCCCGCACATGGGGGTACGGCCACGCCGGACCCCGGTGGCCGCCGACGGGCGCGGGGCCGGGCCAGGACCCCGGGGGCCAGGGCCTTTGGGGGCGGGTCACCATGGCCACGACATGAGCCGGAGCCGGAACCGGTGCCACGACCGTGCACCGACGCAACCACAGCCACCCGGCAACGCAGCCACGCAGCAACACAGCGATGCAGCGATGCAGCGCTACGGCGACACCGCGCTGCGAGGACACCGCCTAGGCTCGGGCCATGAACGCCGGACGCCCTGCCACCAGCCCCGCCACGGAACAGCCCCCCGCTCCCGCCGCCGCACCGGACGGCCCCGGCTTCTGGGAGGAGCGGCACCTGGCGTTCCTCAGCACGCCACGGCCGGACGGGACCCCGCATCTCGTGCCGGTGGGCGTGACCTACGACCCGGAGAGCCGTACCGCCCGGGTCATCTCCAGCAGGGGCAGCAAGAAGGTGCGCAACATCCTCGCGGCGGGGCCCGGGGTCGCCGTCGCGGTGAGCCAGGCGGAGGGGCGGCGCTGGTGCACGCTGGAGGGCACCGCCGTCGTCCGCGACGATCCCGACTCCGTCGCCGACGCCGAACGCCGGTACGCAGCGCGCTACAAGCAGCCCCGGCCCAACCCGGAACGCGTCGTCATCGAGATCGCCGTACACCGCGCCCTCGGCACGGCCAGGCCCCGCGGCTGGTGAACCACCGGGGCGAACGGGGGCCCGCCGCGCGGCGATCGGCGTCCCCCTCGCCCCCACGGAGCCGCAACAGGCCCTGGAGAGGCCCCCGGAGAACTCTCACGGAGGGCCCCGGACGACCCCGACAACCGCGGAGCCGTGCGGAAGCCGCCGGAATCGCCCCGGAGCAGAGGGGCGCAGGTCACATCCGGGCCCGGTACGCGGTGTCCCGCTTGTGACGCTTGTCTCCGGACGGCTACCTCACACCGCCTTCGCGCGGGTCCGGCGCACCGCGTATCACCAGCACAGATGCGGCTGTTGGTTGTCAAGCTCCTTTAACGATCTTTGCTGCTCTTTCTTGGACCATCCGGACACGTGTGCTTAGTGTCGCTGCCGCTCGACACGTTCGCCGCGTACCGCGGGGCGAACAGCCGCGACCGTAAGGAAGAAAGACCATGCTGTTCTCCGGCAAGGGACGTCATCGCCGTCCTTCCAAGGCCGTTCGCATCGCCACGCTGACCGGCGTTGCCGGCGCAGCCGTTGCCGTGCCGCTCGTGTCGGCCACCGGCGCCCAGGCCGCCTCCGTC
>NZ_BJMM01000062.1 GCF_006539165.1 Streptomyces cacaoi | reverse complement strand
AATCGGGCGAGCCAACCAGACGAACCGCAAAAGGCGCACCCTGAAGCAGGGCGCAACCAGCAGGCGAGCAGCGCAAAAGCCAGGCACACCCGAAGGGTGGCTGCGGGCCTCAACTCATCCGTAGGGCGAGGAAGAAGTCCAGTTTGTCCTCAAGGCGGGACAGATCACGCCCGGTGAGCTGTTCGATACGGCTGACCCGATAGCGCAGCGTATTGACGTGCAGATGGAGCCGCGCGGCACACCGCGTCCAGGAGCCGTCGGCGGACAGGAAGGCATCCAGCGTGGGCACCAACTCGGCCCGGTGCTTCCGGTCGTACTCGCGCAGCGGATCGAGCAGCCGAGCGGTGAACGCCCGCCGCACATCGTCGGGGACGAACGGCAGCAGCAGCACATGGGAGGCCAGCTCCTCGTGCCCGGCGGCCCGCACGGCCCCGGGCCGCGCGGCGGCGACCCGCCGTGCGTGCCGGGCCTCCTCCAGCGCCCCACGCAGCCCCTCCGCCGAGTGCACGGCGGCGCTGACGCCGAGGGTGAGCCGCCCGTCGTCGCCGAGGCCCTGGGAGAGCGGTTCCTGCACGGCGTCGAGCAGCGCCTCGGCGTGGACGCCCGTGCCGTCGCCGAGCCCGCTGAGGGAGGCTTCCGCGTGGGGTTCGCCGTCGCCGCCGGGTGCGGGCAGCGGCACGAGGGCGACGGCCTCGTCGTCGGTCTGTGCGACGGCGATGCGGTCCGAGCCGGTGGGCCCGGCGGCGCGCGGGTCGACGAGCATTTCCTCCAGCAGCGACTGGGCGACGGCGCCGGCCTCGTCGGGCGGCTGGGGCCTGTCGGCCTGTTCGGCGCCGTGCGGGGCCCGGTCGACCCGTCCGACGATCACCTGCCAGTGCGGTGCGGCGCCCAGCCCGGGCAGGAGGACGGGCGCGGCGACGCGGAGCCGCGCGGCGATCTCGGCGGGCGGGGCGCCGGTCTGCACGAGTTCGAGGACTTCCTGCGCGAGGCGGCGGCGCACGGTGCGGGCGGCCTCGCGGCGGTCGCGTTCGACGGCGATGAGCTGGGTGACGCCCTGGAGCAGGTCGAGCCGTTCGGCGGGCCAGTCGCCGGCGTCGGCGGAGACGGCCAGCATCCAGTCGGACAGCACGGTCTCGCGCGGGTCGCGGGTGCCGCTGTGCACGGGGAAGACGGAGTAGGCGGCGCCTTCGTGCACCGTGCGGTGCGGCTGGCGGCGGCCGGTGCGGACGGCGGCCATGTGGGCGCCTGCCAGGTGTGCGGCGGTGGCGTGCGGGAGGGGGGCGCCCGCGCTGGGCCCGGCGATCTGCCGTCCGGTGGGGGAGAGGACCCAGGCGGCGAGGTCGAGGTCGGAGCGCAGCAGGTCGAGGACGACGTCGGGGCCGCCGCCTGCGGGGCCGGACGACATCAGCCGGCGGTGCCGGTCGACGACGGCGGCGAGGTCTCCGGCGCGTTCGGTCGAGACCTGGCGGACGACGTGCTCGGTGATGGTGGCGAAGGCCACCGATTCGGTGACGGAGAACAGCGGCAGCCGGTGCCGGGCGCAGGCCACGACGAGGTCCTCGGGCACGGTGCCCAGTTCGGCCTCGCCGGCGGCCAGCCCGGCGACGCCGGCCGTGGCGAGGATCTGGGCGAAGGGTTCGGAGTCCTCGGGGCCGCGCCGCCAGGCCAGGCCGGTGAGCACGAGTTCACCGCCGGACAGATAGCGGCTGGGGTCGCGCAGGTCGGTGGTCATGACTCCGCGGACCGTGCGGTCCAGTTCGTCCTCGCCGCCGAGGAGGCGGAGGCCCAGGGAGTCGTTGTCCAGGAGGGCGCGCAGCCGCATCGTGTGGTCGCCTGCCGTTCTGTTGTCGCTGTCATCGTCATCGCTGTCGGGGGTGCCCGGGCGCCGTGCGGCCCGTGGTGGCCGGAACGGGTGCGTTGCCGGGCCGGTGGGGGCCGGGTGGGGCGGGGCCGGTGGTGCCCGGTTGCCGGGAGGAAACCGAGAGGTGACCGGCGTCCGGCGTTCGTTCGAATCTACAAGACCCGAGGCCCGACCAGCCAAACGCTTCATGTTTTCGGTGACTGCACCGCGGGGGGTACCTGTCGGTGTACTGAGGCGCATTCCGCCAGCTACACCGAGAAGAGACACCCATGGAGTTTCTCCGCCCGGCCAGTTGGGAGGAGGCGCTCGCGGCCAAGGCCGAGCACCCCTCCGCCGTGCCCATCGCCGGTGGCACCGACGTCATGGTCGAGATCAACTTCGACCACCGCCGCCCCGGCCATCTCATGGACCTGAACCGGATCCCTGAGCTGCACGAGTGGGAGGTCGGTGACGAGACCGTCCGGCTCGGCGCCTCCGTGCCCTACTCGGAGGTCATCGACCGTCTGGCGACCGAGCTGCCGGGCCTCGCGCTGGCTTCGCACACCGTCGGCTCGCCCCAGATCCGCAACCGGGGCAGCGTCGGCGGAAACCTGGGCGCCGCCTCCCCCGCAGGGGACTCGCACCCCGCGCTGCTCGCAGCGGGCGCCGAGGTGGAGGCGGAGTCGGTGCGGGGCACCCGGTTCATCCCGGTCGAGGACTTCTACACCGGCGTGAAGCGGAACGCGCTCGCCGAGGACGAACTGATCAAGAACATCCACATCAAGAAGGCCGACGGTCCGCAGCAGTTCTCGAAGGTCGGTACGCGCAACGCGATGGTGATCGCGGTGTGCGCCTTCAGCATCGCACTGCACCCCGAGAGCCGTACCGTGCGGGCCGGTATCGGCTCCGCCGCACCCACGCCGGTCCGTCCCCGTGCCGCCGAGGACTTCCTCGGTGCGGCGCTGGAGGAGGGCGGCTTCTGGGACAGCGGCGCCACCTTGACCCCGTCGCTGGCCCGGGAGTTCGCGGAGCTGTGCGCGGGGGCCTGCAACCCCATCGACGACGTGCGCGGCAGCGCCGCGTACCGGCGTCGGGCGGTGGGCGTCATGGCCCGCCGCACGCTCGGCTGGACCTGGGAGAGCTACCGCGGCAACCGGCCGGGCGGCACCACGACCGAAGGAGGCGCCCCATGCGCGTGACATTCACCGTCAACGGACGGCAGCACGAGGCGGACGACGTCTGGGAGGGCGAGTCGCTGCTGTACGTGCTGCGCGAGCGGATGGGTCTGCCGGGCTCCAAGAACGCCTGCGAGCAGGGCGAGTGCGGCTCGTGCACGGTGCGGCTGGACGGCACGCCGGTGTGTGCCTGTCTGGTCGCCGCGGGCCAGGCGGAGGGCCGCGAGGTCACCACGGTCGAGGGGCTGCCGGAGTTCGCACGCCGGCGCGCCGGGGGAGCGGAGCGGGCGGCCGGTGACGCCGAGGCGGCGGCCGAACTCTCGCCCGTGCAGCAGGCGTTCATCGACGCCGGCGCCGTCCAGTGCGGCTTCTGCACGCCGGGCCTGCTGGTGGCGGCCGACGAGCTGATCGAGCGCAAGCCGCAGCCGTCCGACGCCGACATCCGGGAGGCGCTGTCGGGCAATCTGTGCCGCTGCACCGGCTACGAGAAGATCCTGGACGCCGTCCGGCTCGCCGCGGCCCGCGCGGACGAGACGCGCGAGGTGGTCTGAGATGGCCGGCTCCACCCGGGTGCCCACGCGCACCCCGTCCCAGCTCAGTCAGGGGGCCGCCGTGTCCGGCGGGGTGGGGGACTCGTCGCTGCGGCCGGACGGTGTCCTCAAGGCCACCGGCGAGTTCGCCTACTCGTCGGACATGTGGCACGAGGACATGCTGTGGGGCTTCACCCTGCGCAGCCCGCACGCACACGCCGAGATCGTCTCCGTCGACGTCGGCGAGGCGCTGGCCCAGGCCGGGGTGTACGCCGTGCTCACGCACGACGATCTGCCGGCCGAGGTGAAGAAGTACGGCCTGGAACTGCGGGACACCCCGGTGCTGGCCGGCGGGAAGGTGCGCCACCAGGGCGAGCCGGTCGCGCTCGTCGCCGCGGACCACCCGGAGACCGCGCGCCGCGCCGCGGCGAAGATCAAGGTCGAGTACCGCGAACTGCCCCTGGTGCACGACGAGGCGACGGCGCTCGCCGCGGACGCCCCGGTGCTGCACCCGGACCGGGACGACCACCACGCCGCCCACGTGCCGCACCCCAACATCGTGCACCGGCAGCCGATCGTGCGCGGCGACGTGGCCGCGGCCGCCGCCCGCGCCGAGGTGGTCGTCTCCGGCGAGTACGAGGTCGGCATGCAGGACCAGGCGTTCCTCGGCCCGGAGTCCGGGCTCGCGGTGCCGGCCGAGGACGGCGGCGTCGACCTTTACGTCGCCACCCAGTGGCTCCACTCCGACCTGCGGCAGATCGCGCCCGTCCTCGGCCTGCCCGAGGACAAGGTGCGGATGACGCTCGCGGGGGTCGGCGGCGCCTTCGGCGGGCGCGAGGACCTGTCCATGCAGATCCACGCCTGTCTGCTGGCGCTGCGCACCCGCAAGCCCGTGAAGATGGTCTACAACCGCTTCGAGTCCTTCTTCGGGCACGTCCACCGGCACCCGGCCACGCTGTGGTACGAGCACGGCGCCACCCGCGACGGCACGCTGACGCACATCCGCTGCCGCATCGTGCTGGACGGCGGGGCCTACGCGTCCGCCTCGCCCGCCGTCGTCGGCAACGCGTCCTCGCACGCGGCGGGCCCGTACGTCGTCGACGACGTGGAGATCGAGGCGCTCGCGCTCTACACCAACAACCCGCCGTGCGGGGCGATGCGCGGCTTCGGCGCCGTCCAGGCGTGCTTCGCCTACGAGGCGCAGATGGACAAGCTCGCCGCCGAACTGGGCATGGACCCGGTCGAGTTCCGCCGGAAGAACGCCATGTCGCAGGGCGACCGGATGCCCACGGGGCAGGTGGTGGACTCCCCGGCGCCGGTCGCCGAGCTGCTGCGCCGGGTCAAGGCCAGGCCGCTGCCGCCGGAGCGCCAGTGGGAGACCCTCGGCGGCGCACCGGACGTGCGGGCCCTGCCCGGCGGGCTGTCCAACACCACGCACGGCGAGGGCGTCGTGCGGGGCGTCGGCTACGCGGTCGGCGTGAAGAACGTCTGCTTCTCCGAGGGGTTCGACGACTACTCGACCGCGCGGGTGCGCCTGGAGGTCATCGGCGGCGAGCCCGTCGCGACGGTGCACACGGCGGCGGCCGAGGTGGGCCAGGGCGGCGTCACCGTCCACGCCCAGATCGCCCGCACCGAGCTGGGTGTGACCCGGGTGACGATCCACCCGGCCGACACCCGGGTGGGCTCGGCGGGTTCGACGTCCGCCTCCCGGCAGACGTACATGACCGGTGGCGCGGTGCGGCACGTCTGTGAGCTGGTGCGCGAGGAGGTGTTCCGGCGCGGCCGGGAGCGGCTGGGCACCTACCATCCGGCGTGGGCCACGGCCGAACTCCTGCTGGAGGGCGGCAAGGTGGTCACCGACGCCGGCGAGGTGCTCGCCCCGCTCGTCGACGTCCTCGGCGACGAACCGGTCGAGGCCGTGGACGAGTTCCGGCACCGGCCGACCGTCGCGCTGGACCCGGCGACCGGCCAGGGCTTCGGCCACGTCCAGTTCTCCTTCGCCGCGCACCGGGCCGTCGTCGAGGTCGACACCGAGCTGGGCCTGGTCAAGGTGATCGAGCTGGCCTGCGCCCAGGACGTCGGCAAGGCCATGAACCCGGACGCGGTCGTCGGGCAGATCCACGGCGGTACCACCCAGGGCCTGGGCCTGGCCGTGATGGAGGAGATCGTGGTGGAGAACGCCAAGGTGCGCAATCCGTCCTTCACGGACTATCTGATCCCCACCATCCTGGACACCCCCACGATCCCCGTCGACGTCCTCGAACTGGCCGACGAGCACGCCCCCTACGGTCTGCGCGGCGCGGGAGAGGCCCCCACCCTCTCCTCCACCCCCGCGGTCCTGGCGGCGATCCGGGCCGCGACGGGCAAGGCGCTGAAGCGGGTGCCCGTGCGCCCGGAGCACATCGTCGCCTGAGACTCCCCTGCCCCGCCCTCGCCCGGACAGCCACGGGACACCGTCCCGTCCCGTGCCCCGCTTCTCGTGCGCCGTGTGCCGTGCGGCGGGGGAGCGGCGGGGCGGGGCAGGGGGCACCACCGGTCCCTCACCGCTCCCTCACTGCTCCACCGTTCCACTCCTGTTCACGCCGTCCGCCGGCAGTCGAGAGTTCGGCGCCGGGCCCGCAGCGCGCGGGCACGGTGGCCGCACCATGGCGGCTCGGGCCGTCCCCCGGGTCGTGCGCATCCCAGACCCCGGTTTCCCTACCGGGTGCCCCTAGGAATTTGGGAGTCAGCACACATGACCCAGTCGAAAGTCGGGCCGACGACGACCCCGGAGGACGCGGGCGACGGCTCGCGCGTCCCCGCCGGTCGTTCGTGGCTCGACCGGTACTTCCACATCACAGACAGAGGATCGACGGTCGGCCGTGAGGTCCGTGGTGGCGTCACCACGTTCATGGCCATGGCCTACATCATCCTGCTCAACCCCGTCATCCTGTCCGTCCCGGACGTGACGGGCCACAAGCTGGACGGCGGCCAGGTCACCACCGCGACCGCGCTGGCCGCCGCCGTGACCACGCTCGTGATGGGCTTCATCGGCAATGTGCCGCTGGCGCTCGCGGCCGGGCTCAGCGTCTCGGCCGTCATGGCCTTCCAGGTCGTCCCGGAGATGACCTGGGGCAACGCCTGGGCCATGTGTCTGATATACGGCGCGGTGATCGTCCTCCTCGTCGTCACCGGGCTGCGCGAGCTGATCATGAACGCCATCCCGTTGGCGATCAAGCACGCGATCACGATGGGCATCGGCCTGTTCGTCTGCCTGATCGGTCTGGTGCAGGCCGGCTTCGTCACCTCGATGGGCGGCCCCGGCGGGGTCCCCGGCGAGAAGCCCATCCAGCTCGGCACCGACGGCGGCCTCACCGGCTGGCCGGTGCTCTGCTTCGCGCTCACCGTGCTGCTGATCTTCGCGCTCCAGGCCCGCAAGGTGCCCGGCGCGATCCTGATCGGCATCGTCAGCGGGACCGTCTTCGCCGCGCTGGTCCACCAGTTCGCCGATCTGACGAAGCAGGACTGGGGCGGCCGCAACGCCCCCGAGCTGCCCGGCTCGTTCGTCAGCTCACCGGACTTCGGACTGCTCGGCGACGTCTCCTTCACGGGGCTGGGCCACGTCGGTGCCATCTCCATCGGCGTCATCGTCTTCACCCTCGTGCTGGCCGGGTTCTTCGACGCGATCGGCACCATCATCGGCATCGGCCAGCAGGCCGGGCTCGCCGACGAGAAGGGCCGGATGCCGGGGCTGAACAAGGCGCTGACCATCGACGGTGCCGGTGGCATCATCGGCGGCGCCGCCGGTGCCTCCGGCCAGACGGTGTTCGTGGAGTCCACGGCGGGGGTCGGCGACGGCGCCCGCACCGGACTGGCCAGCGTGGTCACGGGCCTCGGTTTCGCGCTCTGCCTGTTCTTCACGCCGCTCGCGCAGGTGATCCCTCCGCAGGTGGCCGCCGCGGCGCTGGTCGTCATCGGCTCGATGATGATGACCAACGCCATGCACATCGACTGGTCCGATCCGGCCACGTCGATCCCGGTCTTCCTGACCGTCGTCCTGATGCCGTTCACGTACTCCATCACGCCCGGCATCGGCGCCGGAATCATCACATACGTCCTGATCAAGGCCGTCCAGGGCAAGTTCCGCGAGCCCGGATGGCTGATGTGGATCCTGTCCCTCGTCTTCCTGGCCTACTTCGCGATCCATCCGATCGAAGGGTGGCTGGGGGCGAAATAGAACACGCGCCCGGGGAAGTCTGCTCGTGCCCGCACGCGGCGAACGCGGCGAACGCGGCGAACACGACGGGCGGGCTTCCCCGCGCGCGGGCCGGGCGCAGCCCCCGCGTAGGGTCCCGCTCCGCCCGGCCACCCACGTCCCCGAGGAGAACGCACATGCTGGACATCGCCGCTCAGCTGCACCGCTGGTGCGAGGAAGGACGCGACTTCGCCGTCGCGACCGTCGTCTCCGTCGGCGGCAGCGCGCCACGCCAGCCGGGCGCCGCGCTCGCCGTCGACACCGGGGGCGAGGCCGTCGGCAGCGTCAGCGGCGGCTGCGTCGAGGGCGCCGTCTACGAGCTGTGCCAGGAGGCGCTGGAGTCCGGCTCCAGCGTGCGCCAGACCTTCGGCTACAGCGACGAGGACGCCTTCGCCGTCGGCCTGACCTGCGGCGGCACCATCGACATCCTGGTCACCCCGGTCCGCGCCGACGCCGCGCTCCGGCCCGTGTTCGCCCGGGCGGCGCGCGCCGCGGCCGACGGCCGGGAGACCGCGCTCGTACGGATCGTCGACGGCCCGCGCGAACTCCTCGGCGGCTCCCTGTGGCTGGACGAGCGGGGAGAGGCGCACGGCACGCTCGGCGGCGCCCCGCAGCTCGACGCCTCGGCGGCGGCCGAGGGCCGCGCCCTGCTCGCCGCCGGACGGACCGCCGGCGTCACCCTCGGCGCCGACGGCAGCATGTGCGGGCGGCCCGTCACCCTGCTCGTCGAATCCTCCGTGCCGCCGCCGCGCATGCTCGTCTTCGGCGCCATCGACTTCGCCGCCGCCCTGGTACGCGTCGGCACATTCCTCGGCTACCACGTCACCGTGTGCGACGCGCGGCCCGTCTTCGCCACCCGGAGCCGCTTCCCCGACGCCGACGAGATCGTCGTCGACTGGCCGCACCGCTACCTGGACTCGCAGGACGTGGACGCCCGCACCGTCATCTGCGTCCTCACCCACGACGCCAAGTTCGATGTGCCGCTGCTGGAGCGCGCGCTGCGGCTGCCCGTCGCCTACGTCGGCGCCATGGGCTCCCGGCGCACCCACGAGGACCGGCTGCGACGGCTGCGCGAGGTGGGGCTGACGCCGCTCGAACTCGCCGCGCTGCGCTCCCCGATCGGGCTCGACCTGGGGGCCAGGACACCGGAGGAGACGGCGCTGTCCATCGCCTCCGAGATCGTCGCCTGCCGGCACGGCGGCACCGGCGTCCCGCTCAACGGCGCCCACACGCCCATCCACCACGACACTCCCGGCGCCCCGCTCACCCAGGGGCGCGCGGCCGGCTGAACACCCGGCTGCCGGGCGCGGGCGGCCCGCTCAGCGCGGGAAGAGCTTGACGTCGGCGAGGAACGCGCGGTGGTCCGAGCCCGGCAGATCGTGGAACGAGCCGTCCAGCGGCACCAGTTCCTTGCTGAGCAGCACATGGTCGATCTGCGCCCCCAGCGGAGGAGCGGTACGCGACGGCCACGTGGGCGTCCGTGACATCCCCACCAAGCGGGCCGCGTCGTGCATCCCCGTGGCGAGGACGGCGCGGAACGCGGCGTGGTCCTGCGAGGAGTTGAAGTCCCCGGCGATCAGCGTGGGCAGGCCGTCACGGTCCGCAGCGAGCCGCCGCAGCCGGTCCAGCTCCCGGCGCCAGGTGTCCAGGTCGCCGGGCGTCGGCGGCATCGGATGCGCCACCTGGATGCGCACCCGCTCGCCGCCGATCCGGGCGACCGCCCCCGGCATCGCCAACTCCCCGGGCACACCGGCGGTCCTGCGCAGCGGATACCGGCTCAACAGCGCCGAACCGCGCGCCCCGCCGTCCACCCCCGCCACGACCCGGTGCGGATACGCCTCCCGCAGCCGCGGCGCCTGAAGCGCCCGCACACAGCGGTGGTCGCACTCCTGCACGGCGAGCACCTGGGGCCGCTCCCGCAGCGCCAGCTCCACCAGCGCGTCCGTGGCGCCACCGCGCTGGAGGTTCGCCGTCAGCACCCGGAACCTGGCCTTCGCCGGGCGCTCCTCGGCCCCGTCCGGCGCGGCCGGTCCGTACGGCTGCACGTACCAGCCCGTCGCCGCCAACACCCCCAGCGCCCACACCACCAGCAGCGCACGGCGGGCCAGCACCGCGGCCAGCAGCGCCAGCCAGCCCGGCGCCAGCAGCCAGGGCAGGAACGCCAGCAGCTGCGGCAACGGCGTCGGCCCGTCCCTGTCGGTGCCCCGGGCGACGAGCACAGCCGTCAGCCCCAGCAGCACCAGCGCCGCCACGGCGGCCGGCACGGGATGCCGGCGACGGCGCCCGCGCCCGTCGCCTCCGGCCGCGTACGGTCCGCGCCGTCTGGAATCTTCCCCCGTGTCCACGCCTTCGATGATGCCGTACGCCGCGGCGGACACCACGCCCAGCCCACCCCGGGACCCGCCCGGGACACCGGTACGGAGGCCGATCGCCCCGTGCGGTACGGGAGTTCGAGCCGCGCAGCCGGACGGCGGTGCGTGGCCAGGCGCGGCCCTCGGTGCGGTTCGCCGCAGTTCAGGGCTGGTGTTCCGGCCACCGCGTTGGACACGATGTGCGCCAGCGCCCGCCCGTGGCCCCACCCACCGGGGCCCGGCAGCCGGGCGGCCGGGTGCCGTACGACACAAGGAGCGACATGAGCCCGTCCACAGCCACCGAGGAGTTCCGCGCGGCACGCGACACGCTGCTGCGGCACCGCACGGACCACGAGGCCGCACGCGCCGCCTTCGACTGGCCCCGGCCCGAGCACTTCAACTGGGCGCTGGACTGGTTCGACCGCATCGCCGAGGGCAACGACCGGCTCGCCCTGCACCTCGTCGAGGAGGACGGTACCGAGGAGCGCGTCACCTACGACGAGATGCGCACCCGCTCCGACCAACTGGCCTGCTGGCTGCGGGCACAGGGCGTCGCACCGGGCGACCGCGTCATCGTCATGCTCGGCAACCAGAGCGAGCTGTGGGAATCGCTGCTGGCCCTGATGAAGCTGCGCGCCGTCGTCATCCCCGCCACCCCGCAGCTCGGCCCCGACGACCTCGCCGACCGGGTGCGCCGCGGCCGTGCCCGCCACGTCCTCGTCCGCGCGGCCGACACCGCCAAGTTCGACGGGCTGCCCGGCGACTACACCCGCATCGCCGTCGGCTCCGGCGGCACCCCCGCACCGGGCTGGCTCGCCTACGAGGAAGCCCGGCAGGCGGCGACGGACTTCACCCCCGACGGGCCGACCCGCGGCGACGACACCCTCCTGCTCTACTTCACCTCCGGCACGACGGCCCTGCCCAAGCTGGTCGAACACACCCATCTCTCCTACCCGGCAGGCCACTTGGCGACCATGTACTGGATCGGCCTGCGCCCCGGCGACGTCCACCTCAACATCTCCTCGCCGGGCTGGGCCAAGCACGCCTGGTCCAGCTTCTTCGCCCCCTGGAACGCCGAAGCGACGATCTTCGTGCACAACTACACCCGATTCGACCCCGCCCGGCTCATGTCCGAGATGGACAGCGCCGGCGTCACCAGCTTCTGCGCCCCGCCGACGGTGTGGCGCATGCTCATCCAGGCCGACCTCACCCGGCTGCGCACCGTCCCCCGCGAGGTCGTCGCCGCCGGCGAACCGCTCAACCCCGAGGTCATCGAGCACGTCCGCCGGGCCTGGGGCACCACCATCCGGGACGGCTTCGGCCAGACCGAGACCGCCGTCCAGGTCGCCAACACCCCCGGCTCACCCGTCAAGCCCGGCTCCATGGGCCGGCCCACGCCCGGCTACGACATCACCCTGCTCGACCCCGTCACCGGCGAACCCGGCGCCACCGAGGGCGAGATCTGCATCGACCTGTCCCGCCGCCCCGTCGGCGTCACCACCGGCTACCACGGCGACCCGGAGCGCACGGCCGCCGCCATGGCCGACGGCTACTACCGCACCGGCGACATCGGCTCCCGCGACGCCGACGGCTACCTCACCTACGTCGGGCGGAGCGACGACGTCTTCAAAGCCTCGGACTACAAGATCAGTCCGTTCGAGCTGGAGAGCGTGCTGCTGGAGCACGAGGCCGTCGCCGAGGCGGCCGTCGTCCCCTCACCCGACCCCGTGCGCCTGGCCGTCCCCAAGGCGTACATCGTCCTCGCGGACGGCTGGTCCCCCACCGAGGAGACGGCCCACGCCCTGTTCGCCCACTCCCGCACCCGCCTGCCCGGCTACAAGCGTGTCCGCGTCGTGGAGTTCGCCGACCTGCCCAAAACGATCTCCGGCAAGATCCGCCGCGTCGAACTACGGGCCCACGCGGCGGGCGAGACGGGCACCCCGGGCACGGAACACCGGGAACGCTGAGCTGCCGCCTGCCCGCCGGGGGCCGCGGATCCGTCCGTGCACATCGCGGCCCCGCTTACGGCCGACCCCGCCTCCCTGCGCCCGAGGGCCAGGCCAAAAAGCTGGACCTCGGCGCCCTGCGCTCGCCAGGTGGGGGGCGAGGAGCAGGTTGCGCTTCACGATGAGGGGGCCGGGTAGATCAGGCTTCCGCAGCGCACACAACGCTTGCCGTCGTCGCTTTCGTGCAGTTCCCCGTGATCACATGCCGGTTCCAGCGCCTCGGCGGGGTAGGTGCGCTCCAGGCCCCCTCGAAGCGGGCGGACGAACGCCGTAGCGACGCTGTCCCGGAACTCCTCGGGCCGCTTCGGAGCAGCATAAGGTTCCACAGCCATCACACGCATGGGCCGATCGTCGTCGGGCACGCGCACCGTGGCGCCGACCCGAAGAGCCGCCACGGATGGCCACGTTGCTGTACGTGTTCCATGAGCCGGGTACGGGGCTTCGGCGGGCCGACTACTGGGTGTGGGGCTGAACACGGAGCCGATCTCCTGGGGCCTAGGACCACGCTCCGCACGCACACGTCGTGCCGCGAAGCCTTGCGCCTGTACATGCTTGAGCACGCAGTGCTCACACGGGAGTTGACCCGGGTTGACTACTCTGGAGACACCACAGGTCAACCCACAGAGGTTTGCGATGCGTGACTTCGCCGAACTCGCCCGCCGGGCGCTGACGGACAGTGGCTACTCGATGAAGGCTGCCGCGCGGGCCATGAACTACGACCCGGCCTACCTGTCACGCGTGCTCAACGGAAAGCAGCAGCCGTCGCGGAGCCTCGCGTCAGCGATGGACACCCTTGTCGGTGCCGATGGAGCACTGGTCGACGCGCTCCTCGCGGAGGACGACGCGGCACGTGTCGCCAGGACGGCTGCCGAACCGTCCAGGTTGGACGGGCGAACGGTGGAGTCTCTCGCCGGAGTGCTGGCCGCGTACCGGCGGCTCGACGATTCGACGCCGCCTGAGCACGTCGTGCCGGCTGCGTTGAGACAGACACGGGACGTCCTTCGGATGCTCCGAGGTGCCAGAGGGCCGTATCGCGACCGGCTCGCCGAGGTCGCCTCGGAATGGGTTCAGTTCTCCGGCTGGCTTTTTGCTCAGCTCCGCAGGGACGGAGAGGCGGTACGCCTGCTGAACGACGCGGTCGAGCTTGCTGACGAAGCCCGAAACGGCACCCTGGCGGCACAGGCACTCAACTTCAAGGGATATGTCTCTCGGCGACAAGGGCGACCACAGGGCGTGGCCCGGTGGTTCGCCGCGGCGGCAGGTACACCGGGGGCACACCCGGCGCAACGCATCGGCGACTATCTGCAAGCGGCAGGCGGGCTGGCGGATATGGGCGCGCTCACGCCGGCGCTCCACATGGTCGAAAGGGCCGAGAAACTGACAGACGAGGCCGCCGCACTGCCTCCGCCCGCCACCGCGTACTGGCTCACTCCGGACTTCAACCGGCTCAACATGGGAATCTGTCTCCTTTCCCTGCACCGGTACAGCGATGCGGCCGGTCATCTGGAGGCCGGCCTGGCCGGGTTGCCCGAGGAACTCAGGGACGCGCCCTGGACATGGGAGCACAAGGCTGCACTCCGCAAGGCTGTGGAAGGGATGTGACCGGCAGGGCTTCCCCTCGCCTCCCGCCCGCCGCACGCCGAACCGGCGTTTTCAACCACCGCACTGCGCCCGCTGCTTGAACGCCTTCTCGAAGTCGGTGTACAGCGTGTCCCCGTCCAGGAGGTTCTTCTCGCCGAACTTGCCGGCGTCGCTCTTGTCCGGGACCGGGTACTTGGCGTTCAACAGGTATTCCCGGCTGCCGCACCGGACGATCCTGGCTGTGAAGCCCTTGCCCGATGCGCTGCTTCCGTGGGCCTCCTTGAATTCCGTGAGGTGGTGCGGATTCCTGGTCGTGGTGAAGGCGGCCAGGGTGGCACCTGTGTCGGTGGAGGTCTGTTCCTGGAGTCTCTTGTCGAGCACGGTGACGCAGCTCCAGGTGTCCTCGATCGTTCCTGCGGTGCGTTGGCGGACCTGCTCGGCGGCTTCCGGTTCGGTGAAGACCTTCAGATCGCGGAGTCGGCATACGTTGGCGGGGCCGACGTGTCCGAACTTCGAGGTGGGCGTGGCGCCTTGGCCCTTCTTCTGCCAGTTCTCGTCGCCGCACTTGTATTTCCTGGTGAGGCGGTCGCCGACCTTGGTGGCGATGTGCGTCATGCGCTCGCGGGTCGAGGTGTCGCTCCAGCGTTCCTCCTGGCGGTTGCGCAGGATGACGCGCAGTTGGACGTCCGAGTCGCCGGTGCGGAACGGTTCGCGGCAGGCTTCCGGGAGCAGGAGCTGCGCAGAGGGCCACTGGGGCTTGTGCGGAATTCCTGTCCAGCCGGTGATGCCGTGGGGCATGGGGGCTGCGGACTCGTACACCGCGCGTCTGTCCAGGCCGTCACTGCCCCAGGGAGAGTTGTGCAGCGAGGGCCGTACGGAGATCTCGGCCAGCCAAGCACCGCCCTGGGAGATATTGCAGAGCGGAAACTTCCGCTTCTGGTAACCGGAGTAGTAGGCCCGCGGTTCGTCCTCCGCGGAATATCCGCCCCCCTTCCCCGTGCTCAACTGACCCAGATCCCGCCGGCTGAGCTGCCCCCAGCAGAAAGCCCGTGGCTCGGTTGAGCCGTGCTTCGAGGTGAGGGCCAGAGTGACGACGAGGGCTGCGGCCAGGGGAAGGGCGACGGCGGCGATGACGAGAGATTTCTTTGCGCGCAATGTTTTGTGGAGTGTGGGCGGCACTGGTTCTCCATCGATGCGTCGGTCCGGTGACGCACTTCTTGCGGTGCTCACGCGGGGGAGTCGGGGGTCAACCAGCGCACTGCGCCCGCTGCTTGAACGCCTTCTCGAAGTCGGCGTACAGCGTGTCCCCGTCCAGGAGGTTCTTCTCGCCGAACTTGCCGGCGTCGCCCTCGTCCGGGGGCGGGTACATCGCGTCCAACAGGTACTCCCGGCTGCCGCACCGGACGATCCTGGCTGTGAAGTCCTTGCCCGATGTGCTGTTGCCGTAGTTCCTCTTGAACTCCGCGACGTAGTACGGGTTCCGCGTGGTGGTGAAGGCCGCCAGGGTGGTTTCCCCGTCGGCGCGGCGCTTTTGCTGGAGCCTCTTGTTGAGCACGGTGACGCAGTTCCAGGTGTCCTCGATCGTTCCTGCGGTGCGTTGGCGGACCTGCTCGGCGGCTTCCGGTTCGGTGAAGACCTTCAGGTCGCGGAGTCGGCATACGTTCGCGGGGTCGACGTGGTCGAACTGCGAACTGGGGGCGGCGGCGGCCCGGGCCTTCTTCTGCCAGTTCTCGTCACCGCACTTGTATTTCCTGGTGAGGTGGTCGCCGACCTTGGTGGCGATGTGCGTCATGCGTTCGCGAGTCGAGGTGTCGCTCCAGTGGTCTTCCTGGCGGCCGTACAGGTCGACGCGCAACTGGACGTCGGACCTGCCGGTGCGGAACGGCTTGCGGCAGGCTTTTGGCAGGATGATCTGCGCAGAGGGGTATTCGGGCTTGTCCGGAACCCCCGTCCAGCCTGTGATGCCTTGCGGCATGGGAGCCACAGAGTTGTACTCCGCGCGAAAATGCAGCCCGTGTTTCCCCCAAGGTGCATTTTCGAGGGACTTGCTCACGGAAATGCTGGCCAGGTGTGCATGGCTCTGGAACAGGGTGCAATCCGGGAAGTTCTGCTTCTTGTATCCGGTGTAGTCGGTCCGTGGCGAATCGAGCGCGGAATACTCTTCCCCGCGCCACGCGCTGATCCGGCCGACATCGCGAGGCGTCAACCGGCCCCAGCAGAAGCTCTTCGGCTCATCCGGGTCGTGTCCGGAGGCGAGGAGCAGCGCTGCGGTGAGCGCTGCGGCGAGGGCGACCGCGAGTGCGCCGAGGACGATCGGCTTCTTGGCGAACAGGGTCTTTCCGGGTATGAGCGGCACTGGTTCCCAGGGTGAGTCGGTGCGGTCCGGCGGGTTTCCGGGCGGTGGGCCGGCTTCTTCGCCACCCGGGAATGAGATCGCAGGGGGAGTGCCGGTCGCAACCCCGCAGCCGTCTGGCCAGTGCAAACGGTTCTGTGGCGGCTCGCGCGCCCGAGCGCGGGGGCGGAGCCGGCGCCTCTGTGACAACAGAGAAGGAAGGCCGATCCGTGGCACACCGATGTCGGCTTCCGCGAACTTTCCTTAGATTTCCGGGAGTACGGTCGCGAGCGGTGTCGGACCTTCGCGAACCGTCCGCCTCAACGAAGGAGTGGGTGCCGTCGTGGGACAGCTCGACAACAGGATCGCTCTCGTCACCGGTGGCAGCAGCGGAATCGGCCTGGCCACCGCACGGCGTTTCGTCGACGAGGGCGCGCTGGTCTATCTCACCGGCCGCCGGGAGGCGGAGTTGAACGCGGCTGCCGAGTCGATCGGGGAGCGGGCCGTGGCCGTTCCGGGCGATGTCGCCGATCTCGCGTCGCTGGACGCGCTCTTCGCGACGATCCGGGAGCGCAGCGGTCGCCTCGACGTGGTCTTCGCCAATGCCGGCGGCGGTGGGTTGGCGCCGCTCGCCAGGACCACCGAGAAGGACTTCGACCGCGCCTTCGACATCAACGTGAAGGGCGTGCTGTTCACGGTCCAGAAGGCGCTTCCGCTGCTGCCGGACGGCGCCTCGGTGATTCTGAACTGCTCGACCAACGCCGGGCGCGGCGTGCGGAACATGGGCGTCTACAACGCCACCAAGGCAGCCGTGCGCAGTCTTGCCCGTACCTGGGCCGCGGAGCTGGCGTCGCGCGGTATCCGGGTCAACGCCGTCAGCCCCGGCCCCATCGAGACCCCGGCCGTGGACAGTCTGGCCGGCGACGAGCCGCGTGCACAGCGGAAGTTCCGGGACGGCCTCGTGGAGTCCATTCCCATGCGGCGCATCGGGCGGGCGGACGAGGTCGCGGCCATGCTGCTGTTCCTCGCGACGGATCAGTCCAGCTTCACCACCGGGTCCGAGCTGTTCGTGGACGGGGGCGTCAACCAGATCTGAGGGCGGGGCCGCCGTTCCGTTGCCCGGACGGCGCCGGACGGCGCCTCGTCACGCCTCAGCGTCCTGAGCCCCGCCGGGCCGCGGCGTCCGGAGGCTCGTCACGCCTCAGCGTGGTGCGCGGATGAGGTGGTCCGCCGGGGTGTTGACCGGGCACGGGGTGCCGGTGAGGTCCAGGACGAACAGCGCCAGGGACAGCTCCTCGGCGCGGTAGCGGGCCTCCCGGGTGTAACCGGCGAGGGAGAAGCAGACGGGCACGGCCGAGTCGTTGAGGCCGTTGAGCCAGAGGGTCTCGATCTCGCGCAGGGCGGTGGGGGCCGTCGAGGGGTCGACATGGGCGACGACTCCGGGGCCGCGCAGGTCGATTCCGGAGGCGGGTATGCGCGCGGTGACCTGGATGCCGGTGAAGCCGAGCCAGCGCAGGTACTGGGCGGCGGCGGTCTTGGCGTCCTGCGCGGTGCGTATGGTCACGGGTTCGAAGGCGGGGCGGGGGATGGGCGTGGGAGCGGCGGCGGGCCCCGGCCCGGAGCGGCGCCCCGAACCCCGCACGCCCTGCGGCCTCTGCCCGCTCCCGGACTCCTGCCCGCTCCTGGGCTCCTGCCCGGCCCGGGGCCCTTGCGCGTCCTGCGGCTCCTGTGCGTTCTGCGCGCTCCCGGCCCCTTGTGTGTTCTGCGACTCCTGCCCCCCGCCCGGGCGTCGGGCGGCGTCCGGTTCGTCCTCCGTGGGCCGTGCGGTGCGCGGTTCGGCAGAAGGTCCGGCGGTGTCGGGGTCGGCGTCGACGGGTCCGGCGGTGACCGGGTCCGGGTCAAGGGGGTCGGCGGGTGCGTTCCCGGTGGGCCGGGGGTGGTCCGTGTGCGGGCCGGGGAGGGCGTCCGGGTCGGTGGGGGTGCCGTGTTCCGGGGTGGCGCGGGCCTCGCCGGAATCGGTGCGGGCCACGGGGACGCGGAGTAACGTGCCGCAGGGGCAGCCGAGTTCGGGCTGCGGCCATTCCTGGACGGCGCCGCAGGAGGCACAGCGTACGGGCACCCACGAGCCGGCCCAGGTGCGGTGGTGTATCCGGGCGGGCGCTGCGGAGTCCTGTACGGGCAGGGTGAGGGGCACGCCGCAGCCGCAGGGGTAGACGGGCGCCGTGTACGCGTGCTCACGTCGGCAGAAGGGGCAGCGCACGAGCACAGTCAAAGCCATCGGTTCGGCTCCCGCGGTTCGGACGGGCGATCGAGCTGTACCCCATCGTCCCCGAGACGGGCCCGTTGGCGAAGAGCCGGTGGACAGCTCGTTGCGGGTCTTGCGGGTCGTGCAGGTTCCGCGGGTCGTGCGGGTTCCCGGGCGGTGCGCGCGGACCGCGGTCGGCGGGTGGTCGGGCCGAGGAGGGGACCAAGTGGCCCGGCCTGGTGGGTGGTTCGCACGGCGCGGGGCCCGGGCACGGGTTGCCCCCGTGCGGAAACGGCCACCCCTCATCACACCGACCGTTTCCGCACGGGGGGCGCGCGACCGGGAGACCTCCCAATCGTCCCGGCGCGCCGTCCGTGGTGCGCGGCCCGCGCGGGGCCGCGCGGTGCTCAGCCCTCGCGCAGCTCGCGCACGGCCTCTTCGACGCGCTTGCCGTACTCGGGGTCGGCGGCGGCGAAGTGGGCGATGTTCTTCTCGACGACGTCCTCGCGGGAGACCTGCGAGAGGCCGCCGGCGATGTTGGCGACCAGGCGCTTCTTCTCCTCCTCGGACATCAGCCGGTACAGCTCGCCGGCCTGGAAGAAGTCGTCGTCCTTGGTGTGCGCGGGCGCCTCGTGGGTGCCGGTCCAGCCGGCGACGGGGCGCGGCGCCGACAGCGGTGCGCCGGTCTCGGCGGGGCCGTCGTAGGAGTTGGGCTCGTAGTTCTTGGCGTGGCGGTCGTAGGCGTTGGACGCCATGAGACCGTCGCGGCCGTAGTTGCGCGCGGTGGTGTTCTTCGGCGCGTTGACGGCCAGCTGGGTGTGGTTGACGCCGAGCCGGTAGCGGTGGGCGTCGGCGTAGGCGAACAGCCGGCCCTGGAGCATCTTGTCGGGGGAGGGGCCGATGCCGGGCACGAAGTTGTTCGGGGAGAAGGCGGACTGCTCGACCTCGGCGAAGACGTTGTCCGGGTTGCGGTCGAGGACGAGCCGGCCGACGCGCTGGAGCGGGTAGTCCTTGTGCGGCCACACCTTCGTCAGGTCGAAGGGGTTGAAGCGGTAGTCGGCGGCCTCGTCGGCGGGCATGATCTGCACGTACAGCGTCCAGGACGGGTAGACGCCGCGTTCGATGGACTGGAGCAGGTCGGTCTGGTGGCTGTTGGGGTCCTTGCCGGAGACCTCGGCGGCCTGCTCGCTGCTCATGCAGCGGATGCCCTGGTTGGTCTTGAAGTGGTACTTGACGAAGAAGACCTCGCCGTCGGCGTTCGTCCACTGGTAGGTGTGCGAGCCGTAGCCGTTCATGTGGCGGTAGGAGGCGGGGATGCCGCGGTCGCCCATCAGCCAGGTGACCTGGTGGGTGGCCTCGGGGGAGTGGGCCCAGAAGTCCCAGACGTTGTCGGGCTCCTGCTTGCCGGTGAACGGGTCGCGCTTCTGGGAGTGGATGAAGTCGGGGAACTTCAGCGGGTCCTTGATGAAGAAGACGGGGGTGTTGTTCCCGACGAGGTCGTAGTTGCCCTGCTCGGTGTAGAACTTGAGGGCGAAGCCGCGGGGGTCGCGGGCCGCGTCGGGGCCGCCCAGGTTGTCGGCGACGGTCGAGAACCGGATGAAGGTCTCGGTGCGGCGGCCGATCTCGCCGAGGAAGTGGGCGCTGGTCCAGCCGGTGACGTCGTCGGTCACCTCGAAGTACCCGTAGGCGCCGGAGCCGCGGGCGTGCACGACGCGCTCGGGGATGCGCTCGCGGTTGAACCGTGCGAGCTTCTCCAGCAGGTGCTGGTCCTGGAGGAGGAGAGGGCCACCGATGCCGGCGGAGGCGGAGTTCTGGTTGTCGGCGACCGGGGCGCCGGACTCGGTCGTGAGGATGGGCTTCGACATCGCTTGGTGGTGACCTTCCTGCGAGACGCGTGCGGAATTCACTTTCCGCATGCTGGAGCGTAAGGGTGCCCTCCGGCACCGTCAACACTTTGTTGAAGCTTGGCTGTTGCTCGGAACGCGGGCCCCGTCCGGCCCGCGGGGGCAGGGCGGCACGGGTGCCGGAGCGCAGGTGTGCGGCGCTCCGGCACCCGCCCTGGCGGGCCGCGCGTGCGGCCCCCGCGCGCGGTTCCCACGGGTGACGGAAACCGGGCAGGTCGCCTCCGTCAGCCACTCGCGCGCGGAGCGGGACGCGGTGCGGAGTGCCGCACCGCGGTGGCGTCACGCCAGCGGCACCGTCGCGGTGGGCGCGTGCTCGGCGCTGGCCGCCAGCTCCTCGAACTCGTTGACCTGGCCGATGTCGGCCCCCGCCATCGAGATGTTGGTGACGCGTTCGAGGATGGCCTCCACGACGACCGGCACCCGCAGGTCGGCCGCCATCTTCTTGGCCTCCTCGAAGGCCGGCAGCAGCGCCTCGGGCTCGGTGACCCGCAGCGCCTTGCAGCCCAGCCCCTCGACGACCTTCACGTGGTCGACGCCGTAGGCGCCGATCTCCGGCGTGTTGATGTTCTCGAACTCCAGATTGACCTGGAAGTCCATGTCGAAGTTGCGCTGCGCCTGCCGGATGAGACCGAGATAGGAGTTGTTGACCAGCACGTGCACATACGGGATGCGGTGCTGGGCGCCGACCGCCAACTCCTCGATCATGAACTGGAAGTCGTAGTCCCCCGAGAGCGCGACGACGCTGCCCTCCGGGTCGGCCTTGGCCACACCGAGCGCCGCCGGCACCGTCCAGCCCAGCGGGCCCGCCTGGCCGCAGTTGATCCAGTTGCCCGCGCGGTAGACGTGCAGGAACTGGGCGCCGGCGATCTGGGAGAGGCCGATGGTGGAGACGTAGCGGGTCTCCGGGCCGAAGGCGCGGTTCATCTCCTCGTAGACGCGCTGCGGCTTGAGCGGCACGTTGTCGAAGTGGGTGCGCCGCTGGAGCTGCGACTTGCGCTCCCGCACCGAGGCCGCCCACTTGGCGCGGTCGGGCAGCGTGCCCGCCGCCGCGCGCTCGCGTGCGATCTCGACGAACAGGGTGAGCGCGGCGTGCGCGTCGGAGACGATGCCGTAGTCCGGCGGGAAGATCTTGCCGATCTGGGTCGGCTCGATGTCGACGTGCACGAACGTACGGCCCGCCCGGTAGGTGTCCAGCGAGCCCGTGTGCCGGTTGGCCCAGCGGTTGCCGATGCCCAGGACGAAGTCCGACTCCAGGAACGTCGCGTTGCCGTACCGGTGCGAGGTCTGCAACCCGACCATGCCGGCGTGCAGTTCGTGGTCGTCGCCGATCGCGCCCCAGCCCATCAGAGTCGGTACGACGGGGACGCCGGTCAGCTCGGCGAACTCCACCAGCAGTCCGGCCGCGTCGGCGGTGACGATGCCGCCGCCCGCCACGATCAGCGGCCGTTCGGACGCCACCAGCATGTCGAACGCCTTCTCCGCCTGCTTGCGGGTGGCCTTCGGCCGGTGCGGGACCAGCGGCTCGTAGGTGTCCGGGTCGAACTCGATCTCCGTCATCTGCACATCGATCGGCAGATCGATCAGCACGGGCCCGGGGCGGCCGGACCGCATCAGATGGAACGCCTCCTGGAAGACGCCCGGGACCTGCGCGGCCTCCTTGACGGTGGTCGCCTTCTTGGTGACGGGGGCGGCGATGGAGGCGATGTCGACGGCCTGGAAGTCCTCCTTCTCGATCACCGCCACCGGGGCCTGCCCCGTGATGCACAGGATCGGGATCGAGTCGCCGATGGCCGAGTACAGCCCGGTGATCATGTCGGTACCGGCCGGGCCCGAGGTGCCGATGCACACCCCGATGTTGCCGGGCTTCGCGCGGGTGTAGCCCTCGGCCATGTGCGAGGCACCCTCGACGTGGCGGGCGAGCGTGTGCTCGATGCCGCCGCCGGCGCGCAGCGCCGCGTAGAACGGGTTGATCGCCGCGCCCGGTACGCCGAACGCGGTGTCCACACCCTCGCGCTTGAGGATCTCAACTGCCGCACGGGCAGCGGTCATACGGGCCATCGCAACTCTCCTGGTTCGGTGGCAGGTGGGTTCCGGGCGGCGGCGCCTGGGCGCGACAGGACAGTGTCGACGCCGCCGCCCGGAGTCTGGACGGGCCGTGCCGGGCCCCGGCCGGACCGCGTGGGCCCGGCACGGCCGGCGGCCGGCCCGGTCGGGCCCGCGGTGGCGCTCACCGGGGGCCCGGGCGGCCTCAGTTGGGGCCGTCGGCGTCCTCGCCGGACAGCCGCTTGACGCCGCGCAGCAGCGCGGAGTGGTCGAGCCCGCCGTCGCCCTGCTGGCGCAGCGCGGCGACCAGCTGGGCCACCAGCGCACCGGTCGGCACGGCGGCGCCGACCGTGCGGGCCGCGTCGGTGACGATGCCCATGTCCTTGTGGTGCAGGTCGATCTTGAAGCCGGGCTGGTAGTTGCCGGCCAGGATCGACTCCTTCTTGCGGGTCAGCACCGTCGAGCCGGCCAGGCCGCCGTTGAGGACGTCGAGCGCGGCGGGCAGGTCCACACCGGACTTCTGGAGGAAGACGACGGCCTCGGAGACGGCCTGGATGTTGACGGCGACGATGAGCTGGTTGGCGGCCTTCACCGTCTGGCCGGAGCCGGCCGGGCCGCACAGCACGATCGTCTTGCCGAGGACCTCCAGGATCGGCTTGGCCGCGTCGAAGTCGTCCTGCTCGCCACCGACCATGATCGACAGCGAGCCCTCGACGGCGCCGGGCTCGCCGCCGGAGACGGGCGCGTCCAGGGCCCTGAGCCCCTTGGCCCGCGCCGCCTCGGCGACCTGGACGGAGGTCTGCGGGGTGATCGAGGACATGTCGACGACGAGGCCGCCGGACTCCAGGTGGTCCAGGACGCCGCCCTCGGCGAGAACGACCTCCTCGACCTGCGGGGAGGCCGGAACCATCGTGATCACCACATTGCCGGCGGCGGACGCCTCGGCGACCGAACCGGCGGCCTTGCCGCCGTCCTTGACGAGCGCGTCGACGCGCGCCGCGTCCCGGTCGTAGGCGGTGACCTCGTAGCCCGCCTTGAGCAGGTTGCGGGCCATGGGCAGGCCCATGATGCCGAGGCCGATGAAGCCGATGCGGGTGGTGTCGGGGGTGTAGCTCATGACTGCCTTTCCGCTGAGGGGTCGGGATGGGGACCGGGGTGGGACACCGCCGTGCCGTTACTTCTTCAGCCACCCGAAGGAGGCCGCGCTGCCGTTGTCGCCCGGCTTGTGCTCCAGGCCGATCCAGCCGTCGTAGCCGGCCTTCGCGAGGCGGCCCAGCAGGTCGTCGAAGTCCAGCTCGCCGGTGCCGGGGGCGCCCCGGCCGGGGTTGTCGGCGATCTGCACGTGCGCGGTCTTCGGGGTGTACGCGTCGATGACCTCGTGGAGGTCCTCGCCGTTCATGGACAGGTGGTAGAGGTCCATCAGGAAGCGCGCGTTGTCGAGCCCGGACGCCTTGTTGACGGCGTCGACGACCTCGATGGCGCGGGGGGCGCTGACGATCGGGCACTTCGGCGACTCGGGTGCGTTGAGCGCCTCGACGAGCAGCACGGCGCCCGCGTCGTCGGCCGCGCGCGCCGCCAGCGTGAGGTTCTCCAGCGCGAGCGCGTCCTGCTCGGCGTCGGAGGCGTCCTCGACGCGGTTGCCGTACAGCGCGTTGAGCGCCGTGCAGCCGACGGACTTGGCGAAGCCGGCGGCAACGGCGAGGTTGTCGCGGAACTTCTCCGACTCCTCACCCGGGATGGACAGCGCGCCCCGGTCGGGCCCGGGCAGCTGTCCCGCGTAGAAGTTCAGTCCGGTCAGCTGCACCCCGGCGTCCTCCAACGCGCCGCGCAGCGCGTCCAGTTCGGACTGCTCGGGGACGGGAGCGTCGACCCAGGGCCACCACAGCTCCAGCGCGTCGAAGCCGGCGGCGGCGACCGCGGCCGGGCGCTCCAGCAGGGGCAGCTCGGTGAAGAGGATCGAGGCGTTGACGGTGAACCGGTGCGGGGAGGCCACTGCGACCGCACTCCCTTCCGTGGTGGGTGACGAGGGGTCGGAGAAGGTGCTGAAAGTGCTGAGGATCCGAGGGGATTCCCGGGCCGACGAGGGCCGGGGTTGTCCCCGGGCCGACGGGGGCCCGGGTGCGCGGGTGAAGCTCCGAGGATGTTTTCCGTAATGTGGAACTCGTATTCTGCGCACTGGAAGACTGCTACCGATTCCCGGAGCCTGTCAAGGCCCGTCGAGAGGGAATCCCCGCGACGAGCCGGTGCCCGGCCACCTGCGGAACCTCCGGACCTCCGCCACTGGCACTCGGTGCCAACTCCCGTACGCCCGCCCGCAGTTCGGGCCCTCCGTCCGTCGCTGCCGCCCGTCGGCCACCGCCGCCGGGAAAACGGCCGGTGACGACCGCACAACAACTGCGCACCGCCGGCCGGGAACGCGCGCAAAGATGTGAGGGTGTCGGCCATGAAGCCACGCAGCCTGCTGTCCGCCCTCGCCCTCGGCGCCGTCTGTGCCGTGCTCGCCCCGCTCACCGGGTGCGGAACCGAGCAGCGGGGAGACGGGCCCGAGTCCTCCCCGAACGGCAAGGGGGCGACCGCGGTGCCGCAGGCCCCCGGCGCGAGCCGTGCGCCGGCCCGGGGCAAGGGCTCCAAGGACCCCGACGACCTCAACGGCGACGGCTACCGCGACCTGCTCGTGCCGGTCCCCTCCGGCGACACCGAACAGCCCGGCGGCGAACGGCGGCTCGCCGTCGTCCACGGCTCGGCCAAGGGCCTCGACCCCACGGTGCGCACGTTCTGGGACCGGCGCAGCCTGGGCCTGCCCGCGGACGACAAGGCGGCGGGCTCCCGTGGGACCCCGCTCGTCGAGCCGGGCGGCCGTATCCGCACCGTCACCGCCGACCTGGACGGCGACGGTTTCCCCGACGCCGTCACCCCGGTGTTCGGCGAGCAGGTCGAGGACGGCGACACCATCGCGCCCCGCGGCATCCCCTACATCACCTGGGGCTCGCCCGAGGGCCCGCAGGGCAAGGGCGGGGCGACCCCGCTGCGGCTGCCGGCCGGTGCGGCCCGGCAGGGTCTGGACTCCCTCGTCCGGGGCGACTTCGACGGCGACGGCCACCACGACCTCGCCGGATTCGCCAAGAACCGGTCGTCCCTGGTGGTGCTCTACGGGCCCGTCTCACGCCAGGGCGTACCCGCGCGCACCGACACCTCGCTGCCGTGGTCGGACGGCACGCCCGTCGCCGACGCCCTCGACCCCTCCGGGAAGTCCCGCGCCACCTCGCTCCTCGTCGACGAGACGAGCGACGGCGAGCAGACCGGCAACACTCTCTACCGGGCACGCCCCGGCACCCCGCTGTCCGGACCCGGCGAGAAACTGCGGCGCGGGAACGCGCACGCCTTCGGCGACTTCGACGGGGACGGCAAGCGGGACGTGGCCGTCGGCGACGACGGGAGCCGCAACGACGAGCCCGGGTACGGGACGGAACCGGCCGGTGTGGGCGGCACGTTCACCGTCCACCCCGGCGACGGCGGGCGGCCCGTCCGCCACCGGCTGCCGAAGGTGCCGCGGGGCGCCGGCACCGACTACGGGCCGGGCGGCTACGTGGCAGCCGACCCGGACGGCGACGGCCGCGACGGCCTCCTCGTCGCCACCTACCAGGGCGCCACCTTCTTCGACTTCCCCGACTCCCGCGACGGCGCCCGCCGCACCCGGATCCTGCGGCAGGGACCGGCGACGGCGAACGGCGAGAAGACGCCCGCGAAGTGGCGGCACGCGCGGCCCGCCGGAGCCGGGGACTTCGACGGCGACGGCACGGACGAACTCGTCCTCGACTGGGGCGCCGGAGTGCTGTTCGGCCTCTACGGGGAGCACCCCACGCACTGGTGGATCACCCGCGGCACCGGCACCCGCGACCGGACGAGGTTCGCCACCACGGGGGACTTCGCGCCCGGCGGCTGAGCGCGGCCGGGACCGCGACCCCGCCGCGGAGCGCCGCCCGGCGAGGCGGCCGTCACCGCTTGCGGGCGACCCCCGCCCACATGCTGACGAGCGCGTCCGCCCGCTCACCCGGGTCGGGGACGTTGACGAGCACGGGGGAGTCCGGCTCCGGGTGCCACCTGTGCGGGACCTCGATGCCGGGCTCGAACAGCTCCAGGCCGTCGAAGAACCTGGCGAACTCCGCGCGCGGGCGCACCTGCGCGCTGCCGCTCTCGGCGCGGTAGACCTCCATGGCCTCCTCCCACTCGTCCGGCGCGAAGTCCGGTGTGCACTGGGAGAGGACGACGAAGGAGCCGGGCGCGAGCGCGTCGACGAGATGGCGGACGATGCCGTGCGCGTCCATCTCGTCGGTGATGTAGTGCAGCAGCCCCACCAGACAGAGCGCGACGGGCGCGCTCATGTCGAGCGTCTCGTGCAGCTCGGGCGCGTCCAGGATGCCCTGCGGCTCGGTGACGTCGGCCTCGACGTAGACGGTGCGGCCCTCGGGCGTCCCGCTCAGCAGGGCCCGGGCGTGCGAGAGGACGATCGGGTCGTTGTCGGCGTAGACGACGCGTGCCGCCGGGACCTGGGCCTGCACCACCTCGTGCAGATTCGGGCTGGTGGGGATGCCGGTGCCGATGTCCAGGAACTGGTGGACGCCGTGGTCGGCGACGAAGCGGGCGGCCCGGTGCATGAACGCGCGGTTGGCGTGTG
The DNA here is from genome assembly GCF_006539165.1 of Streptomyces cacaoi. Lineage (GTDB taxonomy): Bacteria > Actinomycetota > Actinomycetes > Streptomycetales > Streptomycetaceae > Streptomyces > Streptomyces cacaoi. The sequence continues at coordinate 1,861 of NZ_BJMM01000062.1, read as the reverse complement.
CGGCGTGCCGGAAGCCGGGGAAGGCCGCCAGGAGTTTCTCGGCGACCTCGCGGTCGGGCGGGAAGTTGGTTTGGCCGCCGAGGAAGTAGTCGTAGATCCGGGCACTGTGGTGGCGGTCGAGCCCCAGATCCCGCTCGGCCGGCTCCTGGCGCGTGGTGCGGCCCGTCCCGCCGTCGCTCCCGTTCATGTGGCCCCTCCCGTTGCCTGCGACGTTCTCAGGGGAGCAGCCTATACACGCCGACGGCCCCGGGACGCCCACGTGCCGGGCGTTCAACTCCCCGGCCTGGAGGGCGGGTTGCCGACCGCGGCCGTCCGCCCCGGGCCGCGCGGGTCCGTCGACCGGTGGTACGAAATGGTCGGCATATTCTCCGGGCGCCTGTACCCGGACCGAGTGCCGGTGTCACACTGATGCCACCGCTCAGTCACCCACGGGAGTCGCAATGCCCGCCATGATGCAGCCGATCGGTGATCCGTCGCGCGGACCCGGCAGCGAGCCGCTGCCCGGCCCGACAGCGCTGCGGATCATCCTGGGCGTGCGGCTGCGCAGGCTGCGGCAGGAGCGCGACATCACCCGCGAGGACGCCGGGCGGGCCATCCGCGGCTCCCATGCGAAGATCACGCGGCTGGAGCGCGGGCAGGTCGGCGCCAAGGAGCGGGACCTGCGCGATCTGCTCACGCTGTACGGGGTGCACGACCCGGACAAGCGCGCCGAGTTCTTCGAGATGGCCCGGCACGCCAACTCGGCCGGCTGGTGGCACCGGTACAGCGACGTCGTCGAGGAGTGGTTCGAACTGCACCTCGGCCTCGAAGAGGCGGCGTCGATGATCCGCACCTACGAGGTGCAGTTCCTGCCGGGCCTGCTCCAGACCGAGGACTACGCGTACGCCGTCAGCAAGCTCGGCTATCCGAACACCGAGGCACGCAAGATCGCCCGGCTCGTCGAACTGCGCATGATGCGCCAGCAGATGGTGCTGGACCGCGAGGAGCCGCCCCGGCTGTGGGCGGTCGTCGACGAGGCCGTGGTGCGGCGGCCGTTCGGCGGTACCGAGGTGATGCGCGCCCAGCTGGAGCATCTGCTGACGATGGCGGAGCGGCCCGAGATCACCCTTCAGGTGGCGCCGTTCGCGGTGAGCAGCGCCGCGGTCGGCTCGCCGGTGACGATCCTGCGGTTCGCCGACCCGGATCTGCCGGACAAGGTCTACATGGAGCATCTGACCAGCGCCGTCTATCTCGACAAGCAGGAAGAGATCGACCAGTACACGTTGATCATGGACAGGCTCTCCGCCGAGGCGTACCCGCCCGCCAGGAGCGTCGAGTTCCTGCGCACGCTCCACGCCGAACTGGGCTGAGCCGGCCCGGCGCCGGCCGGTACCGGCCGGGTGGCGGTCCGCCGCCGTCGCTACTGTGGGGGCCATGAGGCGATTGCGAGTGGAGTTCACGACCGAGCCGTTCGATCTGGACGAGGCTCCCGAGCACGCGGTCGTGGCCCGCGAGGTGGTCCAGGCCGCCGGGATGGACACGGTGGACGTGGGCCCGTTCGGCAACACGGCCGAGGGGCCCGCCGACGCCGTGCTGACCGCTGTCGACGCGCTGCTGCGCAGATCGCTGGAGTCCGGAGCCACCCGGGTCTCCCTCCAGGTCAACGTGCTCGGGGAGGACGAGGACTGATGGGCGACGAGCGTGGGCGCGCGTCCGAGGACCATCCGTTCGTCGTCGCGGTCAAGCCGCTGGTCGACGCGATGGGCGGGGAGATGGTCGCGCCGGGCGAGGCACAGGGCGACGACGTGGTGCTGGCCTGGCAGGGCGAGGACGTCGTCGCTGTGCGGTTGCCGCATCTGTCCGACTCGTTGGACCACATACT
>NZ_BJMM01000061.1 GCF_006539165.1 Streptomyces cacaoi | reverse complement strand
CGACGGATGGAGCAGCACCTTCAGACCGGAGTGCTCCAGCCGCATCAGATGCGCCACCTTCGGCAGACACAGGATGGGCAGATCCGTCGCCTCCAGCTTCTGCACCATGAACCGCTCCCGCAGGACGATCAGCGGGCGCTCGTCCAGCTGTGCGAGCGTCGTCAGCCACATGTCGGCCTGGTACGCGGAGGCCGGGCCGCCGGAGAAGTACAGGCCCACGGTGGGCCGGTACTCCGCCAGCCACGCGTCCAGCCACGCCATGGCCGCGTCCTCGTCCGCCACCCGTCTGTGCGGCAGCAGCCACCCCGCCAGATACGCGGTCCCGGCCAGCAGCACGAGGGCGCAGAGGGACACCGCGGCCAGGGCACCGGCGGGCCCGCCGGTGCCCGCCGACACCGCCATGCCCGCCGTCAGCAGCAGCCCGACGCCCGCGAGCCGCACGCCGCCACGCTGTGCGAACAGGGACGGCGGCGCCCGGTTCACCCCCAGCCCCGTGGCGTCGATGTTGCGGGTGACGACCGGCAGCCGGCGGCGGGCACGTACCGCACCGGCCACCGCCTGGCACAGGAAGTGCAGGGCCCAGCAGCCCAGCACACCCAGCAGCAGCCAGGCGCCGGTGCCGTCGGCACGCAGCACGTCCAGCCGGGCCAGCCCGCCCAGCAGCAGCCCGTCCCGCACCAGCTGCCGCACCGGAAGGGTGAACTGGGCGCGCGCCATCTGCCGCGCGACCCGGCGTGCCCGCCGCAGAAACAGCACCTCGGTCAGCGCCCCCAGCACGGCCCCACCGACCACCGCCCAGACCGCCCCCGCCAGGACCCCGACGACCTGGAGCAGATACCCGACGGCCGTCAGCGCGACCGGGGCGACGAGGGAACGCCCGACGGAGGCGAGGGCACCCAGCCGGGGACGCACACCGGAACGGGGCCTGCCGGGGCCGGGCCCCGGGCCGGGCGAGCTGCCGGGCCCGGGTGAACCGCCGGAGCCCGTGTGCGGTGGGGCGCCGAGGCCGGACGGACCGGGCGGGACAGCGGCACCGCCCTCGGCCGCGGGATCGCCGGCGGCGGACACGCCTCCCCGGGCGTCCGGGCCCACCGCGGCTTCCGTGCCCAGCTCGGTATCCGGACCCAGCTCGGGGTCCGGACCCACCTCGGAACCCGGCTCCACCTCCGCAGCGAGGCCCGCCTCGGCGTCGGGTCCCAGCTCGGGGCCCGGGTTCGCCCCGGGGTCCGGGCCCAGTTCCGCCTCCGCGACAAGGCCCGGCTCCGCATCCGGACCCGCCTCCGACGCGAGGCCCACCTCGGCACCGGGCCCCACCTCCGGGTCCGGGTTCGCCCAGGGGTCCGGGCCCACCTCGGCGTCCGGGCCCGCTGCCACCGCCGCTTCGGCCGTCTCGTCGGGGTCCTCGGGGATCTTCGCCGGCTCGCCCACACTTCACGGTAGGCAGTGGGGGGTGTCCCGGTCGCGCGGCGCTCGTCCGTTCGGGCCGGTCGGGCAGGCGGTGCGACGGGTCGGCGGCCGGGCTGACGAGGAAGCGGGGCGAGCGGGGGCGGGCAGCTGCGCGGCCACGGACGCGCGACGGGCCCCGGCGGCACGGGGTGTGCCGCCGGGGCCCGTCCGGTGTGCGGGAACCGCGGGTCAGCGGTTGCTGCGCAGCAGGGTGCGCATGGTGCGCATGGCCACCGAGAGGTTCGCCAGGTCGAAGGTCTCGGACGCCTGGATCTCGTCGAGGGTGCCGCGGGCCCGGACCAGGATGGAGCGGTTCTTCTCCTCCCACGCCTGGTAGCGCTCCTCGGCCGAGGCGTTGCCCTCGCCGGCCGCGAGCACGTCCGCCGTCAGCAGCTGGTGCGCCGCGTAGAGGTCCTCACGGATCGACGCACGGGCCATCGACTGCCAGCGGTCGGCGCGCGGCAGCTCGCTGACGCGCCCCTGGAGCTGGGTGATGCCGAGCCGGTCGGCGAGGTCGAAGTAGACCTCGGCGACGTGCATGAGGTCCATGTCCATACGGCCCGCCACCGCGACCACGTCCAGCGCCGAGAAGGCGGCGGAGCAGCCGGCGACGCGCTGTGCCAGGTGCTGGGGAACCCCGGCGGCCGACAGCTGGTCGTACACCTTCTGGTGCCACTTGGCGTCGTCGCCCTTGAGCAGCTTGGGCAGCTCGGACCACACCGTCTCGACCCGGCCGGCGAACAGCTCGATGGTCTCGGCCAGTTGCAGCGGCTGCGGCCGGTTGTTGAGCAGCCAGCGGGTGGCCCGCTCGACGAGCTGCCGGGAGCGCAGCCGGATACCGGTGAGCACCTCGGCGGAGACCTTGTTGTCGACGGCCTCGACCGCGTCCCAGATGTCGCCGAGCCGGAAGATGCCGCGGGCGGCGGTGTGCGCCCGGACGATCTCCTCCGTGGAGGCGCCGGACTCCTCCTTCATACGGTGCAGGAACGTGGAACCGGCCGTGTTGACGGTGTCGTTGACCAGCACCGTGGTGATGATCTCGCGACGCAGCGCATGCGAGTCGATCTGCTGCTCGAACCGCTTGCGCAGGGCCTCCGGGAAGTAGGCGTACAGCAGGTGCTGGAGGTATCCCTCGTCCGGCAGCGTGGTGCCGATCAGCTCGTCCGTCACCGTGATCTTGGTGTAGGCGAGCATCACCGCCAGCTCGGGCTGGCTGAGGCCCTCGCCGTTGGACAGCCGCTCCCGGATCTGCTTGTCGGTGGGCAGGAACTCCAGGGCCCGGTCGAGGTGGCCCTCCTTGGCCAGCCGCTTCATCTGCCGCTGGTTGGCCAGCAGCAGACTGGGCGCCTGCGCCTGGGAGTTGGCCAGCGCGGCGTTCTGCGCGTAGTTGTTGCGCAGCACGAGGGCGCCGACCTCGTCGGTCATCTCGGCCAGCAGGGCGTTGCGCTGCTTGACGGTCATGTCACCGTCCGCGACGACCGCGTTCAGCAGGATCTTGATGTTCACCTCGTGGTCGGAGGTGTCCACTCCGGCGCTGTTGTCGATCGCGTCGGTGTTGATCCTGCCGCCGGTGCGCGCGAACTCGATCCGGCCGAGCTGGGTGCAGCCCAGGTTGCCGCCCTCGCCGACGACCTTGACACGCAGATCGCGGCCGTCCACCCGGATCGCGTCGTTCGCCTTGTCGCCGACGTCCGCGTCCGTCTCCGTGGACGCCTTGACGTAGGTGCCGATGCCGCCGTTCCACAGCAGGTCGACGGGGGCCGTCAGGATGGCCTTCATCAGCTCGGCCGGGGTCATCTTGGTGACCTTGGACTCCAGCCCGAGCGCCGCCCTGACCTGCGGGGAGACGGGCACCGACTTGGCGCTGCGCGGATAGACACCGCCGCCCGCCGAGATCAGCTCGCTGTTGTAGTCCTCCCAGGAGGAACGCGGCAGCTCGAACAGCCGGCGCCGCTCGGCGTACGAGGTCGCCGCGTCGGGGTCGGGGTCGAGGAAGATGTGCCGGTGGTCGAAGGCCGCGACCAGGCGGATGTGCTCGGACAGCAGCATGCCGTTGCCGAACACGTCGCCGGACATGTCGCCGACGCCGACGGCGGTGAAGTCCTCCGTCTGGGTGTCGTGCCCCAGCTCGCGGAAGTGCCGCTTGACCGACTCCCAGGCGCCGCGGGCCGTGATGCCCATGCCCTTGTGGTCGTAGCCGGCCGAGCCGCCGGAGGCGAACGCGTCGCCGAGCCAGAAGCCGTAGGAGACGGCGACCTCGTTGGCGATGTCCGAGAAGGTCGCGGTGCCCTTGTCGGCGGCGACGACGAGGTAGGTGTCGTCGCCGTCGTGCCGGACGACGTCCTCGGGGTGCACGACCTCGCCGCCGACGAGGTTGTCGGTGATGTCGAGCAGCCCGGAGATGAACGTCTTGTAGCAGGCGATGCCCTCGGACTGCCAGGCGTCCCGGTCGACGGCCGGGTCCGGCAGCCGCTTGCCGACGAACCCGCCCTTGGCGCCGACCGGCACGATGACGGTGTTCTTCACCTCCTGCGCCTTGACCAGGCCGAGAATCTCCGTGCGGAAGTCCTCCCGCCGGTCCGACCAGCGCAGACCGCCGCGCGCGACCTTGCCGAACCGCAGGTGCACGCCCTCGACGCGCGGCGAGTACACCCAGATCTCGTACTGCGGACGCGGCGCCGGCAGATCCGGGATCGCCTGCGGGTCCAGCTTCATCGAGACGTAGCCGTGCGGGGTGCCGTCGCTCGCCGTCTGGAAGTAGTTGGTGCGGAGCGTGGCGTTGATGACGGTGAGGAAGGAGCGCAGGATGCGGTCCTCGTCCAGGCTGGCGACCTGGTCCAGTGCGCCGGTCAGCTCCTCCAGCAGCCCGTCCGTCAGCTCGTGCCCCGCGCGGGCGCGCACCGGATCCAGCCGCGCCTCGAACAGGCTGACGAGCAGCCGCGTGGTGTGCACGTTCTTCCGGAGGGTGTCCTCCATGTACGCCTGGCTGAAGGTCGCCCCGGCCTGCCGCAGATACTTCGCGTAGGCCCGCAGCACCATCGCCTGCCGCCAGGTCAGCCCGGCCGAGAGCACCAGCGCGTTGAGCCCGTCGTTCTCGGCGCGGCCCGTCCAGATGGCGGCGAACGCCTCCTGGAAGCGGTCCCGGGTCTCCTCGTCCAGGCCCTTCTTGCCGTCGGGCAGCCGCAGGCCGAAGTCGTAGATCCAGGCGTGCGAACGGTCCGAGCAGCGCAGCTCGTACGGCCGTTCGTCGACCACCTCGACGCCCATGGCCTGGAGCCCCGGCAGCACCGCCGAGAGCGAGACCGGCCGGCCCGTCCGGTAGATCTTGAAGCGGCGCTCGCCCGGCGCGGCCCCCACCGGTTCGTACAGGCTCAGCGCGAAGTCGCTCTCGTCGCCGCCGCGCGCCAGGTGGTCGATGTGCTGGAGGTCGGCGACCGCAGCACGCGGCGAGAAGTCCGCCTTGTAGCCCTCGGGGAACGCACGCGCGTACTTGTGCGCCAGCTCCGCCGCCTGCTCCTCGCCGCACTCGGCGACCAGCGCCTCGTTGAAGCCGTCCGCCCAGGAGCGGGCCGCCTCGGCGAGCCGCGCCTCGATCCGGTCGGTCTCCGCGTCGGTCAGCTCCGCCAGCTCCGCGCCCTGCTTGACGCGAATGACGAAGTGCAGCCGGGAGAGCACCGACTCGGTGTTCCACGCGGTGAAGTCGACGCTGGTGCCGCCCAGTTCCTCGGTGAGGATGTCGGTCAGCCGCAGCCGCACCGCCGTCGTGTACCGGTCGCGCGGCAGATAGACCAGCGCCGAGTAGTAGCGCCCGTAGTCGTCCCGGCGCAGATACAGCCGCAGCTTGCGGCGCTCCTGGAGGTAGAGGACGGAGGTCGCGATGGAGCGCAGCTGGTCGCCGGGGGTCTGGAACAGCTCGTCACGCGGATAGGTCTCCAGGATCTGGAGCAGATCGCGGCCCGCGTGGCTGTCCGGGGTGAAGCCCGCGCCGTCGAGCACCTCGGCGACCTTGCGCCGGATGACCGGCATCCGCCGCACCGACTCGGTGTACACGGCGGAGGAGAACAGCCCGAGGAACCGGCGCTCACCGACGACGTTGCCGTCGGCGTCGAACTTCTTGACGCCCACGTAGTCCAGGTACGAGGACCTGTGCACCGTGGCGCGGCTGTTCGCCTTGGTGAGCACCAGCAGCCGGTGCTCGCGGGCCTTGGCCCGGGCATCGGCCGGCAGCCGGTTGAAGGACGGCGAGACAGGGTGCCCCTCGTCGGCGGCGTGCTGCGGGTCGGAGCGCAGAATGCCCAGCCCGCTGCCGGGCACCGGGTTGAGGCTCAGCTCCTCGCCCTCGCGGCCGTCGGTGTCCGCGGCCGCCTCCAGCTCGTACTCGCGGTACCCGAGGAACGTGAAGTGGTCGTCGGCGAGCCAGCGCAGCAGCTCACGGGCCTCCTCGATCTCCTGCTCGGGCAGGTCGTCGGTGGGCTCGGCGGGCAGCTCGTCGGCGATCCGGAGGGCGGCGTTGCGCATCTTGTGCCAGTCCTCCACCGCCTCCCGCACATCCGAGAGGATCCGCAGCAGATCGGAGTTGATCTGCTTGAGATCGTCGCGTTCCGTCTCGCGGTCGATCTCGACATGGATCCAGGACTCGACGACGGCGTCGTGCGGCAGCTTCTCGTCCGTCCCCGCCCCGGACGCCGAGGGCTCGTCCCGGCCCGACGCCAGCACCTCCTGGAGGCTGCCCGCCACATCCCGGCGCACGACCATCTGCGGGTGCACCACGGCGTGGATCCCCCGGCCCTGCCGGGACAGCTCGTTGGTGACCGAGTCCACCAGGAACGGCATGTCGTCCGTGACGACCTCGACGACGGTGTGCGTGCACGACCAGCCGTTCTCGTCGATGGACGGGGAGTACACCCGGACGTTCGCCGTGCCCTGCGGGCGGTCCTGCGCGAGACGGTAGTGGGAGAGAGCCGCGCCGAGGATGTCGACCGGGTCACGGTCCGCGAGGTCCTCGGGCGCCGTGTGCAGGTAGTAGCGCTGGAGGTACCTGCGCAGAGCGTCGTTGTCGACCTGCCCGGACCCGCCCTTGCCGGACCTGCCGGACTTGCCGTTCCGGCCGGACTTGCCGCCCTTGCCGCCCTTGACCTCCCCGGAGCCCTGGTCGACGTCGGCGACGTCTCCGAGCCCCTTCACCGGATGGCGTCCCCCCGCCGGGCTCTGCTCGGCCACCCTCGCGGCCTCCGCCAGCCGCTCGGCTTTCTCTTCATCCAGCTTGCTCTGCATGTCCTCTGGCTCCTGTCGCGCGCCGTTGCGTGACGTAGGGATGGATGAGGCACGGCAACGCACCGCGGGATCGCCGCTCACGGCCGCGCCGGGAAACACGATCAGCGGCGCCCCGGTCGCTGCGTTGCGCGGGGCGCTGTGCGGAGGTGCGCTCGGGCGCGGACCCTCCGAGGGATATCGCGCTGATCACGAGGCAAGGCTATCTCTCCGGCCGGGGAGACCGTCATGGGCCTTATACATACAAAGCGGTGCGAAGGCCCCCGATGACTTGGACGGTTCGTAAGGGAGACGTTCCGCACACCCGGGCCGACGTGCGGCCACGCCACCGGCCCGCCGCCCCGTCCGCCCGCACGCCTCCCGCCGCGGAGAACTCCCCGTACATCCGTCCGACTGTCCTGCCCCGGCCGCCCCTCGGCCGGCACCCCTCCACCGGGCCGGCAGCTCTCCCCCATGACCGCCCCTCAGCCGTCCGCCGCGAGGGAGTCGGCGACCTCGACGGCCTCCTCCAGCGAATCCACCACCGGAACCCCCGCTTCCTGGAGGCTTCTCCTGCTGTGCGAACCGCCGGTGAACAGCACCGCGAGCGCACCGGCGTGCGCCGCGGCCCGGGCGTCGTCGACGGCGTCCCCGATCACCACCGTGCGCGCCGGGTCGACGCCCTCCAGCGCCGCGAGATGGCGCACCATCTGCGCCGCCTTGCCGTGCGCCGCGCCGTCCACGGCGCCGTCGACCCGCAGGAAGTGCCGGTCGATGCCGTGCTCACGCACCAGCGGCACCAGCCGCTCGTGCGGAGCCAGCGAACACAGCGACTGGGTGTGGCCGGCCGTCTGCCGCGCGGCCAGCAGCTCCGCCGCGCCGTCGGCGAGACCGGCGCCGGCCGCGAGCCGCCAGTAGTGCCGGTGGAACGTACGGTCCATCGTCTGCCACTCGTCGGCGGTCGGCGCCCGCCCGATCAGCCGTTCGTAGAACCGCGGCACCGGCACGCAGTACAGCTCGCGGTACCGCTCCAGCGTGATCCTCGGGAGCCCCAGCTCGGCGAAGGCCGCGTTCGTCGCGTCGATCACCGCATGGATGTCGGCCAGCAACGTCCCGTTCCAGTCCCACACGATGTGCGCCGCCCGCCGGCCGGCCGCCGCACCGCCTGCGCTTCCCACGCTCTCCTGCCCCAAGACCATGCCCCGAAGGTACGTGCAGGGTCCGACACGGCGACAGGGAATTCCGTCGCGCGTGCGAGGGCTCACGCGTGCGGGACGACCGGCACGGAAAGCCGCTCTCCGCTCCGGCCTCAGCGGCCCAGCAGCTCGGGGACCTCCTGCGTCGCGTACCAGAGCAGATCGTGCTCCCCGGCGGCGTCCACCACCGCCAGCGCCTCCTCCTCGCCGCCGTCCGCCGCGTCCCACGCCGCAGCGGCCGCCGTGACGGCCTCCACCGCGTCCTCCGCGTCCACATGGACCGCCGCCACCTTCTTGAACGGCACCGCCGCGACGACCCGCACCCGGCCCGCCGCACCCTCGTCGTCCCCGCCGTCGCCGCCGTCACCGCCGTGCCCGGCGCCCTCCTCGACCTGCCGGTCGGCGACCTCCGCCACGACGACGACCCGGCGCCGGGGCGCCTCCGGCTGCTGAGCGAGCAGGCGCAGCGAGGCGTGCGCGGCCAGGCCGAGCGCCGTGTACTCCAGCTCTTCCTCGTCCTCCGAGCCGAGCCACTCGCGCAGCGCGGGGGTCACCGCATACGCCGTGAGGGGCGCGGGGCCGACCTCTCCCGCACCGTGCGCCTCACGCAGAGCGGGCAGGGTCAGGGGGAGATAGACGCGCATCGCTGCCGCTTTCGTGTGTCGCCGGAGGGTGTGCTCCGTCAGCATACGGGCCGTCGCCGCGCGCCGTCGCCGCCGGCCGCCGCACAAACCCGCAGGCAGACGGGGTGCGACGACAACACCGAGGCGCCTTGTCATACGGACAGATGAATTTCCTCAAGGTCCTCCCGGGCGGGGCCCGGACCGTTGCGGGGAGGCGAGCAGCGCGGATACAACCGTCGCAGCCACTCGGTTACCGGCCGGTATCGATGGACGACCGCTCAACGCCATTCTCCGGGGGACCCATGCGCACACCCATCCCTGCCCCGCTCGCACCCGCGACTCCCCACGCCCCGCCCCAGCCCGGCCACCGCGTCCCGCCCCAGCGCTCCCCACTCCCCACCGCGCTCCCCACCGCCGGACCGCCCCGCGGCCCCGCCGTCCCGGCACCAGCCCCCGCGACGACGACCCCGGCAACGCCGACGCCGCCACGGCCCGCGCCCTCCGCAACGACGCCCCCGCCCCGACGGCAGGCGGCCCCGCCTCGGGAGCACCAGGCGCACGGGACGGACGAGACACACGAAGCACACGCGTCCCACAGGCCGCACGGAGCGCATCGAATGTCCCCAACACCCTCGGCCTCACCAGCACGCTCGGCCTCACCGGCACCCCGCCCGTCCGGCGCGGGGAGCCTGTCCGGCCGGGCGGACCCGTCCAGCTCGGGGAGCCCGTCCGGCCCGGGGAGCCCGTCCAGCTCGACAGACCCGTCCGACGCGTCCCGCCCTGGCGAGCCCTCCCCGCCCCGGCAGGAGGCGCCCCTCGGCACAGGCACCGGCAGTGGTGACGGTGGCGACGGCGGCGGTCGCGGAGACGACGGCGGGACGACGACCGACGGGGAGGCCCGGCGCCGGTCGCGGCGTCGCCCCGGTACGGCCGGGCCGGGTCGCGGGGGCCCGACCCGGCCGCCCGGGCGGCGCGACAGCCGACGGCCCGCCGACTCGGCCCTCCGCGCCGCGGCAGGCCGGGCCCGCGAACACCGGCCCCCGCACTGGTTCGCCCAGCGGCTGCTGCTGGTGCTCAGCGGCCAGTGCCCGGTGCACACGCTCGTCGCACACGTGCGGGGCACGGCCTTCGACCGGCTGTCCGCGCTCGCCCCGCTCGCCCCCTTCCGGCCCCGCGGCAGCGACCGCAGCACACCCGCCGTCCTGGCCGCACACGGCAGCAGCCCCGTGCCCGGCGTCATCGAGGGCTGCGCACGCATTGCCACCGGTGACCGCCAGCGGGCCCTCGCCTTCCGGCTGGAGTTCTGCCCGGACGCCCGGCGTTGGCAGTGCACGGCGCTCACGCTCGACACGGACGCCCCCACGGCACCGGGCGCCAGGACAGGCAGGCCGAGCAGGAGCACCAGGGGCGGACGAGGCCCACGGAGCCGACGCCCCTGAGCCCGCGCTCCCTCCGACCCGACCCCGCCTGACCGGGCCGGGCCCGGCCCCGGTTTCCCCGCCGACGGCCGGGCCCGCATCCCACCCACGCCGGGAGACGCACGGCACACCGAAACGACCGCCCGGCACACCGTCCGGTCCGTCCCGTCCGCCCGCTCAGTCCTGTTCGACCCGCTCGCTACCGGGTGCCCCGGTCGGTCCCGCCCGCACCGGTGACGAGGACGCGGGCGACTACTCACCCCGCCTGGGTAGCCGGACTCAGGCGGGGGCGCCGTCTCCCTCCTAACCTCCGGGGCATGAGTTCCGCGCTGCACAACGCCGGCCCCGCTGCGGGAACGACGCCCCGGCCGAAGCCGAGGGGCACGGTCCCGCTCGCGCTGGGGATCGCCGCCATCGTGCTGCTCTGCTGCCCCGCGCTGCCGGAGTCCGTCCCGATGTGGTTCCGCATCGTGCCCGGCTATCTCGTCGTGCCCGTCGGGGTCTGCGCCGTCGTCTCCGGAGCCGTCTCCCTGCGACGCGCCCGCCGCGACGCCACGACCGGCCGCCTCCGCGCCCACTCCGCCATCGCACTCGGCGCCCTCGCGGTCGCGATACCCGTGACCCTGGTGACCCTGGCCCTGGTGTCCCTGAGCCGCCAATACCAGTAGCCGACTCCCTCGGCGCGGACGCCGGGCCGTCCGGCACACTCCCGGAAAGCCCGAGGCACAGCCCCCGGCCAGAAACGGCCAGCAGCAAGCCAGGCAGGGCAGCCGGCAGCGGACCCAGCCGCGAGGAAACCAGGCAGGGCCCACCAAGAGCGGACGAAGCCGGGAGCAAGCCGGACAGGAACCGCCAGCAGCGGACCAAGCCGGGCCAGGAGTTCCACGGGTGGACCAAGCCAGGAGCAGGCCCGGCAGGGCCCGCCAGGAGCAGGGCACGCCAGGAGCCGACCGAGCCGGGAGCAAGCCGGACAAGGGGCGCCAGGAATCGACCGAGCCGAGCCGGGCACGCCAGGGAGGGGCGGACCAAGACGGGAACGGCCCGGGTCTGGCCGGGAAAGGGATCGGGGCCCGCCCCGCAAAGGGCAGGCCCCGGATCAGAGGGCCCGCAAAGGGCAGGCCCCGGATCAGAGGGCGGGCTCCAGCCCGCTCACTTCCGCTTCTTACGCCCCTTCTGCGCCTTCCGCCGCTCGGCCCGCGTCAGCCCGTCGGCCTCGGAGCGGACGGGGCCGGCCTCGGCACCGTCGGTCGAGCCGGCGTCCATCTCGCCCTCGACGACCCCGCCTTCCGCTGTGGGCGCGGAGAAGTGGAGCCGGTCGGGACGCTGGGGCGCTTCCAGGCCCTTGGCGTGGATGGCGGGGGCGGGGCTCGCACCGGCGCCGGCGGGGACGGCGTCGCGCGCGCCCTCCTTCTCCAGCGAGGGCGCCGGCTCGGCCTCCTCCTCGACGGGGACTTCCTCGACCTGCTGCTCGACCTGGACCTCCAGGTTGAACAGGTAGCCGACGGACTCCTCCTTGATGCCGTCCATCATGGCCTGGAACATGTCGTAGCCCTCCCGCTGGTACTCGACCAGCGGGTCCTTCTGGGCCATGGCACGCAGGCCGATGCCCTCCTGGAGGTAGTCCATCTCGTAGAGGTGTTCGCGCCACTTGCGGTCGAGCACCGAGAGGACGACGCGCCGCTCCAGCTCCCGCATGATCTCGGAGCCGAGCTCCTTCTCGCGGGCGTCGTACTGCTCGTGGATGTCGTCCTTGATGGAGTCGATGATGAAGTCGGCGGTGATGCCCTCGCGGTCGCCGGCGGCGTCCTCCAGCTCCTCCACGGTGACCTTCACCGGGTAGAGCTGCTTGAACGCGCTCCACAGCCGGTCGAGGTCCCATTCCTCGGCGAAGCCCTCGACCGTCTCGGCCTGGACGTACGCCTCGATGGTGTCGTCCATGAAGTGCCGGACCTGCTCGTGCAGATCCTCGCCCTCCAGGACGCGGCGGCGCTCGCCGTAGATGACCTCGCGCTGCCGGTTGAGGACCTCGTCGTACTTGAGGACGTTCTTGCGGATCTCGAAGTTCTGCTGCTCGACCTGGGACTGCGCGGACGCGATGGCGCGGGTGACCATCTTGTTCTCGATCGGCACATCGTCCGGCACGTTCGCCATGGACATCACGCGCTCGACCATCTGCGCCTTGAACAGCCGCATGAGGTCGTCGCCCAGGGAGAGGTAGAAGCGGGACTCGCCCGGGTCGCCCTGGCGGCCGGAGCGGCCGCGCAGCTGGTTGTCGATACGGCGCGACTCGTGCCGCTCGGTGCCCAGGACGTAGAGCCCGCCCAGCTCCTTGACCTCGTCGACCGCCGCCTTCACGGACTTCTCGGCCTTCTCCAGCGCGACGGGCAGTGCCGCGGCCCACTCCTCGGAGTTCTCGACCGGGTCGAGCCCGCGCTCCCGCAGCTCGTTCTCGGCCATGCCCTCGGCGTTGCCGCCGAGCTTGATGTCCGTACCGCGGCCGGCCATGTTCGTCGCGACGGTGACCGAGCCCTTCCGGCCGGCCTCGGCGACGATCAGTGCCTCGCGTTCGTGGTTCTTCGCGTTCAGCACCTGGTGTGCGACACCGCGCTTGGTGAGCTGCTTGGAGAGGTACTCGGACTTCTCGACGGAGGTGGTGCCGACGAGGATCGGCTGGCCCTTCTCGTGCTTCTCGACGATGTCGTCCACGACGGCGTCGAACTTGGCGACCTCGGTGCGGTAGATGAGGTCGGCCTGGTCGGCGCGGGCGAGCGGCCGGTTGGTGGGGATCGGGACGACGCCGAGCTTGTAGATCTGGTGGAACTCGGCGGCCTCCGTCATCGCCGTACCGGTCATCCCGGACAGCGTGTTGTAGAGGCGGAAGAAGTTCTGGAGGGTGATCGTGGCGAGCGTCTGGTTCTCGTCCTTGATCTCCACGCCTTCCTTGGCCTCGATGGCCTGGTGCATGCCCTCGTTGTAGCGGCGGCCGGCGAGGATACGGCCCGTGTGCTCGTCGACGATCATGACTTCGCCGTCCATGACGACGTAGTCCTTGTCGCGCTTGTAGAGCTCCTTGGCCTTGATCGCGTTGTTGAGGTAACCGACGAGCGGGGTGTTGACCGACTCGTAGAGGTTGTCGATCCCCAGCCAGTCCTCGACCTTGGTGACGCCGGCCTCGTGGATACCGACCGTGCGCTTCTTCTCGTCGATCTCGTAGTCGCCCGTCTCGGGCTTCTGCGTGCGCGGATCGCCCGGCTCGCCCTTCTCCAGGCGCTTCACGAGCTTCGCGAAGTCGCTGTACCACTTGGTGGCCTGGTCCGCGGGACCGGAGATGATCAATGGCGTACGGGCCTCGTCGATGAGGATGGAGTCGACCTCGTCGACGATCGCGAAGTTGTGGCCCCGCTGCACCAGTTCGTCCTTCGACCACGCCATGTTGTCGCGCAGGTAGTCGAATCCGAACTCGTTGTTGGTGCCGTACGTGATGTCGCACGCGTACTGCTCACGCCGCTGCGCCGGCGTCATGTTGGCCACGATGCAGCCGACGGTCAGCCCGAGGAAGCGGTGCACACGGCCCATCCACTCGGAGTCGCGCTGCGCCAGATAGTCGTTGACCGTGACGATGTGCACGCCCTCGCCGGAGATCGCGTTCAGATACGCGGGGAGCGTACCGACGAGCGTCTTGCCCTCACCGGTCTTCATCTCGGCGACGTAACCGAGGTGCAGCGCAGCGCCACCCATCAACTGCACGTCGTAATGCCGCTCGCCGAGCACCCGCTTCGCCGCCTCACGGACCGTCGCGAACGCCTCCGGCATCAGGTCGTCGAGGCTCTCGCCGTCGGCGTGCCGCTCCTTGTACTCGTCCGTGAGGGCCCGCAGCTCCGCGTCCGACAGATCGACGAAGTCCTCTTCGATGGAATTCACCTGCCGCGCGATGCGGTCCAGCTTGCGCAGGATCTTCCCTTCACCTGCGCGCATGAGCTTGCCGAAGACGGACACTTGGGGTGGCTCCTTGCCGGTCGGGCCTGGCACGGTCTGCACGGTCAGTGCGGATGTCGGTGCGGATGCGACCGAGGTCCTCTCCTTGCCGAGGGCCTTTACCGCACCGGCCATCGTATGCGAGGGACGACTGCCCCTGTACCCCCAACGTGCCGGACCGCTCCAAGGTGCCGGAGGCCCCGGCGGCACAATCACGGCATGGAACCCGTCACACTCGAAACACCCCGGCTGACGCTCCGCGCCTTCCGGGAATCCGACATCGAGGCCGTCGCACTCGCCTGTGACGACCCGGACATCCAGCGGTTCGTCCCCGTGCCCGAACCGTACACGCTTCGCGACGCCGAGGAGTTCGTCACGGTGACCAGTCCGGCGGGCTGGCGGGACGACACCATGTACAACTTCGGTGTTTTCACACACGGTGGCGACCTCGTCGGCGCGATGGGCCTCGGGCGGCTCGCGCTGAACAGCCCGGAACGCCATGCGGAGCTGGGTTTCTGGACGGCACGCGACCGGCGTCGCCGGGGCTGCACGGCCGAGGCGGGCCGGGCCGTCGCCGACTGGGCCTTCTCCGCGCTGGGCGTCGAACGGCTGGAGTGGGTGGCACAGGTCGAGAACGCCGGGTCACGCGCCGTGGCCAGAAGCATCGGCTTCGTGGAGGAAGGGATCCAGCGGGCACGGATCGTGCACAGGGGGACACGGCGTGACGCCCTTGTCGCCGCACTGCTCCCCTCCGACCTCGACCACCCCTCGGGCACGCCGTACCTGCCCTCGCCCCGCCTTCCCTCGAACCCGGAACCGCCCCGGCCTTCCACCACGAAGTGACCGCAGCAGACGGCCCTGGCAGACAGCCACAGCAGCCGCACCCAGCGGACGGCCCGAGCGGACGGCCACAGCGGATGGCCCGAGCAGACGACCCAGCAGATGACCCAGCGGACGGCGCCAGCGGACGGCCCTGTCAGGTGACGCGGCCGCGGTGCGTCCCGTCGGCGAGCCGGCGGTGCGTTCCCGCGGGCGGAACAGCGGTCGCCGAAGCAGCACAGCTGTGTACCGGGGCACAGCTGTGTACCGGGGCGCAGCTGTGTGCCGGGGCACGGCTGTGTGCCGGGGCACGGCTGTGTACCGGGGCGCAGCTGTCATGAACGCGGAACGGTGCACAACTGCGGTGTCGGAGCCAGGACTTATGGTCGGGCCCATGACGACCGGTCTCTCCACCAGCCCCGTGCCCGTACCCGCCCTCCCCGCACCCGAGGTGTCCCTGAGCAGCGACGAGGCCCGCCGGATCGCCCTGCGCGCCCAGGGCCTGCTCGGCGCGCCCGACCGGCGGGCCGGGGTGCGCGGAGTGCTGCGTCACCTCGGCGCGGTACAGCTCGACACCATCTCGGTGCTGGCGCGCTCGCACGAACTGGTGCCCTACGCACGGCTCGGCGCCGTCGGCAGGCAGGCCGTGGAGAACGCCTACTGGACGGGCGGCCACAGCTTCGAGTACTGGTCGCACGCCGCCTGTGTGCTGCCGATCGAGGAGTGGCCGCTCTTCGCCTTCCGCCGGCGCGCGTTCCGCACCCGCGGACACCGCTGGCACCGGATGCGGGACAAGGAGTCCTCGTGCGAGGCGGTGCGCGCCCGGCTGCGTGCCGAGGGGCCGCTGACGACGGCGGGCCTCGGCGGCGGCCGCAACGGCGGTGAGTGGTGGGACTGGTCGGAGAACAAGATCGCCGTGGAGTGGCTGCTGGACACCGGCGAGGTGGTGGTCACCGAGCGCCGCGGCTGGAAGCGCGTCTACGACCTCGCGGAACGCGCCGTCCCCGACGAGCTGCTGCACGACGACCTCGACGACCACAGCTGTCTGCGGCAGCTGGTCCGCCAGGCCGGCACGGCCCTGGGCGTCGCCACCCGCGCCGATCTGGCCGACTACCACCGGCTGAAGAACGAGCAGGTCGCCTCCGTGCTGCCGGAGACCGGCCTGGTCCCGGTGGAGGTGGAGGGCTGGCGGCGGCCGGCGTGGGCGGACCCCGAGGCGCTGCGGACCGAGCCACGCGGCCGGCACCGCACCACCCTGCTGTCCCCCTTCGACTCCCTGATCTGGGACCGGGCGCGCACCGAGCGGATCTTCGGCTTCACCCACCGACTGGAGGCGTACGTGCCCAAACCGAAGCGCGTGCACGGGTACTTCGCCATGCCGCTGCTCGCCGGCGGAAAACTGTGCGGGCGGGTGGACCCGACGCGCGAGGGCAGCACGCTCGTCGCCCGCCAACTGTCGCTCGCCGGGCCGAAGGCCGTGGAGCCGATGGCCCGCGCGCTGCGCGAGGCCGCCGAGTGGGTCGGCTGCGAGACGGTCCGGATCGACCGCTGCACCCCCGAGGAACTGCGCCCCCGGCTGCTCGCCGCACTGGACGCCTAACCGCCCCCGGCACGCCCGGCCCGGGCCCGCCCCGAAGTCTCGGACCGCCCGCCCGGGACGAGGGCCGACCGCCGAGGCCGTCCGCCGGAGAGACCCGGGGGGGGCTGGGCTGCGGCCCCGGGGAAGGCCGGGGACCGTTCGCCGGACGGGCCAAGGGGCGTTCTCCGGCGGCCGTCCGGCCGGTTCCACCGGACGTCAGCGGATCTCCAGGATCTTCTCCCGCATCGCGTAGACCACGGCCTCCATCCGGGAGTGCAGCTGCAACTTCTCCAGGATGTTGCGCACATGGTTCTTCACGGTGTTCTCGCTGATGAACAACTCCTTGGCGATATCACGGTTGTTCATGCCCGTCGCCACGAGTTTGAGGACCTCCAGCTCACGGTCGGTGAGCTTCGGCGCCGGCACCAGCTTGCTCTCGTCGGTGCGCTGGATCATCGACTTGAACTCGGTGAGCAGCTTCGCCGCCATCGACGGACTGATCTGCGACTGGCCGTCCGCCACCGCCCGGATCGCCGTGGAGACCTCGTCCGTCGAGATCTCCTTCAACAGATAGCCCGTCGCCCCCGCCTTGATCGCGTCGTAGAGATCGGCTTCCTCGTCGCTGATGGTCAGCATGATGATCTTCGCGCTCGGCGCGACCTCCTTGATGGAGGTGCACGCCTCGATCCCGCCCCTGCGCGGCATCCGCACATCCATCAGCACGATGTCCGGCAGAAGATCCGCGGCCTTCTCCACCGCCTCCGCGCCGTCGCCCGCCTCCCCGACGACCTCGATGTCCTCCTCCTGCGCCAGGACGATCTCCAGCCCCCGGCGGAACAGCGCGTGGTCGTCCACCACCAGAACCCTGATCGGTTCCTTCTGCGGCCCCCGTTCGTACGGCTCCTCATCGGTCATCGGACTCGGGTGTGCGTCGGGCATCGGCATCGTCGGCCCGAAGCTGTCCACCATCGTTCCTCCCCCTGCACCCATTTCCGCACCAACCCCACTGCGCAGTAAGGCGGTTGGTGTGAGCCCTGATGTTACTCATGTCGACGCCCCCGGCCGGGCGCCAGATCCGGCCGGGGGCGCGAACACCGGGCCGTGACGCGCAGGGCTGTGTCAGCCGCCTTCGGCCGCCGTCAGCAGCCGGTTGCGGTCGTCAGCCGCTGAGCGCTCCGCCCGCTCCGGGCGGCGGCTCCTCGACGAACGGGTCCGGCTCCAGGTGGATGACGCCGTAGTCGTAGCCGTGCCGCCGGTAGACGACGCTCGGCTGCTTGGTGTCGGAGTCGACGAACAGGTAGAAGTCGTGGCCCACCAACTCCATCTCGTAGAGCGCTTGATCGAGCGACATGGGGGCTGCCGCGTGCGTCTTCTCGCGGACGACGAGCGGCCCCTCGCCCTTCACCTCCAGCGGTCCCACGCGGGTGACCACCGGCTCACCATCGGCCTCCTGTGTCGCGGTCGCCGTGCCGGCTGCCGCATCGAGTTCTCCGTTGAGTTCCGAAGCGAGGTGGGCCGTGGCTGCTGCCACACTGATCGGCGCCCGATTGCCCCCTCGGTGGACGCGGCGCTTGTCGGCCTGCTTGCGCAGCCGCGCCTCCAGCTTGGTGGAGGCCAGGTCCAGCGCGGCGTAGGGGTCGGAGGCCGCGGCCTCCGCGCGAATCACCGGTCCACGCGTACGCAGGGTGATCTCCACCCTGTCGGAACGGTCGGCCTGCCGGGGGTTGTGCTCCTTGCACACCTCGACCTCAAGGTTGATCACCTTGCCGTCGAGCTTCTTGACCTTCTCCAGCTTTTCGGCCACGTGCTTGCGGAACCGGTCGGGCACCTCTGTCTTTCGGCCCTTGACGACGATGTCCACGCAGAACTCCGTTCCCGGACGGCTTCGCATGTTCCCTGCGAAGCGTCCTTGGTGCACTGACGCCGGAGGTTCGGCCTCCTGCCGTTCACTCTCCGGCACAAGGTCGGCTTTCGGGTTTCACCTCCTTCTCCCCCAGAGGGAAGATCGCCACCCAATCCGAACGTACCTCCGGCAGCGGAGACTCGGCACCCCCTACCGGCACGTACCTCCGATCAGGGGACGCTTCCCCTGTATCACCTGTAACGAAGGGGGCCGCACCCCCGTTCCTGACCGGCATTCCAAGGCCCATTTCCGCGCCTTTTCACGCCCTTCCACGCCCCCTCTGCTCCTTGCGCCCGGGCCCGGTACGCGCGCCCCGACCGCCCCGGCTACGCCCCGCAGCGGACCGCGAGCACGGCTGCCGCTCGCACCCCTCCCAGCGCACGAGCCGCCTCCGCCAGCGAGGCCCCCGTCGTCATCACGTCGTCGACCAGCACCACCTCTCCCCCTCGCCCTGCCCCTCTCGTCTCTCTCGTTTCTCCCATCCCTCTCGTCTCTCCCGCTCCGTCCTCCGTCCCCAGCAGGACACCGGCGCCCGGCGCCAATTCCAGCGCGCCGTCGAGGTTCGCGCGCCGCTGCGCCGCCGTCAGCCCCGCCTGGTCCGCCACCGGGCGCCGCTGCCTCAGCAGAGGGGCCACCCGGGCAGGCATCCCCTCCCGCCGGAGCCGACGGGACGCCGCCAGGGCCATGCGACGCACCGGGTCGTGCCCGCGGGCGACGACCGCCGTACGCGCCGACGGCACCGGCACGAGCGTGATCCGGGGCCGCAGCCCGCGCTCCTCGCCGTGCGCCCGGCCCCCGCCGGCCTGCGGTAGCGCCGCGACGACCGCCCTCGCGAGCGCCGCGCCCAGCGGACCAGCCAGCCCGAGGGCGCCCCGCTCCTTGTGCGCCAGCAGCGCGGCCCGCACCTCACCGGTGTACGCCAGCGCCGCGTACACGCGAGGAAGGACGGACCGCCCCGTCGGCGGCGTGACCCGCCACGGCACCGCGGAGCCCAGCAACGCGCCGCACGCTCCGCACAGGCGGTCCCGGACGCCGCCCGCCCGGCCGCACCCGGCGCACGCCACCGGCAGCACGAGCCCAGCGATCTCCTGCCGGAGCCCCTTCCACGACTCCCGCATGGCCTCCACTGTCCCAGCCGGATCCCGGCCCCACCAGCCCTGTGGATAACTCCTGGCACCCCTTGCGTGACCTGCGGAAATACCGGTCAACCGGAGATTGGTCGCCACGCCTTTCCGAAGCCGATCATGGTCGCCGGAGCCGGAGCCGGGTGACGGGTAGCGAACGGCGAACGGCGAACGGCGAACGGCGAACGGCGCGAAGAATAGACCCGGATCCGACGGGCGGCAGGGCGGCAGGGCGAGGGGCTCAGCCCGGGTAGGCCGGCGCCGAGCCGCTCTCGGTCAGGGTCTTCCAGTTGGCGTCCGGGGGCAGCCGGACGATGCCGTCCTCGGAGCTGGCGAGGAGGGCGCGGCTCTCGTCCTCGGAGGCGGCCACGCCCATCACGTCGTTGATGCCCGGCAGGGTCGGCTGGTCGGAGACCGAGGCGTCCGTCTCGACGTACTGGAGCTGCTGGACGCCGCCGGTCTCCCGGCCGACGACGACCAGCCGGCTGACACCCGCCCAGGACACCGCCGAGACGTCTTCGAGCTGCGGGGCCACCGACCGCAGCTGAGCGACGCGTGTCTCCGGCTCGTCGTGCGTCCCGGCCCGGACGACGCGCCCCAGTTGCAGCGAGGTGTGGCCGTCCGGTTCCTTGACGCGCAGGGCGATCCGCACGCCGTCGGAGGAGATGTGCAGGGACTCGATCCTGCGGCCCTTGGTCAGGTCCGGCACGGGGATCTCCTCGGGGTCTTCCTTGCCTGCCCGCAGCCGGAGGAGCCGAGGGTGCTGAGGATTGCGGTCGGCGATCCACAGGTCACCGAGGCCGTCCCAGCTGGGCGCGGAGAGCCGGTCGTCCTCGTGCTTGGCGCTGCTGGTGAGCACGGGGGCGCCGGGCGAGGTCGACGTGCTGCTCTCCAGCGGCGCCACGTAGAGCGCGCGCCGTCCCCGGGAGACCGCGGCTCCCTCGCTCTCCAGCCTGTTGACGGCGACGGCGCCCATCTCCACCGTGCCGGCGCCGAGGGGGCCGCCGACGGGCTGCGGGGTGTCGCCCTTGTGCCCGAACGCAGCGACGCGGTGCTTCTCGTCGATGAAGTACGCGCGCTTCGCACTGCCGTTGAGCCGGCCGGGCATGAAGGTGTTGGCGGCCTCCTCGCGGGTCTGCGCGCACAGCGCCCGGCCCTTGGCGTCCTGCAACTCCACCTTGTTCACCTTGGCCGACGCCTGGTCCTGCACGCTGTGCAGCACCTGCGCCGCCATGCGTACGCACTGTCGCCCGCCGACGCCCGCGCCCTTGCCGCTGAGCTTCACCCGCAGGTCGCCGGAGTCGTCCAGCGACAGATGCCGTCCCTTGGGGGCGAGCCGTGTGTCCCGCGGGAAGGCGGAGTCGACGACGGGGTCGAGCCAGGCGGACGGCCCTTGCAGCAGGGCTGCGACCGTCTCCGTGACCGGATTGATCCGACGCCGGAGATACACCGGATCGGCGACGAGCACGTTGTGTCCGTCCGTGATCGAATCGGCGTCCTGTCCGAGCCTGGCGTAGTAGTACGAGTTCACGGGCCGGTAGATGCGCTGGAAATCGGACTCCCCCAGCACCAGTCCGTCCGGCATCCGGTCGATGCGCCACTCACCGGCCACCTTCGTCAGATGGAAGAGCCGGCTGTACTCGCCCTTCGACGGCGCATAGGTGTGCTTCGCGTCCACCTCGGCCATACGCGTGCCGGAAACCTCCACCGCGTAACCGTCCTTGCTCGTACGGCTGCGCGGCGCCCTGTCGGTGCTCGGCCCGTCCGACAGCACCGTGGTCCCCGCCTTCGGGTTCCAGCGCCCCGCCATCCGGCTGGTCAAATACTCGCGCGCGGTGGGGAAGTCGGCCTCGTCGCTCGTGGTGGCCTCCAGGAAACCGCGCACGATCTGCTGCGGCTTCTCGCCCTTCTGCGGGCTGACGCTGTAGACACGCACCTGCGAGTTGGCCTCGGCCCGGTGCGAGGAGTTGACCCGGTCGACGCTTCCGCTGTCCGGCATGGACGCACACCCGGCGAGCAGAACTCCGCCCAGGGCCAGGCACATCAGTGCCTGGTGACGCCGCAGCCACGCACCGGCCGTGCGCCTCGACGGGCGGGGAATGCCGTGCCGGAAAACTCGCGCAGCTGTGGAAGTTCCGCCCGGACGCGCCATGCTGTTTTTCCTGCGCTCAGCTGTCATCCCCGTTCCCCTCCCGCCCCTCGGAAGCCGCCCCCGCGGCCACAGCCGTCGGCTCCACGGCCGTCTGCCCGGCCGGCACCACCTCGCCCAGCCCCCGCTTACGGCGCGAGTCGGCCGGTTCGAGCGGCAGCGGGGAGCCGCGCAGCGGCTCACCCGCCGTACGCGGAAGGACGAGCAGGAACTGCGAACCGCCCCCGGGCTCGCCCCAGGCCCGCAGCCGGCCGCCGTGCAGCCGGGCGTCCTCGACGGCGATGGACAGGCCGAGACCGCTGCCGCCCGTCGTCCTCGCACGGGCCGGGTCGGCCCGCCAGAAGCGGTTGAAGACCCGTTCCGCCTCGCCCTTCTTGAGACCGATGCCGTAGTCCCGCACGGCGACGGCGACGGCTCCGCTGCCCGTCGCCAGCCGGACCACCACATCGCGCCCCTCGCCGTGCTCGACGGCGTTGTCGACGAGGTTGCGCAGCACCCGCTCGATCCTGCGGCTGTCGAACTCCGCGACCACCGGGCGCTCGTCGCCCTGCACCAGGAGCCTGCTGCCCTTGCGGTCGGCGAGCGGCTCCGCGCCCTCGACGACGCGGTGCACGACCTCGCGCAGATCCGTCCTGCCGATCTCCAGGTTGGCTGCGCCCGCGTCGAACCGGCTGATCTCCAACAGGTCGGCCAGCAGCGACTCGAAACGGTCGATCTGCCCCAGCAGCAGCTCCGCCGAGCGTGCCGTGGCCGGATCGAAGTCCTCCCGCGCCTCGTGGATGACGTCCGCCGCCATGCGCACCGTCGTCAGCGGGGTCCGCAGCTCGTGCGAGACATCGGAGACGAAGCGGCGCTGCATCCGGGAAAGCTCCTCCAGCTGGAGAATCTTCAACTGGAGGTTCTGGGCCATCTTGTTGAAGGACTCTCCCAGCCGTGCGATGTCGTCCTCGCCGGTCACCTTCATGCGCTCCTGGAGCCGCCCCGCGGCCAGCCGCTCGGAGATTCCCGCCGCCATCCGTACGGGGGTGACCACCTGCCGCACCACGAGCCACGCGATGGCGCCCAGCAGTACGACGACGAAGACCCCAGCTGTCGCCAAGGTGCCCTTGACCAGGCTGAGGGACTCCTCTTCCTGCGTGAACGGGAAAACGTAGTACAGCTGATAGGGGTTTCCCCGCGCGTCGTTGACGCGCTTGCCGACGATCAACGCCGGGTCGCTGCCGCCCTCCTGCCGGTAGACCCGCGCGTACTTCTGATGCGTGCCCGGCTGCTCGTCCAGGGCCTCGCGCAGATCCGCCGGGATGCTCTTCTCGGGCATGATGTCGCCCGAGGAACGCGGGCCCCGGGTGCCGATGTTGCCCGTGCCGATGAACGGCGCCTCGTTGTTGTTGGAACCGAGGGCCACCACCGAGTACACGCCCTGGCCGCCGCTCGCCAGCTGTTCGACAAGGGTGTTCAGCCAGGTGCCGGTGTTCTGCACGGTCCTGCTGCCGCGGACGCTGTCGTCACCGCTGCGCCCGCCGCCGGCACCGTCCGCCATCTGTTCCGCGGCGGTGAACCCACCGGCCGCCTGGCTCTGCGCCGTCTTCTCCTTGGCCTCCAGCAGGCCGTTGCGCACCTGCCCGATCACCACGATTCCGAGCAGCAGGACCACCCCGAGCGACAGCAGCAGCGTCGCGACGACGACCCGCAGCTGGATGTTGCGCCGCCACAGCCGCATCACAGGCAGCAGCGGACGGCGCACCCAGCGCACGAAAAAGCGCACCATGGGGCGTGCGCCGGGCCCCGTGGCGGCCTCCGGGAGGAGACCGTCGGAGAAGAGAACCCCACTCCTCCACAAGCGCCCGAATTTGGATATATCGGACTCCCGCCCCGTGCCGCGGCCCCCACCCGAGCGGTGCGGTGCAGAGCCGTTCCGGGTCATGTCAGCTGGGCCCGGCCTTGTACCCGACACCGCGCACGGTCACCACGATCTCCGGCCGCTCCGGATCCTTCTCCACCTTGGAACGCAGCCGCTGCACATGGACGTTGACCAGACGCGTGTCGGCGGCGTGCCGGTACCCCCACACCTGCTCCAGCAGCACCTCACGCGTGAAGACCTGCCACGGCTTGCGCGCCAGCGCCACCAGAAGATCGAACTCCAGCGGGGTCAGCGCTATCGCCTGCCCGTCCCGCTTCACCGAGTGACCGGCCACATCGATCACCAGATCCCCGATGGCCAGCTGCTCCGGCGCCGGCTCCTCCGACCGCCGCAGCCGCGCCCTGATCCGCGCCACCAGCTCCTTCGGCTTGAACGGCTTCACGATGTAGTCGTCGGCACCCGACTCCAGCCCGACCACGACATCCACCGTGTCGCTCTTCGCGGTCAGCATGACCACGGGCACGCCGGACTCGGCGCGGATCAGCCGGCACACCTCGATGCCGTCCCGCCCGGGCAACATCAGATCGAGCAGCACCAGGTCGGGCTTGGTCTCACGGAAAGCAGCGAGTGCCTTGTCGCCGTCCGCGACGAACGACGGTTCAAAGCCTTCGCCGCGCAGCACAATGCCGAGCATCTCTGCCAGTGCGGTGTCGTCATCGACGACAAGGACACGTCCCTTCATGAGTTCATCATCCCATTACCCGATCGAGACACTTCCCCGCGTGACGTGGAACACAGCTCGGCAATGCCCTCCCCCGTCACCGGCCGCAGCACTCCCTGCTCCGTGACCAGGGCCGTCACCAATTCGGGCGGTGTGACATCGAAGGCCGGGTTGTACGCCGGAGCGCCCACCGGAGCCAGCGCGAACCCGGCACCGCCGACGGCCCCCGGCTCCCGTGCGCCCACCGACGGCAGCCCCGTCAGCTCCGTCACCTCGCCGCCCGGCCGTTGCTCCACCTCGATACCGGCCCCCGAGGGCGTCGCGGGATCCACCGTCGTCACCGGGGCCACCACCACGAACGGCACCCCGTGGTGCGCGGCGAGCACGGCCAGGGGATAGGTCCCCACCTTGTTCGCCACCGACCCGTCCGCCGCGATCCGGTCCGCCCCCACCAGCACCGCGTCGACCTCGCCGGCAGCGAACAACGAGCCCGCGGCCGAGTCGGCCAGCACGCTGTACGCCATGCCGGCGCGGGACGCCTCCCAGGCCGTCAGCCGGGCCCCCTGCCACAGCGGGCGCGTCTCGTCCACCCACAACCACCGCAGCCGACCCGCCCGGTGCACCTCCTTCACCACACCCAACGCCGTCCCCTGACCACCGGTGACCAGCGAGCCCGTGTTGCAGTGCGTCAACAACCGGAGGCTCCGCCCGGGCGCGAACTCGTCCAGCAGCGCGAACCCGTGCCCGATCATGCGGGCGCACGCCTCGGCGTCCTCCCGGTGCAGGGCCCTGGCCTCCTCCAGCGCACGCACCGCGGCCGCCGCTTCCCCCTCACCTGCGCGGAGGACGGCCTCGTACGCCGCCTCCACGCGGCGTGCGCCGTACGCCAGGTTCACCGCCGTGGGGCGCGCCTGTGCCAGCCGGCCGGCCGCCTCCGCGACATCGTCCCCTCTGGCCGCCGCCAGGGCGACGCCGTACCCTCCGGCGATGCCCAGCAACGGAGCACCCCGGACCGCCAGCGACCGGATGGCCCCCACCAGTCCGGGCACATCCGTGCACACCAACTCGACCTCCTCGGCGGGCAACCGGGTCTGGTCGAGCAGCACCACCGCGGGCCCGTCCGGCCGTTCCTCGTAACGCAGCGCCGGGACACTCTCTTCAGCCTCATCAGCCATCCGCACAGTCTGCCCCGGCGGAGCACACCTTCAGAAGGGCCGCCGCTGCTCCCACCTGGACCGCTCGTCCCCGCCCCGTGGCACGATGGGCAGCCCGCACAGCCGCCACGACACCCACACCACGAGGTGACCAGACGTGAACGACTCCCCGGGCTGGGCTTCGCCCGGATCCTCCTCGTCCGACCCCGATCCCTCGTCCAGGCCGGAGCAGGCCGAGGGAACCCCGGACGACGGTCGGGAGCACACGTCACCCACGGCACAGGACCGGCCGCCGCAGGACCGCGACTCCTCCGGTGAACCCGCACCCTCCGACGCACCGCCCCGGAAGTGGGCCGCCGATCAGCCTCCCGCCGACGGCCAGGGCTGGGGTCAGACCGGCTGGGGCGGACCCGTGCCCCCGCACGGCGGCGGCCCGAGCCGCGGCCACTGGGGCTCAGCCGGCAACGGCCAGGGCTGGAACCGCGGCTGGGGCCAGGGCAACCAGGGCTGGCAAGGCTGGCACCAGCCCGGGCCGCAGCGGGGAGGCTGGGGCCCCGGAGGCCCGGGCGGATGGCACGGCTGGGGACCACCACCGGCGGCCAAGCCGGGCGTCGTCCCGCTGCGCCCGCTCGGCGTCGGCGAGATCCTCGACGGCTCCGTCAGCGCCATGCGCACACACTGGCGGACCGCGCTGGGCGTCGCCCTCGGCGTCGCCGTCTTCACCGAGCTGCTCTACACGCTGTTGAAGGTGCTCTGGGCCCCCAACAGCACGGCGGCCCTGGAAGACGTCGCGAACCAGGAGGCCCCCACCTTCGAGGAGTTCAACGACGCCCTCACCCAGTCCCTCAACGGCACCGCCATCGAAGGCATCGTCAGCATGCTGGGCACAGTGTTCGCCACCGCGATGCTCACCATCGTCGTCAGCCGCGCGGTCCTCGGCCGTCAGGTCACCCTCCGCGCGGCATGGGACGACTCCCGCCCCCAACTCCTGCGCCTTCTCGGTCTGTTGATCCTCATCCCCCTCCTGGTCACCGCCGCCATGCTGATCTGCCTGGCACCCGGGCTGCTCGCCGCCGTGGCCGGTTCGGGCAACACCGCCTTCACGCTCTCCACCCTGGGGCTCCTCGGCGGCTGCGTGGCCGCCGTGTGGATCTGGGTCAGCTTCTGCCTCGCTCCGCCCGCGCTGATGCTGGAGAAGCAGGGCGTCCTCGCCGCCATGCGCCGCTCGGCCAAGCTCGTACGCGGCAGCTGGTGGCGCGTCTTCGGGGTGCAGCTGCTCGCCCTGCTGATCGTCTTCCTCGTCTCCACCGTGATCCAACTGCCCGTCACCGGCATCGGCTCGCTGCTGACCGGCTCCGGCGACGTACTGGCCACCTCCGGGACCGACTGGCCCGACCTGCTCGTCGACGGCATCGGCTCCGTGCTCGCCTCGACGGTCTCCCTTCCGCTCAGCGCCGGCATCACCGCGCTCCTCTACATGGACCAGCGCATCCGCCGCGAGGCCCTCGACCTCGAACTGGCGCGCGCAGCCGGGGTCCCCGGCTACGAGGAAGAGCCGCCCGGGCGCCCCGGCCCGGAGGGCTGACGCCGTGGCGGGGGCACTCGCCGGCGCCCTGCTCCGCCCGGGCGCCGCCCTCCTCGGCGAGGCCGCGCCCGGTGGCGAGGGCCCCGTCACCACCCCTCGGCTGCCCGCCCGGGAAGCGGCCGAACACGAGCTGTCCCGGCCCGAGTACCACGAGCACGACCCCGGGCTGCTCCAGCGCGCCCTCGACTGGCTGTGGGAGCATCTCGGCTCCCTGCTGAGCACCGCCGCGGGCGCCGCCCCCGGTGGCTGGCTGGGCATCGTCACGATCGTCGCCGTCGTCCTCCTTCTCCTCGTCGCTCTCCGGCTGCGCCTGGGCAAGCTCCGCACAGCCCCCGCCCGCACGACCTCGCTGTTCTCCTCGGGCCCCCGCAGCGCCACCCAGCACCGCGAGGCAGCCGAGGCCCACGCCGCCGCCGGCCGGTGGAGCGACGCCGTCCAGGAACGCATGCGCGCCCTCGTCCGCTCGCTCGAAGAGCGCACCGTCCTCGACGCACGCCCCGGCCGCACCGCCGACGAAGCCGCACACCACGCCGGCCGGCTGCTCCCGGCACACGCCGCCGAACTACGCGCCGTCGCACGCCTCTTCGACGAGGTGACCTACGCCGGCCGCCCGGCCGACGCAGCCGCCTACCAGCGCCTCAGCACACTCGACCAGACGCTGGAGCAGACCACGCCCCACTTCGCCCAGGACCCGGCCCCCGCGGCGGCCGCCTCCGGAGCCCGCTCGTGAGCGCTCCCCCCACCACCTCCGTATCGCCGGGCGCCGCACACCTGTGGCGGCGCACCCGTGGACTGCTCATCGCCGCAGCCGTGCTCGCCGTCGCGGGGATCGTCATCACCGCTCTCCGCTCCGGGCAGCACAGCGGCTCACTGGACCCGCGCTCCGCCGCGCCACAGGGCACCAAGGCCCTCGCCCGGCTCCTCGACCAACACGGCGTCACCACCAGGGTGCTCACCGACCCCGCCGAGCTTCGCGCCCACGCCGACCACCGCACCACCCTGCTCGTCCCGGCCACCGAGCCCCTCGGCAAGCAGGACCTGAAGGCCCTGCGCGCGGCCGCCGACCAAGCCGGCCGTACCGTCGTCCTCGGCTCCGGGCCCGAAGCCACCGCGGCCCTTGCCCCCGGCGTCCGCACCACCCCCTCTCCTCTGCCCGTCCGGCAACTCACCCCCGCCTGCGACTTCCCCGCGGCCCAGCGGGCGGGCAGCGTCAGCCTCGGCGGGTTCCGCTACTCCACGTCCCGACCGCACACCGACGCCTGCTACCGGGACGACGGCCGGGCCACCATGCTGCGCGTCTCCGGGACGACCGACGGCCGCGCGAGCGCGCAGGCCGAGACCGTGCTGCTGGGCGCACCCGATCCGCTGTACAACAAGAACCTCGACAAAGAAGGCAACGCCTCCCTCTCCCTCCAACTGCTGGGCCGGCACCCGAAGGTGCTCTGGTTCCTCCCTTCCTCCACCGGAAGCGGCTCCCCCGAGGGAGAGGAGCGCAGTTTCCTCGACCTCGTGCCCCCGGGCTGGACCTGGGGCACGCTCCAACTCGCCGTCGCCGCCGTGCTCGCGGCCGTGTGGCGTGCCCGTCGCCTGGGCCCGCTCGTCCACGAACAGTTGCCGTCCGTCGTCCCCGCCGCCGAGACCACGGAAGGCAGAGCCCGTCTCTACCGCAGGGCCGACGCCCGCGGACACGCCGCCGAGGCCCTGCGCTCGGCCACACGGACCCGACTCGCGCCCCTCCTCGGCGTACCCCCCGGACAGGCACACGACGAGCAACTCCTGCTGCCGGCTCTCGCCACCCGCTCCCCCTCACGCCCGGGAACGGAAGCGCCGAGCACAGCCGGGCTACGAGCCCTGCTCTTCGGCCCCGCTCCCCGAAGCGACAGCGAACTGATCGACCTCGCGGACGAACTGGACCGTCTGGAGAACACACTCCTCACCGACGCACCGGCATCCCCTCCGACAGAAAAGGACCGACCTTCGTGACCGCCCCCTCAGCAGACCGCGCCCGCAATGCCCTGGAGGCGCTGCGCCAGGAGATCGCCAAGGCCGTCGTCGGCCAGGACGTCGCCGTGACCGGGCTCGTCGTCGCCCTGCTGTGCCGCGGACACGTACTGCTGGAGGGCGTCCCGGGCGTGGCCAAGACACTGCTCGTCCGCACCCTGGCCGCGTCCCTCGAACTCGACACCAAACGCGTGCAGTTCACCCCCGATCTCATGCCGAGCGATGTGACAGGCTCGCTCATCTACGACAACCGCAGCGCCGAGTTCTCCTTCCAGCCCGGCCCCGTCTTCACCCACCTCCTCCTCGCGGACGAGATCAACCGCACTCCTCCCAAGACCCAGGCGGCCCTCCTCGAAGCCATGGAGGAACGCCAGGTGACGATCGACGGCACCCCTCAGCCCCTGCCGGACCCCTTTCTGGTCGCCGCCACACAGAACCCCGTCGAGTACGAGGGCACCTATCCCCTCCCCGAAGCCCAACTGGACCGTTTTCTCCTGAAGTTGGACATGTCACTCCCCGGGCGCGACGCGGAGATCGACATCCTCACGCGGCACACGGAGGGCTTCGACCCCGGCGATCTCCAAGCCGTGGGCGTACGCGCGGTCGCCGGCAGCGTAGACATCGAAGCGGGGCGTGCGGCGGTGGCCCACACATCGGTGTCCAGGGAAGTGACCGGCTACATCGTCGATATCTGTCGTGCCACGCGCGATTCCCCCTCGCTGTCTCTCGGCGTCTCTCCCCGAGGCGCCACTGCGCTCCTCGCCGCCTCCCGGGCCTGGGCCTGGCTCATGGGCCGCGACTACGTCACCCCCGACGACGTGAAGGCTTTCGCGCTGCCCACCCTCCGCCACCGGATCCGTCTGCGCCCCGAGGCGGCGATGGAAGGCGTCACACCGGACAGCGTGGTCGACACGATCCTCGCCCACGTCCCGGTTCCGCGCTGAAGAGCCGGAGACGCATCATGGCTCTGACCGGACGAACCGCGCTCATCGCCGCGCTGGGAGCGCTCGTTGTCGGCTTCTTGCTTCCTGGCTGGTACGGCCTGCTGGCCGTCGAAGTCTCCCTGCTGCTCGCCATCCTCTACGACCTCGCCGCGGCAACGCCAGTGAAGCAGCTCCGGTTCACCCGCACCGGTGACACCTCAGTTCGACTAGGCGAACAAGCGAACGTATCGCTCCTGGTGACCAACCCCAGCCGACGCACCCTGCACGCCGAGCTCAGGGACGCCTGGCCACCGAGCAGCTGGCCGACGACGGCGACCGGAACCGAGAGCCGCCACACCCTGACAGTCCCCGCGGGCGAACGCCGCCGGCTCACCACCACGCTCCGGCCCGGCCGCCGCGGGGACCGGAAGCCCGCACGCACCACGGTCCGCTCCTACGGCCCACTCGGCCTGGCCGCACGCCAGGGCAACCACCACATCCCCTGGAGACTCCGCGTCCTGCCAGCCTTCCCCAGCGGGAAACACCTCCCGGCGAAACTGTCCAGGCTGCGCGAACTCGACGGCAGAACAAGCATTCTGACGCGCGGGGAAGGCGCCGAATTCGACAGCTTGCGACCCTACGTCCCGGGGGACGACACCCGCTCCATCGACTGGCGTGCGACGGCACGGCAGAGCACCGTGGCGGTGCGCACCTGGCGGCCTGAGAGGGACCGCCGCATCCTGATCGTCCTCGACACCGGACGCACTTCGGCAGGCCGCGTCGGCGACATCACCCGCCTCGACGTGCACATGGACGCGGCCCTGCTCCTCGCCACGCTCGCCTCCCGCGCCGGCGACCGCGTCGACCTCCTCGCCTACGACCGCACGCCGCGCGCCCGCGTCACGGGGCGTGCAGGGCAGCAGACCCTGCCGGCGCTGGTCAATGCGTTGGCTCCGCTCGAACCGGCGCTCGTCGAAACGGACGCCCGTGGGATGGCCACGGCAGCTCTCCACGCGACGTCGCAGAACTCGCTGATCGTGCTGCTCACCGGAATCGACCGAGCGCCCGCGGAAGAGGGGCTGCTGCCCGTGCTTCCGCACCTGACGCAGCGCCATCCGGTCGTCGTCGCTTCCGTCTCCGACCCGCGCATCGAGGAAATGTCCCGCGCCCGCGGCACCATCGACGCGGTGTACGACGCGGCCGCCGCCGCACGTGCCAAGACCGAACGCCAGGAAACAGCCCGGCGCTTCGAGAAGTACGGCGCAGCAGTGGTGGACGCATCTCCGTCCCGCCTGGCCCCAGCCCTGGCGGATACGTACCTCGCCCTGAAGTCAGCCGGCCGCCTCTAGACAACACCGGAAAGCCGTTCCCGCCCTTCCCCGTCGGCTTTGCGGTTCTCTCACAACGCATCTCGACCGTACGGTGTGGCCCTCTCAACGCCCCTTGCCGACGAGACAGTTGACGAGGACATCGGGTGGATACTCGCCGGATGGGTGCTGGCCCTGCCCTGCCCTGCCCAACAGCCCAAGCACAAGCGGACCGGGCACAGTTGGAAAGCGGTGAACACAAAAAGGCGTGAACGCAAAAAAGACCGTGGCCCCGGGAATAATCCCCAGGGCCACGGCCTG
>NZ_BJMM01000060.1 GCF_006539165.1 Streptomyces cacaoi | reverse complement strand
TTTCCCACTTTACCGGGTTTTCCCCGGGACTCCTAATCGGGTCCGGAGGGGAGGAATTCGGACGCGCCGAATGACCCCTCTTAAGGGAAGATCATCGATAGTGGGTGCCGCTTCAGGGCGTTCGCCGCGTAGTGCGTCATGCGAAGCTGCCCTCTTCAAGCGGCTCGATCTACATTACGTCCCGCCGGTTCGAGCGTCAAGTGGCCTCCTGGCTCTTCCTCCGGCGCCTCGGCTGGTGGGCGCGGTACGGGCTGACCGTGGGGTCGTCCGCGAGCCAGAAGCGCCACGGGTGGACCGCGCCCTCGCCGCCGACGCCGGTGCGCGGGCCGTTCCTTATGGTCCCCGGTGCCCCGGGCCGGCCGGGGAGGACGGTCAGGGGTGCGGCGGGATCGCCCGAGCACAGGTCGGTGCCGTTCAGGGTGCGGTCGACGTCCAGCGCGGTGGCGAGTCGGGCCGGGCCCTTGGCCAGTTCCGCGTCGGAGCGGGCCTTGGGGCGTCGGTGCCTGGCCTGCTCCTGGCCTTCGAGGATCTCGCCGGCGCGCAGCAGCACACCGCTCGCGTGGCCTTCGGGGCCGCAGACGAGGTTCAGGCTGAACCACATGCCGTAGATGAAGTAGACGTAGGCGTGGCCGGGCGGGCCGAACATCGAGGCGTTCCGGTTCGTCTTGCCCCGGTAGGCGTGCGAGCCGGGGTCGGCTTCGCCCGCGTACGCCTCGACCTCGGTGATCCGCAACTGCATCGGCCCCTCCTGCGTCGTGCGTACCAGGACGCGGCCGAGGAGGTCCGGGGCGACGTCCAGCACGGGGCGGTCGAAGAAGGTGCGCGGCACACAGGTGTGGCCGTCCTCGGCGAGGGGCGTACGGTCTCGGCCTGCAAACATGCCGTCCGAGCGTACTGGAACCGGTGCGCTTCCAGATGGGGAGGAAAAGGTATGGGGTTGAAGAAGCTGTTCGCGAGCATGGGTGTCGGGGGTGCCTCGGTGGACACCGTGCTGCGCGAGCCGGACGCCGTTCCGGGCGGTGTGCTGCAGGGTGAGGTGCGGATCGAGGCGGGGTCCGTCGCGCAGGAGGTGCAAGGGCTCTCCGTCGGGCTCCAGGCGCGGGTCGAGGTGGAGACCGACGACGGGGAACTGAAGCAGAACATCGAGTTCGGCCGCCGGCAGCTGGGCGGGGCGGTGACGCTGGAGGCCGGGGCCTCGCACGCGGTGCCGTTCGGGCTGGACGTGCCGTGGGAGACGCCGATCACCACGTTCCTGGGTCAGCACCTGACCGGGATGCAGCTGGGGGTGACGACGGAGCTGGCGATCGCGCGGGCGGTGGACTCCACGGATCTGGACCCGGTGAGCATCCATCCGCTGCCGGCACAGCAGGCGATCCTCGACGCGTTCGGTGCGCTGGGCTTCCGCTTCAAGTCGGCCGACATGGAGAAGGGGCACATCCGGGGGACGCGGCAGCAGCTGCCCTTCTACCAGGAGATCGAGTTCTTCGCGCCCGAGCAGTACCGGGGGCTCAATCAGGTCGAGCTGTCGTTCGTCGCCGATGCCCGGGGGATGGACGTCGTGCTGGAGATGGACAAGAAGCCAGGGCTCTTCACCAGTGGGAGCGACAGCTACCGCGCCTTCCCGGTCGACTTCGCGACCTTCGAGCAGACGGACTGGGCCGGGTACATCAACCAGTGGCTGTCCGAGGTGGGCGGGAAGCGCAACTGGTTCTGAGCCGTCGGTGGCGGGCGCGGTGCTCCGGGGGTGGTCAGCCCAGCAGGATCGTCAGCGGGGTGTCGCGCACCGCCCAGAAGCCGACCGCGGCGGTGAAGACCTCCGCTGCCGCGGCGGCGTCCTGCGGGTCGGCCTCGGCGAAGGCGGTCCAGCTGGTTGCCAGTACGAGGTAGCCGGGCGCCTCGCCCCACCACGAGAGGTTGGTGAGGAGGTCGGCGAGGGCGTCCCAGTTGCGGCCGAAGTAGTCGGGGAGTTCGAGGCCGGTGGCGCAACGCTCCATGAACTCGGCCTTGTTGGTCACTCCTTCGAGGTCGACGACGGCGTCGACCCAGCCGGCGGCCTCGGCCTGCATCAGCGCGTCGGGGCCGACGGAGGGCAGTCGGTAGACGCCCGGGGGGACGGAGGAGTCGAAGAGACGCGGCAGGTCGTCCTGGGCCAGTTCGGGCAGTTCCACGGGGCTGGTCATCGTTGTCGCACCACCGCTTCGGTTCTCGTCGTGTCCGTCATATCCGGCGTATCTGTCGTGTCCGTCGGGGCGGCGGCAGGCATGGGGGTGGGGTTGTACTGCGCGTGCCGCCGTACCGGCCATGGTGGCAAAGAGAGGCTTCCCCGATCGTTAGGCTGGCCGTTTCAGCGATTCGCGTGA
Source organism: Streptomyces cacaoi (assembly GCF_006539165.1). GTDB lineage: Bacteria > Actinomycetota > Actinomycetes > Streptomycetales > Streptomycetaceae > Streptomyces > Streptomyces cacaoi. The sequence continues at coordinate 29,241 of NZ_BJMM01000060.1, read as the reverse complement.
CAGGAGGTTCCGACGTGGCCGACCAGCAACGGCGTCCGCTCCCCCATGACTTCCATCCGCCGGTGCCGTCGTTCTCGGTGACGAGCGACGATCTGGCGGACGGCGGCCATCTGGGTTCCGCACAGGTGTACGCGGAGGGCAACACCTCCCCGCATCTGCGCTGGGAGGGCTTTCCTCCGGAGACGAAGAGCTTCGCGGTCACCTGCTTCGACCCCGACGCTCCCACGGGGAGCGGATTTTGGCACTGGTCCGTCTTCGACATCCCGGCCTCGGTGACCGAGCTGCCGGCGGGCGCGGGAACCGGTGCCATGGAGGGGCTGCCCACCGGAGCGGTGCACGTCCGCAACGACTTCGGGACGCGGGACTTCGGCGGGGCCGCGCCGCCGCCCGGGGACGGTCCGCACCGCTATGTGTTCACGGTGTACGCCGTCGACAGTGAGAAGCTCGGGCCGGACGCGGATGCCACGCCGGCCGTCGTCGGCTTCAATCTGCGGTTCAAGACGGTGGCGCGTGCACAGCTGATCGGGGAGTTCGAGATCCCGGCACAGAGCTGACCGCGCTGACCGCGCCCTGTCGAAGATTCTTTTCCGGGTTACCGGTTCCGCCGGCCTCGGCGGCCCCCGCGGGGGCTGTCCGGGGCCGGTTTTATTGCGTTGCGTCCGCGGCGCGCGGGGCGCACAGTGTGGAGCAGGCAGTCGGCACCGCGCGGGTGTACTCCACCTACGCCGCGGGGGCGGCCCTGGCGCCTCATCCGCGCCGGCCGCCCGCCGGAGTCCGGATGGCTTCCGGATGACCGCGTCGGCTGCCGTCGGCGTTTCCGCACCCGCTGCCCTCCGCCTTTTCTCTCCCCTTCGCTTTCTTCGCTTCCCGCCCTTTCGCTCTTCCGAGGGCTCTTCAGCCCCTGCCCCTCTCCGGGCCACTGTGCCCTGTCCGCGTTCGCGGCCGCGTCATCTCCTGTACAGCGTAAGGAAATTGCGTTGTCGGCCCGCGTGAGCAGGGGCACAGTGGTGCTCGCCCGCCACGGGGGTGCGGGCGGCGTACGGGAACGCGCGGGACGGAGAGGTGGCCGGGATGCGGGACACGTTGGTGCTCAACGCGAGCTTCGAACCGTTGTCGACGGTGTCGCTGCGGCGTGCGGTGGTTCTCGTGATGCGCGAGAAGGCCGTCGTCGAGCAGTCGCATCCCGGTCTGCGGGTCCGTGCGGCGCAGCTGGAGCTTCCGGTGCCGCAGGTGATCCGGCTGTGCCGGTATGTACGGGTGCCGTTCCGACAACGTGCGCCGTGGTCGCGGCGGGGCGTCCTGGTGCGGGACCGGCACCGGTGTGCGTACTGCGGGCGCCGGGCGACCACGGTGGACCACATCGTGCCGCGCTCGCGGGGCGGCCGGGACACCTGGCTGAACACGGTCGCGGCCTGCTCGGCGGACAATCACCGCAAAGCGGACCGTACTCCGGCGCAGGCCGGGATGAGCCTGCTGGTCCAGCCGTTCGAGCCGACGCCGGCCGACGCACTGCTGCTGGCGCTGGGCCTTCAGGAGGGGGACGCGTTGCCTCCGTGGCTGACGGCTCCCGCCTCGGCGTAGACGTGGACGCCGACGTAGGCGACGGCGCACGGCGGCCACGGCCCGGGTGATGCAGAAGGGGCCGCTTCCCATCCGTACGGATGCGGAGCGGCCCCTTCGTCGTGCGGGGCGTCCGGCCGTGCCGTGCGCCGGTGGGGCGCCGGGCCGAAGCGGACGCGGCGCCACCGGAGTCGGCGCGGGCGTCAGGAGTCGAGCGGCGGCTGTTCGCGCGGGGGCTTGCTGACGCTCGGCGGCGAGGGCCGGGGGGCGGGGACGGCGGCGCCACCGCCGTTCCCGTCGCCGGGGCGGAAGTTGTCGAGCGCTCCGCCGAGGCCCTTGAGTGCGTCGCCGATCTCGCTGGGGACGATCCAGAGCTTGTTGGCGTCGCCCTCGGCGATCTTCGGGAGCATCTGGAGGTACTGGTAGGAGAGCAGCTTCTGGTCCGGGTCACCGGCGTGGATGGACTCGAAGACGGTGCGGATCGCCTGGGCCTCACCTTCGGCGCGCAGGGCCGCCGAGCGCGACTCACCTTCGGCGCGCAGGATGGCGGACTGCTTCTCGCCCTCCGCGGTGAGGATCGCGGATTGCCGTACACCTTCGGCCTGGAGGATCGCGGCGCGCTTGTCGCGGTCGGCGCGCATCTGCTTCTCCATGGAGTCCTGGATGGAGGTGGGCGGCTCGATGGCCTTCAGCTCGACGCGGTTGACGCGGATGCCCCACTTGCCGGTGGCCTCGTCGAGGACGCCGCGCAGGGCGGCGTTGATCTCCTCGCGGGAGGTGAGCGTCCGCTCCAGGTCCATGCCGCCGATGATGTTGCGGAGGGTGGTGACGGTGAGCTGCTCGATCGCCTGGATGTAGCTGGCCACCTCGTAGGTCGCCGCACGGGCGTCGGTCACCTGGTAGTAGATGACGGTGTCGATGTTCACCACCAGGTTGTCCTGGGTGATCACCGGCTGCGGGGGGAAGGGCACGACCTGTTCACGGAGGTCGACGCGGTTGCGGACCGTGTCGATGAACGGGACGACGATGTTGAGGCCCGCGTTGAGCGTGCGCGTGTAGCGCCCGAAGCGTTCGACGATCGCCGCACTCGCCTGCGGGATGACCTGGATCGTCTTGATGAGTGCGATGAAGACCAGCACCACCAGGATGATCAGGACAATGATGATGGCGTCCATCGCCTCGCCCCCTGCCGTGTTGTCAAGAACTGCCGCTCGTGCCGTTGCTCACGGGTCATCACATCACGACCGCGGTCGCTCCGTCGATCTCGACCACGTCCACCTGACTGCCCGGCTCGTAGCTCTCGCCAGCGTCCAGCGAGCGCGCCGACCAGACCTCTCCCGCAAGCTTGATCCGCCCCCCGTGGCCGTCGACCTTCTCCAGCACCAGTGCCTGGCGGCCCTTGAGCGCCTCCACTCCGCTGGCCATCTCCGGCCGTTCGCTGCGCATGCGCCGGGCGATCGGACGGACGGCGAGGATCAACGCCGTGGAGACGATCGCGAAGACGACGACCTGGAGCACGGGGCCCGCTCCGAGCCCTGCTGTGACCGCGCCCGCCACCGCGCCGACCGCGAGCATGCCGAACTCCGGCATCGCGGTGACGACGAGCGGAATTCCCAGCGCCGCAGCGCCTATGAGCCACCACACCCATGCATCCACACGGCCATGGTAGGCGTGCGATCAGCGCAGCGGCAGGCCCTGTGCGGTCCAGCGGCCGCCGTTCTCCTCGACGACCAGCGGAAGTCCGAAACACAGCGAGAGGTTGCGGGAGGTCAGCTCCGTCTCCAGCGGGCCAGCGGCCAGCACCTGTCCCTGGCGGAGCATCAGGACGTGGGTGAAGCCCGGCGGGATCTCCTCGACATGGTGGGTGACCATCAGCATCGACGGGGCGTAGGCGTCGCGCGCGAGGCGGCCGAGACGGCGGACGAGGTCCTCACGGCCGCCGAGGTCGAGCCCGGCCGCCGGCTCGTCGAGCAGCAGCAGTTCGGGGTCGGTCATCATCGCGCGGGCGATCATGGTCCGCTTGCGCTCGCCCTCGGAGAGGGTGCCGAATCTGCGCTCCAGATGCTCGGACATGCCCAGGCGGTCGAGGAAGGCGAGTGCGCGCTCCTCGTCGACCTTCTCGTAGCTCTCCTGCCAGTGCGCCGTCATGCCGTAGGCGGCGGTCAGCACCGTCTCCAACACCGTCTGCCGGCGGGGCAGCTTTTCGGCCATCGCGATGCTGGCCATGCCGACGCGGGGGCGCAGCTCGAACACGTCGACGTCACCGAGGCGTTCGCCCAGGATCGAGGCGGTGCCGCTGGTCGGGAAGAGGTAGGTGGAGGCGATGTTGAGGAGGGTCGTCTTCCCGGCGCCGTTGGGGCCGAGGATCACCCAGCGCTCGCCCTCCTTGACCGACCAGGAGACATCGTCCACCAGAGCACGTCCGTCGCGGACCACGGATACGTCCACCAGCTCCAGTACTTCGCTCATGAGCGCGCTGTCTCCTATGCCTGTCGCGTTTCGGTGCCTGTGGGCACATTCCCCAGGGGAAAACCTACGCCACCGTGTGCGAAGCGTGTTCCCTAGGCTGGGGTCATGCTCGACGAACCTCGTTCGGGGCGGCTGGCCGCCTGGGGAAACGCACTGCTCGCCGGACTCGTCTCGCCCGACGAGGCCGCGGAACGCATCACGGGGGAGGACGCCCTGCACCGGGTGGCGCTTCCCGAGGCCGACGCCGAACCGGCCGGGCTGACGCTCGCGCTCGGCCGGCTGCGCGCGATGGGCGCCACGGGGCTGCGGATCGCGCTGCCGGTGCCGGGCCATCCGCTCGGCCTGAGCGGGCCGCCGGAGTTCAACGCCCGGGCCCTGGAGGCCGGGGAGGCCGTGCTGGTGGACGGGGCCGCGCTGGGCCTCGTCCCGCTGCTGTGGGAGGCGGGCCCGCCCGGGGGCGAGCCGGCGCCCGAGGACGTGCACACCGAAGTGGTCTGGGAGTGCCTGCCCGTTCGCCAGGCGCCGCCGGCCGATGTGCCGTCGCTGGCGGAGGCCGAGCGGGAGCTGGCCGAGGGCATGCGGGAGGCGACCGAGGTGCTGACCCGGCTGGACGTGGCCGGATCCGGACCGGTGGCGGACGCGGCCCTGGACGCCTACCGGGCGCGGGCCGAGGCGGGCCGCCGGCTGCTGGCGCCCGGGTATCCGCCGCGTGCGGTGCGGGTCCTGGAGCTGGCACAGCGGGTGAGCGCGCTCGTCGCGATCGCGCACGGCGGGGGCGGTGACGGCCGGGAGCACGGCGGCGCGGTCAGCGCGGCCCAGATGGCGGCGCGCACCGAGGCGTTGCGGCCGGTGGAGCGGACGGCCCGCCGGGCCCAGGTGGCGGCGTACAACGCGTACGCGGAGGAGCTGGAGCGGCGGCGCGAGGGCGGACGGCCCTGACGCCCGAGCCGACGGGTGACGGGCCCGGCGGCAGGCCGCTTCCGGTGCCGCGGGGCCCCGCGGAGCTGTCCTCCGCGGGGCCCGTGCGGCCGGTCCGTCGGCGCCGGGTGTGTGCAGCGGTGCGCCGGCGGCTCTCCGCGCGGGGAGGTCCTCAGAGGTTCAGGCCCTGGTTGCCGAAGGCCGGGTTGAGGACGCCGATGACGTTGACGCTGTTGCCGACGGCGTTGACCGGGACGTGGACCGGCGCCTGCACGAGGTTGCCGGAGACGACGCCGGGCGAGTTCACGGCCTGGCCGTTTGCGGCGCCACTGGCGAGAGCGGAGCCCGCTCCGGCGCCGGTGACGACACCGGCGGCCGCGACGACGAGGGCGGCCTTCTTGACGGTGTGCTTGGCGTTCATGGGTGTTCTCCTGTACATGCGGCCCCGGGCTGAGGGCCGTGTGATGGACGGCGTCCGCCGGCGGGGGCCGGTGACTGCCTCAGTTGCTGAGCGGCTCAGTTGTTGAACGAGCTGTTGCCGAACGCCGGGTTGAGGACACCGACGACGTTCACGCTGTTGCCCGTGAGGTTGACCGGGACGTGCACCGGCACCTGAGCGGTGTTGCCGGAGGCGACGCCGGGCGAGTTGGCGGCGAGGCCCTGCGCACCGCTCTGCGCGCAGGCCGCGCCCGCGCCGGCGGCCAGGACGCCGACGGTCGCTGCCGAAAGACCCACGGCCTTCTTCAGGTTGTTCACTGTGACCCTCCTTGCGACAGCCGCGGCTTCGGCGCCGCGGCACGTCATGGTGAACGGACCATCGGCAAGGAGGATGCGCCGAAAAGATGACGACCACACGACGGTATGAATCCTGCGGTGACAGGCACGGCAGTTCGGTTCCCGGGCGGGGCCCGCGGCCCGCCGTCAGCTGCCGGTGATGCCGTGCCGTACCGCCCAGAGCGCGGCCTGGGTGCGGTCGGCGAGGTCGAGTTTCATCAGGATGTTGGAGACGTGCGTCTTCACCGTCTTCTCCGAGAGCACCAGGGCCCGCGCGATCTCGCGGTTGGAGCGGCCGTCCGCTATCAGACCGAGGACCTCGCGCTCCCGCTCGGTGAGCGAGGGGCCGCGGCCGCCCGAGGTGTGCTCGCCCGCCAACAGGGCGCCCGCGACCTCGGGTTGCAGGAGCACGTGCCCGGCGTGCACGGAACGGATCGCTCCGGCCAGCGCGTCCGGATCCACGTCCTTGTAGACGTATCCGGCCGCGCCCGCGCGCAGGGCCGGGACGACGGTGCGCTGCTCGGTGAAGCTGGTGACGATCAGCACACGGGCGGGGTTGCCGCGCTGCCGCAGCACGCGGAGCGCTTCCACTCCGTCGGTGCCCGGCATCTTGACGTCCATGAGGACGACGTCCGGGCGCAGTTCCTCGGCCCGGGCGATGCCCTCGTCGCCGTCGGCGGCCTCGCCCACCACCTCGATGTCCTCCTGGATCTCCAGGAACGTGCGCAGTCCGCGGCGGACGACCTGGTGGTCGTCGACCAGCAGGACGCGGATGGGATCAGCCACCGGGCACCTCCATTTCGACAGCGGTGCCCTTGCCGGGCTCCGACTGGACGGTCAGCTTCCCGCCGACGCCCGCCGCCCTGTCCCGCATCGAGACGAGCCCGAGGTGGCGGCCCGCGCTGCGCTCGGCGTCCGGATCGAAGCCCGAGCCGTCGTCGGTCACGGTCAGGACGGCGGCCGGGCCGCGCCGGGTGAGGGCGACGCACACGCGGGAGGCGCCGGCGTGCCGCAGGGCGTTGTGCAGGGCCTCCTGGGCCACCCGCAGCAGGGCCTCCTCCTGGGCGGCGGGCAGGGCGCGCACGCCCTCGCAGGTGAAGGACACCTCGGCGCTGTGCGCGCGGTCGAGGACCTGCGCCTGGGTGCGCAGCGTCGCGACGAGGCCGTCCTCGTCGAGCCCGGCGGGGCGCATCTCGACGACGGCGGCACGCAGTTCGTCGGCGGCCTCGGCGGAGAGCCGGGCGACCTCGCGCAGCTCCGCCTTGGCCCGGGCCGGGTCGCGGTCGACGAGCGCGGTGGCCGCCTGCGCGGTCAGCCGCAGGGAGAAGAGCTTCTGGGCGACGGCGTCGTGCAGTTCGTGGCCGATACGGGCGCGTTCGCCGGCGATGGTCAGCTCGCGGCTGCGTTCGTGGAGCCGTGCGTTGGTGAGGGCGATGGCCGCGTGCTGGGCGAGCAGCCGGAGCAGTTCCTCGTCCTGCGCGGTGAACGCGCAGGAGCCGGTGCGGCTGGGCGCGCGGCCCGGCGGGCAGCGCTTGTTGGCGAGGAACAGGGCGCCCAGCACCTCCTCGCCGTCCGCGATGGGCATACCGAGGAAGTCGGCCAGCTCGGGGTGGGCGTCGGGCCAGCCGCCGAAGCGGGGGTCCGTGCGGACGTCGGCGAGGCGCTGCGGGGTGGCATCGCGCAGCATCGCGGCGAGGATGCCGTGCTGGCGGGGCAGCGGGCCGATCCGGCGCCACTGCTCCTCGCTGACGCCGGCGACGACGAACTGGGCGAAACCGCCCTGGTCGTCGGGGACGCCGAGGGCGGCGTACTCGGCGTCGAGCAGCTCGCGTGCGGAGGCGACGATCGTCTGGAGGACGTCGCGCACTTGCAGCTGTCTGTTCATCGCCAGCAGCGCCGCGCTCACGGCGGCGAATCCGGACCCGGGGAGCATGCCGCAACCGTACTCGCGGGGTCCGTCACCGGGGATCGGGCAGGCGGCGGGCGGTCGCGGGGCGGTGGTCCTAGGACCGGCGACGCAGACCCGGCTGTGAGGACTCCCACAGGGCCCGGGCGCGCTACGAAGCCCGGTAGTGGAGCCGCAAGGGGGCTGACGGCGCGGGACGGGAGAACCCGGACGGGTCACTACGAAGCAGGCTCGTAGCGGGGCTCTGCCCGTCGCTTTGCCGTGCGTGGCGAGGCGCTCCAAGAATGTCGCCCGCCGCAGTCAGCGGCCGCAGGATCCGCGGGTCCCGGCAGGGCCCGCACGTCCCGCGCATGCCGCACCACGAAAGAGGTCACCCCCGTATGTCCGCGCCCTCCCCCGGTCCGTCCCCGCATCCGCCCGCCTCGCACCGCGGGCCGCGCCGCTTCAGCAGGTTGCAGAAGGTCTCGGCGGCGACGGGGATCGCGGCGGTGGGGGTCACCGCGCTGGCGTTCGGGACGGCCTCCTCGGGCGGCGGCTCGCAGGACGCACACGTGGCGGAGCCGGCGACGGGCACACAGCTGGTCGCGGTCTCCCGCGCCGCACAGCAGCAGCACGAGAGCATCGGGCGGCAGTCCGCGCGGATGCAGCAGCAGCTGCGCGAGGAGAAGCGCGCTGCTCGCAAGACGGCGGAGAAGCGCGCTGCCGCACGCGAGAAGGCCCGGGCCGAGCGCGAGGAGCGGGCGGCGAAGGCCGCGGAGCGGGAGCGGCGTTCCCGCGCGGAGGCCAGCCGCTCGGCCCGGCGCTCCGCAGCCCCGGGAGCCACCGCCTCGCCGCGGCCCGCGGCGCCCACGGGCTCGCCGCGGGAGATCGCCCGCCAGCTCATCGGCGACGAGGCGCAGTTCCGGTGCTTCTCCCGGATCGTCGAGCGGGAGAGCGGCTGGAACGTGACGGCGCAGAACCCCAGCAGCGGGGCCTACGGCCTCGTGCAGGCGCTGCCCGGGACGAAGATGGCCTCGGCCGGGGCCGACTGGCGGACCAACCCGGCCACGCAGATCAAGTGGGGCCTCGGCTACATGAAGGAGACCTACGGCAGCCCGTGCGGTGCCTGGTCGTTCTGGCAGTCGCACCAGGCGTACTGAGCCGGCTGCCGCGTCCGCGGGCCGTCCGACGGCCGTCAGCCGGTCGCCGGCCCGTCCCGGGGCACAGATGCCGGAGGGCGGTACCCGGCCGGGTACCGCCCTCCGACTGCCGTGCGGCAGAGGTCACTTGCGCATGATCTCCGGCTCGTGCCGGCGCAGCAGGCGGATGACGACGAAGCCGCACAGGACGCCCATGACGACGAGGATGCCGACGTCCATCGCCCACTGGTCGAGGGAGTGCTCCCACAGCGGGTCGACATTGGTGGGGTCCGTCTTGTCCTGCGGCATCAGACGGCCGAGTTCCGTGGTGGTGCCCAGCGCGGCGATGGCCCAGCGGGAAGGCATCAGCCAGGCCAGCTGCTCGACGCCGGGGCTGTCGAACAGCTTGAAGAGGATGCCGGTGAACACGACCTGGACGACGGCGAACAGCACGAGCAGGATCATCGTCTTCTCGGAGGTCTTCACCAGCGAGGAGATGATCAGGCCGAACATCATCGAGGTGGCGCCGAGCACCATCATCACCAGGCCCATCTCGATGGCCGGGTTGGTGACGAGCAGCCCCTCCTCGGGCAGATCCCGGGGGAAGAAGCCGACGGCGCACATCAGGACGCCCTGGATGGCCGCGACCACACCGAGGACGATCACCTTCGACATCAGATACGCCGAGCGGGACAGGCCGGTGGCGCGTTCCCGCTCGTAGATGACCCGTTCCTTGATCAGCTCACGGACGGAGTTGGCGGCGCCGGAGAAACAGGCACCGATCGCCAGGATGAGCAGGATCGGGCCCGCGTCCCCGTTCGTCTTGCCCATCGGTGCCGTCAGCCCGTACTCCGACGGCATCAGTGTGCTGACGAGACCGAGCAGCAGCGGCGTCACGAAGGACAGCACCAAGAAGGCGCGGTCCGAGGAGATGACGGACACGTACCGTCTGATCAGCGTCCACAGCTGGGAGCCCCAGCTCTGCGGCTTCTGGAGTCTGCTGGGCTGGAGTGCCTGGCCGTACGGGTCGGGCTGCTGGGCCGTGCCGGGGTGGGGAGCGCCAGGCGCGTTGGCGGCATTGGCTGCTGCGTTGTCCAGGTCGGCCGCGTACATCTGGTAGTGCTGCGACCCCTGCCAGCGGCCCATCCAGTCGTAGTCGCGGTAGTTCTCGAAGGCCGAGAAGACATCCGCCCAGGAGTCGTAGCCGAAGAAGTTGAGCGCTTCCTCCGGCGGGCCGAAGTAGGCCACACCGCCGCCGGGGGCCATCACCAGCAGCTTGTCGCACAGCTGGAGTTCGGCCACCGAGTGCGTGACCACGAGGACCGTGCGGCCGTCGTCGGCCATGCCGCGCAGCAGCTGCATGACGTCGCGGTCCATGCCCGGATCGAGGCCCGAGGTGGGCTCGTCCAGGAAGATCAGCGACGGCTTGGTGAGCAGCTCCAGGGCGACCGAGACCCGCTTGCGCTGGCCGCCGGAGAGGGAGGTGACGCGCTTGTCGGCGTGGATGTCCAGCTTCAGCTCGGCCAGCACCTCCTCCACGCGCGCGTTGCGCTCGGCTTCCGCGACGTCTCCGGGGAAGCGGAGCTTGGCGGCGTACCGCAGCGCTGTGCGGACCTTGAGCTCCTTGTGCAGGATGTCGTCCTGCGGGACGAGCCCGATGCGCTGGCGCAGCTCGGCGAACTGCTTGTACAGGTTCCGGTTGTCGTAGAGGACCTCACCGGCGTCCGCGGGGCGGTAGCCGGTCAGCGCCCGCAGCAGTGTGGACTTTCCGGAGCCGGACGGGCCGATCACGCCTATGAGCGACTTCTCCGGCACCCCGAACGTCACGTTGTTCAGGATGACCTTGCCGCCGTCCACCTTCACGGTGAGGTTGCGGGCGGAGAAGGAGACCTCGCCGGTGTCGACGAACTCCTCCAGGCGGTCGCCGACCAGCCGGAAGGTGGAGTGGCCGACGCCGACGATGTCCTGCGGCGTGATGACCGCGGAGCCGGACTTGGGCAGCGGCTGGCCGTTGACGTAGGTGCCGTTGTGGCTGCCCAGGTCGTGGATCTCGCACCGGCCGTCGGGCGAGGCCCGGAACTCCGCGTGGTGCCGGGAGACCTGGAGGTCGGAGACCACCAGCTCGTTCTCCAGGGCACGGCCGATACGCATGATGCGGCCGAGCGACAGCTGGTGGAAGGTCGTCGGGCTGCGGTCGCCGCCCGGCTGCTGTGCACCGTGCTGCGCTCCGGGGCCGCCCTGCGGTGGCACCCCGGGAGCGCCCTGCGGCTGCATCTGCGGCATCTGCTGCTGCGCGGGCGCCGGCTGCTGCATCTGCTGCGGGGCCATCTGCTGCTGAGGCGGCGCCTGCTGTGGCATCTGCTGCTGTGCGTACTGACCGCCCGGCGCCTGCTGGGCGTACTGCGGCTGCTGTGCCTGCTGCGGCATCTGCGCCTGCTGCGGGTGCGCACCCTGAGGCGGCTGCTGCCAGCCGGCCTGCTGCTGTCCGGCCCAGCCGGCGCCCGGCTGCTGCTGTGCCTGCCCCGGCACGGCCTGCGGTGCGGCCTGGGCCTGCTGCGGTGCGGCCTGGGCGGCGCTGTACGCCCCGCCGGGCTGTCCGCCGCCGCCCGGTGCGCCGCCGGAGAAGGTGAGCTGCGGCCCGTCGGTCGCGTTGCCCAGGTGCACGCTCATCCCCGGCGCCAGCTCCAGCTGCTGGAGCCGTCGCCCTTGCACATAGGTGCCGTTGGTGCTGCCGTGGTCCTCAATGACCCAGCTGCGCCCTCCCCAGCGCACTGTGGCATGCCGCCAGGAGACCCTGGCGTCCTCGATGACCACATCACCCTGCGGATCCCGCCCGAGGGTGTAGGCCCTGGACGGGTCGAGCGTCCAGGTCTGTCCATTCAATTCCAGTACGAGTTCCGGCACTCCATGCCCCACAAAGTTGTCCCCCGAGGTACCCCCTGCGCGTGAGGGAGTCTAGGGATGGCGAACGTCGTGAGGGCACTATTCCAGGCCAGACGGCCCGACAGGAAGTCGGGCCGGGAGAGCGCATCCGGGCTGTGACATGGCCGTCCCGAAAAGCCGTCCAACGGCATCAGCGGTGACGAAGGACTCCAAGGGGCAGGTTTCCGGACACGGGCGGAACGGCACCCCGCCCCGTTCCCCGGCCGGGTCCGGCGCGGCCCGCCCCGCAGGCGCACAAAGGCCCCGGCACCGGGCCCGGCGGGGTCCGTGTCACCCGTCGGCTGTACTGTGAAAGGACCATGAGCGCATCTGTGGACCTGCCTCCCTCGTACGCCGACACTCCGACGCTCCTCGTCAAGATCTTCGGCAAGGACAGGCCCGGGATCACCGCCGGGCTCTTCGACACCCTGGCCGCCTTCGCCGTGGACGTCGTCGACATCGAACAGCTCGTCACCCGTGGCCGTATAACGCTGTGCGCCCTCGTGACCTCCCCCAGTACCGGAACGGGCACGGAGGGTGAACTACGGGCGACGGTGCACAGCTGGGCCGAGTCCGTCGGCATGGAAGCCGAGATCATCTCCGGCGTCGGGGACAACCGGCCGCGCGGCACGGGGCGTTCCCATGTGACGGTCCTCGGGCACCCGCTCACCGCGGAGTCGACGGCCGCCATAGCGGCCAGCATCACCTCGACCGGCGGCAACATCGACCGCATCTTCCGGCTCGCCAAGTACCCGGTGCTCGCTGTCGAGTTCGACGTCTCCGGCCCGCCGACCGCCCATCTGCGCACCTCGCTGGCGCTGGAGGCGGCCCGGTACGGGGTGGACGTCGCGGTGGTCGCCTCCGGGTTGCAGCGCCGGGCCCAGCGTCTGGTGGTCATGGACGTCGACTCCACGCTCATCCAGGACGAGGTCATCGAGATGTTCGCGGCCCACGCGGGCTGCGAGGCCGAGGTCGCCGAGGTGACGGCCCGGGCCATGCGCGGCGAGCTGGACTTCGAGCAGTCGCTGCACGCCCGGGTCGAGCTGCTGGCGGGGCTGGACGCCTCGGTGGTGGACAAGGTCCGCGAGGAGGTCCGGCTGACCCCCGGGGCGCGCACGCTCGTCCGTACGCTCAAGCGGCTCGGTTTCCAGGTGGGCGTCGTCTCCGGCGGCTTCACACAGGTGACCGACGCGCTCCAGGAGGAGCTGGGGCTGGACTTCGCCTCGGCCAACACCCTGGAGATCGTCGACGGAAAGCTCACCGGCCGCGTCGTCGGCGAGGTCGTCGACCGGGCGGGCAAGGCCCGGCTGCTGCGCCGGTTCGCCGCGGAGGCGGGGGTTCCGCTGGCCCAGACCGTGGCCATCGGCGACGGCGCCAACGATCTGGACATGCTCAACGCGGCCGGGCTGGGGGTGGCCTTCAACGCCAAGCCGCTCGTGCGGGAGGCCGCGCACACCTCGGTCAACGTGCCCTTCCTGGACACCGTGCTGTACCTGCTCGGGATCACCCGGGAAGAGGTCGAGGCCGCCGACATCGAGGACAGCATGGAGGGGGCCGACGGCCTGCTGGGCGAGGACGGACCCCGCGGCGGGGACGGCTCCCGGGACGGGGACGCGCCCCGGAGCGCGTCCGGCGAGGACTCCTCGGCCCCCGCCCCGGCCTGAGCCGCCGCCCCGGCTGCGGCGCATCGGCTGCCGCCCGGACGTCGGCGCCCGGCACCGGGTCGGCGCGCGGGCCGGAGGCGGTGCCGGGCGTGAGGGGTCGCGGAGAGGGCGTGCAGGGGTCGTCAAGGGGTGGGGTCCGGGCCGGGCGCCGGTCGCGTCCGGTGGGCCGGGTGCCGGACCGGTGGCGCGGAGGCCGGGCGCGGTCCGGCGGTCAGGGGCGCGTCAGGAGTGCGGGGTCCAGAAGGCCGTCAGCTCGGCGCTGCCCGGCTCCACGGACTTCCAGGGGCCGCTGAAGCGCAGCACCGCGACGGCGGCGGTGGGGAAACCCCGCTCCAGCCGGGCCCGCGCCTCCTCCTGTGCGCTGCCCGCCACCAGGTCGGCGACCGCCTGCATGCCGGGGTTGTGCCCGATGACGAGCAAGTCCCTTACCTCGTCGGGGGTTTCGTTGACGACTTCGATGATCTGGCCGGGCGGCGCCTCGTAGAGCCGCTCCTCGTACACCGTCTTCGGGCGGTGCGGAAGGTGCTGGACGACGAGCTTCCAGGTCTCGCGGGTGCGGGTCGCCGTGGAGCACAGGGTGCGCTGCGGGGACAGGCCCTGGGCGGCGATCCACTCCCCGGCGAGCGGGGCCTCCTGGCGCCCTCTGTCCGCGAGGGGCCGCTCGTGATCGGCGACCTGGGGCCAGTCCGCCTTAGCGTGCCGGAGAAGGACGATACTGCGGGGCACATCGACGCTCATACTCCCCAGCTTCGCACGAAACCGGCCGCCGGGCGCGGGGTGTTGAGGCGGCTGCCCGGCACGGGTGACGGACGGTGATCCGGCGTGTGCGCGGGGCCGGAAGGGCCGGGCGCGCGGAGCCGCGGGCCGCCGCGTTCGCGGGCGGGCGCGGGCGCGCGGGGCGGGCGGACGAGCGCGCGTGCGCGAGGGTGAGCATGCGGCGCGGGCGCGTGGGGCGCGGGCGTCGTCCCGTCACGGGAGCAGCGCGTCGCGCACCTCGGCGAGGAAGGTCAGCACCGGGCTCTCGGTGCGGTGCTGGGCCGCGGCGGCCTCTCCCCCGCCCATCAGCAGGCCCAGGAGCAGGGCGAAACCGAGCGCGGGCAGCAGCAGGCCCCACCACGGCACCCGGGTCTGCACGCCCTTCGCCGCGCGGGGCCGCTGTTCCGTGCTGGTGCGGGTCGCGGGGGCCGCCATGGTTCGCCTCCGGTGGGTCCGTCGTCCTGTTGCTTCGACGGTACGGACGGCGGGGCGGCCGGCCCATCAGGTGAGCCACCCACTCACCCCTGACCCGGCCCCCCTAGGGGTGGTGGGGCCAGCACCACCCCGAAGGCGGCGGGAGGCGGTTCAGGGGGCGGCGATGCTGGCGATCACACCGATGACGACCGTGACGGCGATCATGGCGCCGAAGATCATCAACAGCTTCTTCTGCGGTTTCGGCGGGTTCGGTTCGAGCACTGGCATGGGGCCAGTTTCGCACTCAGCGGCCGTCCTCGATGACCCGGTCCCGCCCGGCGAGCAGACCGACCGCCATCTGCCCCACCATCAGCGCCGCCATGAGCACCAGCGGGACGTTCCAGCCGCCGCTGACGTCGTGCAGGGCGCCGACGAGGAGCGGGCCGGGGATGGAGATGAGGTAGCCGGTGCTCTGCGAGAAGGCGGACAGCTTCACGACGCCCGCGCTGGAGCGGGACCGCATCCCGATCATGGTGAGGGCCAGCGGGAAGGCGCAGTTGGAGATGCCCAGCACCAGCGCCCAGGCCCACGCGCCGGACGCCGGGGCCAGCCACAGCCCGGCGTAGGAGATCAGGCCGCACGCCCCGAGGACGAGCACGAGCGGACCCTGGTGGCGCATCCGGGCCGCCATCTTCGGCAGGACGAAGGAGAGCGGGATGCCCATGCCCATCGTCACGGCGAGCATCAGCCCGGCCGAGGAGGCGGAGACGCCGGCGTCCCGGAAGATCTGCGGGAGCCAGCCCATGGTGATGTAGGCGGCGGACGCCTGGAGGCCGAAGAAGACGGCCAGCCACCACGCGGTGGGCGACTTGGTGATCCGCAGCGGGGCCGCGGCGGCGGCCGGCTTCCGGGCCCGGTTGCGCTCCTCGGCCTCCTCGGTCTCCTCGGGCACGGCCTCCTGCTCGGCCTGCGGTTCGGGGGTGCGCGCCGAGCGGTCCCGCAGGACGACGGCCCACGGGACGATCGCGACGGCGCCGAGCACGGCCCAGACGCCGAGCCCGACGCGCCAACTGCCGCCCAGCGCATCGGTCATGGGGACGGCGAGCGCGGCCGAGCCGGAGGTGCCCATGGCCAGGGCCATCGAGTAGACGCCGGTCATCGTGCCCACCCGGTCCGGGAACCAGTGCTTGACGACGACGGGCATGAGGACGTTGCTGACGGCGATTCCGGCGAGGGCGAGGGCCGTGGTGGCGAGGAAGGTGGCGGTGCCACCGGCGAAGGGCCGCAGCACCAGCCCGACGGTGATGGCGACCATTCCGGCCAGCACCACGGCGGCCGGGCCCTTCTGCCGGGCGAGGCGGGGCGCGAGCCCGCCGAAGATCGCGAAGCAGAGCGGGGGCACGGAGGTGAGCAGCCCGGCGACGGTGCCGTTCATGCCCAGGCCGTCCCGCACCTCCTCCAGGAGCGGCCCGAGCCCGGATATCGCGGGCCGGAGGTTGAGCGCGCCCAGGACGAGGCCCGCCACGACGAAGCGGAGCAGCCAGCGGGGAGCGGTGGCGCCCCCGGCGGGCGCGGTGCCTCCGCCGCCGTCGGAGGGGCCGGTCGTGCCGGGGCCCTCGGGGGTGCGGGGATCGATCGTCGCGCTGTCGGATTCGTCGTGTGCCATCGCCATACGCGCCATCATAGAATCATGGGATGAATCGCGGCCAATCGCTTTCCACCCCGTCCCGCCGCCGGGCTCCGGACAGCGGGGACCCTCCCGACGACCGGGACGGCCCCGGACACCCGGCCGGCGCGGCTCCCGGCTCCGCCCCGGGCACCGGCTCCGGCGCGCCGTCCGCCCCGCGCCCGCTCGCCGCTCCGCAGCGCGCCTCGCTCAGCGACCAGGTGATCGCGACGCTGCGCGAGCAGATCACCTCGGGCGCCTGGCCGGTCGGCAGCCGGATCCCGACCGAGCCCGAACTCGTCGAGCAGCTCGGGGTCGCCAGGAACACGGTGCGGGAGGCCGTGCGCGCGCTCGCGCACAACGGTCTGCTGGACATCAGGCAGGGCTCGGGCACCTACGTCATCGCCACCAGTGAGCTGGCCGGGGTGATGCACCGGCGGTTCGCCGACGCCGATCTCCAGCACGTCGCCGAGCTGCGTTCGGCGCTGGAGACGGCCGGCGCGAAGCTGGCGGCGGCACGGCGCACCGAGCAGGATCTGCACCGGCTCGACGGGCTGCTGGAGCGGCGGGAGTCCGCCTGGGAGTCGGGCGACGTCGACCGCTTCGTGGAGGCGGACCGCAGCCTGCACATGGGCGTGCTCGCGGCCTCGCACAACGAGGTGCTCTCCGCCCTGTACGCGGACCTGGCCGAGGTGCTGCTCGCCTTTCTCCGGGTGGACGTGGGCGACCGGCTCAGCCCCGAGGGCTACATGGACCACTCCCGGCTGCTCCGCGCGATCCGGGAGGGCGCCGTCGAGGACGCCGGACGGGAGGCCGCCGCACACACGGCGGAGTGGAGCCACGGGCCGTCACCGGCGGCCGGCTGAGCCCTTCCGCCGCACCGCTCCCCCGCGCGCGGCCCGGGCCGGGCTCCTGCTTCTCCGGGCCGCGCGCGGACGGACCGCCGCCGGGAGGGTCCGGGTACGCGAACGGGCCCGTCGTCCACCGGCCGGCAGGAAGGGTTGCACCGGCCGGCGGACGACGGGCCCGTCGGCGCCGGGGCCGGGCGGTGTGCCCGCCCCCGGCTCACGGCCGCACAGGCCGCCGATCGCGGGCGCTCAGGCGCCCATCATGTGCACGCCGCCGTCGACGTGCACGATCTCGCCCGTCGTACGCGGGAAGAAGTCCGACAGCAGCGCGACGACACCGCGGCCGGCCGGGTCCGGGTCGGTCAGCTCCCAGCCGATGGGGGCGCGGTGGTTCCACACGTCGGCCAGCTCCTCGAAGCCCGGGATCGACTTGGCGGCCATCGACTTGATGGGGCCGGCCGAGACCAGGTTGCAGCGGATGCCGCGCGGCCCCAGGTCGCGCGCCAGGTAGCGGCTGGTGGACTCCAGGGCGGCCTTGGCCACGCCCATCCAGTCGTACTTGGGCCAGGCGAGCTGCGCGTCGAAGGTGAGGCCGACGACGGAGCTGCCCTCGTGCAGGAGCGGCAGGCACGCCGTCGTCAGGGACTTGAGCGAGTAGGCGGAGACGTGCAGCGCCGTGCTGACGTCCTCCCAGCCGCCCTGAAGGAAGTTGAAGGCGCCCTCCGGGCCGAAGGCGATGGAGTGGACGACGCCGTCGAGGCGCGCGTCCTCCCCCCAGTGCTCCTTGATCTTGCCGGGCAGCGCGTCCAGGTGCTCCTGGTTGGTGGCGTCCAGCTCGATGACGGGCGCGGGCTCCGGAAGCCGCTTGGCGATCCGCTCGACGAGGGAGACCCGGCCGAACCCGGTGAGGAGCACCTCGGCCCCCTGCTCCTGCGCGACCTTGGCCGCGTGGAAGGCGATCGACCCGTCGGTGATGACGCCGGTGACGAGGATCCGCTTTCCGGCGAGGATTCCGCTCATTGTTTCAGTGACCCATGCCCAATCCGCCGTCCACGGGAATGACGGCTCCGGTGATGTACGCGGCCTCGTCGGACGCCAGGAAGCGGACCGAGGAGGCGACCTCCTCGGGCTGGGCGTAACGGCCCAGCGGCACCTGCTTGACGAAATCGGCGCGCTGTTCGTCGCTGAGCGCACGCGTCATGTCGGTGTCGACGAAGCCGGGCGAGACGACGTTGCAGGTGATGTTGCGGGACCCCAGCTCGCGCGAGAGCGAGCGGGCGAAACCGACCAGACCGGCCTTGGAGGCGGCGTAGTTGGCCTGCCCGGCCTGCCCCATCAGTCCGACGACCGAGGAGATCAGCACGATACGACCCTTGCGGGCACGCAGCATGCCGCGGGCGGCGCGCTTGACGACGCGGTAGGTGCCGGTGAGGTTCGTGTCCAGGACGGCGCTGAAGTCCTCCTCGGACATGCGCAGCAGGAGCTGGTCACGGGTGATGCCCGCGTTGGCGACGAGCACCTCGACCGGGCCCTGCTTCTCCTCGACCTCCTTGTAGGCGGCCTCCACCTGCTCGGGGTCGGTGATGTCGCACCTGACCCCGAACAGGCCCTCCGGCGGCTCGCCTGAGCGATGGGTGACGGCGACGGCGTCGCCCCCCTCGGCGAAGGCACGGGCGATGGCGAGCCCGATGCCGCGGTTCCCTCCGGTGACGAGCACTGAGCGGCTCAAGCGTGACCACCCTCTCTGCGTTGGCTGTCGGTCGGTCGCAAGCTGTCCTGCGCAGGTAGAACCTATCCGCCGCCCGGTCGCGGGGAGGAATCGGGCATGGACAGGGGGCCGGGCGGGCTCCTGTGGAGTCCCTACAGAAGAGGCGTGCGTACGGTACGGGGAGCCGAGCCGGGGACGGGCGCCCCGCGGGCGGACGGGGGCGGCCCGGGCGCACCTGCCGGGACGGCGCGGTGTCGGGGGCGGCGCATAGACTCTCCGGTGACCCATCCGTACCGACGCACCAGGACAGTGACGTGACACGCCTCGGCGATTCCGTACAGCGAGCCGGCGAACTGCTGGCCCAGGACCTCTCCTCCGACAGGACCGTCGAGCAGCTGCTCACGGAGACGGGTTCGCGTCGCTATCTGGATCTGAGCGATCTCCCGGCCGCCGAGCAGGCGCGGCTGATCGGTGCCCGCGCCGTCGAACTCCTGCCGTCCGTGGAGAAGCTGGCCGAGCGCATCGACGAGCGCCGTGCCCAGGGCAACGGCCTGCGGATCAAGCTGGGCATCGACCCGACGGCGGCGGATGTGCATCTGGGCCACGCGGTCCCGGTGATCATCCTCAGCCGGTTCCAGCGCATGGGCCACGAGGTGACGCTGATCATCGGCGACTTCACCGCCAAGATCGGCGACCCCTCGGGCCGGACGGCCGAGCGCCCGCCGCTGACCGACGAGGACATCGCCCGGAACCTGGCGGGCTACCGGGACCAGGTGCGCCCCTTCTTCGACTTCGAGAAGGTCCGCTTCGCCTACAACAGCCAGTGGCTGAGCGGCTTCACGCTGCCGCAGCTGCTCGGGCTGCTCTCCCAGGTGCCGGTCTCCGCCCTGCTCCAGCGCGACGACTTCCGCAACCGGCTCTCCGAGGGCTCGGGCCTGACGATGTCCGAGCTGCTCTACCCCGTCGCCCAGGCGCTGGACTCCGTCGAGCTGGACTGCGACGTGGAGTTGGGCGGCGTCGACCAGCTGCTGAACCTCCAGATGGGCCGCAGGGTCATGGAGGTCCGCGGTCAGCAGCCGCAGTTGGTGGTCACGATGCCGCTGGTGGAGGGCACCGACGGCTCGGGCGCCAAGATGTCGAAGTCCAAGGGCAATTACGTCGGTCTCTCCAGCAGCCCCGACGAGGTCTTCGGCAAGATCATGTCGATCCCCGACCGGCTGATGGTGCCCTACCTGCGCGCCTGGACCGAGTGGACGGACGAGGAGATCACGCAGGTGACGGCCCGGCTGGAGGCGCGCTCGCTGCACCCGATGGATCTGAAGAAGATCCTGGCGGGCGAGGTCGTCACGGCGCTGCACGGCGTCGAGGCGGCGATGGCGGCGCGGGCCGGGTTCGTGGCGCAGTTCTCCAAGAAGTCCTTCGCCGACGTCGGCACGCTGCCCGTCGTGGAGCTGTCCGAGCACGGCGCGGAGGGCATCGCGACGGTGCTGAGCAAGGTGCTGGAGTTCACCCCGAGCGCTTCGGCGGCGCGCCGTGTCGCCAAGCAGAACGGTCTGCGGCTCGTCATCGAGAAGGGCGAGGAGAAGCAGCGCGCGGTGGTGCTGGCGGAGAGCGAGGCGCTGCGTCCGCTGGCCGAGGTCGTCCGCGAGGCGGTGGCCGCGCAGCCGGAGGGCACGGCGGACGCGGTGTACCTCAAGGCCGGCCGGAAGATCGCCCAGATCCGGGGGCTCTGAGCCCGCCGCCCCGGGTGCGACGGCCCGCGGCCCGGGGCGCGCCTACGGCGACTCACGCTGCCCGGCTACGTCCGACGACGTAGCCGGGCAGCGCCTTTCCGGCGCAGCCGTGCCGGTCGCCCGGGCCCCGCGCCCCGGTCTCGAAGCCGTCGCACCCGGGGCGTACCGTGGAAAGGACCGGGACCCCCGGGCACGGGCCGCGGGGGACGGCGTGGCACGCAGGTGGTGGAACGTGATGCGGAAGCGGCAGCAGCCGGAGGTGTTCCGGATCACCGGGGCCCGTCAGGGTCTCCAGGAGGATGTGCGGGGCAGACAGCGCCGCTATGTGATCTCCATGCTGTGCCGTACGGTCGCGGTCCTGCTGGCCGTGCTGCTGTGGAATGTGCAGCTCCCGCTGGCAGTTGCGGCGCTCGTGCTCGGTGCGGTGATGCCGTACGTGGCCGTCGTCTTCGCCAACGCGGGCCGGGAGAACGCGCCTTCGCTTCCCACGACGGTGCTCGACGGGCCGCCGAAACCGGAACTGCCGAAGCCGGAAGGCGCGGCGGAAGGTGCCAGGCGCTCCCCGAACGTGGGCTCCGACGACCGCAGTTGACCGGCGGCTGACCGGCAGGGTTGTACCAAGCTCAAGAAAAGCTCAGATCAATCATGCGGTTCCGGTGCACTCCGCGGGGTCCGGCATGCCATACTTCAGTTGCGCTCCGCATCCCCCGTCGGAGCGATGGACCGACGCCGGGCGGCTCCCCCCGTGGCTGCCCGGCGTCGCTATTTCTGTGGGCGCTGAGGGATGATGGCGGGGTGTTTCCTCCGTCTCCCTCCGCTTCCCCGTCCCCGTCCGGCCCGGCAGACTCCTCCGGCTCGTCCGGCGCCTCCGGTCCTTCCGGTCCCTCCGGCCTCTCCGGCCCGGCCGGTTCCGCCGCCTCCGCCGGCACCGGGGCCGTGATCTGCTCCGCCAAGGGCTGCCGCGCCCCGGCCGTCTGGGTGCTCGCCTGGAACAACCCGAAGCTGCACACGCCGGAACGCCGCAAGACGTGGCTCGCGTGCGACGAACACCGCGAGTACCTGGGGAAGTTCCTCGGGGCGCGCGGCTTTCTGAAGGACACCGTGCCGCTTGAGGAGTGGGAGCGGGAGCACGGCTCCGACGGCTGACCGGGACGGTCGGCCGGGCGCGCGGCCGTGCCCCGGGTCCGGCGCGCGGGCGGCCCGGGGAGCGGCCGGGGCGGGTGCGCCGCCGGTCAGCCGCCGATCGCCGACATCGGGCGCTGCGGCTGCACGAACGAGGGATCGTCGATCCCCGCTCCGGCCTTCTTGCCCCACATCGCGGTGCGCCAGCGCCCGGCGATCTCGGCGTCCGAGGCGCCCTCGCGCAGGGCACCGCGCAGATCCGACTCCTCCGTCGCGAACAGGCAGGTGCGCACCTGCCCGTCGGCGGTCAGCCGGGTGCGGTCGCAGGCCCGGCAGAACGGCCGGGTGACAGAGGCGATGACGCCCACGCGCTGCGGACCGCCGTCCACCAGCCAGCGCTCGGCGGGCGCCGAGCCGCGCGCGTCCTCGCCCTCCGGGGTGAGCCGGAAGCGGGTGCGCAGGGACTCCAGGATGTCCCCGGCGGTGATCATCCCCTCGCGCTGCCAGCCGTGCTGGGCGTCCAGCGGCATCTGCTCGATGAAGCGCAGCTCGTAGTCCTCCTCCAGCGCCCAGGAGAGCAGGTCGGGCGCCTCGGTGTCGTTGAGCCCGGGCATCAGGACGGCGTTCACCTTCACCGGTGTGAGGCCGGCCTCGCGTGCGGCGGCCAGCCCGCGCAGCACATCGGCGTGCCGCTTGCGGCGGGTCATGCGCTGGAAGGTGTCCGGATCGAGCGTGTCCAGCGAGACGTTGACGCGGTCCAGGCCGGCCTCGCGCAGGGCGGGAGCGGTGCGCTCCAGGCCGATGCCGTTGGTCGTCAGGGAGAGCCGGGGGCGCGGTTCCAGCTCGGCGCAGCGGGCGACGATGCCGGTGAGGCCGGGGCGCAGCAGCGGCTCGCCTCCGGTGAACCGCACCTCGGTGACGCCGAGTTCGGTCACGGCGATGCGCACGAGGCGGACGATCTCGTCGTCGGTGAGCAGCTGCGGTTTCGCGAGCCACTGGAGGCCCTCTTCGGGCATGCAGTAGGTGCACCGCAGGTTGCACCGGTCGGTCAGCGAAACGCGCAGGTCGGTGGCGACCCGGCCGTAGGTGTCGAGCAGCATGCTGACGCCCCTCCCTGGTACGTGATCCGTCTCGCAGCGTAAGCCACCTTTGTGGGAAACGACAGCTCGGCGAGGTGGCCGGGCGGTGACGCTGTGCGACCCGGGGCAGGTGGGGCGTTCCCGTCCGTGCGGCGGAACGCCGCGCCGGCGCCCGCCCGGAGGCGGACGCCGGCGCCGTGTCGTTCGCGGGCGGGCCCGCGCGGCAGCGGTGGTGTCAGTGCGCGCCGGTACCGGTCATGGAACGCACCTCCAGCTCGGCGTACTTCCTGCCGCCCGCGTGCTCGTCCCGGGACAGCAGCGAGCCGATCCAGCCGAGCAGGAAGCCCAGCGGAATGGAGATCAGTCCGGGGTTCTCCAGCGGGAACCAGGCGAAGTCCACGTCCGGGAACATCGAGGTCTCCTTGCCCGAGACGACGGGCGAGAAGAGGACGAGCACGACGGACGAGAAGAGGCCGCCGTAGATGGACCACAGCGCGCCCGCCGTCGTGAACCGCTTCCAGAACAGGCTGTAGAGCAGCGTCGGCAGGTTGGCGGAGGCCGCGACCGCGAAGGCCAGCGCGACGAGGCCGGCGACGTTCAGCTTGCCCGCGAAGATGCCCAGGGCGATGGCCACGGCGCCGATGATCACGGCGGAGATCCGGGCGGCCCGCACCTCCTCCTTCTCGCTCGCCTCGCCCTTGCGGATGACGTTGGCGTACAGGTCGTGCGCGAACGACGAGGACGAGGCGAGGGTGAGCCCCGCGACGACGGCCAGGATGGTCGCGAAGGCCACCGCGGAGATCATCGCCAGCAGGATGGCGCCGCCGGCGGAGTCGCTGCCGCCGCCGATCGCCTCGGCGAGCAGCGGGGCCGCGGTGTTGCCCGCCGCGTTGGAGTCGGTGATCGTCTTCGGGCTGAGCAGCGCGGCGGCGCCGAAGCCCAGCGCGATCGTCATCAGGTAGAAGACGCCGATGATGCCGATGGCCCAGTTCACCGATTTCCGGGCGGCCTTGGCCGTCGGGACGGTGTAGAAGCGGATGAGGATGTGGGGCAGCCCCGCGGTACCGAGGACGAGCGCGATACCCAGCGAGATGAAGTCGATCTTCGAGGTGGTGCTCACCCCGTACTTCAGCCCGGGCTCCAGGAACGCGGCGCCCTTGCCGCTGTTCTCGGCCGCGGCGCCGAGCAGCGAGGAGATGTTGTAGTTGTACTTGTGCAGCACCAGGACGGTGATGATCAGGGTGCCGCCGATCAGCAGGCACGCCTTGATCATCTGGACCCAGGTGGTGCCCTTCATCCCGCCGATCGTCACATAGAGGATCATGACGATCCCGACGAAGACGACGATCAGGTTCTTGCCCGTCTCGCCGGTGATCCCCAGCAGCAGGGCGACGAGCGCTCCCGCGCCGACCATCTGGGCGAGCAGATAGAAGATCGAGACGATGATGGTGGACACCCCGGCGGCCGTCCGCACGGGACGCTGCCGCATCCGGTAGGCCAGCACGTCGCCCATGGTGTAGCGGCCGGAGTTGCGCAGCGGCTCGGCGACCAGCAGCAGCGCGACGAGCCAGGCGACGAGGAACCCGATCGAGTAGAGGAATCCGTCGTACCCGGACAGGGCGATGGCGCCGGCGATGCCGAGGAAGGACGCCGCCGACATGTAGTCGCCGGAGATCGCGAGACCGTTCTGGAAACCGCTGAACTGCCGCCCGCCCGCGTAGAAGTCGGTGGCGTCCTTCGTCCTGCGTCCCGCCCAGACGGTGACGACGAGGGTGATGACGACGAACACCGAGAAGAGCGTGATGATCAACGGCCGGTGCTCGCTGGCCCCTTCGGCCGCGAGGCCCACGGTGGGCGCGGCGAGCTGCTGGGTGACGCTCATGCCTCGCCCTCCTCGTTCTCCGCGGCGCCGGAGCGTCCGCCGGACGGCCCGCTTCCGGAATCGGCCGCCTCCAGGCGGTTCTTGATGGCCGTGGACCTGGGGTCGAGCTTCGAGGCGGCGAAGCGGGAGTACCACCAGGCGATGAGGAACGTCGTCACGAACTGGGCGAGGCCGAAGACGAGCGCGACGTTGACGTTGCCGGCCACCTTGATGGCCATGAACCCGCCCGCGTAGTTGGAGAGCAGGACGTAGAGCAGGTACCAGACGATGAACGCGACGGTGAGCGGGAAGACGAACGAGCGGTAGCTGCGGCGCAGTTCGCCGAACTCGGCGCTGCGTTGCACCTCCGTGTAGTCCGGGGCGCCCGGTGGCCCGGATCCGGGGTGCTGGGGGGCGGTGTCCACAGTGACTCCCGACGGCATGTGGTGAGCGGAGGGGCGGAGACGCACGCCCGAGACGAACGGGGCACGGGACGCGTGCTCGGTGTGACGCAGGTCTCCCTCCCGTACGGTCCGCGCATCGTAGATCGCGGTCTGTCGCCGCAACAGGGGGCGGCAGCGGAATCAACGGCGCACGATCAACGCCTCGCACACCCTCCGGACTTTCTCCATCAATCCATTGCAGTTCCGCACCTCACAGAGATAACTTCCGTCGCCAGTGGACAAGTTCAAACGACATGGAGAACCCATGCATTCAAGACCTTCCAGACGGCGTCGCGCTCTCGCGGTGCCGCTGGGACTGGTGCTGACCGCTTCCCTCGGCCTGGCGGGCGCCGCCGCCGCGAGCGCACAGGACGGGCAGGCCGGCCAGGACGCCAGGACCGCCTCCGCGGCGCAGTCCGCGGGCGCGAAGGCGAAGCCGGGCGAGAAGCTCAGCTACGTCGTCAACACCGCGACCGACCGGAAAACCGTCGAACGGGTCAAGAACCGGATACGCAAGGCCGACGGCAAGGTCGTCGCCGCGTACGGCAAGATCGGCGTCATCGTCGCGCACTCGGCGAACCCGGAGTTCGGCGAGAAGCTCCGCGCCGTCAAGGGGGTTTCCTCCGCCGGCGCCACCCGCACCGCCCCGATGAAGGCCGCCACCACCACCGAGGTGGGCAAGCCCGTCTTCGTGAAGGAGCCGAAGGCCCTCAAGAAGACCAAGAGCGCCGACGGGCAGGAGCCGCTGGAGTCCCTCCAGTGGGACAAGCGGGCCATCAACGCCGACAAGGCCGCGAAGATCGACGAGGGCAGCAGGGACGTCACGGTCGGCGTCATCGACACCGGCGTGGACGACACCCACCCCGATCTGAAGGCCAACTTCTCCGCGGGCCAGTCCGCCAGCTGCGTCGGCGGCAAGGCGGACACGAAGCGGGGCGCCTGGCGCCCCTACGACCCGTCCGAGGACTACCACGGCACGCACGTCGCCGGCATCATCGGCGCCCCCCGCAACGGCGTCGGCATCGCGGGCACGGCGCCCGGCGTGAAGCTCGCCTCGATCAAGGTGAGCGAGCCGGAGACCTCGCTCTTCTACACCGAGGCCGTCGTCTGCGCGATGGTCTTCGCCGCCGACCACGGCATCGAGGTCACCAACAACAGCTATTACACCGACCCCTGGCTCTACAACTGCGCGGACCAGGCGGACCAGAAGGCCATCGCGGACGCGGTGGGCCGGGCCGTCAAGTACGCCCAGGGCAAGGGTGTGACCACGGTCAGCTCGGCGGGCAACTCCTCCCAGGACCACGCCACCGACTCGATCGTCGACGACACGAGCCCCAACGACTCCACCCCCGTCGAGCGCACCATCGACCCGGCCGAGTGCCTCGATGTGCCCACGATGCTGGACGGCGCGATCTCCGTCTCCGCCAGCGGCCCGGAGAGCCTGAAGTCGTACTACTCCAACTACGGCCTGGACCAGATCGACGTCACGGCGCCCGGCGGTGACCGCAGGTACCAGACGCCGGACGAGCCGGCGAAGGACGGCGGCGTGCTGTCCACCATGCCGAACGGCGACTACGCCTACCTCCAGGGCACCTCGATGGCCGGCCCGCAGGTCGCCGGCGTGGCGGCGCTCATCAAGAGCAAGCACCCGCAGGCCACTCCGCAGGAGATCGCCTGGCGGCTGAAGGCCCAGGCGAAGACCCTGCCGTGCCCGGAGAGCTACGACCCGGACGGCAAGGGCACCTACAAGGCCGAGTGCACCGGCGTTCGGGGCAACAACAGCTTCTACGGCCACGGCCTCGTCGACGCCCTGGCGGCCGTCACCCGGTGACCCCGCCGCGCACCGGCACGCACGTCGCGAACTGATGTGACGTCAGGCCCGGTCGGGGCCGGACCTCCGCGCGGGGTCCGGCCCCTTCGCGCCCGCCTGCGCACCCGGACGAGGGCGAACGGCCGCCGCGCACCCGGGGGTTGCCGACACCCCTGGCACTCCGGGCACATGCCGTGCTTCCGGGCGAGCCCGGCGAGTGCGACGAGTTCGGCGAGCCCGACGAGTTCGGCCAGTGCGGCATGTTCGGCGAGTTCGGCGGAACGACGGTGACATTCGCCCCGTTTGCGGGCACTCCGGCCGTGCGGCACCGGGCGGCCTCCAGCACTGTCGGTGCCGACCCGTATTCTCTGGGACCATGCTCGACGACACCACGGCACGCACGGACGGCACGTCCGCGCACCTCCCCGCGCAGCCCGCCGACGCCCGGCCGACCGCGGGCTGGCCGGCCGGATATCCGGACGGCTACGCGGTGGTGGACGTCGAGACCACGGGGCTCGCGCGCGACGACCGCATAGTCTCCGCCGCCGTCTACCGCCTCGACTCCCGCGGCGAGGTCGAGGACCACTGGTACACCCTCGTCAACCCGCAGCGCGATCCCGGCCCCACCTGGATCCACGGGCTCACGTCCGAGGCCCTCGCGGACGCACCGCTGTTCGAGGAGATCGCCGACGAACTGGCCGCACGGCTCCGGGACCGGGTGCTGGTCGCGCACAACGCCATCTTCGACTGGTCCATGATCGCCCGGGAGTACGCCAGAGCCCGGCGCGAGGCACCGGTGCGCCGGCGGCTGTGCACCATCGCGCTGTCCAAGACGCTCGCCCTCCCGCTGCCCAACCACAAGCTGGAGTCCCTCGCGGCCCACTACGGCGTCGTCCAGGAACACGCGCACCACGCGCTCGACGACGCACGGGTGCTGGCCGAGGCGTTCCGGCCCGCCCTGCGGCTCGCCGCCAGCCGCGAGGCACGGCTGCCGCTGCTGGCCTGCCAGCCGCTGAGCGAGTGGTCGGACCGCATCGTGCCGCGCTCCTCCTCCGGCGGTTCGAGCGGCTACCGCTCCGGCTCCTACGGACGCAGCTGGCGCCCCGCCCGCAAGCGCCCCGCCTGCCCGTACCCCAACCCCGGCCGCTACGAGCCGGGCGGCAGGCTCGTCCAGGGCATGCGGGTGGCGATCTCCGGGGACACCTCCGTGGACCGCGAACTGCTGGAGGACCGCGCGATCGAGGCCGGGCTGCACATCGCCACCAGCGTCTCCCGGCTCACCAGCCTGCTGGTCACCAACGATCCCGAAGCGGACACCTCCAAGCTCGTCAAGGCCCGCTCGTTCGGCACGCCGGTCATCGACGAGGCGGCCTTCAGCCAGCTCCTCCAGGACGTGCAGGAAGCCGCCCCCGCGCCCGGCGGATGAGCCCCTGCGGGTACCGTCAGTAGGCGTGTACCGCTTCCTGTTGTCCCGGCAGTGGGTGATCCTCACCCTGCTCGGCCTCGTGCTCATCCCCACGATGATCAAGCTGGGCTTCTGGCAGCTCCATCGCCACGAGGCACGGGTCGCCCGCAACGAGGAGGTCGCCGCCGCCCTCCACACGCGCACGGTGCCCGTCACCGAGCTGACGGGCAGGCACCGCGGCCCGTCCGACAAGGACAAGTTCCGGCCGGTCACGGCGCGCGGCACGTTCGACGAGAAGCACGAGGTCGTCGTGCGGCACCGCACGGCGGCGGACGGCGACACCATCGGCTACTTCGTCGTCACCCCGCTCGTCCTGAAGGACGGTTCGGCCCTGCTCGTCAACCGCGGCTGGATCCGCGCCGACCGCGATCTGACCGCCTTCCCCGACGTGCCGCCGGCGCCCCGGGGCGAGGTGACCGTCCGGGGCCGGATGATGCCCGACGAGACGACCGAGGCCAGCGGCATCAAGGACACCAAGGGCCTGCCCGACCGGCAGGTCATGCTGATCAACAGCAGGCAGCAGGAGAAGCGGCTGCACCAGCCCGTGCTGCGCGGCTTCGTCCAGCTCACCTCCAGCTCCCCGAAGGGCCAGGGCAAGCAGCCCGAAGTCCTGCCCGAGCCCGACCACTCCGGCATCGGGCCGCACATGGCCTACGCCGTCCAGTGGTGGCTGTTCACGGGCGCCGTTCCCGTCGGGTGGGTCATCCTCGTCCGCCGCGAGGCCCAGGAGCGCCGCCGCAAGGCCGACGGCGGCACGGCCCCGGGCGGCGGCACCACGGCGACGGGCCCCGGCCCCGACCATGACCCCGATCCCGGCTCCGGCTCCGGCTCCGGCAACGAAGCCCCCGCGGAGAACGACGCCGTGGAGAACGCCGCCAGGAAGGACGACGCCCCGGGGAACGGCACCGCACGGGACGGCAGCGCCGCCGAGGACGGGACCGAGCACGAGCCCGAGGACGCCACGGCGCCCGCCACGGCTGCGGCGGGCGACCGGTCCGCGGCCCG
>NZ_BJMM01000059.1 GCF_006539165.1 Streptomyces cacaoi | reverse complement strand
CCCGCCACATTCGGCCGGGGCGGACGGGGCTTCGCCCTCCGCCGCGGATCCGGCCGTTCTGCTGCGCCGGGCCCATGCCACCGCCGTCCACCTCGGCGCCCTGCCGCTGCGGACCGAGGCCGAACAGCTCGCCACCCGCGCCAGGATCGAGCTGTACGGCACGGAACCCGCCGGCACCGCTGCGGACGGCTCAGCCCGGGGAGAGGAACCCGCTGCCGAGGCGGCCACCACCCCACCCGGTCCCGAGGACCCCGCCGCCGATGCCGCGGAGAGCTTCGGGCTCACCGGCCGCGAACGGGACGTGCTGGAACTGCTGGCCGAGGGCCGCAGCAACCGTCAGATAGCCGAGCGGCTCCACATCTCGCCCAAGACGGCGAGTGTGCACGTCTCACACATCCTCGCCAAGCTCGGCGTCACCGGCCGGGGCGAGGCCGCGGCCATGGCCTTCCGGCTGCGGCTGGTCAGCCGCGCCGCGACTGCCGTGGACGGATGACGACCCGCCCGGAGGCCAGATCCACCGGCCCCTCGCCGGGATCCTGGCTGCCCTCCTCGTAGCGGGCGTGCTCCAGCCGCTTGCGCTCGTCGTCGGTGTGCCGCCGTCCCGGCGCGAACAACTCCTCGATCAGATTGAACATCCGGGGCCCCTCGTGTCTGCCATCCGCGCTGTCTCCGCCCTCTGCACCCTGCCCGTGCGCTCCACGCCGCCCGTGCCCGGGCGGCCCGTACCGGCGCCGTCCGCGTCCACGCCGGCCGTGCCCGCGCCTGTCCGTCCTCGCGCCCTTCCGTGTCCACCGTCTCCGGGAGACCGGCCCGCCGGAAGGGCCGCGACCTGCCCGCGCTCAGCGGATCTTGACGCGCAGGATCCGGTCGTCACCCTTCTCCGGCGAGCCACGCCCGTCCGTCTCGCTGGTCACCAGCCACAGCTCGTCCTTGGCCGACGGGTCGGCGACGACGGTGCGGAGCCGGCCGTACTTCCCCTGGAGAAACGCCTGCGGCTCGGCCGCGGGTTCCGCCCCGTCCAGCGGGATACGCCACAGTCGCTCCCCGCGCAGCCCGGCCATCCACACCGAGCCCCGCGCCACGGCGAGCCCGCTCGGCGAGGCGTCGGCGGTGCGCCACTGCTCCACCGGGTTCTTGAAGCGCTTCTCCTCGCTCTTGCCCTCGGCCTGAGGCCAGCCGTAGTTGCCGCCCGGCTCGATGCGGTTCAGCTCGTCCCAGGTGTCCTGGCCGAACTCGGAGGCCCACAGCCGTTTGTCGTCGTCCCAGTCGAGCCCCTGCACATTGCGGTGGCCCCAGGAGTAGACGACGGAGTCGGCCTCCGGGTTGCCCTGCCCCGGCGGCTCCCCGTCCGGGGTCATCCGCAAAATCTTGCCGCCCAGCGACTTCTTGTCCTGCGCCAGCCCCTTCTCGCCGGACTCGCCGGTACCGGCGTACAGCATCTTGTCCGGGCCGAAGGCGATCCGCCCGCCGTTGTGCAGGGTCCCCTTCGGAATGCCCTTGAGTACGGTGCTGGGCGCGCCCAGCCGGCGCCCGGGCTCCTTCTCCGGGTCGTACATCATGCGCACGATGCGGTTGTCCGAGGCGGTGGTGAGATAGGCGTACAGCATCCGGTCGTCGCCGGGCTGGAAGGCGAGCCCCATCAGCCCGCCCTCGCCGCCGGGCTCGACCCCGGGCACGGTCCCGGCCTCGGTCTTCTTCCCGCTGTCCCCGTCGATGTGGGTGATCTTGCCGCTGTCGCGGGAGGAGACGAGCAGATCACCGCCCGGCAGCGGCGCCAGGCCCCACGGCGAGTCCAGGCCCTCGGCGACCGTCCCGATCACCTTCGCCGAGCCCTTGGCGGGCGCCGCCGTGCTGTCCCGGGGTGCGCGGGTGCTCTCGCCGGCCTTGGGGGTGCGCTGTCCGCCGTCCCCGCCCTCGTCCCCGTCTCCGCCCGAACATCCGGCGGCCAGCACCGCGGTCAGCGCCAGCCCCACGCCCACACCCGTCGTACGTCGCACGTCCGGCTCCTCCTCGATCTCGGCGGCGGCCCCCAGGGGATCACATCGGCGGCCCCGTGCGGACCCCGTCGCACCGACCGGACGCCCGGGGACACCCGCCCGGTCTCCGGCCCCGCACCCGGCGGGCGCGCGGGCGGGAGCGCGGCCGGAGCAGCGGGCGGCACAGCCGGACGGATCGGCCGGGGCGGCGCTCGGCGCAGGAGCCGGGGCGACGGCGGGGACGACGCCGCGCGGGGAAGCCGGGGCTCAGTCCCAGGAGCCGAGGGCCGCGGGCAGGGCGTCGATCTCCGCCCGGTCCTCGGTGGAGAGGACGAGGTCGCTGCTGGCGGCGTTCTCCGCCGCCCAGTGCGCCTTCTTCGTCCCGGGCACGGGGATCACATGCCGGTCCTGCCCCAGCAGCCAGGCGAGCGCCACCTGTGCGGGAGTGGCGTTGCCGTGCCGTCGGGCCACCCGCCGCAGCCCGGCGACGATGGGCTGGTTGGCGGCCATCATCTCCGCGGTGAAGCGCGGGTGGCGGGCGCGTACGTCGTCCGGTTCGAAGCCGCCGCCGGTGGTCAGCGCGCCGGTCAGATACCCGTTGCCGAGCGGCATGGCCGCCAGGAAGCCGATGCCGCGCGCCGTGCACCAGGGCAGCAGGCTCGTCAGCGCCTCCCGGGACCACACGGACAGCTCGGCCTGGACGGCGCTGACGGGGAACACCTGCTGGACGCGCTCCAGTTGGCGGATCGTTCCGTCGTGGATGCCCCTCCCGGTGCGCCGCTCCGCGCGGGCGCCCACGGCGCAGACCCCCAGCGCGCGCACCTTTCCGGCCGTCACCAGGTCCGCCATCGCACCCCAGGTCTCCTCGACGGGGACCTCCGGGTCGGCGCGGTGCAGCTGGTACAGGTCGATGACATCGGTCTGGAGCCGCCGCAGCGAGGCGTCGCAGGCCCGCTTCACATAGCTGGGGCGCCCGTTGGCGACGATGTGCTGATCGCCCACCAGCAGGCCGCACTTGGTGGAGACGAACGCCTCCGCGCGCCGCTCCCGCAGCACCCGGCCCAGGAGGAGCTCGTTGGTGAACGGCCCGTACATGTCGGCGGTGTCGAGCAGGGTCATGCCCCGGTCCAGCGCGCTGTGGACGGTACGCAGGGACTCCTCCCCGCGCTGCTGGGAGGCGGAATAGGCCCAGTTCATCGGCATGCAGCCGAGGCCCACGGCGCCCACGCCGAGGGCCGACGCGCCGATCGTTCTGCGCTCCACCTGGACGTGCTCCCTCCTGACCGCCCACAAAACTAGCGGGTGCGGCGGGCGCCCCTCGCACGCCCTCCGAGCCGCCGCTCCGCCCTCACGTCATGGGGCGCGGGGGAATTAGGGTCGCCCCGTGGTCAACTTCGTCAACGAGGTCAACGAGAGCAACGAGACCGGCACGGTTCCCGGGATCACCCGGCCCCCCGAGGCCGACGGGGCGGACGGGGCCGCCGCGGGCGGTACGGCTCCCGCGCGGGAGGTCTGGCTGCCGCTGCCGCCGGGCTCCGTCGACGGCCTTCCGGGTTCCTTGACGTACCACTACTGGAACGGCGAGGAGGACTACCCGGCGGACCCCGCCGACTGCGCCTTCTACGTCCCCCCGTACGGCAAGGGTGCTGAGGTCGCCGTACGGCCCCTCCCGCTGATGACGGGGCTGGAGGTCGTCCAGACCCTCACGGCGGGGGTCGATCACCTCGCCTCCGCGAAGGGGCGGTTGCCCGCGGGTGTCCGGGTGCACAACGCCCGGGGGGTGCACGACGCGAGCACGGCGGAGCTCGCGCTGGCCCTGACCCTAGCTGCCCTGCGTAATCTCCCGGAATCGGTGCGTGCACAGCAGTACGGCCGGTGGCGCTCCCGGGTGGATCCCGCGCTGGCGGACAGCACGGTGGTGATCGTCGGGTACGGCGCCATAGGAGAGGCGGTCGAACGGCGGCTGCTGCCCTTCGAGGTGGCGGCCGTGCACCGGGTGGCCCGCCGGGCGCGGAATGCGCCGCTGGGTCCGGTGCGGCCCGTGGCGGATCTCGGTCAACTGCTGCCGGACGCCGATGTGGTGATCCTCACCACGCCGCTCACCGAGGAGACCCGCGGCCTGGTGGACGCCGGCTTCCTGGCACGGATGAAGGACGGAGCATTGCTGGTCAACGTGGCCCGCGGGGGAGTGGTGGACACCAAGGCGCTGCTCGCCGAGGTGGGTTCGCCGGCGTCGGCGCCGGGCGCGGAGGACGGGGTTCCGGGGCGGCTGCGTGCCGCGCTGGATGTCACGGATCCGGAACCGCTGCCCGCGGAGCATCCGTTGTGGCGCATACCCGGAGTGCTGATCACCCCGCACGTCGGCGGGAACACGGCGGCGTTCGCGCCGCGGGCCGAGCGGCTGCTGCGGGCACAGTTGAGACGCTGGGTGGCCGGTGAGCAACTGGAGAACGCGGTGGCCGTGGCGTAGCCGCCGTAAACCCCGAAATGGCCGTCGGAAGCCACGCTACGCACGCGTACGACTCCGCCCTGTACCGAAAGAGCCTGTTGTCGTTACCGTCTGTATTGGGACTATGTCCCAGAGTGACGAACCTGGTGTATCGTCCCGACTGGGGGCGAAACCCGGACACGAGGGGGGCGACGGGCGAATGCACGAGCAACGGACGAACTGTCGCGAGCGGCACGGACGCCGCACGCAACCGGACCCCAACCGCCTGACGATCACGCCGAGTTCCGCCGGTAACCGGCCGGTCCGGCACCACGACTGCCGCCAGAGGCGCCCGGTCGCACGGGGGACACGATGACCGCCCACGAAGCAGCTCCCGGGAGGAGCCGTTACTCGGTTGCGGATTTCACGGGGCGCACCCACCACGCGCCCGCCGACACGGGCTCCCGCACCACCCCCCGCGCCGCGGTGCATCCGCGGCCCGGCGCGGCCCGGTCCGAACAGAAGGCCGCCCAGGGTGTGCTGCCGCAACTGATCCTGGCCGGTGTGTGCATGGCCTACGCGGTGGGCGCGGCGTTCGGCTGGGGCTCGCGGACGGTGGCCCTGTTCATGGGGGACTTCGGGCTGAGCCTGGCGGCGCTGCTCGCCTCGGCCTCCTGCCTCTGGTACGCGCGGAACCTGCCCGCCACCCGGCCGGCCGGGCCGGACGCGGCCCCCGGCGGCACGGGCCTCCGGGACGGAAGCCGCCCGGCATGGGTGCTGTTCGGCATCTCCTCGTTCATGACGGCGCTCGGCAACGGGGTGTGGGGCTGGTACGAACTGGTGCTCGGCGAGCAGGTGCCGAGGCCCTCGTCGGCCGACTTCTGCTTCCTGCTCTTCGCGCCGCCCGCCATCATCGGGCTGCTGGTGCTGGCCAAACGGCCCGTCACCCGCGCCGGTTGGGCCTGCCTCGGCCTCGACGCCTGGCTGATCGGCGGCTCCCTGCTGACCCTCTCCTGGTCGCTGGCCCTGGCGCACACCGAGTACTGGCAGGGCGACTCCGTGGCCAGGGCCGCGCTGAACCTGGCCTATCCGCTGCTGGACATCGTGCTCGTCAGCATGGTTCTGGCCCTGCATCTGCGGCGTTCGGCAGCGCAGCGCAGCGCCATCAACACCGCGGTCGGCGCCCTCGCGCTGACGGTGCTGTGCGACGCCCTGTTCACCTCGCCGCTGCTGCGCCAGCACTACTCCTCCGGGCAGCTGCTGGACGCGGGCTGGTTCGCCGGTTCCCTGCTGCTGGCCTACGCGCCCTGGGCGGCCGCCCGCCAGCCCGCGCGCACCGCCGAACAGCCCGGCCCGGTCGCCACCGAACGCGGGGCCGAGGCCCGTGCCACCCACCCCAGCCGTCCGCTGACCGGCTCGCTGGCCGCGATCACGCCGTACCTGGCGGCGGCCGTGTGCACGCTGGGCATCCTGTACAACTCCCTGGACGGCCGGGAGATCGACCGCGTCGTGCTCTTCACGGCCTGCACGGTCGTGCTGGCGCTGGTCGTGCGGCAGGGGATCATGCTGCTGGACAACATCACGCTGACCCAGGAACTCGCCCAGAAGGAGAACCACTTCCGCTCCCTGGTGCAGGGGTCGAGCGACGTCATCATGATCGCCGCCTCCACCGGTGTGCTGCGCTACGTCTCTCCGGCGGCGGCCGGGGTCTACGGGCGGGACGCCGAGGAGCTGGTGGGCTCCGAACTGGCCTGCCTCGTCCACCCGGAGGACCTCGGGCGGGTGCTGCACGAGCTGCGGCGCTTTCTGGCCAGCTCCGCACAGCAGGAGTCCTGCACCCGGATCGAGTGCCGGTTCCGGCACGGCGACGGCCGCTGGCTCAATGTGGAGTCGACCGTCAACCGGTACCAGGGCGGGCTCATCTTCAACAGCCGTGACGTGACCGAACGGGTCCGCCTCCAGGCGCAGTTGCAGCACAACGCCTCGCACGACGCGCTCACGGATCTGCCCAACCGCGCGCTGTTCACCGAGCGGGTGCGCCAGGCGATCGGCGGTCGTCGCGGGGGCGACTGCGGTACCGCTGTCCTCTTCATCGACCTCGACGGTTTCAAGGCCGTCAACGACACCGTCGGCCACCAGGCGGGCGACGAACTCCTGGTGCAGGCCGCGCGCCGGCTGCACGACTCCGTCCGCTCCGGTGACACCGCGGCACGGCTCGGCGGTGACGAGTTCGCCGTGCTGATCCGCGGCGACGGGGAGCCCGGCCAGGCCCCGGACGCCGAACGGGAGCTGCGGATCCACGACATCGCCGACCGGCTGCGTCTGACGCTCTCCGACCCGTACCGCGTCGAGGGCACCGAGGTGCGGGTCGCCGCCTCCATCGGGATCGCCTTCGCCGAGCCGGGCATCACCCCGTCCGCGCTGATGCGCAACGCGGATCTGGCGATGTACCGGGCCAAGCAGGCCGGCAAGGCCCGGGTGGAGCTGTACGCGCCGCAGATGCAGGCCGAGGTCGTCAAGCGTGCCGAGCTGGCGCAGAGACTGCGCAGCGCCCTGCACGACGGGGAGTTCGCGCTGCTGCACCAGCCGATCGTCGAGCTGGCCAGCGGCAAGGTCACCGCGGTCGCGGCGGAGGCACGCTGGCGCTCCGCGCAGGGAATCCTGTTCACCCCGGCGGAGTTCCTGCGCACGGAGGGCGCCTCGCCCCGGGAGGCGCGCGGCGCGAGCGGGGAGCGCGCGGCCGAGGTGAGCCGCTGGATCCTGGAGGAGGCCGTCCAGCAGGCGGCGGCCCGGCGGCGCGCCGGGTACGGGGCGCCGGTGACGGTGCGGCTGCCCGTGCGGCGGCTGACCGAGCCGGGCATGGAGCCGGCGAGCATCGGCGAGCTGCTGTCCCGGCACGGGCTGGCGGCGGTGCCGGGCCCCACCGGCGGCGCGGCCCTGGGCGCGCCCGCCGGGCCGGCCGGGGTGCCGGGCGCGGCCGGTGCGCTGATCCTGGAGCTGTCGGACAGCGATCCGCGGATCCCGCTGGACGAGCTGGAGCGCCGGCTCACGGCGCTGCGCCGGCTCGGGGTGCTCATCTCGCTGGACGGCTTCGGCAGCGGTTACGCGGCGATCTCGGCGCTGCGGCGGCTGCCCGTGGACATCCTGCGGCTGGACCGCGGGCTGACCGACGGCATCGTGGAGTCCGCCCGGCAGCGCAAGATCACCGCGGGGCTGCTGCGGATCGCGGGCGATCTGGGTCTGACGACCGTCGCCGAGGGGGTGGACCTGCCCGAACAGGCCACGCTGCTGGCGGAGATGGGCTGTACGCACGGTCAGGGTGCCGTCTTCTCCGGGCCGCTGGACGAGCACCGGCTGCGGCGGGCGCTGGCGCGCGGGATCTACCCGGTGCCCGAGCCCGGGGCGCGGCGCGGCCCGGCGCACCGGGCGCCGCTCGGCCGGCGCGGTGAGCACGGCGAGGGCGGCGGCGAGGAGACGGCCGGCGGCCGGGAGCACTCGGGAGGGCGTGCGGCGACGGCCACGGCCACCCTGCCGGTGCGGCGGGGCGGGCCCACGGGGCCGGAGCCGGTGACCCGCACGGGGCTGCGACCGCATGCCGATCCCGGGCTCCGACCGCATACTGAGACGCCCGTCCCACCCACTTGACACTCGGGGCTTGACGGGGAGAGGGTCAGTGCCATGCGCACCCGAATTCTCGTACTTGGACAGCGCGTCAGCTGACCGGGACTCCACGGACTCCCGCTCTCAGCGGCGCGCTTCCCCTCGCTTGCCTTTTGGCACGGGGGGTTTTTTGTTGCACCAGCACCTGAGCACTCGCCCGAAAAATCTGCCCAAATCCGCATCGTACGAGCGTCAACCCTCACTCTCCGAGAAGAGATAGCCGATGACCGAGCAGGCCACCGGGGGCCCGAAACCGCAGCCGAGGCCCCGAACCGGCAGCCAGACCAGGGAACACTCCGTTCCTGCGCAGGCCCCTCCGCGCATCACGGGCGCGCAGTCCCTCATCCGTGCTCTTGAGGCAGTCGGTGCCGACACCGTATTCGGGATTCCGGGTGGATGCATCCTCCCCGCCTACGACCCGATGATGGACTCCGCCAAGGTCCGGCACGTGCTGGTGCGCCACGAGCAGGGAGCCGGTCACGCGGCCACCGGGTACGCGCAGGCCACCGGCAAGGTCGGGGTCTGTATGGCCACCTCGGGCCCGGGCGCGACCAACCTGGTCACGCCCCTCGCGGACGCCCATATGGACTCGGTGCCGCTGGTGGCGATCACCGGCCAGGTCGCCACCTCGCTGATCGGGACCGACGGGTTCCAGGAAGCGGACATCTGCGGCATCTCCATGCCGGTCACCAAGCACAACTTCCTGGTCAAGAACCCCGACGACATCCCGCGCACCATCGCCGAGGCGTTCCACATCGCCTCCACCGGCCGCCCCGGACCCGTCGTCGTGGACATCGCCAAGGACGCCCTCCAGGGCTCCACGGTCTTCCAGTGGCCGCCGACCACCGAACTGCCCGGCTACCGCCCGGTGACCAAGCCGCACGGCAAGCAGATCCGGGAGGCCGCCAAGCTGATCGGCGAGGCGAACCGGCCCGTGCTCTACGTCGGCGGCGGCGTCCTCAAGGCCGGTGCCACCGCCGAGCTGAAGGTGCTCGCCGAGCTGACCGGCGCCCCCGTCACCACCACCCTGATGGGCATCGGCGCCTTCCCCGACACCCACCCGCAGCACCTGGGGATGCCGGGCATGCACGGGACGGTGGCGGCGGTCACGGCGTTGCAGAAGTCGGATCTGATCGTCGCGC
This sequence comes from Streptomyces cacaoi, assembly GCF_006539165.1. Lineage (GTDB taxonomy): Bacteria > Actinomycetota > Actinomycetes > Streptomycetales > Streptomycetaceae > Streptomyces > Streptomyces cacaoi. The sequence continues at coordinate 25,489 of NZ_BJMM01000059.1, read as the reverse complement.
TCGGTGCCCGCTTCGACGACCGCGTCACCGGCAAGCTGGACTCCTTCGCCCCGCACGCCAAGGTCGTGCACGCCGACATCGACCCGGCCGAGATCGGCAAGAACCGGATCGCCGATGTGCCGATCGTCGGTGACGCCCGCGAGGTGCTCGCCGATCTCGTCGTCGCCCTCCAGGAGACGCCCGGCGCGGTGCGCGAGGACCGCTACACCGACTGGTGGGAGCTGCTGGACCGCTGGCGCAGCGCCTACCCGCTGGGCTACGACCGGCCCGAGGACGGCTCGCTCGCCCCGCAGCAGGTCATCCAGCGCCTCGGTGAACTGGCCCCCGAGGGCACGGTGTTCGCCGCCGGCGTCGGCCAGCACCAGATGTGGGCCGCGCACTTCATCGACTACGACCAGCCCGCCACCTGGCTCAACTCCGGCGGTCTGGGCACGATGGGCTACTCCGTGCCGGCCGCGCTGGGCGCCAAGGTCGGGATGCCGGACCGCACCGTGTGGGCGATCGACGGCGACGGCTGCTTCCAGATGACCAACCAGGAGCTGGTCACCGCCGCGCTCAACGGCGCACCGATCAAGGTCGCGATCATCAACAACGGCGCCCTGGGCATGGTGCGCCAGTGGCAGACGCTCTTCTACAACGAGCGCTACTCCAACACCACCCTGCACAGCGGCGACGGTGCCGCGGACGCCCCGGCCAAGGGCACGCGCGTCCCCGACTTCGTCAAGCTCGCCGAGGCCATGGGGTGCGTCGGCATCCGCTGCGAGGACCCCGACCAGCTGGACGCGGTGATCGAGAAGGCGAACGCGATCAACGACCGGCCCGTCGTCGTCGACTTCATCGTCCACGAGGACGCGATGGTCTGGCCGATGGTCGCCGCCGGCACCTCCAACGACGAGGTCATGGCGGCCCGCGGGGTGCGGCCCGACTTCGGTGACAACGACGACTGAGACGGATCGAGAAGGTCCACGAACGGAAGGCCCACCGATGTCCAAGCACACGCTCTCCGTGCTGGTGGAGAACACCCCCGGCATCCTGGCCAGGATCGCCTCGCTCTTCTCGCGCCGCGGCTTCAACATCGACTCGCTCGCCGTCGGCGTCACCGAGCACCCCGACATCTCGCGCATCACCATCGTGGTGAATGTCGAGGACCTGCCGCTGGAGCAGGTCACCAAGCAGCTCAACAAGCTGGTCAACGTTCTCAAGATCGTCGAGCTGGAGCCGGGTTCGGCCGTGCAGCGCGAACTCGTCCTGGTGAAGGTCCGCGCCGACAACGACACCCGCTCGCAGGTCGTGGAGATCGTCCAGCTCTTCCGCGCCAAGACCGTCGACGTCTCGCCCGAGGCCGTGACCATCGAGGCCACGGGCAGCAGCGACAAGCTGGAGGCGATGCTGAAGATGCTGGAGCCGTACGGCATCAAGGAACTGGTGCAGTCCGGAACCATCGCCATAGGACGAGGCGCCCGCTCCATCACCGACCGGAGCCTGCGCGCCCTGGAACGTACCGCGTGACGTGTCCGCCCCCGCCCCTCAACGCCCAGCCCGCGTCATAGGTTGGGCAGCACCATCCCTGAACACAAGGAGAATTCCCCAGTGGCCGAGCTGTTCTACGACGACGACGCCGACCTGTCCATCATCCAGGGCCGCAAGGTCGCGGTTCTCGGCTACGGCAGCCAGGGCCACGCCCACGCGCTGTCGCTGCGCGACTCGGGCGTCGATGTCCGCGTCGGCCTGCACGAGGGGTCGAAGTCCCGGGCCAGGGCCGAGGAGCAGGGCCTGCGGGTCGTCGCTCCCGCCGAGGCGGCCGAGGAAGCGGACGTCATCATGATCCTGGTCCCGGACCCGATCCAGGGCAAGGTCTACGAGGAGTCCGTGGCCCCGCACCTGAAGGAGGGCGACGCGCTCTTCTTCGGGCACGGCCTGAACATCCGCTACGACTTCATCCAGCCGCCGTCCACCGTCGACGTCTGCATGGTCGCCCCGAAGGGCCCGGGCCACCTGGTCCGCCGGCAGTACGAGGAGGGCCGCGGTGTGCCGTGCATCGCCGCCGTCGAGCAGGACGCCAGCGGCAACGCCTTCGCGCTGGCCCTGTCCTACGCCAAGGCCATCGGCGGCACCCGCGCGGGTGTGATCAAGACCACGTTCACCGAGGAGACCGAGACCGACCTGTTCGGTGAGCAGGCCGTGCTGTGCGGTGGCACCTCGGCGCTGGTCAAGGCCGGTTTCGAGACGCTGGTCGAGGCCGGGTACCAGCCGGAGATCGCCTACTTCGAGTGCCTCCACGAGCTGAAGCTGATCGTGGACCTCATGTACGAGGGCGGCCTGGAGAAGATGCGCTGGTCGATCTCCGAGACCGCCGAGTGGGGCGACTACACCTCCGGCCCGCGCGTGGTCAACGAGCAGACCAAGGCCGAGATGAAGAAGATCCTGGGCGACATCCAGGACGGCTCCTTCGCCAAGAACTGGATGGCCGAGTACAACGCCGGCCTGCCCAAGTACAACGAGTACAAGAAGGCCGACCAGGACCACCTCCTGGAGACCACGGGCAAGAAGCTCCGCTCCCTGATGTCCTGGGTGGACGAGGAGCAGTAAGCCTCCCCGGCCCGGCAGCCCCCGGCCCCCGCGGCGGACCACGGTCCGCGGCGGGGGCCGCGGGGCGCGCGGCCCCAGCGGCACGCGCAGGGGGCGTGCCCCGCAGGCGGGCCCGGCGCCGCGCCCGCGCGGGGCGTGCGGGACGGACCGCCTCCGTGCCGCGGGTATCGGCGCGATCCGCTGAGGCCCTCTTCCCTCCGCCGATAGACTTCTCAGCAGCAAGCGCGCCCAGGCTCACAGCGTCGTGCGTCTGCCCTGCGCCCGCGGGGATGACCCCCTCCTTACGTCTACGGCCGCCGGAGTGCGGCCGGCCACCTGCTCCGCTGCGGCGGGGACGATCCGCCAGGACTTGGAGACCACGTGAGCAAGCCCGTAGTACTCATCGCCGAAGAGCTCTCGCCCGCCACTGTCGACGCACTCGGTCCGGACTTCGAGATCCGGCAGTGCAACGGCGCCGACCGGAGCGAGCTGCTCGCCGCGCTCCCGGAGGCCGACGCCGTGCTCGTCCGCTCGGCCACGAAGATCGACGCCGAGGCCGTCTCCGCCGCCGGACGCCTGAAGGTCGTCGCCCGCGCCGGGGTCGGGCTCGACAACGTGGACGTGCCGGCCGCCACGAAGGCCGGTGTGATGGTGGTGAACGCTCCCACCTCCAACATCGTCACCGCCGCCGAGCTGGCGTGCGGCCTGATCGTCGCCACGGCCCGCAACATCCCGCAGGCCAACGCCGCGCTGAAGAACGGCGAGTGGAAGCGCAGCAAGTACACGGGTGTCGAGCTGAGCGAGAAGACGCTCGGCGTCGTCGGCCTCGGACGGATCGGTGTCCTGGTGGCCCAGCGGATGACGGCCTTCGGTATGAGGGTCGTCGCCTACGACCCGTTCGTGCAGCCGGCCCGCGCCGCCCAGATGGGGGTGAAGCTGCTGTCGCTGGACGAGCTGCTGGAGGTCTCCGACTTCATCACCGTCCACCTGCCCAAGACGCCCGAGACGCTCGGCCTGATCGGTGACGAGGCGCTGCACAAGGTCAAGCCGAATGTGCGCATCGTGAACGCCGCGCGGGGCGGCATCGTCGACGAGGAGGCGCTGGCGGCGGCGCTCAAGGAGGGCCGGGTCGCGGGCGCCGGTCTGGACGTGTACGCCTCCGAACCGTGCACGGACTCCCCGCTGTTCGCCTTCGACCAGGTGGTGTGCACCCCGCACCTGGGCGCCTCGACGGGCGAGGCGCAGGAGAAGGCCGGTATCGCGGTCGCCAAGTCGGTGCGGCTGGCGCTCGCCGGTGAGCTGGTGCCGGACGCGGTGAACGTGCAGGGCGGTGTGATCGCCGAGGACGTCCGCCCGGCGCTGCCGCTGGCCGAGCGGCTCGGCCGGATCTTCACGGCGCTGGCGGGCGAGGTGGCCGTCCGGCTGGACGTCGAGGTGTACGGCGAGCTGACCCAGCACGATGTCAAGGTGCTGGAACTCTCCGCGCTCAAGGGCGTGTTCGAGGACGTGGTCGACGACACGGTCTCCTACGTCAACGCGCCGCTGTTCGCCCAGGAGCGCGGTGTGGAGGTGCGGCTGACGACCTCCAGCGAGTCCGCCGAGCACCGCAACGTCGTCACGGTGCGCGGCACGCTCGCCAACGGCGAGGAGGTGTCCGCCTCGGGCACCCTCTCCGGCCCCAAGCACCTCCAGAAGATCGTCGCGATCAACGACCACGACGTCGATCTGGCGCTGACCGACCACATGGCGTTCCTGCGCTACAGCGACCGGCCCGGCGTCGTCGGCACCGTCGGCCGGGTCCTGGGCGAGGCCGGGATCAACATCGCCGGCATGCAGGTGTCCCGCGCCGAGGAGGGCGGCGAGGCGCTCGTCGCGCTCACCGTGGACGACACCATCGGCGGCGCCGTGCTGACCGAGATCGCCGGCGAGATCGGCGCCACCCAGGCCCGCGCGGTGAACCTCTCCGAGTGAGCACACCCGTCCGTTCGGACGGGACCACGAACGCCGCGGTGTGCGGACCGGCCGGTCCGCACACCGCGGCGTTCGTGTCTGTTCCTCCCCGCCCGTTCCTCCCCGTGCGGCGCGCTCACCCCGCCGCCCCGGGCTCCTTCCGCCGGCCGTGGAACCGCGCCTTCTTCTCGCGGTTCCCGCAGGTGTTCATGTCGCACCATCTGCGGGTGCGGCTCCGGCTGGTGTCGAAGAACGCGGCCCGGCAGGTCGGTGAGGCGCACAGGGCCAGCCTGCCGTCCCGTTCGCCCGCGACGATGTCGATGGCGTCGGCGGCGATCACCCCGAGCGCGTCCTCCACGCGGGCTTCCGGGCCGAGCCCCCAGCGCCGCTCGCCCTCGGGCGTCAGGACCGCTGCGGCCCGCCCCTGGGCGCTGCGCTCATTGATGACGTGGACGGCGGCCGCGGGCAGCGTGTCCCCGAGCGCGGCCGCCGTCGCCGCGGCGTGGATCGACTCCCGCAGTTCCCGGGCGAGTTCGAGCTGGGCCGCCGTGCAGGAGTCCACGGCGAGGCCGTTCACCGCCAGCCAGTCGACGAGCCGTTGCGGCGTGGGGATGCGCTCGACGGCGTCGCCGTGACGCTCCGAGAGCGTGCCCGTGAAGCTGGTCGCCAGCACCTTGCCGAGGCGGAAGTCGGGGAACGCGGCAGGCATGGAACCACCATAGCTGGTTGTCGGGGGCTCGGGGAAACTGCTAGAACCGTCATAGCCGGTTCGCAAGGTCGTAGCAGTCTCCCCCGTGGCCAGGAGGTCTCATGCCCCGTCCCACCAGCGACGTCGAAGCAGTGGAAATCCGCACGAGCCGAGCCGACCTCGACGATCTGCACGCCCGACTGGCCGCGGCACGGCTGCCGGAGGCCGAGACCCTCCCGCGCGCCGCGTCCGGAACCCGCCGGTGGGAACAGGGCGTTCCGCTCGCCGACCTCGTCGACGTCGTGCACTACTGGCGCACCGGGTACGACTGGCGGGCGTTCGAGGAACGCCTCAACCGGACGGGGCAGTTCCGCACGACCATCGACGGCCTGGGCATCCACTTCCTGCACCGCCGCTCCGCGCGCGCCGACGCCACTCCGCTGATCCTCACGCACGGCTGGCCGGACAGCATCGTGCGGTTCATCGACGTGGTGGACGCGCTGGCGGATCCCCAGGACGCGGACGCGCCGGCCTTCCACGTCGTGGTCCCGTCGCTGCCGGGCTTCGGCTACAGCGACAAACCGGCCACCACCGGGTGGGGCACCGAGAAGACGGCGGCCGCGTGGGTCGAACTGATGGGCAGGCTCGGCTACAGCACCTTCGCCGCGCACGGCGGCGACTGGGGAGGCAACATCACCACGGTGCTCGGCGGCAGGTTCCCCGAGCACGTCCTCGGCATCCACACCACCTTCGCCGAGGGGCTGCCCGGATCGACCATGGACGGGCTGACGGCGGTCGAACGCCGATGGGCCGAGGACACCCACCACTTCTGGCGCCACCGTGCGGCGTACGCGAAGCAGCAGGCGACCCGGCCGCAGACCGTCGGCTACGCGCTCGTCGACTCACCGGTCGGGCTTCTCGCCTGGATCCTCGACAAGTTCGCCGAGTGGTCGGACACCGAGGACAGCCCGTTCGAGACGATGTCCCGGGACCGGATCCTGGACGACGTCACCCTGTACTGGCTGACGCGGACCGGCGCGTCGGCGGCCCGCCTCTACCACGAGAGCCACAACTCGCTCGACCCCGGACTCCGCGTCGACGTCCCGTCGGCGCTCACCATGTACCCCCGCGACGTCGAGAAGTGTCCGCGCCCCTGGGCGCAGCAGCGCTACCGGCGGATCGTCCACTGGAGGACCCCCGAAGCCGGAGGGCACTTCCCCTCGTTGGAGGTCCCCGGGTACTTCCTCGCGGATCTGCGGGAGGGCCTCGCGGCCGTGCTGGCCGCGCGGCACGAGCGGCCGACCGCCTTCACGGCCGACGCGACGGCGGCTCCTGGGCGGGGGTGAGCCGTGCGGACTTCAGCGCCATGTGCAGCAGCAGCCGGTCCTCGCCCTCGTCGAGGTCCAGACCGGTGAGGCGTTCGACGCGGGAGAGCCGGTAGTAGAGGGTCTGCCGGTGGATACCGAGGGCCGCGGCCGTGCGCCCCGCCTGGCCGGCGCTGTCCAGGAACACCTCTGCGGTGCGCGCCAGTTCGCGGTGCGCGGGCAGCAGCAGCTCGCGCACCGCGGGATCGGCGGGCGCACCGGAGCCCTCCGCCGGCGCGAGCCGGGTCAGCATCCGGTAGGGGCCGATCGCCTCCCATTCCGCCACGGCCGGGCCGGTGCTGCGGCCGGGGACGGCGGCGGAGCGCTCGGCCCGGGCGGTCCGGGCGGCGGCCAGCGCCTCGTGCCAGGCGAGATGCAGGGTGTCCAGCCCGGCGCGCGGTGCGCTGATGCCGGCGGCCGGCCCGCCCGGGGCGCCCTGCGCGCCGGGGGAGCGCAGCAGCCGCTCGGCGGCGGTGCGGGCGGGCTCCAGCGCGTGCGGGCCGCGCAGCCGGACCAGCGCGGCGAGCGCACCGTCCCGGACGCACTGCGCGGCGATCCGGGGCAGCGCGTGCGGCACCGGTCCGCGGCCGGGCTCCGGGCCCTCGTCGCTCCAGGGCAGCCAGGGCAGCAGGGCCACCAGCGCCACCGGCCCGGTGGCGGCGGAGCCGAGCGCGGCACGCAGCCCGGCGAGCGCCTCGTCCCGCGCCGAGCCCCCGCGCTCGGCCAGGGCGGCGCGCAGCAGTTCGCCGGTGTGCGCCTCGGTACGGGTCTGGGCGGCGAGCAGGGCGCCGGTGCGGTCGGCGACGGCCATGGCGGCGGCCAGCCGGGGGTCGGCGAGGTCGAGGGCGCCGTCGTCCAGCAGCCAGATGTAGCCGTGGACGACGCCGCGGTCGCGTACGGGCAGACAGATCCGCCCGTGCACGACGCCGGCCGCCGGGTCCGGCGGCACCCGGACCGGTCCGGTGGCGCGAGTGATGCCGAAGCTCTCGAAGAAGGTGCGGACGGCGGCGCTGGAGCGGCGCTGGAGGATGGTGCGGGTGCGTACCGCGTCCAGCGCGGGCCCGGTGTGCGCCGCGGTGTCGCCGGCGGGTTCGTCGTCCTCGTGCGCCCCGAAGGCGATCAACGAGAAGTCCCGGCTCTCCAGTGTGGCGGGGGTGCCCAGGAGCTGGGAGACCTCGTCGATCAGCGCCTGGTAGTCCTCGCGCACCCCGTACCTCCGTCGTGCCTCGTGCATGCCCCGCGCACCGCGGGTACCCCGCGCCGGACGGGCTCGGTTCGTCCCGTTCCGCGCGGCATGGTGGTGATGTACCGGCGAAGAGTGGTTGGTCCGGGAAGGCCGGGTTCATCTGCCGCTCTTCGGGCGGTCGCTCTCCATTCTCATACACGTGTCTGAGATGCAGGGCACTGATGCGTGACAGCTGTCGATAGCTGTAGGGCGAAACGGTCCATACATTCTGGATGGCTCCGCGCTTCCGCGCCGTCGAGCCTGCACAAGAACAATTCGTGGAGGTGCCCGTGCTGGGTCCCGTGCTTCTCGCCGCCGCGCGCAGCGACAGCATCCGCCGCCTCGTCTCGGCCGCGCCGGTCACCCGGCCGATGGTGGACCGTTTCGTGGCGGGCGAGCAGCTCGATCAGTGTCTGCGCTCCATCCGGTCGCTGTCCGGCCGCGGTATGGAGGTCACCATCGACCACCTGGGCGAGGACATCACCGACCGGTCCGAGGCGCTCCGCAACCGGGACGCCTATCTGGCGCTCACCGAGGCGCTGGCCGCGGCGGGCCTGGCCGACCGCGCCGAGATGTCCGTGAAGCTCTCCGCCTTCGGGCAGGCGCTCGCGGGCGGTCACGATCTGGCGTACGAGAACGTCCTGCCCGTCGTCGAGGCGGCGGCCGAGGCCGGGACGACGGTGACCCTCGACATGGAGGACCACACCACGGTCGACTCGACGCTCGCCGTCCTCGCCGAACTGCGCAAGCGGTTCCCCGGCACGGGCGCCGTGCTCCAGTCCTACCTGTTCCGCACCGAGGACGACTGCCACGCACTGGCCGGCGAGGGCTCCCGGGTGCGTCTGGTCAAGGGCGCGTACAAGGAGCCGGCCGAGGTCGCGTACCAGGACAAGCGCGAGGTCGACAAGGCGTATGTCCGCTGCCTCAAGATCCTCATGGCGGGCAAGGGCTACCCGATGGTGGGCTCGCACGATCCGCGGATGGTGGCCATCGCACAGGATCTCGCCGGGCGTTACGGTCGGAAGCAGGAGGAGTACGAATTCCAGATGCTCTACGGCATCCGCGAAGCGGAGCAGGAGCGGCTGGTGGCCGAGGGGAACCGCATGCGGGTCTATGTCCCCTACGGCACGGACTGGTACGGCTACTTCATGCGACGGCTCGCCGAGCGCCCCGCGAACATGGCCTTCTTCCTCAGGTCGCTCGTCAGCCGGAGCTGACGTGCTGCCCAGGTCCGTGGCGGCTCTCCGGCCGGGGGTCCGGGGGTTGTCCCCCGGGGGTGGGCAGCCTGAGGTCGCTCGTCAGCCGGAGCTGACGGCTGTCGCGGTCGTGGGTGAGCCGGAGTTGACCGTCCCGCTGACGGACCGCCGAGACTTCTGATTCCGTACCGACGAACAAGGAGCAACCGTGGACGCTGTGACCCAGGTCCCCGCGCCGTACAACGAGCCGGTGCACACCTACGCCCCCGGCAGCGCCGAGCGGGCACGGCTGGAGGCCAAGCTCAAGGAGCTGGCCGACAACCCGATCGAGCTGCCGATGACGATCGACGGCGTCAAGCGGATGGGCGGCGGCGAGCGCGTCGACGTCGTGCAGCCGCACCGCCACAAGGCCGTGATCGGCACCTACGCGAACGCGACCCGGCAGGACGCGCAGGACGCCATCGACGCGGCCCTCGCGGCGGCTCCGGCCTGGCGCGCGATGTCCTTCGACGACCGCGCCGCCATCATCCTCAAGGCGGCCGAGCTGCTGTCCGGCCCCTGGCGCGAGACGATCGCCGCCTCCACGATGCTGGGCCAGTCCAAGACCGCGCAGCAGGCCGAGATCGACGCCCCGTGCGAGCTGATCGACTTCTGGCGCTTCAATGTGCACTTCGCGCGTGAACTCCTCCAGGAGCAGCCGCTGATCCAGCCGAACGGCATCTGGAACCGCATGGACCACCGCCCGCTGGAGGGCTTCGTCTACGCGATCACGCCGTTCAACTTCACCGCGATCGCCGGCAACCTGCCCACCGCGCCGGCGCTGATGGGCAACGTCGTCGTGTGGAAGCCGTCCCCGACGCAGACCCACGCCGCCGTGCTGCTCATGCAGCTGCTGGAGGAGGCGGGGCTGCCGAAGGGCGTCATCAACCTGGTGACGGGTGACGGCAAGGAGGTCTCCGAGGTCGCGATCCCGCACCCGGAGCTGGCCGGTATCCACTTCACCGGTTCGACCGCCACCTTCCAGCACCTGTGGAAGAGCGTCGGCGAGAACATCGCCACCTACCGCTCCTACCCGCGCATCGTCGGCGAGACCGGCGGCAAGGACTTCATCGTCGCCCACTCCAGCGCCGACCCGGCGATCCTGAAGACGGCGATCACCCGGGGCGCCTTCGAGTACCAGGGTCAGAAGTGCTCGGCCGCCTCCCGCGCCTATGTGCCGCGCTCCCTGTGGGAGAACGGCTTCAAGGACGACCTGGTCTCCGAGGTCGAGGGCCTGACCATGGGCGATGTGACGGATCTGTCGAACTTCATCGGCGCCGTCATCGACGACCGTGCCTTCGCCAAGAACAAGGCGGCCATCGACCGTGCGAAGTCGGACCCGAGCTGCGAGATCGTCGCGGGCGGTTCCTACGACGACAGCGTCGGCTGGTTCGTCCGCCCGACGGTGATCGTCTGCTCGGACCCGGAGAACGAGGTCTTCAAGACCGAGTACTTCGGCCCGATCATCGCGATCCACGTCTACGAGGACGAGAACTGGGACGCGATGCTGGACCAGATGGAGTCGGCCTCCGCCTACGCGCTGACCGGCGCCGTCCTGGCGAAGGACCGCGAGGTGGTCGCCGCGGCCTCGGAGAAGCTGCGGTTCGCCGCGGGCAACTTCTACGTCAACGACCGCCCGACCGGCTCCATCGTCGGCCAGCAGCCGTTCGGCGGTGCCCGTGCCTCCGGCACCAACGACAAGGCGGGCTCGAAGTTCAACCTGATCCGCTGGTCCTCGCCGCGCGCGATCAAGGAGACCGCCGTGGCGCCTACCGACTACCGGTACCCGCACATGGGCTGACCCCCCGCAGCCCCTGTGCGATGAGGGCCCGGCCCCTTCCTCCGCCCGTACGGAGGGGGCCGGGCCCGCCCGCGTTCCGGGCCCGTGACGGCCGGGACGCGGGCGCCCGGGGTGACGGACGGGGCGGGAGAGGCGGCCCCGAGGGCGAGTCCGTCTCAGATAGTAGGAAGACCAACTAGTTGGCGAGACAGAACCGCTCACGGCTCCTATCTTTGTAGGAAGCCGAACGTCCCCGCTCGATCGAGCGTTCAGCGGATGTGACGCCCGTGCCCGCGCAGGCCACCCCTGGGGCACCGGCGGTCCCCGCCACGGCTGACGGCAGTTCTCTCCCCTCGCGCGGATCACCCCTCGTGCAGCTCTCCCCGGGGAGCCTCGTGGAGCCTTCCTCGCGGATCTCTTCTCGCGTCGTGCAGAAGGAGTCGCTTTCCATGGCCACGCCCACCGCCACGTCCGCAGCCCCGTCCCGCGCCGCCCGTCCCGCTCACGCCGCCGCTGCCGATTCCTCCCGCCCGGCGTACGCGCCCGGCGCCCGCCGCTCGCACCGCGCCGCACTCCGGCCCACCGACGAGGAGCGCCGACTGGCCACCGAGGCCCTCCAGCGCGCCTTCGACCGCCGCTGAGGCCGCCGCCCGGCAGGGCGCGCGACCTCTCGGGCGCCGTGGGGACCGTCGTGCGCGGCCCCACGGCGCCAACTGCCGCCCGGCGCGCGGGCGTCGGGCGCGGCCACCGCCCGGCCGGAGCGAGCCGGCCGTCCGGAGGCGTCCGTTATATGGACACCCGATGTCACGGCGTGGGACGAGGAGTAGGGTCGGGCCATGTCTTCCAGCACGGACCGCAGCATCAGCCTCGCAGTGATTCCCGGCGACGGGATCGGCCCCGAGGTCGTCGCACAGGGCCTGAAGGTTCTTCGGGCCGTCCTCCCGCAGGACGCCAAGCTGGAGACCCGGGAGTACGACCTCGGCGCCAAGCGCTGGCACGCCACCGGCGAGACCCTCCCGGACGACGAGATGGAGCAGATCGCCGGGCACGACGCGATCCTCCTCGGCGCCATCGGCGACCCGGGCGTCCCCTCCGGCGTGCTGGAGCGCGGCATGCTCCTCAAACTCCGGTTCGCCTTCGACCACTTCGTCAACCTGCGCCCCTCGAAGCTGTACCCGAACACGGACTCGCCGCTCGCGGGCCGGCCGGACATCGACTTCGTCGTCGTCCGCGAGGGCACCGAGGGCCCGTACGTCGGCAACGGCGGCAGCATCCGCAAGGGCACGGCGCAGGAGATCGCCAACGAGGTGAGCGTGAACACCGCGTACGGCGTCGAGCGGGTCGTCCGCGACGCCTACGAGCGGGCCCAGGCGCGCCCGCGCCGGAAGCTGACGCTGGTGCACAAGAACAATGTGCTGGTGCACGCAGGCCACCTGTGGAAGGACACCTTCGACCGGATCGGCCGCGAGTACCCCGAGGTCAGCACCGACTATCTGCACGTCGACGCCGCGACGATCTTCCTGGTCAGCGACCCGGCGCGGTTCGACGTGATCGTCACCGACAACCTCTTCGGTGACATCATCACCGACCTGGCCGCCGCCGTCAGCGGCGGAATCGGCCTGGCCGCCTCCGGGAACATCAACCCGACGCGGCAGTTCCCCTCGATGTTCGAGCCCGTGCACGGCTCGGCGCCGGACATCGCGGGCACCGGCACGGCGGACCCGACCGCCACCGTGCTGTCCGTCGCGCTCCTCCTGCGCCACCTGGGCCTGGGCGAGCAGGCGGACCGGATCGACGCGGCCGTCACCGCGGATCTCGCCGAGCGCGGGAGCGCGGCCGCCCGTACGACCGACGAGATCGGTGACGCTCTCGCCGCGCGAGTAGCCGGCTAGGGCCCGGTCACCGCTGTCAGCGGCCGGGCCCGGCGCCCGGCCGCTTTTCCGCATGCTCTGTGCTAACGGGCGGCCGGGTGCCACCATCGGAATCTGGACCGCCCTCGGTCACCCGCGGCTTCCGTATGCCACCCCACGCGCGATAATCGAACGTGGGGCCGCATCATCAGTAAAAGCTCGGACGTCCTAGCACCGGGGGAGCTGTGAGGCGCCGGGGCGCGGTCCGACACGACACAAGCGAAGGACGCGCATCCATGACGACGCCCCGTATCGAGTTCGAACTCAAGCCCTCCTCCCAGCCGCTGCCGGCGGCCGAGCGGGAGGCGGTGCTGGCCGACCCCGGCTTCGGCCGTTACTTCACCGACCACATGGTCACGGTCAAGTGGACCGAGGGGCGCGGCTGGCACGACGCGCAGTTGCAGCCGTACGCGCCGCTGTCCCTGGACCCGGCGAACATGACCCTGCACTATGCGCAGTCGATCTTCGAGGGCCTCAAGGCGTACCGGCAGCCGGACGGTTCGGTCGCGGTCTTCCGCCCGGACGCCAACGCCCGCCGCTTCCAGCGCAGCGCCCGGCGGCTGGCCATGCCCGAGCTGCCCGTCGAGACCTTCATCGAGGCGTGCGATCTGCTGGTGCGCCAGGACAAGGAGTGGGTCCCGAGCGAGGGCGAGGCGTCGCTGTATCTGCGGCCGTTCATGATCGCGAGCGAGGTCGGGCTGGGGGTCAAGCCGGCCAACGAGTACACGTTCATGGTGATCGCCTCGCCGGCCGGCTCCTACTTCTCCGGCGGGGTGCAGCCCGTCTCGGTGTGGCTGTCCGAGGAGTACGTGCGCGCGGCGCCCGGCGGCACCGGCGAGGCCAAGTGCGCGGGCAACTACGCCGCGTCGTTGGTCGCCCAGGCCGAGGCCGCCCGGCACGGCTGCGACCAGGTCGTGTGGCTGGACGCGCTGGAGCGCCGCTACATCGAGGAGATGGGCGGGATGAACCTCTACTTCGTGGAGGGCGGCGGCGCCGACGCGACGATCGTCACGCCCGAGCTGACCGGCACCCTGCTGCCCGGCATCACCCGTGACTCGCTGCTCACCCTCGCCCGGGACCTGGGTTACCGGACGCAGGAGCGGCGGATCTCCACCGACGAGTGGCGCGAGGGCAACGCCGACGGCTCGATCAGCGAGGTCTTCGCCTGCGGCACCGCGGCCGTGATCACGCCCGTCGGCGAGGCGAAGTCCGCCCGGGGCGGCTGGACCGTCGGGGACGGCACGGCCGGGGAGATCACCATGAGGCTGCGGGAGGCCCTGCTGGCCGTTCAGACCGGTCAGGCGGAGGACGTCCACGGCTGGATGCACGAGCTGGGCGCCTGAGCGCGCGCCGTCCGGATCCCGGCGCCCCGTCCCGCGGGGCCGCCGGGATTCGTGCGTTCCAGCGGGCCGTTCGCCTCCGGGCGCGTGCCTGCGCGACGGACGGGCGCGCGGTGCGCACGGTGGACGGACCGGAAAGCCCGAAACCGAGCCTACGTACATGTACCTGACATGTGAGGGACGCGCTTCCGTGGCCGTGGGGATCCTCGGCGGCGCTGTGCTGAGCGGTGTCATCGACCGTCTCCCGGAGGGCCGACCACCACGATGCCGCATCAGGAGAGCCAGCAGGAGATCCGCCGAGCCGCGGCGGCACTGGACCGCCGCCGCTTCCTGACCACGACCGGCGCCGCCCTCGCGCTCGCCTTCACGACCGATCTGCCCGGCAGCGCGCACGCCGCCGAAGCCGACGCGCGGACGGTGCTCAAGGCGGACCCCTTCACCCTCGGCGTCGCCTCCGGCGACCCGCTGCCCGGCTCCGTCGTCCTGTGGACCCGGCTGGCGCCGAAGCCGTACGAGAGCGGCAGCGGACTGCCGAACGCCCGGATCGCCGTCGAGTGGGAGATCGCCCGGGACGCGCGCTTCCGCCGCGTCGTCCGGCGCGGGAGGACCACGGCGCACCCGGAGTTCGACCACAGCGTGCACGTGGAGGCCGGCGGTCTCGCGCCCGGCAGCGTGTACCACTACCGCTTCCGCGCCGGCGGCCACACCAGCCCCGCCGGGCGCACCCGTACCGCGCCCGAGGCCGGGGCCCGCCTCGACCTGCTGCGGCTGGCCGCCGTCTCCTGCCAGGCGTACCACGACGGTTACTACACGGCGCACCGGCACCTGGCCGAGGAGGACGTCGATCTCGTCTTCCACCTCGGCGACTACCTCTACGAGTACGCGGTCGACGCACACGGCGGCGCCCGCAAGTACACCGACCGCACGCTGCCGGAGATCTTCAACCGCGAGACGACGACGCTGGAGGACTACCGGCTGCGGTACGCGCTCTACAAGTCCGATCCGGACCTGCGCGCCGCACACGCCGCGCACCCCTTCCTCGTCACCTGGGACGACCACGAGACCGAGAACAACTACGCGGACGACACCCCCGAGGACGGCGGCCCCGCCGAGGAGTTCCTGGTGCGCCGGGCCGCCGCCTACCGCGCGTACTGGGAGAACCAGCCGCTGCGCCGCCCCCAGCGGCCCCGGGGCCCGGACATGCAGCTCTACCGGAGGCTGCGGTTCGGCACCCTCGCGCAGTTCGACATCCTCGACACCCGTCAGTACCGCTCGGACCAGGCGTACGGCGACGGCGCGCACCACCCGGGCCCGGAGTCCGAGGACCCGAAGCGCACCATGACCGGGGCGGCGCAGGAGCGCTGGCTCATCGACGGCTGGCGCACCTCGCGGACGCTGTGGAACGTGGTCCCGCAGCAGGTGACCTTCAGCGAGCGGCGGACCGACAGCACGCCCGCGTACAAGGTGAGCATGGACGCCTGGGACGGCTATCCGGCCTCCCGGGAGCGGCTGCTGGCGGGCGCGGAGTCGGCCGGGGTGCGGAACCTGATGGTGCTCACCGGCGATGTCCACAAGCACTACGCGTACGACATCAAGCGGGACTTCGGGGATCAGAAGTCGCGGACGATGGGCACCGAGATCGTCGCCACCTCGATCACCAGTGGCAAGGACGGCCAGGACAAGCCGGCCGACTGGGACAGCTACATGGGCGCGAACCCGCACATGAAGTTCTACAACGGCCGCCGCGGTTATGTGACCGTGCGGCTGACCCGGCAGCGCGCGCACATCGACTTCCGTGCGGTCTCCGCCGTGACGACGCCGGGTGCGCCGGTGCACACGGCTGCGTCGTTCGTCACAGAGGTCGGGGACCAGGGGCTCAAGAAGGGCTGAACGCCGGGCTTCCGGGGCGTGGGACGCGTTCCGGGACGCCTTCCGCATCGTGAGACGCCGGGGGTGCGGGGGCGATTCTGTGCAAGACTGCCTCTGTGCCCTCGTTCGTCATGATTATTGGCAGCAGGCGCGCCGGTCCGCAGTGACCGTCCCCGCGGAACGATCCCCGCGGCGGCGGCCACCGTGCCCCAGACCCGCGCGCAGACCTCTCGCACCCGCGAGGGGTCTTTTCGTTTTCCGGCCCACCACGGCAGGAAGGCGAGGGCGCACGGGAGGACGGGGCAAGTGGAGCCAGCTAATCCGGACCACTCATCCGTACAGGAGTCACAGCAGCCATGACCACGGACAACCCGGCCGGCACCGGCCCCTCGTCGGCCCCGTCGACACCGTCGGACTCGTCGGCCCCGTCGGCCCCGTCGGCTTTCTCGGCCCCGTCCGTCCCGGGCGGTGCCCACGCAACCTCCCCGGTGCCGGGCGCACCCGCCGGCGGCCTCCCGGACGACGCGTTCCACATCTTCGACACCACGCTGCGCGACGGTGCGCAGCGCGAGGGCATCAACCTCACCGTCGCCGACAAGCTCACCCTCGCCCGGCACCTGGACGACTACGGCGTCGGCTTCATCGAGGGCGGCTGGCCGGGGGCGAACCCGCGCGACACCGAGTTCTTCGCCCGCGCCCCGCAGGAGATCGACTTCAAGAACGCGCAGTTGGTCGCGTTCGGCTCCACCCGCAGGGCAGGGGTGCCGGCCGCGATCGACCCGCAGGTCAAAGGACTGCTGGAGTCCGGCGCCCCGGTGGTCACCCTGGTCGCCAAGGCGCACGACCGGCACGTCGAGCTGGCGCTGCGCACCACGCTGGAGGAGAACCTCGCGATGATCGCGGACACCGTCTCCCATCTGCGGGAGCACGGGCGCCGGGTCTTCGTCGACTGCGAGCACTTCTTCGACGGCTACCAGGCCAACCCCGGCTACGCGAAACAGGTCGTGCGCACCGCGTACGAGGCCGGCGCCGACGTCGTCGTGCTGTGCGACACCAACGGCGGCATGATCCCCGCCCGGATCCAGGCCGTCGTGCGCACCGTCGCCGCCGACACCGGCGCCCGGCTCGGCATCCACGCGCAGGACGACACCGGGTGCGCCGTCGCCAACACGCTCGCGGCCGTGGACGGCGGTGCCACCCATGTCCAGTGCACGGCCAACGGCTACGGGGAGCGGGTCGGCAACGCCAACCTCTTCCCCGTCGTCGCCGCGCTGGAACTCAAGTACGGCAAGCGTGTGCTGCCCGAGGGCGCCCTCGCCGAGACGACGCGGATCTCGCACGCGATCGCCGAGGTGGTCAACCTCACGCCCTCCACGCACCAGCCCTACGTCGGCACCTCGGCGTTCGCACACAAGGGCGGGCTCCACGCCTCCGCGATCAAGGTCGACCCGGATCTCTACCAGCACATCGCGCCCGAACTCGTCGGCAACACCATGCGGATGCTCGTCTCCGACATGGCGGGCCGCGCCTCCGTCGAGCTGAAGGGCAAGGAGCTGGGCTACGACCTGAGCGGTGACCGGGCGCTCGTCGGCCGGGTCGTCGAACGCGTCAAGGAGCAGGAACTCAAGGGCTACACCTACGAGGCCGCCGACGCCTCCTTCGAGCTGCTGCTGCGCGACGCGGTGCAGGGCGGGGTCGCGGGGGCCGCGCCCCGGTACTTCCGGCTGGAGTCCTGGCGCGCCATCGTCGAGCAGCGGCCGGACGGCGCCCAGGTCAACGAGGCCACCGTGAAGCTGTGGACGAAGGGGGAGCGCGTCGTCGCCACCGGCGAGGGCAACGGCCCGGTCGACGCGCTGGACCGGGCGCTGCGCGCCGGGCTGGAGCGCATCCACCCCGAGCTGGCCCGGCTCGCGCTGGTCGACTACAAGGTCCGCATCCTGGAGGGCGCGCACGGCACGTCCTCGACGACACGGGTGCTGATCTCCATGAGCGACGGCCGCACCGAGTGGACCACCGTCGGCGTCGGCGACAACGTCATCGCCGCCTCCTGGCAGGCCCTGGACGACGGCTACACCTACGGCCTGCTGCGCGCGGGCGTGGAGCCGCGCGCGGAGTGAGCGGAGCCCCGGCCGCTCCGCACCGAGGGGCCGGGGTCAGCCCCCGTCCGGCGCCAGGGCGGCGTCGAAGTGGTCCCGGACATGGCCGAGGACGTCCGCACGCCGGACGCCCGGCAGCCCCACCACCAGATGGGTGCCGAAGCCGTCCAGCAGCGCACGGGTGCGGGTGGCGAGGCGTTCGGCGTCCACCGCGCGGAACTCGCCCCCCGCCGCGCCCTCCACCAGCAGCGCCACCAGGTCCCGGTGCCAGGCCAGCTCCAGCTCCAGCTGGCGGGCGCGCACCGCGTCGTCCGCCGACTGCGAGCGGTTCCACACCTCCAGCCACAGCGCCCAGTGCGGATCGCGGTGGCCCTGCGGCAGATAGAGGTCGACGAGCAGATCGAGACGCTCGCGCACCGGGACGCGGCGGGCCAGCGCCGCCCTACGCTCGGCGCCCAGCTGCTCCTCGCTCCACTGGAGCGTCTGGAGCAGCAGCTCGTCCTTGGACGGGAAGTAGTAGACGAGATGGCCGCTGCTCATGCCGACCTGCCGGCCGAGCGCGGCCATCGTCAGCCGCTCCAGGCCGTGTTCGGCGATCATGGCCATCGCGGTGGCCAGCAGCTGCTCCCGGGGCAGCGCCGTACGCCGCTGTCTGCCACCGCCTGCCGGGCGTGCCGGGCGTGCCGCCACCGCAGTTCTCCTTCCGCACCGGTGCCCGCGCAGGTCGTGCGGGCGGGCACCAGCGTAGGGGGCGCCCCGCCGGGGGCCCGCGGGGACCTAGAGGGCCGGCTGCTGCTGGGTGATGCAGTGGATGCCGCCGCCCGCGGCGAAGATCTCGCGGGCGTCGACGAGCGTGACGGTGCGCTCCGGCAGCAGCCGGCGGAAGATCCCCGCGGCCTGTTCGTCGCGCGGGTCGCCGAAGCCGCACAGCACCACGCCGCCGTTGCACAGATAGTGGTTGACGTAGCTGTAGTCGACGGGCTCGCCCCCGGCGGTCGCGGTCGCCGTCGGCGCGGGCAGTTCGACGACCTCCAGCGCCCGGCCGCGGGCGTCGGTGGCGCCGCGCAGCAGCGCGAGGGTCTCCCGGGTCACCTCGTGGTCGGGGTGCGCCGGATCGGGCTGGCTGTGCGCGACGACGACGCCGGGGCGGACGAAGGCGGCCACCAGGTCGACGTGGCCGCGGGTGCCGAACCGCCCGTAGTCGGCGCTCAGTCCGTGCGGGAGCCAGATCGCCTTGCGGGTGCCGAGCCGCGCGTGGATCTCGGCCTCGACCTCGGCGCGCGTCCAGCCGGGGTTGCGGCCCGGGTCCCGCTGCACCGTCTCGGTGAGCAGCACCGTGCCCTCGCCGTCGACGTGGATCCCGCCGCCCTCGTTGACCAGCGCGGAGGCCGCCGCCTCGGCCCCGGCGGCCCGGGCGACGAAACCGCCGACGCGGGCGTCGTGCTCCCAGCGGGCCCAGGACTGGCCGCCCCAGCCGTTGAACGTCCAGTCGACAGCGCCGAGCCGGCCCCCGTCGTGGACGAAGGTCGGTCCGATGTCGCGCATCCAGGCGTCGTCCAGCGGCTGTTCGACCAGTTCGACGTCCTCGCCGAGCAGCTGCCGCGCGCCCGGCCCGTCCCCGGGGCCGACGACCATCGTCACCGGCTCGAACCGGCGCACGGCGTGCGCCACCCGCGCCCAGGCGGCGCGTGCCGTGGCGAGTTCGTCCGCGTCGCCGAACGTGGGGTTGGCCGAGGGCCAGGCCATCCAGGTACGGGTGTGCCGTGCCCACTCGGGCGGCATGTACGGGCCGGCGGGACGTGTGGTCATGGTGCGGTGTTCCTCGCTCGTGCGGTGGGGTGGCGGTCGGTGTTCACCGGAAGCGGTCGGTCTTCACTCGAAGCGGTCGGTGTTCACAGGAAGTAGAGGCGGTTGAGGGCGACCTGCTCGGCCGGTGCGCTGCGCAGCGGATCGCCGTCGAGCGTGACCAGCCCGGTCCGCTCGTCGACGAGGACCTCGCCCAGCCGGTTGTTGCGCACCAGATCGGCCGGCCCGATGCCGCGGGTGCCCCGGACGGCGACCCGGCGCCGCCGCGTCGGCAGCGTGTCGCCGCCCTGTTCGGCGGCGGCACGCGAGACGAAGGCCACGGACAGCTCGGCCGGCGCGGCGCCGTGCGCGCCGAACTGCGGCCCGAGCACGAGCGGTTCGCTGGTGTCGGTCGCCGCGTTCGGGTCGCCGGTCACGCCGTAGGCGGGGAAGCCGGACTTGAGGACGAGCTGCGGCTTGGCACCGAAGTACGCCGGGTGCCACAGCACGATGTCGGCCATCTTGCCCGGCTCGATGGAGCCGATCTCGTGTGCGAGCCCATGTGCTATGGCCGGGTTGAGGGTGAGCTTGGCGAGGTAGCGCAGCACGCGTGCGTTGTCGTCTCCGGAGCCGGACGAGCCCTGTGGCGGCCCGAGTTCGGCCTTGAGCTTCGCCGCCATCTGGAACGTCCTGCGCACCGTCTCGCCCGCGCGGCCCATGCCCTGCGCGTCGGAGGAGGTGATACCGATCGCGCCGAGATCGTGCAGCACGTCCTCGGCGCCCATGGTGCCCGCGCGGATGCGGTCGCGTGCCAGGGCGGCGTCGCCCGGCAGATCCGTCTTGAGGTCGTGGACGGAGACGATCATCCCGTAGTGCTCGGCGACGGCGTCCCGGCCGAACGGCAGGGTGGGGTTGGTGGAGGAGCCGATGACGTTCGGCACCCCCGCCATGCGCAGCACATTGGGCACATGGCCGCCGCCGCAGCCCTCGATGTGGAAGGCGTGGATGGTGCGGCCGTCGAGCACGGCCAGGGTGTCCTCCACGGCGAGGCACTCGTTGAGGCCGTCGCTGTGCAGCGCCACCTGCACATCGTGCTCCTCGGCCACCCGCAGCGCGGTGTCCAGGGCCCGCCGGTGCGCGCCCATGTCCTCGTGCACCTTGAAGCCGCACGCCCCGCCCTCGGCCAGCGCCTCGGTCAGCGGGGCCGGGTGGGAGGACGAACCCCGGCCGAGGAAGCCGATGTTGACCGGCCAGGCGTCGAACGCGGAGAAGGCGTGGCCCAGCGCCCAGGGCGAGTTGACGCCCACACCCCAGACCGGCCCGAACTCCTGGCCGATGATCGTGGTCACGCCGCCGGCCAGCGAAGCCTCCATGATGCGCGGCGAGAGCAGATGGACGTGGGTGTCCACGGCGCCGGCGGTCGCGATCAGGCCCTCGCCGGAGACGATCGACGTCCCGGTGCCGACGACGACGTCCACGCCGTCCATGGTGTCCGGGTTGCCGGCCCGGCCCACCGCGTGGATCCGGCCCTCGCGGATACCGACGGACACCTTCCGGATGCCCAGCACCGCGTCGATCACCAGCACGTTGCTGATGACGACGTCGCAGGTGTCCCGGACGGCCGCGGCCTTCAGATGCAGCCCGTCGCGGGCGGTCTTGCCGAAGCCGGCCAGGAACTCCTCGCCCGGCTGCTGTGCGTCGGACTCGACCCGGACCGTCAGCCCCGAGTCGCCCAGCCGTACCCGGTCGCCGGCCCGCGGCCCGTGCACGGCCGCGAACTCCTGCGGGTCCACGTTC
This sequence comes from Streptomyces cacaoi, assembly GCF_006539165.1. GTDB lineage: Bacteria > Actinomycetota > Actinomycetes > Streptomycetales > Streptomycetaceae > Streptomyces > Streptomyces cacaoi. The sequence goes on along the minus strand of NZ_BJMM01000059.1, from coordinate 3,882 downwards.
CTCACCGGGACTCCTTCCCGGGCGCGGGCGAGGAACCGCGCGCCCCTTCTTCGCCTCCTGCCGCCGGGCCGGAGACACCGTCCGCCGCAGCCGGATCCGGGGCGGCGTCCGCCGACGCCGGGGCGCCGTCCGCCTCCCGGGCACCATCCGTCTCCGGGGCGCCGTCCGCCTCCGGGGGGACGGCGCCGAGATAGCCGCAGGCCGCGGCCCGCCGCAGCGCCTCCGCGCGGGCCCCGGGCGCGTCCAGCGGCCCGTCGACCAGCCCGGCGAAGCCGATCGCGATCCGCGCGCCGCCGATCGGCACCAGTCCCACCTCCGCCTCCTCGCCGGGATCGAAGCGCACGGAGGAACCGGCCGGCACGGCCGGACGCATGCCGTACCCGGCGGCCCGGTCGAAGTCGAGACGCGGATTGGCCTCGAAGAAGTGGAAGTGGGAGGTGACGCTGACCGGGACGGTGGCGGTGTTGCGCACCCGCACGGTGACCTCCGGCTCGGGCAGGGCGTACTGCGCGGCCACCGCGGCGGCGTCGGCGGCGGGCAGCACGGCGCCCGGCCCGGGCTCCCGCTCCTGCTCCTGTTCCGGCTTCCGCCCCGTGCCGTCGTCCGGGCCGCCCGCCCGCGCGATCGGGTCGGTGACGACGGCCAGCCGGGAGCCGTCCTCGAAGACGGCCTCGACCTGCACCTCGCCCACCACGTCGGCGACCCCGGGCAGCACCTCGTCCGGGCCCAGCACGCGGCGCCCCGCCTCGATCGCCTCCGCGAGCCGCGCGCCGTCCCGGGCCGCCTCGCACACGGCGTCGGCGATCAGCGCCGTCGCCTCGGGGACGTTGAGCCGCAGCCCGCGCGCCCTGCGGGCCCGCGCCAGCTCGGCCACGCCGAAGATCAGCAGTCTGTCCCGCTCGGTCGGGTTGAGCCGCACCCCTTCCACCTCCTGCCTGGTCCTGACCGCCCAGGATTTAGAGCGCCGCTCAAATAGTCAAGCCCAGCTTCTAGGGCCTGCCGTGTGGCCTGTCGGCGCACCCTCGGTGGAGCGGTTGTCGAGTGTTGCTCGAATTCCGGGGCCGATGGGCCCGCGCCCGGTGGCCGCTCTCCGGTGCCCGCCCCTCGCGTCGGTCTGCGTGCGGCGCCCCCGGCTACGGACCGGACGAGGTGGCCGAGCCGGGAGGGAAGCAACCGGGCCCGGAAAGGGTGATTCCGGGCCGGGGGAAGGCGGTTGCGCTCCGCCGGCACAGCGGAGCCGTACCCGGGAAAAGAAAGCGCTTGAGCGTGCTGATCCATTGCCGTGCCCCGGGGGCCGTGCTAGACCGGCGGGCAACTCGCAGGGAGAACCGCCCCGTTCGTACGAAGCCGTGTGCGTCGAAAGCGTCCGTAAGCATCGAATGCGTCGAAAGCAGGGCCCCACCGTGCACTCACGCCCCCACTGGTCCCGAAGAGCCCTCCTCGCCTCCGCGACAGCAAGCGCTGTCACCGCGACAACCCTGGGCGCCGGTGTCCCCGGCGCCCACGCCGCCCCGTCGGCCGCTCCCCGGCCCGCGGGGTCCGCGCAGCCCGCCGCCGACGATTTCGCCGCGCTGCGCCGCCGCTGGCTCGATCTGATGCTCGGCACGGACTACGACCCCACCGCCGAGCCGTACGCCGCACGCCTCGCCGAACTCGGTGACGAGGCACGGCGGTTGCGCGAAGAGCTGGCGCCCGCCGACGACGCGCTCTTCCCCGGCATCCCCTTCGAACCGTCCACCGGCATCACCCAGTCCTACGAGAGGCTGGCCACCATGGCGCGGGCCTGGGCCCAGCCGGGTACCGGCCTGACCGGGGACGACGGGCTGCTGGAGGCGCTCGTCGGCGGGCTGCGGCATGTGCACGAGAAGGTCTACAACCCCTCGACCACCCGCTACGGCAACTGGTGGGACTGGCAGATCGGCAGCCCCCGCGCGCTCACCGACACCCTCACCGTCCTCCACGACGCGGTGTCCGCCGCCGACCGGGACGCCTACCTCGCCGCCGTCGACCACTTCCTGCCCGAATCCGTCTTCGACGAGTACACCGGCACCTCCACCGGCGCCAACCGCGTCGACTTCTGCCGCGTCCACGCCGTACGCGGCATCCTCGGCGAGGACCCCGACAAGATCGCGCTGGCCGCCGCCTCCCTCTCGCCCGTCTTCCCGTACGTCACCGAGGGGGACGGGCTCTACGCCGACGGCTCGTTCATCCAGCACACCTGGATCGCCTACTCCGGCACCTACGGCTATGTGCTCCTCGACGGGCTGGGCCGGCTCTTCGCCCTGCTGGACGGCACGAGCTGGGAGGTCACCGACCCCAACCGGCGGATCGTGCACGACAGCGTGGAGAAGGCGTACGCACCGCTCATCCACGACGGGCTGATGATGGACAGCGTCAGCGGCCGGGCCATCTCCCGCGGGCTGCTCAAGGAGGACACCCGCGGCATCCAGCAGAGCGACCACACCCGTGGCCACGAACTGGCCGCCGCCATCGCGGTGCTGGCACAGAGCGCGAGCGCGCAGGAACGCGCCCGCTGGCACGGCATGGTGCGCGGCTGGATCGAACGGGGCACCGGGGGCGACGGGTTCCCGGCGCTGCTCACCGATCCCGGGTTCGACGTCGCCGACCTCGCCCGGCTGCACGCCGTCGCCGAGGGCCCCGAACCGCCCGCGGCCGAACCCGTCGGCAGCACGCTCTTCCCCGCCATGGCGCGCGCGGTCCACCGCGGGCGCGGCTGGTGCGCCGGTCTCTCGCTGGCCTCCGAGCGGATCGCCTACTACGAGTGCGGCAACGGCGAGAACCCGCGCGGCTGGCACACCGGAGACGGAATGCTCTACTGGTGGGGGCCCGACGGCACGCTCGGCCAGTACGCGGACGCCTTCTGGCCCACCGTCGACTGGCGCCGGCTGCCCGGCACCACCGTCTCCACCAAGAAGCTGGCCGAGGGCACCGGCGGGGAGTGGGGCGAGGCCCGGCCGGACACCCGCTGGGTCGGAGGCGTCACCGACGGCGAGTTCGCCGCGGTCGGTCACCATCTGCGGGGCCTGGAGAGCACGTTGACCGCCCGCCAGTCCTGGCTCTGCCTCGCGGACACCGTCGTCTGCCTCGGCGCCGGGATCAGCTGCACGGACGGCGTGCCCGTCGAAACGGTCTTCGACAACAGGAACCTGGGGGAGCGCGGTACGCAGGCGCTCACCGTCGACGGCGAGCGGGCGGTCGGCGAGCCGGGCCGGAAGCAGGAGTTCCGCCGGGCGCACTGGGCCCATCTGGAGGGCCACGGCGGCTGGGTGTGGCCCGGCGGCACCCGGCTGACCGCGCTGCGCGAGGAGCGCACCGGCTCCTGGTCGGACATCAACACCCGCAGCGTGGACAAGGAGTTCACCCGCCGCTACGTCACCCTGTGGCAGGACCACGGCACCGATCCCTCCGACGCCGGGTACGCCTATCTGCTGATGCCCGGTGCCGACCGGCGGCGGCTCGCGGCCCGCGCCGCCGACCGGCACTGGCTGTCCGTCGACGCCAACACCGCGGCCCAGCAGGCGGTGACGGTGCGCTCGCTGGGGACCACCGCGGTCACCTTCTGGACCGCCGGCGCCGTCGCCACCGGTGCCGGGCACCTCGCCGCCACCGCCCCCGCCGCCGTCCTGCTGCGCCGTGGCGGACGCCGGGCGAAGCTGTGTGTGAGCGAGCCCGTACGCTCGGGCAAGGAGTTCGAGCTGACCTGGGCGCGGCCCGGCGTCCGGGTGGAGTCGGCCGACGACGGCATCGAGGTGCTCGACGGCCCGGGCGGCGCCCTGCGGCTGCGGATCACTCCCGGCACGGCCGGTGCCACGCTCACCTGTTCCCTGCGGCTGCGCTGAGCCCGCGGCACCGGCGGGCCGC
>NZ_BJMM01000058.1 GCF_006539165.1 Streptomyces cacaoi | reverse complement strand
GGCTGAATGTCCCGGTGCGGCAGGCCGCACCGGGCGTCCCGGAACGGCGAGCGGCGCCGGGTGGACGCGCTGAGCGCACCGCACCCGGCGGCCCGGTTCCGCCCGTCACGGGACATCCCCGCAGGGCGCGGCGGCGCTCTCTCCGCCGCGCACCCCACCGCCCCGAGGCGTCCCCGATGCACGGACGCGGGGCGTGACAGGGGCCGGGAGGCCGTCGCCCCCGCGGCCTCCCGGAGAGCACCTGTCCACGGCCCGGCCCCCGGGCCTTCCCCGGCCGGCCCGCCGGCCGCTCCTCCCGGCCCTTCGCCGGACCCGCTGCACCCGCTGAATCGCTGCACCCGCTGAATTGCTGCACCCCTGCTTTTCCGCCAACTGCGCCGTCGGCGCGGCCGGCGCGGCCGGCGTTGCCGGCGCGGTCACCGTCCGTGGCCTCTCGGTCGCCCCGGCACGGTTCACACGCCTCCGGGTGGGCACACTGAACAACAGGCCGCCTACTCACAGTTGGCTATCCGGCACTCATCGTGTGCACGGGGTGTCGCCGGACCGGACGCGGCAATTACACAGAGTCCGGGGATTGCGGGCCTGTTCGCCCTCAGCGGATGCGCGGCGCCGTATCCGCCGAAGACCGCATGGAGGATCGGTGCGGGCGGGTAAGAAGGCTTCGACAGCCAGGAATCCCAGGTGACGACGGGCACGGCGGGGGTGTGCGGAAGCGGTGTCACAAAGGAGCGGGCGCAACGGTGCGGGGGCGTTCGCCGTCGGCGTAGTGGATCCAGGTGAATACGCCTGGCCTGCGGGAACATCGTCTCGCACCATCGGGTTGGAACTGTTGTCGGCTGTCCGGGGCAGGAGGCGCATGATCGAGCGGGTCGACCGGGCCTCAGTCGGCAGTTGGAATGAGCGGTCCCCCGTTGCGGGACTAAGCTGCGGAAGGACAGCGAGGGGAGCGTCCCCTCACTGCCTGACCGCTCTGAGGAGCGATTAACGATGTTCGAGAGGTTCACCGACCGCGCGCGGCGGGTTGTCGTCCTGGCTCAGGAAGAAGCCCGGATGCTCAACCACAACTACATCGGCACCGAGCACATCCTTCTGGGCCTGATCCACGAGGGAGAGGGTGTCGCCGCTAAGGCACTGGAGAGCCTCGGGATCTCGCTTGAGGCTGTCCGACAGCAGGTGGAGGAGATCATCGGCCAGGGCCAGCAGGCGCCCTCCGGCCACATTCCCTTCACTCCCCGTGCCAAGAAGGTGCTGGAGCTGTCGCTCCGCGAAGCCCTTCAGCTCGGCCACAACTACATCGGCACCGAGCACATCCTGCTGGGTCTGATCCGCGAGGGCGAGGGCGTCGCCGCCCAGGTCCTGGTGAAGCTGGGCGCGGACCTCAACCGCGTGCGCCAGCAGGTCATCCAGCTGCTGTCCGGCTACTCCGGCGGCAAGGAGGCAGCCACCGCGGGCGGCCCCGCCGAGGGCACGCCGTCCACGTCGCTCGTGCTCGACCAGTTCGGCCGCAACCTGACGCAGGCCGCTCGCGAATCCAAGCTCGACCCGGTCATCGGGCGCGAGAAGGAGATCGAGCGGGTCATGCAGGTGCTGTCCCGGCGCACCAAGAACAACCCGGTGCTGATCGGCGAGCCCGGCGTCGGCAAGACCGCCGTCGTCGAGGGCCTGGCGCAGGCCATCGTCAAGGGCGAGGTGCCCGAGACCCTCAAGGAGAAGCACCTCTACACCCTGGATCTCGGCGCGCTCGTGGCCGGCTCGCGGTACCGCGGTGACTTCGAGGAACGCCTGAAGAAGGTGCTCAAGGAGATCCGCACCCGCGGCGACATCATCCTGTTCATCGATGAGCTGCACACCCTGGTCGGCGCGGGCGCCGCCGAGGGCGCCATCGACGCCGCCAGCATCCTCAAGCCGATGCTGGCCCGTGGCGAGCTCCAGACCATCGGTGCCACGACGCTGGACGAGTACCGCAAGTACCTGGAGAAGGACGCGGCGCTGGAGCGCCGTTTCCAGCCCATCCAGGTCGCGGAGCCGTCCCTGCCGCACACGATCGAGATCCTCAAGGGCCTGCGCGACCGGTACGAGGCGCACCACCGCGTCTCGATCACGGACGCCGCCCTGGTCGGCGCCGCGACGCTCGCGGACCGCTACATCTCGGACCGCTACCTGCCGGACAAGGCGATCGACCTGATCGACGAGGCCGGCTCCCGGATGCGGATCCGCCGGATGACCGCCCCGCCGGACCTGCGCGAGTTCGACGAGAAGATCGCCAACGTCCGCCGGGACAAGGAGTCCGCGATCGACTCGCAGGACTTCGAGAAGGCCGCCTCGCTGCGTGACGACGAGAAGCAGCTGCTCGCGCAGAAGGCCAAGCGGGAGAAGGAGTGGAAGGCCGGCGACATGGACGTCGTCGCCGAGGTCGACGAGGAGCTGATCGCCGAGGTCCTCGCCACCGCCACCGGCATCCCGGTCTTCAAGCTCACCGAGGAGGAGTCCAGCCGGCTCCTGCGCATGGAGGAGGAGCTGCACAAGCGCGTCATCGGCCAGGAGGACGCCATCAAGGCGCTCTCGCAGGCCATCCGGCGCACCCGTGCGGGTCTGAAGGACCCCAAGCGTCCCGGTGGTTCGTTCATCTTCGCCGGCCCGTCCGGCGTCGGTAAGACGGAGCTGTCCAAGACGCTGGCGGAGTTCCTCTTCGGCGACGAGGAAGCGCTGATCTCGCTCGACATGTCGGAGTTCGGCGAGAAGCACACCGTCTCGCGGCTGTTCGGCTCCCCGCCCGGATACGTGGGCTACGAGGAGGGCGGCCAGCTCACCGAGAAGGTGCGCCGCAAGCCGTTCTCGGTCGTCCTCTTCGACGAGGTCGAGAAGGCCCACCCGGACATCTTCAACTCGCTGCTCCAGATCCTGGAGGACGGTCGGCTGACCGACTCCCAGGGCCGGGTCGTGGACTTCAAGAACACGGTCATCATCATGACGACCAACCTCGGTACCCGGGACATCTCCAAGGGCTTCAACCTCGGCTTCGCCGGCCAGGGCGACGTCCGCGCGGGATACGACCGGATGAAGGCCAAGGTCAACGACGAGCTGAAGCAGCACTTCCGGCCCGAGTTCCTCAACCGTGTCGACGACACCGTCGTCTTCCACCAGCTGACGCAGGACGACATCATCCGGATCGTCGACCTGATGATCGCGCAGGTGGACGAGCGGCTGAAGGACCGGGACATGGGCATCGAGCTGAGCACCGATGCCAAGGAGCTGCTGGCCAAGAAGGGGTACGACCCGGTGATGGGTGCGCGGCCGCTGCGCCGCACCATCCAGCGGGAGATCGAGGACGTGCTGTCCGAGAAGATCCTCTTCGGTGATCTGCGCCCCGGCCAGATCGTGGTCGTCGACACCGAGGGCGAGGGTGAGGCGAAGACCTTCACCTTCCGCGGCGAGGACAAGTCGGCCCTGCCGGACGCTCCGCCGGTGGAGTCCGCCGCCGGTGGTGGTCCCAACCTCAGCAAGGACGCCTGACGGCACCGTCGTGAAGCGGGGTCGGCCCTTCGGGGCCGGCCCCGCTTTCGTGTGCTGTGGCCGTCGTCGGCCGTTGCGTTCAGGAGCGTTCAGGGGCGTTCCGGAGCGTTCAGGACAGGATGCGGATGCCGTGGGGGACGCCGTGCACCCGGGGGAGACGGGGGTTGACGCGGAGCGTCGTGAGGTGGGGGAAGGCGGCCAGCCAGTCCATGGAGGCGCCGAGGTCGTAGGCGAGCCACAGATGGGTGAGCTGGTCCAGGCAGAGCCCCTCCAACAGTTCGTCGGGGCTGAACCGGCCGACGATCTGTACCCGCGCCCGGCCGCCGAGCTTGCGCAGTGCGGCGAGTTCGTAACGGTCGGAGACCGGGAAGTACAGCCCCTCGGGATCGAGATGGCTGATGATCTCCTCGGCGTACCGGTCGGTGTCGAAGTTGCGCCAGCCGTGCGCGAGTTCGGCCCGTAGCTTGAGCGAGGCGCGGTTGCGCAGCTGGGCGAGGTAGTGGATGGCGGCGTCGTCGCTGATGCGGGTGACGGTGACGGCCAGCCGGTACGCCTCGTCGTCGGGGACGTGCGCCGGGTCGGGCAGCATCTCCAGGACGATCGGGCCGACCCAGCCCAGGCTGCGGGCGGCGGCGACGGTCGTCGGGCGCACCATGTGGCGGGTCTCGCGGCGGATCCGGGCATGGGTGTCCGGGTCCAGCTCGGTGACGTGTTCCAGGCAGGCGGCGGCGAGGAGCCGGCGGCGGTTGCGCTGCATCCCGGTGTGGCCGGGGGCGAGCAGTCCGCCGAGGAGCCGGGCGCATTCCGCGGGCCGGGCGTGTGCGACGGCCATCCGGATCACCTCCTCCCACTCGGACTCGTGCGCGTGTGCGAGCAGCAGATCGAAGGCGCCCTGTTCGACGGCCTCCTTCGCGGCGAGATAGTCCTGGACGGTGCGGTGGACGAACTCCACGGCGCGGGCGGACTGTTCGCGCAGCACACCGGTGCGCAGCAGCAGATGGTTGAAGATGCCGCGGGCACCGCCCTGGCCCGCGGCGGCGGGTATGGCGGGCAGATGCCGGCCGATCTCGTCGAGGGCCTCCGGGGTCGTCAGCTCGGAGCGGTGTTCGGTCAGCATGCGGTAGGCCAGCTTGCGCAGCAGCCGTTCGCGGGCGCTGCGCTGGAGCCGGACGGCGTCGGCGTAGAGCACCCGGCGTTCGGGGTCGCGGCGCTGGAGGAGCATCTGCATGGCCGCCTCGTACAGCTCCTTGCGGCCCTGCGGGAGGGAGCCGGAGCGGTCGCGGTTGAGGGCGCAGATGAGTCCGCACATCAGGGGGTTGGTGGCCAGCCCGCGCAGCTCGCGGTAGAGGGGGATGGTGGCGAGCAGCCGGTCGCGGTAGGTGGTGAGGTGGGCGTGGTCCTTGCCTTCGTCGTCGGCGGCCGCGGTGTGCCAGGCGGTGATGAAGGCGGCGACCTGGTCGCGGTTCATCGGCGCGAGCGCCAGCTCGTCGAAGCCCTCGTCGGCGAGCCAGTCGGGTTCGACGGCGGAGTGCCGCGAGGTGACCAGGCAGAAGTTGCCGGAGTAGATGCGCATCAGCCGGCGCAGCGCGTCCCGGAGGGCCGCACGGCCGGCTTCGGGCGCCTCGTCGATGCCGTCGACGAGGAGCAGGCCGCGCTCCTCGGTCAGGACGCGTGCCACCCAGCCGTCCGGGGCCTCGTCGGCGAGGGGGTGACGGACGGCGTGCAGGAAGTCGTCGGGGCCGGGGAATCCCTCCCGGGCGAACCGGCGGACGGGCAGCACGAGCGGGATCCGGCCGCGCAGCGTGGCCAGTTCGGCGGGGAACGCGTCGCGGGCGGCGGTGACGGCGAGCCACTGCACGAGCGTCGTCTTGCCGGAGCCGGCGACGCCGCGCAGCAGTACCCGTTCGTGGCCGCCGAGCGCCCGGTCGACGGACAGGACGGGTTCGCCGCTGTCGCCGTCGTCCGGACCGGCCGGCGGGGCGCCGCCGGGGGCGCCGAACTCGGCGCTGAGGCTGAGATAGGTGGCGTCCAGGGACCAGCTGTCCGGCGTGTTGGGGTTGGGCAGGTCGATGCCGTGGATCGTGACGTGGTTGTACAGCTCGACGACGGAGTGGGCGTAGCGGGCCTCGAAGGCGGCGTCGTGCGCGGAGGGCTCGGGCCGGCTCCGGACGGCGTCGACGTCGTTGAGGTCGACCAACTGCCGGATCCGGTGGGCGCGTTCGGGCAGCCGTTCGGACAGACGCGGGGAGCGGCGGATGAGCTGGTGCAGCAGATGCAGACAGACGGTGACCAGGAGCCGGTCGTGGAACCAGGCGGCCTCCGGGGACAGTTCGCGGTCGGCACCGGGCACGGCGGAGCGCAGGGTGCGCGCGTAGTCCTGCGGGCCGAGGCGGACGGCCTGCGCGTCGGTGGTGGGCAGCTCGCCGATGGTCCACAGGGTGCGGGAGAGCACCGTGGCGACGGGCGCCTCGTCGCGCGTGGGCAGATGGTGCCGGGCGGCGGTGCGGGCGACGAACTCCTCGGCGAGCGCGAGCAGGTCCTCGTAGCCCAGCGGCGGGTCCGCGCCGCGGAACGAGACGATCCGGGCGAGCAGTTCGGGCTCCCCGGGGTGTGCCCCGTCGTCCGTGGCTGCCTCGGTGGGCAGCAGCAGCCGGCTGACGAGGGGATCGGCGACGGTGGACGCGAGACGGACTGCGGGATCCATGCGGTGGGCCCCCTGCCGAAGCGGCGGCTGCTGGCGGCTGCTGGTGACTGCTGGCGACTGCTGGCGACTGCTGGCGACTGCGAGGAGCTGGGTGCTGACTGCGGGGTGCCGGCCACCGGGTACCGAGTGCCGGTGGAGAGCCGGCGGCCGGGAACGGCGGTGCCGGCGGCCGGTGTCGGCGACGGCGGCGGAACGTCTGCTCCCGACCAGCGTAAGCCGTCCGTGTGTCACAGGTCACCCTGCGTTCTCGCCAGGTGGCCGGACCCGGCAGCGGTTCAGGTGCGGCGGCGCCGGGGGAAGCGGGTGACCTCGACGTGGTCCGGGAGCACCGAGGTGTCCAGGTGGCCCTCGGGGCGGGAGAGGTGCAGGGAGCGCAGCCCGGGGAGGCCGGCGAGCGGGGAGAGATCGAGGCCGTCGGGCGGTTCGAACAGCATGAGCCGCGTCAGCCGGGGGAAGACGGCGGGGTCCGGCAGGGCGGCGGGCCGGGTCTCCTCGTCCAGCAGCAGCATGTCCCGGAGGACGAGCTGTTCGACGCCGTGCAGGGGCTGCGCCATGTCGGTGGAGCGGGCCAGCTGTACGGCGCCGATGGTGAGCCGGCCCAACTCCCGCAGCTGGGCGAGGGTTTCCCAGTCGGCGTGGCCCAGCGGGCGGTAGTCGCCCAGCCTGGTGGTGCTGCCGGGGCCGAGGTGCAACGCGCTCAGCTGCGGGAAGTGCGCGAGTCCGGACAGGGCCGTCGTCTGGGGGAGGGTGCGCAGATAGGTCAGCCCGCCGGCCGCGCGCAGGGCCTGCCAGCCGGGGAAGGGCACCTCGGCGTTGAGGTGCAGCGCCCTCAGCTGTCCCAGTCCGCCGAGGGTCTCCAGCTGTGGCACCTGTTCCAGCGCGAGGCCCTCCAGCGGCAGCGCGTCCAGCCCGGAAAGGTCGCGCAGCTGGGGGCAGTCGAAGAAGTGCACCTCGCGCAGGGTCGGCAGGGAGGCGAGAAAACCGACGTCGGTGAGGCCCGGGTTCCGGGCCAGGACGAGCCGGCGGACCTTTCCCGCCGGTACGGCGTCCAGGATCTGCTCGGGCGAGAAGTCCCCGGTGAAGCGGACCTGTTCGCTGCCGCCGAGCGCGCTCCAGGCGATCATCTCCTCACGGGTGCGGACCGTGATGAGCGGCTCCGGCCGCTGCACGAGCCAGCGGACGATCTCGTAGGCGTAGGTGCTCGTCTCGAAGCGGTCCCAGTGGTTGCCGAGCTGGTCGAGGACGGCGGGGGCCTCGTGGTCGCGGAACCGGGCGAGGACGGGCAGGGCGGCGCGGGTGCCGATCTGGGCGGCCGCGTGGACCGTGGCCTGGGCCTCCTCGGCGTCCAGCTCGTCCGGGCCCGGCAGCAGCTCCAGGACGACGGGGCCCACTTCGGCGAGCGCCTTCGCCTCGTCGATGCTGCGCGGCGGTACCAGGGCCCGGGCCCGCTGTTCGACCGCGGTGCGTACCGCCGGGTCGAGCTTCGTGGCGTGCTCCAGACAGGCCATCGCCAGCAGATGCAACCGGGTGCGGTGATCCGGTTCGTCGTCACCGCGCCGTACGAGGGAGCCGAGCAGCTGTGCCCGCTCGTCCGGCCGGGCGTGTGCCACGGCCATGCGCAGGACGTCCTCCCACTGGTCCAGATGGGCGTGCTGGACGAGCACACCGAAGTCGCGCTCCTCCACGGCGGCCTTCGCGCCCAGGTAGTCCTGGAAGGTGCGGTGCACGAAGTCGACCGAGCCGGGCGCGGGTTCGCGCAGCAGCCCCGAGCGCACCAGCAGATGGCGGTGGATCTGCTCGGCCGTGCCCTGTTCGGCCGCGTACGACATCGAGGGCAGCACCCGCTCCAGCAGGCCGATGGCGTCGGCGTCGGCCAGCTCCGAACGGCCGTTGCGGATGAGCCAGTAGGCGAGCTTCTGCAACAGCTCGACCTGGGATTCCTCGTCCAGTTCGATGGCCTGCCGGTGCTCGTGGACGGCGCGTTCGCGGTCCCGGCGCTCCAGGAGCATGCTGAGCGCGGCGTCGTAGAGCGCCTTGCGTCCGCGGGGCAGGAAGCCGTGCCGCTCACGGTGCAGGGCACAGATGAGGCCGCACAGCAGGGGGTTGGTGGCCAGCCTGGTCAGCTCGGACTTAGTGCGGACAGCTGTGCGCAGGGAGGCGGCCAGCTCTTCGCGCGCTTCTGCGGCGGTGTGCCAGCGGTCGATGAAGACGTCCACATCCGCGGGCCGCATGGGGGAGAGGACGAGTTCGGTGAAGTCCTCGGCGTCGAGCCAGTCCTCCCGCACGGCGGAGGGGCGGGAGGTGACGAGGACGAGGTTGTCCTCGAAGGCCGCCAGCAGATCGCGCAGCCAGCGGCGGGTGCGGGCGCGTTCGTCCTCGGGCACCTCGTCGACGCCGTCGATCAGCAGCAGCCCGCGCCCCGCGGCCAGCACGCGGTCGGCCCAGCCGGGCGGCTGCGAGCCGGCCAGCGGGCAGCCGACGGCGGACAGGAAGCTCTCGGGGGTCGGGAGCGTGCCGCCCTCGCGGGTGAGGGAGCGCAGGGGCAGCACGAACGGCACCCGGCCGATCAAGTGGGCCATCCGGCCGGTGAGTTCGGTCTGCCGTGCGGTCTTGACGGCCAGCCACTGCACGAGCGTCGTCTTGCCGGAGCCGGCGACGCCGCGCAGCAGCACACGGTGGTGCCCTGCGAGAGCTTGTTCGACGGGCTGCGGGCCGGCGGTCTGCGGGGCCCACGCGGTGTCGTCCGTCGCCCCCAGCGCGTCCCCGCGGTGCTCCCGCGGGGCGATCGCCTCCAGGCTGAGATAGGCGGTGTCCAGCGGCCACTCGCTGGCCTGCTGCATGTCGATGCCGTAGATCGTCAGCGTGCAGTGCCGGTTGGCGACATAGCGCGCATAGCCCTGCTCGAACTCGGCGTCCTGGGCGGAGCGCGCGGGGATGCGCTCGATGAGCACGTCCACGAGGGTCACCAGCTCGGCCAGGGTGCGGCTCTGCTCGACCAGGGTGCGGGCGACGAACGTGGAACGCTGCGTGAAGAAGTGCAGGATGTGCAGGCACGCGGTGTCCAGGACGCGGTGGTAGAGCGCCTCCTCCGCCTCGTTGAACTCCAGCACGTCCCGCTGGAGCGCGGCCTGCGCGTGCAGGGCCCGGCCGAAGTCGGTGTGCCCCAGCTGGACGGCCTCCAGATCGGTCAGGCCGATGTCGCCGAGGGCGTGCAGGGCCCGGCCCAGCCATCGGGCGACCCGGCGGGCCTCGTCCTGGTCCGGGGCCTCGTGCGGGCCCAGCTCCCGGACGGCACGCCGGACCAGTTCGTCGGCGATCCGCTGCAACTCCTTGCGCCCCAGGGTGCGCTTCTCCCCGCGGAAGGAGACGAGCCCGGAGACCCGCACCGGGCGCCCGGCCAGCCCCGCGCCCGGCCCCTCGGTCACGAACAGCTTCCTCACGAGCGGCGCCACCACGCCGGAGGCGATTTTCGCCCCCACCATCCCGGCATCCATCCCGTCGTCTCTCCGTTCGGCCTCCGTCCAACTCCCCGCTGTGCGGGGTCGCTTACGGCGAGCAGCGTAGAACGATCAGCTGCCCGCGTCGACGCCGTACGGGCGCACGCGTGGGGAGGGAACAGCTGCTCGCGCGGCCCGTGGTGGCGGGCCGGAGGGGCGAGGCCGGGGCGTCACCGCACAGGGTGACGGGCGGGCCACGCAGAGGTGCCGCCGTGAGCGGGGCCATATGAGCGGCGCCACAGCGCCGCGGGCCCGGCCGTGAGGTGCGGCACAGGGGTCCGGGCGCATACGAAGCGGCTTAGGAAGGCGCGGCGCGCCGGCCGGGGTCCCGGGGCGGGTGCGGGGGCGACGCGGCGGCGAGGAGTGATCCGGGTCGCATAGCCGTCTACGTTCCGCCTTAGTAGGAAGCGTCCTTGATGTCGGTTTCCGGGCGGGTTACCAAGGTTGCGCGTCCGGCACCAACCGGGCGCCGCCCCCCGTCCCCCACCCGGAGGTACCACCCGCATGTCGAGCACTAGGACCACCAACAGCACCGCGGCCAAGGCGGCGGCCCTCGTCGCCGGGCTCGGCGCGACGATGGCCCTGGGCGCAGGCGCCGCCCTCGCGGCCGAGAAGGCCGGCGAGAAGAACGACGGCGGCATCTTCTCCGCCGATGTGGCGAAGAGCCTCGCCGACTCGACCCTTCAGCAGGCGCAGGAGCAGCGCAAGGTGACGCAGGCGGAGAAGGACGCCGAGAAGCGCGCGGCCGAGAAGAAGGCCAAGGCGGCGCGGGACGCCAAGCGGCTCCAGCTGTCCTGGATCAAGCCCGTCGCCGTGAAGTACGAGCTGTCCGCCTCCTTCGGCAAGGCCGGCGGGCGCTGGGCGCACAACCACTCCGGCCAGGACTTCGCCGTGAAGGTCGGTACCCCCGTCGAGGCGGTCCACAAGGGCACCGTCGTCAAGGCCGGCGGCAACGGCGCGGGCGACGGCCCCGCCTACGGCAACGCGATCGTCGTCCGCCACGACAACGGCAAGTACACCCAGTACGCGCATCTGTCCCAGGTCGACGTGCGGCCCGGGCAGACGGTGAGGACCGGGCAGGTCATCGGCAAGTCCGGCAACACCGGCAACTCCTCCGGCCCGCATCTGCACTTCGAGGTGCGCAACACCCCGGACTACGGCTCGGCCGTGGACCCGAAGGCCGCGATGGCGGCGCTCGGCGTGCGGTTCTGACCGGCGACGGGCCACGGCACGGCCGGCGGCGCTCCGCAGCCGTGCGCCGCAGCCGACAGGGCGCTCCCGCAGTGGCGGGGGCGCCCTCGCGCGTGCGGGGCGGGTCAGCCCTCCGGATCGCCGTGGTGTGCGGCCGCCACCAGCTCCTGGGCGACCTCCAGCGCGGCCTGGCGCTTCTCGTCGTTCGCGAACGGTGTGTCACGCATCGTGAACATCGTGGAGTGCATCGTGAACAGAGCGGAGGAGCAGCGCACTTGATCGGTGAGCGGCGCGTCCTCCTCGCGGATCAGGTCGAGCAGCGTGAGCACGCGGTCCTTCATCCTCTCGCCGATGGACAGGTCCCGCAGTGCCGCCTGGTTCTCGTGCATGAAGCGGAAGAGCGGCTCGGCGCCGCTCAGGCACTCGCTGTAGCGGCGGAGGATCTCCAGCTTCGTCTCCAGCGACGTCGGCTGGTCGCTCGCCCAGTCGATCAGCTCGTCCGTGGGGCGGGCCGCGTAGTCGTCGAAGATGCTCGCGACGAGGTCTTCCTTCGTCTTGAAGTGGTAGTAGAGCGCGGCCTTGGTGACGCCCAGCTGCTCGGCGATCTCTCTGAGCGAGGTCTTCTCGTAGCCCCGGTCAGCGAACAGCTCCAGGGCGACGTCCTGGATGCGCTGACGGGTGTTTCCCCTGCTCATGACCGACCCCTTCGAGTCACTGCAAAACTTACTTGACGCCCGGCTAGTAAGGACTCTAGCTTGTCCATCGTACTCAACTAGCCGTGCGGCAAGTAAGTTGCAAGTAAAGGGGAGTGGGCCGCGCATGCGCACAACGGACGTTCCGGGAGATCTGAAACCGGACGAAAAGGGTGGGGGATCCAAGAGCGGGTCGAGCACCGGTCAAGACGAATCCAACGGAACGGCGCCGGAGTCCGCCGGCCCGAAACCACGGAGCATGACGCTCGTCATCTTCTCGCTGATGATCGCGGTCCTGCTCGCGATGCTCGACAACATGATCGTCGGCACCGCGATGCCCACGATCGTCGGCGAACTCGGCGGCCTGGAACACCTCTCGTGGGTCGTCACCGCCTACACGCTGACGACGGCCGCGTCGACGCCGGTGTGGGGCAAGCTCGGCGACCTGTTCGGGCGCAAGGGCGTCTTCCTCACGTCCATCGTCATCTTCCTCGCCGGATCGGTGACCTCCGGCGCCGCTCAGACCATGAGTCAGCTCATCGGCTTCCGCGCCCTCCAGGGGCTCGGCGCCGGCGGCCTCATGGTCGGCGCGATGGCGATCATGGGCGACCTCGTGCCGCCCCGTGAACGCGGCAAGTACATGGGCATGATGGCCGGCGTCATGTCGCTGGCCATGATCGGCGGTCCGCTCGTCGGCGGCACCCTCACCGACCACCTCGGCTGGCGCTGGGCGTTCTACATCAACCTGCCGCTGGGCGCCGTGGCGCTCGCCATGGTCGGGACGATCCTGCACCTGCCGAAGAAGCGCTCCCAGGGGCGCATCGACTACCTCGGCGCCGCACTGCTGACGGCCGGCATCACCGCGGCCGTTCTCGTCACCAGCTGGGGCGGCACGGAGTACGACTGGAGCTCCGGCACCATCCTGGGCCTGGCCGCGCTGGCCGTCGTCGCGCTGATCGCCTTCGTCCTCGTCGAACGCCGGGTCGACGAGCCGATACTTCCGCTCGGGGTCTTCCGGAACCTCAACTTCTCGCTGGTCACCGTGATCGGCTTCCTGCTGGGCTTCGTGATGTTCGGCGCGATGACCTTCATCCCGCTCTTCCAGCAGAGCGTGCAGGGCGCCTCGGCCACCAACTCCGGGCTGCTGCTGCTCCCCGTGCTCCTGCCGATGATGCTCGTCTCCGTCGTCACCGGCCGCGCCACGACGAGGACGGGCAAGTACCGGATGTACCCGATAGCGGGCGGCGTGCTCATCCCCGTCGGCCTGTTCCTGCTGGCCCAGATGGGCGTGGGCACCACCCGCTTCACCTCCGGCCTGTACATGGTCGTGCTGGGCGCCGGGATGGGCTTCCTGATGCAGCTGACGATGCTGATAGCCCAGAACAGCGTCGAGCTGAAGGACATGGGCGTCGCCTCGTCCACGACGACGCTGTTCCGCACCATCGGCGGCTCGTTCGGCGTCGCCCTCATGGGCACCGTCTTCGCCGGCCGCGTCGAGGACTCGATGAAGGAGAGCGCGGCCGCGGGCGGTCAGGCCGCCGGCGGTGCGGCGAAGCTCACTGAGGGCGGCGCCCAGCTCGACGCGGCCTCCCTCGCCAAGCTGCCCGCGCCCGTGCGGGAGGCGTACGAGCACGCCGTCTCCTCGGGCACGCACACCGTCTTCCTGATGGGAGCAGCGATCGCCGTGATCGTGTTCGTCGCGGCCTGGTTCATCAAGGAGGTCCCGCTCAAGGGCGCACAGGACCAGCAGCCCCAGGAGTGAACCGGCGCCCGGCGCCGCGCCCCGTCGGCGCCGGGCAAGAGGTACGGGGCAAGGTGCCCGCGCCGCCCGCCGCGAGGTCCGCGGGCGGGGCGGCGGAGTACGACGGAAGGGCGCGGGCGGCCGGCGGAGGTCGTCTCCACCGGTCACCCGCGCCCTTCGTGCCCCGGTTCGCCGTCCGCCCGCCGGCGCCGGTACAACCACCGGCGCCGCGTGGCGGGTTCAGGTGAGCGGCAGCCGGAAGCGGCCGCCGTCGAGCGGTTCGACCAGCCCGTCGGCCACCAGGCCGTCCAGGGCCCGGGCCCGCTGCACCGGCTCGTGCCACACCTGGTCGAGGTCGCTCTGCGGCACCGGCTCCTTCGAGGCGCGCAGCACGGCGAGCAGCCGCCCCCGCACCTGCCGGTCCGTCCCGGCATACGACTGGGTGCGGCGGGCCGGGCCCTGGTGCTCCGGGGCGCCGGCCAGCTGCCAGGCACACTGCGCGGCGATCGGGCACCGCCCGCACTGCGGAGAGCGGGCCGTGCACACCAGCGCGCCCAGCTCCATCGTCGCCGCGGCCCAGCGGGAGGCCGTCCCGTCGTCCTCGGGCAACAGCGCCCGGGCGAGCCTGCGTTCGGCGGCGGTGGTCGCGTTCGGCGGGTACTGCTGCCCGGTCACGGCCCGTGCGAAGACGCGGCGGACGTTGGTGTCGAGCACCGCGTGCCGCCTGCCGTAGGCGAAGGAGACGACGGCGGCCGCCGTGTACTCCCCGACGCCGGGCAGGGCCAGCAACTGCGCGTGCTCGCCCGGCACCTCGCCGCCGTGCCGTTCCGCTATGGCCTTCGCCGCCCCGTGCAGGCGCAGCGCGCGACGCGGATAGCCCAGGCGGCCCCAGGCCCGTACGGCCTCGCCCGGGGCCTCGGCGGCCAGGTCGGCCGGGCGCGGCCAGCGCTCCATCCACTCCTCGTACACCGGTAGTACGCGGTTCACGGGGGTCTGCTGGAGCATGAACTCGCTGACCATGACGCCCCACGCGCCCGCCTCGGGGCGGCGCCAGGGCAGGTCGCGGGCGTGCGCGGCGAACCAGTCGACAACGGGGGCGTGCAGGGCGCGCGCCGTCCGGCGCAGCGCGGGGTCGACGGCGTCGGCTTCGGCGCCGGCTTCGGCGGGACGGTCGGCGGCGGCAGGGCTCTGTCCGACCGCTGCGGCTGAGGTCTCGGTGGTCGCAGTCATGGCACGACCGATCCTGGCACGGCGTCCGACATCCGGAAAACGCACACGCGGCGCGAACGCCCGTACCCGGCGCACACGGCGTTGTTCACCCAGAGCAAGTGCCCCTGTACGCACCGTTGTGAGCCCTCGGCAATGATCCACAGGCGGTTGCCGCTCATCACAACAATTGACGAACCCTGTGACGGGTACGGGTCTGCCGTCCCTCTGATGTCTCGTAAGGTTTTCGCGTGGGATCTCTGCGCAATCCGATCGGGCCGCTTCCCTCCTCCATCTACTGGCGACGGAGGGCAGTTGCTCTTGCCGTCCTGGTGCTGCTGGTCCTGCTCACCGTCTGGGCGGTGACCCGGCTCGGCGGCGACGACGGTGCGCGCAACGAAGGCAAGAGCGGCGGCAAGGGCGGCGGCCCCGCGAGCACGATCACCCCCGGGCCGACGGATCCCGGCCCGGCCATCAGCGACCGCCCCGGCGGGCGGGACGAGGAGGACGGCGGGGCCGACGGCTCGTCCTCGGGCGCGGGCGGCTCCGGCGGCGCGGGCTCCGGGCAGGACGACGACCAGTCCTCGGCCGGGGGCAGCGGATGGGGCGCCGCTACGGGCGGCTCGACGGGCTCGTCCGGTGACGGCGGCGCGTCCTCCGGTGGCTCGGGCTCGGGTGGTTCCGGGGGCGGCGGGGCCGCGGTGCCCGCCGCGCCCTCCACGGCGGACTGTGCGAAGTCCGATGTCGAGCTGCATCTGCGCAGCGTGCGGAAGAGCTACGGGCCCGACCAGAAGCCCAAGTTCAAGCTCAAGGCCGTCAACAAGGGCGGCAGCGACTGCAAGATCGATCTCGGCCGCACCGCGACGGTCGTGACGATCACCAACCCGGACGACGCCAAGTTCTGGGCGTCCGACGACTGTCCGCCCAGCAAGAAGCCGCTGCTGCGCCGGGTGCCGGCGGACGGCTCGGCGACGTTCACGCTCACCTGGTACCGCAAGGCCAGCGCCGCCAACTGCGGCACGTCCACCTTCGAGAAGGCGAAGGACGGCACCTACCGGATCGCGGTCGACGTCAAGGGCTTCGAGCCGGTCAAGACCCGCTTCACGCTGGAGGGTTGAGCGGGCCGCCGCGCCGGACGCGGGAGCGGGCCCGGGCGCGGCGCCCCGGCGGGCGCGGGAGCCGGACGCGTGAGGGGTCAGACGTAGCGTTCGAGGATGGACGACTCGGCGAGGCGCGAGAGGCCCTCACGGACCGAGCGGGCCCGGGCCTCGCCCACGCCCTCCACGGCCTGGAGATCGTCCACGCTGGCGGCGAGCAGCTTTTGCAGGCCGCCGAAGTGGTCCACGAGCCGGTCGATGATCGTCCCCGGCAGCCGCGGCACCTTGGCCAGCAGCCGGAAGCCGCGCGGCGAGACCGCCGAGTCCAGCGTCTCGGGCGCACCGCTGTAGCCCAGGGCGCGGGCCACGGTGGGCAGTTCGAGCAGCTCGGAGTGGGAGAGCCGGTCCAGTTCGCTGAGTGCCTCGGGCACGGTGCGCACCCGCCGGCCCGAACCGCCCGTCTGCGGCACGTAGTCGCGGACGACCAGTTCCCGCTCGGGCTCGACGCCCGCGATCAGCTCGTCGAGCTGAAGGGAGAGCAGCCGCCCGTCCGTGCCCAGTTCGACGACGTACTCGGCGATCTCCGTGGCGATCCGCCGCACCATCTCCAGCCGCTGGGCGACGGCGGTGACGTCCCGGACCGTCACCAGATCCTCGATCTCCAGCGCCGAGAGGGTGCCGGCCACCTCGTCCAGCCGCAGCTTGTAGCGCTCCAGGGTGGCCAGGGCCTGGTTGGCGCGGGAGAGGATCGCCGCCGAGTCCTCCAGGACGCGGCGCTGGCCCTCCACATAGAGGGCGATCAGCCGCATCGACTGGCTGACGGAGACCACGGGGAAACCCGTCTGGATGGAGACGCGCTGCGCCGTGCGGTGCCGGGTGCCGGTCTCCTCCGTCTCGATGGAGGCGTCCGGCACGAGCTGCACACCGGCGCGGACGATCTTCGAGATGTCCTTGTCGAGGATGAGCGCCCCGTCCAGCTTGCACAGTTCCCGCAGGCGGGTCGCGCTGAAGTCCACATCGAGCACGAAGCCGCCGGTGCACAGGGCTTCGACGGTCTTGTCCATGCCGAGGACGATGAGCCCGCCGGTGTTCCCGCGCAGAACCCTCTCCAGCCCGTCCCGCAGGGCCGTGCCGGGCGCCACCGCGCTCAGCGAGGCGCGCATCAGGCCGGACGCCCCCTCGGCCCTGCCGGGGACCGCTGCCCGGTCGTTGGCTGCCACTGCACTCCTTCGGTCGTGCGGGTGCCTGTCGGCGATTGCTCGACCACCCCGGCGAACGCCCGTGACCGGTTCCCCCCTCGGTGCCGTCACGCGGTCCCCCGTGGTGCCCGGTGGTCGGTCGAGACCGGGGCAAAGTCTACCGGCGCCGCACACCGGCCCCGCCGCGCCGGTGCCGGTGTACGGGAAGCACCGCGGGGCTCAGCCCTGCGCCGTTGCCGGGGCGCCGCGGGCCGGGCGGCTCGGCAGGACGCGGAGCGCCTCCCCCACATCGGCGACCTCCAGCACCCGCATCCCGTCGGGAATGCGGCCCGGGTCGGCCGGGACCAGCGCGTGGGTGAAGCCGAGCCGGGCGGCCTCCGACAGCCGCCGCTGCACACCCGTGACCCGGCGCACCTCGCCCGCCAGGCCGACCTCGCCGATCGCCACCAGATTCTTCGGCAGCGGAGTGTCGCTCGCCGCGCTGGCCAGCGCGAGCGCGACGGCCAGATCGCCCGCGGGCTCCGACAGCTTCACCCCGCCGACCGTCGCGCTGTAGATGTCCCGCTTGCCCAGGGCCGCGATCCGGCCGCGCTGCTCCAGCACCGCCAGCATCATCGACACCCGGGAGTTCTCCAGGCCGGAGGTGGTGCGCCGCGGGGAGGGGATCTGGCTGTCGACCGTCAGCGCCTGCACCTCGGCGACCAGCGGACGCCTGCCCTCCAGGGCCACCGTCAGACAGGTGCCGGGCACCGGCTCGTCGCGGCGCGTCAGAAACAGCCCCGACGGGTCGGCGAGGCCGGTGATGCCCTCGTCGTGCAGCTCGAAGCAGCCCACCTCGTCGGTGGCCCCGTAGCGGTTCTTCACCCCGCGCACCAGCCGCAGCCGGGCATGTCTGTCGCCCTCGAACTGGAGGACCACGTCGACGAGATGCTCCAGCAGCCGCGGGCCGGCGATCGAGCCCTCCTTGGTGACATGGCCGACCAGCAGCGTGGACATGCCGCGCTCCTTCGACGCCCGGATCAGCGCGCCCGCGACCTCGCGCACCTGCGCCATCCCGCCGGGCGCGCCGTCGATCTCGGGCGAGGCCACCGTCTGCACCGAGTCGAGCACCAGCAGCGAGGGCTTCACCTCGTCGAGATGGCCCAGCACCGCCGACAGGTCCGTCTCGGCCGCCAGATACAGATCGTCGCTGAGCGCGCCGATGCGGTCGGCGCGCAGCCGCACCTGCCCGGCCGACTCCTCGCCCGTCACATAGAGCGTGCGGTGCGTCCCGCCGGCCGCCTTGGCCGCCACGTCCAGCAGCAGCGTGGACTTGCCGACCCCCGGTTCGCCGGCGAGGAGCACCACGGCGCCCGGCACCAGGCCGCCGCCCAGCACACGGTCCAGCTCCGGGACGCCGGTGCCGCGCGCGGTGGCCTGCGCGCCGTCGACCTGGCCGATCGGCAGCGCCGGCGCGGAGACCCGGCCCGCTGTCGTGGTGTGCACGACGGAGGCGGCGCCCGCCTCCTCGACCGTGCCCCAGGACTGGCACTCCGGGCAGCGGCCCAGCCACTTCACGGTCTGCCAGCCGCACTCGGTGCAGCGGTAGGAGGGACGGTCCTTCGTGGACGACTTTCGGGCAGCCATGCCGGTCACCGTATAGCCGCCGCCCGACAGCCCCGTCGCCGCCCGTGCGTCCGCCCGGCTCCGGCACCGGGGGCCAGCGGTGTGCGGGGGCGGGTGCGGGGCGGGCCGTGTGCGCCGTCGGGGGTCCCGGGGGGTGTGCGCCGAGCGCGCGCCGCATGCCTCATGAACCGCCCGATTCGTCGCCGAACTCGCACAGGAAGTCCCCTTTTGGCGGACAACAACACCCGAAGGAAGTAATCCCGTCCCAGCGGGTCCGGTAAAGCGCCATCATCCGCCTACCGTCGCCGGGGTGATGACGAGCAGGCGCGAGCACCCCACGAACTCCACCGGCGCACCCCCCGCGCACCCGGAGGACGAGCCGACGCACCGCGAGGGCGACGAGCCGTATCTGGACGGCCTGTTCACGTACTGCCTCTCGGTGCTGTGCGAGCACGAGGCGGCCATCGCGGCGGTGGGGGAAGCGCTCGCCCTCGCCGGCCGGCAGCGCGAACGGGGGCGTGTTCCCGCGGATCCGCAGTCCCTGCGCCCGTGGCTGTACGCCCTCGCGCGCTGGACGTGCACACGTCGGCTGGCCGACCGGAGGGCGAAGGCGCGGGAGCTGGTCTCGGCGCCCGCCGGGCCGGAGGAGGAGGCACCGCCGGCCGTCCTCGGCCGGCCGGCCGAGCGGGGCGCGCGGGAGCGGACCGCCGGGCCGGGGCCCGTGCTGAAACGTCAACGCGGAGGGGCGCCCGGAGCCACAGCGGACGCCCCCGCCGCGCCTCACGCCCCGTGGAACAGCTCCGCAGCGCCGGTTTCCCCCGCGGCACGGCACGCACCGGGCACCGCCGCGACCACCGCCGCCGCCCCTGCTTCGCCGGCCGCGGCGCCCCGCTCGTCCTCCTCGGCGCCGGTGCCGCCCCGGCCGGCCTCGGGGGCCGCGGCCGTTTCCGTGTCCGGACCGGCGGCCTCCGGGACGGAGGCGGTGCGGGCGCGCCGACGGCGGGAACTGGCCGCCCTGGCCTGGCCGGAGGCCGCCGGGACCTCCCCCGAGCAGCGGGAGGCGCTGGAGCTGTCCGTGCGGCACCGGCTGCCCGTGGCGGAGATCGGCACCGTCCTCGGGCTGCCCGAGGACGCCGCCGAGGAACTGCTCGCACACGCCGCCTGCGAGGTCGAACGCACCCGCGCCGCGCTCTCCGTCGTCGAGTCCGGGGGCTGCCCGGCCGTCTCCCGGCTCGCCGGGGACGACCGGCTACTGCTGGGGACGGCGCTGCGCGGCGAGCTGGTGCGGCACGTCGACGAGTGCCCCCGCTGCCGGCGGGCGGCGGAGCGCGCCATGGCCGGGGTCTCCTGGCCGGGCACGGCGCCGGTGGCGGCGGCGCTGCCCCTGCTCCGGGCGCCGCGGCCGGATGTACGGGCGGCGGCGGCACTGGTGCGCAGGGCGCGGGCGCAGCGTGCGCCCCGGTTCGACAGGGCGGGCTTCCCGGTGCCGGACAAGGACCGTGCGGTCCGCCGCGAACTACTGCGCAGCAGGGCCGTCACCACCACGCTGGTCGCCAGCGTCCTCGCGGCTCCGGTGCTCGCGCTGTGGGCGGCCTACCGGGGCGGCCCGGTCGTCGGCGAGCCGCAGGCGGACCGTTCCGTCGCGGCGGAGGAGGACGGCGGACGGCCCGCCGCGGGCGAGCCGGACGGCAAGCCGTCGGACGAGTACGAGAAGGCCGGGCGCGTGGACCGCTCCCGTACGCATCCGTACGGCGCGGGCGGCCGGGCGCTGCGCGGCGGGATCGGCGTCTCGGTCGAACATCCGCGGGCGGCGCGGGCGGGGGAGGGGCGGCTGTCGGTGGCCGCCGAGCCGCTGGCCGGTGGCGCCCTGCTCACGCTGACGGCCACGGCGGACGGGCCGGTGAGGTGGACGGTGGCGGCGGACGAACCGTGGCTGGCGCTGAGCCGCTCGGCCGGGCAGCTGCGGCCGGGGGAGCGGGCCGCGGTGCGGGTGGCGGTGGACCGCAAACGTGCGCCGGAATCGGCGTGGCGGAGCCGGGTGCGGGTGGAGCCCGCGGGGTCCGTCGTCACGCTGTCCGGGGACGCCGACCGGGCGGCGCCGGCCGGACCGCCCCGGCCTCCGGGGGCCGCGGGTCCGTCCCCGTCGGCCTCACCGTCCGGGCCCGCCCCGGGGACGCCCGCGTCGTCGCTGCCGGAGGGCGCCGGCGACGCGCAGGCGCGGACGGTCGCGAGCGGCCCGGCGCGCTGAGGACCGCCGTGGCGAGCGGACCGGCACCGTGCGCCGGGGGTTGTGCAGTCGTGCGGCTGCGCGGCCGTGGAGCGGCGGGGCCCGGTTGGTGCGTCCTGTTGTTACGGCGGGCCCGGCCCGCGGGCGTGTGCGGGGCGGCAGGGCGGCTCAGTTCGCGGTCGGGGCGGTGCCTGCGGCGGTGTCAGGGCCGGGGGGCGTCTCGTCCGTACCGTCCGTCCTGTCCGTCGGGGCTGCCGGAGCCGTCTCGTCCGTCGAGGCCCGGGCGGGTGCCTGGGCCCGGGGCGGGTCCGCCGGGTGCGGGGCCAGCAGGGGCAGTTGGGAGGAGAGGCGTTCCTCGCACAGCTCGGCCAGACGTGCGTAGCCGGCCTCGCCCATCAGCTCCGTCAGCTCCGCGCGGTAGGAGACGTAGACCGGCTCGCCCGCCCCGTGTGCGGAGGGAGCCGACGTGCACCACCAGTGCAGATCGTGGCCGCCGGGACCCCAGCCCCTGCGGTCGTACTCGCCGATCGAGACGTACAGCACCTCTTCACCGTCCGGCCGCTCCACCCACTCGAAGGTGCGGCGGACCGGGACCTGCCAGCACACGTCCGGCTTGGTCTCCAGCGGCTCGCGGCCCTCGCGCAGCGCCAGGGTGTGCAGCGCGCAGCCCGCGCCGCCGGGGAACCCGGGCCGGTTGTTGAAGATGCAGGCGCCCTGCCAGCGCCGGGTCTGCCGCTCGGGCCGGCCGTCCTCGTCGGTCTCGTCGTTCTCCTCGACCCAGCCGAGCGGTCCTGTGCCGACATCGTGGAACTGCCACGTCTCGGGCGTGAGTTTCGCCACGTGTTCGGCGACCCGCTTCTCGTCGTCCTCGTCGGAGAAGTGCGCACCGAGGGTGCAGCAGCCGTCGGAGGCGCGGCCCGCGGTGATGCCCTGGCAGCCGCGGCCGAAGATGCAGTTCCAGCGGGACGTCAGCCAGGTCAGATCGCAGCGGAAGACCTGCTCGTCATCGGCCGGGTCCGGGAACTCGACCCAGGCGCGCGTGAAATCGAGCCCCGTCTCCTCGTCGCGCGCCGGGGGCGCCGCGGATGCGGTCCGCGCCCCGCGGGCGTCGCCCTGGTTCTTACGCTTCGCCGCTTTCGTCATACCCACGCGCCCAGCGTACGGGGCACGTCCGAACGCCCCCACACGCCGCACCTTGCCACGGAGCCTGCTGCTCCGCTTCGGCGGGCTCCGGCGGAGGGGGCTAGCGTGCTGTCATGAGACTCGGTGTCCTGGACGTGGGCTCGAACACCGTCCACCTGCTCGTGGTCGACGCGCACCCCGGCGCACGGCCGCTGCCCGCGTACTCCCACAAGGAGACCCTCAAACTCGCCGAACTCCTCGACGCCGACGGGGCGATCAGCGAGGAGGGCATCGTCCGGATCTCCTCGACGCTGACCCAGGCCCGCCGCATCTCGGAGGACAAGGGCGTCGAGGAACTGCTGCCGTTCGCGACCTCCGCGGTGCGCGAGGCGTCCAACGCGGAAGAAGTGCTCGACCGCGTCGCCCAGGACACCGGCATCGAACTGGAGGTGCTCTCCGGGGCCGACGAGGCGCGGCTGACGTTCCTCGCGGTGCGGCGCTGGTTCGGCTGGTCGGCGGGGCGGCTGCTGGTGCTCGACATCGGCGGTGGCTCCCTGGAGATCGCCTACGGCCTCGACGAGGAGCCGGACGCGGTGGCCTCGCTGCCCCTCGGAGCCGGCCGGCTCACCTCGGCGCGGCTGCCCGGCGACCCGCCCGAGCAGGGGGATGTGCGGGACCTGCGCCGTCATGTGCGTGCCGAGATCGCCCGTGTCGTCGGGGAGTTCAGCCGGCTCGGGCCGCCGGACCATGTCGTCGGCACGTCCAAGACGTTCAAACAGCTCGCCCGGATCGCCGGCGCGCCCGGCTCGGGTGAGGGGCAGAACGCGCAGCGTGAGCTGGACCGCGGCTCGCTGGAGGAGTGGGTGCCGAAGCTGGCGGCCATGACGGCGGAGGAGCGGGCGCAGCTGCCCGGCGTCTCGGAAGGACGGGCGCGGCAGCTCGTCGCCGGGGCGCTGGTGGCGGAGGGCGCCATGGACCTGTTCGGCGTGACCCGACTGGAGATCTGCCCCTGGGCGCTGCGGGAAGGGGTGATCCTGCGGAGGTTGGGGGGGTTGGGTGGGGTGGGGTAGGGGGTGTCGAGGGATGGGCCCACCCATCAAGGAAGCCGCGCCCACCGCCCGCCACCACCTGACCTGCGAAAACCCTACCCCGCCCCGCTTCACCCCGGCCCAGGCTGCCGCCACCGCACGCCCCGCCCCGCCTCAAACACCCGAAAAGCGTGAACCCTGCCGGGGCCACGCCAGAGAACGGCGACGCATCGGCGAGGCCCCAGGCACGTAACAGCCACAAACACCACCGACAGCCGGGCGCCCAGGCAACCGGGGCACCCGGGCACCCCGGGCACCCCGGGTGTGACAGCGCACATCGCCCCCGCTCGCGGCCGCCCGCCCCGGCCTGCGTCTTAGGCTGGCTGTCGTGTCCGAGCGAACCGTGCGCGTCCCCGTGGCGAAGGTGGCGCTGTCGACGGCGTCCGTGTATCCGGAGTCGACGGCGGCCGCTTTCGAGATCGCCGCGCGTCTCGGCTATGACGGTGTCGAGGTCATGGTGTGGACGGACCCGGTCAGTCAGGACGTGGAGGCGTTGCGCAGGCTGTCCGATTTCCACGGTGTGCCGATCCTGGCCGTGCACGCACCGTGTCTGTTGATCACGCAGCGGGTCTGGTCGACGGATCCGTGGGCGAAGCTGGTCAGGGCGCGCGCTGCGGCGGAGACGCTGGGTGCCTCGACCGTCGTCGTGCATCCGCCGTTCCGCTGGCAGCGTTCCTACGCGCGGGAGTTCGAGCGCGGTGTGTGGCGCATGGCCGAGGAGACGGATGTGCGGTTCGCGGTCGAGAACATGTACCCGTGGCGGTACCGGGACCGGGAGATGCTGGCGTACGCGCCGAACTGGGATCCGACGGAGAACGACTACCGGCACTTCACCATCGATCTGTCGCACACGGCGACGGCGCGTACCGACACTCTCGCCATGGTCGAGCGCATGGGCGACCGGCTCGGTCATGTGCATATCGCGGACGGTCTGGGTTCGGCGAAGGACGAGCATCTGGTGCCGGGCCGGGGTTCGCAGCCGTGCGCGGAGCTGCTGGAGCTGCTGGCGGCCCGCGGGTTCGACGGTCATGTCGTCGTGGAGGTCAATACGCGCCGGGCGATGTCGGCGGCGGAGCGCGAGGAGGATCTGGCCGAGGCGCTGGCGTACACCCGGCTGCATCTGGCGACCGCGCCCGGGCATCTCCGGCGGGCCGACGGGTGAGGGGTGGCCGCACCACGACCGGCGGCAGGACGCCGGGGCCGGTCGGCAGA
This sequence comes from Streptomyces cacaoi, assembly GCF_006539165.1. Lineage (GTDB taxonomy): Bacteria > Actinomycetota > Actinomycetes > Streptomycetales > Streptomycetaceae > Streptomyces > Streptomyces cacaoi. Next base: position 11,908 of record NZ_BJMM01000058.1, on the reverse strand, counting down.
GCGGGCCCGGCGGGGTCCGGGCCGTCCGGCGCGGGAGGCCGCGGGGAGCGGGCCGGGGGCGCGGGAGCTGAAGGCGGCGGCGGAGGTGGCGGATGCCGGGCTGCGGGGCGATCCGGCGGCCGGGCAGCTGGTGGGTGTGGCGCTGCCGCGGTCTGTGATCGGTGTCGGGCCGGTGGCGCCGATGCCGGTGGGGGAGCCGGCCGGCGCCGGTGGTGCAGCAGCATCTGACCGGCCCGGTGCCGGGGCCGTGCGGCACCGCGGGGGCCGTCCACGATACGGACCCCCTGTCCGGATCTTGAGCTGCGGGCGTAAGGTCGAGTGTTCCAGTACCGCAGCGGCCGGCCGCTCGGCGCGGTCGCACGCACCAAGGGAGAGGCAGCCATGCCCGAGCTGAGGTCCCGCACCGTCACCCACGGACGCAACATGGCGGGGGCCCGTGCCCTCATGCAGGCGTCCGGTGTAGCGCGTGAGGACTTCGGCAAGCCGGTCATCGCCGTAGCCAACAGCTTCACGGAGTTCGTGCCGGGCCACACCCACCTTCAGCCCGTGGGCCGTATCGTCTCGGACGCGATCAAGGCGGCCGGCGGGATTCCGCGCGAGTTCAACTCCATCGCGGTCGACGACGGCATCGCCATGGGCCACGGCGGGATGCTCTACTCGCTGCCGTCCCGCGACCTGATCGCGGACAGCGTCGAGTACATGGTCGAGGCGCACTGCGCGGACGCGCTGATCTGCATCTCCAACTGCGACAAGATCACGCCCGGGATGCTGATGGCCGCCATGCGGCTCAACATCCCCACGGTCTTCGTCTCCGGCGGCCCCATGGAGTCCGGTACGACGACCCTCGTCGACGGCACCGTCCGCAAGCTGGATCTGATCACCGCCATCTCCGACTCGGCGAACGAGGCGGTCTCGGACGAGGATCTGCGCCGTATCGAGGACAACGCCTGCCCGACCTGCGGCTCGTGTTCCGGCATGTTCACCGCCAACTCGATGAACTGCCTCACCGAGGCCATCGGTCTGGCGCTGCCCGGCAACGGCTCGGTGCTGGCCACCCACACCGCGCGCCGCGCCCTGTACGAGGAGGCCGGCCGCACCGTCGTCCGGATCGCGGAGCGCTACTACGACCAGGACGACGCGACGGTCCTGCCGCGCAGCGTCAGCTCGCGCGCCGCGTTCGAGAACGCGATGGCCCTGGACATCGCCATGGGCGGCTCCACCAACACGATCCTGCACCTGCTGGCGGCGGCCCAGGAGGCGGAGCTGGACTTCACGATGAAGGACATCGACGCCCTCTCGCGGCAGCTGCCCTGCCTGGCGAAGGTCGCCCCGAACGTCGCCCCGGGCGGCACGTACTACATGGAGGACGTGCACCGCGCCGGCGGCATCCCCGCCATCCTGGGCGAGCTGTACCGCGGCGGCCTGCTCAACGAGGACGTGCACGCGGTGCACTCCGACAGCCTGGCCGACTGGCTCAAGTCCTGGGACATCCGCGGGGGTTCGCCGTCCGCCGAGGCCGTCGAGCTGTTCCACGCGGCCCCCGGCTGTGTCCGCTCGGCCGAGGCGTTCTCGCAGTCGGAGCGGTGGGACAGCCTGGACACGGACGCGGCCGGCGGCTGCATCCGGGATCTGGCGCACGCCTACTCCACCGAGGGCGGTCTGGCGGTGCTGTACGGCAACCTCGCCGAGAACGGCTGTGTGGTGAAGACCGCCGGCGTGGACGAGTCGATCCTCACCTTCACCGGGCCCGCCGTCGTGTGCGAGTCCCAGGAGGAGGCCGTGCAGAAGATCCTGGACAAGACGGTCAAGGAGGGCGACGTCGTCGTCATCCGCTACGAGGGCCCCAAGGGCGGCCCGGGTATGCAGGAGATGCTCTACCCGACGTCCTTCCTCAAGGGCCGGGGCCTGGGCAAGGCGTGCGCCCTGGTGACCGACGGCCGCTTCTCCGGGGGTACTTCGGGGCTGTCCATCGGCCATGTCTCGCCCGAGGCGGCCGGCGGCGGCGCGATCGCGCTGGTCGAGGACGGTGATGAGATCGTCATCGACATCCCCGGGCGCACGATGCGGCTGAACGTTCCCGACGAGCAGCTCGCCGCCCGCCGCGAGGCGCTGGCCGGCGCCTACGCACCCAAGGCCCGCGAGCGCAAGGTCTCCACGGCGCTGCGCGCGTACGCGGCGATGGCGACCAGCGCCGACCGGGGCGCGGTCCGCGACGTCTCCCTGCTGGGCTGAGCGCTTCCGGCCGGTTCCGTTCCGGTTCGGCCCGGTTCCGTCCCGGGGGCGGGGAAGGCTCCCCGCCCCCGGGGGCCCGGAGCCGTGCGGCCATAATCGAGGGGTGCGTCAGAGCCCGAAGAACACCCCCAGCGAACCCGCGCCGGAGCCGATCCGCTTCTACGGCACCACATGGGTCGACCACTCCGGTGGCTACTTCCTGCGCCGCGCGGGCCTGGCCGCCGGTTCCCTGGTGCTCGCCGTCGCGGGCGCGTTCGTGCTGCGTTTCGCCTACGAGGGCGTGGCCGTGGCGGACATCGGCAGCTGGGCGACGATCCTGCTCGTCATCGCGTTCGCGGTGTGCAGTGCGCTGGCGTTCTCGCGCACGCTGACCTCCTTCACCCGGCGCCCGGACTCCCGGGACGTGGCCGCGGAGTCGTCGATGCGCAGCATCCGGATCATCGGTTTCATCGGGGTGCTCGTCGCCTACGCGCTGCGCAGCTGTGTCGAGGCGCCCGGCGAGAAGCTGTACCGGAGCGAGTACGAGGCGGCGCTGGAGCGGTACGAGCGGCTGCGCACCTCCCGCACCGGGAACCCGGCGGGCCGCCGCAAGGACGGCACCGGCAAGAAGCCAGGGAACAAGCCCGGAAACAAGCCCGGAAACAAGCCCGGAAACAAAACGGGGAACCCCGGGAACAAGGCGGGGAACCAGCCGGGGAGCAAGCCCGGCAAGAAGGCCGGGAAGAAGAAGCAGAGCTGAGCTTCCGACAGGGAGGCGAGCCGGTGTGCGGGAGGGTCCGTCAGGGCCCTCCCGCAGCTGTGTCAGGGGGAACCCTGAGCCGCCCCGGAGTTCTCCGCGCGAAGCTCGACAGTCCGCTCCTTCACGTGTCAGCTTTTTCTTACGCACCGGACAGAGAGGGGTCGCGGTGAGCGCGATCGAGACCCCGACGGGAGACGAGCTGCTGAAGGCCCTCGCGGCGCTCGGCAATCCGCACCGTATGCGGATCGTCGCGGCGCTCCACGAGGGGCGGAACTACGTCAGCAGGCTCGCCCGCGAGATCGGCATGAGCCGTCCGCTGCTCCACATGCATCTACAGCGGCTGGAGGCGGCCGGGCTCGTCGTCGGGTCGCTGGAACTGTCGGACAACGGCAAGGCCATGAAGTTCTACGAGGTCGCTCCGTTCGCCCTCACGCTGACGCCCCAGGTCGTCGCGCGGGCGGCGGAAACCCTCACCGATCAGGAGCCGGCCTCCTCGCCGCCGTCCTCCGCCACGCAGGAGCGGCGGCAGCGGGAGCCGGCCACCGGGGACGACGGGGCGTCCGCCCGCGCGGCGCCCCGGGACGAGAAAGAAGGAGCGACGTGAACGAGCAGCTCAGTACCGCGGCCGGGATCGAGGACTCGGCCGGCGTATGGGCGGCGGCGCTCGGTACCGGGGGCGTCTTCGTCCTGATGATCGTGATCGTCTGGCAGCTCGCGGCCACCTGGCGGGCGCGCATGCTGGCTGCACGCGAGCAGCAGTACAAGCGCCTCGCCGAGAAGTACGCCCAGCTCCTGGAGGACAACGTCGAGCTGCACCGCCGCAGCATCGAGGAGCTGACGCAGGCGCGGAAGTCCATCACGTCGATGGAGAAGATGATGCGTGAGATCGAGTGATCCACCGGCGCCGCACGGCGCCCCGCACTCGGACGGCCGGGAGCGGCAACTCCCGGCCGTCGCTGTGAGTGCGAACCATTCCGCGAGCCCATCGCGCGACCCACACCCACACCACAGGAGGCTACCCATGCCTGCCCGCAGTGCGCTGCGCCGCCTGGCCACGGCCCCCGGCGGCAGCCGCACGAAATGGCTGGTCCTCGCCGGCTGGCTGCTTCTCGCCCTCGCCCTCGGGCCGCTGGCGGGAAAGCTCGGCGAGGTCGAGGACACCGGCCCCAACGCCTTTCTGCCCCGCGGCGCCGAATCGGCCGAGGTCAACACCCTGCTGGAGAGGTTCCGCGGCAAGGACGAGATCATCCCCGCGGTCGCGGTGTACACCCGCGACGGCTCCGGCACGACCCGCCGGGACGCCGCCAAGGTACGCGCCGACCGCCGGGCCTTCGCCGACCACGTGGCCCCCGGCGAGCGGATCGGCGCCCCGGCCACGGCCGGGGACGGCCGCGCCCTGATGCTCGTCGTCCCGCTGGCCTCGGCCGACGGCTTCGGCGACGCGGTCGAGGAGCTGCGCACCGTGGCCGCGGCCAACGCCCCGCCGGGGCTGGAGACCGCGGTCGGCGGCCCCGCCGGCTCGCTCATCGACAGCATCGAGGTGTTCGACGACCTGGACAGCACGCTGATGCTGGCCACCGGCGCCGTTGTCGCCCTGCTGCTGTTGCTCACCTACCGCAGCCCGCTGCTGTGGCTGCTGCCGCTGCTGTCGGTCGGCTTCGCCGCCGTCCTCACCCAGGCGGCGACCTACGCGCTGGCCACCTGGGCGGGGCTGCCCGTCGATCCGCAGAGCGCCGGCATCCTCATGGTGCTGGTGTTCGGCGTCGGCACGGACTACGCGCTGCTGCTGATCGCCCGCTACCGCGAGGAGCTCCACCGGCACACCGACCGGCACGCCGCCATGCGCCTCGCGCTGCGCCGCTCGGGCCCCGCGATCCTGGCCTCGGCTGGCACGGTCGCCGCCGGTCTCGCCTGCCTCGCCCTGGCCGACATCAACTCCTCGCGCTCCCTCGGCCTCGTCGGCGCCGTCGGCGTGGTGTGCGCGCTGCTGGCGATGGTGACGGTGCTGCCCGCGCTGCTGGTGGTGTGCGGACGCCGGGTGTTCTGGCCGTTCGTCCCCCGCGCGGGAACCCCCGTGGGCGGGCAGCGCACGGTGTGGAACCGGATCGGTGTCCGGCTGGCACGCCGTCCGCGCTGGTCGTGGCTGATGTCGGTGGGCGCGACGGCCGTGCTGGCGCTGAGCGCCACCGGCATCACGACCGGGCTCACCCAGGAGGAGATGTACCAGGACAAGCCCGAGTCCGTGGTGGCGCAGGAGCGGATCTCCGAGCACTTCCCCTCGGGCGCCTCCGATCCGGCGCCGGTCGTCATCGAGGCGGACGCCGCTGACGCCGCTGACGCCGCTGACGCCGCTGATACCGCTGAAGCCGGGGCCGCCGGGGCCACCGTGGAGACAGCCCGGCGCGTGGCCGCGGACGTGCCCGGCGTCGAGTCGGTCGGCCCGGCGGCGCGCTCCACGGACGGCTCGCTCGTCTCGCTGCCCGTCGTCCTGGCGGACGCCCCCGACAGCCCGGCCGCCGCACACACGGTCGAGAAGCTGCGCACGGCGCTCGACCCGCTCGACGGCGATCCCCTGGTGGGCGGCACGACGGCGGAGACGCTGGACAGCGCGAAGGCCGCCGACCGGGATCTGCGCACGGTCATCCCGGTCGTGCTGGCCGTCGTCCTGCTGGTGCTGATCGGGCTGCTGCGCTCGCTGATCGCGCCGCTGATGCTGCTGGCGACGGTCGTGCTGTCCTACTTCGGAGCGCTGGGCGCCGCCGACCTCGTCTTCGAGCACCTGCTCGGATACGCCGGCGTGGACCGCGCCCTGCCGCTGATGGGCTTCGTCTTCCTGGTCGCCCTCGGCATCGACTACAACATCTTCCTGATGACCCGCGTCCGCGAGGAGACCCTCACGGGCGGCCACACCCGGGGCGTGCTCACCGGGCTCGCCTCCACCGGCGGGGTCATCACCTCGGCGGGCATCGTCCTCGCCGCGACCTTCGCCGTCTTCGCCTCGATGCCGCTGGTGACCATGGCCCAACTGGGCGTCCTCGTCGGCATCGGCGTCCTCCTGGACACCTTCCTGGTGCGCACCGTCCTGGTGCCCGCGCTCGCGCTCGACCTCGGCGCCCGCGTCTGGTGGCCCAGCCGGCTCGCCCGCACACCCCGGAACACCCCCCACCCGGCCGACCCCGCACACACCCCCACCGCCCCGGAACATGCCGCGCAGCCCGGACAGCACCCCGGACAGCAGACCGCACAGCAGCCCGGACAGCACCACGGCCCGCGGTCCGCCCCGGACCCCGGCCCCGACGAGGCCGCCGCGCCCGGCCCGGAGCCCGGTCCTGCTCGTGGCACCGCGCCCGGCCCTGCTCGCGGCCCTGCACACGACACCGGACGACGCCCCGGCCACGACGCCGACGGCTTCCCCCGCCCCGACGGAACGCCCCCGGCCCGCACCCGCGGCTGACCCGGGCACTCCGACTTGCGCAGACCGGCACCGACCGGCACCGACCGACGCAGACGGGCCGCCGAGCAACCGCCTCGGCGGCCCGTCGCACTCCTCCCTCCCGGACAGCCGCCCGGGAGGACACTCCGGAGAAGGCCCGGGAGGGAGGGACGCACCGCCCCTTCCCGCACCCCCCTCCCGCACCCCCCTCCCGCACCCCTCCCGCACCCCTCCCGGACCGCTACCGCACGGCCGCCTCCGGCTCGGCCCGCGCGGTCGCGGCCCGCCGCTCCGCCCACTCCTCCAGCGCCGTCCGGCACGCCAGATCCATGTGCCGCAGCCCGGACAGATCCAGCTCGACGGGCCGTTCCGGCGGCAGCTGGGCGAGCTGGTCCAGCAGCCGCGGCAGCCGCAGGAACGTGGCGTACCCCAGCACCCGCACCCGCAGCGGACCGTCGTCCCGCTCCCGCCCGGCCACCTCCAGATGGACCTGCGAGGTGTCCCACGCGCTCTTGACCACCGCCAGCACCAGCCCGATCAGCACCCCTTCGAACAGATTCGTCAGCACCACCGCCACGCCCGTCACCAGCAGCACGAGCGCCTCGCCCCACTGCGCCCGGTCCCGGCACATCCGGCCGAACTCCCGCACCGGCAGCAGCCGCCAGCCCGCGTGCACCAGCACCCCGGCCAGCGCCGCCACCGGGACGAGCCCCAGCACCTGCGGCAGCAGCACCACGAACGCCAGCAGCCACACCCCGTGCAGGACGCGCGACAGCTTCGTCCTGGCCCCGGCGCGCAGATTGGCCGAGCTGCGCACGATCACCGCCGTCATCGGCAGTGCACCCAGCAACCCGCACACCGTGTTGCCCGCGCCCTGCGCCATCAGCTCCCGGTCGTAGCGGGTGGGCGGGCCGTCGTGCATCCGGTCCACGGCCGCCGCGCTGAACAGCGACTCGGCGGAGGCGATCAGGGCGAACGCGAGCACCGTGCCGAGCGCCCCCAGTTCCGTGAGCCGCGCCAGTTCGTCGCTGCCCGGCGGCTGGACGGCGCCGCCGAGCCCCTGCACCTCGATCCGCGCCACCGGCAGGTCGAACACCGCGACGACGACGGTCGCCAGCAGCACCGCGGCCAACGGCCCCGGCACCAGCCGCGCCGCGGCCCGCAACCGCGGCCACACCGCCACCACCAGCAGCGTCCCGACGCCCACCGCGGCGGCCGTCCGCACCGCCGGGTCCCCGAACACGTCGCCGGCCAGCGTCGGCAGCCCGCCGATATTGGCGAGCCCGGCTCCCGGTGCCTCGGCGTCGGCGAGCGCGTACAGCTGCCCGGCGACGAGCACCAGCCCGATGCCGGCGAGCATCCCCTGCACCACCGCCACCGAGACGGCCCGGAACCACCGGCCCAGCCGCAGCGCCCCCATGGCCAGTTGCAACAGCCCCGCCGCCAGGACGAGCGCGCCCAGCACCGGCAGTCCATAGGTCCGTACGGCCTCGTACACCAGCACGGTCAGCCCGGCCGCCGGGCCGCTGACCTGCAAGCTGCTCCCCGGCATCGGCCCCACCACCAGGCCGCCGACGATCCCCGTCACCAGCCCCAGCTCCGGCGGCACCCCCGAGGCGACGGCGATCCCGACGCACAGCGGCACGGCCACGAGGAAGACGACGAGCGAAGCGGGCAGATCCGAGCGGAGGACGCCCGGTTTCCAGACGGAACGGAGCCCGCGGAAGCTCGCGGAAGTGCGGGACTTCCGTCGCTCGGAGCCGGGGGAGCCGGGACGCGAGGTCCCTCGTTCGGGCGGAGTGGAGGCGGACGAGGAGCGCATGGATCTCCTTCCGTTGACACCGAACCCCATTTTGTTCAGGGCGAGTTGCTCGCTCGTACGGCGCACCGGTGCCCGGGACGTAGCCCTCGGAGCACGCCTTTCACCCCCGGCCTCCCGCGTACGCCCTCCCCGCGCACGCCCCCGCCGCGAGGTCCCTTGCCCGCCCCCACGCCGCCGCCAATGATTCCCCGCGTGACGAACAATTCCCGCGCGCCCGACCCCGGGCCGGACCCCGACTCCACGCCCGGCACCGACCGCGACGCCGCAGCGGACCGCACCCCGCCCACCCCCGCCGCCCCGCCCGCCGATCCCACGCGCGGTACCGCCTCCGACGCCGCCCCCGCCGTCCACGCCCGCGCGCTCACCGTCGTCCGCGGCCGCCGCACCGTCCTGGACGCCCTCTCCTTCGACGTGGCGCCCGGCACCGTCACCGGCCTCCTCGGCCCCTCCGGCAGCGGCAAGTCCACGCTGATCCGCGCCGTCGTCGGCACCCAGGCCAAGGTCACCGGCACCCTCGACGTCCTGGGCCACCCCGCCGGCGCGCCCCCGCTGCGCTCCCGCGTCGGCTACGTCACCCAGGACCCGTCCGTCTACACCGACCTCACCGCCCGCCAGAACCTGGACTACTACGCCGCCGTCCTCGGCATCCCGCGCCGCGACCGCCCGGCAGCCGTGGACCGCGCCCTGACCGACGTCGACCTCACCGACCACGCCGACGACCTCGCCGGAAACCTCTCCGGCGGCCAGCGCTCCCGCGTCTCCCTGGCCGTCGCCCTGCTCGGCACACCCGAACTCCTCGTGCTCGACGAGCCCACCGTCGGCCTGGACCCGGTGCTGCGCCGCGACCTGTGGCACCTCTTCCACCGCCTCGCCGCCCGCGGCACCACCCTCCTGATCTCCTCGCACGTCATGGACGAGGCCGACCGCTGCGAACAGCTCCTCCTCGTCCGCGAGGGCACCCTGCTGGCCGCCGGCAGCCCGGACGCACTGCGCGCCCGCACCGGCACCCGCACGGTCGAGGACGCCTTCCTCGCCCTGGTCGAGACCGCCCGGCCCGCTTCCGCACCGCACACCGGGGAGGCCCCGGCATGAGCGCCGCCCGCACCCTCGCCACCGCCCGCCGCGTCCTGCGCCAACTGCGCCACGACCCCCGCACGATCGGGCTGCTGCTGTTCATCCCGGTCCTGCTGCTGGTGCTGCTGTACTACGTCTTCGACGCGGACCGCCGCTCCTTCGACAGCATCGGGGCCTCGCTGCTCGGCATCTTCCCGATGGTGACGATGTTCCTGGTCACCTCCATCGCGACCCTGCGCGAACGCACCTCCGGCACGCTGGAGCGCCTGCTGTCCATGCCGCTCGCCAAGGCCGACCTGATCGGCGGCTACGCCCTCGCCTTCGGCGTCCTCGCCGTCGCCCAGGCTGCGCTGGCCACGGCCGTGGCTGTCTGGTTCCTCGACCTGGACATCGCCGGATCGCCCTGGCTGCTGCTGGTGATCGCCCTCCTCGACGCCCTGCTGGGCACCGCACTGGGCCTGTTCGTCTCCGCCTTCGCGGCCTCGGAGTTCCAGGTCGTCCAGTTCATGCCGGCGGTGATCTTCCCGCAGATCCTGCTGTGCGGCCTGTTCGCACCCCGGGGCAGCATGCAGCCCGTACTGGAGGGCCTCTCGAACGTCCTGCCCATGTCGTACGCCGTCGACGGCATGACGGAGGTCCTGCACCACACCGGCGCCACCGGCGACTTCTTCCGCGACCTCGCCGTCGTCGCGGGCAGCGCCCTCCTCGTCCTCACCCTCGGCGCCGCCACCCTCCGCCGCCGTACGGCGTGAACTCCCCCCAGCCGTACGGCGGATCCCCTACGGCAGCAGACCTACGGAAGGTGCCCTACGGCCGCGCTCCCGGCGGCCCCGGAGGCCTCCGCACCGGTGCGAGGATGGCTCCAGCGGTCCCACTCCACGAGCCATGAGCACGAGGTGAAACCCCGTATGACCGACCAGACAGTCGCCGTCCTCGGTACCGGAAAGATCGGTGAGGCCCTGCTCTCGGGCATGCTCCGGGGCGGCTGGTCACCGTCCCGCCTCCTGGTCACCACCCGCCGCCCGGAGCGCGCCGCCGAACTCCGCGAGCGCTACGGCGTCGAACCCGTCGACAACGCCGAGGCGGCCAAGTCGGCCGACACCCTCATCCTCACGCCCAAGCCGCAGGACATGGCGTCCCTGGTGGACGAGCTGGCCCCGCACGTCCCGGCGCAGCGCCTCGTGATCAGCGGCGCCGCCGGCATCACCACCCGCTCCCTGGAGTCCCGCCTCCCGGAAGGCACCCCGGTCGTCCGCGTCATGCCCAACACCCCGGCGCTCGTCGACCAGGCGATGTCCGTCATCTCCCCCGGGAGCCACGCGACGGAGGCCCACCTCGCCCTCACCGAGGAGATCTTCAACGGCGTCGGCAAGACCCTGCGCCTGCCCGAGACCCAGCAGGACGCCGCGACGGCCCTCTCCGGCTCGGGCCCCGCGTACTTCTACTTCCTCGTGGAGGCCATGACCGACGCCGGCATCCAGCTCGGCCTCCCGCGCGACAAGGCCCACGAGCTGATCGTCCAGGCCGCCGTCGGCGCCGCCACCATGCTCCGCGACAGCGGCGAGCACCCCGTCACCCTCCGCGAGAACGTCACCTCGCCCGGCGGCACCACCATCAACGCCATCCGCGAGCTGGAGAACCACCGCGTCCGCGCCGCCTTCATCGACGCCATCGAGGCAGCACGCGACCGCAGCCGCGAACTCGGCAGCTGACCGACCGACGCGACCCCGCCGACCGCCCCGCCGCCCGACCGGTCGCGCCGGCCGGCGGGCGCCCGGCCCCGCCCGCTCCGCTCACCGGCCCCGCTCACCGCCGCCGACGCACCCACAGGGCCCGCACCCCCTCGTGCACCAGCGTGATCGTGAAGGCCAGCGCGAGCCCCAGCCCGACCCCGTACAGCGGCTCCTCCTCGAACGCGGCGCCGCCCGCATATCCGAGGCACGCCGAGTACACCGCCCAGCTCGCCGCCGCCACGGCGTCGTACCGCGTGAACAACCGCCGCGGATACCCGGTGGCCCCGGTGGTCAGCGTGGCGGCCGTCCGCCCGCCCGGGATGTACCGCGCCACCACCAGGACGAGCCCGCCCCGCTCCGCCAGCATCCGCCCCACCCGGTCGTGGACCCGACGGGCCCGGCTCCCCTCCCGCAGCCGCGCGAAGACCCGTTCCCCGGACTTTCGCCCGATCGCATAGGAGATGTGGTCCCCGACGAAGGCCCCGCCGGCGGCCACCAGGATCACCGCCACCAGCGGCGGCTCCCCGTCCGAGGCCGCGAAGACCCCCAGCGTGATCACCAGCGTCTCGCTCGGCACGACGGGGAAGAAGCCGTCGAGCATGGCGATGGCGAAGAGCGCCACATGGACCCAGGGCGTACTGACGAACCCCTCGACTGCGTGCACGATCGCGTCGTTCATGCGGCGAACCTAGGCATCACCCCGCCCCCGCCACCGTGCACGAACGGCATGCCGGGCCACCCACTTTCGACAGGTACCGCCATGGGCCCCCGACGGACGCCCGTACGCCGGAGCCGTCCCGAGGTTGACACCAGGAAGGGCGGTCCGTAAGGTTCCCCGGGTTGCCACAGAGCCGTAACGGTTCTGCGGCGGCTCC
>NZ_BJMM01000057.1 GCF_006539165.1 Streptomyces cacaoi | reverse complement strand
GGGCGCCCGCCCGTCCGCGCGGCTGGAGCGGCTCGTCGGCGAACTCGCCCTGTACAGCGACGAGTTCGCCGAGGCGTGGGCCGCGCACCGGGTGTACGAGAAGACGGTGGACCGCAAGCGGTTCCGGCATCCGATGGTGGGCCACGTCGTCTTCGACCAGCACGTGCTGGAGCTGCCTGCCGGGGCCGGCCACCGGATCTGGGCCTACCACCCGTCCGACGCACCCACCGCGCAGGCGCTGGTACGCCTCCGCGATCTGACGACGCTCACCGCCCCGGCGCAGGACGAGGCCCTCCGCGAGCGGCGTCCCTGACCCGACGAGCCCCCGGCCTCGACGGAACCCCTGAGTCCACGGAACCCGTGAGTCCACGGAACCCGTAGCCCGACGGACACCCCGCCCCGGTGACCGGCGGCCCGGAGGACGCCGGAAATCACCGCACATGTCCGTATATCCCCGGCGGAGGAACGACCGGGAGCCGGAAGCCGAAAGCCGGAAGAGGAAAGAGAGAAGAAGCACATGTACGTCATCACCGGAGCCGGTGGCCGCACCGGGCGCGCCGCCGCGCTGCGTCTGCTGGCCGCCGGGCACCCCGTCCGCGTCGTCGGACGGTCCGCGCACCGCCTCGCCGACCTGGCGGAGCGGGGCGCCGAGGTCCGCGAGGCCGACCAGTCCGACGCCGGGGCCATGGCCGCCGCGCTGGACGGCGCCGACGCCGCCTATGTCGCCCTCCAGCCCAACTACCTCCCCGATCACCCGGATTTCGCCGGGTTCCAGGACACCGCTTCCGCCGCGCTCACCGAGGCGCTCGCCCTGTCCGGGGTGCCCCGCGTCGTCGCGCTGAGCAGCTGGGGCGCACAGCATCCCGCCGGAACCGGCCCCGTCGCCGGACTGCACCGCTTCGAGCAGCGGCTCTCGGCCCTGCCCCGGGCCCGGGTCCTGTCGCTGCGGCCGGGCTGGTTCATGGAGAACCTGCTCGACCACGCCGACTCCGTCCGCACCGACCGCCGCATCACCGCGCCCTTCTCCCCGGATGTGCCGCTGCCGCTGATCACCACGGGAGACGTGGGCGAGGCCGCGGCGGCGGCGCTCGTCCAGGGCTGGGACGGGGTGCGGGTCCGGGAGCTGCGGGGCCCCGAGGACGTCACCATGTCCGGGATGGCCCGGGCCGTCGGGGACGCGCTGGGCGAACCCGTCCGCTACGAGCAGTGCGGGCTCGCGGAGTTCCACGCGGGACTGCTGGTGGCCGGTGTCGCCCCGAACGTGGCCGCCATGATGACCGAGGTGCCCGAGGCCGTGAACTCCGGCCGGCTGCGCATGGTCGAGCCCCGCACCGCGGCCGGTACGACGCCCACCTCGCCGGCCGTCTTCCTCGCCGAGGTGTTCCTGCCGGCGCTGGAGGCCCGGGGCGACCGGGCCGCGCGGCAGGGGTGACCCTCCGGCGGCGTGGCCGGGCGCGGAAGGACGGCTCCCGGCTCAGATGTCCAGCGGCCGGGGCCCCTGGAGCAGGGTGTCCGCGTACTCGCCGTCGGTCACGCCGATCCTCATGTACCGCGAGCCCGCGAACACCCAGAACTGGTTCGGCTTCCCCGGGACGGGCATCGCCTCGTCGATGCCCGTCCGGAAGCCCGGCACCCTGCCGAACGTGTTCTTCCAGCTGTCGACGCGCGAGGGGCCCACTTCGACCTTCCCGCCCGGCTGTTCACCGTCGAGCCGCGTCCGGACGTACCGGTCGCCGGAGAACACCCAGACCTGTTCCGGGTCGTCCGGCACCGGCATCACGGCGTCGATGCCCTCGCCCGGCAGTCCCTCGAAAGCACCGTCCCAGTCGCTGATCGGTGCCGGGCCGACCACCAGCGTGTCGTCGTACGCACCGTTGTCGGCGACCCGGAGCCGGAGGTACCGCGCCCCCGCGAACACCCAGTACTCGGTCCGGTGCCCCGGAACGCGCAGCACGGCGTCGATGCCGTCCCGGAAGGCGGGCAGCTTCCCGATGCTGGCGCGCCAGCTGTCCAGCGGCTTGAGGACCGTCAGCCGCTCGCGCACGACGTCCGCCGACGGTGCGATACGGGCCCGTAGATAGCTCGTCCCGCCGAACAGCCAGTAGCGGCCCGGCGCCCGGGGGTTCCCGGCGCCGGGCACCGGCATCGCCGCGTCGACACGGTGCAGCGAGGCCGCCGCCGGATCTCCCCCGTCCGTCGAGGGATTCCGGCCCGGGCCGGGACCGCCCTGCCCGGCCGAAGGCCGCCCCGACGGAGCCGCACCTGTGCCTCCGTCCTCCCCCGCACCGCTCGTGGCACGGCTCGCCAGCAGCCCGGCCGTGACGGCGCCGACGGCCAGCAGCGCGGCGGCTGCCAGCAGCACCGGCCGACGCCGGCGCCGGGACGATTTGCCGCCCGCGACGCCCGGCGCACCCGGCCCACCCGGCGCGCCCGCATCACCCCGGACGCCAGGAGCCCGCCCGCCCGGAGCCTGGACACCCGGCCCCTGGACATCCGGCTCCCGGACGTCCGAGCCCTCCGAACGGCCCGGGGCACCCGCACCGGAAGGGCCACCCGCGGCACCGGCCCCGCCCGCGGCACCCCCCGGCCCCGCAGCGTCCCGCGCGGGCACCGCGGGCACCGCGGGCACCGTCGGCCCGGACTCCAGCATCCGCACGGTCTCGGCGACCGACGGCCGCGCCGCCGGATCCTTGGACAGCAGCGCCGCCAGTACCGGCCCCAACGGCCCGGCGGCCGCGGGGAGGACGGCTTCCTCGTAGGCCACGGCGTGCAGCACGGCGGCGGCCTCCGGGCGCGCGAACGGCGAACTGCCGGACAGCAGCGCGCACAGCGTGCAGCCCAGCGAGAACAGATCGCTGGCCGGACCGGCGGGCTGCCCCCTCAGCCGCTCCGGAGCGATGTACTCCAGCGAGCCCACCACACCGCCGTCCGTGGTGAGCGGCGCGGTGCCCGCCAGCGCCGCGATACCGAAGTCGCACAGCACCACCCGGCCGTCCCGGCGCAGCAGCACGTTCCCCGGCTTGATGTCCCGGTGCAGCGCGCCCGTCGCGTGCACGGCCTCCAGAGCGGCGAGGAGTTGCCGCCCGATCCCGGCGACCGTGGACGGCGCAAGCACCCCGTCGCGCGCCACGTGGTCCGCCAGCGACGGTCCGTCCACCAGCTCCATGACCAGCCACAGACCGCTGTCGTCCGCCACCAGGTCGTAGATGTTGATCACGCCGGGATGGGACAGCCCGGCGATGGCCCGCGCCTCCCGGTGCGCCCGCTGCACCTGGGTGGCGACGCCCTCTCCCCCTCCCCCGAGGTGCACCTCCTTCACGGCGACGGTCCGCCCCAGCACCTGGTCGGTCGCACGCCAGACGGTCCCCATCCCGCCCCTGCCGAGCCGCTCCAGCAGCAGGTACCGCTCCGCGACGATCCGCGCTTCTCCGCTTCCGCTCACGCACCCAAGTTACCCGCGCACACGCCGTCCGAGAGGAACAGCCGTCCGCCGACCGCACCCGAACGGGCCATCCACGCGCGGGAGTTGACGGTCTCCTCGCCTGCCGGGAGCAGGGAATCCCCGGCTCCCCGTCAGCGTTCCCGTCCCCCCACGTACCGGGTGAACACCGCCCACGCCCCGGGCGAAACCTTCACACCCGGAACGGCTCCATCCTTCGCGTCCTCCGTGTCCTTCGTGCCCTTCGTGTCCTTCGTGTCCCGCACCCGGACCACCCCGGGACGGACGGCGACCTCGACACAGTTGTCGCCCTCGCTCCCGCTGAAACTGCTCTTGCGCCACACAGGTCCGCTGCTCACCGCGCTCCTCCCAGACTCCGGACGACGAACGTCGCGTGCTGCACATTCCCTGCCCACAGCCATTTCTCAGGCGTGCCCGTGCCCTTGCCGGAGGTGTCGGGGCCGCCGGCGCAGCACAGGTACCAGCGTTCGGCCGCTGCCGCCCCCGCCCGTCGGAAGCCCGGCAGGCCGACGATGCGCCGGGCCGACGCCCGGTTGAGCGCGACCCGGTTGCCGGAACCGCGGGTCAGCATCCTGCTCGCCACGAAGGTGTGCTCGGTCGTGTAGCACAGCGCGCCCCAGTACGGGCCCTTGGACCGGCCGCTGTCCCGGTCGGTGCCCGGCCTGCGCTCCAGGGCGGAGACGGGCTGGACGCCGTAGTCCCCGTAGCCGAGCGGCCCGGGTCCGCGGCCGTTTCCGGAGCGGACCGTGTGCCACATCGTCCAGTCCGGGCGCGGGGCCACGTACGTGCCCGAGGCCAGCATCTCGGCCTTGAGACGGGGAAATCCCCCTCCCAGTACGGCAGTTGTCCGCCACGACGCCAGCGGCAGCAGTGCGGCCAGCGCGCGGCGGGCCTCCTCGCCCGCGTCGGGCCGGTCGCCCGGCACACCGGCCATGTCCAGCAGCAGATCGGCGGCTGCCGTCCTGCGGAGCCTCCGCAGCAGCGAGACGACGCCGTCGACCACGCCGTCCGCACGCTCGTCCCAGGTGTCCGGCACCGTCACACGGATGCCCAGCCCGCAGCGGTGCTTCCGTGCCGTGCCGACGGCGAACGCCTGTTGGCGCGGGTGACGCTCCGGCCCGGTGACGGGACGCAGCAGGTCCCGCGAGCAGTGGTCGTCGATCGCCTTGGCGACGGTGCGGATCTGGTCGTACGCGATGAACGGCGCGTCGATCCAACCGGGGCTGTCCTCGTGCACGGCGTGGACCTTGCTGACCAGTCGGCGGTACATCGCGGCCCACGCGTCCGGGAGCAGATCCGTGGTCTTCGGAAGGTTCCACAGCGGCACCGTGCCGACTCTCACCTCCGGCTCCAGAGCCGCGTACGCCTTGGTCGTGTGCTGCCGCGCGGGCCAGACGGGCACATACACCGGAACAGCCACCGCACCCCCCACCACCGGCAAGGTTCCGTCTCCTCGACGTTCGCCGGTCCGACGGCGGCGGAAAAGGGCAACGTCCGTCCCGCGCGGCCGATTTCGGCCCGGTGCGTCCGTCCGTGTCGGGGGTCCGAGAGCCGCGGGACGACGCCCGGTGGCTCGTGGGGCGCGCCGGATCACCTGCGCCGCGGCGGGTGTCGACGTGAGATCGACGCGAAAGGGCCCCTCGGCGGCTCGTGCACGCCGAGGGGCCCGGGAGTTCCGTTCGCTGTCAGCGGCTCCGGCGGGCCGTGTGCCGTACGAACCGCGCCCACGCGGCGGACGACACGCTCAACGCCGCCTGCCCGACGTCCTTGGAGTCCCGCACCCGCACCGCGGAGGGAGCCATGGCGACCTCGACGCAGTTGTCGCCGTCACCACCACTGTAGGTGCTCTTGAACCAGGTCATCCCTGTGGTCGTCATAGTGCTCCTCGCATCCGTTCCAGCAGACTCACGGTAGCTCGTGAGTCCAAGGCCTGGGAACGAAGCCTGCTGTAGCGCTGGAGGAGAGTGCTGACCTCGCCGGGCTCCGTGATGAGACTGCTCGACCGGTGCCCCTCGGTGTAGCCGAACCACCGGTTTTCCCGCACACCTGCGAGATACAGCTGCCCATCGCTGCCCGCATGGTCCTCCTGCCGGAGCGGCATGACCTGGATATCGACGTTGTTCCGGCGGCCCACCTCCAGCAAGTGGTCGATGATCTGGCGGGTGACGCCGGTTCCGCCGAGATGCCGCAACAGCAGCGACTCCTCGATGACAAAACTGAAGGCGCAATGCGGCCGCTCCGCAAGCACGCCCTGCCGCTCCAGCCGAGCCGCAACCCTCTCGTCGATCTGCTGCGGGGAGTACGGCGGCAACTGTCGTTCGCACAGGGCCCGGACATACGACTCCGGCTGCAACAGCCCCGGAATGGCCCGGCACTCATAGGCGTACAAGCTGAGGGCTTCCTCTTCGAGTGCGGCCCACTGTTGGAACCACGCAGCAAGCCCCCGCTTGCGATTGAGGCTTCGGGCGGCGGCCTTGAGCACCTTCGCTGCCAGCCTGCCCAGCACCGGCTCCAGGCGCTGGGGCAGGTCCCGCGGGGGAAACCGCTTGCCCTGTTCAATCTTGGCGATGTAGTGCACCGAGTACTGGACGAGCGGCGCGAACTCCTCCTGCGTGAGGTTCGCGTCGTCGCGCAGAGCCTGGAGGACGGCGCCGTAGGTCTTCAGGCCGTCAGAGGTCTCGTTCTCCGCGCCGCAGTTGGGTTCCTGGTCCGACGTCATCGTCGATGCCTTCCGTGCTGTGTTCCGTCCCCACCCGACCTGGCGATCGTCACAGACGGTGATCAGTCCGGTCCAGCGGAGCGACCAGTACAACGCGTTCTGTACCGGCGCGGGGTCTGTCCGTGGTAGAGGCGGCACGGAAAGGCTGCCGGGCATGCACAGCGCACCACAGCAGCAATGCACGGACGACGACCTCCTGTTCACCCGGCGCTTCTCCGCGTCCCGGCGCGGCGCCCGGCTGGCCCGCAGAGCGGCGGCACACCGACTGCGCACGTGGGGCGTCCCCGAAGGGAGCCCGCTCTCGGACGCGGTGACGCTGATCGTCGCCGAGCTGAGCGCGAACGCCGCCCTGCACGGACGGGTGCCGGGCCGGGACTTCGAGGTACGGCTGTGGTGCAGCCGGGCGGGCGGTCCGGTGTGCGTGGAGGTGTCCGACACCCATCCGGCTCCGCCCGTGTGTACGCCGTCGCAGGGTGACGCGGAGGGCGGCAGGGGCCTGCTGCTGGTGGACGCGCTGGCCACGCACTGGGAGGTGGTGCCGCGCACGGGACCGGGCAAGACCGTCCGTGCGGTGGTGGAGACGGCGACGGCGGTGACGGCGGAAGCACGGGACCGCGACGCATCCGGGGAACATGGCAGCGCCCCCCGGCCGCCGTCCCGGTCGTAGCGGCCCGGGCGCGGCCGACCGTACGCATCCGGGCGGGGTGGTGATCGTCAGGCTCCGCCCCGCCCGGCCGAACCCTCAGCCGACCGGGGCGTGTTCGGCTCGTGCGGCGTCCCCGCCCGCGCCGGAGCCTTCGAGATTGGAGCCTTCGAGATTGGAGCCCTCGGGTCCGGAGCCCTCGGGTCCGGGGGTCTTGGGTCCGGAGTCCTCGGACGCGTCGAACCCGGCGTCCGTCAGGATCCGGGCCGCCACCCCGCGGCCGACCCGGGCGAGGCCGACGAGCAGGTCGGCGCAGTCGATGAGATCGCGGCCGGCCTCCTGGGACCGGGCCTCGGCGAAGGCCATCGCCTTGCGGGCGTACGGCGTCCAGGCGATCCGTTCGGCGGCCTGCGAGGCGCCGGTGCCCAGCCGAGCCTGGGCCGCGCGGTGGATGTCGTGCGCCGCGACGCCGGAGGCGGCCAGCAGCCGGGTGCCGCCGTTGTCCTCGGCGGTGAGGCCCCACAGCAGGTGCTCGGTGCCGATGTAGTTGTTGCGGTGCTGCACCGCCGCCTGTTTGACCTGCGTCATCGCCTGCCGCAGCTCCTCGGCCATGACCTCGGGGCCGTACCGCTTGTGCGGCGCGTGGAACCGCTGCTGGACGGCCTGCCGGGTCACACCGAGCGCGGTACCGATGTCCTTCCAGGAGCAGCCGTGCATACGGCAGTGCTCGACATAGTCCTCCACCAGGTCGTCGGCGAGCGACTGGAGTTGGCCGGACACCGCGGCGGCGGCCGTCAACAGCTCCAGCCAGTCGGGCTGTTCCTGGCCGCCGGGGCGGTGCGCGGTGGCGCAGGTGCGGTCGACTTCGGCGATGAGATCGTCCAGATCGGGAAGAGGCATGCGAGCAAGTACGCCTTGACAAAGGCGAGTTGTCAAGGCGCACTTGCCTCTGAGGCAAACTCCGGTCCCTTCGGGGCGCGGCCGACGCGTCGCGTCAGGGGCGTGAGGATGCCAGGGGGCGCCAGGGGTGTCAGAGGGGGTCAGGGGTGTCAGGGGGCGTCAGGGTCGAAGGGGATGTCGTCCGGCTTCGCCTTGGCCAGGTGGGAGGCGAAGGTGTCGTCCTTGATGCCGAGCGTGGCGCTGCCGAAGTCGGCCCCGGTCAGCTTGGAGCGCAGGCCGTCCGGATACCCGTCCCAGCCGACCAGCGGCGGGTACTGCCAGGTGCCCTTGTGGTTCTCCGGCGGTTCGTCGTTGTCGTTGGCGGCGCGGAAACAGTGCGTGCTGATGCCGTCCTTGTGGTAGACGACCTTCGGGTGCGTGTCCTCGAACGGCAGATCGGCCCGCTTGTGGACGGTGAAGCCGCCGTGGTTCGAGGTGGAGACGTACTCGGCCCGGTCGTCGTGCACCCACACGACGACGTGCTCCCAGTCGTGCCGGTGCCCCGCGCTGCCACCGCCGAGGGCCGCCTGGTCCTTCTCGAAGTACGAGGCGTAGACGATCGCGCACCAGTCGTTGTTGCACTTGGTGCGGCTGTAGCCGTTGGTGTTGTCCAGGTCGGAGAGGTCCCGGCAGTTGCCGTTGACGTCGCCGCCGAGCTTGAGCCCGGGGGCGAGGGTGCCGTCCGGGCCGATGGCGGGCGTCGCGTAACAGCCGTCGGTGTCGTAGTCGTACGCGGGCTGGAACCGCTGCTCCATCTCGCTCGCGTCGGCCGGCAGCGCCGTCGGCGGGTCGGCCAGCGCCGTGCCGGGCAGCCCCAGCACCAGCGCGAAGGCACCCGCCAGCACGGCCGGAGCGGTCCTCGTCACTCTCCGCGCCCGGCGGGACGCCCGCCCACGTCCGGCTGCGGGCGTCCCGGCGGGCGCGGACGGGGGCTCAGACGTGGACGCAGACGTGGACGCGGGCGCGGGCACGGGCGACGAGGCGGGCGAGGGCATGGCATCCATGGGGAACTCCAAGTGGGGGGGAGGAGGTGCGCAGTTCACGGTGCCCGGGCCGCCCGCCCCGTTCAAGAGGTCCCGGCGGCCGGCCGCACCTCGGTCGGCAAACGGACACCGCCGAGGGGGCGGCCGGGCACCGGCCCGGAGCACGTTGCCGTGTCACCGCCGGCCGTTACGGTGCGGGCATGACGGATTTCGTACTCGTGCCGGGCGCCTGGCTCGGCGCATGGGCCTGGGACGAGGTCACACCGCTGCTGCGCGAGGCCGGGCACGGCGTCCACCCGCTGACGCTGTCCGGCCTCGCCGAGAAGGCCGACCGGAAGGGCGCACCCGCGCCCGGCCAGGAAACCCATGTGCGGGACGTGGTCGACGAGATCGAACGGCTCGACCTGCGCGAGGTCGCCCTCGTCGGGCACAGCTACGCCGGCATACCCGTGTGCCAGGCGGCCCAGCGGCTGGGCGGCCGGCTCGCCCACGTCGTCCTCGTCGACGCGAACGTCCCCGCCGACGGCGAGCCCTTCCTCTCGGCGCTCCGGCCGGAGGGCCGCGCCGAGCTGGAGGCCGCACTGGCCGCACACGGCGGTGACTGGCCGCCCCCGGCCGCCGCCGCCCTCGCCGGACAGGACCTCACCGACGAACAGCTCACCCTCTTCACCGCCCGCGCCACCCCGCACCCGGGCGCCTCCCTCACCGAACCGGCCGCACTGGCCCGCCCGTTGGCGTCCCTTCCGGCAACGTATGTGCAGTGCCTGCGCGACCACCCCGAACTCCGCGCCGACGTGGCCCCGTTGGTCGCCGACGGCCACTGGCGGCTGACCCGCCTGGACACCGGCCACTGGCCGATGCTCTCCCGACCCCGGGAGCTGGCAGGTGTACTGCTCGACGCGGTGAGGTGAAGCACCGACGGCCGACACGTCACGACGGGCCCCCGGCCCCCGGCGCCTGCGGGCGCCGGGGCCGGCCCTGGTTCAGGCGGTGTCTCCGCCCGCCGGGGCGGCGGCCCGTAGGCGGTTGTGGATGTCCTCGACCATGGTGAGGATCGACCGCCGGAAGTGCTCGTCCTGATGGACGCCGATGAACGTCGTGTGGCCGAAGACCTCCAGGGCGACGAGGCCGTGCAAATGCCCCCACGCACTCAGCAGAAGGGCGGTCGCGGGCGGCGGCAGGGCGCCGAGACCGTCCTGCGGCATGCGCTCCAGATACGCGCGGAAACCGGGCGAGAGCGCGGGAGTGTCGGCCGCCTCCAACCGCGCCACGGGGAACCCGTCGAACAACTTCCGCTGGAAGATCGCGCTCATCCGGCGGACCGCCCCGGTGGTGGGGCCGTCGGCGGGCGCCTGGTAACCGCGCAGCGGAGCCCCGTAGATGAGCTGGAACCGCTCGGGATGGGTGACCGCCCAGCGGCGGTAGCCCTCGGCGGCCGGCACGAGCCGCGGCAGGTCCGTGTCGTGCGGCGCGGCGTCGACGGCGGCCTGCACCGCGTCGGTCAGATCGTCGTAGGCCCTGGTGATGAGCGTCGTGACGAGGTCGTCCCGGCTCGGGAAGTAGTGGTAGAGCGCCTGCACGGTCATGCCGAGGCTGCGCGCGACCGCCCGCAACGACAGTGCGTGCGGCCCGTGTTCGACGATGTGGCGCTCGGCGGCGCTCACGATCTCCTGGGTCGCGACGGCCCGGCGCCGCTGGCGCAAGGAGGGCCCGGCCGGCACGGCTGGGGCTGAGGACATGAAGGCGACGGTACGGGGCGGCGCGCCCCTCATCCACCGCCCGTCAAAAAAATCTCACACTGCCAACTCTTCCCCGACCTCACTAATGTCGTCAGCAACGGCGGGGAGCGCGGCCCCACTTCCGGCCGGAACCGGGGGCCGCTCGTCGCCGCCGGGTGAGGAGCGTCCGCGGCGCACCTCGCCCGACGGCGGCGTGCCCGTGCGGCCGGACCGGCTCGCGGCCCCGCACACCGATCGCTCCCGACGCGCCGACAACCGGCACCCCCGACACCAACCCCCCGTGCACGCACGCGCGTTCGCCCCGTCTCTCCGGCGACCGACCACCGGAACACCGAGCAGCCCCCGCCACATCGCCACATCGCCGCATCGCCGCACCGCAACAGGGCCACTGGGCAACAGGGCCACCGGGCCACCGGGCCACCGGGCCACCGGGCCACCGGGCCACCGGGCCACCGGGCGACGGGACCCAGCGGCCGCAGGACCACCTCGACGCTGAAGCAGTGCGCACCGAGAGGAGCCTCCGTACGACAACCGGATCCGCGTTACGGCCCGTTCGCCGCCGCCCACGGTGGGGACTGTGGAGCCTGCTGGCCGTGTCCGCCGCCGTCGTCGGCCATGCCGTACCGCCGTACCTGACAGGGGACGCGGGCGACGCCAAGGTGCCGATCGATCCGGATGTGGCGCTGCACTATCTGTCCCTCGCCGTGCACGCCGTGCCCGGCGGCCTCGCCCTGGTCATCGGCCCGTTGCAATTCGTGCCCCGGTTGCGCGCCCGCCGGCCCGGGCTGCACCGGGCCATGGGGCGGGTCTACCTGGTATCGGTCGTGGTCGCGTCGGCGGCCGCGGTGTTCGCCACCGCCGTCACCCGCGGCGGCTTCGCAGTCCAGGTCGCGTTCTCCCTCCTCGTGGCGGCCTGGCTGTACACGGCGACGATGGCCTACCGGTGCGTCCGCCGCGGCGAGACGGGACCGCACCGGATCTGGATGATCCGCAACTACGCCCTGACGTTCGCCGCGGCGACCCTCCGCCTCTACCTGCTCATCGGCCTGCTGCTGAAGAAGACGCTCATCTCCGGGCTGGACTTCGACGAGCTGTACACCGCCTGCGTGTGGGCGTCCGTCCTCGGCAACGTCCTGGTGGCCGAGTACGTCATCGTCCAGCGCGCCTCGGCACCGGCCCGGCACCGGCATTCCGCCGGACCCGCGACCGAGCGCGGCACCCACCTGGCGAAGAGCGGCGGCTGACGCGCGCACGCCCGGCCCGAGGCCGTCGCACCGCTGACCGGCGCCCGGCACGGCCCGGCTGAACGGACTGCCTCACCACCCACCAGGGCATGCCCCTCCCTGTGGCCGGCCTGGGCGTGGCGGCGATCGCCCGGCGCCCACCCGACACCGCCACAGCGTGGTTCACCCGGCTTCCTCCCGACCCTTTCCCGTACATCGGCGTTCCGGCCGTGAGCGGGCACACCGGCACTCATGGCATGTATCCATCAAGGAGATGATCGACATGACAGGGATCACCGCGAAGCTCGGAGCGGTCTTCTACGTGATCTGGGGACTCGTCCACATCAAGGCCGCCCACGGCCTGTTGGAGCTGGGGCAGTCGCTCGACCCGGGCATGGTGCAGGCCCGGGTGTACCAGGACGCCTGGAACATCCTCATGAGCGCCATCGCCGTCATCCTCATCGGCATCTTGATGAACTGGCGCAACTCCACGACCGGTTACTGGATCAACCTCGTCCTGGTGACCGTGCTGGACATCGCGTTCGTCCTCTTCGTCATCGTGCCCGGCTACGCACCGTTGTGGCCCGGCCTCGAAGGCCCGATCGCATGGGTGATCGCCGCCGTCCTCAGCACCCTGGCCTTCACCTCCCGCCGCCGCACCGGCCTGCCGGCGGCCACCGAAAAGGTCCCGGGGTGAGCGAAGCCCGCACGAACGGACGGCTGCCGGCTCCCGCTGAAAGGAGGCCGGCAGCCGCCGACGCTCCTGTGAGCCGCAGCCGATACGACGGCCCCCACGCGCATGACCGCGCCCCGAATACCGGGTACCGGGTACCGAGTCCCTGTGTGCAGTGCGCCGCGTCCTCGACCTGTGCACTGCGCGCTGACACCTCACACAGCAGATACCGCACCGCCCGCGCACCGCCGTCCACCAGGCCCCTCACCCACAGCACGCGCCGATAGCGTTCGGTAACCCCCCTTGTTAGCATCGGCGAACACTTCATCGAACGGCAGGGCGGGGGCCGTTGCCCACGGACGGGCGGCGGCGGAATCTGTGTGCCGTGGACACAGCAGAAGGGGGACGAGACCGTGGTGTCCGACGGCCAAGGCACCGGCCCAGGTACGAACCCGAACGACCACGTACCACGCAGGAACGACGGCGAAAGAGCCGACAGTTGACCCACCGACGCAGAAACCTCCTGATCGCCCTCGCGTCCGCACTCGCCGTCCTCACAGGCGTGGGCTGGTCCACCGGGATGTTCGACGACTGGCGGGACGAGAGGTCGCTGGGGGACGCGTGCCAGGGCGTCCTCGCCGAGGAGGCCCTTCCGGAAACGCTCGGCTCGGAGCGCGCGTTCGCGGGAGACTCGCACCCCGCCCTGGAAGGCGCTCTGACGCGTTGCGTGGTGCGGGGCTCGGAAGAAGCCACTCCCGCACTGCGGGTCGACCTGCGGTGGGCGGGCGACGGTCACCGGGACGCACTGCCCGAGGGCTACACCGACACATGGGCGGCATCGGGCGCCGCAGCACCCATGGAGCATGAACGGCCCGGGGTCGTTTCCGGCTCCGGCCGAGAACTGCATGCCACGATGGCTCTCGCCTGCCCGGCACACAAGGACACCAAGGGCCACGACGCCCTGCTGCTGACGGGCAGACTCACTCGCCCGGACGCCCGGGCCGACGACGCCCAGCTCCGCGCCGATCTCGCGCGGTTCATCTCTGGCTCGGCAAGCAAGGCCGCGGACAAGTACGGCTGCCGGGGCCCGGAGCGCGCGAGGGCGGGCCAGGTCGCCGAAGACCCACTCGACCATTCCGTCCCCGTGCAGGCGGCCAAGGGAAGCTGCGCGGCGGCGCGCGACCTCCGCCGCCAGGCCGCGGACACCGGCCTCGCCCGGGCCCTCGAAACCCCCGCCGACCCCCATGCACCCCTTGCCGACTGCTTCCTGGCGACAGACGACAACAAGCCGGGGGTCCGGCTCTCGTTCATCTCCGGTGCCTACGCGCCGAGTTACGCGAAGGCCGACAGCCTCTCGAAGATCCGGGGCGCCTCCGGCATCGACGAGGAGGAGAACTCCTACGCCTGGGCCACAGCCGTCTGCCCCGGCAGTTCAGAGCGTTCCCTGTTCACCACCTGGTCGGTACAGGACAGCCACACCAAGAATTCGGCGGCCACCGACCCGCCCCCCGACTTCCTGCACGACGCACTCACCGCCTACGCCAAGAAAACCGCCCAGGACCGCGGCTGCACGGATCTACGGCTTCCGGCACCGAACCCCGCGCATGGGAACGACCGCCACTGAAGGCCGCCCTCACCCGCCCCCCCCCCACGCCTCTCTCAACTCTCCGAACTCGCCCCGACGGAGACGCCGACCTCACCCTTTCACCCACAGCACGGATCAGTAGCGTTCGGTAACCCACCTTGTTAGCATCGGCGAACACTTCATCGAACGGCAGGGCGGGGGCCGTTGCCCACGGACGGGCTGCGGGATCGGTGTGCCGTGGACACAGCAGAAGGGGGACGAGGCCGTGGGGGCCGGCACGGACGGCAAGAGCAGTAGCCCGGGCATGAAGCCGGGTGGCCACATACCGCAGGACACCGACCTGGTGCACTCCAGGAGCAAGCAGAAGGCCGCGGCACGCTACATCCAGGACACACTCGGCCCGGCCACCCACACCGCGGGCTCCAAAGCCGACGAGGACACCGAGACTCTGACGGGAAACCCGGAGAGCCCCACCACAGTTCGCGGAAAGCTCCACAGCTGGGAGGTGTGGACCGGTGTGCGTCACCGTCTGACCGTCTGGCGCGCGCACCACGACAAGCTCGTCGAGCGTCTCCAGTACGAGCACCAAGCGTTGCTGGACACCGGCGTACAACTCGGTGAAACCGACGTCCGTACCTCCGACAGCATGGGGCGGTTGTCGGAGAAGCCCCGCATCAAGAGCCGCCTCGACGATCTGAGCCGGGAGCAGTGACATGCCGGTTTCCTACGACGACATCGTGAACGCCGAGTTGGGCAGCCTGGAGGACGCAGCGAAGTCCTGGTCGTCGATGGGCACCCGATTCGGCACCCTGCAGGACAACTACAGCGACCACGTCCGGGCAGCGGCGGATTCCGACACCTGGAGTGGTTACGCCGCCGCGGGTTACAAGAACTGGGGCCAGACCACCACCGAAACCTACGGACAGGCCAAGGCAGAAGCGCAGGGGGTCGCGGCCCTCCTTCGCCTGGCACATGCGACGCTCACGCAGTGCAAGAAGGAAGTGGAAGCAGCACGCGACGCGGCAGTCGACGCCGGGATGGATGTCAACTCCCAAGGGCACTGCACGATGAACTTCGACAAGGTCGCGGAGAAGAAGGGTGAGAAGACCGCGGACAAGTACCGCGACGATGCCAAGGCCAAGGCGGAGGCAGAGGAGAAGTACACGGCCGACATCCAGAAGGCCGTCAAGAAGACCCAGGAAGCCGACCACAGTCTGAAGACCGACTTCATGGCTGACCCCAAGCAGTCCGGCAAGGGGATGAAGGGCGGTTTCAACGGCAACATCGGCCACGACATCGTCAAACGGAACGCCCGCCGAACAGCCGCGACACTCAAAGCAGTCCGGGACGGCGAGAAACCGTCCCCCGACGAACTCAGAGAAGCGGCCATCCTGTCCCGGGCACACGACGAGGATCCCGAGTACAGCCGCACCCTGATCAATTCCCTCGGCGGCGCAGACGGCCTCCTCCGCACTCACAATCGCCTCGACGACCTCGCCTACTACGACGACAAGGACCACAGGAAGTCCTACCTGTCCCTGGACAAGGAACTGGCTTCCAACCTGGCCACTGCCACCCGCAATCCTTCCACGGACTTCTACAAGAAGTTCCACCAGCAGATGTTGAAGGCGGGAACCAAGGAGTACGACCTCAAGGCGGTCGGGGAACCGGAACGAGGCCGGCCTGGTCAGGGTCAAAAGATCCGGGGTTACCAGAGCCTGGTATCGCTCATGCAACGAGGCGACAACTACACCCGCGAGCTGCTTGTCGATACAGCTGACGCCATTCGCAACGCCGAAGACAAGAGCCGCGGCGGCAACCCGGACATCTGGGACCTGCAAGGGGACTTCAGCGGCAAAAAGTACAACCACTTCGCCGCCGACCCCTACGACGGCATGCTGAAAATCATCTCCGACTCCCCTGACCTGGCAACGGACTACCTCGATCCGGACGAGAACGACAACCTGGAATACGCCCTGAAGGAACGGAGCTGGAAACACGTCGACATGGGCGAAACCGCCCCCGACGGCAGCGATCCCGACAAGGAGAGCAAGGGCGCCCGCGAGGGGCTGGGGCTCGCTATCGAAGCTGGTTCCACAGGGCACGAGCCAGGATCGGACGGCGAAAAATTCGGCAGACACTCCGAGGCGCAGGCCCGCATCATGCACCGCACCATCAATGTCTTGGACTACGGCCATCCAGAAGGCAAGGAAGGTGGCGAAAGCAGCACAGGGCAAGCCGACTTCACTCTGAAAGAAGAAGGTTTCGCAAAAATGCGCACTCCACTGGCACGGGCGATGGCGTCGTTTACGCCTGACATCGTCGATGCCATATCGGGCGATGCTCCGGCCGGTAAGCCAGGAGCCCCAGACCCGCAGATTGCTGGGGACGATTCCCGCATCCAGAACAGTAGGAGCAGCCTGCTACGAGTGATGCGCGGCGTATCGGAGGACGAGGACAACTTCCTACTCCTCCACGAAGCGAGCGGGCGCTACATGATGAACCAGTTGGAAGCCGACGGCCACGGAACCACTCAGGCGCTTGAGAACCGAACGGCGAAAATCGGGGAGACTTTTGGCGCCATCAACGGCGTAGGTGCCGATATCGACCTGAGCGAGTACAGCGACAGAACAGGGAAAAACAGCGACGAACGAGTATACGGATACCATCTGATTGGCAGCCTGGCGAATACCCTTCCTGTTGTTGGCGACGTGACCCAACGGGCAGTGGATTCCTACTGGAATGAGTGGCTGAAAGCTGCAGACAATGAGCCTCTGCTCGACACGAGAGAGAGCATTTCAGCCGGGAACGACGAAGCAGATAAAGCCCTGCACGATTACTTCACGGACTGGGCCCAGAGTTCGGGAGAAAGTAAGGAACGTGGCGAGACCGCGTCGAGAGAAGCTTCGCAGAGCTACGAGAAGGGGCGGCGCACCGCTTACGAAGCTCTTCAGGTAAGGTCCTGAGACAGTTGAGCAGGGTTACTGTAGTGAAGCACAAGTCCCGTTGGATCTCACTGGCTGCGCTGATCTCATGTGTTGTCGTCCTCGCCGGCCTGCTCACGTGGTGGAACACCGACCTGCTGGGCAAGGACGATTTCTGCGACGGCATGTTCTCCTCGTCGGAGGTGAGTGCCGCACTGGAGGGCACGGGGCGGCTCGCCGAGGAGGAATACCAGCAGGCGGGGCGTTCGCACTGGCTGCGGTGCGAGATGAAGCGGACGAGCCGGTTTGTCGACTCCTCGGAACCTCATGTCTCGGTCACCACCGAGTTCCTGAAGGGCGACGAGGTCTTTCAGTCGCCGGTGTGGCAGAAGCGGGAGCGAATGGCGTTCACCGAGCACGGGCTCGCCGGCGGTGCCACCAGGAAGCGGGCCTGGGTGCTGGTCCCGAAGGAGTGCTGGGGCGGGATTCCGCTTCGCCGGGGCTCGGTTCCGTATCTGACGGCCGAGGTGAGCGACGGAAGGAACCCGCCGCAGGCTTCGGACGTGACTTCTTCGCCGGAAGCCCTGTTGCAGCTTGCCGACCGGGCCGCCCAGCGGGTGATCGATGACGCCGGCTGCGCGCAGAACAGCAGCGGTCGATACCGCGCCCCGGACGCGACCGCGCTGACCTCGGCCGACCACCACCACTCCGACCGGGAGAACATCTGCGGCAAGCGTGGCTTCATGTTGCCTCCGGACGCATTCCCCACCGCCGACGTGACCCTCGGAAGGGAACGCACCACCTCCGCGTCCGGCACCGTGTGGGCCTGCGACCTCCATCTACAGGGCAAGGGCGGACCGAGCCTGACGCTGATGACGACCTCCCACCGGGACACGGTGGCCGCCGCGAAACGGCAGGCGACCGCGAAATCCTTGAACAACGGGAAAGTTGTCCGATGTGAACAGGGAGAGATGTACGTCGGGTTGTGGCTTCACACCAGGTACCTGGACCTGCTGCTCGACGAGGACGACCGGCACGGGCGGAGACCGTTGGCGTTCCTCGGAGACGTTCTGACGTCTCTGGCCAAGTCCCAGGCGGCAGAAGAAGAATGGAGCGGGTGCCACTTCTGATGTGGAAGGGCTCCCGCCCGGTCCCGTCCCCGACTCACAGGCATGCAGGCCCGGCGCAGCGAAGAGAGTGACGCAGAGATCACCGTGAGTGCCGAGTACGAGGAACGGCTTCGCCCTCTGGGGTGACCGAGTCCCCCAGCGCCCGGGATCCGCCTCCCTCCGCAAGGGGCCGTCTCCGCACAGGGCCCCTCCCTCCCACGAGGGACGCCTTCCCACGACGAGGGACGCCTTCCCATGAGGGACGCCTCCGCACGAGGGCACCTCCACCTCCGCGAAGGGCACCTCCACCTCCGCGAAGGGCACCTCCACCCCGCAAGGGCGGCACCCCGTGCGCCGGCACCCGTGCAAGCGGCGGCGGAGTCTGTGAGGTGCGTCACCCCAGTTCAAGCCCGTCTCGTCACCCCTTGTCAAATATCCAGGATTCTGTTTACTGTCCAGTTGTGAACGGTTTCGACGAGCGGTTCCTCACCCGCAACGGCCTGGCGGCGCGCCAGCTCGCGGCCCTTCTGCTGGGGCACGAGCCGGACACGCGGCTGCCCCGCGTGCGGGATCTCGCCGAGGAGCTCGGCTGCGGCAACGGCACCGTGCAGGCGGCGCTGCGGCTGCTGGAGGAGGCCGGTGCGATCGAGACGGCCGCCCGGGGGCATCTGGGGACCTTCCTGGTCAGCTCGGACCGCTCCGTCCTGTGGCGGCTGTCCGGGCTGGGCACCCTGCTGGCGGCGATGCCGCTGCCGTACTCGCGCCGGTACGAGGGGCTCGCCACCGGGCTGCGGACCGCGTTCGACGAGGCGGGCACCCCGTTCGCGATCACGTTCATGCGTGGCTCCAACGCGCGGACGACGGCACTGCTGGAGGGCAAGGTCGATCTGGTCGTGCTCTCGCGGTTCGCCGCCGACCGGCTCATAGAGGAGCACCCCGGGGAGCTGACCCTCGTCGTGGATCTCGGCCCCGGCACCTACGTGGGGGCGCACGGGCTCCTCGTGCGGGAGGGGGCGTCGCTGGACGCGCCGGGGCTGCGGGTCGCCGTCGACCACGCCTCGGAGGACCAGATGCTGGCCGAGCGCGTCTTCGCCGGCCGCCCCGACGTGGAGTGGGTGGAGTCCTCGTACATGCAGCTGGCCGATCTGTTCGCGCAGAAGCAGGCCGACGTCACCGTCTGGAACCTGGACGAGGCGCAGGGCCGCGGCAGCCTGCACGCGCAGGTCGTGCCGCTCGACGACGAGATCGCCCGCGACCTGGCGCTGCGGAACTCCAGCGCCGCCGTCATCGGCCGTACGGCGAGCGCGACCGCGCTGCACGCGGTGCGGGACGCGCTCGACCCGTCCCGGGTGACGGAGCTTCAGTCCGAAGTCCTCCGAGGTGACCGGATGCCCCTTTACTGACCCCGCCCGGGGCCGCCGTACCGGGTGAACACCCGCCGGGCGGCGGCCCGTTGACAGCCACAGAATCCAGAATCCCGATTTCTGTGGGACCGGTGGCCGTACGCCACCTCCCCGCGCCGACTCGGCACCGAACTTCACCAGCGTCAACAGCGTCAAAGGAGACCGCCGTGGACGACCAGCTCGCACAACGCATCCAGCTCTTCCGGGAGGGCGGCCAGGTCCGGCCCGAGGTCGCCGACTTCGTCACCGGCGAGCTGGGCGCCCTCGCCGACGAGGGCCGGCCGGTGACCGAGGAGAGCGCCGGCATGCTCACCAGCCATCTGATGATGGCGCTCACCCGGCTGCTGAACGGCGAGGCCATCGAGGAGTTCGTCACGGACGAGCAGGTGGCCGCCGAGCTGGCCGGGCACCCGCAGGCCGTCGCACGCGCCCGCACCACGGCCGAGCGGGCCAGGGCCGAACTCGGCGCCGCGCTGCCCGAGTCCGAGATCAACTTCCTGGCGATGCATCTGGCCGTGCTCGACCAGCGCGTCTCCGGCTGACGCACCGGCTCCCCTCCCCTGCCACTCCCGCACACCCGCACCCACGCGCACGGACGTACCGGCCGGCCCCCGCCGGCCCCGTGCACCTCCCGGCCCGGAGGTCGTCTCCCGGCCAGAAAGACGAGAGGTACCCGTCATGACCAAGATCCTCACCGGTGGCGTCGGCAAGAACGAGGCCGCGGACGCGGTCAAGGCGCTCGGGCTCGACGGCGTCGACGTCGCCGTCTCCAGCGACATGGACGCCGCGATGAAGCTCCGCTCCGGCCAGGCCGACTACTACCTGGGCACCTGCCACACCGGCGCCGGCGCCTCCCTCGGCGTCCTGGTGGGCCTGATGGGGCAGCCCGCCTGCCACACCTTCGGACGCTCCGTCCCCACCGAGGAGGAGGTCGAGGGCCTGCTCGCCGACGGCAAGAAGGTCTTCGGGTTCTCCATGGACCAGATCGACACCGTCGCCCCGCTCATCGCCCGCGCCGCCGCACGGCGCGCCGCGTGAGACACCGGCCACCCCGGGCATGAGGAAGTGACCCCGTGAGTACCGTGAGAGAGCTGGCGGCCTCCGCCACCTTGGACTTCACCCTGCCGCAGCAGCTGACCGTCATCGCGCTGTGCGCGCTGACCGCGTTCATCTCGCACATGGCGCTGGCCGTCTTCAACGACGGTGTCCGCCCCTTCATGCTGGACTTCATCCAGGGACGTTCGACCCGGCCGGCCACCACGGCGGTCTCCTTCGGGCTGTCCGCCGGGTTCATCTTCGGGCTGGGCGCGCCGATGGCGCTCTCCTCCGGTGTGCTGAACCCCTGGCTGGTCTTCCTGCCCACCGACATCCTCGGTCTGCTGTCCCCCAAGAAGTGGCTGGCACCGATCCTCGGCGCCGCGTGGGGTGCCGTCGTCGTCTTCGCGCTGGGCGGCGCCAACAACGTGGCGCACGACCTGCCGGTGGACTTCCTGACGGCCATGCAGCAGATGTCCACGCCGATCCTGTTCCTGTTCACGCTGTTCCCGGTGCTGGCCATCACCAAGCAGTTCGGGCGCAAGTGGGGCGGCGTGGCCGGTGTGGTCGAACTGGCCCTGGTCGTCCTGACGATGAAGCTGTGGCCCGAGATGTTCGCGGGCGCGCTGGCCATGGCCGTCGGTGTGCTGATGCTCATCGGGCTGGCCGTCAGCCGCGACCTGAAGCAGCGCAAGGCCGACCGGGCCGCCGCGCTGGAGGCCGCACGCGCGGGAGAGGCCCCGGCCGACGGGGAGCAGGAGCCCGCCGAGGATCCGATGGCGTCGCTGTTCAGCGCGAGCGCCACCCGGCTGCGCCGGCATCTGCCGCTGTTCATGCTGCTGGGCGCCGGAGTGTGTCTGCTGGCGCAGATGCACATATTCGGCGGCGGAGAGGCCACCAGCTTCCTCATCGCCAAGGGCCACATCTCCGAGGCCGCACAGGTGGACTTCTACCGTGTGTTCGGCTTCATCCCGCTGATCGCCACCACGGCGCTCGCTTCGGGCGCGTACGGCATCGCCGGCTTCACGCTCGTCTACCCGATCGGGTACCTGCTGCCGAACCCGATTCTGGCGGTGGTCGTCGGTGCCGCGGTGTTCGCGCTGGAGGTGCTGGCGCTCTCCTGGATCGGCCGGGTGCTGGGACGGCTGCCGAGCGTGCGGGACTCCTCCGAGCATCTGCGCAACGCGATCACCGACACGCTGCAACTGGCCATCCTGTTCGGCTCGTTGATGGCGGCCAACGCGATGGGCGGCGGGCTCGGCATCCTCGTCGTCGGCGGGCTGTATCTGCTGAACGAGGCCATGGGGCGGCCCGTGGTGCGGATGGCGGCGGCCCCGGCCGCGGTGATCGTCGGCGGCATCCTGCTCAACGTCCTGTACTGGCTCGATCTGTTCACCCCGGTCAAGGGGTGAGCCGCGGGGGCGCCCCCGCGCGGGGGCGCCCGTCCGCACCGACGCCGTGACCACCCCGGACCTTCCTCGCCGAAAGGCACGCACCATGAGCACACCGCATGCCGCAGGGCCCCGCGTGCAGACCGTCACCGGGCCGCTGTCCCGCGCGGCCGTCGACGGGCCGGTGCTCGCGCACGAGCACCTCGCCCTCGATCTCGACCTCAAGGGCGACGGCGCCGCCGTCCTCGACCCCTCCCGCCACGAGCGGGCCGTCGCCGGTGAACTCGCCGAGCTGCGGGCGGAGTCGGGCCTGTCCCTCGTGATCGAGCTGACCTGCCGGGGCATGGGCCGCGATCCGCGCGCCCTGGAGCGGATCGCGCGGGCGAGCGGGGTGGCCGTCGTCGCGGCGACCGGCTGGTACTACGAGCCGTTCCACACCGCTGAGCTGGACGGCGCGAGCGTCGAGCAGCTCACCGCGACGCTGCTGGCCGAGGCCGACGGCGGGCTGGACGGCACCGGCGTGCTGCCCGGCGTGCTCGGCGAGGTCGGCAGCCACGGCGAGCGGCCCAGTGAGCCCGAGGCCCGCTCGCTGCGGGCGGCGGCGCGCACCGCGCTGGCCACCGGCCTGTCGGTGGCCACCCACGCCCAGCTCGGACGCGGCGGCCCGGCCCAGCTGGAGCTGCTGACCGGCGAGGGGCTGGCCCCGCACCGCATCGCCGTCGGGCACCAGGATCTGCTGGACGAGCCCGCGGTGCACCGGGAGCTGGCCGCCGCGGGCGCGTACGTCGCCTTCGACACGGTCGGCAAGGAGAGCTACCAGAGCGACGAGGTGCGGCTGCGGCTGCTGCTGGAGCTGCTGGAGGCCGGGCACGCCGAGCGGGCACTGCTCAGCTGCGACATCTCACGCCACGGCTACCTGCGTACCGAGGGCGGTCAGGGCTACGGCCATCTGTTCCGCTCCTTCCTGCCCCGGCTGCGTGCCGAGGGCGTGGACGAGGACCTCATCGACCTGCTGACGCGGCGCAACCCGCTGCGCTTTCTGACCGGCGCGAGCACGGAGGAGAACTGACATGGCGGCCGACACGGGAGCCGGGGCCGCGGCGCCGGCCCTGCCGCGGACCTTCCCGCTGCCCACGGTGTCCGTCGAGGACGCCACGGCCCGGCAGTTCCGGCTGCTGGAGTGCACGGCGGCGCACTTCACCGGGGAGGAGCTGTTCGCCGCCGACGCCGGCGTGGTGCCCGGGCTGGGCCGGCCCCGGACGACGGCACGCGTCGAGGCCGTCCTCGCCGACTTCTTCGGTACCGAGGACGCGGCGCTCGTGCAGGGCGCCGGCACCGGCGCCATCCGCGCCGCGCTGAGCGCCGCCGTCGGCCCGGGCGAGCCGCTGCTCGTGCACCGCGCCCCGGTGTACCGCACCACCGCCGTCACCCTGCGCGGCCTCGGCGTCGAGACCGTCGAGGTCGACTACAACGACCCGGCGGCGCTCCGCGAGGCCCTGGCCTCCGGCCGCTTCCGCTGGGCCTACGTCCAGCACACCCGGCAGCGGCTGACCGACTCCTACGACCCCGGCGAGGTGCTGGCCGCCTGCCGCGCGGCGGGCGTGCGCACCCTCGTGGACGACAACTACGCCGTGCTGCGGGTGCCCGCCACCGGTGCCGAACTCGGCGCCGACGCCTCCTGCTTCTCGCTGTTCAAGCTGCACGGGCCCGAGGGCGTCGGCGTCGTGGCGGGGACGGCCGACCTCGTACGGCAGGTGCACGCCGACAACTACTCCGGCGGCGGCCAGGTGCAGGGCCACCAGGCGCTCGACGCGCTGCGCGCCCTCACCCACGTCCCGGTGATGTGGGCCGTGCAGTCCGCCGCGGGCGAGGAGGCGGCCCGGCGGCTCGCGGCCGGCGAGGTCCCGGGGGTCGCCGAGGTACGG
Source organism: Streptomyces cacaoi (assembly GCF_006539165.1). Lineage (GTDB taxonomy): Bacteria > Actinomycetota > Actinomycetes > Streptomycetales > Streptomycetaceae > Streptomyces > Streptomyces cacaoi. Next base: position 12,417 of record NZ_BJMM01000057.1, on the reverse strand, counting down.
CTCGCCAATGTGCAGGACAGATGCCTCCTCGTCCGGCTCGACCGGCCCGTGGCGCGGCAACTCCCCGAGGTGGCCGCCCGGTTCGGGGCCGCGCCCTACCCGGTGGGCTCCAACTCGCGGTACGAGATCGCGCCGCTCTTCTACCGGATGTCCAGCTCCACCCTGGACGACGCGCCCGGCCTCGCCGACTGGGTCGTACGGATCAACCCCATGCGGGCGGGCGCGGACCTCGTCCTCGACATCCTGCGCCGCTCCCTGGCCGCGCTCGACCCGGCGGCACCCGACCCGACGGCACCCGACCAGGCAGCGCCCGACCAGGCAGCGCCCGGCGGAACGGCCGCGGGGCCGACCGCGCAGACGGCCGCGGAGACGGCCGGGCAAACACCCCGGAGGACGGCCGCCGAAGGCACCGCACGCCACGAGCCCGGTCCGGCCCCGCACGACGCACCGCAGCAGCAGCACCACACGAAGGACTGATGTGTTCCTCGACAGCCTCCTCGCCCGCAACCCGCAGCTCGCCGAAGCCGCTGCCGGGCTCCACGACCGCGGCGAGATCCCGCCCGACACCTACGTCATGGACCTCGACGCCGTCGAGGAGAACGCCGCGCTCCTCGCGGGCGAGGCCGAACGGCTGGGTCTGGGGCTGTGGTTCGTCGTCAAGCAGTTCGGCCGCAACCCCGAGCTGATCAAGGCGGTGGCGCGGTCCGTCCCGGCCTTCGCCGCCATCGACGCCGACGAGGCCCGCACCCTGCACGCCGCCGGGGCCCGGGCCGGCAACCTCGGCCACCTGGTGCAGATCCCGCGCCGCGCGCTGCCCGAACTCCTCGCCCTGCACCCCGAGACGGTCACGGTCTACGACCTGGCCAACGCGCGCGCCGTCTCCGACGAGGCACAGCGGCTCGGCCGCGTCCAGGACGTGCTGGTGCGCATCGAGGGCGCGCCGGGCTCCGTCTACCCGGGCCAGGAGGGCGGTGTCCCGCTCGACGGGCTCGACGCGTTCGCCGACGCGCTGGAACGGCTCCCGGGGGTGAGGCTCGCCGGGGTCACGGCCTTCCCCTGTGTGCTGTGCGACCCGGCCACCGGCGAGCCCGCGCCCACACCGAACTTCGACCTCGCGCTGAAGGCCCGCGAACGGCTCACCGCACGCGGCCACACCGGGCTCCTGCTCAGCGCGCCCAGCGCCACCTCGATGGCCTCGCTGCCGCTGCTGGCCCGGCTCGGCGCCACCCACGGCGAGCCCGGGCACGCGCTGACCGGCACCACACCGCTGCACGCCGTGGACACCGACCAGCCGGAGAAGCCCGCCTACGTGTACGTCACCGAGGTCGCGCACACCCTGTCCGACGGCCGTCCCGCCCTCTTCGGCGGCGGCTTCTACCCGCGCTCCCACATCCGCACGGCGCTGCTGCCCCGCACCGGCAGCCGGCTTCCGGTGCAGCCGGCGCCCGCGGAGAACATCGACTACTACCGGCTCCTGGACGCGCCCGCGCCCGGGCAGGAGGTGCGGCTCGGCGAAACGGCCCTGCTGGCCTTCCGGACCCAGGTGTTCGTCACCCGCTCCACCGTCGCGGTCGTCGCCGGGCTCTCCTCCGGCACGCCCCGGCTGACCGGGCTGTACGACGCACGGGGACGGGCGCTGTAGACGCCGGCGGGACACCGGACCCACCGGGCACACCGGGTACCGCCGGGCGCCCGGGACACACACGAGGAAAGGCGCAGCCATGAGCAGGACCGTCATCGTCGTCATCGACGGCTTCGGCATCGGTGCGATGCCCGACGCGGGAGCGCTGCGGCCGGGGGACGCGGCGGCCGACACCTGCGGGCACGTCCTCGACCACGCCCGCGGGCCCGGCGGGCGCCCGCTGCGGCTGCCGGTGCTCGGCGCACTCGGCCTCGGGCTCGTCCATCCGCACCCCGACCTCGCCCGCGGCACCCGGCTGCCCGTGGCGGCGGGCCGCGCCGCACTCGGCTACCCCGGCGCCGACACCTTCGCCGGGCACCAGACGATGATGGGCGCCGACTTCAGCCGGGTCACCGTCGCCCGGCTCGCCGAGCACCTGGACGAGGTCTCCGGGGCGCTGCGCGCGGCGGGCCACCGGGTCGAACTCCTCGACGGGCGGCCCCTGTTGGTCGTCGACGGCAGCGTCCTCGTGCACGACAACCTGGAGGCGGACCCGGGCATCAACTGGAACGCCACCGGCCGGCTGGAGGATCTGCCCTTCGACGGCATCCTGGCCATCGCACGGACGGTGCGGGCCGTCGCGCCCGTCGCCCGTGTCATCGCCGTCGGCGGCCACGCGGACGGCCCGCTGCCGGACTTCGTCCGGGACGGCGACGGCGGCACCTTCGGCCTCGACACCCCGGCCACCGGGGTGTACCGCAACGGCGGGCTGGAGGTCCAGCACCTGGGCGCGCCCCTGGACCACACCCGGCAGCTTCCCGAACTCGCCGCGCGCGCGGGCCTGCCCGTCACGCTCGTCGGCAAGGCGGCGGACATCCTCGCCTGCGAGAGCGCCACCCGGCGCCCGGCCGTGCCCACCGCCGACGTCTTCGCCCACACCCTGGAGGCCGTGCGGGCGCCCGGTGACGCGCTCGTCGTGGCCAATGTCCAGGAGAGCGATCTCGCCGGCCACCAGCAGGACCCCGAGCGCTACGGCCGCATCCTCGAACAGGCCGACGCCGGGCTGGCCGCACTGGTCGCCCTGCTCGACCGCCCCGGCGACCGGCTCGTCGTCACCGGCGACCACGGCAACGACCCGACGATCGGCCACGCCTACCACACCCGCGAGTACGTCCCCGTCCTGATCCACCGCCCCGACGGCCCCGGCGTCGAACTCCTCCCGGACGCCGCCTCGTTGGCCGACGTGGGCGCCACAGCGGCGGCAGCACTCGGCCTCGACCCGGCGGGGCTGGCCAACGGGGCGCGGTTGCGAACGGCGGCGGAGGGCTGAAACAGGGTCTGTGCCGAGGGCAGCGAGGGCGGGCCCGGCCTGCCGGGCCCCCGTACGGCTCGGCTTTCGGGCCGGGCCGTGTGCTGCGGCTCCGCGGTGGCCGGAGCGGACGGTCGGTCTCCGGCCACCGGCACGGGTGCGCACGGCTGCGAATCATCCGCTCCGCAGGCGGCCCATGCCCGTTCGGACAGGAGCCTTTCCGGCCCGCGATACCTGAGGAGTCGGGTGACGGCGCTTCACTGCTCGGCCTCCTCCGGTGTTCCTGCGTCCCCGAGCCCGTGTTCCTGCACAAGTTGCGGAACCGTCTCCCTGAAGGTCTTCAGCAAGACCTTCATCGCGTAGAAGTCGTCGTCACCGATCCGCTCCGACAGCTGCTCCAGGCAGTCGAGCAGCGGGTACCACGTCGTACTGCCGCTCCGGACGGCGCGCGCCACGCGCTGGAAGTCCCGGAGGTCCACCTCCTTGACGGCGTCGGGATGCCGGTCGAGATGGTCCAGCAGCAGGAGTTCCGGGTCGCTGTGCAACTGTCTGCGCAGGAACCGCAGCCGGCTCACGTGCTGCCGGTCTTCCTCACTCTGCTCGGCAGCCGCTCTGGCCCGGTCGCTGAGGGAGAGCTGGAAAGTAGCGGTGAGACGGGAGCAGCAGGCTCCACGGTCCGTGCCGGGCCGCCCGAGGGCCGCGTTCACCGCGTCCTGAGCCGCCGCGACGTTCAGCGGACGACAAGTGCTGGTGATCTCGGCTGCCCGGCGCAGCAGATCGTCCGCGACGGCGGCTTCGGGATTGCGGTGGTGTTCCGGGCCAGGCTGCCAACTGGCCCGGAAGCACGCGTCGAAGGGGATACCGGGGACCGCGCTGCGCAGTTGCCTCGGTTCGGGGAAGTCGCACTCGTACCAGCGAGCCTCCGCACGCCGGGCCCGGCCCCATCTCATTCGGCGGTTTCCGGTTCGGGCAGCAGAGCACGTACGTCGGGGTCCTGGCTCAGCAGGTTCTTCAGCCGCCGGTCGGCAGGGCTTCCATCCGGGCGCTCGACGTGGGCGAGGTGCAGCATGACGGTTGCGAGTGCCTTGAATCCCGCCCGGGTCTCGAAGGCGTTGCGGACGGTGCTGAGCACGCCGTCGTAGAGGGGGCCTTCCGGACACTGCTGAAGCCAGCGGGAGATCACTGCCAGTGTCCGGGGACAGGTGTCCGACCGGGACAGCAGCGTGCCCAGTGCGCCGGCGACATCCAGCCGGGGAGCCGCGTCGGTGAGCAGCCACGGGACGCCGTCGCGCATCTCGCCCATCAGCGCCAGCATCCCCAGCGCCAGCGCGGAGGGCGATCGGTCCTGTTCCTGCCAGGTCACGAGTTCACCGGCGAACCAGGCGATCAGGTGCGGCCGGGCGACGATCTCCTGGAACGCGCCGAGGACTTCGCCGGTCACCTCCGGCTGCGCCCCCTCACCGGCACGGCGCAGCCGGACCAGCACGGCATCGCGCTGTTCCTCGGGCAGCGAGCGGCAGACGTCGACAGCCAGCAGCCGGGTGGGCGGTGCGGACGAGCCGGCCCACTGGTACAGCAGGCCCCGAGTACGGCTGCCGAGGTGGGGATGGCGAGCCGCCGCCCCGGCGACGCATGCGGCTGCCGCCCGTGTCGACGGGTCTGCCGCATAGCAGCTCAGCCGTTTCAGGGGCGCGTCGTCCTGGTGGTACGCGATGGTTTTGAGCAGAGCCCGGACGATGCGGGGCTGTGCGGCGGCATCTCCCGCAGCACAGGCGATCGCCCAGTCCAGCAGGCGTTCCCGGAGTTCGTGGTAGTCACCCCAGACGTGGATCAGAAGCGCGTCGCTGTAACCGGGAGAGGTGTACGCGGCTTCTCCGCCGGGCCCCGGATCGGCCCCGATGGCCTTCAGACGGGTACCGAGGCCGACGCCCTGGAGAACGGAGCTGAGGTCACCGTCGCCCTTGCGCGCCTGCTTCTCCGGGCGGTTCCGCAGGTGCCGCAGCAGGCTCCGGGCATCGTTCTGGACATCGAGTGCGGGGCCGCTGCCTCGGATCGCCAGGGCGATGGACAAGCAGCGTTCTTCCAGATCGAACACCTTGGGGGCGCTTTTCGCGTCCCTCGGCTGCGGGAGTGCCGCCTGCTGCCGGCCGTCCGCGAACTGGACCGAGAGCATGTCCTCCCAGCCGAGGACGAGGCGCTCGACGGCGCCGGACAGCTTCTCCCGCTGCTCCTCTTCACCGGCACCGGTCCCCTCTGCCTCGCGGACCTGTGCGTCTTCCAGCGCGATCGCCTGGTTGACCAGCCACACGACGCGGCCCGGAGGCATGGTCCTCAGGGTCTCGCCGGCGGCTTTCTCGAAGATGGCCCGTAGCCGGGGGCGGTGCTGCTGGTCGAGCAGGCTCGTGGCCACCGCGGTACCGTCCGGCGTACCGTGGAGCCGGATCCGCTGCACGCGTGCGGGGGCCGGGACGGCAGCGGGCCACTGGCCATCGGACACGAGGACCACCAGACACGACTCCGCCGTGGCCAGGTCGCCCGCGTGCTTGCCCAGACCGGTGAGGAACGCCGTGTCGAGTTGGTCGTGGTCCGCGGTGCGCAGATCCAGAACACACGCGGTTTTTCCGGCCACCGGAAGCCTGCTCACCAGTGGCTTGTCCCAACTGGTCTCCAGCAGGCACAGCGTCCGGTCCTTCGGCAGCGCCGCGAGCAGATGACGTGCGAAGGTCGTGGCGCCGTGACCGCGCGAAGCGTTGACGACCAGTACGGGGCTGTGCGGGAGGTTCTCCTTCGCCGCGTGTATGGCGTGCGACCACGCAGGGACCTGGACGAACGTCGGGTCGTCCAGGACGTTCTCGCGAGTGAACGGGTACGGCTCCAGCGTGTCCTTCAGATGGAACTGCTGGACGACGTCCGCATGCGCGTGGTCTCCGAAGAGGGCGACTCCGACCGTGTCCATGTGGGTGGAGGCTTCGGGCGCGTTCCTCTGCTGCGACGACGTGTCGTTCGACGCCGCTTCCTCCTCACGTCCCTCTCCGCCGCCGGGCTCCGGAACCGGCATCTCCTCCGACGCGGGCTCCGGAACGGCCACTTCCTCTGCCACGGGCTCCGGAACCGGCACCTCCTCCGGTGTGTCGTCACCCGTCGCCGCATCGGGTGTGACCGCTTCGCCGGGTGCCTCCGTACCGGACTCGTCATCAAGCACCTGCTGGACGACCCGCTCGTACAGGTCGTCGTTCTCCCCTGCTTCCCCTTGTTCCGTGCTCGGAGGAGGGGGAGTTGGCATGTCGTCGTACACGCGTGCCTCTCCTGTTCGCGGTGCGCCTAGAACTGCTGACGGAACTTCATCTCGTGCCTGCCGCCGTGGATCACGGCGCCCGCCTTCCCCACCGTGCTGGTTCCGGCGGTGCCCGCGGCCGGGTCCGGCGTCGCGGGGCCGGGGACAGGGGGTGCCTCGTCGGTCCCGGCGGAGGCAGGCGTTGCCTCCTTCTCCTCGGCGGGGGCAGCGGCTCCCGCCGAGAGGTCGGCGGGGCTGCGCCGGGGCACGTGGACCCAGGCGATCTCGGAGTACTTTCGGGGGACCTCGGCTCGTGCGGGGAGGAAGTCGCGTTGCCGCAAACGCGGCGCCCTCTGGGAGCGCACCACGACGCGGAAGACCGGGTCCGAGACGACCAGTGCGACATACGAGTCGAGTTTCTCGGCCTTCGCCACAGCGTCCCGAGCGGCGCTGCTGTCCAGGAGCCGGCAGACATCGTTGATCGCATCGCACCGGACACTGTCGTTGACCGGCCCGACATGGACGCTCATACGGACACGGATCGCTGCGGTGATCGCCCGACGTGCACGGTCGTACCGCGCCAGCGCCCGGTCCAGGTTCTCCGGAAAGGGGTCGATCAGCCGCCACATCTTGCGGACCGGCATGACCGCGATGCAGCCGTCGCCACGGTCCCGCTCAGGTCCGTGGAAGGTCCACTCGCTCCCAAGTCCGCTCTCGGCGACGGCACTTGCGACGATGTCGTCGAAATCCTCGCGCAGGCCCTGCATCCCGTGATCGGGCGTGCTGCTGTAGCCCTTCATGTCCAGGGCCACCAGGGCGCGGTACTCCGGGATGTCCCTTTCCTCGTCCTCGTCGATCCTCGGGTAGTCAGTCACGCACGATCACTCTCCAGTCGGTTGCGGTGCCGGATGACGATGGTGCGCAAAGCCGGCTCTCCGTGCTGCCCAGAACTGGGCAGCCGGCTCGTGACCCGGCTCTCAACCAGCGCCCACGACCCGCCGCAGTGATCCGCTGTCGATCACCGTCAGGCCCCCGCCTGCCTGGACCCGGACCCAACCCTGCTCCCGCCACGGCGCCAGCGCCTGCACAACCGAGTTGCGTGATGCGCCGATCAGCTCGGCCAACTCGTCCTGTGTCAGACGGATCGTCACGGGTTCCCGGGGACGGCTCCGCGCCGACAGGGCCAGGCGCAGCAGCGCGGATGCCAGTCGCACGGGCACCGGAGAGGTCGCCAACTCCTGCCGTACCTCCTCGCTTTCACGAATGCGGCTGACCGCGCGCCGCAGCAGGAGCGGCAGGAGATCTCGTTCGGCGACGAACTGACGGAACTCCGCAGCAGGGACGACATGCACGCTGCACGGCTCCGCGGCGATCACCGTGGCGCTGCGCACCCCGCCGTCGAGCAGGGACAGCTCGCCGAGCAGTTCGCCGGCCGCGCGCACCGCGAGCAGACTGCGAGTGCCCCGGTCGTCCCGACGCGCGATGACCGCGCTGCCCGAAGCCAGGGCGAGCACATGCGTACCCGGATCGCCCTGGCGGAGCAGCACGCTCCGGGTCGGCCGGGAGCGCGCGGGGGCCAGCGCGCACAGCGCCGACCACGATTGCTCACCGAGAAGAGTGCGGTGGGACGGATGCATGGAAGGTCCCCCTCTGGTCACAGCCGTTGAACCACGTCGAACAGTCGAAAGCCCGTTCTCGGACCGGGTGGTCAGGCGCCCACGGCACCGGCGCAGAACTGCGCCGCGACGCTCAGCCCGGCGAGAGCCGCCATCGAGATACCCACAATCAGCAGCGTCGCTGCACGACGCAGAGCGCCGTACTTACGGCGGGCCAGCACAGACAGTTCCGCCGCGCGGCAACTGTCCGCCAGCATCGCCTCCTCCGGGGAACTGCGGCGCACTGCGGCCAGCACCTCCTCCGGGGCGGAGCCGGCGACGTCCAGGAACGAGACGGGACGCTCGCCCTGGGCCCGCAGCGACGGACGTATGACTGCCACCGCCACGGCGACCGAACCGGCCTGCGTCACCACTGAGGCCCACAGCATGCAGGCCACCACGACGGGGAGACCCGGCCACTCGACGAGCACTGTCGTGACTGCTGCCAGCACCGCGAGGGCGGTGGCGCACAGAGCGGCGGCCTTGGTGTCGCAGCGCTGAAGCTCAGCGAACGCTTCTGCTGCCAGCGCCCGGATCCGGGGCACAGGGTCCGGGCACGCATCATCTGAACGGACGGAATTCGGCCTAGCGGCGCTCATCGCTCCCCCCAACTGCCGGGTGACGAAGGTCAGCATTCCCCCGGCGGGAGAGAGGAACTGCTCAGCACGGGGCAGCGACCGGGAGACAAGCTTCACTGCCCGCCGGACGACCGGGAGTGGAAGACGCCGGAATACGCGACGTGACCCGTCCGCTTCCTACAATCGCCCTCCGGTCCACGACACGACGGCGGAGGTCGGGTTGTCCGCCCCGCTCGGAGGGAGCACCGTTGGCACGCATCGAGGCGTACGTCGAAGCGCAGGCCCGTGCGGCCGTTCAGCTCGTTCGCCGGGTGCTCGGTGAGCGGGTCGCGGGTGCCTTCGCGCACGGTTCCGCCGTGCTCGGTGGGCTGGGGCCGCACAGCGACGTCGACGTGTTCGTCGTCCTGCGGGGGCACACCACGCGGGAGGAACGGGCCGCGCTGGTGGACGAGTTGATGCGGATCTCGGGGGAGCGCGCCGAGCGGGGGCCGGCCCGGCCGGTGGAGCTGACCGCCGTCGTCCGGGACGAGGTGTGCCCCTGGCGGTATCCGCCGCGCTGCGAGTTCCAGTACGGCGAGTGGCTGCGCGACGCCTACGAGCGCGGCTTCGTCCCCGAGCCGGGGCCGGATCCCGATCTCGCCCTGCTGATCACGGTGGTGCTGCTCGGCGACGCCCCGCTGTACGGGCCGCCGCCGGCCGGGCTGCTCGCGCCCGTCCCCCGCGCCGACCTCGACCGGGCGCTGCGCGCCGGGGTGCCGGAGCTGCTGTCCGAGCTGACGGACGACACCCGGAACGTGGTGCTGACCCTCGCACGGATCTGGACGACGCTGACCACCGGCGTCATCCGCCCCAAGGACGCGGCGGCGGACTGGGCCCTCCCCCGGCTTCCCGCCGCGCACCGCCCCGTCCTCGCCCGGGCGCGGGCGGTCCACCGGGGCGAGGAGCCCGAGCACTGGGACGATCTGGCGCCGCTGCTGCGGCCGTTCGCCGACCACGTGGTCGGCGAGATCGAGCGGGCCGGTGACGGGTGACCGGCGGGCCGGTCAGCCGGGCGGCGCGGTGCCGGCCGCCGCCGCGCGGCGTTCCCTCGCCTGTTCCCAGAGCCGGCCGGCGCGGTACGAGGAGCGCACCAGCGGCCCGGACATCACCCCGGCGTACCCCATCTCCTCGGCCTCCTGCCGCAGTTCGACGAACTCCTGCGGCTTGACCCACCGTTCGACGGGGTGGTGCCGTACGGAGGGGCGCAGATACTGGGTGACGGTGAGCAGTTCGCACCCCGCGTCGTACATCAGCCGCAGCGCCTCGCTCACCTCGGCGCGGGTCTCCCCCAGGCCCAGCATCAGGTTGGACTTGGTCACCAGCCCGGCCTCGCGGGCGCGGGTGAGCACCTCCAGGGAGCGCTCGTAGCGGAAGCCGGGCCGGACGCGGCGGAAGACCCGGGGCACCGTCTCGATGTTGTGCGCGAAGACCTCCGGGCGGGCGGAGAAGACCTCGGCCAGCGCCTCGGGGGCCGCCTCGAAGTCGGGGGCGAGGAGTTCCACCCGGGTGCGTCCGGCCGGGCGGTCGGCGGTCGCCGCGTGGATGCGGCGCACGGTCTCGGCGTAGAGCCATGCGCCGCCGTCGGGCAGATCGTCGCGGGCGACGCCGGTGACGGTGGCGTGGTTGAGGTCCATGGCCGCGACGGAGGCGCCGACGCGGCGGGGTTCGTCGCGGTCCAGCGGCCGGGGCCTGCCGGTGTCGATCAGGCAGAAGTCGCAGCGCCGGGTGCAGCGTTCGCCGCCGACGAGGAAGGTGGCCTCGCGGTCCTCCCAGCACTCGAAGATGTTGGGGCAGCCCGCTTCCTGGCAGACGGTGTGCAGGCCCTGGTCACGCACCAGCCGGTGCAGGGCCGTGTACTGCGGGCCCGCGCTCGCCCGGGTCTTGATCCACTCCGGTTTGCGTTCGATGGGGGTCCTGCTGTTCCTGGCCTCCAGGCGCAGCAGCCTGCGGCCCTCGGGTGCGACGGCGGTCATGCCGCGCCTCCTCGTGTTCGCTCGTGGACTGCCGGTTCCGGGTGTGTCCGGAACACGGCCGGGACGGCCCCGACACCGCGGAAGAGCGCGGCTTGTGACCACACGGCAGGACGGGCCTCGTCGGGGCCGCCGTGCGGTACGTTAGCTTTTGATCGATCATTGCTCAACCATGTGCCCGGGGTCGGCCGGCCGTCCGAGGACGGCGCCGCGGGGGCCACCGGAGAGCGGCCGCACCGGCCGGAGAAGGAGAATGAGCGCCATGCCACCGTCCCCACCGACCGCCGGCTCCGCCCCGCGGCTGTCCCGCGTCCCGCTCCACACCCAGGTGCGCAGATACGTCCTGGAGGGCCTGCTGGCCGGCCAGTGGGGTCCCGGCGACCGCATCACCGAGCGCGGCATCGCGCAGGAACTGGGCGTCAGCCAGGCGCCCGTACGCGAGGCGCTGCGCGAGCTGGAGACCATGGACCTGGTCGAGTGCGCCCCCAACAAGGGCGCCCGCGTACGGGAGTTGTCGCTGGAGCAGCTGCGCGAGGTCTACATCGTGCGGGCCGCGCTGGAGCGGCGGGCCGCCGAGCTGGCCGCCGTGCGACTGGAGGGCGAGGTGGGCGCGCTGGCCGAGCACGCCGAGGCCATGGAGGCGGCGGCCCGCGCGGGCGAGACGGACGGCCAGATCGAGCACGCCGTGGCCTTCCACCGGGCGATCGTGCACGCCTGCGGCGTTCCGGCACTGATCCGGCACTGGGAGTGGCTGGGCGTCGAGGCGTGGACGCGGCTGTCGATCCGCCGGCTGCGCCCGGGGCTGCACGAGAACGCCGAGGACCACCGGGCCGTCGTGGAGGCGCTGCGCCGCCAGGACCCGTACGTGGGGCGGCTGATGGAGCTGCACGTGCTGGACTACGCACCGGGGACGGCACCGGGGCAGGGCTGACGGGGCCGGGGCCGGAGGTCGGGAGTCGGAGGTCGGAGGTCGCGGGCCCGAAGGACCGGGGCCGGGGTCGCCGTCCCGCCACCGCGCCGTCCCGCTGCCCCGCTGCCCCGCTGCCCCCACTCTCCGGCGGCGGGCCGCACGGCCGCGCGGCGGCCGCGACGCCGCCCGTCGTCCCGGGTACCGGTACCGCTCTCCCGCGCGCCCCCGGGTGTGCTCCGGAGCGCGGCGGGGTACCCGGCGCAAAAATGATCGATCATTGCTCATTACCTGTTGGTAACCGTTGACTCCCCCGTGGAGTCGTCCTTAGCGTCCCCTGAGCGGAAGCGCTATTTCGTAACTCGGAACCGAAGCCGTCGTCTGCGACGGCCGACCTGCCGGCGCACCGCCCCTCCCGGAGCGGCGCCCGGAACGAACGAAGGGTTCGATCCTCGTGTCACAGCTCGATCAGCTGCCCGACAAGGACCCGGAGGAGCTCGCCGAATGGCGCGCCTCCCTCGACGGTGCGCTCCGCGCCGTCGGCCCGGACCGCACCGGCCATCTGCTGCGCCATCTCCTCGACCACGCCCACCGGCACGGCGTCCGACTGCCCGCGCTGCTGGAGACGCCCTACATCAACACCGTGCCCACAGCCGAGGAACCCGGCTACCCGGGCGACGAGGCGATGGAGGCGCGGATCACCGCGTGGAACCGGTGGAACGCCGCCGCCATGGTCACCCGCGGCAACCAACGCGGCGGGCTCGGCGGGCACATGGCCACCTTCGCGTCGGCCGCCTGGCTCTACGAGGTCGGCTTCCAGCACTTCTTCCGCGGCAAGGGCTCCGCCGACGGCGGCTCCGGCGACCAGCTCTACATCCAGGGCCACGCCTCCCCCGGCGTCTACGCCCGCGCCTTCCTCGACGGCCGGCTGACCGAGGCGCACCTCGACCGCTTCCGCCAGGAGGCCGCCGGCGGCCCCGTGCCCGGGCTGCCGTCCTATCCGCACCCGCGACGGCTTCCCTGGCTGTGGGAGTTCCCCACCGTCTCCATGGGCCTGGGCCCCC
>NZ_BJMM01000056.1 GCF_006539165.1 Streptomyces cacaoi | reverse complement strand
CCGCCCCGGCCGAATGTGGCGGGCCCTCGACGGGGGGCTCCGTGCGGCCCCGTCCGGCCTCCGTCGCACCGGGCGGCTGCGAGGGGCTGCCGGGCAGGGTGCGGGCGTCGAGGAGCGCCTCGGCCCAGCGCAGCCGGGCGCGGGCCAGGAGGTGGGGGCGCTCCAGCGGCGCGAAGGCGTCGGCGACGCGGGACCACACGGCAGCTCCTGCCGCCCCTTCCGCGCGCCCCAGTTCGGCCTCGACCAGCAGCGCGTACGCCTCCCACACCGGGGCGGTGCGGGGCAGCCTGCGGGCCGCCCGGCGGATGGCGTCCAGGACGGCGGGGCGGCCGGGTTCGGCGGCGGGCAGGCCCCGGGCGCTCGCCTCGTGGGCGGCGGCCGAGTGCAGCAGCGGCCAGGCGTAGCGGTGGGTGCCGGGACCGAAGCCCTCGGCGAGCACCGGCTCCAGGGCGGTGCGGAGCGCTGCGACACCGCCCCGCGCTGCGGCCAGCACCATGCTGAGGTGCCGCAGTGCGACGGTTTTCTGCGGCTCGTTGGCCGGTGCGGTGCCCAGCGCCGCATGGGCCTCCTCGACGGCCGCTTCGAGCACGGCGAGATCCCCGCGGCCGGCGGCGAGCCGGGCCCTCAGCAGCGCTGCCCAGCCGCGGACGTCGGCGGCGCGGGCGACGGCGCGGGCCCGTTCGGTCAGTCGCGCGGCCGCGTCCCAGTGGCCGGTGGACAGCAGCGCCTCGGCCCGGGCGGTGAGGGCCGCCGCGTGGTGGTTGGGCCGGCCCCTGCCGTCGACGATGCGCAGGGCGCGCTCGGCCTCGGTGGCGGCCTGCGCCGAGCGCCCGACCGCCTCCAGCTCGACGGCGATGTTCACGGCCGCCCGCAGGGTCACGCTGATGTAGCCGGACTTCGCGGCCTCGTCGCGGACGCGGACCATCTCCTCCAGCCCCTGCCGCAGATCGCCGGAGCCGGTCAGCAGGATGCCCAGGGTGGTGCGGGAGGCCAGCTCGACGGAGGTGGCGCCGACGACCCGGGCCAGCTCGACGGCGCGGAAGGCGGCCGCCAGCGCGTCGGGGCCCGGACGGTGGACGAGGCCCCAGTGGGCGACGCGGGAGAGCACCTCGGCGTGCACGGCGGACGGCGGGAGTCCGCGCACCAGCTCCTGGGCGCGGGTCATCTGGGGGCGCCCGTCGCCCCTGCCGAGGTCCTCGGTGAGCATGGCGCTCTTGATCTGGAACCAGGCGCACAGCAGGGGTTCGTGAGCCTCGTCCAGCAGGGCCAGGGCGCGGCGGGCCAGCAGCAGCGCCCGTTCGGCCTCGCCGCCGGTGCGCGCCGCGATGAGGGCCGCCGCCAGGACGTCGACGAAGCGGGGCGGGCCCGGGGTGCGGTGCTTGTCGCCCCCGGCCGCGGGGCCGTCCGCACCGGAGCGGGGGCAGGCGCGGGGCAGCAGCAGCGGCGGCAGGGCGGCGAGCACGTCCTCGGGGACCTCGTCCCACAACTCGATGACGCGTTCCAGGAGATGGTGCTCCTCGGCGTAGGCGTGCCGGCCGTGTGCCTCGGTGGCGGCGGTGAGCGCCGCGGGGAGCGCCTTGGCCGGGTCGTGCCCGCGGTACCAGTACTCGGCCAGGCGCACACCGCGCTCCTCGGCCCGGACGAGGGAGGGGTCCGCCTCCAGCGCTGTGGCGTACCGGCGGCTCGTCCGGCGCAGCTCGCCGGGCAGGAGGTCCTCGGTGACGGCCTCGCGGAGCAGGGCGTGCCGGAAGGTGTACCCGGCGTCGTCCTCGGTGGGGCGCAGGACGTTGCCGCCCACGGCGGCGCGCAGCGCCTCCAGCAGGGCGTCCTCCTCCAGGCCGCAGACCGCCGCCAGCAGGGCGTGTTCGACGGCCGATCCGGCCTGTGCGGCGAGGCGGACGACGTGCTGCGCCTGCTCGGGCAGTGCCTCGACCCGCACCAGCAGCAGATCCCGCAGCGAGCGGCTCATGCCGTACGGCGGGCAGCCGGAGGTCAGCTCCTCCACGAAGAACGGGATGCCCTGCGAGCGGCGGAACACCGCCTCGGCCAGCGCCGGTTCGGGTTCGCTGCCGCGGATGCCGGTCATCTGCGCGGTGACCTCGGGGCGGGTCAGCCGGGGCAGTTCGAGGTGGAGGACGGCGCGCAGCCTGTCCTGTTCCGCGAGGAAGGGGCGCAGCGGATGGCGGCGGTGGATGTCGTCGGAGCGGTAGCTGGCGAGGAGGACGAGCCGGCAGGTGCGGACGGTGCGGAAGAGGTAGGCGAGGAGTTCACGGGTGGACCGGTCGGCCCACTGGAGGTCTTCGAGCACGAGCACGACGGTGCGTTCGGCGGCCAGTTGCTCCAGGAGCTGGGCGACGGCCTCGAAGAGGCGGGCGCGGTCGCCGTCGTCCTCCTCGTCCCTGCCGGGGCCCTGGGCGGGGGCCGGGGCGAACAGGGCGGCGTCCGGCAGCAGACGGGCCAGCTCGCTCTCGCGTCCTTCGCCCGCCTCGGCCAGCACCGCGCTGCCGAGGGAGCGCAGCAGACCGCGCAGCGCGATGGTGAACGGCGCGAACGGCAGCCCGTCGGCGCCCAGTTCGAGGCAGCCGCCGACGGTGCTGACGGCGTCGGCCGTCTCCGCGTGCCGGAGGAACTCCTCCAGCAGCCGGGTCTTGCCCACCCCGGCCTCACCGCCGAGCAGCAGCGCCTGGGGGCTGCCCTCCGACGCGTGCGTCAACGCCTCGGTGAGCACCGCGAGTTCGGCGGAGCGGCCGACGAAGACGGGGCTGACTGCGGTGTGGACGGGCACGCCGCCCAGCATCGCACGGGGGGCCGTGAGCTGGGGTTGCCCGACCACGGACCGGACGGGGAGAGGGACGGGAGCGGTGGCGGTGGCGGTGGCAGGGAGGGTCATACGGCTCGTACCCATTCCGGCTCCCGGTCGCTTCCGGTGTCTCCACCACCCGTGCCCTGCCCCGGCCTTCTTCCGCCGCTGCCCACACCGACCGTCCCCTCCGCACCCCTGGCCTCGGCGGCGAGCCGCTCGCTGTCGGCCTCGCGGCGCAGGTCTGCCATGCGGAGAAGGTGGTGTTCGTACAGGTGCAGCATGGCGCCCCCTCAGGGTCGTGCGGAACGTTCGGAAGCGTTCGCCGCTCCGGCGAACGCTCCTCACTTTCCGCCCTGCCAGGGGCCGTTCACATCGGGCAGTTGCCCAGTCCTGGCCGGTCAGGGGGCCTTAGATTTCCCTGCCACCCTCCTTAGCCGTAGCCCGGAGGGGGCGGACCGCCTGAGCCGGGAGCCCCGGGCGGGCCGTTGCCTCCCCCGGGGCGAGCCGTCACTGCCCCTGCGGCGAGGGCACCTCGGGCTGTGCGGCGAACAGGTCCAGATACATGCCGCCCGCGAGGAGCAGCCCCAGGACGCCGAGGATGAGGCCGCCCAGTGCGACGGCCTTGGGCCAGTTGCGTGCGCCAGCGCCCCGCAGGGTCCCGGAAACACCGTCCCCCGCGTCCCCCGTCACCTCGCGCTCCCGCCGGGTGAGGGCCACCAGCGCGAGACCGCCGACGACGACGGCGAGCAGGGCCACGACGCCGTTGGCCACGGCGGCCGCGTGCCAGGGCGCCCCGTAGACGGCGTTGACCTGGTCGGCAGCGGAGCCGGGCGCGCCCTGGGCGCTGTTCTCCAACTGGCCGACGAGCTGCTTGCGTTCGCGCAGCATGCCGGCCAGCGGGGTGCCGCTGAGGGAGACGAGGCCCAGCCCGGCGCCCACGATCGCGCCGGCGCCCCAGCCACGCCCGGCCGCACCGGCCGGCGCGGGAGCCTTTTCGCCGTCCGCGGCGTCCGCTGTGTCGGCGGCGTCCGCGGCGCCCGTGTCGTCGGCACCCTCGGCGCCGTCCGCTCCCTCGGCCCCATCGGCGGTGTCGGCGGTGTCGGCGGTGTCGGCGGTGTCGGCAGCGTCGTCGGCGGCGGCCGCACCGGCGTTCTCGGCACCGTCGGCGTTCTGCCCGCTCCCGTCGCCCGCCTTGTCGCGGACGGTGTCGGTGGTGGCGGTGGCGTCCGCGGGAGCGGTGGCGTCCGCCGGTTGTTCCGGGGCCTCGGCGGTGGTGGTTCCGCCGGTACGGCCGGTGGTCTCGTCGGCCTCGTCCGCGCGGGGGCCGGTCTTCTTCTTCGGGCTCTTGTCAGTCATCGCCGGCCACCGTAGGGATGCTTTCTGAGAGCCCGATGAGAGCCGGGGTCCCGGGGAGCCCGGCCGGGGCGCGGGCGCGGCCGGGCGCGTGTCGCGTCCTACCGTGCGCCCTCCGGACTCCGGGCCTGATCCCGGCCGGGTGCGGCGGCGAGCGCGGGGGCGGGGGCCTGTGCGCCGGCGGGCCCGGGCTGCTCGCCCGGTACGGGGTCCTGGTGCGCGGGGTCCCGCGGCAGCTGGCCCGGCTCGATGCTGACGCGGGGGATCCAGCGCTCCAGCCAGCCGGGCAGCCACCAGTTGGCGCCGCCCAGCAGATGCATCAGGGCGGGCACGAGCAGGGTGCGCAGGACGAAGGCGTCGAGGGCGACGGCGGCGGCCAGGGCGATGCCGAACATGGCGATGATGCGGTCGCCGCTGAGGACGAAGGCGCCGAACACCGCGATCATGATGACGGCGGCGGAGTTGATGACGCGGCCGGTCTCCGAGAGGCCGACGCGTACCGCGCGTCTGTTGTCGCCGGTCAGCCGCCACTCCTCGTACATCCGGCTGACCAGGAAGACCTGGTAGTCCATGGACAGCCCGAACAGCACCGACACCATGATCACCGGCAGGAAGGGCTCGATGGGCCCCGAGCTGCCCAGGCCGAGCAGCTCGCTGCCCCAGCCCCACTGGAAGACGGCGACGACGATGCCGAAGGCGGCGGCGACGGCGGCGATGTTCATGGCCGCGGCCTTGAGCGGGATGCCGATGCTGCGGAAGGCGCACAGCAGCAGCAGACAGCCGAGGCCGATCACCGCCCCGACGAAGAGCGGCAGCTTGCCGATGACGACGTGGCCGAAGTCGTCGTAGGCCGCCGTCATGCCGCCGACGTGCACCGTGAGGGTCGTCTCGCCCTCGCCGCGCGGAAGCACGTCGTGGCGCAGCCGGTCGACGAGGTCCGAGGTGGCACGGGACTGCGGGGAGCTGTCGGGGACCACGGTGATCACGCCGGTGTCGCCGCTGCCGTTGAACTCGGGCCCGGTGACCTGGGCGACGCCGTCGGTCTCCCGTACGACGTCCGGCAGATGGTCGAAGGCGAGCTTGTCGTCGGCGCCGTCGATCTCCCCGACCAGTGTGAGCGGCCCGTTGGTGCCCGGCCCGAAGCCGTCGGCGAGCAGGTCGTACGCCTGCCGGGTGGTCGAGGTGGCCGGGTTGTTGCCCTGGTCGGCCGTGCCCAGCTGGAGGCCGAGCGTCGGCAGCGCGAGCACGGCCATCAGGGCCGCGGCGAGGGCGCCGAGCAGCTTGGGGTGCCGCTCGACGAAGCCGGACCAGCGCACGGCGAACCCGGTGGGCCGGTCGGGCCGGGGCCCGTGCACGGCGAGTGCCCGGCGTTCGCGGCGGCTGAGTACCCGCGTACCGGCGAGGGCGAGCAGCGCGGGCAGCAGGGTGACGGAGGCGGCCACGCTGAGGACGACGGTGAGGGAGGCGGCGAGGGCGACGCCGTTGAGGAAGTCGAGCCGCAGCAGGAGCATCCCCAGCAGGGCGATGCACACGGTCGCGCCCGCGAAGACGACGGCTCTGCCGGAGCTGGTCACGGCGCGGAGCGCGGCCTCGCGCACGGGGAGCCCGGCGCGCAGCCCTCCGCGGTGCCGGGTGACGATGAACAGGGCGTAGTCGATACCGACGCCGAGGCCGATGAGCATGCCGAGCATGGGGGCGAAGTCGGCGACCGTCATGGCCCGGCTGAGCAGTCCGATACCGGCCGCCGCCGTGCCGACCGCGACGACGGCGGTGAGCAGCGGCAGCGCGGTGGCGACGAGGGAGCCGAAGGCGAGATAGAGCACGACCGCGGCGGCAGCCAGCCCGATGACCTCGGCGAGCTGCGCCTTCGGCGCCTCCGTCAGGCTGATCGCGGGGCCGCCCGCCGCCACCTGGAGATCGGCTCCCGCGGCGTCCCGCGCGGTGTCGAGGACGCGTTCGACCTGCTGTGCGTCGAGTTCCTCGGACGGCTTGTCGAACTGAAGGTTGGCGTAGGCGGTGTGTCCGTCCTCGCTGATCTGTGCGCCGCCGTCGGGGACGTAGGGGGAGCCGACGGAGGCGATGTGCGGCAGCCGTTCGATGGTGTGCAGCGCCTCGGTCATCCGGTCCTGGACGGGTCCGGCCCGTACGGTGCCGCGGTCGGTGTGCCACACCAGGGTGTCGCTGTCGCCGCTGCGGTCGGGGAAGGCGGACTCCAGCCGCTCGGCCGCCGTGCCGGACTCGGTTCCGGCCGCGCCGTAGTCGTTGGAGTAGGAGCTGCCCGCGAGGGCGGAGGCGGTCACGGCGCCGGCGAGGGCGGTGAGCCAGAGGGCGAGGACGAGGAGGCGGCGCTCAAGACACCAGCGGGCCAGGGCTGTCACGGAGTGGTCACCGGCAATCGCCTGCTTCCCGGGTCGTGCGCAGGCTTCCCGCCGGGACGGGCCGTGCTGTGCGCGGGAGGGGACGGGGGTCGGGTGTCACGCCCCGCGCGGAGCGGGCCGTTCCGTGCAGCCTGCCACCGCGAAAAGATCCTTTGCCGGTTTTGTGGTGATGCACACAACCCGGCCCGTGGGGGAACTCGCCCGCACGGGCCGGGCCTCCCCTGCCCCGGTCAGCCGGTGACGGACTCCGCGCCGTTCTCGATGTGACCCATCAGCCGCCGCCGGAAGGTGTCGTCCTCGGCGACCGTGACCGCCAGGTCGTACCAGCCGTGTGCCGCCGCCGTCCGCCGGGTCACGGTGCGCCGCCCGCCGGCCGGTACGCGGACGGTGCGCCGGCCGCCGTCACCGTAGGCGAGCTGCTCGATCCGGAAGGTGAGCTCCGCCTCGCCGTGGTTGGCGAACGTGAGGTGCACCTCGCGGCGGCGGCCGCCGATCCGGGTGGTGAGGTCGGCGTGCGCCGCGGCGCCGTCCGCGCTGCCGGCGAACTCGCGGCGGAAGCCGTTGGGACCGGTGACGGTGAAGCGGTAGGCGCCGTCGGGGACGGGCACGGCCTCGGTCCGCTCGCCGCGCACGTCCCGGTGCAGCGGCGTGCCGTCCGCTCCGTACTCCCCGGCGTACGGGTAGAGCGCGAAGTGGGCGCTCGCCGCGCCGCTGTTGCGCAGGGTGAGGCGCAGCTGTCCGGCTCCGCTGTCGTAGCGGCCGTCGGCGTCCGGCTGGTACGGCAGCGGCCGGGCCCGGCGGTGCCCCTCCTCCTGCCGGGGCAGCTCCTGCCGGGACGGGGGTCTCGGGCTCCACCGCCGGGTGAACGGCGGGACGGGGCCCGGCTCGTCCACCTGGGGCTGCGCGCGCCGCCGGGAGAAGTCGAACGCGCCGGTCAGATCGCCGGCGACGGTGCGCCGCCAGGCGGAGATGTTCGGTTCGCGCACCCCGGTCCAGCGCTCCAGGAAGCGGATCAGCGAGGTGTGGTCGAACACTTCGGAGCAGACGTAACCGCCCACCGTCCAGGGGGAGACGACGGTCATCGGCACCCGCATGCCCAGGCCGGTGGGGCGCCCCTTCCAGTGTTCGTCGGGGACGTCATCGGGGGCGACCGGCGGGGGGACGTGGTCGAAGTAGCCGTCGTTCTCGTCGAACATCAGCAGCAGGACGGTGTGCCGCCACACCTCGGGGTTGCGTCCGAGCGCGTCGAGGACCTTGTAGACGAAGGTGGCGCTCTGGATCGGTGAGGAGCTGCCGGGGTGTTCGGAGTCGGCGGCGGACGGCACCAGATAGCTGACCTGCGGCAGCCGCCCGCTGTCCACGTCGTGACCGAAGGCGTCGGCCGTGCTGCCGGGCTCGCCGCGCACCAGCGCCCGTTCGAACAGGCTGCGTTCGTGTGCGTCGAGGCCGGCGACGCCCTCGGCCAGCCGGCCGAGCAGTTCCGTGCGTCCGGCCTCCTCGGCGTCGCTCATCTTTCCGTAGAAGGCGGTCATGTGCGCGGCGCCGTCGACCTTGGCCAGCGCCTTCTTCGCGACGGCCTTGAACGAGGCGTAGAACTCCAGGTTGTTGTCGGTGAAGTTGTCCCACTCCTGGTACACCTGCCAGGAGACGCCCGCCTTCTCCAGGCGTTCCGGGTAGGTCGTCCAGCCGTAGCCGGGGTGGGTGTCCTCCTCGTAGGCGTCGTTGCCGACGGCCCGGGCCTTGGTGAGCGGTTCGTAGCCGGTCCAGCCGCTCACCAGGTGGTTGCGGTTGGGGCTCGTCGAGGAGTGGATCGAGGAGTGGTACGCGTCGCAGACGGTGAACGTCTCGGCCAGTTCGAACTGGAGCGGGATGTCCGATCTGTCGTAGTGCGCCATGGTGGCGGCGGTCTTGGCGGTGACCCAGTTGTCCATCCAGCCGCGGTGCCAGGCGGAGGCGCCGCCGTCCCAGCCGTGGTCGAGGGCGCCGATGTACTGGGCCTCCTGCTTCTGCGTCTCGGCGGCGTCGCGGACGGAGAAGGGCAGGACGGTACCGATACCGAGCGCGCCGGGCTGCTCGAACACGCTGGTGCCGCCGGGCAGTTCGATCGCGTTGCGGTCGCCGAATCCGCGTACACCGGCGAGGGTGCCGAAGTAGTGGTCGAACGAGCGGTTCTCCTGCATGAGGATCACCACGTGCCGGATGTCGTCCAGGCTCTCTCCGCCCGCGTCCGGCCCGCCGGACTGTGCCGCGATCGCCTCGTGCAGCGAGGGTGGCAGCAGGGAGCCCGCCGTCCCGAGCCCGGCGGCCGCCGCCGTCATCCCCAGCGCCCGCCGGCGCGATATCCCGTCAGCCACCCTGCGACCCTCCAATGGTTCATGTACACGCCATTGTTCAGTTGCGACAGGGACCGTAGCCAAGCAAGGTGACGCGCGAAAGGTCGCGGGGTGGACTTTTCCTGACCGGATCCACTCGGCGGCTCCTGCCCGTGCGCGGCGCGCGCGGAGATCGCCCTGCGGCGGTCGTCCCGCACGCGGGCGCCGCTCCCTCACCCGGGCGGTTCTCCAACACCGCAGGACCAACGGCGCGTTGGGCGGTTCGGCAGCCCTTTGCCGGACCTTCTGGAGAGACCCATGCGCACCTCGCTCCCGACCACGGCAGCCGCCCTGGTACTGACCGCCGCCGGAACACTCGGTTCCGCCGGTACCGCCGTCGCCGCCTCCGCTCCCGGTACGGCCGCACCGGCCGACCCCGCGGTACGGACGGCGGCGGACCGGATCATGAACCTCACCTACAAGGAGTTCGCCACCACCGAGCACGTCGCCCCGTTCAACTGGACGAACGACGGCTGCTCGGTGCCGCTGAAGTTCACCCCGTACAAGGAGGTCTTCCGCCCGGCCTGCAACCTCCACGACTTCGGGTACCGCAACTACGGCGGCGGGCACGAGCTGAAGCTGAGCCCCGTCCGGGAGACGAAGAACTGGATCGACGGGCGGTTCCTCACCGAGATGAAGCGCATCTGCGACGACCGCTACCCGCTGCCGGTCGGCCACACCGCTTGCCAGGTGGCCGCCCGCGCCTACTACGAGGCCGTCAACAAGACCCCGACGGCCGACAAGGCGTTCTTCGGCCACTACTGAGCGACCCGGGTACCGGCGCCGGCGGGACGGACGGCGCCGGCACCCGGCTCATCCGGCCCGCGCCGTCTCCACCAGCGGGAAGTGACAGCTCACCTGGTGGCCGGGCGCGGCCGGTTCGGACGGCTCGGGCGGGGTGGTGGCGCACAGCTCGGTCGCCAGCGGGCAGCGGGTGCGGAAGCGGCAGCCGGAGGGCGGACGGGCCGCCGACGGGGTCTCGCCCGCCAGCGGACTGCCCTCGCGCGGTGCGTCCTCGTCGACGACGGCGCTGTCCGCCGTCTCCAGCAGGCCCCGGGTGTAGGGGTGCAGGGGCCGCGCGAACACCTCGGCGGCCGGGCCGGTCTCCACGAGCGAGCCGAGGTACATCACCCCGACCCGGTCGGCGAGGTACCGCACCACGGCCAGGTCGTGCGAGATGAACAGATAGCTCAGGCCCTTCTCCCGCTGGAGGTCCCGCATCAGGTTGAGGATCTGGGCCTGTACGGAGACGTCGAGCGCGGAGACCGGCTCGTCGGCGACCACCAGCGACGGGGAGAGCGCCAGTGCCCGGGCCAGGCCGAGCCGCTGGCGCTGGCCGCCGCTGAACTCGTGCGGGTACCGGTGGACGGCACCGTGCGGCAGCCCCACCTCGTCCAGCAGTTCCCGGACGCGCTCCTCCTGGGCGGCGCGGTCGCCGATGCCCTGGATGACCAGGGGCTCGCGCAGGATCGCGCCGACCCGCATCCGGGGGTCCATGGAAGCGTAGGAGTCCTGGAACATCAGCTGGACGCGGCGCCGGTGGGCCCGCAGCCCGGCCCGGTCCAGCCCGGCGACGTCCTGGCCGTCGAACCGCACGGCGCCGCCGGTCGGGTCCTCCATACCGACGGCCATCCGGCCGAGGGTGGACTTGCCGCAGCCGGACTCGCCGACGATGCCGAAGGTCTCGCCGCGCCGCACGGTCAGCGAGACACCGGCGACGGCGCTGACCGGCCGCCGGTCCCTGCGCCGGGTGAACGGGCCGCTGCGCAGCGCGTACTCCTTGCGGACGGCGTCGAGTTCGAGCAGCACGTCACCGGTGGGACCGCCCGTTCCGGCGGCGTCGGCGGAGGCGGCGGGTCCCTCGGAGCCGTCGGCGTCCGCGTCCGGTGCGGCGTCCGCGGGCTCGGCAGCGTGCTCGGTGGCGGGCTCGGCAGCGTGCTCGGTGGCGTCGGCGGCGGCCGGGTGGAAGCAGGCGTAGGTGTGGTCGGGGGCGTCCTCGTCGGCGGTGCGCCGCGGTGGTTCCTGGGTGCGGCACTCCTCGGTGGCGTGGGCGCAGCGCGGGGCGAAGCGGCAGCCGGCCGGGGTGCCGACGAGCGTGGGCGGCAGCCCGGGGATGGTGGCCAGCGGACGGCCGGTACCGGCGGCGCGTTCGGGCAGCGCGTCGAACAGGGCCCGGGTGTAGCGGTGCCGGGGCGCGGTGAACAGCCGCCGTACGGGCGCCTGTTCGGCGACCTTGCCGCCGTACATGACGGCCACCCGGTCCACCCGCCGGGCGATGACGCCCAGATCGTGGCTGACGAGCACCAGCGCCATGCCGAGGCGTTCGCGCAGCTCGCCGATCAGCTCCAGGATCTGGTGCTGGGTGGTGACGTCCAGCGCCGTGGTCGGCTCGTCCGCGATCAGCAGCCTGGGCTCGCACACCAGCGCCATCGCGATGGCCACGCGCTGCCGCATACCGCCGCTGAGCTGGTGCGGATAGCTGCGCATCCGCTCGCCGGGCTGCGGCAGCCCCACCATACGGAGCGTCTCCTCGGCCTTCTCCCGCGCCTCGGCGCGCCCCACCCCCCGGTGCAGCAGCAGGGGTTCGGCCACCTGGGCGCCGATGGTCATCGTCGGGTTGAGGGAGCTGAGCGGGTCCTGGAAGACCACGCCGACGGAGTTGCCGCGCACCCCGCGCAGCACCGGCTCGGGTGCCGCCGCCAGATCGGTGCCCTCCAGCAGGATCCGGCCGGAGGTGACCCGGGCGCCGGGCGGCAGCAGCCCGAGGACGGACAGGGCCGTCATCGTCTTGCCGCTGCCGGACTCGCCGACCAGGCCGAGCGCCTCGCCGGGCGCGAGCCGCAGCGAGACCCCGTCCAGGGCGTGCACGGTGCGCTCCTCGCCGGCCCGGCCGCGCCCGGCGATCGTCAGGTGCAGGTCGTCGATGTGCAGCAGGGTCCCCTGCTCCGGTGCGGCCTCGGCGGTGCGGGGTGCGGGGGCCTTCGGTGGCTTGGTCGGCATCGTGAAACCTCAGTTCTTCTGGAGCCGGACGTCGAAGGCGTCCCGCAGGCCGTCCCCGATGAAGTTGAACGCGGCGACGACCAGCACGATCAGCAGGCCCGGCGGGAAGATCAGCCACCAGTAGCCGACCTGGGTGTAGGTGATGCCGGAGCTGAGCATCGAGCCCCAGTCGGCGGCGGGCGGCGGAATGGACAGGCCCAGGAACGACAGGTAGGCGACGTAGAGGATGGCGTCGGCGATCTGGAAGGTGGCGTTGACGATCATCGTGCCGACGGCGTTGGGCACGATGTGCCGGAAGACGGCGCGCGCTCCCCCGCCGCCCATCAGCCGCATGGCGTGCACATAGTCGCGGCTGCGCAGTGCGAGGGCCTCGCCGCGGATCAGCCGGGCCGGCGAGAGCCAGGCCACCGAGGCGATCACCAGGATGAGCACCGGCTTGCTGGGGGTGACCATCGCCGCGACGACGACCAGCAGGAACAGCGCGGGGATGGCCAGCGCCGCATCCGTGATCCGCATCAGGACCGCGTCGACCCAGCCGCCGAAGTAGCCGGCGACCGCGCCGTAGACGGTGCCGAACAAGGTGGCCAGCAGCCCCGCCGCCAGGCCCACTTCGAGGGAGGTCTGGCCGCCGTGCATCAGCCGGCCGAGCATGTCGTAGCCCAGGTCGGTGGTGCCCAGCGGATGGCCGTCGCTGCCGGGGGCGAGGCTGGCCGCGCCGAGGTCGGTGTGCACCTGGTCGGTGTGGTAGAGCAGCGGCCCGAGGAAGCAGAACGCCAGCAGCAGGACGAGGATGCCGGCGCCGAGCAGCGCGAGCCGGTTGCCGGTGAACACGGCGAGGGTGCGCCGGGCGAGGCTCGGCGTGGCGGTCGGCTCGTCGTCCCCGGCGGGTGCCGGGACGGTGGGCCCGGTGGTGGGCGAGGCGGCTTCTGCGGTCACGAGACGCTCCGGATGCGCGGGTCGAGGACGGCGTAGGCGATGTCGGTGAGCAGGGAGCCGAGCACGGTGGCGACGCCGACGACGAGGGTGACGCCGAGCAGCACGGGGAAGTCGTTGCTCTGCGCCGCGTTCCAGAACAGCAGCCCCATGCCGGGGTAGTTGAACATCGACTCGACGACGAGGGCGCCGCTGAACAGGGTGGGCAGATAGAGGCCGAGCAGGCTCGCCAGCGGGATGAGGGCGTTGCGCAGCACGTGCCGGGCCATCACCCGTACCTGGGACTGGCCCTTGGAGCGGGCGGTGCGCACATAGTCCTCGCCGAGGTTGTCCAGCACGGCCGAACGCATGTAGCGGCTGAACATGGCGATGATGCCGAGCGCCATGGTGACCACGGGCAGCACCAGCCCGGCGGGCTCGGCGAGGATGCCGCCGACCGTCTCCGACTGGGGCGCCTCCGCGGGGAAGAGCGGCCACTGCTGGGCGAAGCCGAGGATGAGCACCAGGCCGAGGAAGAAGACGGGCGTGGCGTAGGCGACGAAGGCGGCGCCGGTCAGCACGTAGTCGGAGGCCCGGCCGCGGCGCACGGCCTGGAGGATGCCGAGCGGAACGGCCAGCAGCGCGGCGAGCACCACGGACAGCCCGGTCAGCAGCAGCGTCTTGGGCAGCCGTTCGCCGAGCAGGGTGAGCACCGGCTGGTTGAGCTTGTAGGACTCGCCGAGGTCCCCGGTGACCAGCCGCTTGAGGTACATGCCGTACTGCACGGGCAGCGAACGGTCGTACCCCTGGAGGTGGTTGAAGTGCGCGATGGCCTCCGGTGTGGCCTTCGGCCCGAGGATGGCGCGGGCCGGCCCGCCGGGCAGCTGGTGCAGCAGGACGAAGACGATGAGCGAGACGAGGAAGAGCACCACGAGCGCCTGGCCCGTGCGCTTGAGCAGAAAGCGGATCACCGGCCCGCCCCCTTGCCGTGCTGGTCGGCGTTGCCGTCCTTGCCGTCCCTGCCGTCCTTGCCGTCACCGGACTTCTTGACGAAGTACCAGTCCTGCGGGGACAGGCTCAGCGTCGGGTTCTGGTCGATGCCGCGCAGGTCGCTGCGGATGACGGAGACCTGGTAGGCGGGGTTGGGGGTCCAGAGCACGGGTACCTCGCGGGCCAGATGGCGGGCGTAGTCGCGCATCGAGGTCGGGTCGTCGCCGTACTCGGTGCGCTTGATCAGCCGGTCGGTCTCCGGGTCGGACCAGTTGCCCATGTTGGAGGGGGCGCCGGTCGCGAAGAGCTGTTCGCCGCTGGGGTCGACGGGGAAGATCCAGCTTCCCTGGGTGCCGAAGAAGCCCATCTCCCACTGGGAGCAGACCGGTTCGCTCTTCTTGCAGGGCACGGTGGTGCCGAGCACGGTGTTGAGGGGCTGTTCCCGGATGTCCAGCCGCACGCCCTCGCGGGAGAACGAGGACTTGATCGCCTGCATGGTGTTGGACGTCTCGGTGGAGCCGGACTGGGAGAGCAGTTCGAGCGCGAGCCGCCGTCCCTTGGCGATGCCCTTGCCGCACTTCCCCTCGCCGGTGCCGGGCCGCTCGCAGCGCAGGGTGCCGTCGTCGCCGCGCTGCCAGCCGTGCGAGGTGAGCAGCCTGCGGGCCTTGGCCGGGTCGTAGGGCAGCGGGTTGTCCTCCATGAGCGCGGCGGGCACGGGGCCGAGGGTGGGTTCGGCGCTGCCCTGCCAGACGTGCTCGGAGATCGACTTCTGGTCGATGAGCGACTGGAGGGCCTGGCGCACATAGCGCTGCCGCATCAGCGGCCCGGTGCGCGGGTTGTTGAGGTTGGGGACGATGTAGGTGATGCCCCAGCTCTCCCACGGGTCGATGCGGTAGCCGGTCTTCTTGAAGTGCTCGGACTGCGCCATCACGGACGGCGGGATGTAGCCGTAGTCGAGGCCGCCCGCCCGCAGCACGTTGAACTCGCTGCCGGCCGTGGTGAACGGCTTGAGGACGACGCGGTCCAGATGCGGCTTGTCGGGGCCGCCGTAGCGCTTGTTGGGGACGAGCGAGACGCTGCCGGAGGTGGTCCACTTCTCGACCCGCCAGGGGCCCATCGTCGTCTTCCACAGCGGGTCGCTGTCGAACTTCGACAGCTGCTTGGCGTGGCTCAGCAGCCGCTGGAAGACTTTCTTCGGGCTCTCGCCCTTCTTGCTCCAGGCGTGCCGGGGCAGCGGCTTGAACCGGGCGAGCTGGTTGGCGGTGAACCAGGCGGGGTTGTAGGCGCGGTCGAGCCGCAGCCGGAGGGTGTGCGCGTCGAGCACCTGGAGCTTCTCGACGTTGTCCGGCAGCAGCTTGGGCGAATAGCCGCCCCAGTCGTCCTTGTTGGCGCGGATCAGCTCGAACCAGAAGGCCACGTCGCCCGCGGTGACGGGCTTGCCGTCGCTCCAGCGGTAGTGCTTCTTGAGGGGGACGGTCACGGTGCGGTTGCCGTCGCTGTAGCGGGGCTTCTCCGCCACGTTGCGCGGGCTGTCAGTGGTCAGCTTGCCGCTCTTGGCCGTCTCGGGCGTGTACAGCGGCGGGTAGAGCAGATCCTGGATGGCGCTGTTGTACGTCGCCAGATAGCCGGGCGCGCCGATCGGGAAGATCCAGTTGGGCGTCGCGGCGGGCGGCAGCGCCATGGTGGCGGTCCCGCCCTCGACGGGTGTGCCCTCGCCGGCCCGCACATCGGTGACCGTCTCGACCTTGGGGCCGCAGCCGGTCAGCAGCACCGCCGCCACCAGGAGCGGTACAGCGGCGAGCAAGCGGCCGGTCCTGCCGCGTATTCGGGTCCTGGACTGGCGCATGCTGCCTCCGGAAGAACGGTCAAAGACAGCGAGCAAAGTACGGACGGTGGCGAAAAAAGGTCAAGACCTTTGGCCTCTTCTTGGCTTCTCCGTCCGTCGTTCCGGCTTCTCTTGGCGATATCCGCGGAACTCGTGTTCACTGGCGGCAGTTGTTGCCCCGCACTTCGTTCGCCGAGCGAAGAAAGCGCGGGGCCGTTCCGGCGTGAGCAGGCCGGCACGGAGGACGAGCAGAAAGGTGTCTATGCCCCCCGCACCGCCCCCACCGGACGGGCAGTCCGGCCGGGCAGCCCCGGCCGGTACCGCAGCGCGTGTCCTCGAACTCGTCGCGAGCGGTGCCGTCTCCTCGCGGGCCGACCTCGTGCGCGAACTCGGCCTGGCGGCCTCCACCGTCTCCGCGCGGGTCCAGGAGCTGGTGGACCAGGGGCTGCTCACCGAGGACGGCGAGGGCACCTCGCGCGGGGGCCGGCGCCCCCGGCTGCTGCGGATACCGGACGAGGGCGCCGTCGCGCTCGCCGCGGACCTCGGCAGCCACCACATGCGCCTCGGCGCCGTCTCCCTCACGGGCAACGCCTTCGACACCGAGGAGCACGCCCTCGATCTGACCGAGGGCCCGGCCGCCACCCTCGGCGTGCTCACCACCCGGCTCGCGGAACTCGCCGCGCGCCAGCGGTCGGCGGGGCGGACGGTGCGCGGCGTCGGCGTCGGCTTCCCCGGCCCGGTCGACACCGCCGGCGGCCAGGTCGTCGCGCCGTCCCGGATGCCGGGCTGGCATCTGTACCCGCTGCGCGACCGGCTCGCCGAACAGCTCGGGCTGCCGGTGCTCGTCGACAACGACGCCAACGTCATGGCGCTGGGCGAACACCGCGCCACCCACCCCGGGTTGCACCACCTGGTGCTGGTGAAGGCCGGGCGGGGCATCGGCTCCGGTGTCATCAGCCACGGCCGGCTCTACCGCGGCGCGGGCGGCGCGGCCGGCGACATCAGCCACGTCCGGGTGGAGGCCGCGGCCGAACGCCCGTGCTCCTGCGGGAACATCGGCTGTCTGGAGACCGTCGCCAGCGGCGCCGCCCTCGTGGCCGCGCTGCGGGAGCGCGGCCTCCCGGTCGGGGGCGCGGCCGATGTGCTGCGGCTGGTCCAGGACGGCGACCCGCAGGCGACCACGCTGGTACGCCAGGCCGGGCGGCACATCGGCACGGTGCTCTCCGTCGTCGTCAACTTCTTCAACCCGCAGGCCGTCGTGCTCGGCGGGGCGCTGGCCGAGGCCGAACCGCTGGTCGCGGCCGTACGCGGCATGCTCTACGAACGCTGTCTTCCGGTGACCACCAGCGAACTGGTGATCACCGCGTCCGCCACCGGAGCCGACGCGGGGCTGCTCGGTGCCGGACACGCCGCCCTGCGCGAACTCGCCGCGGTGCCCCCGCCGGCGGGCCCGGCAGGATCCGCGGCGCACTCCCCCACGCCGGACCTCCCGTCACCGGCCCCCTCGACTCCAGGAAGGGAAACCGCCCCCTGATGACACCGACCTCCCCCACACCCTGGGCGCACGACGACCGGCCCGAGGCCGTCGGCCGCACGCCCCGCCGCAGGCTGCGCATCGGCATCGGCGGGATGGCGATCGAGTCCAGCGAGTTCTGCCCGCACCGCTCCTCCTACGAGGACTTCCGCGTCACCCGCGGCGCCGACCTGCTCGCCCGCTACACCTGGACGGGGCCGGACGACCCGATGGCCGCCCAGGTGGAGTGGGTGCCGCTGGTGCACGCCGTCTCACTGCCCGGCGGGCCCGTCGTCCGGGAGACCTTCGACCGCATCCGCGCCGAACTCACCGACCGCATACGCGACGCGGCCCCGCTCGACGGGCTGGTCTACGACATCCACGGCGCCATGAGCGTGGTCGGCCTCACCGACGCGGAGGCCGAACTGACCGCCGCCGTCCGCGAGGCCACCGGCCGAGACACCCTCATCTCGGCCGCGATGGACCTGCACGGCAACGTCTCCCACGACTTCGCCCGCCATCTCGACCTGCTCACCGCGCACCGCCTCGCCCCGCACGAGGACGCCTGGGAGACCCGCGAGCGCGCCGCGCGCAAGCTCGTCGAGCGGCTCGTGACCGGCGCCGGGCGCCCGCACCGCGCCTGGGTGCAGGTCCCGGTGCTGCTGCCCGGCGAGAAGACCAGCACCCGGCTGGAGCCCGCCAAGTCGCTGTACGGCTCGCTCGCCGACGTCGAGGCCCTGGACGGGGTGACCGACGCCGCGATCTGGGTGGGCTACGCCTGGGCGGACGAGCCGCGCTGCCGTGCCGCTGTCGTCGTCACCGGTGACGACGCCGAACTGTGCCTCACCCAGGCCGGGATGCTCGCCCGCGGCTACTGGGACGCCCGGCGCGAGTTCGCCTTCGTCGGCCCCACCGGGCAGGCCGACGAGTGCATCGCCAAGGCCGTGGCCTCCACCGCGCGCCCCTTCCTCATCAGCGACTCGGGCGACAACCCCACCGCAGGCGGCGCCGGGGACCTCGCCCACATGCTCGGCCGGCTGCTGGCCAACGACGACCTCGCCGCCGGCCGTGCCACGGCCCTGCACCCGGGCCTCCACGATCCCGAAGCCGTCGCGGCCTGCTTCGCCGCGGGCACCGGCGCGGAGATCACCCTGCGCGTCGGAGGCCATGTCAGCGCCGGCACGGGCCCGCACGCCGAGCCCTGCGAACTGACGGGCGAGATCGTCTCGTTGCAGATCCTGGACGGGGTGCGGGCCGCCGCCGTGCGCCAGGGCGGCGTCACCGTCGTGCTCACCGAGCGGCGCAAGCCCTTCCACACCCGCGCCGACTTCGGCGAGCTCGACCCCACCGGCTACGACCTGGTCGTCGTCAAGATCGGCTACCTGGAGCCCGAGCTGTACGACATGGCCGCCGACTGGCTGCTCGCCCTGACACCCGGCGGCGTCGACCAGGACCTGCTGCGCCTCGGCCACCGCCATGTGGCCCGGCCGCTCTACCCGTTCGACGACGAGGGCTTCGAGGAGGTCGAGCTGGCACCGCAGCTCCTGTGAGCAGGCCTTCCCTCCCGGTGGCGAGGCGGTGACCGGCGGCGGACAGGGCCGCCGGTCACCGCCCGGCACGGCGCCCCGCACTCCCGGCGGGGCCCGCCGGTGCACCCGTTAGCCTGTGGGAACTGTCCGGCGGGCGCACCCACGCGACGACATGCCGCACAGCACGCACGCTCACACACGGGATGGGGGACGGTCGTTACGTATGCCCAGGGAATTGCAGCGCGGCCACAAGGCCAGAATCAGTGATCTGACCGCGGGCACGGACCTGTACATCGGGGTGCGGATCGCCGGTGCGGGGCTGACGCTCGACATCAGCTGCTTCGGTCTGGACGCGGCGGAACGCCTCTCCGACGACCGCTACTTCATCTTCTTCAACCAGCCGAAGTCCCCGGAGGAGTCCCTCCAGCTCCTCGGTGCGCAGGCCGGCGACAACGAGTCGTTCCGGGTCACGCTGGAGCGCGTCCCGCAGCATGTGCAGCGGCTGTCGTTCACCGCGACGATCGACGGCGCGGGCCAGATGTCGCAGATAGGCCCGGGCCATCTGCGGATCGTGGCCGGCGGCCAGGAGGTCGCCCGGTACGCCTTCGACGGCTCGGAGTTCTCCACCGAGCGCGCCGTGATGCTCGGCGACATCTACCGCAAGGACGACGTGTGGCGCTTCGCCGCCGTCGGGCAGGGGTTCGACGGCGGGCTGGAGGCGCTGCTGAAGCACTTCGGCGGGGAAATCGCGGAGGAGACAGCCGAGGAAGCCGGGGAGGCAGCCGGCGCGGCGCAGCAGGGGTCCGCCCCCGGTTTCGCACCGCCGGCCGCCGAGCCCCAGCCGGTGCCGGGGTTCGCCCCGCCACCAGGCCCGGCCGCCTCTCCCGCGCCGCCCCAGCCGCCGGCCCCCGTCCAGCCGCAGGCCCAGGCACAGCCGCAGGCCCCGGCTCCGCAGCCCGAACCGCAGCCCCAGCCGCAGCCCCCGGCGCAGCCGCAGACGGCCCAGCAGGCGCAGGCCCCCCAGCACCCGCACCAGCCCCAGGCACAACCCCCGGCGCAGCAGTTCGCGCAGGCCCCGCCCCAGGCGCAGCCCGGTCCCCCGGCGCCCGATGTCCACGGTGCCCCGACGGTCGCGGGCCCGATCGTTCCGCCGGGCGGCGCCGCGGTGCCGCCCCCGCCCGGCCCGCCGGGACACCCCGGGCATGCGGGACAGCCGGGCCAGCCGGGGCACCCGGGCGAGCCCGGACATCCGGGGCAGCCCGGGCAGTCGGGGTTCCCGGGCCCGCAGCAGGCCCCCTTCCCCGGGCAGCCCCGGCCCCCGCAGGGGTATACGCAGCCCGGCGCGCCCGCCCAGCCGTACGCCCCGCAGCAGCCGCCCGCGCCTCAGCCGCCGGGGCAACCCGCCGTACCCGGCCAGCAGTTGACCAACCCGTTCGCACCGCAGCCCGGAGCACCGGGAGCCCCCGGCTTCGGCCAGGGCCAGGCCCCGCACGTCCCGCAGATCCCGCAGGGCCCGGCGGCCGGCATCGGCGCGGCACTGGAGAAGTACCGCGAGGTCCCCACCGGGCAGCGCTGGACGCTCCAGAACCCGGCCCTGGTCCGTGCCGACCTGGGCACCGACGGCCGGCCGCTGCTGGCGAAGCAGGGCAGCATGGTGCTCTACCAGGGCAAGGTCGACTTCGCCTACAAGGGCGCCGGCTTCACCGGCCGTATCGTCGGCAACGCCACCGGCCAGGAAATGCAGCTGATGCGCTGCACGGGCCGCGGCCAGGTCTTCCTCGCGGAGAACGGCGCACACCTCCACCCGGTGGAGCTCCAGGGCGACGCCCTGTGCGTCTCGGCGGAGAACGTGCTCGCCTTCGACGAGTCGCTCCAGCACGAGGTGCGCCGGATCGAGGGCCACGGCATCCCGGGCGGTGCCCTGTTCACCATGCAGTTCAGCGGCACGGGCACCGTCGTCGTCAAGACGCAGGGCTCGCCCGTGGTCCTGCCGGTGACGCCGACGACGTTCGCGGACGCGCAGTCCGTCGTGGCCTGGTCCGCCGCCGCGCAGGTCATCGTCACCAGCCAGGTGCGGCTGCACCGCAACGCCTATCCCGGGCACAGCGGCGAGACCGTGAACCTCCAGTTCCGGGGCGCCCCCGGCAACTTCATCGTCGTCCAGCCGTACGAGGTCTGAGGGGAGCCCGTCATGAACCAGCCAGCAGCACTCGCGGGCTACGCGGCCCAGCCGGTCGCCGCCCGGATGCAGAACCACGGCTCGCACATGGTCAAGGTGGCCATGCAGTCCGGCCAGGACCTGTTCGCCCGGCCCGGCTCGATGGTCGCCTACGAGGGCTTCGTGCAGTACGAGGCCAATCCGCCGGCCGTGCGCCAGATGGCCTCGCAGTGGCTGACGGGTGAGCACAATCCGCTGATGCTCTGCCGTGGCGACGGTCTGCTGTACCTCGCCGACTACGGCGCCGACGTCGTCTGCGTCAACCTCGCCGAGGAGTCGCTGTCGGTGAACGGCACCAACCTCCTCGCCTTCGACGCACACCTCCAGTGGGGCGTCGAACGCGTCAAGGGCCTGGCGAAGTTCGCCGGGCAGGGCCTGTTCAACGTCGGTGTGCGGGGCACCGGCTGGGTGGCGCTCACCTCGCGGGGCGCGCCGATCGTCGTCGACTGCGGACGCGGCGAGGACGAGACGTATGTCGACCCGGACGCGCTCGTCGCCTGGTCCAGCGGTCTGAAGATGAAGGGCAAGCGCAGCATGAAGGCCGGCGCGCTGATCGGCCGGGGCAGCGGCGAGGCGTACCAGATCGGGTTCTCCGGGCAGGGGTTCGTGGTCGTCCAGCCGAGCGAGGACAGCTCCGACCGGGTCCGGGTCCGGGGCTGACGGGGAGGGAGAACAACCGTGCAGAGTTCGCTTTTCGGCTATGCGGAGGTCCAGACGCAGGACCGCTGGGCCGTGCAGAACCCGCAGTTGCTGCGTGTCCAGCTCACCGGTCACGACGACGTGCTGGCCCGCAAGGGCGCGATGGTCGCCTACCAGGGCCTGCTGGAGTTCGACGCGGAGTACGAGTCGCAGGGCCGGCGCCGCCGGCACGGCCAGGAGCATCTGGACCTGATGCGCTGCACCGGGCAGGGCACCGTCTTCCTGGCCAACCTGGCGCAGTACATCCACGTCGTGGACGTGACACAGGACGGGCTCACCGTCGACGCCGCCTATGTGCTGGCCATGGACTCCACGCTGCACCACGAAGTGATCTCCGTGGACAGCCAGTTCGGCATCTCCGGCACCGGCGCCTACAACCTCGCCATCACCGGCCAGGGCAAGGTCGCCTTGATGACCTCGGGTGAGCCGCTGCTGCTGAACGTCACCCCGGACACCTACGTCAACGCCGACGCGGACGCCGTCGTCGCCTGGTCGACCTCGCTGCGCGTCCAGATGCAGGCACAGACCTCCTCGCAGGGCGTGTGGCGGCGGCGCGGCAACACCGGTGAGGGCTGGGAGCTGTCCTTCCTCGGCCAGGGCTACGCCCTCGTCCAGCCCAGCGAGCAACTGCCGCCGCAGAACGCGCAGCTCGGCGGTCTGGCGGGGCAGTACGGAGTGGGCCAGAACCAGGGCAACATCTTCACCAACCGCTGACCGGCGCCGAGCGCGCGGCGTCCCCGCCGCACCCCGCGGTGGGGGCGCCGCGCGCTCGGCTACCCTGGGGCGCGGGCCGTGACTGGCGCTGAGGTGGAGCACCACCGGGGAGCGGCCCGGCCACCCGGCCTCCTGCCGCGCGCCTGGGCGTTCCCTGCCGGTGTCCACCGACACCGCGACGACGCCCGGGAGGCAGCATGACCAGCACATCCCCCACCCGCACGGCCGCGGACGCCCCGACCGACGCCGCCGGTCTCATGGACGGCGCCGCGCTCGCCCGCCGTATGACGGACCGCACCGCTCGGCGCGCCGCGGAGCTCACCCGCCGTACCGGCACCGCCCCCTGTCTGGCGACGGTCCTGGTCGGCGAGGACCCGGCCTCGGTCACCTATGTACGGATGAAGCAGAACCGCTGCGCCAAGGCCGGTATCGACTCCCGCAAGGTCGCCTTGCCGGCGGCCACCACCACCGGGGAGCTGGTCGCCACCCTCCGCGGCCTGTCCGAGGACCCCGCCGTGCACGGCATCCTGCTCCAGCATCCGGTCGGCCCGCACATCGACGAGCGGGCGGCGTTCGAGGCGATCGCGCCGGAGAAGGACGTCGACGGTGTCACCATGCGCTCGTTCGCGGCCATGGGCTTCGGCCTGCCCGGCTTCGTCTCCTGCACCCCGGGCGGGATCCTGCGGCTGCTGGACGCCTACGAGGTGGAACTCGCGGGCCGCCGCGCCGTCGTCGTGGGCCGCAGCCCCATCCTGGGCAGGCCCGCCGGCATGCTGCTGCTGGCCCGCGACGCCACCGTCACCTACTGCCACTCGCGC
Organism: Streptomyces cacaoi; assembly: GCF_006539165.1. Classification (GTDB taxonomy): domain Bacteria; phylum Actinomycetota; class Actinomycetes; order Streptomycetales; family Streptomycetaceae; genus Streptomyces; species Streptomyces cacaoi. Next base: position 13,454 of record NZ_BJMM01000056.1, on the reverse strand, counting down.
ACCGTGGATCTGTCCGCGCACCTGCGCGAGGCGGACATCGTCGTCGCCGCCGTCGGCCGGCCGGAGTTCATCCGGGGCGAGGACATCAAGCCGGGCGCCGTCGTCCTGGACGCCGGCTACAACCCGGGCAACGTCGGCGACGTCGACTTCGCGGGCGCCCGCGCCCGTGCCCGTCTGATCACGCCCGTGCCCGGCGGGGTCGGCCCGATGACCATCGCCCTGCTCCTGGAGCAGACGGTGGACGCGGCCGAGGCCCAACTGGGCGCCGGGGCACCGGTGTCCGGCTGACACGCACGGTCCCGGCCGGGGCCGGTGGGTTCTCCGGCGACCACGCGGGAGACCTCGGGCCGCGCCCCGGTGAGCGACGGGGCGCGGCTGCACGGGACGGCGCGGGGCGACACCTCCCGGCGGCGGGCCGTCGCCCTGCTGCACGGCGGTCCGGCCTGCCCGACCACCTCGGCGCTGTCACCGCTGTCACCGCTGTCACCGCTGTCACCGCGGACCGCGCCCCCGTGCACCGGTACGACCAGCGCGGCACGGGGATCCGGCGGCTGAACGAGAGGGCCCGACACCACCGGCTCGGGTACTTTCGTCGCGGCAAGGTACTATGCATTGCATGGAACCTGCCGAGGCCGGTAACCGCGCCAACACCAGCAAGGCGGCCAGCCAACTGCGCAAGGGCGTGCTGGAGTACTGCGTCCTGGCCCTGCTGCGGGACGGGCCGCGGTACGCGGTCGAACTGCTGCGTGAGCTGGACGCCGTGGGGCCGATGGCCACCAGCCAGGGCACCGTCTACCCGCTGCTCTCCCGGTTGCGCCGGGACGAGTTGGTCAGCACCGACTGGCAGGAGTCGTCGTCGGGCCCGCCCCGGCGCTACTACGCACTGACACCGACGGGCCGTGCCGCACTGGAGGAGTTCGCCGGTATCTGGCCGCACTTCCGCGACGCGGTCGACCACTTCGTCGGCACCCGGGGCCCGAGCCCCTCCCCCACCGAGCACGAGGAGCAGCGTTGAAGACCGCCCGGAACGAGACGGTGGAGCAGTATCTTGCGGCGGTCGAACGCGAGGCGTCCGCACTGCCGCCGGAACGCAGACAGGAGCTGCTCGCCGATCTGGCCGAGCACGTGGACGTGGCGCTGGCCGAACGCCCCGAGGGCGACCCGGCAGCCGTCCGGGAGGTGCTGCGGGAGCTGGGCGATCCCCGGACGATCGCGGCCACAGCGCTGCGCGAGGCGGGGCCGCACCCGGCGGGCGCCGGACATCCGACCGCCGGTCCGGCCGTTCCGCCCCCGGCCGGCCCCGGGTACGCGCCCGGCGGCCCGGCCCGGCGCGGCGGCCGGGAGCGGATCTCCCCGTGGTGCGCCGTCGTCCTGCTGGCCGTGGCCTCGCCGCTGAGCCTGGTGGCGCCTGTGCTGCTGACCGGGGTCGTGCGCATCGCCGGGGTCGTGATGCTGTGGCTCACGCCGAGTTGGCCGGTGGGCCGGCGGTGGATCGCCACGCTGGTGACCGTGCTGGTGATCGCCGTGCCGAACACGATCGCGCTGCTCACCGACGTCTCCGGGATGGGCGCCCCCGGGATCGCCGCCCTGACGGTCGCGCAGTTCGTCGTCCCGCTCGCCGTCTCGGTGTGGCTGTGGCGCACCGCCCGCCGGCCGGAGAGCGGCCCCGCGGCCTGACGACGGACGGCACGGCCCCGGCCCGGGTCCGGCGGCACCGGTCCGGGGCCCGTGCGGCGGCAGCGCCCCGTGAGCGCCGTGTTACGGAAGTGACCGAGGGGGCAGCGGAGTTGATGAGCTGTCTGCATAATCGGGCCCATGCACTACCCTTCCGATCTTCATGCTCTGGGCGACGGCCTCTACCTGTGGAACCCGCCCCGGCGCGGCTGGGGGCTGGCCAACTGCGGACTGGTGGCCTCCGCCGACGGGGCGCTGTGGATCGACACCCCGTACGACCGTCCGATGGCCGAGGCGTTCCTGGCGGCATCGCGCGCCGTGCCCGGCGGGTCGGACGTGACCCGCGTCGTCGTCACCCACGCCAACGGCGACCATCTGTGGGGCGCCGACGTCCTCCCCGGCGCCGAGATCATCGCGACCCGGGAGGCCCGGCACCACATCGAGCTGGAGCCGGGCCCCGAGCAGTTGCGCGCGCTGATCGAGGAAGCGGGCGAGGAGTCCACCCTGGGCGCCTATCTGGCCCGGCACTTCGGGCACTTCGACTGGTCGCGCACCCGGGTGGTGCGGCCCACCACCGTCTTCCGGGGCGAGCTGGAGCTGACCGTCGGCGGCCGGCCCGTCCTGCTCACCAGCCTGCCGCCCGCGCACACCACCGGCGATCTGACGGTCCATCTGCCCGACCACGGCGTCGTCTTCACCGGCGACATCGTCTTCGGCTCGTCCCCCGACCACCCCGGCGACCACGCCGTGCACTGGGCGGGCCCGCTGGAGAACGTCATCGGCGCCTGCCAGGAGGTGCTGGAGACCGGCGCCACCACCGTCGTCCCCGGCCACGGCCCCGTCCTCGACCGGGACGGGCTGCGGGCCCACATCGCCTACCTCACCCACCTGCGCGACCGCGCGCACGCGCTGCACGCGCGGGGCGTACCGCTCACGGAGGCCGCACACCGGGTGGCCGCCGAGGGCCACCTCGAACTCGGCCTGCCGGAGCGGCTCATCGTGACCCTCGGCAGCGAGTACCGGATGCTGGACGGCACCCCACCGCGCCCGATGACCCAGGTCATGACGGAGGCGGCGGACTTCGCCGTGACCCACGCGGCGGCGCGCACCTCCGGGCACTCCGTGCCGGACCCGGGTCACGCCCGCGCCTGACCTCCGCCGTCGCCGCCGGCCGGCTCCGTACGCCGGTGCGGACCCGGGCCGGCGGCACGGAAGAACGGAAAAGAAAAGGGGTGGGGCGGCCACCGTTCGGCAACCGCCCCACCCCGGGAGAGCGCGCGGGAGGTTCAGCCCTCCACGCCCAGCTTCTCCATGATCATCTCCTTCACCCGCGCGGCGTCCGCCTGCCCGCGCGTGGCCTTCATGACGGCGCCGACCAGCGCGCCCGCCGCCGCGACCTTGCCGCCGCGGATCTTCTCCGCCACGTCCGGGTTGCCGGCGATCGCCTCGTCCACGGCCGTGCCGAGGGCGCCCTCGTCCGAGACGACCTTCAGACCGCGCTTGTCGACGACCTCGTCCGGGGTGCCCTCGCCCGCGAGGACGCCCTCGATGGTCTGCCGCGCGAGCTTGTCGTTGAGCGAGCCCTCGGCGACGAGCGCGCACACCCGCGCGACCTGCTCCGGCGTGATGGACAGCGCGGGCAGCTCGACGCCGTCCTCGTTGGCACGGCGGGCCAGCTCGCCCATCCACCACTTGCGGGCCTGGTCGGCGGGGGCCCCGGCGTCCACGGTGGCGACGATGAGGTCGACGGCGCCCGCGTTGAGCACGGACTGCATCTCGTGCTCGGTGATGCCCCACTCCTCGCGCAGCCGGTTGCGCCGCACCCGCGGCAGCTCCGGCAGGGTGCCGCGCAGCTCCTCGACCCACTCGCGGGACGGCGCGACGGGCACCAGGTCCGGCTCGGGGAAGTAGCGGTAGTCCTCCGCCTCCTCCTTGACGCGGCCGGAGGTGGTGGAGCCGTCCTCCTCGTGGAAGTGCCGGGTCTCCTGGACGATGCTGCCGCCCGAGGAGAGCACCGCGGCGTGCCGCTGGATCTCGAAGCGCGCGGCACGCTCGACGCTGCGCAGCGAGTTGACGTTCTTCGTCTCGCTGCGGGTGCCGAACGCCTCCCGGCCCTTCGGCCGCAACGAGAGGTTCACGTCGCAGCGCATCTGGCCCATCTCCATCCGGGCCTCGGAGACGCCGAGCGCCTTGATCAGCTCGCGCAGCTCGGCGACGTACGCCTTGGCGACCTCGGGGGCGCGCTCCCCGGCGCCGACGATCGGCTTGGTGACGATCTCGATCAGCGGGATGCCGGCGCGGTTGTAGTCGAGCAGCGAGTGGGAGGCGCCGTGGATACGGCCGGTGGCCCCGCCCACGTGCGTGGACTTGCCGGTGTCCTCCTCCATGTGGGCCCGCTCGATCTCCACGCGGAAGACCTCGCCGTCCTCCAGCTGGACGTCCAGGTAGCCGTCGAAGGCGATGGGCTCGTCGTACTGGGAGGTCTGGAAGTTCTTCGGCATGTCCGGATAGAAGTAGTTCTTCCGGGCGAAGCGGCACCACTCGGCGATCTCGCAGTGCAGGGCCAGACCGATACGGATCGCGGACTCGACGCCGCTCTTGTTGACGACGGGCAGCGCCCCGGGCAGGCCCAGACAGGTCGGGCAGACCTGGCTGTTGGCGTCGGCGCCCAGCGCGGTCGAGCAGCCGCAGAACATCTTGGTCCTGGTGCCCAGTTCGACGTGGACCTCCAGGCCCATCACGGGGTCGTAGGAGGCCAGCGCCTCGTCGTACGACACCAGTTCGGTGACGGTCACGGAAACTTAACCTTTCTCTCCCGCGTCAGTCCGCGAGCACGTCGCTGTCGGAGGACATCCGGCGCAGCTCACGGACCAGCAGGGCGACGCCGGTGACGATGGCGGCGGCGGAGACCGCCGCGTCGATCAGCTGGAGGGTGTCCTGTTCCTGGCGGGCCTTCTTCGCCTGCTTGGCGACGCTGACGGCGCCGAAGAGCGTGGTGCCGATGGACAGGTACGTACCGGGCTTCGACTTCTTGAAGTCCTTGGCCTTGCTCAGCTTTCCACTCACAGCGACGGTGCCTCCTCTAGCAGCGGGTGACCCCAACGTGCCTGGAAGGCGGCCTCGACGGCCGCACCGACACGGTAGAGCCGGTCATCGGCCATGGCGGGGGCGACGATCTGGAGTCCGACCGGCAGCCCGTCCTCCGGGGCCAGCCCGCACGGCAGCGACATGGCCGCGTTCCCGGCCAGGTTGGACGGGAGGGTGCAGACGTCGGCGAGGTACATCGCCATCGGATCGTCGACGCGCTCGCCGATCGGGAAGGCCGTGGTGGGCGTCGTCGGCGAGACGACGACGTCGACCTGCTCGAAAGCCTTCTCGAAGTCACGGGTGATCAGGGTGCGCACCTTCTGCGCCGAGCCGTAGTAGGCGTCGTAGTAGCCCGAGCTGAGCGCGTAGGTGCCGAGCATGATGCGCCGCTTGACCTCGTCGCCGAAGCCCGCCTCGCGGGTGAGCGCGGTGACCTCCTCCGCCGAGTGCGAGCCGTCGTCACCGGTGCGCAGGCCGTAGCGCATGGCGTCGAAGCGGGCGAGGTTGGAGGAGCACTCCGAGGGCGCGATCAGGTAGTAGGCGGCCAGGCCCTTGGCGAACGACGGGCAGGACAGCTCGACGATCTCGGCGCCCAGCTCGCGCAGCAGCTCGACCGACTCGTCGAAGCGCTGAATGACGCCGTCCTGGTAGCCCTCGCCCCGGAACTCCTGGACGACGCCGACCCGCAGGCCCGCGACATCGCCGTTGCGCGCCGCCGCGACCACGTCCGGCACCGGCTGCGCGATGGACGTCGAGTCCAGCTCGTCGTGCCCGGCGATGACGCTGTGCAGCAGCGCGGCGTCCAGCACCGTACGGGCACAGGGCCCGCCCTGGTCCAGGGAGGAGGAGAAGGCGACCATGCCGTAGCGGGAGACCCCGCCGTAGGTCGGCTTCACACCGACGGTGCCGGTCACGGCCGCCGGCTGCCGGATGGAGCCGCCGGTGTCGGTACCGATGGCCAGCGGCGCCTCGAAGGCGGCGAGCGCCGCGGCCGAGCCGCCGCCGGAGCCGCCGGGGATCCGGGTGAGGTCCCAGGGGTTGCCGGTCGGCCCGAAGGCGCTGTTCTCGGTGGAGGACCCCATGGCGAACTCGTCCATGTTGGTCTTGCCGAGGATGACGACGCCGGCTTCCTTCAGCTTGCGGGTGACCGTCGCGTCGTAGGGCGGGATCCAGCCCTGAAGGATCTTCGAACCGACGGTCGTCGGGACGCCCTCGGTGGTGAAGATGTCCTTCAGCGCCAGCGGGACACCGGCCAGCGGGCCCAGCTTCTCGCCGCGCTCGCGCTGTGCGTCCACGGCGCGGGCCTGCGCCAGCGCGCCCTCGCGGTCGACGTGCAGGAAGGCGTGCACCTTCTCGTCGACGGCCTCGATCCGGGCCAGATGCGCCTCGGTGACCTCGACGGCGGTGACGTCGCCGGAGGCGATCTTCTCGGCGGTCTGCGCCGCGGTGAGCTTGGTGAGGTCGGTCATCGCGGTCACTCCTCCCCCAGGATCTGCGGCACCTTGAAACGCTGCTGCTCCTGCGCGGGTGCGCCGGAGAGCGCCTGCTCGGGGGTCAGCGACGGCCGGACCTCGTCCGGGCGCATGACGTTGGTGAGCGGGAGCGGATGGGAGGTCGGCGGTACGTCCTCGTCGGCGACATCCGAGACGGCGGCCACCGCGCCGATGATGTCGTCGAGCTGTCCGGCGAAGTGGTCGAGCTCTTCGTCCTTCAGCTCCAGGCGCGCCAGCTTCGCGAGGTGGGCGACCTCCTCGCGTGAGATGCCAGGCATGCAGCGGTCCTCTGGGTGAGTGAGTGGTTTGTCGGCCCCAATCCTATGGGGCCCGCCGCCGTGCCCGCGAAGCGCTTCCCCGCCCCCGCTCCCGCCCGGTGTTCAGGGCGTACGCGCAGGCGGTACCGGGGGCAGCGAGCGCGCGGCGTGCACCTCGCGCGCCCGCAGCCACGCGGTGGTCTCACCCGGCGGCATGGCGGCCGAGACCAGCCAGCCCTGCACCGCGTCACAGCCCAGATCGCGCAGCCGCTCCCACGTCTCGTCGTCCTCCACACCCTCCGCGACGACCTTCAGGCCCAGCGAGTGCGCCAGATCCACCGTGCAGCGCACGATCTCGGCGTCCTCGGTGTCCACCGCGAGCCGGGCCACGAACGAGCGGTCGATCTTCAGCTCGCTCACCGGCAGCCGGCGCAGATGCACCAGCGAGGAGTAGCCCGTGCCGAAGTCGTCCAGGGACATCTTCACGCCGTGCCCGGTCAGCCCGGCGAGGGTGTCGGCCGCGCGCTGCGGGTCCTCCAGCAGCACATGCTCGGTGATCTCCAGCTGGAGCGCGCCGGGCGGGACGCCGTGCCGGGCCAGCCGGGCGGCGACAGCCCCGGCGAAGCCGGGCGCGTGCACATCGCGCGGGGAGACGTTCACCGCGACGGGCACCGTCAGACCGCAGCCCCGCCACACGGCGACCTGCGCCAGCGCCGTCTCCAGCACGTACTCCGTCAGCCGCGGCATCAGCCCGGACGTCTCGGCGATCGCGATGAACTCGTCCGGCGGGACCCGGCCGCGCTCCGGGTGCACCCAGCGCACCAGCGCCTCCAGGCCGGAGACGGTGCCGTCGAAACCGACCTTCGGCTGGTAGTGCAACTCGACCTCGCCGGCGTCCAGCGCGCGGCGCAGATCCGCCAGCAGGCCCAGCCGGTCGGGGGTGTTGCCGTCCCGGGTGGCCTCGTAGACCTCGACGGCGGTGCGGTCCCGCTTGGCCTCGTACATCGCCACGTCGGCCCGGCGCAGCAGGCCCTCGGCCTCGCGTGCGTGCTCGGGGAAGACGGCGACGCCCGCACTGGCCTCCAGGACGAGGGTGAGCCCGTCCAGGTCGAGCGGGGAGCCGAGCGCGGAGACCAGCGAACGGGCCACGCGCTGGGCGCTGGTGGTGGAGTCGCAGACGGGCAGCAGCACCGCGAACTCGTCCCCGCCGAGCCGGGCCGCCTCGGCGCCGCGCGGCAGCACCTCGCGCAGCCGGTCCGCGATCTGCAACAGCAGCCGGTCGCCCGCGAGATGGCCGAGAGTGTCGTTGACCGAACGGAAGCGGTCCAGGTCGATCAGCACCAGCGCGGAGCGCGCGCCCGTCCGTTCGGCCTCGTCCAGCGCCGTCCAGGCCCGCTCCAGCAGCCACAGCCGGTTCGGCAGCCCGGTCAGCGGGTCGCGCAGCTGCTCCTCGGCGCGCGCCCGGGCGATCCGCAAGGTGGTGTCCAGCGCGATCAGCGGGATGGCGAACAGCGGGAGCAGCAGCGGCTTGTGGACGGCGACGATCACGATGAGCGGGGCGATCCCCACCAGCGCGGTGCCCACCAGCCCCTGCCGCACCAGCGAGGTGCGCAGCGCCGTCGGCAGCCCGCGGGTGCGCGGGGCGAGGGTGAACCACTGGAGGGCGCGGGTCGTCAGCAGATACAGGGCGGCGGCGAGCACCGTGCCCGGCACGGCCTCCGGCCCCCACTCGGCGGGCAGCCACGGGTTCTCCACCGAGGGGTGCGCCCCGCACACCGCCGGGCCGAGCGCCGCGGCGCCGACCCCCAGGATGTCGATGGCGCCGTGCACCACCGCCTGCCGCCAGCGGTGCCGCCGCGCGGCGCCGACCAGCACGACGACGGCCAGGCTGACCAGCAGCGCCGGCACCCATCCGCACAGCAGCAGAATGGCCAGCGTGAGCGCGGGCCCCGAGCCGGTGCCGCCCCACCAGCGGTCCCGGCCCATCGTCACCAGATGCGCGACGACCAGCCCGGTGAGCACCGCGAACGACCAGCCGACGACGCCCTCGGGAAACAGCGCGTGCCCCGCCGACAGCACCCGGAAGAGACCGAGCACGAGCACCGCGGCGGCGCCCGCCACGACCCCGGCGGGCAGCAGCGGCGGACGGGCCGCCATCAGCCGCTGGAGCCACGGCGCCTCCTCCCCGCCGCGCTCCGGTCCGCCGGACCGGCCCTGTGCACCGCCCGGCCCGCCCGCCCGTCCGGCTCCCGCCGGACCGGTCTGCTGGGCGCTGCCGGCCCCTCCGCCCGGGTCGGAGCCCGTCGGCACCGGCGCGCCCGCCCGGCCCGGGCCGCCGCCGCGTCCCGCGCCGCGCCGCGCGCCGTCGGAGGGCAGGCGGGAGAACGGGGGCCTGGCGCCCCCGGAGAATTCCAGCATCCTGGTCCCCTCGCAGCCGTCCGCGCCTGCCCCCTCACCACGACAGGCGTCCATGTCAACAGTAGGCCGCTGACCGGGTGCAGGGGCAGCGATCGGCCGCTGTTGCCTCCATCCCTCCCCCACGAGCGTGCCCAACTTCGCGGGCTCGTACGGCTGCTGTGACCGAACGGTGTGCTTCCGGCGGTGAAAACCCGTCAGGCGTCTGTGACGGCCGTACCCCGGTGTGCGGCCTGTGGCGGGCCGGCGCCGGCGCCCGGCACGCGGCGTTCGCCGCCGCCGGGCCCGGCAGCCGTGCTCTGTGCTCTCCCGCGCGGCCCCGCTGCTCTCCGCTACTCTTCCTCATCCGGCGCCAGCGCCGCCTCGCGGGCGGCATCCGGCCCCTGCTCCAACAGGACGGCGAATCCGTCATCGTCCAGAATCGGCACCTTCAACTGGACGGCTTTGTCGTACTTCGAGCCCGGATTGTCCCCGGCGACGACGAAGCCCGTCTTCTTCGAGACGGAACCGGTGACCTTCGCACCGCGGTCCTGGAGCGCCTCCTTGGCGCCGTCCCGGGTGTAGGAGGCGAGGGTTCCGGTCACCACCACGGTGACGCCCTCCAGCGGACGCGGGCCCTCCTCACCCGTCGCCTCCTCGGCCATCCGGACCCCGGCCGCCCGCCAGCGCTCGACGATCTGCCGGTGCCAGTCCTCGGCGAACCACGCCTTGAGGGAGGCCGCGATCGTCGGCCCGACGCCCTCCGTCGCGGCCAGCTCCTCCTCCGACGCCTCGGCGATGCGGTCCAGCGAGCGGAACTCGCGCGCGAGCGCCTCGGCCGCGACCGGGCCCACGTGCCGGATGGACAGCCCGGTGATGATCCGCGCCAGCGGCCGGTCCTTGGCCGCCTCGATGTTCTCCAGCATCGCCAGGGTGTTCTTGCGCGGCTCGCCCTTCTGGTTGGCGAAGAGCGTGACCGTCTTGTTCTCACCGGTCTTCGGGTCCCGCTTGGGCAGCCCGCTGTCCGGGTCGACGACGTGCGCGACGATCGGCAGCAGATCCTCCACCGTCAGATCGAACAGGCCGCCCTCGTCCCGCAGCGGGGGCTCGGCCGGCTCCAGCGGCTGGGTGAGCGCGCTGGCCACGACGTATCCGAAGTGCTCGATGTCCAGCGACTTGCGGCCCGCCAGATAGAACAGCCGCTCCCGCAACTGCGCCGGGCACGAGCGGGAGTTGGGGCACCGCAGATCGATGTCCCCCTCCTTCATCGGCTGGAGCGGTGTACCGCACTCCGGGCACTGCGAGGGCATCACGAACGCACGCTCGCTGCCGTCCCGCAGATCCGCGACCGGGCCGAGGATCTCGGGGATGACGTCGCCCGCCTTGCGCAGCACCACCGTGTCCCCGATGAGCACGCCCTTGGACTTGACGATCTCCTGGTTGTGCAGCGTCGCGAACTCCACCTCGCTGCCGGCGACCGTGACCGGCTCGACCACCGCGTACGGCGTCACCCGGCCGGTGCGGCCGACGCCGACGCGGATGTCCACCAGCTCGGTGTTGACCTCCTCCGGCGCGTACTTCCAGGCAATCGCCCAGCGCGGCGCGCGGGACGTGGCGCCCAGCCGGCCCTGGAGCCGGATCTCGTCCAGCTTGACGACGACGCCGTCGATCTCGTGCTCCACCGAGTGCCGGTGCTTGCCGTAGTACGCGATGAACTCGCGCACGCCGTCCAGCCCGTCGACCACCCGGCAGTGCGCCGACGTGGGCAGGCCCCACTCGCTCAGCAGGTCGTACACCTGCGAGAGCCGCTCCCAGCCGGTGCCCTCGCCCGTCTCGAAGCCCTCCAGCGCGCCGACGCCGTGCACCACCATGTGCAGCGGCCGGGTCGCCGTCACCCGCGGGTCCTTCTGGCGGAGCGAACCGGCGGCCGCGTTGCGGGGGTTGGCGAACGGCTTGTCGCCCGCCTCCACCAGGCGCGCGTTCAGCTCCTCGAACCGCTCCATCGGGAAGAAGACCTCGCCGCGCACCTCCACCAGCCGAGGCACGCGCTCCCCGGAGAGCCGCTCGGGGATGTCCGCGATCGTGCGGATGTTGGGGGTGATGTCCTCGCCGGTGCGGCCGTCACCGCGGGTGGCGGCGCGGGTGAGGCGGCCGTGCTCGTAGGTGAGGTTGACCGCGAGGCCGTCGACCTTCAGCTCGCACAGGAAGTGGTGTGCGGCGCCGGACAGTTCCCGTGCGACGCGCTCGGCCCACTCCGCCAGCTCTCCGTCGTCGAACGCGTTGTCCAGCGACAGCATGCGCTCGCGGTGTGCGACCTCGGTGAACTCCGTCTCGTAGTGCCCGGCCACCTTCTGGGTGGGCGAGTCGGGCGTCCGCAGCGCCGGGTGCTCCTCCTCCAGCGACTCCAGCCGCCGCAGCAGCCGGTCGAACTCGGCGTCGCTGACGATCGGCGCGTCCTTGACGTAGTAGCGGAAGCGGTGCTCCTCGATCTGCTCGGCGAGACGCGCGTGTTCCTCCCGCGCCTCTGCGGGCACGGCCACGTCCTGTTCGGCAGCCACCGTGTCGTCCTCCCGTTACGTAGGGTTGTCAGCGAGTGATCTCGCGGCCCGGACACTGCGCCGCAGCGCCTCCCGCGCGTACGCGGGCGAGGCACCGGCCAGCCCGCACGCGGGGGTGACCACGACGGACTCGGCGAGCAGCCCGGGAGACAGCCCCAGCCTGCGCCACAGCGACCTGACTCCCCCGACGCTACCGGCCGGGTCCGACAATGCCCCCGTCTCCGGCTCGACGGTCGGTACGACACCGGCGAACAGTGCGACCCCCGCCTCCAGCGCCTCCGCCACCGGTTCTTCCTCACGCTCGGTGAGCAGCGCGAGATCCAGCGAGATCCCCGCCGCGCCCGCACGCCGCAGCAGCGCGACCGGCACCCGCGGCGCACAGCTGTGCACGACGACGGGCCCGTCGTGTGCGCCGATCAGCTCGCGCAGGGTGCCCTCGACGACCGCGCGGTCGACGGCCGGATAGGTGCGGTAGCCGCTGGCGGTGCGCACGCTCCCGGTCAGCACGGAGGTCAGCGAAGGCTCGTCCAGCTGCAACACGATCCGCGCGTCCGGCACCCTCTTGCGCACCTCGGCCAAGTGTGCGGCGAGCCCCTCGGCCAGCGAGGCCGCGAGGTCGCGGCAGGCACCGGGGTCGCCCAGCATGGCCTCGCCGGAGCGCCGCTGGAGCCCGGCGGCCAGCGTCCACGGCCCGACGACGGACACCTTCAGCCCGGCACGCGCCGGGTCCTGTTGGCCGTAGCCCTGGGTGAACTCCTCCAGCGCGTCGAGGTCCTCGCCCAGCCACGAGCGGGCCCGGCGGGTGTCGCGGCCGGGCCGGTCGGCGATCCGCCAGCCGCTGGGCTCCAGTTGCACGTACAGCTCGGCCAGCAGCCCGGCCGTCCGGCCCAGCATGTCGGCGCCGGGGCCGCGCGCGGGCAGCTCGGGAAGGTGGGGCAGATGCTCGGGGGCGTCCAGGGAACCCAGCACCGTCCTGGCCGCCTCGCGTGCGTCGGTGCCGGGCATGGAGCCGATGCCGCTGGCGGCCGCCGGGCCCCAGGGGCGTTCTCGTCGCTTCTCGCTCACCCGGGAAGCCTACGTCCCGCCCTCGCGCCGCAGGTCACGGCAGGAGCGGCGCGGCCCGCGGCCCGCCGCCCCGCACCGTACCCTCAGTGGCCGCCGGGGCGTACCGACAGATCCGTCACCTCGGCGCCGCGCGGCAGATCCAGCGCGGTCAGCACGGTCGTCGCCACGGCCTCGGCGGGCACGAAGCGGTTCGCGTCGTACTCCTTGCCCTCCTGGCGGTGGACCTTCTCCTGCATCGGTGTCGCCACCCGGCCCGGGTAGACGGAGGTGATCCGCACCCCGTTCCCCGACTCCTCGCCGCGCAGCGCGTCGGCGAGCGCCTTGAGGCCGTGCTTGCTCGCCGCGTAGGCGCTCCAGTCCGGGTTGGCGCGCAGCCCGGCGCCGGAGTTGACGAAGACGACGTGGCCGCGTGCCTGCCGCAGCTGGGGCAGCAGCAGCCGGGTCAGCTCGGCCGGGGCGACCAGGTTGGCGGCCAGTGTGCTGTTCCACACCTTCGGCCCCAGGTCACCGACCTTGCCCAGCTCGACGACGCCCGCGATGTGCAGCAGCGAGTCGACCTGTTCGGGCAGCGTCTGGTGGCTGAAGGCCCAGGACAGCCGCTCGGGTTCGCCCAGGTCGCCCACGAGCGTGCGGGCGCCCGGGAAGCGCTCCGCCAGCTCCTTGGCGCGCCCCGCGTCGCGGGCCAGCAGATGCAGGGTGTCGCCGCGCTCCAGCAGCCGGTGGGCCACCTCGGCGCCGATGCCGGAGCCGGCACCTGTGATCACATGTGTTGCCATGGGCCCATCGTCGCCCACGGGAGCCGTTCACGCCCGCCCGCCCGTCGCCCCACCCGCCGCCCCTGGCGGCGGCTGCGACGGGAGGGCGGGGGGGGGCGGCGGGGGTCGGCGCCCTGGGAGAGGCAGCTGTTGGGGCGGGGCGGGCCCCGG